>NZ_CP150174.1:3485000-3820000 GCF_037964765.1 Paenibacillus sp. FSL K6-2441
GTCGCCGGAAGCGGAAGTCTGCGCCTCCCGATCAAAGTGACCCTTCATGTTTTCCATCCCGCCTACTTCACCCTTTAAAGGTTCGTTAGCTAGTGGAGCCAGGTTATTCGCTCCAGGATAGGCCATCGGATAAGAATAGGCTGACGGCATCACCGATGTTGGATAACCTGGTACGGGCGGGCCATAACAAGGCATCATTCCGGGATGATGCCCCCAATCCATCGTTTGAGGATAGAATGCATTGTTATTCGCTTCAGGAGATACGGCTTGCGGAAACACAGCGTGTGGCTGAATATTTGGATTTGGATTTGCGTACGGGCTTACCGCTCCCAAGTTCGGCATTTGCGATACAGGCGCGTTAGCGTTCAAAATTCCCGGATACTCCCCTTCCGTCGGCGACAGTGCTGTTGGTGAAGGATTGCCATAATAGCCAGATACGGGTTCAGCTGCAATCGGATATTGATAAAATGGAGGATAGGCTTCCTGAGTCTGAGTCGTATATGGATAAGGAGACGTTCCCGAGCAGCCACAAGGTGACGGAGCGTAACCCATGGCCGGAAGTGTGGATGGTTGTGTGTATTGCGGCAGAAGATGGCTTGGATAGGAAAGGTTCGGGTACTGATTTGGCTGCGTATTCGGCCCATACGTGTAAGGACTGACTCCTGTAGGCTCTCCCTTCATCGGCTCATAGCCATAAGGGCTGATTCCCTTTGGTTCGCCTTTCATCGGCTCATAACCGTAAGGGCTGATTCCCTTTGGTTCGCCTTTCATCGGCTCATAACCGTAAGGGCTAACTCCTGTGGGTTCCCCCTTCATGGGCACATGGCTGTAAGGGCTGACGTTTTGCGGCCCGTAATTTGCAGGAGAGATATTCGGTTCGTACGAATAGGGCTGAATCTTAACGGGTTCATGCTTTTGCGGCTCGAAATGAATCGGTTGGAGCTTCGTGGATTCATATTGGATTTGTTCCACTTCCATTTTGATCTCCATCGGTACTACTTTAGGCGGTTGAACTTGCGCCGGTTGTTGCTTTGGCGGTTCCACATTGATCGGTTGTTGTTTCGGTGGTGCCACGTTGATCGGCTGCTGCTCCGGCGGTTCTACGTTGATTGGCTGTTGTTTCGGTGGCTCTGTTTTCGCCGGGGCTTCCTTCGGCTTTTCGGTTTTCACCGGCTCCACCTTCTCCGGCTTCGGCGCTGTCACTTCTGGCTTCACGCCGGTTGGAGCTTTCTTTCCAGAACCGGCGATGGGAGCCGTGTTCTTCTTACCAGTTTGCGCAGGAGACATCCCTACGTTCGGCGCAGAAGGGTTGTCGGCACCACCTGACGGATTTCCCATGCCCGTAGGTATGTTGACGATGTCCCCAACCTTCAATTGATTCGGGTCGCTAAGCTGTGGGTTTGCATCAATCAGACTTTGCAAAGGTAATCCCCAAGCTTTGGACAGCTTCCATAACGTGTCCCCCTGCTTGACGACGTGCTTGTAAACATTGCCCGTTTCACCGCCAATCGGTACGGCCACAGCTGGAATCTTTACTTTGTCACCGATGTTCAACTGATTTGGATTGGCGATCTGCGGGTTAGCTTCGATCAGTTTTTCCAGAGGCACGTTATACTTTTTTGAGAGCTCAAACAAAGTATCGCCTTTTTTCACAATATGGATTTTCACGCGATAAAGACCTCCTAGGTTTCTTCTCCGGTACGTGATGATCGCCCGGGGCCCATTTATTACATCCTATGCAGGAGCCCGGTTTTTGACATCCTAGAAAAGAAAAAATCCTATCTTCCTCTTAGACCAAGGAAAATAGGATTCTTGTCGGCCTTGTCAGATTATTCCCAAACCTTCAATCCGTCCTTATCAACAATCGCGCGGAATTCTTCCAGCAGCTTCAGCGTAATCGGGCCGGCATGCCCTTCGCCGATAATGCGGCCGTCGACTTCGCGCACAGCGATAACTTCGGCAGCTGTCCCCGTCAGGAACACTTCGTCGGCGACATAAACGTCATGCAGCGTAAATGGCTGCTCTTGGATGTTGTAGCCTTTTTTGCGGCAAATTTCGATGATTGCTTGGCGGGTAATGCCGTCCAAAGCGCCTAAGTAGCATGGAGGAGTCGTAATAACCCCGTTCTTCACGATAAAAATATTATCGCCCGACCCTTCCGTAACGTACCCTTGCGCGTTCAGCATGATTGCTTCGCCCGCACCGGACAGGTTCGACTGAATTTTCACCAAGATGTTGTTCAAATAGTTCAGCGATTTGATCTTCGGATTCAAAGCGTCTGGGATGTTGCGGCGCGTCGACACAGATACGGTCTTCAACCCCGTTTTGTAGGCTTCTTCCGAATAGATCGCCAGCTGCTCTACAATAATGATCACCGAGGCTTTCGGGCAACGGTTTGGATCCAATCCGAGGTTGCCGGGACCGCGGGAGACAACCAGACGGATATAGCCATTACGCAGATCGTTGCGGCGAAGCGTCTCGACCAGCGCATCTTCCATTTCCTGATACGTCAGCGGAATGTCCAACATAATGGATTTAGCCGAATCGTATAGGCGGTCCAAATGCTCCTTGCATTTAAAGATGTTCCCGTTATAAATGCGGATGCCTTCAAAAATCCCGTCCCCATACAAAAAGCCGTGGTCATATACGGAAACCTTTGCTTGATCTTTTGTTACGAATTGTCCATCTAAATAAATCCATTGTTCTGCCATTATTTTGGCACCTCCGCTTTTTGTTCTCCAAATGACAAGCTGGGATAACTCCCCAGCACACGTACTTGACAGTTGAGCGCTTCGATTTCACCAATCGCTGAACTCAGCAGCACGGAATCAACCGCTTCAAGCACATCCATAATAAAATAGTAACTGCCCAGCCTCTTCTTCGTAGGGCGTGACTCGATGCGCGACAAATTCAGTTTACGCCATGCAAATGCAGACAATACCTGATGCAAGGCGCCCGGAAAATCCTCAGGCAACGTTACCAGCAGACTTGTTTTGCTTTGGGCTGCCGAGTGATTCAGTTCAAGCGGCCGCGGGCCGATCAGAACAAATCGGGTATAGTTATTATCGTGATCCGTCACATGGCGAGCCAGGACATCCAGTCCATGGCGCTTAGCTCCTAGTGCCGTGCCGATTGCCGTCCAGCCTTGTCCCGGATTTTTCTTCACCAGCTCTACCGCTTCTGAAGTGCTGCCGGTATGCTCCAGCTCCGCCTTAGGCATCTGCGAACGAATAAATTGCAAGCACTGCGCCATCGCAACCGGATGAGACAGCACCTTCGTCACTTTGCTGTAATCGATCTCGTCCGATGGATCGGCCGCTTGGAACTCTTCCTTCTTGCCAATCAAATTCTGCACGGAAGGGTATATCCATTCAATCTGCATCGGAATATCCACTTCGTGAATCAGCCAATCCATATGAAGGCTGACGGAGCCTTCAATTGTATTCTCCATCGGGATGACGCTGTAATCACTGTGTCCGCTGGCCGTGGCTAAGAAGACGTCGGATATCTGCTTGAAATGCAGCAGTTCCACAGGCTCATCGCCAAATAGATGCAGCGCCGCTTCATGAGATACCGAGCCTTCCGGCAGCAATGCTATTCGTTTCATCTCCTGACTTCCCCTCATAAGGTGCTTCAACCATTAATCTTAATCGATCACGAAGCTCTCACAAACCGTAGGCTTGAATGTGATCCAGAAAAGAACCTTCACTCTCCATAGTAAGCTCCACTGCCCCCGATGTGCAAGGCTTCAACCGCATGGTCTGCGCGGAGATGCCTTCCCCACTCAGCACCTCCAGCAAAAACGACTCCAGCTGTTTGTCCGCTCCCTGACGGCGATCCGTCAGACAGAGCAGCGTCGGGCCAGCTCCACTTAAGGCAGCCCCCAAAGCTCCGTGGGCTGTCGCTTCCTCCAGAATCCGGGCCATTCCAGGTACGAGCGCAGCCCGGTACGGCTGATGCAGGCGATCGCGCATGGCAGCCGGGATCAAATCCAGCCGGCCAGCGGCTAACGCCGCAGTCAGCAGGGACGTGCGGCTGACATTGTACACCGCATCCTGCAGGCTGATCTGCTTCGGCAGCGCCTCACGCGCCTTGGAGGTGGACAGCTGGAAATCAGGAATGGCTACAAGCACCTCCAGATCGGCCGGCGGCTCGATGCGCAGCACATCCGCGTGCGCCCCGTCCCAGACCGCGGTAATAATCCCGCCGTACAGGGAGGCACCAACGTTGTCCGGATGCTTCTCCAAGGCTGTAGCCATATCGAACAGCTTAGCCTTGCTCAAAGGCTCGCCAATCAGCAGGTTGGCTGCAAACAGCGCCCCGACGATCGCCGAAGCGCTGCTGCCAAGCCCGCGGGTTAACGGAATATCCGATTTCATCGAGATTTCCAGTTCCGGTAAAGCCACGCCGACTTCAGCAAACACCGATTGCGCGACTTGATACACCAGATTGCTTTTATCGGTTGGCAGTCCCTCCAGGTTCCCCCCATGCAGGGTGATCACCGTGGAGGGGGCCGGTTTCATTTCAATCCAAGCATAGAGGTTAAGTGCCATACCAAGCGTATCAAAGCCGGGCCCCAAATTCGCTGTGCTCGCCGGCACCTTGACCCGGACGCCTTCCCGGCGAATCATGCCCGTGCTCCTTGCAGCTTGGCAATCGCATCCAGCACCGCTTCCTCCGTATCCTGTACGACAAGCGGTTCGCCGCCAATGCTCTTAATCGCGATGTTTGGATCTTTCAAACCATGCCCGGTCAGTACGCACACGACAGTCTCGCCGCCTCTGAAATATCCTTCCCGATGCAGTTTATATACGCCGGCGATTGAAGCAGCGGATGCTGGCTCAGCAAAGATACCTTCCTTGGCTGCGATGGTGCGATATGCATCAAGGATTTCGTCGTCCGTAACGTAGTTGATCTGCCCGCCGGATTCCTCCGCAGCGGATACCGCTGTCTTCCAGCTGGCCGGATTGCCAATCCGAATGGCGGTTGCAATCGTCTCCGGCTCGCGAATAGGCTCGCCTTTCACGATCGCCATCGCGCCTTCGGCTTCGAATCCAACCATTCGCGGCAGAGAAGTTGATTTACCACGCTCATAATATTCTTTGAAGCCTTTCCAATAGGCCGAAATATTCCCCGCGTTGCCGACGGGGATCGCAAGGACATCCGGCGCTTTCCCCAGTTGGTCACACACTTCAAATGCCGCGGTCTTTTGTCCTTCGATACGGTATGGGTTCACCGAATTGACCAGCGTAATCGGATGCTTGGCAGTGATATCACGTACGATTTCGAGCGCCCGGTCGAAGTTACCTTCGATGGCAATCACTTTCGCCCCGTAAATCATCGCTTGCGCCAGCTTTCCGAGGGCAATGTTGTTGTTCGGAATCAGCACGATGCAGTCGATTCCCGCCCGAGCCGCATAAGCCGCTGCCGCTGCCGAGGTATTCCCCGTGGAGGCGCACATAATCGTCCGGCTGCCTTCCTCCACCGCTTTCGCGACGGCCATCACCATTCCGCGGTCCTTAAAGGAACCGGTTGGATTCAGCCCTTCATATTTGAAATACAGATCCAGGCCCAGCTCCTTCGACAGGTTCTCCGCGCGAACCAGCGGGGTATTGCCTTCCTGCAGCGTCAGCTTCGGCGTCTTGTCGCTCACCGGCAAATATTCCTTGTACGTTTCCAGCAATCCGAGATATCTCATGCAAAAAGAACTCCTTTATTCTGAATTAATGTTATTATCCCTCTACGCGATACACGCTTTTGATCCGATGAATGACGTCCAGCGATTCGAAATGGGCCAATACCTTATCCATGCTTGCCTTGCTGGCATTGTGCGTCACGATCATAATTTCAGCACCTTCAACATTCGTATTTGGCGACTGTACGACCGACTCCAAGCTCACCTCGTATTCGGCGAAGACTTGGGTGATCTGCGCCAGAACGCCGGCTTTATCGTCGACGTGGAGCAACAGGAAGTTTTTGTAGGCGATTTGTTCGTCGGTTTTCAGCTTCTTGGGCTTATACGGGACGATGGCTTTCAAACCGTTCACGCCAAGCTTGAGGTTCTTAACGACAGCGACCAGGTCCGCAACCACGGACGTGGCCGTCGGCATTTCGCCGGCTCCCGCACCGTAGAACATCGTTTCCCCAACGGCTTCCCCATACACGTACACCGCATTGTAAACGCCATTTACGGCCGCGATCGGATGCGTATTCTTCACCATGGTCGGCTGAACCGTAATGCTGAATTCGTCATCCTGCCGTTCTGCGATGCCGAGCAGCTTCATCTCATACCCAAGACGCTTGGCATATAAAATATCTTCCTTGGATACCGAAGTTATGCCTCGAACATGCACATCGTCCAGCTCCACGTTGGTGCGGAAACCGAGGGTTGCGAGAATCGCCATTTTGCGAGCGGCATCCAATCCCTCCACGTCGGAGGTCGGATCGGACTCTGCGTATCCGAGCTGCTGCGCTTCCTTCAGCACATCCTCGTAAGAAGCGCCTTCCTGGCTCATTTTGCTCAAAATATAATTGGTCGTTCCATTGACAATCCCCATAATTTTCATAATCCGATCCGAGGAAAAGCCTTCAATCAACGTGCGAATGATCGGTATGCCGCCGGCCACGCTGGCTTCATAAAATACGTCGCATTGATGCTCCATCGCCTTGGCCAGAATCTCTGAGCCATACAGCGCCATCAAATCCTTGTTTGCGGTCACGATATGCTTGCCGCGTTCGAGCGCCTCCAAAATATAAGCTTTTGTCTGATCCACGCCGCCCATAACTTCCACAATCACGTCGATCTCCGGATCTCGGATGACCGACCAGGGGTCCTCCGTCAGCTTTCGTGGATCCACATGGACGCTGCGCGTTTTGTCTAAGGTCTTAACGGCAATTTTCTCAATGACGATCGGCGAACCCACCTGACTGCTGAGATCCTCCTGATGTCCTTCCAAGATCCGGACCACGCCGGTCCCTACCGTGCCAAGTCCGAGCAGTCCTACTTTCACAGGCTTCACAGCCGTCCCCTCCCGTTATCCAATTACGGTTTTTTTCGTCTAATTTCTCCTCTTTACCTTGTTAACCTTGACCAACGATCTGTGTTCTCCTTACGCCCGGAATGCTTTGCAGCGAATCCAGCATCTCATCCAGCTCTTCGGTTAAGCGCGAGGTTTCCACGGAGATCACGACATTGGCTTTGCCTTGCAGCGGGATGCTCTGATTAATCGTCAATACGTTGCCGCCGGAACCGGCGATCAGCGCAAGCACCTTCGATAAGATCCCGGACCGGTGCTCCAGATCAAAGGAGATGGTCACGATGCTTTCCCGTTCGAATTGATTGAGTTGATGAATGCCGTCTTTATATTTATAAAAAGCGCTGCGACTTAACCCCACTTGAGCAACAGCCTCATGAACTGTTTTGGCGTCGCCGGAGGCCAAGAGCTGCTTTACCTGTAAGGTCTTAACTACCGCTTCTGGCAAAATATCCTCACGAACCAAATAGTAGTGCTCCTTCACGAACGTCCTCTCCTTAGAGACTTTTGTTTTCATATAGTGGACATTATAACGGATATGACGCAGGGTGGCAATGATTTTTTGTCCTGACCCATAGCAAAAAAAGCACCCAAAAGGTGCTCTTTTCCATCATCAGTAGTAGCTGCTGCCTTCAACGAACTCAAACTCGAAGTCCCCGATGCGGACCAGCGTACCGTCCTTGGCCCCCCGCTTGCGAAGCTCATCGTCTACCCCCATATGCCGCAGCGTGCGGGCCAGCTTCAGGATGGCGTCATGCGAATTCAGCTGCATCCGCTTCATCATCCGCTCGATCTTCGCGCTTTCCACCACGAAAGTCTCGTTTTCGCGGCGGATCGTAAAGCCTTCGTCTTCCTTTTTGTCCAATTTGTAAATTTTGCGTTCCGCCAGTTCGGTCACTTCTTCGATCGCAGGCGCCTCCGGAATTTGCTCCAGCAGCTCCGCCACGCGGTAGAGCAACTCTTGGACACCCTGACGAGTCAATGAAGAAATCGGCATAATCTCCAAATCCCCGCGCACCTTGGCGACTTCGGCACGGAATTTCTCCAAATTCGCTGCCGCTTCAGGCATATCCATCTTATTGGCGGCTACGATCTGCGGGCGTTTCTCCAAATCGGCATTGTACAGCCGCAGCTCGTCGTTAATTTTCTGCCAATCGTCAAAAGGATCCCGCCCTTCCGAGCCAGCCATGTCAACGACATGGACGATCAACCGCGTCCGCTCGACGTGCCGCAAGAACTCATGGCCCAGACCAACGCCTTCATGGGCCCCTTCGATCAATCCAGGCAAATCCGCCATCACGAAGCTCCGGCCGTCGCCCACATCAACAACCCCCAAATTCGGGGTGATCGTTGTGAAATGGTAGGCGCCGATCTTTGGTTTTGCTGCCGATACAACGGATAACAACGTCGATTTCCCAACGCTAGGGAACCCGACCAATCCGACATCGGCCATCACCTTCAGCTCGAGCACGACCCAGCGTTCTTCGCCCTCTTCGCCATGCTCTGCCAGCTCAGGTGCCGGGTTGTTTGGCGTAGCGAACCGGATATTGCCGCGACCTCCACGACCTCCGCGGGCCACAACCACCTCCTGCCCATGGCGCGTCAAATCGGCAAGCACCTCTTGGGTATCGTCGTCAATGACAACCGTTCCGGGGGGGACCCGGACGATCATGTTCTCCGCATTTGCTCCGTGCTGGCTCTTATTCCGCCCCTTCTCTCCGCGCTGCGCCTTGAAATGCCGTTGATAGCGGAAATCCATCAGCGTTCTCAAGCCTTCATCAACGCGGAAAATCACGTCGCCGCCTTTGCCGCCGTCACCGCCGGCCGGACCGCCTTCGGGCACGTATTTCTCCCGGCGAAAAGCGACCAGCCCGTCGCCGCCGTCGCCCCCCTTGACATAAATTTTCGCTTTATCTACAAACATGCGTTCACCTCGTTTATTTTTCCACAAGCCACCCGTAGCCGCAACGAACCGTTTTCCGCATCGCCACGGTCAGCCTTAACCCGCAATCCCGCCATTCCTTCATCAAGAAGGCGGACAAGTACCTCCGGATTCCCCTTGGAACCGGCCTGTTCAAACCGAACGATGACTTCGCCGTCCTCACGGTACATCGACATCTTCAACTGCAGCGTCTCTCCCCAAGAAGAACGCCCGTTATACTGGAAGATCCGCACCGTTTCCACGATGGCCTCCGTCAGTTCTTCCGCTTGCTCCGCAGTAAGCAATTGATCCAGCTGCAGTTCGTCCTCAATGTCAACGTCGAGATGAATCGAACCGTTGACCTCGCGGAACGATTGTAAGTAGAAGACCAAGGCCGGAATGCCTAACCTGGAAATTTTACTTTCTACGGCCATTCGTTCTTTTATTCTTTCCACGCAATCGGCGAGTTTATCAATTTTCCGAAGTTGGATATACCCATATAGAATCTGCAGATCGTTCATCCAATCGTGGCGATGATGACCCAGCGTGGCGGAGGCCGTTCGTTGGACCGATTCCAGCAAATGCTTCCGCTCGATTTCGGCTCCTTTCCGAAGATGCCGTACATATAGCCCAAACAACACGAAAAGAGCCCCGCACAGGAGGACCTGTCCGATCGGCGACTTCAGAAAATAAGCTAGTGTCAGGCTAACGAGCGCGATCAACACGATCATTGCCCTCACCATGAACCGATGTTTCATATCTTCCCCGTTCCTCTAACAGATTGGGCGGAATGAAACTCCCCACCCTGACATCCCTACCCAGTATAACATACCTCAACCAAGTTCGCTCCCGTTATGTATGTAAAAAAGTAAAGCCCTGACACCAACGTGCCAGGGCTCTTGATTCATAGCTCTTAAGCTTCGACTGTAGCCGCTACAGGAGCGGTTTCCACAGGGTAGACGCTCACTTTTTTGCGATCGCGACCCCAACGTTCGAATTTCACAACGCCGTCGATTTTCGCAAACAGCGTATCGTCCGAACCGATGCCTACGTTTGTACCTGGGTGGATTTTCGTACCGCGTTGGCGAACGAGAATGCTTCCGCCCGTTACCAATTGGCCATCAGCACGTTTCACGCCAAGGCGTTTCGCGATGCTGTCGCGTCCGTTCTTCGTGGAACCTACGCCCTTCTTGGAAGCGAACAACTGGAGATCCAATTTCAACATTGTAGTCTACCTCCTTCTTCAAATAATGACGTCCTGTATCTGAATATACTTCCCGTATGATTCTTCGATACTCTTCAGCATAACGACAAGCGAGGCAAGCAGCAGTTGCGCTTGTGCTCCGGCTTCTTCCGTTTCGACCGTATCAGGAAGATTCGCGCTAAGAAAGCCGTTCTTCATCCTGGAGTCCATCACAATGCCCGTCAACGCTTCGATCGAGTTGACCGTTCCAACGGTCACGGCCGACACGCCCGCGCAGACGATGTCCTCACCGGCCTTCGCATAGCCGGCATGGCCTTCCACCTTAAAGCCTGCGATGTCGTTATTCTTCCGGCGTAATATGGAGACGATAATCAAGTTATCGCACCTTCTTACGCTTGGATTTTCTCGATCGTTACTTTCGTGTAAGGTTGACGATGACCTTGCTTCTTGTGGTAGTTCTTCTTCGGTTTGTATTTGTAAACGATCACTTTTTGGCCTTTGCCATGCTTCTCGACTTTCGCCGTTACGCTAGCGCCGGATACCAATGGAGTTCCCGTTACCAAACCTTCACCTTTCGATACTGCCAACACACGGTCGAACGTTACGCTTGCACCGTCTTCTGCGTTCAATTTCTCGATGTAAAGCACATCGCCTTCTTGAACACGGTATTGTTTACCGCCGGTTTCGATAATTGCGTACATTTGCTTGCACCTCCTCATGTCTCAGACTCGCCTGATTCAGGTGCCGTTAGACGCAAAGGTCCAGCGGACTTGTTAACCCGATCGGAGCGGTTGCAGCATGTGCACAAGCTAACTCATGACACATACCCTAATATACTACCATGCACCTTGCAAAAAATCAACTGATTACCGTAATCTCTTCCCGCATTCTTTTTCGCGTCATTTCCAGCAAGCCGAGCTTGGTCCATCCCAAAATATGATGCTGTGTACGGTCGCCAGCCAGCGCCTGCTCCAGCCGCTCCCAAACGGCCGATCGATGCTCGTCGCTGTTCATATCGATAAAATCTACGATGATAATGCCGCCGGTATCCCGCAGCCGAATCAGCCGGGCCATCTCCTGCGCGGCCTCCAGATTGGTGCGGAACACCGTATCCTCCAAGCTGTCTCCCCCGGTGAACTTGCCGGTATTCACGTCAATCACGGTCAACGCCTCAGTCGTGTCCCACACGAGGTAGCCGCCCCCCGGCAGCCAGATTTTCCGCTGAAAATCCTTCTCCATCTGCTGCCTCACTTCATAATAATCAAAGATCGGCACTTCGCTTTCATGCACAATGATGCGCGGCGTCTCCCCCGGCAGCATCGCCTGCAGAAAAGCAAGCGCCTCCTCCGCCTGCTCCGGACAATCCATGATCAGTTCGTCCGTTTCCGGGCTATATACGTCGCGCATCAAACGTTGGATCATGCTTAAATCCTGGTGCAGTACGACCGGAGCTGCCGCATGCTTCGCCTTCTCCTGGATGGCGGCCCATTGCTTGCGCAGCTGCGCGAGATCTTCCGCGATCGCCTTGCCGTCCTCTTCCTCGGCGACCGTGCGCAGAATCAATCCTTCCTCCTCGCTGCGCAGCTCCTCACCAAGCAGCTTGAGGCGTTGCTTCTCCTCTTCGCATGCGATCTTCTTGGAGACGGCAACATAACCAGCCGTCGGCATATAGACCAGCCAGCGTCCCGGCAAAGAATAATGAGTCGTCACCCGCGCACCTTTGTTGCCGATCGCTTCTTTTACAACCTGTACGACCAGCTCTTGGCCTGGCTTCAGAAGCTCCGCGATCGACGGCTTCTGCTTCGGCTGCTTCTCCAAATGAGGGTGCAGCACGTCGTCGATATAGAGAAACGCATTCTTTTTTTGACCGATATCCACAAAAGCGGCCTGCATACCCGGAATGACATTAACCACTTTGCCTTTCACAAAGCTGCCAACCAGTCCTCGATGTTGAGAACGCTCCGCCGCATATTCCACCAGCTTGCCGTTTTCTAGAAGCGCAATTTCGGTAGAGCCAGGTCCGCAGTGAACAATCATCCTCTTCATGATCTCACCCTTCATACTTTCGTCATCCATTGATCATGAACTCGCTTATTATCAAGTAACATGCCCGTTCCATTATATCACGTCTGTCGCGCTTCAAGCCCCAGAGCCTCCCTGTAAGAAAGAGGAAATCACTCGTTGTTCCGGAACGACCGCCACGATGTTCCCCTGTTGGTTCATCACGTAAATAAAATGATATTTTTCTCTCTTAAATAGACGCAAAATGTGATCCAAAGGTTTCGTTTTCTCCGCAACGATTGGTTGGGCCAACGTCCCGCTCAGCAGATGTCTGGAAAAGCTGCGATCCCGGTTCACCAGAAAACGGATAAAACGATAGGGAATGTTCCGATAATCGGTCAGATTGGAATAAAGCAGGAAGAGGCCAATCAGCAGAAGATTCAGCTGCATCCCACCTAACCCGAGCAATAGCGGCAAGAAGGAGTAGGCCACCAGCAAGGCGCTGAACAGCAAGCTGATACGGTAAGACCAGAGCAGCGTGGCATAATAAGGCATAACCAGGCTGCATAAAGCCTGCGAGATTTTGCCGCCGTCCAGCGGCAGGATGGGCAGCAGATTAAATAAAGCAATGAGCAGATTGCTTTGAATAAAATAGCTCAAAAACGGCCCGTCCCAGATCCCGACGGCATGAAGCAGCAAGGAGGCGCCGATCAGCAACAGGTTTTGCAGCGGGCCTGCCAAAGCGATAACCATCTCGCGCCCGGCTGTGAGGTCCCCCGCATCCTCCATGACCGCCACGCCTCCAAAGGGAAGCATTTGGACGGACAAGACTTTGATGTCGTACATGCGAGCGGCAAACACATGGCCCATCTCATGCACGAACACGATTGTGAACAAGGCAAGCAGTTCCAGAAAGTGGCCGGTCAGCACAGACATCAGCATAATAATGACGAAAAAAGGATGGAACGAAATCGCGATGCCGCGCCATTTAATCAAATGGAATCACATCCGCCGGATCGATATACCGGTCATCTTTTTTGATCGCAAAATAAAGCGTCGGCAATGGCGACTGCGTTCGCGGCGGAAGGCTGCCCAGAACATCGCCCCCTTCCAGCCAGTCCCCTTTTTCAACGGAGATCTGCTCCAAATGTCCATATACCGAGACGTATCCCCCGGCATGCTGTACCGTCACGGTCTGTCCGGTCTCGGCTTCCCGGGCAACGCGAAGCACCCGTCCGGTCTCGATGGCTTTGACCTGCAAGCTGCCGGTGTCAGGAATAATTTCAACTCCTTTTAAGCTCAAGGCAAATGGACTGGCAAGACTGCCCTCAATCGGCAGTGAAAAACCAGCTGCGCCTCCTACTCTCAGCCCATGATCTTCATTGGTTTTAAAGATGGGAATAAAGGATGGTGCCCCTCCGAAATTACGTTCGTACCAGGCTTGGGCCGCTTGGAAATCCATCTCCACGGTAAGCGACTTGGCAATAAACGCGCGGATGGGCGTCGCCCAGGCCGGCTCATAGCGGTTCATGCCCCAGATCGCCGCAAACAGTAACGTGCTAATCACCAGGCGAACGAACATCGCGAACCAGAACGTCGAACGTTTTCCCGGCCCGGGACCCATCAGCTCATCGTCACCCTTTCCGCTTCCATAAGCGCCAGCATAAGGATCGTGCCAGCGGCCTTGCCCGCGCTTCCATAACAGCTCGGGATCGGGATCAGTGTCGTCCTGACCTGCACTAACAGGCCATGGCTTCGTTCTCGGAGGTGCAGCCGCCCGTCCGGGGGCAGCTCCCCAGCCCTGATCCGGCGGCAGCGGCCCTACGGCGTCTTCCATCGTCAATTGCCGAATCCGCTCCGCTCTCCGCTTTTTGACATTTGATTTCACGTCCATGCTCTTATCCCCCCGCTCCGCTCCACAATTCGTGGTTGTCCCATAAGTCATCCGTTCCTGCCGCTGCCTTCTTCTCTGGCAGGGCCTGTACTACATACTTATGAGCCACAGGAATGGAATATGAACAAGCTTGGAGATCCGCCTAATCGCTCCTGAGCTGGGAAGTGAATAGAGGTAATTTATGTTCTTATTCCACCACGTTTATCTTCAAGCGCACATCATAACGGTAATTTTGGGCCTTATTGATGCGACTTCACCAACAAACATGCTGGAGTTCTCACGAATAAGGGAAAAAAATGACCTTATTTCAGCCAATCTCTTTGACTTCGCAAAAATAAGGCCATCTTTTACCTCTATGAGGTGCAGCGGTGGTCAATAAACCAAAAAACCGGTGCTGCCGGCACCGGTTTATCCTAATCCACCTTATATTTCTCCTGATGCAGCTTAATGCTGAACACCAGTCCGATACATAACATATTGATGAGCAGCGAGGTTCCTCCATAGCTGATGAACGGCAACGTAATCCCGGTAATCGGCATCAGGCCGATCATCATCCCGACGTTCTCGAAGATTTGGAACAGGAACATCGCAACGATACCAACAATCATGTAGGCGCCTCGTTTATCAATGCAATGCAGGGCGATTAAGATCATCCTGTAAATGAACAAGAAGTAGAGCAACAGCAGCACCGATGCCCCGATGAACCCAAACTCCTCGCCAACGACAACAAAAATCGAGTCCGAATACGGATACGGAACGAATTTCTTGTTCTTTAAGTCGCCTTTCATGTAACCGTCGCCGAGCAGTCCCCCGGAGCCGATGGCGATCTTGGCATAGTTGGATTGGTGCCGATCGTCGCTCGACGCTTGATCCGGGTTGATAAACGTGTTGATCCGCTGATACCAGTGAAGCTTCTGATGCTTCGCTAAATAGTCTTGAATCTGCGTATTATAGGCGTTAAACAACGTGACGAACAGAATCAATCCCGCTACCGCCGCGGTTAAACCGATCAAGACGTGGCTGTATCTGGCATTGCCGATCCACAGCATCCCTACCAACACGACGAGATAAATGATGGCATTTCCCAAGTCCGGTTGAATCAATACCAAAAAAAACGGCAGCAGCGTCACCAGCGTGATCGGAATAATGTCGCGCCGGAAGTGAAGCGGTTGCCCCATTTTTTTGCCTAATAAATACCCCGTCGTCAAAATGAGAATAACCTTAACCAATTCGGCCGGCTGAAATTGCAACCCGCCAATCTTGAACCAGCTGCGCGCCCCGTTGATTTCCGGCGCAAACAGGTAGACGAGCACCAGCAGCACGCAGCCTGCTCCGTACACATACCAGCTGTACCGAAGCAACGTACGGTAATCCACCAAAGCCATACCGAACACGACCACGAACCCTAGCAAGTAAAATATGATCGTCTTCAGATCATACCACTGGAATTCCGTCTCATATGGAGCAATGGCACTGCGCACCAGGAGGGTACTAAACACCATAAACAAAGCAAGTATTCCTACCATCAGCCAGTCCACATGTTTAAGTTTAAAAAACAACGGTTATCCACCCATTCCAAAAAACTTCTTAAAGCGCGTAAATACGCCCTTCTTCTGATCCAGCAGCATCAGCGGCACGGTGTCGCCCAAAATCCGCCGCGCGATGTTGCGGTAGGCAATCGCAGCCGAAGAGTCCGGATTCATTACCGTCGGTTCGCCGCTGTTGGCGGCTTTAATGACCTTCTCATCGTCTGGCACGATGCCGATCAGATCGATGTTTAACACCTGAAGGATTCCTTCAATATCCAGCATATCCCCGGATTTCATCATATTGATTTTAATCCGGTTCACAACCAGCTTCGGCGAAGCGATATGCGAGTTCTCCAAGAGCCCGATAATTCGGTCCGCATCGCGTACAGCGGCATGTTCCGGCGTTGTGACCACGATCGCCTGATCCGCCCCGGCAATCGCGTTCTTAAACCCTTGCTCAATCCCCGCCGGGCAGTCGATAATTACGAATTCAAATTCCTTCTTCAGTTCCAGAACGATGTCTTTGACCTGATCTGGCGAAATCGCGTTTTTATCCTTCGTTTGCGCCGCCGGCAGCATATACAGCTCATCGAACCGCTTATCCTTCACCAGCGCTTGATTCAGTCGGCAGCGACCTTCGGCCACGTCGATCAAATCATAAATGATCCGATTTTCGAGCCCCATGACTACGTCCAAATTTCGCAAACCGATGTCCGTATCCACTAAACACACTTTTTTCCCCAGAAGCGCAAGCGCCGTGCCGATATTGGCCGAGGTCGTGGTTTTGCCCACCCCGCCTTTACCGGACGTTATTACGATAGCTTGTCCCATGATTCACACCCCTTTAAACACGTTAAGGTCCGGTCTCACCCGGGTGATATTGATGATTTTGTCGATCTGCATCTTCCCTTCCCGTAGAAAAGCGAACTCCATGCTCGTCTCCCGGTTCTCCCATTCATCCGGGGGCCGGCTGATCGTTTCCGCGATTCGGAGCTGCGTTGGAGACAAGTACGAAGCTGCAATGATCGAATTCTCGTTGCCCTCAAAGCCTGCATGGGCCATCCCGCGCAGAGCGCCGAGAATCAGAATGTCGCCGGTACAGCGAATCGTCCCCCCGGGATTCACATCGCCGATAAACAGCAGGTTGCCCTCATGATGCAGCACCTGACCCGAGCGGACAATCCCCGCAATCGTCGTCAGCGCTCCCGGCGCATCCGCCCGAACAATTTCCGGCATCTCAAAGGAGCGGACAAGCAGATTGCCTTTTTGCTTTAATATATCAAGAATCATGTCCTTCTGATCCTCAGTGACGAGTCGCATCCCCAGCTTCACATCGACATGGATGATCGGCCCAGTCAAGATATGTTGATGGCTAAATTCCAATTTATACTTTAATTCCTCCAGAAGACTCGAAAAATCGCATTTGTCGTCCAGCAGGAAAACCAGGCCATCTTTTACGCCTTTAATCGTCACGTGGTTGGATTTTACTGTCATGAGCCTGTCCCTCCCCCCCTAATCAATTCGCGCCGAAGCGGAAAAGTTCCTGCTTACAGCAAGCAAAATAAGCGGGAAGTCAAGCGTTCTCCTCGGGAGAGCGTCTGCGGGTAATGATTTCGAGCTGCCGACGCAGCGGTACGTATATCGCCAAAGCAAATACGAACTGCACCAAAACGTTTGGGATAATGTGATTTTTCAACGCCCATGTATACGGCTGGTGTATCAGTTCAAACAGCGTATACGTACCGAACAGAATCGAATCCAGCAGCAGGCCGCCCAGCAGCACGACGATCATCATCAGCGGCAGCGGTGCCCGCTGGTTGCGGGACAAGAGCCCCAGCAGATAGCCGGACAACCCCATAGCGAAGGAGTAGGCTCCGATCAACGCCCCATAAAAAACGATATCGTGCAACATCCCAAAGACCAGACCAAGGATCAGCCCCGTATGCCGGTTCTCATAAACGGAGAAATATAGAATAACGACGTAAACCAGATGCGGGGCAATCCGCGTCTGCCATGCCGTAGGGATCAGCCAAGGAACCAAAGTTCCCTCAAGAATGAACAAGAGGAACAGCAGCAGAATTAAAATCAGTTTGCGCTTGTTCACTCGCCTTCACCTTCCGGTTCGAATACGATAAATAGTTCCTTCCAGTCGGTGAAGTTCGCAGCAGGTTCCACCGTAGCGGTATACGTCAGCCCGTATTCGCCAACCTGAATGTCCTTCACCGTGCCGATCACCATCCCGCGAGGAAATACGCCGCCGATCCCGGAGGAGACGATGGTATCCCCTTTCTTCAGCGGAGTGGCATCTTCAATGCGCGTCATGAGGAACATTCCCTGCTCGCGATCAAACGTTTCGATCATGCCAAAGACGTCGTTTTCCTTCCCTTGTGCCGTCACGGCGATGCCGTTAGAGTTCGGGTCCTTGGCATCCATTGAGGTCGCAAGGCGGACGGTGGACGTAAAGTTGCTGACATGACTGATCACGCCAACCAAGCCTTTATCGGAGGAGACAGCCATCCCCTCTTTCACGCCTTCCCGAGCCCCTAAATTAACCACGATCGTGCGATTGACAGGATCGTCATTAACGCTGATGACCTGGGCAATTTTCCAGGTGTAATCGTAGAGTCTCTTTTGCGCTTCAGTGAAATCGAGCTTATTCTTCAACCGTTCGTTTTCTTGAGCAATCCAGTTATACGTCGCTTTGTCACGTGTATAGTGCGCTAAAGCAATTTTGAGCTGCTCGTTCTCCTCCTGCAGCGCGCGCAGGTTCGAAATATCTTCAAAGAAGCCCGCTACATAGCTAGCGGGCTTGTAAAACACGTATTGCACGAAGCCAACCGTGTCCTTGACGAATTTCTCCGGCCAGGACAAGTTGGTTCTTGGCCCCAGCGTAAACCCCATCACCGCAATAAACAAAATAAGTCCCATCAACAAAATAAATAATCTTTTGTTGCCAAGCAGCTTAAACAGTTTTCGCACCCTCCAACCATACATGATTTCTTGGAAAAACGGCATTGGCCGTCCAATTCAGGACGGCGCCGCTTTGATATCAGGGGTGCCTTCTTCCGCGCGAAATTATCGCTTGGAACGAAGGGCTGAACTACTTTTCGATTTGAATAAGTGGATATTATCCAAAGCCCGGCCCGTACCGATCGCCACACAGTCAAGCGGATTCTCCGCCACAATCACCGGCATGCCGGTTTCGCCGGCCAGCAGTTTATCCAGGTTACGCAGCAACGCGCCGCCGCCGGTCAATACGATTCCCCGGTCCATAATGTCTGCTGCGAGTTCCGGCGGGCATTTCTCCAAAGTGACTTTCACCGCGTCCACGATTGCACCCACCGTATCGCTCAGCGCTTCGGAGATCTCGTCAGAAGTGATCGTGATCGTCTTCGGCAGTCCTGTCACGAGGTCGCGTCCGCGGATTTCCATCGTTTCAACCTTCTCCAGCGCAAGTGCGGAGCCGATATCCATCTTCAGCTGCTCGGCGGTTCTTTCCCCGATCATCAGGTTGTATTGGCGCTTGATATATTGGATGATCGCTTCATCCATTTCATCGCCTGCCACGCGGACGGATTTGCTGGTGACGATCCCGCCCAGCGAGATCACCGCAACTTCCGTCGTCCCGCCGCCGATGTCCACGACCATGCTGCCGGTAGGTTCCCAAACCGGCAAATCTGCGCCAATCGCCGCGGCGAACGGCTCCTCGATCGTGTAAGCTTCGCGTGCACCTGCTTGCTTCGTCGCGTCCTCAACAGCCCGCTGCTCAACGGCCGTGATCCCCGACGGTACGCAAACCATCACGTTCGGGTGGCGCTGGAACAACGAACGTTTCTTCTGCGCTTGACCAATAAAATATTTAATCATCGTTGCCGTTGTATCGAAATCAGCGATCACGCCATCCTTCATCGGACGGATCGCCCGAATGTTGCCGGGGGTTCTGCCGATCATCTTCTTGGCCGATTCTCCGACGGCCACGATGTTTTTCGTGTCGGTATGAATCGCTACCACCGAAGGCTCGCGGACGATAATGCCCTTGCCTCTCGTATATACCAACGTATTTGCCGTCCCTAAATCAATTCCCAAGTCTTTTGTAAAGCCACCCAACATGCTGCTTCTTCCTTTCCTTCTGTATCTAACCTATTATATTAGAGGTTGTTCAAAAAGTCATCTTCCGATCACGAAGTTCATCAATGATGCAAGTTCGACGGCGAATCTTGAATTCAGCCGGGCCTTCCGTTGCTCACGTAGATCTGTCTACGCTCCGCTACTCAGCCCCTAGCTTCATCCAATCTTCTTGGTGCTCGAAACCTGACTTGTTTGAACCTTCATTGAAACGGTTGTTCAAAAAGTCATCTTCCGATCACGAAGTTCATCAATGATGCAAGTTCGACGGCGAATCTTGAATTCACTGAAGTTACATCAAGCCCCGTTCTTTCAAACTGACGAACTTGCCGTCCCCGATGACGATGTGATCGAGCACATCGATGCCGATAATTTCCCCCGCTTCGCAAAGCCTACGCGTCATCCGGATATCCTCCGGGCTTGGAGTGGGATCGCCGCTGGGATGATTGTGCGCACATACGACGGAAGCGCTGCTGCATTTGATCGCAGCCCGGAACACCTCGCGCGGATGCACAATCGATGCGTTCAGGCTTCCGATCGAAAGCGTCTCTTGAGCAATGATATGATTTTTTGTATTCAAAAAAAGACATACAAAATGCTCTTTCTGCAAATAGCGCATTTGCTCCATCAATAGCTCAGCCGCATCGTGCGGACTGCGGATTACTGCTTGATCCGGAAGACGTGACTTGGCCAGTCGCTGCCCCAACTCAATCCCTGCCTTCAGCTGGACCGCTTTCGCAGGTCCGATGCCTTTCAGGCTCGTCATCTCTTCCAGGCTGACATCAACTAACCCGCGCAGCCCGCCTAATTCGGCGAGCAATCGCTGGGCCATATGAACTGCCGATTCCTGGCGTGTTCCTGTGCGGAGCAGGATCGCCAGCAATTCCGCATGGCTGAGCGCCCCCGCTCCGTATTTGATCATTCGTTCCCTTGGCCGCTCCTCAGAAGGAAGATCACGCAGCATATAGGGAGTTTGTGCTTGTTCCATCGCTATCCCCCGCTTCCGAATGGGTTCGGGTCGCTCCCGGTTATTCCGGTTACGCCCGTCCTAAGTTCGGAAGGATATGCTTTATCACTTCCCGATGACCTGCCATCACGGCAAGCTCAGCCTCCTGCTTACAGCACCTGAATGTCGAAATCCTTCAGCATGTCCACGAGCAGCGAGACCGGCAAGCCGACCACATTAAAATAACATCCTTCAATTCCAGTAACGATCGTAGCGCCAAGTCCTTGAATCGCATAGGCCCCAGCCTTGTCCAATCCTTCCCCGCTGCGGGCGTAGGCTTGAATTTCCGCTTCGGTCAATGCCTTCATCCTTACAGTCGTCGCCCGGTAATCAACGTGACGTCGCCCCGTTAAGGCGTCCATGCAGGCTACGCCAGTATACACCACATGCTCTCGTCCCTGCAGGCTTCGCAGCATATCCGCTGCCTCTTGGGTGTCCTTCGGTTTACCCAAAACTTCGCCGTCTCGGACCACGATCGTATCGCTCCCGACGATCACCGCATTGCGGTCTGCCGAAGGATCAAGCCCCCGGTAAACGGCTTCCGCTTTGCGCCCGGCAAGCTCCATCACGATTTGCTCCGGCGATAACGATGCTTCGAAAGATTCCTCTGTATGGCTTGGTACCACTTCGAAAGGAATCGCCAGAGATGCGACTAATTCACGCCTGCGAGGTGAAGTGGAAGCAAGAATAATCCGGCGCAAATTTGCGGTATCCATTATGGAACTCTCCTTTGTAGAAAACGAATTGATGTCCTGAATGGTTACATGCATAAGTTGGTAAAAAATAGATAAGAATCGACAACGGTTTGCTGTCATCCCCGCCATTTTTTGACACTAACCTATTATAAGATTATTATGGCCCCAGGCGCAAACACAAAAAGGACAGGGGAAACTATTTCCAGCCCCCTGTCTTTGGATTAAATGTCCTGTTGCATATTTATACTCCGTCGTGAACGAGTGACTGCTCGGCCATAATGAAGCGCATCATCTCATTTTGTACTTCCCAGAGCAGTGTTTTTGCCCCGTTTTTCTGATATTCGCTCATGGCCTCGACCGCCCCGTTGATCGCTTTCTCCATTTCACCGGCCAGGGCTGCCCCCGCCGTAGACCATTTCCCGCGGATCGCCGAAGCGCTTTGTGTCCAGGCCTGGTGCTTGGCCCCCAATTGCTCTAGTTCCGGGTGCTGCTGCGGCTGCGGGTCCGCTTCGGTCAGCAGCGCTGCGGACGAGGTGCTAAGCAGGTCAACCAGCTCTGCGCTCTGCGCCATAAACCCTTCCAACGCTTCGCGTTCGCCGGCAAATGGGACGTTAGCCGCTGCCGGGAACGAGATCTCGTGCAAAATCAGGTTCACACCTGCCGCCTTCAGTTGACCGGTAAGCAGTTTCGATTGCTCTCTATCCGTGGAGACCCCGGCATAAACCCGTTTCTCGTCGACCGTATCCCGGGCAGCTGCAATACCGGACGCTTGCAGTTCCTCCTGCGCCAGCTGCACCCCCTGCGCCGTGCTAAACACGCCATATTGCAGGAAGTAGTAAGTCTGCTCCGGCAATGCGACGCTAATAAGCGGAACGTTATCCTCGGTTGCGGGGTCCTCCCCTTCAATCTCCCCCATGGCCGGCTGGCTTGCTGTGTCTCCCGATTCCACCTGCTGCGGCGTGTTCGTGTTAATCCCTGGAAGAGGGAGTTCGATCTCCTGATTAAATAAAGATAGCACGACATACCCAAACAGTGCGCCCGTAACAATCGCTCCGGTCAAAGAGCCGGCCACCTTCCACCAGGAGGTTCGGTGAGGACGGGTATAGATGGGAGGGGTCTCCTCCTGCCACTCTGTCTGCCAAGGGTCTTTGTCGTAAATTTCTTCCCAATCGTCCCGAGTTGTCCCCATCGGATCTTGGCGTTGTCTCTGGTCTTGTCCGCCCGGAAAGACAGTGAGCCCCATCCCTGTATGGTCCGTGAAGGGATCCCCCCATTCCTCTACCGTCTCTACCGCTCGATATTGGGGTGTCGTCCTCCGTATCGGCTCCTCAGCAATCTCCCGCTCCGGCCGGATTTCCCGGCCATCCCTGTCAAACCGGAATGTCATTTTGGCTTTGTTCACGGTCCGCACGCTCCTTGTCCATTCTTCTACCCTATCCATATGAACGCGAACTAACGGTTATGCCAAGCCTAAAGAGGTGAGGTTCGTAGATTGTAAGAAACGAAAAAAACGGCCTCCCCGGGAACCAAAGCCCGGTAAAGACCGTTTATACTGAAGGGTAAAGCTTGAGGCTTTAGTTAGACAGCCCTTTGGTCAGCTCGTACCCCACTTTGTAGATGTCGCCCGCGCCCATCGTCAGCACGAGATCGCCAGGCTTCAAACGATGCTGCAAATCGGCAATTACGTCCTGCTTCGTCGGCAAGTAACGAGCGCCGGGATTGCTGTTTTGTTTGATCAATTCGACCAGCTTCGAGGAGCTCACGCCTTCGATCGCTTTCTCTCCGGCCGGCGAATAAATATCGGTGATGATCACCTCATCCGCTTCTCCAAACGCCCGGCTGAACGCATCCAACAAGAAGAAGGTGCGTGTATAACGCTGCGGCTGGAAGACGGCGATAATCCGCTTGCCGGTCGCCTTGGCCGCTGCGATCGTCGCTTGGATTTCCGTCGGATGGTGAGCGTAATCGTCGATGATCAGAATGCCGTTCTTCTCCCCAAGCACCTGGAAGCGGCGCTTCGCGCCATGGAAGTGGCGCAACGCTTTTACAATTTCATTGAACGGAATGCCTGCCTCCATGCAGACGATGACGGTCGCCATGGCGTTGTAAACATTATGCCGACCAGGCACAGACAATTCCACCGTACCAAGCTCCCGGTCGCCTTGATGCATCTTAAAGGTTACACAGCGATCCCCAAGCTCGATCTCCCGGGCCGTATAATCGCAGTTGGTTTCGATGCCGTACGTAATCATCTGGCTTTGAACCCGAGGAAGCAATTCCCGTATGTTCGGGTCGTCTCCGCATACGACAGCCTTGCCGTCCGGTTTAATCTGATTCAGAAATTGCACGTAGGCTTCCTTCAGGCGATTGAAGTCACCGCCGTAGTTTTCCAAATGGTCGGCCTCGATGTTGGTCACTACGCCAAGCGATGGATAGTACTGCAAGAAGGAGCCGTCGCTTTCGTCAGCTTCCGCAACCACGCATTTTCCTTGTCCGGCTTTGGCATTCGTGCCCATGTCCATAATTTCCCCGCCGATAATGTAGGTTGGGTCGGTGCCGCAAAGCTCCATCGCCAGCGCGATCATCGACGAGGTTGTCGTTTTGCCATGAGCTCCGGCTACAGCTACACCGTTTCGCTCATTTAACAGCCGGGCCAGCATCTGAGAGCGATGCAGCACCGGTATGCCTTGCTCTTGGGCTTCCAAACGCTCCACATTATCCTGCGGCAGCGCCGTAGAGTAAACGACCAAATCCGCCCCATGCACGTGTTCGGCGGTGTGGCCGATGTAGATTTTTGCTCCCTTCGCGGCGAGCTTCTCCGTCAACTCTTGGGAGGCAACGTCCGATCCCGTGACGGTATACCCCATTTCCAGCATCACGCGGGCAATGGCGCTCATGCCATATCCGCCGATACCGATAAAATGTACGTGTTGTTCGGTCGTATTTAACAAAATGGTCACCAGCCTTTTTCAGAATCGGTTTGATGCAAAAGGGCCGCCCGCACGTCCGAGATCAGATACAACGTGCCGGTGACTACCCCAAGATCCTCCCGTTCCGTCCGTGACTCCAAAAGCGAAAGGGCTTTTCTCCAGTCACGTTCCACGATGATTTCCAAATCCGCTTTCGCTTCTATCCCCTGTAGTTCGGCCACGAGTTCATACAACGCATCGGCGTCCATTTTCCGGCGAAAATCGGGCTCGGTCAGAATTAGCGTATCCACTATTGGTAATATATGCTTCAAGTAGCCCTGATGATGCTTATTGGCCAGCATCCCCATCATCAAATGCAGCTTGCGGTATTGGAACGCTTCAGGCAGGCTTTTCGCCAGCGAAGCGGCACCTTCCGGATTATGTGCTCCGTCCAATACAAGGCGAGGTTCCTCCCGCACCACTTCCAGCCGTCCGGCCCAGAAGGAAGTACGGAAACCGTCCTGCACCTGTTCATCCTCGAGGATAAAAGCCATATACTGCCGCAGCACTTCCAGCACCATCATGACGCCGGCGGCGTTCTTGCATTGATGCTCCCCAAGCATGCGAATCGTAAAATCCATCTCCCGGAATGGACCTTGAAAATGCAACTGCTGCTCCTTGGCATCCACCGCCACCCGCTCGTACCGGAACTGCTCCCCCATCAGATAGAGGGTAGCATGCTTGGCTGCCGCCGTTTCCTTCAGTACGGCAACAGCCTCCGGCTGCTCGGCGCAGCTGACCACGGGTACCCCCGCCTTGATAATGCCAGCTTTCTCGCGGGCGATTTGCTCGATTGTGTCGCCAAGGACGTCCATGTGATCCAAGCCGATGTTCGTAATCAAAGAGACGATCGGCGTCACAATATTGGTCACATCCATCCTTCCCCCAAGCCCGGTCTCCCATACTACCACATCGGGGTAACACACTTCCGCAAAATACAAAATCGCGATCGCTGTGCTCACCTCGAACATGGTTGGGGATCCCAGTTCGGTGCCGGCGATTTCAGCCACCAATGGAGCAACCCGGTTCGCCAGCTCGAGCAGCACCGTCTCGGGGATATCTTCCTCATCATATTGGAAGCGATTCGTGAATTTTGTGATGTAAGGGGACGTATACGTCCCCACATGATAACCGCATTCCCGCAGTGTTCGGGTCAGGAAAGCGCAGGAGGAGCCTTTACCGTTCGTCCCTGCCACATGAATAAATTTCAGCCTCCGTTCGGGATGGCCTAACTTTTCCATCATGAGCTCGATCCGTTCCAAGCCGGGACGGATGCCAAACGGCAGCAGCCCGTTGATCCAATCGACCGCTTCAGCATAGCTGTTCAGCGGCCGTGTTTCTTCCTCTGTACGATCCCCCATGTCAGTCACCTTCATTTAATATTAGTGTAGTTCAAGAAGTCATCTTCGAAAGCCTTTTCTTCGGTGCTCCAAACCTGACTTCTTGAACTTTTATTTTCAATTAACCTTTCAGCTCCGCAATCCGTGCCAGCACCTTGTCGCGTTTCTCGGAATAATCGGCCATCTTCGCCCGTTCTTCCTCGATGACTTTAGCCGGCGCTTTGGACACAAAGCCCTCGTTGGCCAGCTTCTTCTCAACGCGTTCCACTTCTTTGTTCAGATGGTCGAGTTCCTTCGTCAGCCGCTCGATTTCCTGTCCGATATCAATCAGACCCGACAGCGGCAGGAACAGCTCGGCTCCCGTTACAACAGCGGTCATCGCCTTATCCGGCACGCCGGCGTTCAGCGAAGCCTCGTACTCCGACGTATTGCAGAAACGGCGGATGTAATGCTCGTTGCGGGACAACACTTCCAGCACTTCCGCGCTGCCCGGCTTGATGACGAGCTCGATCTTTTTGCTCATCGGCACATTCACTTCGGCGCGGATATTCCGCACAGCGCGAATGACATCGATCAGCAGATTCATTTCCTGAACAGCGTCCGGTGCTTCCAGCGCAGGGTCGTATTCCGGCCAAGCCGCCAGCGTAATCGTTTCGCCAGAATGCGGCAAATGCTGCCATATTTCCTCGGAAATAAACGGCATAAACGGATGGATCATGCGCAGCGTGCGATCGAGCACATAGGCCAGCACAGATTGGGTTTTCTTCTTAGCCGCAGCATCTTCCCCGTACAGGGACAGCTTGGCCAATTCGATATACCAGTCGCACAGATCGTCCCAGATGAAGTTGTACAACAATCGACCGGTTTCTCCGAATTCGTAAGCGTCGATCAGGCGGGTAATTTCCTTGGCCGTCTCGTTCATCCGGTGTAAAATCCAGCGATCCGCCGTCGACAGCTCGCCGCTGATATCGATATCCTCGTACTTCACGCCCCCCAGGTTCATCAACGCAAAACGCGAAGCGTTCCAAATCTTGTTGGCGAAGTTGCGGGCTTGCTCAACGCGTTCCCAACGAAAACGCAGGTCTTGCCCCGGCGTGTTGCTGGTGGACAGCATGTAACGCATTGCGTCGGCACCGTACTTCTCAATAACTTCAATCGGATCGACGCCGTTGCCCAGCGATTTGGACATTTTGCGCCCTTCACTGTCGCGGACGAGGCCGTGGATCAGGACATCCTTGAACGGAACTTGACCGGTAAATTCCAGCGAAGTGAAGATCATCCGGGCAACCCAGAAGTAAATGATATCGTAACCGGTGGAAAGAACGGACGTTGGGAAATAGCGCTTGAGATCCGCACTATCCTCATCCGGCCAGCCCAGTGTGGAGAACGGCCAAAGTGCAGAGCTAAACCACGTATCCAGCACGTCCTCGTCTTGTCGGATATCGTCGCGTCCCAGCTTGGCCCGTGCTTCTTCCTCACTGCGGGCTACAACCATTTCGCCGGTCTCGTCGCAATACCAGGCCGGAATGCGGTGACCCCACCACAATTGGCGGGAAACACACCAATCGCGTACGTTCTCGATCCAGTTCAAATAAATTTTCTCGAACCGATCCGGTACGAAGTTAACGCCGTTCCCCGATTTTTGCGCTTCAATCGCTTTTTCCGCGAGCGGCTTCATCTTCACGAACCATTGCGTCGACAGATACGGCTCAACCACAACGCCGGTCCGTTCACTATGACCAACCTGATGCACGTGATCCTCGATTTTGATCAGCACGCCCATCTCCTGCAAATCCTTCACGATCTGCTTGCGGCATTCGAAGCGGTCGAGGCCTTGATACTTGCCGGCTTCAGCATTCATCTTGCCGGTCTCGTCCATCACGTTAATTTGCGGCAGGTTATGGCGCAAACCAACTTCGAAGTCATTCGGGTCATGCGCCGGGGTGATTTTTACCGCGCCGCTGCCAAACTCTTT
Source organism: Paenibacillus sp. FSL K6-2441 (assembly GCF_037964765.1). Classification (NCBI taxonomy): domain Bacteria; kingdom Bacillati; phylum Bacillota; class Bacilli; order Caryophanales; family Paenibacillaceae; genus Paenibacillus; species Paenibacillus sp. FSL K6-2441. The sequence goes on from NZ_CP150174.1 coordinate 3,512,694, forward strand.
CTCCACGTATTCATCGGCGATAATCGGGATTTCACGGTCAACGATCGGCAGACGAAGCGTTTTGCCGACCAGATGGCGATAACGTTCATCCTCAGGATGAACAGCAACGGCGGTATCGCCGAGCATCGTCTCTGGACGAGTCGTCGCCACGGTGATATAGCCGCTTCCATCGCTCAGCGGATACTGAAGATGGTACAGATGCCCGTTAACTTCTTTATATTCTACCTCGATATCGGAAAGCGCCGTACGCGCCGCCGGATCCCAGTTGATAATGTATTTGCCGCGGTAAATCAAGCCTTTCTCATAAAGCTTCACGAACACTTCGCGAACCGCTTGGGACAAGCCCTCGTCCAATGTAAACCGCTCGCGCGAATAATCGAGCGAAGCGCCCATTTTGGCCCACTGTTCATGAATCGTTTCCGCATACTGGTCCTTCCAGGCCCATACTTGTTCGAGGAACTTCTCGCGGCCCAGGTCGTATCGGGATACGCCTTGCTCTCTAAGCCGCTGCTCCACTCTCGTTTGAGTTGCAATCCCCGCATGGTCCATCCCGGGCAGCCACAACGCGTCATATCCCTGCATTCGCTTGGTCCGGGTCAAAATATCCTGCAGCGTCAAATCCAGCGCATGCCCGATATGCAGCATCCCGGTTACGTTAGGCGGCGGAATCACGATCGTGTAGGGCTTGGCATCCGGCCGTTGTCCGGCTTTAAAGAAGCCGTTCTCCAACCAATAACGGTGCCATTTCTGCTCCGCTGCTTTCGGATCGTACGTCGTCGGCATTTCTACCGACGAAGTTTGTTGATCTTGATTTTCTGTCATCCTATTCAACCTCCGTTACAAATAAGCATAGCCTTGGCGATCCCAAGATAGTCGACTGGCGTCATCAGCTCCACACCGTGTGCATAAGACTTCGGGACGGGCTTTCGCGCCTACTTCATGCTGCCTAAGAAAAAACAAAAAGCCCTTCGTCTCAAAGGACGAAAGGCTTTACTTTCGCGGTACCACCTTTGTTTCGCATCAATGGCATCCGGTTCATTCACCATCCGGTGCAAGAAATGCGACTCTCATGCAGATAACGGCTGCTGCCGGTCCGTTCTAACCCCATATGATATGCTGCTCAAACGGACAACTCCCGGGCGACTTCGGTGAGCTACATGTCCTGCAGAATCTCTCAGCCGTGGATTCCGCTCTCTGAAGGGTACGCTGCCTACTCTTCCCGTTCCAAGTCTTTGCCATAGATCTTATTACTTTAATCTATATTATCATAACTTGGAAAGGAACGGGAGTCAACAATCCGCCTGATTTCACGGGGAGATCCTCACGGAATGTACAAAATTTGCCCTTCATTCACCTGATGCTCGGACAGCCGGTTGTACAGCTGCAGCTCCCGTGGACTCAGGTGGTAGCGTTGGGCGATATCATCCAACGTCTCTTCGCGCTGCACGATCACGAGACGCACTTTGCGGAAGGGGTTTTGATCCTCGTTGCTGATGAACAGGTTCTTCCACCGCAGCTCCTCACCCTCACTTGGGTCTCTGCTGTCGTCCAGACTCGGCTGATCCGATGCTTCCTCCTGCGGTTCTTGAGCGGGCCGGGAAGAAGAGGCAATCAGCTTCGTTAAGCCAAAGCTATCTCGGCCCCCCTCGTCATCCCCTTTTTTGGCACCCAATGCGATCTTCATTTCCTTCTTCTCTTCTGGCTGGGCAGGTGCACCCTGATCGGCTTCAGCCGCCGCATCCGCCTCCAAAACGTCTTCGTTCACCGTATCGTTTGACACTACAGCAACTTCTTCGCCTAGCCCATACGAAACCCGTTCCGGCTCGGCAGCTTCCGCTTCCACGGCTTCACTCGCACGTTCAATCGGCGCGGATTCTGCGAATGGGCGAATTTCCTCCTGAAACGCTGCGTCTACATCCAACTCCTCTGTTTGATCTGCAAAAACCTCTGCGGCAGCGCCAAAGTCCGATTCGGATTCCTTGTCCGCCCAAGGACTAGCTTCCTGGAATGCGGGGACATCCTCTCTCCAGGAGATGGTTTCCTGCGGCTCGTCCGCATTTCGTTTTTGCGCGGCAAGGACATCGTCCGGAAACGCCTGCCACGAAGCGAATTGCGGGATTTGTTGAGGCTCTTCGTCCTGCGGCTCTTGCTTCAGCTCCAGTTCAGGCTCCGGCTCTTCGTTTGCCGTTTCGCGGATTAACGAATTCCAAGAGAACGTCGGCTCCGGCTCTTGGCGAACTTCTTCCGTCAGCAAAGGCGCTGCCGGGATCGGTTCAGGCTCGGTCAGCGCCGAAGCGTAATCCGCTGAATCCTCCGTGTTGAAATTCGATTCCGCTTCCGATTCGTCGCCGGGCAGATTCGGTACGACATGGGCCGTCGTAAACTCGCGATCCTTCCATGCATCTTGTTCGGACACTAAGGCGATGGTCTCCACCCCCTGAAGCGACAAGACGCCTGTAATATTCAAGCTGCGCGAACTAAGCAGGTCAACATCGAAATTTTCAATTTCGACCGTGATATCCTCCAACCGGTTTACCCGGCTTAGCGGTATCGTAATTTCTACTGGAATATAATGTTCCAGCTTCTGCGTTTCTCCTTCTCCCCGATACACCCCCGACAACAGCAAATGGCCGCGCAGCGCGGCATACTCCTCCCCGGGAATCACCTGGACTTTCGGATAGAGCTCGATCTCCTCCAGCTCTTCAATGCCGATCACATCTTCAGAAAGATGTATGCGCTCATAAATATCAAACCTGAGACCATAGGATTGATCAGCCAACTCGTTACCTCCTTTCAGCATATCCAAACCTGATTTAGAAATCGATGAATCTTGATCCAAATCATCCTCGTTTAATCTATATGCTGCAAAAAGGAGTGCATGCCAGCTTTTTGCCGATTGCAGGGTACAGACCAACTCTAAGTAAAAAATAAGCCAGGCTGCCATACGACAGCCCGGCTTGTCAACGAAAGCGATCGCGCAGCTGGATCATGGCCGGCGGCCACGGATCGCCCAGCTCCACCGCTTCTCCGGTGAGCGGGTGCGGGAACACCAGCCGCTCACCATGCAGCGCTTGATAAGGCAGCCACTTCGTGCTGCCGCTATACAACGCATCCCCTACGAGCGGATGGCCCGCTGCGCTCAGATGGACGCGAATTTGATGCGTGCGGCCGGTCTCCAAGGTCAGCCGAACGAGGCTCACCTCGTGCTTCGGGTATACCTCCATCAGCTCCACATGCGTGATCGCCGGCTTGCCAGTAGGGGACACCCGGCGCCGCTGATTGTGATGGCGGTCCCGGCCGATCGGCTGGTCAATGACCTTAAGCGCGGAACTAACAACGCCCTGTACAAACGCGATGTAAGTCCGTCCGATCTCCTTGCGGCTCATCGCTTCATCCAGCTTTAAATGGGCGTATTCGTTCTTTGCGAACAACACCGGTCCTGACGTATATTCGTCCAGCCGGTGAATATGCGCCGCAGCGATTGGCTGACCCAGGCTGGCGTACCATCCCGCGACGCGGTTGGCAAGCGTGTCCGGCGGAGCCGAGTCCCTACGGGAAGCGCCCCCCTCGTTGCCGTCCGGATGGACTTTTAGCCCTGCCGGCTTGTGCACGACAAGGCAAAAATCATCCTCATATAAAAGCGAAAGCTCTGCCTCAACCGGAGCATATTGCGATGCCCTGGCCGGAAAGGCCAGCAGCCTTAAACGGTCCCCGGCGAGCTTGATGCCGCCTTCGGCCCGCAGCCGACGCAGCAGCTTAGGAGGAGCCTGCAGCCCCTCCTCCAGCCAAGCCATCGCCGCATCCAGACGGTCCTGCCCATCGCGCGCAGGCAGCTTGCCGGGCATCAGCTCGAGCCATTCCCCGCGCCGCGTCCAGGTTAGCTTGCCGCTCACAGCTTTTGCAGCGCCAAGCGATGCGCTTCGATCGTCAGCTCAATGTCTTCGTCGGTATGCACGCCCGAGACGAACATACCTTCGAACTGCGAAGGCGCCACGTTGATGCCTTGCTCAAGCAACGCCGCGAAGTAACGGCGGAACAAGTCGAGGTCGCTTGTTTTTGCCGTCTCGTAATTGATAACCTTCTCTTCGGTAAAAAACGGACAGATCATCGAGCCCACGCGGTTGATCGTACACGGAATACCTTTTTCCTTGGCGTTGCGCGTAAAGCCTTCCTCCAGCTTCGCCGACAAGCGCTCCAGCCGGTCGTACACCTCTGGAGTAAGCAGCGACAGCGTCGTGTAACCCGCAACCATTGCCAACGGGTTGCCGCTCAGCGTCCCGGCCTGATAAATCGGCCCGCTTGGCGCGATTTGCTCCATGATCTCGCGTTTTCCGCCATACGCTCCAACAGGCAGCCCGCCGCCGATCACCTTGCCGAGGCAAGTCAAATCCGGCGTAACGCCAAAGCGCCCCTGCGCACAATTCAGCCCTACGCGGAAGCCTGTCATGACCTCGTCAAAAATGAGCAAGCTGCCGTATCGCTCGGTAATCCGGCGCAGACCTTCCAGGAATCCCGGCAGCGGCGGCACAACACCCATGTTCCCGGCTACAGGCTCCACGATAACGCCGGCGATCTCTTCCCCAAACCGCTCAAACGCAAGCTCAACCGAAGCCAAGTCGTTATAAGGTACCGCAATTGTATTAGAGGCAACCCCCTCAGGCACGCCCGGGCTGTCCGGCAGTCCCAGCGTCGCTACGCCGGAGCCTGCTTTAATCAGCAAGCTGTCGGCATGGCCGTGATAGGAGCCTTCGAATTTCATAATTTTGCTGCGGCCCGTGTATCCCCGTGCCAGACGGATCGCACTCATCGTTGCTTCCGTTCCCGAGTTCACCATCCGCACCACATCGATCGACGGCACCCGTTCAGCAACCAGCATGGCCATTTGCGTCTCTAGCAGCGTTGGCGCTCCAAAGCTCGTCCCTTTCGCAGCCGTCTCCTGCAGCGCACGCACCACCTCTGGATGAGCATGGCCCATAATCAGCGGCCCCCAGGAGCCTACATAATCGATAAAACTGTTGCCGTCGATATCATAAATCCGGGAGCCCTCCCCGCGTTCGATATACATCGGCGTCAAGCCAACGGATTTAAATGCCCGCACCGGGCTGTTAACGCCGCCGGGCAAGACCTGCTTCGCTTCTTCGAAAGCCAGGCGCGATCGCTCTTCGCCCCGCCGGCCAATCGTGTCCTTGCTCATCGATCCCCCTCCTTAACTGTTCAAACCCCGTTCTTGGCTCTATGCTTACTGATTCTCGCGCAGCCAGCGTGCCATATCCTTGGCGAAATACGTGATGATGATATCCGCACCCGCCCGCTTCATGCCTAGCAGCATCTCAGTGACGATGGCCCGCTCGTTGATCCAGCCTTGCTGGGCGGCTGCCTTCACCATCGAATACTCTCCGCTTACGTTGTAAGCGACCAGCGGAAGATCAAATTGATCCCGCAGCATCCGCAAAATATCCATAAAGGCCAAGGCCGGCTTCACCATCAGCATATCCGCGCCTTCCAGCACGTCGGATTCCGCTTCCCTTAGCGCTTCGCGGGCGTTGGCCGGGTCCATCTGATACGTCTTCCGGTCGCCGAACTGCGGCGCCGAGTCCGCCGCTTCACGGAACGGCCCATAAAACGAAGACGCGTATTTGACGGAATATGACATAATCGGCACATGGCTGAAGCCCGCTTCATCCAGTCCCGCACGGATCGCTTGCACAAATCCGTCCATCATGTTGGACGGCGCGATGATGTCAGCGCCTGCTCGCGCTTGGGAGACAGCGGTTTTCACCAGCAGCTCCAGCGACTCGTCGTTCATGACGTCGCCGCAGACATGCCCGTCGCGTTCAAACGTATGTACCATCCCGCAATGGCCATGATCCGTAAATTCGCATAAGCAGGTGTCGGCTACGACCAGCAAATCCGGATACCGCGATTTAATGATCCGCGTCGCTTCCTGTACGATCCCGTCCTCCGCAAAGGCCGAGGTGCCGACGCTGTCCTTCGTTTCCGGAATGCCGAACAGCAGAACCGCCGGAATGCCTAGATCCATAATTTCTTTGACTTCCTCTTCCAGCGTGTCCAGCGAAAAATGAAACACGCCGGGCATCGATGAAATCTCATTCTTGACGCCCTTTCCATAAGTTACAAAGATCGGTTGAATCAAGTCGTCCACCGTCAGGACGGTTTCACGCACCATCCCGCGAATCGCAGCCGACTGACGCAGCCGGCGATGTCTTACGATCGGAAAATTCATCTTTGATTCCCTCCTAAGTATGCAGCACGGGGTTAAGCCTCCGTGTTAATCAAAAAAAATCACTTCGCCGACGCCGTCCGCGCTTTCCAGTCACATAGCGCCTGAATCAAGCTGTCGATCGTTGCTTCTTCCGCAAGAATCGAAACCCGCAGGCCTGCATCCTCTGCCGTTTTCGCCGTGACCGGCCCGATGCAGGCGATGTCCACGCCTTGCAGGGCAGCGACCGGATCGGCGACCCCCATGCCGGTGAGCGCGGCCAACAGATTCGTCACCGTTGACGAGCTGGTAAAGGTGACGGCGTGAATACGGCCTTTCTCGAGCAGCTTCAACAGCTCTTCGTCCGTTTCCCCGGCCGGCACTGTCCGGTACATGACTGCCTCGGTGACGGTCAAGCCCTGCTCACGCAAGGCAGCAGGCAACCAAGCTCGGGCAAGGTCGCCGCGCGGCAACAGCACGTGCTGTCCGGGCTTCAACTCGCTGCCGTACGTTTCCATCAGGCCCTCGGCCTGAAACTTGCCCGGCAAGCCCTCCGCCGCAATCCCGCGTTGGCGCAGCGCCGCCTGCGTTGCCGGCCCTACGGCGGCAATTCTCGCTTTATGCAGCCCGCGCACATCTTTCCCCAGTCTCTCCAGGTGCGAGAAGAAATACTCCACGCCATTGACGCTCGTGAAGAATACCCAATCGTACTGCTCTAGCTGATTGAGCGCTTCGTCCGTGCTGGCCAGCTCCCGGCCCTCCGGCATCGCGATGTCGATGACAGGGAACTCGTACGGCTCGCCGCCAAGCTCCTCGATGCCGCGCACCAGCTCGCTTGCTTGCGAGCGCGAACGGGTGATGAGAATCCGCTTGCCGAATAGCGGCAGCGATTCCGCCCACATGAGCTGCTCCCGTTGAGCCACAACTTCGCCGACAACCGTGACGGCCGGCGGCTTAAAGTCAGCTTCGCGTACCTTTTGCTCAATATCGGCCAGCGTCCCGACCAGCGTCTCCTGTTCGGCTCTCGTCCCCCAGCGGATCAGGGCAACCGGCGTTTCGGGCGGCCGACCGTAATGAATCAGCTGTCTGCTGATATGACCAATATTGGCCACGCCCATCATAAACACAAGGGTGCCGGTCGCGTTGGTGATCTTTTCCCAGTCGATAGACTGATCCAGCTTGTCCGGGCTTTCACGCCCCGTAACGATCGACACCGAGGAAGCCATATCCCGGTGAGTGACAGGAATGCCTGCATACGCCGGCACCGAGATGGCCGCCGTAATCCCCGGCACGATTTCGTAAGGAATTCCGTGCTGCCGCAGCAGCTCCGCCTCCTCTCCAACGCGGCCGAAGATCGTCGGGTCCCCGCCTTTTAAGCGAACGACGGTTTTGCCCGCCAGCGCCAAATCAACCAACAGCTGATTGATATGCTCTTGCTTCATCGTGTGACGGTCGGTTCGCTTCCCGACATATATTTTCTCTGCCCCGGGCTTCGTTCTTCGCAGCAGGCTGGGATTGGCCAGACGATCGTAGACGATCACGTCGCCTTTCTCCAGACAATCAAGCCCTTTCAGCGTAATCAATCGCGCATCTCCAGGGCCTGCGCCAACCAGATACACCTTACCAGCCATATTCGTTCACTCCCCGGTTTCTTGTAATAATGCAGCTGCTCCCATCGAGATCAGCCGGCCGGCAAGCTGCTCTCCCAGCTCGGTCGGATCTGTTCCTTCGGCGCTTTCCTTCAGAATCGTCGTTCCGTCCGCCGAACCAACCATCCCCGTCAATCGCAAACGCGGACGGCCGGTTTCGCCGCTTGCGCCTTCTTCCGGCAGCAACGTCGCGTAGGCTCCAATCGGCACCTGGCAGCCGCCATTCAGCACGCCGAGGAAACGGCGCTCCGCAGCCACCGTCACCGCGGTGTCCGGATCATTGTATAAGGACAAGAGCCGGCGCACCTCGTCGTCATCCTCGCGGCATTCGATGCCAAGCGCCCCTTGACCAACGGCGGGCAGACAGACCTCTGCGGGAAGAAATGCCGTAATCCGGTGTTCCCAACCCATGCGGAATAACCCCGCCGCGGCCAAAATGATCGCGTCAAAACCTTCCTCCTCCAGCTTGCGCAATCGGGAATCGATATTGCCGCGAATCGGCTCCAGCACGAAGTCCGGTCGATAAGCGCGCAATTGACTGGCGCGACGTAAGCTGCTGGTCCCTACCTTGGCCCCCTGCGGCAATTCGTCAAGGCTCCGTCCGTTTCTTGAAATAAGCGCATCCCGTGGATCAACCCGCCGCGGCACCGCACCGTTCATCAGTCCGTCCGGCAGCACAGACGGCATGTCCTTCATGCTATGGACCGCCAAATCGATCTCCCCGTTCAGCATCGCCTGCTCGATTTCCTTCACGAACAGCCCTTTGCCGCCAACCTTGGACAACGTCACGTCCAAAATCCGGTCTCCCTTGGTTACGATCTTGCGGATTTCAAAATCAAACGGCAGGTGATGCTCCCGGCAGATCGCTTTTAAATCGTCGATGACCTGTCCCGTCTGTGTCAGCGCCAGCTGGCTTTGTCTCGTACCCACCACTATCGTTCGCTTCGTCATGCTTATTCCTCCGTCTGTTCCTCAATCCAGGCGATCATGGCTGCTTCGCTCCACGGCTCAAAGCTTCCTTCCCGGATCGAGGTCAATATATCGGTCTCGGCCAACCTCCGAAACAGACGCTTCCGTCTTCCGGGATCGTCGATTCGCTCTTTAATGAAAGCCCGCGCCGAGCTTAAAAAGTCAATGTAACGCTCGTAATCCTCGCCAAAGTGTTCATCAATCTCGCGGATCAGCTCCCGCGCGGCCGTTGGTCCCGCCCCCGAGGTGGAGACGGCAACGACCAGCCCCCCGCGGCGCAGAACGCCGGGCGTAATCATGCTGCCTCGCGTCCCTTCGCCCGCGTCATTCATCGGGATGCCCTCCGCCTCCGCTTCGGCGGCCACAGCGGCGTTGACCTCCGGCCGATCGGTCGCGGCAAAAGCGAGGAACGCCCCGGCCAAATCCCCTTGTTGATACTCCCGTTGGATCCATACGACTTGCTCCCGCTCCTGATGGAGCCGCTGCAGACCTTCCGTTACGTTGGGACTAATCACCACCGTTACCGCTCCAGCCTCTGCCAGCATCGTCGCCTTCCGTTCGGCAACCGGTCCGCCGCCAATAATGACGCAGCGACGGCCTGCCAAATTCAATAGGACGGGCACATAATAAGGTATGGCGCATCCCTCCTACTTCAACTGATTAATAGCATACCCTACCCTGCCGCAATTTTCCATGTTCATCCCTTCAAAAAAAGCCCTTCCCCCTCCGCTTCAGCGTCGAATCAGCCATCGATTCGGGTGCATCCGGCAGAGGGCTCAGGGCGTTCTCGCGGTGTAGAATATCCAGTTATCCAGATTATACAGACACCTTCGCCAGCGGCAACGAAGGCTCAGGCTCGAAGGAGACCTGGTTTGGGAGCCCATCTTCGAGCTCCGGCAACCCTTCGGACGCCCGGGACGCTAACATTTCTTGCGCTTCCCGTGAGGCGGAGATCTCCTTGCCGGATGCGGAAGGTGCATCGCTTTGTGCTTCCAGACGATCCTCCAGCGCAAAAATCTGCGTAAACATCTCCAGCGCTTTCGTGCCTTGACTTTCGCCAGCCATCTCCTTGATCCGGTTAATCGGATCATGCAGCACTTGATTTAAAATGCTCTTGGTGAGGCGACGAATCACTTTGCGTTGCCGTTCATCCAGCTCCGGCAGCTTATTAAAGAGACTGTCCAACGTATTCTCGTGAATATCGGAAGCCTTCTCCTGCAGCGCGCGAATGACCGGCTTCACGCCCAGCGTCTGCAGCCATGTTCCGAAGGCGGCGATTTCGTCCTCGATCATGGCTTCGATCTTAACCGCTTCTGCGCGGCGCATCTCCATGTTGCTCTCTACGATGCCTTCGAGATCATCGATGTCATACAGGAATACCTGATCCAGCTCGCCGATGGCCGGCTCGATGTCCCGCGGCACCGCGATATCGATCATAAACAACGGGCGATCCATCCGCCCCTTCATGCTGCGGGCGACCTGTGCCGAAGTGATTACATACCCTTCCGCACCGGTCGAGCTGATCAGAATATCCACCTCTTCCAGCCGTTCCATCGCTTCCTGCATGGTGCATGGCACACCGTGAAATTTCGCGGCAAGCTCCTGGGCCCGGGCAAATGTCCGGTTGGCTACCAGCACTTCTTCCGCACCGGCACCGCTCAAGTGCTTGGCCGTCAACTCGCTCATCTTGCCGGCACCAAGGATCAGCACGCGTTTGCCTTCAAAGCTGCCAAAAATCCGCTTGCCCAGCTCCACGGCAGCATAGCTGATCGAAACAGCGCTCTCCCCGATGGCGGTTTCGGAATGGGCTCGTTTGCCCAGCGTGACCGCTTGTTTAAACAACATATTAAACCATGTTCCGGTGCATTTCTCGCTTTGCGAGAGCAAGAACGCATTTTTGACCTGGCCGAGAATTTGGGTTTCCCCCAGCACCATCGAATCCAGACCGCACGCAACGCGGAACAGATGACGAATCGCTTGTTCGTCTTCATATATATATAAATGGCGGGTAAATTCTTCGCGAGGAACCCCAAACCAGCGTTCCATAAAGCTGCGAACGAAGGACCCGCACATGTGCAGTTGATCAACTACGGCATAGATTTCTGTACGATTGCAGGTGGCAATAATTACGCCTTCCAATACACTCTTGGTACGTAAGAGCTCCTGCAGCGCTTGCGGCATGTCCGTATCTGTTAAAGAAAAGCGTTCCCTGACTTCCACAGGCGCCGTGCGATAGTTTAACCCAACTACGACGATGTGCATTGCAAGTTCACCTGCCTTGAAGAAGTGTCAATAGCATGTATCGCAAACAAACTATGTTAATTATATCACAGTAGCCTTCGGCTCCCCTGGGATTTCTATGAGTTTTTTATGAATTATTTATGAATTTCATTCATTCAAAACAAATAACCATGGATGACCCATGGTTAAGCTTTTTTCCAATTTTTTAGAAAATCTATCCTCGCTTAAACAAATTCAGCGCGATTCGAATCCGCTTCGGCTACTTCCAGCTCGCCTAAGCCCCGAATCAGCTTCTTCGCATACGTTTTCTCCGGATTCAAGACGGACACCAGGTAATCGATCGCCAGCTGCGGATCTACAAATTCCCCGCAGGTGTAGCAATCAATAGCAGCAAACCCTCTCTCAGGATACGTGTGAATCGAGAGGTGGCTTTCCGACAACATCACAAGCACGGTGGCTCCTTGCGGTTCAAACTGTCTGGATTGAATCGACAAAATGGTCGCTCCGCAAGCTTCCGCCGCTTCCACCAAGTGGGCTTCCAACAACCCGGCGTTGTTCAGCACCTCATAGTCGATTCCCCAAGCATCAACCGCAACGTGTCTTCCGAAAGTTGAATATTCCATCTTCCGGCTCCCCCTTCCTAGGAATAAAATGTTTGAAAAAATTTCATCCGCTAGGACCTACGTCATTCACTTCTCGAGGGAAACATCTCTCGCAACATCTCCATGTCCTGAGTGAATCCTGGTTCCTATATTCTTTTCAACGAGATTAAAAATAACATCTCTTGCGGACAAATGCAACCTATTTTTTCGGCAAAATCCCTGCATCCGTTCGCGGTTCATGAATAAAAAACTACCCTGTAATAGGGTAGTTATCATTAGTACATTATGTTGTCGCCCTCTCTCTGGTGACACCCGTTTAGGGGACTGAACTATTTTAGTTTATGCCTCTAGGACAAACAGTCTTCGCGAGCATTGACGCAGCTCATTGTCGATGCGTTCCACATCCGCTTCATCCGCGACAAACCGCTGGTCAAGCAGCGAATTAATGTTTTTGCGGATCCGGGCGATTTCCAGCTCAATATCGTTATTCCGGTAAATTTGCTGCAGCTCCGCCGCCGCATCCTTGTATTCGAACACAAGCTTGTAGGATTCCCGAGAATACTCGACGATTTTGCGAACCCGGCCTTCCTGATAATAATACATCATCATGAATCCGTTATAAATTCGGGTGACCATGCCGGAGCCTTTAAAGGCGGCGAACAACAGTCTCATCACGTTCGTTAAATGGGGTTTTTCCAAGCGGAAAGACATTTCGCAGACATAATAACCGTCAACACGTTCAAATGGAAGATGCACTTCCTCACCGCCGTCATCCTCCAGTACGACCTCTTGCCCGCCGTTGTCCAACACTTTGACCCGCTGGCGCACATGGGGATCGTAGACTTTGTGAATAAACTGCGACATCTGAACTTCCGTTAAACGCATACTGGCATTGACATACTCTGTGGCTAACCGCTGAGCCATACAAATCTCCTCAATTCTTAATCGCTTTATTATAATTATACACTACGATTCCAACCGTACGCTCAGCGGCCAAAACGTGAATTCTTGCCATTTTCCAGAAAAAACGGCATTAAGCCGTTTTTAACCTGAACAATTTCGCTGCATGCTCACTTTCCTGCGGAAACTGCTCCAAATCCCTTTCGTATTTACCGAATTCTTAGCTCTTCCCATTTTCTGTATCGGAGGCTTCCGGGCTTTTAGCCTCGGTTTCTTCCGCCAGCCCCGCATACCGCTTGATTTGCGCCCACAGCTCATCTTTGCCAATCCCCTCTTCCGCCGAGAACAGGATCAACGGATCCCCGGCCCGCAGTACCAGCGCTTCCTTGATAATTTTCAGGTGCTTCTGCCAGCGCGATTTCGGCACCTTGTCGGCTTTGGTGGCAACGACGCACACCGGAAGCTCGTACGCCTTCAGCCAGTCGTACATCAGCTCGTCGTCCTTGGTCGGCGGATGGCGCAGATCGATGATCTGCAGCACCAGCTTCAGCGTCTCCCGCTCCTGCAGGTACTTCTCGATCATTTTGCCCCAGACCTTGCGCTGCGACTTGGATACTTTGGCATACCCATAGCCTGGCACGTCCACAAAGTAGAGCCGGTCATTCACCCGGTAATAGTTCAGATGCTGCGTTTTTCCGGGGGTTGAGCTGGTGCGCGCTAAGTTTTTGCGGTTAATCATCCGATTGATCAGCGACGATTTGCCCACATTGGAACGCCCTGCCAGAGCGATCTCCGGCAAGGCGTCCTCAGGATATTGATTGGGGCCAACAGCGCTGATGATAAATTCAGCCTTGGTTACCTTCATCGTTCATTTCCTCTCTTGAGCGATGACGCACCTTTGCGCCACGCTTACATGCTAGTGCATCCCTGGACGCTCTACGAGCGCATGCTCGAGCACCTGGTCCATATGTGACACCGGTACGAACTCCAGGTCCTCCTTAACGCTGTCCGGAATGTCGCGCAGATCGCGCTCATTGTCCTTCGGCATCAGGACTTTACGGTAGCCCGCCCGATGCGCGGCAAGCGATTTCTCCTTCAAGCCGCCGATCGGCAGCACGCGTCCGCGCAGCGTAATTTCGCCAGTCATGGCGACGTCCTTGGAGACGTGTCGGTTCGTCAACGCCGAGATCAGCGCAGTAGCGATCGTAATGCCCGCCGACGGACCGTCCTTCGGAATCGCCCCTTCGGGAATATGGATATGAATATCGTTCTTCTCGTGAAAATCGAGCGGAATCCCCAGCTCCGCCGCCTTGGAGCGGGTGTAGCTGAAGGCAGCTTGCGCCGATTCCTTCATCACGTCGCCCAGCTTACCGGTAAGCGTCAGCTTCCCGGATCCCGGTACGACGGTCACCTCGATGACCAACGTCTCCCCTCCGACCTCCGTCCAGGCTAGTCCCGTTACCGTGCCGATCTGATCTTCCAGCTCGGCCACCCCATAGCGGAATTTCGCTGGGCCAAGGAAATCCTTGACATTGTCCGTTGTGATGATAATTTTCTCCTTATTCTCGGAAACGATCTGCTTCGCCGCTTTACGGCATAAGGCAGCCACTTGCTGCTCCAGATTCCGCACGCCGGATTCGCGGGTATATTCGCGGACCACTTGCAGCAGCACATCTTCGCCAACCTCTAGCTGCTCCGGCTCCAGTCCATGCTCGCGTTTTTGCTTAGGCAGCAAGTAACGGTTGGCAATCTGCAGCTTCTCCAGCTCCGTGTAGCCCGGAATAAACAACGTCTCCATCCGGTCAAGCAACGGCCGCGGAATGTTATGTACCGCATTGGCAGTCGTAATGAACATCACGTTGGATAGATCAAACGGAACCTCGATAAAATGATCGGAAAAAGTGTTGTTTTGCTCCGGATCCAACACCTCAAGCAGCGCCGCGGAAGGATCGCCGCGGAAGTCCGAAGCCATCTTGTCGATCTCGTCCAGCAAGAATACCGGATTCAGCGTTCCTGCCGTTTTCATGCCTTGGATAATTCGTCCCGGCATTGCGCCGACATAGGTGCGGCGGTGTCCCCGAATCTCTGCTTCGTCCCGCACGCCGCCCAGCGAAATGCGGACGAACTGACGCCCTAGCGAACGGGCGATGGAGCGGGCCAGCGACGTTTTCCCGACCCCTGGCGGGCCGACCAGGCACAGGATCGGGCCTTTCAGCTTCTTGACCAGCTTCTGCACAGCCAAGTATTCCAGAACCCGTTCCTTCGGCTTATCGAGGCCGTAATGGTCTTCGTTCAGCACTTGCTCCGCTTTGGCCAAGTCGAGGTCGTCTTCGGTCTTGTTGTTCCACGGCAGGCTAAGCAGCCAATCCACGTAGTTGCGGATGACGCCGCCTTCCGCCGAGCTGGCCGGCATTTTCTCCAGGCGGTCGATTTCCTTCTCGACCTTCTCCCGGACGTTCTCCGGCAGCCCTTTCTCTTCGAGCTGGGCCCGCAGCTCTTCGGCTTCGCCGGCCCGCCCTTCCTTCTCGCCGAGCTCCTTCTGGATCGCCTTCATCTGCTCGCGCAAATAGTATTCCTTCTGCGTTTTCTCCATCTGCTTCTTGACGCGTTGGTTGATTTTGCGCTCCAGCTCCAGCACTTCGCGCTCGTTATTTAAGATGTCGAGCAGCTTCTCCAGCCGCTTGCGGACATCGATTGTTTCGAGGATTTCTTGTTTATCCTTGATTTTCAAGGACAAATGGCTGGTGATTACGTCCGCCAAACGACCGGCTTCTTCAATGTCTGATACGGCTGCCAGCGTCTCCGGCGTGACCTTCTTAGATAAGTTGATATAATGTTCGAATTGGGTTAACACCGTACGCATTAGTGCGTCCACTTCCGGATCCACCGTTTCTTCCTCCGGACGCTCTTCGGCGATAACCTCATAATATTCGTCATTATCCAAATATTCGATAATTTCAGCGCGTTCCATGCCTTCCACCAGCACACGAATGGTGCCGTTGGGAAGCTTCAACATCTGGCGCACCTTTGCGACGGTGCCGATGCGAAAGATATCTTCTTGGGTTGGTTCTTCTATGTTCACTTCCGATTGAGAACAGAGGAGAATCAGATTATCTTCGACCATAGCTTTTTCCAGCGCTTTCACCGACTTCTCTCGTCCCACGTCCAAGTGCAGTACCATGCTTGGATAGACGAGCAGACCGCGCAGCGGCAGCAGCGGAAATCGCCGGCCTTTGGATTTATGGGGTCCCATCGCTTATGCACCTCCAAACGTTCTCTGTAGATTTCATTGCTATTTTAGCAAATGTTACATAAAAACACCAACGAGGAGCGACCGCCTCAAGCAGCCGCTCCCCGGAATGTGTATGAGCATGACGCATAGGTAACCTCTGCTGGCCCGGCTTACATCGCTCCGCCTTGCGAAGGTGACTCTGCGTGCAGAAAAGGCGCGGGAGCTGTTGCCGGAGCAAACAGGTCGCCGCCGATCGGCAACTCCAGATTCTTCTCGGCCTCGGGACCAAAGACGTGGCGGAACACTTCACCTAACGTCTCGACAGGGATTACCCGCAGGCCTTCCAAGCCTTCAAACAACGATTGCCAGTTGTCCTTCGGAATCAGCACCGTCGTGGCGCCAGCCTGGAATGCCGCCTCCACCTTCGCCACGACGCCGCCAACCGGCTTCACCTTGCCGTGAATCCCCAGTTCGCCGGTCATGGCGATCTGATTGTTCACTGGCACCTGCTTGATCGCCGAGGCGATCGCAGTCGCGATGGCTAACCCGGCAGAAGGACCGTCGATCGGGGTTCCCCCCGGGAAGTTGATATGAAGGTGATAGTTCGGCGGATTCAGCCCGATCCGCTGCAGGACAGTCAGGACATTTTCCACCGAGCCTCTGGCCATGCTCTTGCGGCGCAGCGTGCGGCTGCCTCCGCCGATTTCCTCTTCGTCTACGACACCGGTGATGTTGTAGGTGCCTTTACCCTTTTCAGCAGGAACCGCCGTAGCTTCAATTTCCAGCAATGTGCCCATGTTTGCCCCGTACACGGCCAGGCCATTGACGACACCAACTGCAGGCTGATCCGGTACTTTGCGATCCGGTCGCGGCGCCAGTTGACTGCTCGTGGCCACCCATTCCAAGTCCGATGCCAGCAGTTGGTCGCGCTTCTCGGTGAGGGCCAGACCGGCAGCGAGTTGCACCATATTAACGGCTTCGCGGCCGTTCGTCGCATATTTCTTAATCACTTCAATCGCTTCCGGACAAGGCTGGAAGCCAATTCGCTTCACCGCATCCTCTGCAATTTGGGCGATTTCCTCCGGCAGCAGCGGCCGGAAATAAATCTCCATGCACCGCGAGCGTAAAGCGGCCGGGATCTCCTGCGGCGAGCGGGTTGTCGCGCCAACCAAGCGGAAATCCGCAGGCAAGCCATTTTGGAAAATATCGTGGATATACGCCGGCGTATTGGAGTCTTCGGAGTTATAATACGCACTCTCCAGAAACACCTTGCGATCCTCTAAAACCTTCAAAAGTTTATTCATTTGGATCGAATGCAATTCGCCGATCTCATCGATAAACAAAATCCCGCCATGCGCCTTCGTCACGGCACCGGGCTTCGGCTGCGGAATGCCGGCAACCCCCATCGCCCCCGCCCCTTGGTAGATCGGATCATGCACCGAACCGATCAGCGGGTCAGCGATGCCGCGCTCGTCGAAGCGGGCGATCGTTGCATCAATTTCAACAAATTTGGCATCGGATTTAAAGGGAGATACCGGATTTTTCTTCGCTTCCTCCATCACAACGCGTGCTGCCGCCGTTTTTCCTACGCCCGGCGGACCGTAAATGATCACATGCTGCGGGTTGGCGCTGCAAAGCGCCGCTTTCAGCGCACGCAAACCGTCCTTTTGCCCAACGATGTCGTTCATCGAGGCCGGACGGGTACGCTCCGCAAGCGGCTTGGTGAGCGAGACGGCCCTTAGCTTGCGCAATTTCTCCATTTCCTTGCGCGATTCCCGGTCTACCGCCAGCCGGTTGCCTTTTTGACTGCGCAGCTGATTCCAGAAATAAAGCCCAATCACGACGGCAAAAAACATTTGGACCGCCATCAGGATAACATTTAGATCCATACGCGTTACGCCTCCCACTCTTATACTGATACTTGGTAGTATAGCCTTTTCGCTCCAAGGTAAAACAAGGATTTTTCAAGTTGGGATATTCTAAGGGATAGTTCGTGTTGAAGCGGGCAACAAAAAAACGCAGCCTGCATTCAAGCAGACTGCGGTACGGATTTATATTCAATCAAGACTTCACGCGGGCCCGGTGCTCCTTGCGTCCCGGAATTTCTCCGGTCGCTTCGTACACCTCCACGATATGGTCAATTTCTTTCTTTAATTCGCTTAGCAGCTCGGCTTCCGGAACCTTCCGGATCATTTCCCCGTAACGGAACAGCAACCCTTCCCCGCGAGCTCCGGCGATCCCGATGTCGGCTTCGCGCGCTTCGCCCGGGCCGTTGACGGCACAACCGAGCACGGATACCTTAATCGGCACCTTCAGGTTGGCGATATACGCCTCCACCTCGTTGGCGATGGAGAACAGGTCAATATCCAGCCGGCCGCAGGTCGGGCAGGAGACAAGCGTCGCTGCATTGGTAATCAACCCAAACGTCTTCAACAGCTCGCGCGCCACCTTCACTTCCTCTACCGGATCCGCACTCAGCGAAATCCGGACCGTCGAGCCGATCCCCATCGACAAGAGGGCGCCGATACCAGCTGCACTCTTCACCGTGCCGGAGAACAAGGTTCCAGCTTCCGTAATGCCCAAATGCAGCGGGTATGGAATGACCTCTGCCGCTTTGGTATAGGCCGCAATGGCCATCGGCACGTCCGAGGCCTTCAGCGACACGATAATGTCATGGAAGTCCAGATCCTCCAAAATCCCGATATGGTACAAGGCGCTTTCGACCATCGCTTCGGGCGTTGGGTAGCCGTATTTCTCCAATAAGTGGTTCTCCAGCGAACCGGCGTTCACGCCGATCCGAATCGGAATGCCGCGTTCCTTGCACGCTTTGACCACCGCTTCAACCTTTTCGCGGCGGCCGATATTCCCCGGATTAATCCGGACCTTATCGATGCCGTTTTCGATCGCCAGCAGCGCCAGCTTGTAGTTAAAGTGAATGTCAGCGACCAGCGGGATATGAATCCGTTTCTTGATCTCCTTGATCGCCGCAGCCGCTTCCTCGTTATTCACCGTCACGCGTACCAGTTGGCAACCTGCTTCCTCCAACCGGAGAATCTCGGCTACCGTTGCCTCGACATCTGCCGTTTTCGTCGTACACATGCTTTGGATGATGACTTCGTTGCTGCCGCCGATCGTCAGATTTCCGACTTTAACCGGCCGCGTATCTTGTCTCAAGAATGTCATGTCTGGTCTCTCCCATAACGATCAAAGCTCCACCCCCGCGGGCGCGCCCAGATATAGGGCACGACAACCGCAAAGGTGGAGAACCTTGACCTTTATTTTAGCGCACCCGGCGGTTCCCCGCTTACGCGCTTTCTTCTTGTTTCTTGTTTGGCTTGGAAGCCAATTCCGGCACCGTTTTCTCCAGAACGACCTTCTCGGTGATCACGCAATCCGTAATATCGTCGCGGGAAGGCACTTCGTACATCACGTCAAGCATAATGCCCTCAATGATGGCGCGAAGTCCGCGGGCTCCGGTATTCCGCTTGATCGCTTCCCGAGCGATCGCTTCTAGCGCCTTCGGTTCGAACTGCAGGTTCACGTTGTCCAGCTCAAGCAGCTTCTGATATTGCTTCACCAAAGCGTTCTTCGGCTCGGACAAAATGCGCACCAGCGTCTTCTCATCCAGCGGCTCGAGGGTCGAGATGACCGGCAGACGGCCAACGAATTCCGGAATCAATCCGAATTTCAGCAAGTCCTCCGGCAATACCATCGACAGGTATTCGCCCGGTTTGAGTTCTTTTTGCCCGTCATTCGCCGCGTTAAAGCCAATAACCTTCTTACCGATCCGACGCTTGATCATTTGCTCCAGGCCGTCAAACGCCCCGCCACAGATGAACAAAATGTTCGTCGTATCGATTTGGATAAATTCTTGATGCGGATGTTTGCGTCCGCCTTGCGGAGGAACGGAAGCCACCGTACCTTCCAAAATTTTCAACAGCGCTTGCTGCACACCTTCGCCGGAAACGTCGCGGGTAATCGAAGGATTCTCCGATTTACGCGCCACTTTATCGATCTCGTCGATGTAAATGATGCCGCGTTCCGCTTTTTCCACGTCATAATCGGCAGCCTGAATCAGTTTCAGCAGAATGTTTTCCACGTCTTCACCGACATAGCCGGCTTCCGTCAAGGAAGTGGCATCGGCGATCGCGAATGGAACGTTCAGGATTTTGGCCATCGTTTGGGCAAGGAGTGTTTTCCCCGAACCTGTAGGGCCTAGCAGCAGGATGTTACTCTTCTGCAGCTCAACATCCTCGATCTTGTTCTGCGTATTAATCCGCTTGTAGTGGTTGTAAACCGCAACGGACAGCGATTTCTTCGCTTGCTCCTGACCAATGACGTACTGGTCCAAAATATCGCGGATTTCCTTTGGCTTCGGAATTTCCTTCAGATCCAGCTCTTCCTCGTGGCCAAGTTCCTCCTCCACGATTTCCGTGCACAGCTCAATGCATTCGTCGCATATATAAACGCCGGGTCCGGCAACAAGCTTGCGTACTTGCTCTTGCGATTTGCCGCAGAACGAGCATTTTAGTTGGCCTTTTTCATCGTTAAACTTAAACATGTAAACACCCCTTTATAGATTAGTGGGCTTGGAGATCACCTGATCGATAATCCCGTAGGCCTTAGCCTCTTCCGCGCTCATGAAGAAGTCGCGGTCTGTATCGCGCTCGATTTTTTCAAGGGGTTGACCCGTCCGCTCTACATAGATCTGATTCAGCTTTTGTCTTGTCTTGATGATCCAATCGGCATGAATTTTAATATCCGTTGCCTGACCGCGAACGCCGCCAAGCGGTTGGTGAATCATCACTTCGCTGTTCGGAAGCGCATAACGTTTGCCAGGGGCCCCTGCTGTCAGCAGCAATGATCCCATGCTGGCCGCCATCCCGACACAGATGGTGGACACATCGGGCTTGATATATTGCATCGTATCATATATACCCATCCCCGCGGTAACGGAACCCCCCGGAGAATTGATGTACAGGTGAATATCTTTCTCAGGATCTTCAGCTGCCAAGAACAACAGTTGGGCAATCACGAGATTGGCAACTTCATCATCAATTGCGTTGCTGAGAAAAATAATGCGATCTTTAAGGAGTCTCGAATAGATGTCGTACGACCGTTCTCCTCGATTCGTTTGTTCTACGACCATAGGTACCAGACTCATGCGACCAACCTCTTTTCCTTTTCAATTTCCCTTGCGCTTACGTAAAACATTCTATCATGTTCGAAGCCCCGTGTCATTTTTCGCCCAGTACAGTTTATGTTCGTTTTTACACATTATATAACCTTAGGCTTGTCCCGTGCGCGATGGAAATAAATGTATCATCTGGAGATGAAAAATTAAGGCACGCATTTTATCATACGTGCCCCAACTTTTATCGTGATGTATACAAAGAAGCGGGATCTGGCTGGAGTGAATTATTCCTCGCCTTGGGCTTCTTCGGCTTCAGTTTTGTCAGCGTCTGCTTTCGCTTCGGCTTTGGTCGACTTCTTCGTCGATTTCTTAGCAGCCGGTTTAGCTTCTTTGGACTTTGCTTCCGCTTGCTCAGCCGGAACTTCCTTGCTGTTCTCCAGCAAGAACTGGATCGTCTTGCGGATCAGGATTTCCTCATTCAAGCTGCCCAAAGAACCGTTAGCTGCCAAAATGTTGCGGATTTCTTCCGGCGTACGTTTGTAAGCTTCCGCCATATCGTTCAGCTCTTTGT
The DNA here is from genome assembly GCF_037964765.1 of Paenibacillus sp. FSL K6-2441. Classification (NCBI taxonomy): domain Bacteria; kingdom Bacillati; phylum Bacillota; class Bacilli; order Caryophanales; family Paenibacillaceae; genus Paenibacillus; species Paenibacillus sp. FSL K6-2441. The sequence goes on from NZ_CP150174.1 coordinate 3,534,212, forward strand.
TGATTTCGTCTTGAGTGACTTCGATCTTCTCGGCTTTAGCGATGGCTTCAAGCACCAGGTTGTTGCGAACGCGTTTCTCAGCGTCCCCTTGCATTTGTCCTCTGAGGTCGTCCACTGTTTGACCGGAGAAGCCCAGGAACATATCCAGGTTCATGCCTTGTGCGCGAAGACGGTTGTCGAAGTCGCGAATCATGTTCTCAACTTCGCCTTTGATCATCGCTTCCGGAATTTCGACTTCAGCGTTCTCGCCGACTTTATCAACAATTGCCCCTTCGCGGGCTGCTTTTGCTTCTTGCTCTTTGCGAGCCGCAAGCTGTTTCTTCAAATCTTCTTTGAACTCGTCCAACGTGTCAAATTCGCTAACGTCTTTCGCGAACTCGTCGTCCAGTTCAGGCAGTTGTTTGCGTTTGATTTCGTGAACTTTGACTTTGAACACAGCTTCTTTGCCAGCCAGCTCTTCTGCATGGTACGTTTCCGGGAAAGTTACCGTAACGTCCTTGAAGTCGCCGGTAGCCAAGCCTACAACTTGATCCTCGAAGCCAGGGATAAACGTGTTGCTTCCAAGCTCCAGGGAATAACGTTCAGCTTTGCCGCCTTCGAAAGGCACGCCGTCTACGGAACCGTCAAAGTCGATAACAACGGTGTCGCCGTTCTTAGCCGGCTCATCGTCGATGACAACAAGCTCAGCATGGCGTTGTTGCAGACGCTCCAATTCATTGTTCAGCTCTTCGTCGCTGACTTCAACGTTAATGGCAGGAACTTCTACGCCTTTGTAGTCGCCAAGCTTCACTTCTGGTTTAACCGTGATTCTTGCTTTGAACTTGAAAGGTTGTCCTTTAGCAAATTGCTCGATGTCCACTTCAGGACGATCTACCGGGAAAATGTCCGTTTGATCAACCGCTTCAGTGTACACTTCAGGTAACAGGATGTCGATTGCATCTTGATACAAGCTTTCCACGCCAAAACGTGCTTCGAAAATCGGCCGAGGCACTTTACCTTTGCGGAAACCAGGTACGTTTACTTTCTTAACAACCTTTTGGAAAGCTTTATCCAGTGCGGCGGCTACGCGTTCCGCCTCCACCTCAACCTCGAGTACACCGAGGTTCTTCTCTATTTTTTCCCAAGTTGCTTTCATTTTATGCTTTCCCCTCCAAATTTCACATATACTTTAAATACTGAAACCGAATCGCGACTAAAACAGCTATTTTCAAGGTGTCTTGCTCTTGGGTTCCAGTATAGCTGTCTCTATGAACACGATCAGAATAACCATTATATTATAAACAACAATACATCTTTTTACAAGAGCCGGACCACAGTCAGGTATTGGGCAAATCCTATTTGCAAGGTTGATAGAGTGATCTTCTGCTGCACTCTCACCCAATGGTTACATGCCGTGGATTCGTCCCGACGCAACGAATTTGCCAATCGTTCGGCAGACTTGCTCATATCGCAGCCGCAGTCCATCGGTAATTCCGTACATGGCGCGAATCTCCTCATCCGTTTGGCTTCCGGACAAGCTATCTGCCACCATCTGATGCAGCGCCGCCGCCCAAATATCGATGATCGCATCTTCTTCGACCAGGAGCGAGCGGTAATCCGCCGTACCATATAGTACCATGACAAACTGTGACCATAATTCCTGAGCGAAATAGTAAAGGGTCGGATCATGCACCTGCGTCTGGTCGCCTACGCGATCAAGCACCATTTGCACGGCTGGCGGGAAATCCTCAGGCTTGAGCGGGACTGCCTCAATCTCCACTTCCACCCGCTCCCCTCCGCGCATGATCACCAGCGTCCCCGTCGTTCCGCGGCGGCGCAGCGTTTGCAGTACCCGATATTGAAGAAGCGGATGCATCTCCTCCCGGCTGATCCAGCCGATCAGCGCGTCATCGATCTCGGGACGATCCAGGTATGCAAGCTGTTCCAGGGCAAGGAACGTCTGCTCCGAGAGCGGCTTGTCCCTCACGGCAGCTAACAGCTTGTCCGTATAACCCGCATCTTCGGCTAGCTTGGCCTCCGCGAGCCGACGAGCGAGCATTTCCTCTGTTTCCTCATCTCCCTCGAAGCCCTGTGGTTCCGAATCCGATATGCCGTCTTTCAGCGCGGGAAATGCGCTGGTCAGCCACTCCAGTAAAGCCTGCCATTCCTCGTAATGCCTTGGATCCTCTCCCTGGCATTGAAGCAGAAATTGCAGGAGCTCTACGGCCTCCCCATATCTTTCGGTCTCCAGCATACGGGTCAGTTCGATCTGGTAATAGTCCAACGTTTTGGGAAACAAGACAATGTTGTCTTTCTCATCGGGTCGTGAACTGCTGATAAGGCTACCTCCTTTCTCCTCCGAATCGCAATTAATTGAGATTATAGCATAGTCCCTTGCGAAGGCAAAAACCTCTTGGGCCAAATCGTCGGATTAGAACGCGGATCAGATCGCGGCGATCGCCCTTTTCATCTGCGGCATGTCAATTTTTCTTTATAAGTTATTGCCCAACAACCTTACATGTGATATAATATATTTTGCTTGTGTTTTTCATATTTGAGATGTCCCAGTAGCTCAGCTGGATAGAGCAACGGCCTTCTAAGCCGTCGGTCGGGGGTTCGAATCCCTCCTGGGACGTGACGAAACACTCTCCAAACGGAGAGTGTTTTTGCGTTCCCAGGAGGGTGAGAACCCCGGTGGGGGTCGTCGGAGCGAGGCCGCCCATGCGAGTAGGGCCGATGTGACTGGGATATAGCAGCAACCGAATTCTATTCGAAATTTCATATATAATTCAGACCGAAACAGCCAATATCGCCAAATCTATTCGATTTTTCATATAGATTTCGGCCTTTCGACCTCTGATGGTCCAAATAAGCATGAAATTTCATATATAATCGCCCAAAAGTACCGTTACCCGTTGAATTCTATTCGATTTTTCGCATATATTTCGGACGACGGCGGACAAGGCGGACCACACGGCGGGCAAGGCAGACGACGGCGGACAAGGTGAACCATGGCCGACCATTGCGGACGACGACGCCCCCCTAGTTGCTACCCTACGCGCCGCTATAACCGTCCCACAACAGTTCCTCATACCAGTTCCTATACCGATTTCCCGCACCGAATCCCCTTACCGTTTCCGACACAAAGAAAGAGCCGCTTACCAGCTAGCTCCTTCCCCCATCATTCGGATACAACTTCTGAAGGTGCTCGACCGAATGCCGGATCAACTTACGCAGCACGTCCACATCGATGTCGGCGACTTTATTAATGTAAACACACCCTTTCCCTTGGGTATGCTTCCCGAAGGATTCCAGCAAAGCGCCTCGTCCCGGATCATCCGCGGCAAGATATAGGCTGATCTTCGCCTTCCGAGGCGAGAAGCCAACCAGCGGCGCATCCCCTTCGTGGCCGGAGGCGTATTTGTAGTGGTAGGAGCCAAAGCCGATGATGCTGGGGCCCCACATTTTGGCCGGATACCCCGTTGTCTCTGTAAAAATATCCAGTAACCGATAGGCATCCTCTCGCTTCTTGGCATCGGCCACCCCTTCAATGAACTCGATGACACTGTTGTCGTTTTCTTTGGTCTTCAACTCGTACATTCAGAAACCTCCCTCAAGAATCTCCGTATCCCGCCAATTCAAGTCCCACCGCAAGCCTGTCTCATTTTATTATTCCTTATCCTTAGCTTCCTCCACTCGATCCAGCCACTCGTTCACCAACGCGTTAAACGTGTCCTCCTGCTCAATCTGCAGGTTATGCCCGGCCCGGTCCATGACCGCAAGCGTACCGCACGGATACAGCTCTAAAAAGCGGAGCGCATCCGCATATCCCACCGACGTGTCCTGCCTGCCGAGCAGGAATAACGAAGGCGCGTCAAACTTCTCCCGATCGATCAGAAAAGAAAACCCATACCGTGCCCGAATCTTGTCCAAAAAAGCGGAATCTGCCATGCGACAGCCGGGAACGATCTCGTTTGCATACCTTCTCCAGGTGTGCCGATCCAAAACTGCGCTCATCGAGCAAAAATCATCATACTCCTCGGGAGACAGTTCATGAATCAACGCCGGATCCTCATAAATAACCGTATGGTCCGGCAGTTCCCGTTGATCTGGATCCGCCATGATCAAGGGGCAAATAAACACCACCCCCTCAACTCGTTCGGGACGACAGGCAATGATCCCTCTCGTCAAGTACCCGCCGTAGGACTCACCAACTACCGCAAACCGCGATTCCGGCACCAACCCATCGATCAACTCCAGCACCGCATCCAGCATCCCGTCCGTATTCTCAATACCCGCATAATTCTTCGACTTTCCCGTCCCCGGCAAATGGCAAATCAAGGTAAATCCTTCTCCACCCCGTGCGATTCTGAAATATCGGTTCCATGCAGCCGCTCATCAGGCGATGGTCAAGCGTAAACCCGTGAATCAGCACGATCGGCCGCATGATGCCCTCATCATAAAGAGAATATATGTTCTTGTCTAGACCTAAATTTACCACACCTTATTCTGGTCGCGCCTAGTCTTGCATCCATCTCATATACAACCTGGCATTAAACCCCGCCTGCTTCCGAAACCAGCGCTGCGGCTTCCGCCGAAACTCGGCATACCCCAATCGTTCATATAAACGAATCGCTGCGGTATTGGTATCAACAACCTCCAAAATATAATCGTCATAACCTAAACGAGATATCAGTTCGTTGTTCAGTTGGCTGGCAACCCCACGACCCCGTGCTTGCTTTGCCGTAGCAACCGCCTCGAAATAACATTGGCCCTCCGCCAAATGCAGCGGTTTTTCCAGCTCCCGACGGACAAGGAAATAAAACAAACTTCCCCGCAACCAGCCAAGTTCCCGCTGAAGCTCAGCCCGTTGAAACCGGAAAGCCCGCTTCTGCCCCGCGGAATACGCGAATATCCCCAGAACCTGCTCCCTTTCCAAGGCAACAAAAAACTGCTCTCTGACCAAAGCATGCACAATGGCTTTCGCCAGTTTGTCCCGTTCCGAAGTAAAGTATCGCAGCGAGTCGTAAAAGCCTTCCACAAAAATCTCCGCCGCCTGTATAAAAAGGTGAAACATGCACAGAACGGTCCTCAGGCGGATTCCCCCTCCTTCCCGCGACTTAAGCACAGAAACAGACCTCTCCAGGAAAAATAAAAAAACATCCGTTCCCCATCGAACGGATGCTCTGATAAACCGCCAACCGACAGCGGCTAAACATGATTAGAGTTGAAGACTTGCAATCGCCGCCTTCAAAATATCGCAGGATTGCGTAAATTTGCGCTGTTCCTCCCAGGTCAAGTTCAGTTCCAGCACTTCCTCGATCCCGCCGTCACCGATAATGGCAGGCACACCGGCACAAACTCCGGTCTGTCCATATTCCCCCTCCAGCACAACCGAAACGGCGATGATTTTGTGCTCGTCGTTTAAGATGGATCTCACGATATAAGCGAGCGCGTTCCCAATCCCAAACTGGGTGTTGCCCTTACGGGTAAAAATCTCCCATCCCGCATCTTTGGTTTTTTGCGCGATTTCGTCCAGCTTGACGTGGCGGAACCGCTCCTTATGCTGCTCCAAAATGTGCAGTAGCGGTTTCCCGCCGATCGTGACATGCGACCAGGCCACAAACTGCGAATCCCCGTGCTCTCCCATCGCATACCCGTTTACACTGCGCGGATCAACAGCAAATACCTCCGACAGCAGCGTTTTGAGCCGCGCCGAATCGATGGAGGTCCCAGTGCCGATCACCCGGTTCCGCGGGAATCCCGACACCTCGCGTACAATATAGGTCACGATGTCCACCGGATTGGCAGCGACGACAAACACGCCGTCAAATCCTCCATCCACGATGCGGCTGACGATATCCCGCGTAATCTTCTCCGCCTCGCCCAGCACATCCAGCCGCGTTTGCCCCGGCTTGGGATTCGCCCCTGCCGTCAGCACAACCACATCCATGTCGCGGCAGTCCTCCAGCCGGCCAGCATATACCTTCGTACGGGTTGGCGTAAAATCCATGCAATGCGACAAATCCAGCGCATGTGCCACCGCACGATCATACGTCCGGTCAATCATCATAATTTCTTCGCAGATCGATTGATTGATCATGGAATAAGCGCAAGCCGTACCGACCAGGCCGGAACCAACGATCGTTACCTTCCTCGCTTTTTTAGCCATTCTGCCGCCTCCTTCTCCTATCCATTCTCTATATCCGATGCCTAAATTATAACCGCAGACCGTATATTTGGTGCAACACACAAAAAAACTGCCGGGAATCCTCCCGACAGTTCATAACGATGGATTTAACTTTTCATCCGCGGGTCAAGCGCGTCACGCAAACCGTCGCCCATCAGGTTGAAGGCAAGTACGGTCAGCATGATCGAAATCCCCGGGAAAACTACAGTCCACGGAGCGGTGGCGATGAATTGACGCGAGTCAGACAGCATCTTGCCCCATTCCGGTGTAGGCGGCTGAGCACCTAAACCAAGGAAGCCCAGCGCAGCCGCTTCGATAATCGCCGTAGCGATTCCCAGCGTGCCTTGCACGATGATTGGCGTCAAGCTGTTTGGCAGGATGTGCCGCAGCAAAATCGCGCTGTTTTTCATCCCGATTGCCCGTGCTGCAGTGATATACTCTTCGTTCTTCAGGCTAAGCACCTTCGCCCGCACCAGCCGCCCATACGTTGGGATGTTGACGATGGCGATGGCAAGCAACGCGTTTTGCAGCGACGGACCAAGGATGGCCACGATCGCGATCGCCAGCAAAATGCTCGGGAACGCCAGCAAAATATCGAACAGGCGCGAAATCACCATATCGATCCATTTGCCGTAGAACCCTGCCAGAATGCCGAAGAGCGTCCCCAAAATGATTGATCCCACAACGGAGAACGTCCCCACCCATAAGGAGATTCGCGCCCCGTATAATACGCGGGTGAACAGGTCGCGTCCCAGATCGTCCGTCCCAAACCAATGCGATGAGGACGGCGGTTTTAAGCGGTCGCGCAAAACCTGCTTGTCAAATTCATAAGGAGCAATCACCGGGGCCAGCAAGGCGATCAGAATGAAAAACACGATCATGATCAGGCCGGCCATGGCGATTTTATTTTTGCGGAACGCTTTCCACGCATCGCGCCAAGGTCCGGAAACCTTCCCGGCCGGGACGGCGGTGCTGCGGTTTGTGCTTGCTGTAGTTGCCTCTGCCATGGTTTCCCTCCTTTACCGGTAACGGATGCGTGGATCGACCGCTGCGTACAGCAAATCCACGATCAGATTGATAATGACGAAAATAAAGGCGATAACCAGAATGCCGGATTGAATTACCGGATAATCACGCGAGCTGATCGCTTCGTAAATATACCGTCCCACACCAGGCCATGCGAAGATCGTTTCGGTCAAAACCGCACCGCCAAGCAATGCGCCAGTTTGCAGTCCGATGACCGTCAGCACGGGAATAAATGCATTTTTCAAGGCGTGTTTATAGATGACAATAAATTGCGACAACCCTTTGGCCTTGGCCGTGCGAACGAAATCGGAATTCATGACTTCCAGCATACTCGACCGCGTCATCCGGGCGATAATCGCCATCGGAATCGTACCCAGCGCGACACTTGGTAAAATCAAATGCCTGCACACCGTCCATAACTGATCCCAGCGGCCTGCGATCATGCTGTCGATCAGATACAGATTGGTGACCGCTTCAACCGGATCACGTTGGTTCATCCGCCCGATGGAAGGCAGCCAATGCAATTTAAGCGAGAAGATCCACTGCTCCATCAGCCCGAGCCAGAAGATTGGCATCGATACCCCAATCAACGCGATCAGCATGCAAATGTAATCGAACCACGAGTTTTGCTTCCAGGCGCTGATGATGCCGGCATTCACGCCAAAGAAGATCGCAAACGCCATGGCTGCCACGGTTAGTTCCGCCGTAGCCGCCAGATAGGGGGCAATCTCCTGGGCAATCGGTACTCTCGTGCGGATCGATTGCCCCAGGTCACCTTTCAACAAATCTCCCATGTACGTGAAATACTGCTGATACCACGGATTGTTCAGGCCCAGTTGCTCGCGGAGCGCTTCCTTGGACTGCTCCGTTGCCTTCTGCCCCAGAATCGTTTCCGCAGGATCACCGGGAATCGCATGGATAATGGAAAACACGATAATCGTCATGCCGACTAGGACAGGAACCATGATGAGTATTCTTTTCAAAATATAAGCTTTCAAGATGAGGTTCACCTGCCAGAGGCGTTAAGCTCCCGCCTGTTATTCGAAATAGATGTTGCTGTAATATTCCGTACCTGTCGGCGCCGGAACGTATCCTTTCAGATTCGCTCTTGCAGCCAGGAGCGGTGTCGTATGCACGAGCGGAATCCACGGAGCGTCGGCTTTGATGATTTCTTGCGCTTGTTTGTACAGTTCCTCACGTTTCGATTGGTCGGTTTCTTTTTGCGCAGCGACTAACAACTCATGCAGTTCGTCACTCGAATAGTACGTGTAGTTGTTGGACGGAATCGCGTCTTTGTCCAGCAGCGTGTACAGGAAGTTGTCTGGGTCGCCGTTGTCGCCGGTCCAACCGAGCATGAACAGATCGTCTTTTTCACCGGCTTGCGCATCGTCGAGATAAACGGCCCATTCCGGAGATTCGATTTTCACTTTTACGCCAACTTCTTCAAAGTTTTGCTGAATAACTTCGGCTACCTTCTTGCCATCTGGCATGTAAGGACGGGATACCGGCATGGCATAGAAGACATATTCGCCTGGCAGACCGTTCGGATAACCTGCTTCGGCCAGCAACGCTTTCGCTTTCTCTGGATCATACTCATAATCGGTAATGCTATCGTTGTAGCCCCACAGGGACGGCGGCATTGGGTTCTTAGCCGGTTCAGCTTGGCCTGCGAAGAAGGCATCGATGATCGCTTGCTTATCAACGGCATAGTTCAGCGCTTGTCTTACTTTCACGTTGTTAAACGGTTCTTTCTTCAGGTTGAAGCCGACATAACCTACGTTGTTGGAAGGACGCTCGATCTTTTGCAGATCCGGGTTCGCTTCCAAGGTCGCCAGATCGTCCGGGCTCAGGTCCTCCATCAAATCGATTTCACCGCTTTGCAGCGCGTTGAAACGAGCAGAGTTATCCGGGATAGAGCGAACGATCACTTTGTTCAGCTTCGGAAGCCCTTCTTTCCAGTAGTTCGGGTTCTTCTCTAACGTAATCGAGTCGTTGCGTTTCCACTCTTTGAATACGAATGGACCTGTACCTACCGGCTCGTTCTTGAAGTTTTCTTTCTTCTCCTTGATGGCCGTTGGGCTGGCGATCCCAAAGGAGGTCATGGCCAGGTTTTGCAAGAACGGCGCTTGCGGTTGGTTCAGTGTAAACTTAACCGTGTTCTCGTCGACCGCTTCTACTTCCTTGATAACGCGTTTGCCGTCTGGACCAAACATGGAATCATAGTAGTCAAAGGAGTCGCCTTCAAATTTGTATTCGCTGTTTGGATCAGACCAACGGGTGAAGTTGAATACAACCGCATCCGCATTAAAATCCGTACCATCATGGAACTTCACGCCTTGACGCAGCTTGAAGGTATAGGTCAAACCGTCGTCAGATACCGTCCAGCTCTCGGCCAACGAGCCTTGAACCTCGGTTGTTCCTTCTTTGTACTCCAGCAAGGAATCAAAGACTTGGTGGGCGATTTTCAAAGATTCACCGTCGGTTACGATGGCTGGGTCCAGAGAAGCGGAATCCCCGCCGCGGCCTACAACCAATGTATCTTGGGCCGAACCGGTCGGAGTGGTTGCCTCCGTATTCGTACCCGTATTCGTTCCGCCGGAATTGCTGCTGCCGGCATTGTTGCTGCCTCCGCACCCCGCCAAGGCGATGGCGGCGCTCAGCATCGTAACAAGAACAACACTACTCCATCTCTTTGCTTTCATTTTGTGGCTCCCTTCTGAATCCCAATATATAATTTCTTGTTTATAAAAAAGCTGGGCATAGTACCCAGACTATAAACCTTTAGAGGTAGTTCAAAACGTCATCTTTATGCCAAGCTCGCGCTTCCTGTGTTCTTCACTTCGGTGTACAGATGGCAAGCCGTCAAATGGCCCGCATCCGTCTCAGCCAGCTCAGGGCGGTGCGTCCGGCAAACGTCCATTGCCATCGGACACCGCGTATGAAACGCGCAGCCGACCGGCGCATTAGCCGGGCTGGGCACTTCGCCTTGCAGAATAATCCGCTCGGTCTTCTTGTCCGGATCCGGCTGCGGAACTGCGGAGAGCAACGCCTGGGTATACGGATGCTGAGGTGACGAGTACAGCTTGTGTTTGTCGGCAATCTCAACGATCCGGCCGAGGTACATAACCGCTACCCGGTCGCAGATATGCTTCACGACACTTAAATCGTGGGCGATAAAGATGTACGTCAACCCGAACTCCTCTTGCAGATCCTGAAGCAGGTTCACCACCTGCGACTGGATCGACACATCCAGCGCGGAAACCGGCTCGTCGGCGACAATCAGCTTTGGCTGGAGCGCCAATGCACGGGCGATCCCGATCCGCTGCCGCTGACCGCCGGAGAATTGGTGCGGATAACGCTGCAGATGGCTTTGCGTCAGACCAACGACATCGATCAACCGGTCGATCATCTGTTTACGTTCCTTGGCATTGCCCACGCCGTGAACGATCAGCGGTTCCTCCAGAATCCGCTGCACCGTATGGCGAGGATCCAACGAGGAGAAGGGATCCTGGAACACAATCTGCATATCCTTGCGTTTCCGGCGCAGCGCCTCTGGCGACAAAGCCGTGATGTCCTCCCCTTCAAAAATCACCTTGCCGCCGGTCGGCTCAATCAGCCGAAGCAGGGAACGACCAGTCGTGGATTTCCCGCAGCCGCTTTCCCCCACCAGTCCAAACGTTTCGCCCCGTCGCACGGTAAACGAGATGTCATCGACCGCTTTAACGAATTGCTGTGACTTGCCAAACCATCCGCTCCCGGTAGGGTAGTATTTTTTCAGATGTTTAACTTGCAGTAGGGGTTCACTCATACAACTTCCTCCTGTGGCGTTTCATGGAGCCAGCACCGGCAGCTATGCGCCGTTTCGTATTCCTTCAACTCAGGCAGCTGCTCCGAACAAATCGGCATCGCATGCGAACAGCGTTCGGCAAAGCGACAGCCTTTCATCCGGGTGTTCAGGATCGGCACGTTGCCTGGAATGGAGAACAGGCGCTTGCGGTCCTCGTCCATGCGCGGCACCGACTTGATCAGCCCTTGGGTGTAGGGATGCAGCGGATTTTTAAAAATATCCCGCACAGGGCCCTCCTCCACCACTTTGCCGGCATACATCACAGCTACCCGGTGGCACATCTCGGCAACGACCCCAAGGTCATGCGTGATCATCATTACGGCCGTACCGTTCTCCTCATTCAAGCGCCGGATCAAATCGAGGATCTGTGCCTGGATGGTCACGTCGAGTGCTGTAGTTGGTTCGTCAGCGATCAGCAACTCCGGATTACAGGAGATCGCCATCGCGATCATCACCCGTTGTCTCATCCCGCCGGAGAGTTGATGCGGATATTCATCGATGATGGCCTCCGGCCGAGGAATGCCGACCTTTTTCAGCATGTCGATGGTATGTTCCCGCGCTTGCTTCTTGCTGAGCCCCCGGTGCAGCCGAACCGTCTCCCCAATTTGTTGGCCGACGGTAAACAGCGGATTCAGCGACGTCATCGGCTCCTGAAAAATCATGGAAATCGAGTTCCCGCGAATCGCTCGCATTTCCCGCTCCTTCATCGGAACAATGTCCTTCCCCTTAAACTCGATCGACCCTCCCGTAATTTTGCCAGGCGGCTGAGGGATCAGCTTCAAGATCGACAAGGAGGTAACGCTTTTGCCGCAGCCGGATTCGCCAACGACGCCAAGCACCTCGCCGGGATTCACATACAGGTTCACGCCGTCCACCGCAGGGATTTCGCCTCGGTCGGTAAAAAAGTGGGTGTGCAAATCCTTAATCTGCAAAATGGGTTGAATCATGTTTACAGCCTCTTTTCCCGTAAAAATGGAATCTCGCAATTCGACAATGTCCGTCAGTAATAGACAAATGTACAATCGATCTGTCGTGCTGTAATTTCCTAAAGCGTAAAGATGCAGCAGTGCCCTCTATCTCTATGTTAGTTGCGGCACTCGACCTTCGAATTGTCTCTACAACGCGGACGAATGTACATTCTCGCTTCCGCACAGCAATCAGGTAAAGCAGAAGCCTAAGCAGAAGGGGTCAATGAAGCGATATACGGTAAATCACAATTACTCTGCCGTAATTTCGCTAAAAGTGACGATTTATCGAACTATGGTCAATTGGAGTGTTAAGTTAACTGACATAAATTAATGGCTTATTTGATAAGCTACTTTACAGCATTTTCACAGAATAGACAATAGAAAATTTCAGAATGTCATGTCTATGACAGCTATTTAGCAGGTAATTCATAAAATTTGAGATTATCGGAACATTTAAGGTAGAATGGAAGTAAACGTTATCAAAATATGTGAGAGGTGATGGTGATGAGTTTCACGTTAACTTTGGGAAGTCCGGCACCAAACTTTAACCTGCCGGCTACGGATGGCCAGACCTACTCTTTGGAATCTTTTGCTTTGGCCAAGGTGCTCGTCGTGTTTTTTACTTGCAATCACTGTCCTTATGTGCTTGGCTCCGATGAAGTCACCCGGCAAACGGCGGAGAAGTTCAAGGATCGGGGAGTCGTATTTGTAGGGATTAACTCGAACAGCGAAAACACCCATCCGGAAGATTCTTTCGAGCACATGGTCAAACGGATGGAGCAGCATCGATTCCCTTGGGTGTATTTGCGGGATAAGGAACAAACGGCAGCGAAAGACTATGGTGCGCTGCGCACGCCGCATTTCTTCGTCTTTGATGCCGACCGCAAGCTCGTCTATACGGGACGCGGCGTTGATAACCCGCGCGACACGAGCAAAATGACGGTTAACGATCTGGATCGGGTGTTGGAGGAGCTCACCACCGGGCGCGAAATTTCGATTCCGCTAACGAATCCGATCGGCTGCAATGTGAAATGGGAAGGGCAGGACGCTCACTGGATGCCAGCGGACGCCTGCGATTTGGTGTAAGCCGATGAGCCGCCTTTACGATTTTGAAGTCCGTACGATTACGGGTGAAACCACGACGCTCGCGCCATATCGGGGACAAGTGCTGCTCATCGTCAATACCGCCAGTGCATGCGGGTTGACACCGCATTATGCGGGGCTGCAGCAACTGTACAGCAAGTACAAGGACCAAGGCTTCTCCGTTCTTGGGTTCCCCTGCAATCAATTCGCCGAGCAAGAGCCTGGGACGGAAGCAGAGATTAAGGCTTTCTGTGAAACGAATTATCAAGTCACTTTTCCGCTCTTCGCCAAAATCGACGTAAACGGGGAGCACGCCCACCCGTTATACCGTTATCTGCGGGAGCATACGCCAGAACCTTACGATACGGGGGATATCGAATGGAACTTCGTGAAGTTCCTTGTTGGGCGAGACGGCGAGATCGTCAAGCGGTATGCGGCTCGCACCGAACCCGCTGAGATTGAGCCGGACCTTCAAGCGCTGCTGTCTAGTTCGGCGGCAGGCCGTTAATCTCAAGCCCTAACGCCCATACCGCCAAAGCCGCCGGAAACTTAATACTCCGGCGGTTTTTTACGCAGTCTCTCCGCATAAAAAAACTTCGTTCTAATCGACAATTTTCGCTATAATCTTATTTATGCTAACCACTAGAAGAACTGAGCCTTTTCGTTATTCTCTGAATCCACCGATCGCCGCCATCGCTCGAAATCCTGTCGATCGACGGGCAGGCGCTGCCCTTGAAACCTGCGCAGATCGTGAGAGGGATGGCTGCATCCGAAGCATCATCGTAAAGTAAATCGAAACGCCCCGACCGGTAATTAATGGCGGGGCTTGATTCTTGTCTGCATTGGCGTTATAATATTTCTTGCTTAGCTCTTGCGGGTGTAGTTCAATGGTAGAACGCCAGCTTCCCAAGCTTGAGGCGAGGGTTCGATTCCCTTCACCCGCTCCATAACCTTTTTTTAACCTCTAGCCCTTTGATTAACAAAGGGTTTTTTTGATTTTATCTGGAAGATGCGGATCTTACCACATTTGGGGGCGAGTTCTTTATTTGACTTCCCCTGAGCCAGGGTCGAGATGAATTAACTGGAAAACTTACCGTTAATATTTGATTTTTTCTCACGTGCAAGCTACTAACTGGAAATTCTACTGTTATTTTTGCTGATTTCCCGCTCAGGGGCATTTTTGAACAAAATTAACAGTAGGATTTACCTCTAATTCTTCGGTTTTGTCCAAAAACGGCCAAAATAGCGGTAGAAAATCCAGTTAGTTGATTGTGGGGGTTCTCACCCAACCCGGGACTATAGCAAAAAGAGCACCCCAAAGGGTGCTCTTTCGTCACGTCCCAGGAGGGATACTCTCGCTTCGCTCGAGACTCCGCTCCTCCGCCCGCTTGCGCGGGCGGTCTCGCTCCGACGAACCCCACCGGGGGTTCTCGCCCAACCTGGGACTATAGCAAAAAGAGCACCCCAAAGGGTGCTCTTTCGTCACGTCCCAGGAGGGATTCGAACCCCCGACCGACGGCTTAGAAGGCCGTTGCTCTATCCAGCTGAGCTACTGGGACACGTCGTTATAGAAAAAGGATGCGTTAATTATTATAGCGCATCCTTTTTGTTTTTCAAAGCGTTTTTGGCATAAATTTGGTGATTCCTCCCTCAATGGGGCAACTGCTCCAATCGGGCGACGATCTGCTCATTCGCGAGCAGATTCTGCAGGAACTCCTTCCGCTGAGCTTCCGGCTCCGGCCAGCCCCGATCCCCAAACCGCTCCTCCGCCACCTCAGAGAACGCCTGATGCAGATTATTATCGTACCAGTCGATCTCCAAGTTCGCCTCGCTGCGGATCATCCGGATGATTTCATACCCTTTCCCGTCCGCAGCACGCGCCACATATACAAAAAGCTCGGGGTCTCCCACCGCGCCCGGATACACCTGGATCACGGCACAGGGTCGCCCTTGGTGCTCATCCATCCGCCGATATTCCGCGTCCTTGATATAATACGTCACAGGCGTCGCTCCTTTCCGATGGACATCCAAACAGCTACAGCTGTGCTGCAAAACCGGAGCGCTCCATTTGCGCCCGCGTTTCCGCCGTGCCCAGCCGGTAAATTTCACGATACAACGCGTTCAGATAACTTTCGTAGCTGCGGTTGACCTCATCTTCCGGCGTATCCGGCCAAGGATAGGTAAAAGCCAAAAACCCGTTCTCCTCCTTCTCCCCTAAATGCTCGAGCATATGACTCAGGTGATCCGCCTCCTCCCGGGTGGCTTGAATCTCCCACTCGTACGCTGCAGCGCCGGGATCCTCAAGGAGCGATCGCCCTTGAACCGAAACGTAATAAGTCCTTTTTTCCATGGTTAACCCTCCTTCTTATGCCTTGCTTCACCTCGCGCTATACTGCCTCCACGCCATAGTTTTCCATAATGGACAGACATTTTATGCCCTCGTTCGGCATAATTTGTTAATACTTTTCACCCGGTCGGCAAGCGGGGACTGTAAAGCAATGCGGAGAGGAGATAGCAAAAATGTGCGGAATAACCGGCTTTATCGAATGGAACCGGGACTTGACGAAAGAATCGGATCTGGTGTTATCCATGACATCCTGTCTGGAAAACCGGGGACCGGATGCCCAGGGAACTTGGATTTCCGGCCCGTGTGCTTTCGGACATCGTCGCCTCAGCGTCATGGACCCCGAGAACGGGGCACAGCCGATGATTATCCATGAGGAAGACGCGGTATTTACGATTGTATATAATGGGGAAATTTATAACGCGCTGGAGCTGAAAGCGGAGCTGCAGCGGAGAGGCCGAACGTTCCGTACCAACTGTGATACGGAGGTGTTGCTGCAATCGTATATCGAGTGGGGACCGGATTGCGTCTACCGGCTGAACGGAATTTTTGCGTTCGCCATTTGGGACAGCGTTCGGGAGCATGTCTTTTTTGCCCGAGATCGTCTCGGGGTAAAACCGTTATTCTACAGCGAAATTGACGGCACCCTGATCTTTGGTTCCGAGCCGAAGGCGATTTTGCGGCATCCGAAGGTTGAGCCCGTCGTAGGGCCTGAAGGCCTTGCCGAAATTTTCGTCATCGGTCCGGCGCGGACGCCCGGCCATAGCGTGTACAAGGATCTGAAGGAGCTGCGTCCGGGCCACGTCTTGATCTTCAACCGCAATGGACTGCGAAAATACGCCTACTGGAAGCTGGAAGCCGAGCCCCATACGGACAATGTAGAGAAAACCGCCGCAACGATTCGCCAGCTGCTGCAGGACACGATGGAACGCCAGCTCATTTCCGACGTGCCGGTGTGCACCTTGCTGTCCGGAGGTCTGGACTCCAGCGCACTGACCGCGCTGGCCGTCGATTATTACAAGCGGACCGGCCAAGGTCAAGTCAATACGTATTCGATCGATTACGTCGACAACGACAAGCATTTCCAGGCCCACAGCTATCAGCCTGGCGCGGACGGCCCGTGGATCCAGCGGATGGTCGAGGAGCTGCAGACCGCCCATCACGCGATCAAGTTTGATACGCCTGAGCTGATTGCGGCGCTGCCCGACTCGACGATTGCCCGCGATTTGCCGGGCATGGCGGATGTGGACGCCTCGCTGTTGCTTTTTTGTAGGGAGATTAAAAAAGGGGCCACCGTCGCCATCTCCGGCGAAGCTGCGGACGAAGTCTTTGGCGGCTACCCGTGGTTCCACCGCGAGGAGCTGCTGAATTCGGGAACGTTCCCTTGGTCTGTGGCGACCGGGCTGCGCGCAGATCTGTTGTCGCCGGAAATCCGCGAATGGATCAAGCCGGAGCAGTATATCGCCGATCGATACAGCGAAGCGGTCGCGGAGACACCGAAGCTGGAAGGGGAGAAAGGCGAGCGGGCTCGGATGCGGGTCATGTCGTACCTGAACATCACGCGGTTCATGCCAACGCTGCTGGACCGCAAAGACCGCATGAGTATGGCTGCAGGATTGGAAGTCCGCGTGCCTTATTGCGATCACCGACTGGTGCAGTATGTCTGGAATATTCCGTGGGAGATCAAAACGACCGGGAACCGGGAAAAAGGGATTTTGCGCAAAGCGCTGGAAGGCATCCTGCCTGAAGACGTACTTTACCGCAAAAAAAGCCCCTACCCCAAAACGCATAACCCGAACTACCTGACTGCCGTGCGGGATCAAATGCTGAAGATTCTCGACGACCCGACCTCGCCGATCTTGCCGCTGATTAATGCGGACAAAATTCGCGCCATCGCCGCGTCCAAGGAATCGTCCTCCAACCTGCCATGGTTCGGCCAGCTGATGAGCGGTCCGCAGCTGTTTGCGTATTTGTCGCAGGTGAACTTCTGGCTGAGCACCTACAACGTGAAAATTCGTTAATTGAAGCGCAAAAAGCAAGCCGGGAACCTTACCCAGGTCCCTGACTTGCTTTTTTTGATGTCGCTTATAGTGGGTTGCGAAAAAATAACTGGAAAACCTGCCGTTAATTTTACCGGTTCGGGTGCTTTAACAGGCATTAACGGTATTTCCTGACGTTAATTTCGGGCATTTGGGCCGTTTCCGGCCTTTAGGGCAAAATTAACTGTAGGTTTTACCGTTAATTGGTGCAACGAGCCAAAAAGTCGAAAATTAACAGGAGGATTTACCGTTAATTTCCCGCAAGCAAGCGGCTATGCGCCAAGCCGCACGGGCTGCACGGGCTGCACGGCCTCCTCGGGCCTCACGTGCTGCACGGTCACACGGCCCTCGCCTACTTCCCCGCAGCCGCCCCGCTCAGCTTGTCCGCCAACGCCCGCAGCGCCGCGCCGCGATGGCTGACGGCCTGCTTCTCCTCCAGCGTCAGCTCGGCCATGGTCTTCTCGTACGCCGGCAGATAAAACAGCGGGTCATACCCAAACCCGCCGCCGCCCGCCGGCTCGGAGGTGATCCAGCCTTCGACTTCGCCGGAGGCTTCGATAAACTGCCCATTGGCCGGGTCGTACAAGGCCAGGTGGCAGACAAACCGCGCCGTGCTCAGCAGCGGCTGCTCCGTATCCTCGCCCAGCCGCCGCTTCTCGAGCTCGGCGAGCAGCTTCTCGTTGTTGTCCTCGTCGCTGGCGCCTTCCCCGGCATATCGGGCCGAATAAACGCCCGGCGCACCGTCCAATTGGTCGACGCAAAGGCCCGAATCGTCGGCCAGCACAGGGCGGCCTAGCGCGTCGCCGACCGTTTTGGCCTTCTTACGGGCGTTCTCGGCGAACGTCGTCCCGTCTTCCACCACCTCCGGGGCATCCGGGTAATCGGCCAAGCTCCGAACCTCTTTGCCCAGCGGCGCCAAGGCATGCGCGAATTCCCGCACTTTCCCGGCATTACGGGTCGCCACGATAATCTCCGTTCCTTCGATCATGCTTACACCACCGATCGGGACTGCCCGCTTCCGATCAGCAGCGCAATCGGCCCGAGCGCCTCACGCTGCTGCTCGATCATCTCCCGAATCCCTTTCTCGGCGAGCTCCAGCATATGATCCAACTCCGCCCGGGAGAACGGGTTCTCTTCCCCGGTACCTTGAACCTCAACAAACTGGCCGTTGCCGGTCATCACCACGTTCATGTCGACCTTCGCTTTGGAATCCTCCTCATAGTTGAGATCCAACAACGTGTCCTCCCCAACGATCCCTACGCTGACGGATGCGAGAAAGTCCGTGATCGGAAACTTCGGCAGCGCGTGCTTCTGAGCGATCTTGTGCATCGCCAGCGCCAACGCCACGAACGCCCCGGTAATCGACGTGGTCCGCGTTCCGCCATCTGCCTGCAGTACGTCGCAATCGATCGTGATAGAGCGCTCACCCAGCGCCTGCAGATCCACGACCGAACGCAGCGCGCGGGCGATGAGCCGCTGGATTTCCATCGTACGGCCGCTCAGCTTCCCACGGGCCGATTCCCGCTGATTCCGCGTTTGAGTTGCGCGAGGGAGCATCGAATACTCCGCCGTCACCCAGCCTTTGCCCTGACCTTTCATAAACATCGGGACCTTCTCTTCAACCGTGGCGGTACACAGCACCTTCGTATCGCCCACCTCGATGTAGACAGACCCTTCTGCGTATTTATTAACATTGACGGTTAAATTCATCGGCCGGCGCTCGTCCGCCTGGCGTCCGTTGCTTCTCATCTTTACTGCCTCCTACGTGTTCTTGCTGTCAATATGCTTTCCCTATTCTACCAAAGTGTGGTCATAAAAGCACCTTTCCATTCGGCCAAAAAAAGAACCCTGCACCTCGCAGGGCCCGGTATGCCTTCGTATGGCGTGCCGTGGTTAAACATGGTTTACAGTGGGATTTCGTTAATCGTTTCCGGCCGCATCACCGGTTCGCTATAGGTCTGGTTATCCAGGCCAACGACTTCCTTTTGCCCGTTTAGCCAAATGCGTACTTTGCTGTCGTCCCGGTTCTCCGTCACCGTCAGCACCAGTGATTGCAGCATTTGTGCTGGCAGCTTCTCGCCGGCTTCAAACATATCGTCCGTCAGCGCAACCGTCACGATGCCGTCCTTCGAGACCTCGACGCTTTCCAGCTTCGTGTTGTCGGTCACGACCCGCTCCAAGCCGTCTCCTTGTTGCGGCCCTTTGAGCAGTTCGCCGAGCGCGGATTTCACCCGATCGCCGTCAGCCGGTACAAATCGGGTCACCGGGACGAAATATTGGACGCCCTCCGGCGTTGCTGCGGAGAAATACACAATGACCGGGCTCAGTTGGGATAAGCCGGATTCAGCTTTAATTTCGAGGTTAATCCCAAAATTACGGCTGAGCGACCGATCCAGCGGCGTACCGTTCACCGGCATCTCGTTTAATTTCTGCCCGTCCACCCACAGCTGAACCTTCTCCACATCCGGCGTTCCGGTTAACGTCCAGGTCAACGCCTCAAGGATTTTGCGCTCATCGGCCGCTTCATAGCCGGTAAACGCTTGATTAAACTCGACGACGGCCAGCTTCTCGTCTTTTTTCACGGTGACGGCCTTCACCTCACTGCCCGCCGGAAGAATGCCGCTAAAGCCGGCCGGGAGCAGGCTGGCATATTTGCCGTCCTTCACCAGCATCTCCAGCATCCGGTTCAGCTTGAGCGAAGCCTCGCCATCAGGCAAGTGCAGGGCGACCGGGGCCAGCAAGCCATGCTCGTTCACCAAGTAAACTGTAGAGAGCGCTTCCTCCTGGGCAAAGCTTGTCTGCTCTACGGCATCCAGACCTTCCAACATTTGGGTTTCGATATCTGTAGGCGGAGGATCGATTTGGGCGGAGCTTCCCCCAAACATGCCGCAGCCCGACAGCAGCAGCGGAAGCGATATTGCCCCGGCGGCAGCCGTATTTCGTAATCGGCGGTTCCATTTCATTTTTGCTCGTGCCTCCCTAAGTTTTTCAATTGGCTAAGATTTGTATTACTATATATACGAGCCTTGTCCCGAAACATAACTATATTTTTCCGGGATCTGGACAAACTTCTTCATATCTTGTCAATCCAACTAAAAATGACGAGGAGTAGAGTGTATGGGGATGGAACAACCGAAGGCCAAAGTGCCTTACAGCTTGAACAGCAAGAAAGTCGCTGATGCCACCAAGGAGTGGCTGCACAAGCGCGGCGTGACGACGGAGCAAATCGCAGAACTCGTAATGTTTTTGCAGCAAAAATACTACCCGAACCTGACGATGGAAGAGTGCATACATAACGTGGAGCAGGTGCTGACCAAACGCGAGGTGCAAAATGCGGTGCTGACCGGCATCCAGCTCGATATTTTGGCAGAGCAGGGGATGCTGATCCCTGAACTGCAGGACATGATTGCCAATGACGAAGGGTTGTACGGTGTGGATGAAATCCTGGCCTTCTCGATCGTAAACGTGTATGGAAGCATCGGCTTCACCAACTACGGTTATGTCGATAAGCTGAAACCGGGCATTTTGGAACGGCTGAATGACAAGACGCTGGGTCCGTGCAATACGTTCTTGGATGACATTGTCGGCGCCATTGCAGCCTCGGCCAGCAGCCGGATCGCCCATCGCAAACAAGCGGAACGGGAAAAAGAACGCGGTGAGGAATCCCTCGACTCCGAGCGGTAATCTCCATCAGTGCAACGCAAAGAAGGACGGCAAATCAAATGCCGCCCTTCTTTTTGCATTATTGGACTATTCCACCGGAGCATACCGGATAACCTCGTCTGTACCTTCTCCGTTCGTCTGCTCTTCAGCCCGCCCTTGCCGGACCAACTCAACTAGATGGGCCAACGTTTCTGACATGGCAAAGCGCATTTGGTGGATGCTAAGCTCCGTGCCAAATAAGGCGGCGCAAACGTCGAAAGCCGTTTGCGGCCGCTCCTGCAGCAACCGTTCGATGCGCAGGAGCCGCTCGCCGTGATGCTCAAGCAACAGCCGCACACGCTCCGCAAAATAATCAAACGGATTGCGGTGTCCCGGATATGCGGTTGCCACCTCGTAAGCGCTCAGCTTCTCCAGCGAATCCAGGAACGATTGCAGCGGCTGCGGATCACTGCCAGGCAAGAAGCTGACGTTGGGGGAGATTTGCGGCAGCACCGCATCCCCGCAGAACATCAGTTGGTGTTCGGCATTATAAAAGGACAGGTGCCCCGGGGCATGTCCGGCCGTTTCAATCGGCAGCCAGGCTCGTCCACCCATCCGGATCGGCTCTCCCTCCCGGAGAAAGGTTACTTCGGGAGCCGGCGTGACCTGAGCGAAAAAGCCCTGCAGATGCCCGGGCAGCTGGCTGTACCACGATTCCGGCATCCCGTGCCGCCGGTACAAATCGGGCAGCGCTTCGTGCATCCGGCTGTCCGGCCCCCACATCAGCCGCGTCTCTTTATAAGCCCGCGGCGACATCAATACGGCCGCTCCGGTGACCTCCTGCATATATCCCGCCAGGCCATAATGATCGGGGTGGTGGTGGGTCAAGACGATTTGCCTAATGTCGCGCGGCGATATCCTGAGATCCTGCCAAGCTGCCCGCCACTCTTCGATCGTCTCCTCCGTTCGCGGCCCTGGATCGATGATGGTAATCCCCTCTTCTCCCTTCAGCACGTAGCTGTTCACCCTGCGCAGGGGAGGGGCCATCGAGATCGGAACACGGGCCACGAGCTCCCGGTCCCAGAGCTGGATTTCCGGCAATAATGTCATGGCCGCACCCCCACCAAAATCATGCGCCGAGACGTCTTCGGATCGTAAAGCTCTTCATCATAATCCCCATGAACGTTCTGCAAGGTTAAACCGGCCTCCTTCAGCATCCGCCGAAAATCATCCAATTCGTACAGCTTAATCCGCTCCATATAATGCCTTGGTTCTCCGCCAGGGGCGGTAATTTCGATGTCCTTGATGACATACCCATCTTCAATCCGCCGCCGTTCTACGATCTGCTGCCCCGCGTCCTCCCGTACCGAATACGGAACAAGATGGGCGGCAACATAAGCGGGATTAAGAAAATCGAGAAGGAAACGGCCCCCTGACTTCAGTACGCGGGCCGCTTCCCGCAGCACCTTGATCTGCTCCTCGTCCTTTTTAAAATAACCAAATGAAGTAAATAAGTTCACCACCGCCTCAAACTCCCCGCTTTGAAGCGGCAACTCGCGCATATCCGCCCGGTGCCAGGTGATCCGACCCTCGGGGTCGAGGCGTCTCGCCTCGCGCAGCAACACCTCTGACAAATCCACGCCGGTCACCTTGTAACCCGCTTCGGCCAGCGCCAGCGAATGGCGGCCCATGCCGCAGCATAAATCCAACACCTTCGCACCTGGAGGAAGATGAAGCCAGCGGATCATCCGCTGAACTTCGTGTTTCGCACCTTGCGCATCGCGGTGCTTATATACCAGCAAATAATCTTCCCCGAAACTAAGCTCATACCACTCCGCCATCTTCCCCTGCCTCCATACGATCCGTCCCAATTGGATATGTACTCAAATGCATCCGTGTATCCTCATTGTACCGTCAGACTTCCGGAAACACAAAGCGATCTTGAAGTGTTCAAACCGAAATACCAAAAACCGCCGAAGCAGAGCTTCGGCGGTTCAGAATGGCTGCTGCTTCAGCCGAATTACTCGGCAGCGGCTGCATCCGTAAATGTATTGGTGATTTTCGCTTTGCTGCGAACGTCCTCCAGCCACGCTCCCGACATGCTGGAAACCTGTTGGGAGATAAGGCTCTTGCGGATCTCATCCTTCTTCTCCTCCAGCGTTGCCGTGTGGGCTTCCTTCTTGTCGGTGACTTTAATGACCTGATAACCTTCGCTCGTCTTAACAGGCTCGCTAATCTCGCCTTTCGCCAGCTTGAAGGCGGCTTCTTCCACCGCTTCTTCCATTTCGCCGCGGGCGAAGAAATCGGTGTCTCCTCCTTGATCCTTCGTAGCTGTATCCAGCGATTTGCTCTTGGCCAGCTCTGCAAAATCGGCGCCTTCCTTCAACTGCTTCACGATATCCTTCGCTTCCTCTTCAGTTGCGACCAAAATGACGGAAGTCCGAACTTGCTCCGGTGTATTAAAGGAATCCTTGTAGGTTTCAAACGTTTCCTTAACCTGCTCCTCGGTAACATTGATCTGCGGTTCCAGCAGCTTCGTCAGCTTCAGCTCCATTTCGACCTGCTTGAGCAAATCATCCATGGTCATCCCGTACTGCTCCAAAGCTTGATTCAGCGCTTCTTCCGAACCAAACTGGGTTTTGTAGGTTTCGATTTCGGCGTCGACATCGGCATCCGTGATCGTGATATTGTTCTTAGCAGCCTCTTGGTTCACAAGCTCCTGGTTGATGAGGTTTGTCAGCGCTTGTTCTCCGCCATTGGCAGCCAGTTCTTCATAGAGCCGGTCCTTCGTAATTTCCACACCGTTAACCGTAGCGACGGCCTCTGCCTTATTCGTGGCAAACGGCGGTTTGATCAGTACAACGACCAGCAAAACAGCCAGTACCAACGATACGATCTGCCATACTTTATTACTGGATGTAGGGGCTTGTACCGGTGCAGTCTCCGTCTCCCCGTTCAGGGGAACCATCACCGGCGTCAAGTCCTCATCGGTTGTGCTGCCCGTAGCCGCGACGGTTACTTCCGCTTCGTTCGCTGGAGAAGATTCCGTTTCCGTCGACGGGTCGCCCACAGCATCCGCCGGATCATTTGCCGCTTTCGCTAGCTGGTCCGTCCCGGCATCCACCGGACCGGCCTGTCCATCCTGGGCCCGCGTCTCCTCAGCGGCTCCGGTTTCGCCTCCGGTTGCCTCCAACTCTTTTTTTTCCTTTTCGTCCATATGACTTTGCGACTCCCTTCTTCATGAAGCATTCAATTTGGATTCAAAACGTGCTTTCTTGACTTTACCAGATATCCATCGAATTTACCTTAAATATTCCTAAAAAAAGCGCGTCCCTTTTAAGGTGAATTTAAGGAATCGGGAGGCTCTTGCTTTTAATTGCGTCACCCCATCATTCGTGTTCTCGGCAAAAAAGGTGTAGAATATAAAGGTAAAACTAGTTCTAGTTCGGGAGGAACATTCGACGATGGATTATCAAGCTTATTTTAATACGAACCGCGAACAACACTTAAATGAACTTGGCGAATTGCTTCGGATTCCCAGCATCTCCGCCTTGTCCGAACACAAAGGCGATGTGCAGAAGGCGGCCGAATGGATCGCCGAAGCTCTGCGCCGCGCCGGTATGGAATCGGTGGAGATTCATCCTACTGCAGGGCATCCCATCGTTTATGCCGAGCATCTGCACGCACCAGGGAAACCAACCGTTCTGGTTTACGGCCATTATGACGTACAACCGGTAGACCCGCTGAATCTGTGGGAGACGCCGCCATTTGAGCCGTCCATTCGGAACGGCAAGCTGTACGCCCGCGGAGCGACGGACGATAAAGGCCAAGTGTTTATGCATATCAAGGCCGTGGAGGCGATTTTGAAGCAGGAGAAGGAGCTTCCGGTCAACATCAAATTCTGCATCGAAGGGGAAGAGGAAGTCACCAGCCCGAACCTGCCCGCCTTCTTGGAAGCCAACCAGGACAAGCTGGCCGCTGACGTGATCCTGATCTCCGATACCGCGCTGATGGCACCGGGCAAACCGGCGATTTGCATCGGTCTGCGCGGCTTGTGTGCGATGGAAGTCTCGGTGTATACCGCCAACACCGATTTGCACTCCGGTACATATGGCGGCGGTGTCCCTAACGCGCTGCACGCCCTGGTATCGTTGCTGGCTTCCCTGCATGATGAGCAAGGCCGAGTCACGGTCGAAGGCTTCTACGAAGGCGTTCACGAGCTGTCTGCGCTCGAACGCGAAGAGTTCGCCAAGCAACAATTTGACGAAGAGAAGCTCAAGCGGGATCTTGGCTTGAAGGAGCTGTTTGGCGAAGCAGGGTACTCCTTCGTCGAGCGGACCGGCGCCCGTCCAACGCTGGAACTCAACGGGGTTTACGGCGGATTCCAAGGGGAAGGGACCAAAACGGTACTGCCGAAGGAAGCCCATGCCAAAATCACCTGCCGCCTCGTTGGCGACCAGGACCCGCAAGCCACGATCGACCGCATCGAACGGCATCTGCACAAACACCTGCAGCCGGGGGCAACCTTGAAGGTCAAAGCGACCGAGAAAGCGCGGGCCTTCACATGCAATCCGGAAGATCCGATGCTGCAAAAAGCGGCCGATGCCTACGAAGCCATTTACGGCACTCGGGCGCTGTTCACGAAGGACGGCGGTTCGATCCCGATCGTCGAGACCTTGTCCCGCGTCCTGTCGGCTCCAGCCGTCATGATGGGCTTCGGGCTGCCGGACGAAAACCTGCATGCGCCAAACGAGCATTTTAACCTGGAGAACTTTGACAAAGGGCTGCTCACGATCGTTCATTATTTGAAGTCGCTGTAACGTTAGTTTAGCCAATAACCTCCGGCATCTGATGTGAATAGGATGCTTGGAGGTTTTTTTATTTGCGGATACGCACACAAAAAAACCTTCTCTTACCCCTTCCGGGGTGAAAAAGAAGGCTTGCGGCTTTCTACGAACACGTAGTTCACCGTCAGATTTTCAGCTCCCCAAGCTTGATCAGCTCGACAACCGCCTGCGCGCGACCTTTGACATTCAACTTTTGCATTACGTTAGAAATGTGATTACGGACGGTTTTCTCACTAATAAACAGTTGCCCGGCAATGTCGCGCGTCGTTTTATCCTGCACGAGAAGCTCGAAGACCTCCCGTTCACGATGAGTCAACAGAAATTTGCTGTTACGATCGCTGCTCTTCAAAATGCGTCACCCCTCCTTGCTCGGGTTTTGTGGTTTAACAAGGTTCAGGGATACAGTCAACACATCTTATGAAGAAACAGGGTTAATGGTGCGGTGCCGTATAGAAATGGGCGGCCCGTTATTTGAAGGCCATCGCGGCCTGAACCGCTTTCAGCCAGCCTTGGTAGAGCGCTTCCCGCTTAGACTGCGGCATCGTTGGGATAAACCGGCGTTCCAGGCGTTTGCACTGCGCGACTTCGTCCAAATCGCTCCAGTAGCCGACCGCGAGACCCGCCAAAAAGGCCGCGCCCAACGCCGTCGTTTCGCCGATCGCCGGACGTTCTACGGGAACCCCAAGAATGTCGCTTTGGAACTGCATGAGAAAGCCGTTCGCAACAGCGCCGCCATCCACCTGCATGGACCGTACGGCGTATCCGGCATCCTGCTCCATCGCGCCGAGAACGTCTTTGGTCTGGTAAGCCAGCGCCTCCAGCGTCGCCCGGATAAAATGCTCCTTCGTCGTCCCCCGCGTCAGGCCAAATACCGCGCCGCGAACTTCGCTGTCCCAATACGGGCTGCCGAGACCAACGAAGGCTGGAACAACGTAGACGCCTTCCGTTGAGTCCACGCGCGAGGCGTACACCTCGCTGTCCTTGGCGTTCCGGAACATGCGCAACCCGTCGCGCAGCCACTGGATCGCCGAGCCGGACACGAAGATACTGCCCTCAAGAGCGTACTCCACCTTCCCGTTTAAGCCCCAGGCCAATGAGGTGATCAGCCCGTGCTCCGATACAACGGGGGTACTGCCGGTATTCATCAGCATAAAGCAGCCGGTTCCGTACGTCGTTTTGACCATCCCCGGCTGGAAGCAAGCTTGCCCGAACAGAGCTGCCTGCTGGTCTCCGGCCGCCCCCGCGATCGGCACCTCCTCCCCGAAGAAGTGGTACGGAACCGTCGTGCCGTATACCTCGGAGGAGGATTTCACTTCAGGCAGCATCGCCTTCGGGATGTCCAGAATCGCAAGTAGCTCGTCATCCCAGGTCAGCTCGTGGATGTTGTACATCAGCGTCCGCGAAGCGTTGGAATAGTCCGTTACATGCAAGCGGCCGCCGGACAGCTTCCAGATGAGCCAGGTATCGATGGTCCCGAACAGCAATTCGCCCTTCGCCGCCCGCTCCCGCGAGCCTTCGACATGGTCGAGGATCCACTTGACCTTGGTTCCAGAAAAATAAGGGTCGAGCAGCAGACCGGTTTTGGCCCGGAACAAAGCGTCATGACCGGCATTCCGCAGCTCCTCGCAGATCGCGGCCGTTTGCCGGGATTGCCAGACGATCGCCGGGTAAATCGGGTTGCCGCTGTCTTTTTCCCAAACGACCGTCGTTTCCCGCTGGTTCGTAATCCCGATCCCAACAATCTGCCGCGGCTTGATACCGGATTCCGATAAGCAGGAAGCAATCACCGACATGATCGAGCCCCAAATCTCATTGGGATTCTGCTCGACCCAGCCGGGTTCGGGGAAATACTGCGGGAATTCCCGCTGTGCCGAATGAACAATCTCCCCTTGCCGGTTAAACAAAATCGCCCGCGAGCTCGTTGTGCCTTGATCCAAAGCCAAGATATATTTTTCCATGGAACTCCTCCGTTTCGGTTTGATGAAATAACGCTTTCATTCTTATGTCTATCATAACCCGGCATCCTTCGTGCATGCTATCAGGTTCACGGAGAATCAGCGATAAGAAAAACGTCTATCGACGTACATTCAAAGTAGACAGACCGCGTTTAGCGGAAGTTTATCTTGCGATATCAGGATGCTAATGCCCCGAAGTTTATACTTTCTGGCGTGTAATATAATCAAAATATAAAGAGGAAATCCCCAGCGACTATCGAAGAAAGAAGCACCTGACAGGGAAGCTTCAATCTTACCTACCAACCACAGGAGGTTAAAGTCGCATGGGGAAATCCTCGCACATTCAAGGCCGTAAGGGAACTAAGTTCAGTCAACAGCTAAGGGGCGTTAACCTGGAGCAAGTCCTCATCGTTGCAATCGATGCGGCCAAGCTCCACCAAAAAGCCTTAATATGCAATTATTTCGGCGACATCATTGAAAAACCCTTCTTTTTCTCAGCGAATAATTCTGGTATGGAGCTGCTTTGCAAGAAGATTAATCAAGCGGTTACAGCCACAGAGGCTGTTCGCTTGTTCCTGGGTATTGAGGCAACAGGCCATTACTATGAAGACATCGTCCGCGAGATGGCGAAACGAGGGTACCACGTTCAGATCTTGAATCCGTATACCACCTTCGAGGAACGCGCCGGCGCACTGAATTGGTGCAAAACAGATGATCTTGATCTTGTGGCCATCGCCCATGCCATCAAAAGCAACAAAGCCACTGAAAACCAGCTTTTGAATGGCGTGCAGCGTCAGCTCCATGTCTTGACTCGAGCACGGCGCTCTGAGACACGGAAGCGTGCTTCCTTGCGTACAGAGATTCGAGCACTTATGGACCTCATCTGGCGCGAGTACCAAGGATATGCAGATTATTCAGCCGGTAGAGCTCGAAAAATCAAAGTATTCAGTGACTTCTGGGGGAAAGCCTCGCTCTTCTTCATGGAGCATTATCCACACCCCGCTGCTGTCCTGAAACTAGGGGAGACCGGGCTACGGAAGCTCTCGATTCAGCATAATCTCAAATTGCGAAACACCACCATCCAGAAGCTCTTGCACGTCGCTGAACAAGCGTTATCGAGAAACTTACAGGAACTTCGGCCTGAGCTTATGTTACTGAAAATGAAGCTACGTGACTTACGAACATTTGATGCCAAAATTAATGTTTTGGAACAAGAGATCGAGAACCTTCTCCTTCAGACAGACGGACGACTGCTTCTTACCGTCCCGGGCTTAGGAGTGACTACCGCGGCTGAGCTTTATGCTGAAATCGGCGATGTATCTCAGTACTCGAACGCAAACCAGTTAATTAAGAAAGCTGGCACAAACCCCATTGTTAAGCAAACAGGTGGCGGCAAAGGCTCCTACCGCAAGATTTCCAAACAGGGAAACGATCACCTTCGTTATGCGGTATATCTAGCAGGTAAGAGTCTCTGCATGCATAATAAGGACCTTAAGCCTTTCTATGATCGTCTGAAGGAAAAAGGAAAACATGAACGAGCCATCTTTGTTGCAATGGGTAATAAGATGCTCAAAGTCGCTTTCGCCATGCTGCGAGACCGTTTACCGTTTCAATCGCAGTGCTCTGATTATCACATCCTTGATGAGGTCAATAAGAAGTTGAACTTCAATTGCGTTATGCCGACACTAGCGGTGGCCTAACTAAGCAAGATCTTGGAACCGGTCTTTCTGGGACTGAGGGAAGATCGGATCACTTTCTTGGAGACCTTGGATCTCGTATGTCAGCTTTATCCACCTCGCCCTGTGAATGCGAATTGTACGTTAGCGTATACTCTGCACTCAGCCAGATTGCATCGCAGGATTGAAAAAACGAGGCTATTTCCTTTCAAGTCCGAGAAAGGCCGGTTTCAAGCATCGCTTCTCTGTCAGTTGCTAACTTTTTTGAAAATCTGGGTGGTTAGGTGTGTTTGGGTTACCCAGAAACCTAAAAATTCTACTTGACATAGTACGCTGATATCTTAAAAAAAGAACCATAGAAAATTCCATGGTTCCTTTCCGCCAATATGTTCACCGCTTCCCTCACGCTTTGGAATTCTTGGACAGCTTCTCCAAAATCGTGATCATCATCTCCAGCTCCTCTTCGCTGAGGACGGATAAATGCGTTTTCAACACTTCCCGTGACTTCTTCCGGGCTTCCGCCAGCACCTCGGCCCCCCGCTCGGTAACCGACAACAGCACCGCCCGCCGATCCTGCTCGTCATGCCGCCGCTCCACGAAACCGCTTTGGACCAGCCGATCGATCATGACCGTAATCGCGCTGGGCTTCACCTCCAGCTTCTCGGCTAAATAGCTGACATTGCAGTTGGACTTCCGGGCAATCAGCATCAGCGTATGAAATTGCGGGCCCGTCAGGCCCAGCTCCTGATGGTGCATTAATTCACTTTTCACTTTCCGAAACGAACGGGTCCATACCGATTCGATCCGATCTATGTAATGGTCGAGATCAACGGACAACCAAACCATTCCTCTCTCCGATAATAACCCTACTGTTTAGAGTGTATTATGCAGACTCCGAAAATTCAAGGAATCTGTCGCCATTTGACGGGTAACCCTACTTGAAAAGGCCGGGAAAATCGCTTATGATGAAACCGAGAAGTCAAAATAATTTTCACATTTCACAAGAATTTAATAAAAATTATTTTCGTAGCAAGTAAACAATCACATCCAACGGCTGAACTTCCTGAGGGAGGAATTTATCTATGACACCCATATTGCATGCGGTATCCAGCCACCTGGAGACGCTGTCGCCGCAGGAACGCAAGCTGGGCGAATACATTTTGGAGTCGCCGGCCACCGTCATTCATCAGGGGATCACAGAGCTGGCCAATGCGTGCGGGATTAGTCCCTCAACGGTGACAAGGTTCTGCAAGACTTTTCACTTTAAAGGCTTCCCTGATTTCAAAATGAAGCTGGCTTCCGAGCTGGCCCACAAGCCTGCGGAGAACCACTACCAGGACATCATCGCCGGCAACGACCTGCAAAAAATCGTCGAAGCGATGGAAGCCAACCATCTCGCCTCGATTACCGACACCACCCGGCTGCTGGACATGAACCAGCTGTCCCGGGCCGTTGAGGCGTTATGCCGCGCCAAGCGCATCGATCTGTACGGTGTGGCGACTTCCTCGATTGTCGCCCAAGACTTTTACCAGAAGCTGGTGCGTATTGGCAAGAACTGCACCGCCTTCGCTGACTCGCATATGCAGATCACTTCCGCTTCCTCGCTCGGCGAAGGCGACGTGGCGCTGGCGATCTCCTATTCAGGCGAAACGCCGGAAACGATCGACGCCCTGCGCTGCGCCAAAGACAGCGGCGCAACCACGTTGTCGCTCACGCAGTACAGCAGCAACTCCCTGGCTTCGCTCGCGGATATCGCTTTATTCTCATCCTCGTTAGAGGAAGGCATGCGCCGGGGCGATATGGCCTCGCGTATTGCGCAGCTGCACGTCATCGATATTTTGTTTACGGGGATGGTCAGCTTGGAATTCCAGGATTTCATTCCGAAGCTCGAAAGCTCGTATCAGAATGTTCAAATTTATCGTAAAACCCAAGGAGGGCAACACGAATGCTGAATATTATCAAAACCAACAGCGAGCAGCAATTTAATGAAACCGGAGCAGGCATCATCGCCAGCCTCCTGCAATCTAACCCGCGGGCGATTTTGGGCCTGGCTACCGGCAGCACACCGGTCGGGGTGTATGAGAAGCTGATCGAGCTGTACAAGAAAGGCAGCGTCAGCTTTAAGCAAGCGAGCAGCTACAATCTGGATGAATACATCGGATTGCCGGCGGACCATCCAGAGAGCTATCGCCGATTCATGGACGAGAAGCTGTTTAATCATATCGATATTTTGCCAGAAAATACGCATGTACCTGAGGGAAATGCTCCGGATCCTGAGCAAGCGGCCAAGGACTACGCAAAACTGCTGGATCAAGCGGGTCAAATCGACTTGCAGCTGCTGGGCCTTGGACATAACGGCCATATCGGGTTTAACGAGCCTGCCGATGAGCTGACGGGGCCGCCGCATGTCGTGAAGCTGCAAGAGCGGACACGGCTGGCCAATGCGCGCTTCTTCAATTCCATTGACGAGGTGCCAACTCACGCGCTCACGATGGGGATCGGTTCGATCCTGCAGGCTAAGCAAATCCTGCTGATGGCCAAAGGCGAAGACAAAGCCGAAATCATCGCCAAAGCGTTAAAGGGGCCAATCACGACCCAATGTCCGGCTTCGCTGCTGCAAACCCACCCGAATGTGGTTGTCGTCGTTGACCAGGCTGCGGGGAGATTCCTGTGATGAGCGGCGCCGGACGTACCTTCAACCTCATTCATGCCGAAGTTGTCACCCCGCGCGGAACGTTCCGCGACGGCGCGGTTGCGGTGAAAGACGGCGTCATCACTTACGTCGGCACGACCGCCGGATTACCTGAAGCTCACGCTGCAGGCGTCGAGACGATTGATGCGAAAGGCAGCTATGTGCTGCCCGGCTTTATCGACGTGCACGTGCACGGCGGCATGCTGAAGGATTTCTCGCAGCCAAGCAAGCAAGGTCTGGACGCCATTACGAAGCTTCATTGCAGTCAGGGAACGACTTCGATGCTGGCGACAACGATGACCCTTCCGAAGGCGATGATCGACAACGTGCTGGCCGAAGTCCATCAATATATGGCTGGCGAGATGCCTTATGCCCAATTGGTTGGCGTTCATCTGGAAGGGCCGTTTATCAGCCCGAAATGGCCGGGCGCCCAAAATCCTGAGCACATCGTCCCGCCGAACCGCGAATGGATCGAAGGTTGGGAACAACAGTATCCGGGGTTAATTAAGCAGGTTACGTTTGCGCCTGAACGGGACGGGGCGCATGAGCTGATCCGCTATTTACGGAAGCAGGGAATCGTAGCGGCTGCCGGTCATACCGATGCCACTTACGAAGAAATCATGGCCGCTTACGAGGTTGGCTTAAACCACTCCGTGCATATGTTTAACGCCATGACGCCGCTGCATCACCGCAAACCGGGCACCGCCGGGGCAATCCTGAGCACGCCGGGCATTAGCGCAGAAATCATCGCCGACGGCATTCACGTCCATCCTGCAGCAATCCGGCTGTTGGCCAGCGTGAAGACCGGCAGCAACCTGCTCCTGATCACCGATGCTATGTCGGCTGCAGGGCTCGGTGACGGGGACTACATGCTTGGCGACCTGCCGGTTGTCGTGAAGAATAACGTCTGCACGCTGCGCGACAGCGAAGGAACGTTAGCCGGAAGCACGTTGACGATGATCCGCGGTTTCCGCTATCTCGTACGCGAGGTGGGATTGTCGATCGAACGCGCGTCGGAAGCCGCCAGCGCCAATCCGGCGAAGCTGATCCGCATCGACCATTTAACCGGCTCGATCGAAACCGGCAAACAAGCAGATCTGCTGCTGGTCGACCGCGATTTGGAATTGCAGCGGGTGTGGGTCAAAGGACGTGCATTCCAAGATAACGAATAATCAAAACCATCCAATCACAAGATAAAGCGCGAGACGCAGGAAGGATTTCTTCCCGCTTCTCGCGCTTTTTGGTTCTCGCTATAAACCGCCGTTAGCGGGTTGTCCCTCCGGTGAAACCGGCATTCATGTCACGTGCACCTGTTCCTGTCCCATTGCCCATGCCGGCATTAGGTCTTGTCGGCGCATAACCATTTGGCCCGGTCATCGTCCCTGCACGACCGGGGAATACACGGTTAATCAGCGTTTCGAAATCGCTGATGAAGTTGTTCAGTGTTCCGCCGCCCCGAGACTCTGTAGCATATTGGCCAATGGTGGATACAAAATCGGAATCGTTAGATACGTAGACGTTGCGGATATGCGGTGCCGCTTGCTTAACCGCTGCTTCGATCCGGTTTTTGAGATCCTGGGATACGTTGCTCGTTCCAGCTCCCAAGGCTCCGTTCCCGGTAGTGAAGCCCGAAGGGGTGTTCGTCGTCCCACGAGTACCTCCAGGATACATCGACCCGAAACGGTTGCCGGTTGTGCCGGTGCCCAACATCGAGCCGTTGTTACTGCGATTGACGTTGTTCCCCGTTCCGAACAAACCGCGTCCGAGGTCAAAGAGCCCGCCCAGTCCGGCACGGTCGTTGCCGCGAGCCAAACCGTTGTCTGCGGCGCCGCGGGTTCCATAGTCCGCACCGTAAGGGCCGCCGACATTGGTCGTACCAAGGCCAACTCCATTTGGACGTTGCACCCCGTAAGCGCTAGTGCGGCCTGTCGTATTCGTGCCGTGGAGTGTGACACCTACATATGCATCACGGTCGGTAACAACGACATGTGCGGTTTGAACGTCGCCAAGCTGTGCCACCTTGTTGCTAAGCGCAGGGCTGTAACGCAGGGAACGGATACGCATATCCTGTCCGCTGCCGGCGCTGCGGGAGAACAGACGGTTGCTGGGGTTTAAAGAATTGACATCATAATTTCGGTTATTGCCCCGTAAGCTTTGCGTGCGCACATTATTGTCGCCCTTCCCGTCACCACAACCTGCCATTAAAGCCATCCCGGCAAGCAACGCTGCGGATAACGATAAGTTAACGACTTTCGCTCCTCGCATGTAGTCAACCTCCATCCGTAAGAAGTAATGTATGAAACAGGACTTATCATGCGCCAAATCCCGTTGTCGTCATACAGGTAAACATAACCGAGCGACCCACCAGCCTCCTATGCTTCAGCGGGCTTGTATCGTGGGAAATCCACCCACACGTCCAATTCAGATTACGCGTACACTAAATCTGAGACGCTGAATAACCTCAAGGGGTGCTGGCCCATGAAAGTGCTGTTTACGTTTTATGTTCCGAGCGGCGGGGTCGAAACCTTAAACCGCCTGCGCTGCGATGCGCTAAAAAGACGGAACATTGAAGGCCATATTATGTATTTGCGTCCCGGTTCCGGGCTCATCAACACGCAGCAGGCGAACATTCCCGTGATGGTGGATCCAAGCGATGCCGAACTCGCTCAACGTTTGCCGCAATATGATGCCGTTATCGCAACCTCGGATTACTGGATGCCCGGACGGCTGCGCCGGCTTGGGTTTCACAAACCGATTATTTTTGAAATTCAAGGCTTGGGAACGCGGGAACAAGCAGAGCAGACGCTTCGGGAAGGCAAGGAGGAAATCCTGCGAAACTGCCAGGCTTCGCTGATGCCTCCAACCCCCCATTTGATTGAGCTGGCCTCCACCTACTACCCCACATTGCCCAAGTTCGTATTGATGAATCCGTTGGATACCCGGCATTTCCGTCACATTGCGCAACCGAAGTATCCGGTGCCCATCATCGCTTGGGTCGGACGGCTGGAGCCCAACAAAAATTGGGAGTTGTTCCTGAAAATCGCTTCCGCCCTACACCGCCAACGTCCACAGATGGAAATTTGGATGTTCCTTGATTATCAGCTCCCGTCCGAGGAGACGAAAAACCGGTTTTGGCAGTATGTTAAACGCTTGGGGCTAGAGCCTAAACTCAAATTGTATCCAAATACCCCTAACCGGGAGATGCCCTATTATCTATCCCGCGTCGGCGATTCAGGCGGACTGATGATCTCCACATCTACCCTGGAGGGCTTCGGCTATGCCGTTGCCGAGGCCTTAGCTTGCCGTTGTCCCGTGCTTACCACCGATTCCGATGGCGTACGTCTTTTTATCAAGCATAATGAAACGGGAAAGTTCTTCGCGTACCCGCAAGTGGGCCAAGCGGTTGCCAGAGCGTTGGAGCTGATGGACCATCACGGGCAGCGGGAGAAGATCCGCAGCATGGGGGAACAGCATATCCACCAGTGGCTGTCGCCGCAGCAGTATGCTGATTCGTTCCGCCAAATGCTGCAAAGCTTAGGAGTAAAATAAAGAAGCGAATGAAAGAACCTCCAGTGATCTGGAGGTTCTTTTGTCGGCAATTTTTCTGCAAAATGCATATACTATTGGGGAACCGCCTATGAGGTAGACGCCGTTTCCAAAGCCAACTTCAGCTTCTTCTCATTTTCAAGGAGGCCCGGATCCTCGGGCAAATAGCGAAGCGCCTCCCGGTTATGCTCATAAGCCTGACGTAAATGGCCGAGCTGCGCATAACACAAACATAACCGGCTATGCGGCAACCATGTCCGGGACGCTGAATGAACGATCGCTGTCCAACTGCCAACATTGGCATTCTGTATCGCCTGACCGTACCAATAGATTGCCATCGCCCATTCTTGCCGATCCTCCATGCAGTTGCCGATAGCACAGCAAATTTCCGAACTTGGAATATGAAATTGGAGGGATCGCAGCAGCGTCTCCAGTTTTTGTCGCTCGCGTCCCAAAAAACCATAGCAATCCGCTAAACGGGCGCAAGCTAGAATCAGATCATCCCGGTTCGCCTTCGGATCGAGGAGGAACTCCGCAAAATGCGGTACGGCTTCCTCATATCGACCGGCATCTGCCAGCTCGCATGCAAAGTGGAAACGCAGGCGTCCTTGCAGTACGCCGCCGGAAGCCAAATGATGCTCGATGATCTTTAGATTCCGTCCGGAATGGCTCCCGGTTCCGCGATGGGTCACAGCAATATCCGTCAGCAGCTGTTTCCCGTCCGCGACATCCAGGTATTCGTGTACGATGCCAATCCAGCGGTAATTCCGGCTCCGTTTGACCAATCGGTTCCGCCGAGTGAAGGCCAGCGGTGCTCCGGTCTGCTCCTCCTCGTGGAGCACATAATTCATCAGGACCGCGTCGATGTCAGAACTCAATTCTTGCTTTAACCGAAGGAGCTTGGCGCGGTTGGGTTCGGTGAATACATCGTCAGCATCCATCCAGAGAATGTATTCACAGGTTGCCAAAGAAAAACTGAAATTCCGCGCGGCCGCAAAATCCTCCCGCCAGGCGAACTCGTACACCTTGGCCCCGAATTCCGCGGCCACCTCCTTCGTGCGGTCGGTTGATCCCGTATCCACGATCACGATTTCGTCCGCCAAATCCGCGACGGACTTTAGACATACAGGCAAACGGGCTTCTTCATTTTTGACAATCATACATAAACTTATCGTGATCAGTTCAGGAACCCTCCCTCCCGCAGCAGCTCAGCCACTTCGGCTTTATCAAGCAAAGACGCATTGGAATTGTATTCAGAGAACAGTTCGCGAGGCAAGCTGGAATAATGGGCAATGAGCTCCTTGGAGCTGGGAGGAAGAATGACGTAATATTGATCGCTATATTTGAGCGTATAGGGAGCTTCGTACCGAGAGACCAGCACCTCATGCAGCTTCTCTCCAGGCCGAATGCCGATTTCCTGCACCGGGACGTGATGTCCGACATAATGCTCCGCAAGCACCTCAGCAATATCGATGATGCGGCAGGCCTTCATTTTCATCACGAACGTTTCGCCCCCGATGGCTGTCGTGGCTGCTTTAAGCAGAAGATCGATCGCCTGGGATAAGGTCAGGAAGAAGCGCGTCATCTCCCGGGCGGTAATCGTTAAGTCTTTCCCGTCCCGCAGCTGGTTGATGAACAGTGGAACCACGCTGCCGTTCGTCCCAAGCACGTTCCCCCCGCGGATACAAGTGAACCGGGTATGCTCGCTTAAATCGTTCGCACGAATCATCAGCTTCTCCCCGATCGCTTTGGTCATCCCGTACGTATTTGTCGGATCCACCGCTTTGTCGGTGGACACGTCGATCACCTTGATGACCTTATTCGCGATGCTCGCCTGAATGATGTTTTCCGTTCCGAGCACATTGGTCTTGAGCGCTTCTTCCGGCTGGAATTCGCAAACCGGCACATGTTTTAAAGCTGCCAGATGGAAGACATAATCCACTCCCTTACTCGCCGCTTCCACCGCCGCGTAATCACGGACATCACCGATCAGATACCGCATTGAGGCGTGCCCGCTAAATTCCCGCTGCATTAAGACCTGAGCGTATTCGTTTCTCGAGAAAATGCGGATTTCCCGCGGTCCCTCTTGCAGCAGTCTCCTTGTCAGCCTTTTCCCCCAGGATCCGGTCCCCCCGGTAATTAACACGGTCTTGTCTCTGAACATCTATATACCTTCCTTTCGTAACTAGATTCATCGGGAAATTCCGTTTTGAGCGGATCCTGATTTTCCGCCCCCCAGCGTAACGATCCGCGCTTTGCCTTGTATACCGGCGACCGCATTTCGCGTATCGAATACAAATGGCGCGTGCTTCACGACATCCTCCAGCGGCAATCCGCGGTGACGGACGGCGATCACCACGCCGTCCGAGGAGGCTAAGCACTCCGCTGTCAACTCCACCGAATACAGCTTGATTCCGCTGATCTCCACTTCTGGAATCAACGGATCGTGATAATCGACTATTGCACCAGCGGCCATGAGCAGCCGAATCAGCTCAAGCACGCTCGATTCGCGGATATCGGCGACATCCTCTTTAAACGTAATTCCGAGCACCAAAATCCGCTTACCGGCAAGAGAGCTACCGTTCAATTCTTCCTGCAGCCTGGACACGATGTACCCTGGCATGTCGCGGTTAATCCGCGAGCTGATCTCGATAAATGAGCTTTCCATCCCTAACTGCTGTGCTTTCCATTGCAGATAGATCGGATCCACCGGGATGCAATGTCCGCCTACGCCGGGGCCGGGATAAAACGCCTTAAAGCCAAACGGCTTGGAAGAGGCCGCCTCCACCACTTCCCAAACGTTGATTCCCATTTGATCGCAGAGCAAAGCAAACTCATTGATGAAAGAAATGTTCACGAAACGAAAGGTGTTTTCCAGCAGTTTCGCCATCTCAGCCGTTTCCGTCGAGGATACCCGCACCACGGTGCGAAAGCCCGCACGATAAAGCTCCTCCATCCGATCCGCGCAAGCAGCGGTAATCCCGCTGACGATCTTAGGAATATCTCTCAGGGAGTAACGGCGGCTTCCGGGATTCACCCGTTCCGGTGAAAAGCCGACAAAAAACTCCGTCCCCAGGTGTAGACCGCTTTTTTGCAACAGCGGCAAAATCACTTCCCGGGTGGTTCCGGGGTAAGTAGAGCTTTCCAATGCGACCAACTGCCCGGGCTTAAGATGCTTCCCGATGTTTTCTGCGGCATCGACCAGATAGGTCAAGTCCGGCACATGCTGTTCCGTCAACGGAGTCGGCACGCAAATAATGATTGCTTCTGCGCTTGCGATCTCGGCGAAGTCCGGAGATACCGTCAATTGCTGCGCATAGGTATATCGTTTGATTTTCTCATCGGGAACGTCAGCGATGTAACTTCGTCCCTGTTGCAAAAGCTGTAATTTCTTTTCGTCCTTGTCGATGCCGATGACGCGAAAACCCTGGTCTAGATACGTTTCGGCCAAAGGAAGACCAACATATCCCATACCGACGATGGCAATGATTCGTGACAACATCCATCTCCCCTTTCGCTTGAAGTTTGACCGTAAGGACGTGCCTCGCGCTCACTTTCGTGTATTTTTAACCGACGATGGAACGGATCATTTGAAGGAGCTGCAGAGTACGAACGGAGGTCGTATGTTTCTCCCGGACGAACTCATACCCTTGACCGCTGATCTTCGCCCGCAGCGATTCGTTGCTTGGATGCAAATAGAAATGAATTTTGGCGAGAAAATCCCGCTCCGACACGGCCACATAATGTACGCCGGACCTGAACCCAAGCGCGCGTAGATCAGCGTTCTCGGGAGCGAGCAGCAGCGTGTTGCAAGCGAGTACCTCAAAATATTTGCGAAGCGGATAATGGAATTTGGAATCGCAAGTCAGGAAGATCTTGGATCGGTTCACTTCAAGCGCAAAGCCTCGCGCTACAAGCGCCTGGGCATCGGATTCGAAGTCCGTATAGCCGGGATGGCTGTGACATACAAAGCCGGGATATCCGGTCAAAGCCGTTTTCATCTTATGGCGCAACGGGTATACCTTCGGGTTAGTTGCCCCCATAAGCAGAACGTTGATGTTTTTCCGGCGTCGATAATCCCTGAACACGGTAGGTTCTACAAAATGGGGCAGCCAATAAAGACGGCCCTTGAACTCGGGATACCGCTCCCGGAACGCTTGCCGATACATCACAAAGATGGTGGCAGAGGGGTAACGCCGCAGGAACTCTCGTCGCTGCTCGACTTTGGCATGCAGATCATGCATGATCATGCCCCAAGGTAACTTCAAATGTTCCAGCCCCTCAACTGGAGGGCAATAAGAGGCATGAAACCGATCGTTAAACAGAACAAAATCGGGCTGAAAGGGAGCTCGCCGGAGAATGGCCCGTACCTCTCCGCCCTGATGATCCAAGGCCAAATCGGCATATTTTCGCAGTTCCAACTGCATGTAGTGAAAATTCCGTTCCAAATATCGACTGAAATCCTTCGTTACGAACAAAATCTTTAGCCGCTTCATTCCTTCAAATCCTTTTCTATCGGAGCTTATATCCTTCGTTTAGCAGAAAACCTGCCCGGGTCACCCCGAGGCAGGCTTTCTGGGTACAACCTAACCCTGTTGGGCAATGCCTACAAATGATTCTGGACCGTTTCGGACTGCCGTTGTTGCTCCAGAGATAAAGGACGTATAAACGGTTTCCGGAGCAGCCGGAGCCTGAAGGTCGGCGGCTACGAAAGACGTGACTTCTGTGGAAGCGGCGCTGCTAACGCCGCCGTCGAGGGTAAAGATGACATTGGCTGGAACGTACGTTGCACCGCGAACGATCTCAATCGTAAACGTATCGCCGACGTCTCCCAGAATTCCGATAGTACCCGACAGCAAAACAATCGGATTCGGAACGTTCTGCGTTTGCAGGCCGATAATCCCGAACAATGCAGGAGTATCTGTGAGCGGAGTTCCGGGGAATCCGGGCTGGTTGGAGTTCACGGAGCTTCTGGCATCAAGAAAGACACCCATCTTTTAAATCACCACCTTCTTGTAATCTAGTACAGGTTATGAACCGATGAAGGTTTTGGTATAGACATCTTTATCAAGATAACCGCTTATTTTGTCTCTTTAGGATTCGTCGATATCTTGGCCCGGTCCGCTTGAATCGTTAAGAAGTCGCGATAAGATGGGTCAGCGCATCCCGGTAACGATTCTGGATGAACCGGATCTCCGCCGAGATCGCCGCTTGATGGCGCAGCGTCCCCATCCCCGAATGGCGCCGGTAGGAAATGAGCGGGACGTTCAAATAAGGAAAAGCCGTACGAGAGAGCATTACTCGATGCCACAGATCGTAGTCGTGAGTGTACGGCAGGCCTTCATCAAACAGTCCCACGCGCTCAATCAAGCTGCGTCTCATCATGACAGTACATCCGTTAATCGGGTTGCCGCTGTACAACGTGTTCGCCAGCTCTCGCATCCCCAGGGGTTGCATGCCGGCATTGTATTGAGTGATTCGGCCATGCTCATCGATGTAGTGGAAATTGGTATG
This sequence comes from Paenibacillus sp. FSL K6-2441, assembly GCF_037964765.1. Taxonomy (NCBI): domain Bacteria; kingdom Bacillati; phylum Bacillota; class Bacilli; order Caryophanales; family Paenibacillaceae; genus Paenibacillus; species Paenibacillus sp. FSL K6-2441. The sequence goes on from NZ_CP150174.1 coordinate 3,575,560, forward strand.
GGAAATTTCAGCGCCTTGCCCCAGCATGAAACTTAATTGCATTTCGACTTTCTGAGGCGCAAACAGATCGTCCGAGCTAAGCCACGCGATATACTCCCCGGAAGCGTGTCGGATACCGTGGTTCAGCGCAGAGGCCGTTCCCCCATTCGCCTTGCCCAAATAATAGATATGACCGCGGTAAGGCGCGAGCCGCTCGGCGTGGACAGTCGAACCGTCATCCACAACGATAATCTCCGTATGCGGATACGTTTGACTCAGTGCACTTTGCACCGCCTGTTCAATATAGGGACAGTTATAGAAAGGAATAATGATACTAACGCGCGGATTCATGACGATTCGGCCCCCTCTTTGCGAAAATAGTCCAGAATGTCCAGCAGCGATTGTTCCCAGGCCACGCTAGCCCGCCACCCCAAGTCCCAGAGCGCCTGGGGAAGGGGCGGCTCGGCATGGGATACCGCTCCGTTTGCGGATGGAGGACCCGCTTGGATCCTCATATCCGTTACAGTTGTTAGCTGCGCGAAGTCCTCCACCAGCTCGGCCAAGCTTCGCTCCCGCCCGGAGCAGACCGGATACACCTCGCCGATCTCCCCTTGGCGCAGCAGCATTTCATAAGCGTCTACCGCGTCGCTCACGTCGAGGAAGTCGCGCCTAGCATCCGCCGCAGACAACTGGAAGGGGGGAGGGGACTCCCCGCGCTCCAGCCGGACGATATGCCGGGCGAGCAGAGAGCAAATCCCCGTTGACGGGCCGGCTCCAATCAAATTGCCCGGTTCTGCGATCAACACGCCAAGATGGAACAGCTTACCCCAGGCCAACGCGGACGCCTCTTGCAAAGTTTTGCTTAACCCATAAGGGTGAGTGGGTCGAAGCGGTCGATCCAGTCCGAATTTGAGCCGTGAGCCGGCAACGAGAATACGGGTATCCCCCAAACCGCAGGAATACAACGCGTCCAGCAGGTATAGGGTCGTCATGACATTACTTTCCATATAAAGGATGGGCTCAGCCCAGGAATCCGGGACGGAGTTTTTACCGCCCAGGTGCAGCACGTACTGCGGCCGGGTCCGCTCGATGGCCTGTTTGACCCCTGCCCTGTCAGTCAAATCACATGGGATGTACGCTACCTTCTCGTTTGCAGGCAATCCGGCTTCCTTCCTGACCAAAGCGAAAACCCGGTATCCCTTGGCGGCAAAACGTTGGCAAGCATGGCGTCCGGTAAAACCGCCGGCTCCTGTAATCAGAACCGTCCCCCGGTCACCCATGCTGTTTCATCCATTCCGCCATTTCCTCCAGCATCTGCCGGAACGAGGGAAGGGGGACCGCCGCGTCCGGACGGGTGTTTACCAGCGTACGGTCGAGGTTAGGGCCGTCATCCGGTTCGATCTCAACGTCGGTTTTCCCCCAAATTTCTTGAAACATCTGTAGCATCTCATACTTGCTGACGACCTCTGGATGCGCTAAATGGATCAACCCGGACACGGGACGGTCCAGCAGCAATTCGATCGTCTTGGCAAGCTGGATCGTTGTCACACCGTTCCATTTGACCTGGCGGTACCCGGACACCTTGCCTTTCTGACTCATAAACCAATGAAAGAGTCCGATCCCGTGACGGCGAATTTCCGGTCCGATAATGGAGGTGCGGATCGTCAGATGTCCTGCGTCCCGTATTTCCCCGAGCGCCTTCGTTAAGGCGTACGTCGTAACACCATCGGGCTGATCATCCTCCCGGTAGCTGCCGCGGTCGCCGCGGAAGACACAGTCAGTACTGATATGAATCAGACGCGCATTGATTTTGTCAGCCAAATGGCGCAGCCGGTGGGGCAGAAATCCGTTGATATGATAAGCCATAATTTTGTCCCGGTCGGCAAATTGATTAAGCACCCCAACCGCGTTAATAATGACATCTGGACGAACTAACTGCACCGCCTGATCGACGGCGACGATATCTCCGGCATCCAATATCAGCGAGTCCCGGTCACCAGGGTCACGTGAGGTATAGAACACCTGGTAGCCTCCCTTCTCGCGAAAATGCCGTACCAATACATGACCGGCCATCCCATGGCCCCCTAGGATTAGCAATTTCATGAGAGAAATCCTCCTTTATCCAGCATGATGCGGATCTCCTCCTTGCTCATCAGCTCATGCTCCGAACTCAACTCGCCGTAGGGAACAAGCGGCAAATGGCCGTAACGATCTCTCAGACCCACGATCTCGAGCGCAGGCATGATGACCAGATACTCCTTGTCGTATACCACGGTCGACCGGCTTTCATATTCACTGAGCAGCAGCTCGTGAATCCGTTCCCCAGGGCGTATACCCGTCACCTCGATCGACACATCGGGTATGCCCGAAGCTTCAATCAGCACTTCCGCCAGGTCGATAATCCGGCAGGTTGGCATCAGCATGACGAAAATCTCCCCGCCGATGCTCTCCCGAGAAGCCTTAAACAGAAGCTGGATCGCTTCCGGCATCGTCAGGAAAAATCGGGTCATTTCCAAATCGGTGATCTTTACCCGCTTCTGCTCACGGATCTGCTGCTTGAACAAATGGATCACGCTGCCGTTGGTGCCCAGCACGTTGCCGCCCCGGATGCATACAAATCGGGTTTCATCCTGGATCAGGTTGGCGTAAACGACCAGCTTTTCACCGATGGCCTTGGTCATGCCGTAAAAGTTAGACGGGTTCGACGCTTTGTCCGTAGAGATATAAAGGACTTTTTTCACTTTGTTTTTAATGGTGGCTTCAATAACGTTTTGGGTGCCAACCACATTGGTTTTCAGCGCTTCGGCAGGTTGCTCCTCGCAGATGGGCACGTGCTTCAAAGCAGCCAGATGGAAGACGATGTCCACGTTCTGGCAGGCCGCGACCAAAGCTTCCTTGTCGCGGATATCGCCGATTCGGAACGTCAGGCGCTCGTCGTTAAAGGTGCGGCTCATCGCAACTTGCGCCGCTTCTCCACGGGAGTAAATGATGATCTCCTTCGGGTCTTGAGGGAGGAGCTGGCGGATCAGCTCGTAACCCCAGGAACCGGTCCCCCCGGTGACGAGAATGACTTGATCTTTAAACATTCAACTTCCCCCCAAGCACGAATTTGACCACTTTTTGCGATACCTTCTCCTCCAGATAACCTTCAGGACAAGGCCACAAACGCTCCATGCCGGCCATCAGCTTCGCCGCTTCGGCGATTCTGCCGGCGTCTACGCCGGATACGACGTTGCTGCCGCAATCCACGGTCTCCGGCCGCTCCGTCGTACGGCGAATCGTTACCGTAGGCACCTGCATGATGCAGCATTCCTCCTGTACGGTACCGCTGTCTGTCAACGCGCAAAGCGCATGCTTCTCCAGCTTCACGAAGTCGAAGAAACCAAACGGCTCGTGAAATTCCACTAAAGGATGCATTTCCAGCTTCAAATCACGTTCAATCCGCGATCTCGTCCGGGGGTGAATGCTGCAAATCAACCGTTTAGACGACGCTTCCGCGACCCGGTTCAGCCCCTCCATAATGGCGTGCAGGGAGGCCGGGCGGTCGACGTTCTCCGCCCGATGGGCGGTCACGAGATAATAATCCCCTTCTTTCAGCCCCAGCCGTTGCAGGATGTCGCTCGCCTCAATCTGCGGCTCGTAGAACTTCATCACTTCGTAAATCGGATTGCCGGTCAGCACGATGCGGTTGCTTGGCACCCCCTCCGCCAGCAAATGGGCTTTGCTCTGCGGAGTATACGGCATATTGATGGTCGACACCGCATCGATGACTTTCCGATTCTTCTCCTCGGGCACCTCGAGGTCAAAGCAGCGGTTGCCCGCCTCCATGTGGATCGCAGGATAGCCGAGTCGCTCGGCTAGTACGGCGCACAGCGCACTGTTGGTGTCCCCCAGCAGAAGCACGCGGTCCGGCCGCTCCACCTCCAAGATCCGCTCCATCTGGCCAAACATCGCCGCCAACTGGCTGCCCAGCGTCGTTTGATGATCTTGAAAGATATAGTCTGGCTGTCTCAACCCTAGCTCCTGGAAAAAAACATCGCTGAGACTAGCCGCAAAATTCTGCCCCGTATGCACCAGTACATGTTTTTCGGCCCACTGATCCAGCAACGGGATGATCCGGCTGAGCCGAATGATTTCCGGTCGGGTCCCCAATATGGTCATGATTTTCACGGTCTCATCTCCTTGCTGACTCATCTCCTTGTAGACTTCTGGCGTTTCCGCACGCGTTGCTTGCGGGTAGTTCCTGTTCTCCGGCCGGCTGGGCGGCGATTCCGGTTCATCTTCCGTGCGCGCCCCGTCCCGCGGCTTCGATGGTTCTTACGAGCACGCGCCACCCTGCGCCGGGTATTCTTGCTTGCGCGTCGCTTCCCGCCGCGTCGGGCGGTCAAGCTCCTTCCCGTACCGGATCTTCTCTTGCGAAGTTTGGCTCGCTTCAATTTGACCCGTCTGCGGCGGCCGGATGAGCTCGCTGCACCTGCCGGCGCCTTCCCAATTGGCACTGCCCCCACTCCAGAGCCTCGAAACTCCGCCGCATCTGGGGAAGGAGCAGTCGGGGCCGGCTCAGGCAGCGGCACGGCAACCCCCGACAGCCCCTGCATGCGCTGAACGAGTCCTTGAAGCCGCAGCTCGTAAGCGGCCGGGCCAAACACAACCTCCACTTGAGCTCGATTCCTTTCCCCTACGCTGCGGGACATTTCCATGGAAGACAGGAGCTCTGCACACTTCTCCGCAAGTCCGACGCTGTCTCCCGTCGGTACCAAATAAGCACCGCTGCCTGTCGACTCCAAAATTTCCCGCAATCCGCCTGAAGCATAGGCAACAACCGGTTTACCGAAGATCATCGCTTCGAGCGCCGTTAATCCAAACCCTTCGGGCAGAATGCCTGGAACAACGACGATATCCATCGCACTAAAGGCGGATTCCACATGGTTTTCCATACTGACAAAAATAAATCGCTGCGAATGCGGCGATCCCTGAACCGCCCGCTTTAAGCTCCGGTAATACTCAGGTTGAACCTCTGCACCGATGATGACGAATTTGGCCGCCGGGAACCGGTGCACCAGATTCAGCGCTGCCCCGATGAAATGATCGGCTCCTTTCTCCGGAATCAGGTAAGAGGAAATATAGCCGACCAAGACCTCGGACGGCTTGATCTTCCATTGCGCTCTTCGATGCCAGCGTTGTGTCGGCCAAAGCTCGGGATGGATATCCTCCGGGTTCCACGAAGGGTAGAGCAACACGGTTTTGTGCATGGCCTGCGTTCCAAAGAAAGGGAGCAGCGCGGATTCGGAAATGCCAACGATCAAATCGCTGTATCTGTCGATCAGATTCACCGCTTCCGCCGTAAACTCATTGGACGCAATGACCTCCGTAATCTGCCAAATCACAGGAATTCCCAACTGTTTGGCAGCAATCGCCGGCGACACGTTTACGCTGGTATTCACCAGTACAGCATCCGGCTGCTCCTCTTGGAGCAAGCCGATCGTGCGCTGCACCGAGTCGCTCCAGGCGATCGCATGGAATTCGCCAGACAGACCGGAGTGCGGGGAACACATCCCGTAGAGCAACGAGTTATCGCACAGCAGAGTGCGAATCCCATAACGATTGGCCAGAACCGACAAACTGCCCTGCCTTGGAACCACGATCGTACAGTCGTAATAAGCCGACAGCTTTCTCGCGCTGAATAACAACAGCTTTTCCGCGCCGGTTACGTTCCTGGAATTGCACACATGCGAGAACAGCAGCAACTTCTTTTTATCCGACACAATTGCCCCTCCTTTGCCTGTGCGTTTGTCCGGGACTCCGGAACCGGCTTCCACTTCACAGGATTCACCCGAAAATCACGGTTAGCAGCTGATCTAACCGATTGGAATAGGTATGATCCCGCAAGGTCCGATTCAGCGCACGCAGCGCAATTTCCCGTCTTTGTTCCTCATGGGTCAGATAAAAACGCACCTTCTCGACCAACTCCTCCGGCGAGGAGAAGGTTTCGATTTCTTCGCCGGGAACGTAGAACGATGCCAAATCGTCCCGCGAATCAACCAATTGAAGCGTTGCACAGGCCGAAATTTCGAACGTCCGCGGATTTGGCGACGCCGCCGTTATACCGGCTTTGTTGTTGTTGACATCCTCCTCAAACGGGGAGCGATGTAAATTCAGAACGATCTTCGAACCGCTGTACACTTTTGCGGTTTCCACCGGGCCCATCCATTTTCCCAGCTCGATCCGGTCCACATAAGCCGGGTACTCCGGCAGCCGATCCCACCAGATTCCGTTGATCATTAAGCCTTGTTCGATCAGCGCCGGTAAAATAGGCTGAAGAAAGTTCACCCGGTTCCAATACGCTGAACCGATAAAGCTTAAATTGCGGCGGTGCGGGGATGGCATCAAGGTCGGACGATAATGCTCCGGAAAGGTTGCAAACGGCAAATAATGGACTTGGCTGCAGCCGGCTGCGCGATAAAGATCAACGCAATTTCGTTCAAGGGTAAACACGTAGTCATATTGAGTGCTCAGCGGAACCGTCATATCCGTATAATAGGGATCATCTGTAAACCAAATGGCCGTCGGGATGCCCATAGCCCGCACGGCGTTGATATACTCCACAGGAAGCTCCAAACCGTCGAGGGCGAGCAGCAAGTTCGGCTTATGCAGCGATGCCAAATCCGGTATAGAATCGCCCGGCACCGCGGTGATGACTTCCGCGGTTAACGTACGGAGCGTGGAAGTTACGGCCTCGTCTATCGGAGAATAAGGAAATCCTTTCCCCGAACTGACATATAATATTTTTAAGTTGCGGACCTGAAATTTCGGCCGCGGTTGACTTACAATATAGCTGGCCCTTCCCCTCAGGTACCCCTCGGCGTAGCCGTCACAGAACCCGTTGGTTCTACCGCGCTCCTCCGGGCTCATCACGGGTTGAGTTGGATTGCCAGTCGCTTCTTCCATGAACATAAGGTCACTCCTTTATAGGTTGATACTTGTCGGTTGCTTCTTGTAGGGTGATGCTTGCCGGTTGATTCCTGCTCTTAGCTTTCGGTGACTGCTGCCAGCAGGCGGCTAACCCGGTCCATATACGTATGGACGGCCGTCGTCGTCCACAGCGAGCGCCAAGCGATCATGCGCCGTTCCTCGTCGTGCTCGAGATAGTAACGGATTTTCGCCTCCAGCTCCGCCTCATCCCGAAACGTCTCGATGTCGTAGCCCGGCCGGTAGAAAGAGGTTAAATCGTCGCGGATGTCCGTAATTTGAAAAGCGCCGCAGCTGGCGATTTCATAGGTTCGCGGATTGATCGATCTCCCTGAGGTATCGTTCCCGTTCCGGTTATCCTGGCCGGCTTGCGTTGGTCGATGGATGTTGAGCACGATTTTGGAGGCGTTGTAATAACGAACCGTCTCCTCAACGGGAACCCATCCGGGTCGGATGAACCGTGCCAACTGCTCGTATCGGGGCAGGCGGTCCCAATGATACCCGGCGATCAGCACGCGTTTGTCCTGCAGGAACGAGCTTAAGCGATCAAACAAGGCGACTCGATTCCAAAAAGCATTGCCGATAAAACAAACATCATAGCGATATTCCGGCTTAGCCGGAATGGGCCGAAATTGACGCGGATTCGCAGCGAGCGGAAGGTGGTGTACGCTTTGCACCCCAAGGGAGCGATAGAGCGGCACACATTCGATTTCGTGCGTAAACACCACATCGTAGCTTAAAGCCAGCGCGAGCGTATCATCGGTAAAATAAGGGTCATCCACGAACCAAACAGCGGTCCGAATCCCCATCCTCCGGATCTGCTCCAACTGCGCAGTATGATCAGGCGGAAAGATGTGCAGCGAATTCATGACCAGCACCAGATCGGGATGATGGTGCTCGGTTTCCTGCAACATCATTTCCGGTGAGGCAACGATGCACTCCCGCGTCAGCTCCGCAAGCGCCGTTTGAACCCCTTCGTCAATCGCATCGAACCCTTGAGGCACGTACAGCACCCGCAGGTCCACTTTCGGCCGAGAAACCGGCGGAATTCGTTCCAGCACAGCCTGGCATCCGCCAAACCGGATCCCCTCCTGGTATCCGGCCTGATAAGCCTCGCCGTATCGATTCTCGTTGACGTTCTCCAAGGTCCTTCATCCTATCTTCGTGGATTTCGATCTTGCGTTTCCTGGGTCTTAATAAATATATGCTGAGGGGACACGTGCATCATGGACGACTACCCGCCCGCCGGATAAATTGGCGAATGCCGCCTTTAGGGACGGACTCTTAATGCCCCCCTCGCGCCCCTTAGTCCTCTTTTTCGCGCCCTTTTGCACGATTATCCCTTTCGTTCAGAATGCGGAGATCGAGATAGGGATCCTCTCGCTGCGCCTCTTTGTATCATTATCCCTTTTGTTCAGAATTGAGAGATCTAGGAAGAGGGTCTTCTAGCTACCTTTTTGCACGATTATCCCTTTTGTTCAGAATTGGGGAATCAATCGACGGGATTAAACTAAGGTTGCACAGTGATCTGAACATCCAGATTTATTTAATAGAGATTTGGGATTTTTTAGTTGTGTATAGAACATATGTTTGGTATAATGAAAAAAGAGGAACGTATGTGCCCATTTCTTGTTTTGGAGGGATCGGACATGGAATTAGTTACGAGTATGGAGCTTCAATCTATCAGCAGCCGTTTTCAAAGTGAGGCCGACTGCATCGAGGCGATCATCGCTATGAAGTGGCCAAACGGATTTGTTTGCCCCCGCTGCGCTTATACCGAATGCACCCGCCTGTCCTCCCGACGACTTCCTTTGTTTGAGTGCAGAAGATGCGGCTATCAAGCCTCGCCTTTGGTCGGCACCATTTTTGAAAGAACCCATCTGCCTTTGGTGAAGTGGTTCCAAGCTATGGAGTTGTTTCTGCTTCCCGACGGTATCTCGGCGCTGCGGTTGAGTTAGGTAATCCAAGTTACCTACAAGACCGCTTGGCTCGTGCTGCACAAAATCCGCCATACCCTCGGTGAATGTGATGCCCGGGAGCTGCTCTCTGGAGAGGTAAAGGTGAACCGCGATCAGTATGGGACGGATACCAACCGCTTTCATCCAGCTTCTCAACCTTATGCCACCGCAGTCGTCGCCGGCTGCACGGTCACGGAGTCTGGTGAGCCCGAGCGAGTGAAGATCCAACTGGTATCACATAAAAGAGGAAGCGAGCAATGGGCTACCCGGTGCGATCTCGTCGCGTTCATCAACAAACATGTAGACGTCCATACCTCAACCAAGCGGTGGTTCCCTTTCGTTTATCGGATGTATCTGCCCTTACGGAGAGTCGTGAGACAAGCAAGGGAGTCGATCAGACGCACGTATGTCGCCTTGGGGTTAACACATTTGCAGGCGTATTTGAATGAGTACACCGTCCGCCGTCACCTGCGCATGTCCTGTTCCGAGGAAGAAATGCGCCAGAAACTGCTACAGATGTGCTTGTCCATTCCAGCGATCCCTTACCGCCAGTTAATCGCACGTGGTCAGAAGCCGTTCCTCGCAGCAGCGGCGTAAACCTGCTAATCGAGGTACGCGTCGAGATTTTTAAACTGCGCACTTCTCCCCTTTCTCTTCACTCCCTGATGCAAAGGGATAATGGTTAAAAAGGGGCGGAGGGAGACTATGTCCCCCTCCCCCGTAATGAAAAACCGCTGCCGGATAAACCGACAACGGTGATGGTAGACTTGATCCTTATTAGACTTGATCCTTATAGGCCATCTTATGCCCATCCTCGTAGCCTTGGGCGAAGCCGCTGTTAAACCCTTCTTGATAAGCCTCGTTATAGGCCTGATCGTAAATCGTCTTGTCTTCGGGCGTTGCCTGTTCCGCTACAGGCTCCGCAACCCCTGCTGCTGGGACCGTCAGAGCGGTGCGCCGGCGTCTTAATCTCCGTCTTCTTCTGCGATGTGTACGCGGCTTGTGCACCGCCTTGCGACGCTTGCGGCGGGCAAGGATCGTCTTACTTCTCCGCCTTAGGGTCAGCTTCCGTTTTCTGCGGATCCGGACTTTTCTCGCCGTACGCGGCTTTACACGGCGGGTACGCCGGAGTTTGTTTTTTGCCATCCTTCTTCTTCCTCCTGTTCTCCTCGGGTAACGTCGTATGCTGCATAACAAGCGTCCATCATCCATGGCGGCGAAGGAGTTCCATATTTGACGCGATGAAAAGTTAACCCGCAAACCGTGCGAGCCATCGCTTCTTGATATTTGGTCAATTTATCGATATTTCCGGCAATATGCCTTGCGGCGTCCGGGGAGAGTTCGGTCACATCGGCGAGGCTGCCGAGAATCCGCGCCATCGCCTTCTGGCTTTGGCTTATGGCATCAACTAACCGGAGTTTCGCCTCCTCCCCGGCCTGAAGGGGGAACCTCGTCATTTGCCTGCCTCCAGATCAAAATCACCACCGTCGAACAATCCGCCGAATCCTCCGTCCAGGCCATCGCCGCTGCCTTCTGTCACATCGGGAGGAAGCACCGTTTTCAGGTTGCTGCACAGCCCATTTTGCAGCTTGGTCAGGCCCTCAATCACCTCCACGAGTTGATCGTGAACCTCCAGCGGGTCGGACAGCTGCTTTTCGTGATCCTCGAAACTGCTCTCCAGCACATGATTCAATATCCAGTTGCGCACCTTCTCGGACTCGACCGCCTTGGCCTCCAGTATCATCGCGACATTCCACTGGATTTTCGCGGCCGCATCCAGCATGTTCAGATAAGCCTGTTCCCTGCTCATGGCATCATACCCCGCTTCATTAACCTCACTCTTCTTCTTGGACCTTTAATTGCTTCATCACATGGCTCAAATTCTCGGCCATCGCTTCCTGTAAATCGGCAATGGCATTTAAGTAGGAGATCACGCTTTTGTTGATCCGACCCGAATTCTCCAATATGCCGGGCGTCCCATCGAACGCTGGCTCGGCGTCGGGAATCGCATGCACGATCTGCGCCATGCGTACAGCAACTTGTCGTTCCGCATCGATCACCCGCGCCATCTGCTGGTGAGAGTGGGCCATGTGCACGATGATCTCAGAAATTTTTTGCTCCACTCTGACTCCTCCTCAACTTAGGCCGGCCTTTACGCCGCGCTCTGATTAGCGGACTTCGGACACCAGCCCCAGGATGCCCTCCAATAACATATGCCGGTACGAATAAGCGCGTTCCTGTAGAGCCGGCTCGTTTCAGCCTATAAATCCTCACTCACGATGCGTTGCGGAGGCAGAATCGGCAGCCCCTCGGGATAGGCGGCCACTACGTTTTCCGGTACGGTTACCGAAGGCGTAAGCCCCCATGCGCTGAGCGTGTATTCCGAGATGATCTCCCGTCGTTGCCCCCGATCAATTTGATACCACCGTCCACTGCTGGCGACTACGATGCCGTCCGTTAAGCCCGCTTCGGTCGGCATTCCGCTACTTAAACCAGCCAGCTGCCCCGCTGAACGGGCCGGGCCGACGGGCAGTTGGACCAGATCCAGCACAGACAGCCGCAGCGGCACCGGCATCGTGTCAGCCGCCGCCGGATGCACAGGATGGCGAACACCATGCTCCAGCCAGTGTACGCCTCCCTTTACATCCCGAACCCGCACGTGAGTCGGGAAGAAATCGGCCGCCCTTAGCGTCCGTTCCTCGCGCCAATCGGTCATCCTCGCATAGAGGGCGTGCAAATCTCCCCATTTTTCACGAAAGAAATGGTGGTTGCGGGTATTCACTTCCTGAAACTGCTGATTGCCTAATCCTTTCATCGTCATGCTTCCGTAATGATGGACGAAGGTGTCCTCAGCGATCACCAGCTTCTTTCCTTGCAGGCGCAATCGGGCGACCCAATCCTCGTCCTCGAAATTGCCGATCTCATATCCTTCGTCGAAATAACCAACTTGCTCCAGCGTCGCTCGCGGAAAGGCTACGCAGAACCCTACCAGCCGATCGGTCATGTGCCACTTCATCGGATCCGAACGGTTGTACAAAGCAGCAAAAGCCGGCATATCCGCCACGTCCTCATAGGGAACGTCAATTTGCTGCTCGCCGCTGATGTAATTCGTTACCGGCCCAACTGCGGCTGCTTGAGGAAACTGACGAAGGCATGCCAGCAGTTGATCCAGCCAGCGCTCCGTCACCAGTACATCGTTGTTCAGAAGCACAATTGTATTCCCCTTGGCCATCATCAGTCCGGTATTTACGGCGCGGGCGAACCCCAGGTTCTGCGGATACACCGCCAGCCGCACCCGACCCGGCCGCCGCCGAACCGCTGTCGCCGTTCCATCGGTCGACCCGTTGTCAACGATGATGACCTCATACGGTGTAGACGTATATCGATCGATATGATCCAAGCACTGCAGCAGCAGGTCTCTGCGATCACAGGTCGGTATGATGATACTCGTGATTTCCTGGCGGTCAGCAAATGCTCGGTAGCCTTCTTGAACTCCGTAAGCATAGCCGGCAACGTATCCTTGCTCGTAGGTTTCCGAACCGAGTCTAGCTTGCATCTTGGTTTTTCCGTCAAACTCCATTTGCACCGATGTGCACCTCCCCGAGCTGCGGCCATGCCGCCTCGCCTTTTATCAGTTTGTCGGCTAAATGTCCCATATCCAGCGCCACTTTGCCCAGCTCTCCGGAGAGCCGTGTGCAGATCATCACGGCAGCCACTCCGGCCGCAACCAAAGCCAGATCAAAGTCCGGAAATTCCCGGAGGCGCATCGCGACTCTCGGCACATCGGCTACACCCTGCACCGGAGCAAGCCAACCAACAACCTGCACGCTGCGCTGCCCAAGAAATCCCGCCAACACTTCCGCCTGATTCCCGATCAGCAAGACGCGCCGGCCATGCAGCAGTCTCGTTAAATAACCTCCGGCATTTAATTCATAATTCACGGTTGAAGTGGTCAAGCGTAAACCGCGGTAATCGATTCCATAGTGGCGCAGCACCGGGAACAACAGCCCTTGATAGGAAGGATGCCGGGATTCCGGAACCCCGATAATATCCGCAGCCCTTATCGCGGCTGCCAACGCTTCGCGCGCTGCTGGATCGGGCAAATGCACGCCTGCATAGGGCAAAAAAGCCCCCCGGCGGAGCGCTTCCTCGGTGGAAATTACCGTATCGTGCGCCAAGGTGAGCAGTTCTCCGTCGCCGAGACGGACAATCGACAGCGGCCGGCCTTCCCGCAGCGCCCCCTCCGCAGCGGCGAACACCTCTGCTGGCGTAAGCAGCGGATAAAGCTGCCCGGCGACGGTCGGGAAACCCGCGGCAATGACGTCATCCACCCAGATTTCGGGCAGCAGCATATAGCGGGGAATTAAGCGGCCCAGCTTGGCTTCCCCGCCTTCAAACAAACCTTCGCGGTAGCCGGCCTCGAAGGCGGCGGCGCGAACCCGCTCCGCTTCCGCCGCAGACCAGGCGGCTCCGGAAGCGCCCAGCGAGGCCGGCCCGGATGCGGGCAATAGCGGCGGCGTAATTGCGGCCGGGCCAGGCGAAAGGGCCTTAGCGGCCAGGTCTTGGCGACCCCCCGGGCCGCTAATGCGGCTTGCAGCGCCGGCACTGCCCGCGCCGTCGGTACCGGCCATGGCGCCGGTACCGATCATACCGCCGGCATAGCCCGCCGCCTGCCGGTACCGCCGCCAAGCCGCCGCGCGAGCTCCGCGACGCCCGAAGCGCCCGAGGCGCCCGCTGCGGCGCCGGCGGCTGCCGTGACGCCGGCGCAACGCGGCCTTGCCGGCGACGTTCCGGTTAGCGCGGCCGTTCTTCCACCGGCCGGCAGACCGGCGGACCGTTGCGGCCGCAGCTGCGCTGCCGGTGCCCCGCCGGCCGAGAGTTTTGCGGCTGGTGCCCGCCGCATTGTCGCGTGTAGCCATCCCGTGCCTCCTTTCCGGCTTCCCTATCGCTTAGGGAAGTACGCCTTTCATATGAATTGCGGCTTCCTGCAGCGATTCAAACGTGCCGGCGTCTCCCCACCACAATTGGAGCACGTCGAACTCGAGCTTTCCGTCCCGCGCGTAGCGGTTGTTCACGTCCGTAATCTCCAGCTCGCCGCGGGCAGAACGTTCGATGCTGCGGATAATGCCAAATACGCTGTCATCGTACATGTAAATACCGGTAACCGAATATTTCGACTTCGGCTTCTTAGGCTTTTCTTCGATATAGGCAATATGTTCCGGGGCGTCTTCAGCAAACACCGGCACGCCGTAACGCCGAGGATCATCCACCGGCTTCAGCATCACCCGTGCGCTGCCCAGCGGCTGCTGCTTAAATCGCTCCACGTATGGCGTTAAATCGTCCAAGAACAGGTTGTCACCCAACAGCACAACGAATTTGCTGCCGCGCGGGATAAACCCTTCAGCCAGCTCCAGAGCTTCAGCAATTCCGCCGGCCGATTCCTGGATGCGATACGTCAGGTTGACTCCAAAGTTCTCCCCGCTGCCAAGGAAGTCAGCGTACAGCCCTGCGGATTGTTTGCCGATCACAATGAGGATGTCGGTGATTCCAGCTTGACGCAGCCGTTCTATGCCGTAACAGACCATCGGATAATTCCCGACCGGAAGCAGATGCTTGTTGATCAATCGGGTCAGCGGGTATAGACGCGTGCCGGTGCCCCCCGCCAAAATCACACCTTTCATGAACGCTCCTCCCTTACCTTAAAAATTTGGGGCTCCCATTAAATAAATTGCCAAGGATCTACGCCCCATTTTTCGATAAACCGCATACGGTTCCGTTCTATAAGCTCGTTCCACCCTTCCGGATGGCGGGTTTTAAAGCTGGCGCTGCCTTCATGGTACACCAGCGTATCGCCGCAAATGAGCAGACGGTAACCTAGCTGCCGAGCGCGGTAGCAGTAGTCGTCATCTTCATAATGGCCGGGCGAAAACCGTTCATCGAATCCTCCTGCCCGCTCCAGTACCTCCCGCTTAAAGAGCAGGCACATGCCGATCAGCCGTTGGACTTCCTGCCATTTCACCGGATCCGAATGGTTATGGCGCTCGGCGATTTGGGCGAAATCCTCACCTTCCGCCCAGTTGATCGCCACCTGCTGCCGTCCGCTGGCATAATTGGTCACCGGGCCGACGAGGCCGACATCAGCGGCGCTGTGCAGCGCCAGCAGCAGATTCGAGAGCCATCGCGGGGAGACGAGGACATCATTATTAAGAACGAGGAGGTGATCGCCCGAAGCGACGGACAATCCTCGGTTCACGGCGACCGGAAAACCTTCATTGCGCGGCAGCGCCACCAGGATCAGGCGCTCGCTCAGACAGAACGATGCCGTGTCGTCCTCGGAGCCGTTGTCCACCACAATGATCTCATAGGGAGTCTCCGTATACTGGCGGATCGCCGCCACGCAAGGGGCAAGCAAGTGCAGCCCGTTATAGGTCGGAATGATGATACTCGTCACTCCAGCCGTCATCGGGCATTCCTCACTTTCGCCAATTCGCTCCGGCCCAGTGTGGAAAATCGCAACCGGACACCTTCCGTTTTCATAACCTCGCCAAGCGCCTCGAGATGGTCGCCAACGATCATCTGCGCGACCGCATTGCCTGCCCCGCTGTTGCTGGTGCGGAGACGGTTTTTGCGGATAACGTCCACGGAAATCGGCGCTACTGCCTTCAGTCCACGAACCAACGCCAGCGCCTGGGCTTTCGGAGGAACGACCAGCGCAGTGATGCCCACCGTCCGCACAGCGCGGCGGGACAAAGCGTTTGGCACCGCAGTTAACGAGTTCGCCTTCAACTCCGGATGTCCCAGCGCCAGATTCAGGAATGCCTTGCAGCGCGTCACCTCATCCTGCTGGGAGAACGGCGGCAGATGCGGCGTCAAATCGTTGAGAGCCAAATCCTCCCCCCGGTCGATCGCGATCAAAAAAGCAGCCAGATCCTCTGCGGCAACACACATATCCCCGTCCGTGAACAGCAAAATATCTCCGGTGGCTACCGCTGCCCCAATCGCCCGTCCTACGTCATGCCCTAACCGTTCGGGGAAGCTCAGCCGCGTGATACGCGGATCCCGATCCACGACGGCAAAGCTTGCGTCATTACAACCATTCAGGACGACAATGATCTCATGCAGAGGCAACTTGCGGAGCTCCGCCAAAACCGCCGGCAACGTCTTCTCCTCATTACTCGCCGTCACAATGGCCGAGGCACGGCCCTTCAGCGGCAGCGGAATCCACGGCTTACTAAGCCCGGCCGCATGGGCATAACCGCGGCGATACGCCAAGGAGGCCGTCAGCAAAGCCGTGAAAGGCAGTTGGTCCACCCGCTCCGCCTGCGCCCACGCTTGAAAACAATCCTGCATATGAGGCGAACCCTTCTCCGCCCTATCCTGTGCTGCCACCGCACGGACTCCTGCGGCCCAAGCTTTGGCTTTGAGGTGTTGGAGCGGGGCGCTGGCATATCTTTTCCCCGTCGACGGACGGGCCAAACGGCGGCCTTTGCGGATGAAGCCGCTCGTTCTCCGGCTTGCTGCTCCGCGCAAGCGGGTCAGCGATCCGCTTCTTCGTTTCCGACGATGCTTCATCGTTTGCCTAGTTACCATGACCATCAATGGTTCACCTCACCTTACCGCGCTGCCGGCCCAGATCGCTGTATCCGCCGCGCGGTCCCAGCTGGCGGAGCAGCCAATGAATGGCCTCCAGATGATCCCCTGCCACCAATGCGGTCAGCGGATCGACGCGACTTCCCTTGTTCCATATTCGTCCCCGGGCAGGATTCAGCTTGCCGACGGGAACGGTATGCACCGGCTGGACGTTTAACCCCAGCCGGATCGCTCTAGCTAAGGCGAGCGGCGGAACCTCCAGCGTATCCAAGCCGACGGTGTCCACCGCTGTTCGGTTCATCGCATGCGGGACCGCCGTTAAGGAAGCTCCACGCAGGTCAGGGCGCTGCAGCACACCGTTCAGGACGTGTTTGGCCAGAATGACCGGATGAGCCACCTTCCCTCGCGCCGGGCCGGAGTAGCCGTTCAGCGCCACGTCGACACCCATCAGCACCGCGGTGACAAAAGGCCGCAGCTCCCGAGCCGGAATCACCATATCGGCGTCGATGAACAGCAGCGCTTGACCGCGGGCCGCCTCCGCCCCAACGCGCCGGCCCACATCATGTCCCAGCGGCTCCGGTACGTGGATGACGCGAGCGCCGCAGGCTTCAGCCAGCGCGGCGGTCCCGTCGGTTGAGCCGTTAACAACGACGATCGTTTCGCTGCGCGGATGCACCCGGCTGGCTTCGCGCAGAACGCTGGCGATCGTCGCCCTTTCATTCATCGCCGGAATGATGATGGATACGATGGGATCGGGATGATTGACCAAACGCGGCAGCACTTTTTTGCGCTGAATCGGTTTGCGGTTCAGTCGGATGCGCGGCGGCTTGCGTTTTTTGACCACATCAATTTCCTCCCAAAAACATAATAATACCGGAGCATATACCTCAGTGTATGTCTGGCCGGGGGGCTGGTAACGGCAAACGTACAGTTGTCCTGACGAATGCGGCACAGGCCCTGCTGTGAGCCAAAAGAAAAAAACGCCTTTCGGCGTTTTCCTAAGATTAGCTATGGATATCCAGACATCGTCAGTTTTTGGCGCTGCGGCGGCCTGCGTTCGTCTGAATCCCTCTAGCGCGAACGAGACTTACCCAACGGTCTGCGGCGTGCTCCCAGCGGTAATGACGACGAACGATTTCTCGGCTGGCCCGGCCGATGACTTGACGAAACTCCTCTTCCTCCAGCAGCAGTACGATCCGATCTGCCAAGCTGTCCCCCGCCCCTTCGGCGAGCAGACCATCTACCGCAAATTCGAGCACCTGGGCGTCGCTGGCGTCCAACGTGGGCAAGCCGGCGGCCATCGCTTCGATGCGCGTTAACATCGACGCCGGCTCATCGCCCGGTAACAGCACCAGGCAATCCGCCAAGAGGTACCTGTCCGAGATGGAATAGGGCGACCCGGCCGGCAGGCAGGCAATCCGTTCCGGAGCGTAGGCGGCAAGCCCATGCTGCTTCGGTCGTTCAAGCAATTCACGGGAAGACCCGGATCCGGGGGAGTCGGCGGCAAGGAACACCAACATCGCCTCCGGTACGCGATCCAGCACTTCCGTAAGAGCCGAGACAATGTGCCCCTCATCCCTAAGCGGCGGCCAACTGCCGGCCAGCAGAACGATTTTGCGGTTCGTCCATCCCAGCTCCATCAGCCGCTGCTGACGCTGCTGTTCCCCATCTGGCGTCCAACGCAGCACCGCCTGCTCCTCCAAGCTCGCCCCCGGCAAATGCACCCATACCGGAGTGACCAAGGAGGGGAACTGCGCCAGCAACTCGGCTTTAGTCCGTTCACTGCCGACGATCAGGCCGTCCACGCTTTCCAGAATTTGCGTCGTACATGCCTTGGGATGGCAGGGAGGAGAAAAGATCCGGGCAGAGGGCAACGTCAACAGTACGCGGGAGAGTGGAAGCCGAGCTTTAAGTTGACAGGCCAGCAGCGGTCGGCCATGAACGTCCACCGTATCCGGCCGCCACTTGCGCAAGTGCCGCAGCAGTGACTCCAGGTAGAGACGTCCTCCGGGCAAGCAATAAAAAGGGACGCCCCCCATCCAGCCTTGGGACGGTAAATGCCCGTCAGCAACGCCAAAGAGGCGAATGTGCAGCTGCTCTGCCGCATGAGGGAGCATTCGTTCCAGCACCCTCTTCACTGGACGGTGTTTTCCTGATGCAGCCGCAAGGGCGTCAGGCGCGATCACCGCGACTTTTTCCCGATCCATGTGAAGTCCCCCTCCTTACCGTTTCGCTTGCATTCGATATCCTAAATATACGAAAACCTCCCGGCAATTGTGACACCTTCTTGGAAGATGAGCCTAATTTGCCAAAGGCGACGATCCATCCGCAGTTCGCCCGAAAACAGGCGGCTGTCGCAGCACAGTCGTCCACGCTAATGAACCGGGACAACATACACTGAAGGAAGACGCACGGGAAGGAGGAAACCCACTTGAGTCAGGACACTATCGGAATCCTGCTGAATTCCAGCATGTACCGAGGGATCCCCACGCGCAGAACCGGCCAAGAGTGGATCACAGGGTATGAAGAAGCGGCGCGGGAATATGGATTAACCCCCGTTTTCTTGCGTCTTGCTGGCATCGATCCGGCAGGGGCCAGATGTGTCGCGTATGTTTATAATGGCATCGAATACGTAGAGCAACAGCTGCCCTTGCCTGCGGTGATCCATAACCGAGCGTTATACCCCAGACTCGCAGCTCGAAAAAAACTCCAATCCCTGAATGCCCGGGGCATCACGATCTTTAATACGACCAACCGTTATGGAAAAGACTTCATCCACCGCTTGCTTTGGGGCGCTCCTCACTTGCGGCCGTACCTTCCGGCGGCGATGCCGTTAAACTCCGGCAACTTGCGGAAAATGATGTCCCGCCATAGTGACCTCATCCTAAAGCCGATCCGCGGCTCCGTTGGCCATGGCGTAATGCGATTGCGATATATGCCGTCGTCAGGGTGGGAACTCACTTATGCTTCGCCACTAGGCAAGCAGCAATGGAGGACGGTTCGACTGCACCGGGGACAACTGCCGCCCTGGGCCCGGCGCATGCTACGGCGTACGCCGTATCTCGTGCAAGAGCGTATTCCGCTGGCGGAATACGAGCAGCGCCCCATCGATCTGCGGATCACCGTCCAGCGGGGCGGCGGAGGCGATTGGAGCGTGACCGGGCGCTTCGCCAAAGTCGCTGCTGCAGGCAGCTTTGTGTGCAACCTCGCCAGAGGCGGCGAAGCCCTTCCCGCTGAGGAACTGCTGGCCAAAGCGCTCCCGGAGCGGATCGTCCCGGCGGCCCTTGCTCACGTCAATGAGCTTGCCCTGACCATCTCCCGCTATCTGGGCAACCGTCTCCCGCATCTCGCCGACCTGGGGCTGGACATTGGCTTAACCGCAAGCGGGAAGCCTTACTTTATCGAATGCAATGGGCGTGACCAGCGTTACGGCTTTCGAAAAGCCGGATTGCTGGATGCTTGGAAGGATTCGTATCGTCAGCCGATGGCTTACGCCCGTTATTTGTTAGACCAATCGGACCGGGCCTAGCCAAATGACCAAAGCCCAAAAAAAGGGCAGATTCCTCTCCACAGAGCAGGCTGCAAACCGCCTCCGGAAGGAATCATGCCCTTTCGTTTCATAGATTTAATGATAACGGACATCCGCAATGTGAAATGGCGGGTACAAGACCGCCAGCAAGTAAGCTGCAGCCGCAAACAAGGCGATGAGCAGCAATGTCAGCACATCGTACCGGGAATAGGAAGTCGGGTAATAATACGTGCGCGGCCGATTCCCGTCGAACGCTTTCGCTTCCATGGCGACAGCAACGCGATGGGCCCGCCGGATGCTCTGGGATAGCAGCGGCACAGCATACAGCTTCGCATGCGCGACAAGGCCGGGCAGTCCGCGCGGACGGCGAACGCCGCGGATCAGCAGCGCATTGCGTCGGACAAGCAGCTCCTCCCAGACCATGGGAAGTAGCCGGACCGAGGCCATAAAGCTGTAGGCGTATTTTGGCGGCAGCTTCGCCTGCTGCATCAGCGCGTAAAACAAGGCGACCGAAGGAGTCGTCAACACGAACAACAGCCCTTCGGCGGCAAAGGCCACCGCTTTAAACCCGATATGAATCCCCCGGTAAAAGCTTTCTTCGGAGATGCGGAACAATCCCCACGACCACCAAATTTCCGTCCCTTTGCCAAACAGAATCATCGTCGCCGCTGAGGAGGCAAAAATCAGTGCAAAGGGGAACAGAAGCAAGGCGACTTTCCAGGGCTCATATCCGCTGAACAGGAACAGCAGGAACGTAAACAAGATCGCCTGATAAAAAATAAAATCGAGCCGGTGCGTAAATAACGTCAGCAGAAACAGCAGGATCATCAACGCCAGCTTGGCGGCCGGATTCGCCTGGTGCAGCCAAGTCCGCCGCTTCGGGGTCAGAAAACGTCTCATCTTGATATCACCGCCTCTGGACCGGAACTCCCGTGTTGTTTGATTTTCGCGGAGGTGGTATCCGCTCCCCGTCCGGCCGATCCATTTGATCCAGGTGACTCACCGGCACCTGCCGGAGATCGATCCACCCGCCGGGTCAACCGCTGCGACGTTAGCCGTCCGTCCCGCACCTCCCAATGCTGGGTGGCCACCTGCTCCGCAATCCGCTCTTCATGGGTAACCATAAGAATCGCCGTCCCGCGCCGGCGCAACGCCTCGCATAGCTGCAGGATGGCGAACGTGTTCGCCGCATCCTGGCCGAAGGTCGGCTCATCTAGCAACAGCAGCCGTTGCTCGCGCACCGCAGCCGCAGCCACGCTAAGACGCCGCTTCTGGCCCAGCGACAACTGGTAAGGATGCCGCATCTCCAAGCCGGTTAGACCAAACTGCTCCAGATACGCCGTCACCCGACGGTTCAGCGCATCGTCGCCAAGTCCGTCCTCCCTCAGCGAGAAGGCGACTTCGTCCACCACCCGATCGGCGACAAACTGAAACTCCGGATTCTGGAACACAAATCCGATCTCACGAGCGGTCGACTCCAGCATTCGTCTGCGGGCACGGCGGCTGAGCTTCCCTGTCTCGATCCGCTTTCCCTGCAGCACGAATGCTCCCTCTGATGGCAACAAGCCGATCAGGCTGAGCAACAGCGAGCTTTTCCCAGCACCGTTAGGTCCTGTGATCGCAATCCAATCCCCGGGATACACGGCGGCTTGCCCGACTTCAATCACCGGCCGCCCTTGCCGGAACCCGCAAAAATCGGTCAGTTCCACGGCGGCAGGTCCATCCAATCGCCGTTCATCTTTCACCGGCTCTAGCAATCGACGGCCGGCTTCGGTGGCAAAATACGCCTCCCAGACGCCGGGATACCAGATCCCAAACTCAATGAGCTCGGAACGGTACGTGTCAAACACTACGTCCGGTGCCCCCTCGCCCAGCACCTGCCCGTCCGGTCCAAACAACACGACGCGGTCAACGAGCCCCAGTGCCGTCAACTCCTCGATCCGGTGCTCCACGATAATCAAGGTGCGATCCTCGGCCACCTTGGCGATCGCTTGCCAGATTTGCTCGCGGCCCTGCGGGTCCAGCAAAGCCGAAGGCTCATCCAGCAGCAGCACCTCCGGATCGCCAAGCAGCACCGATGCGAGCGCCAACCGTTGCTTCATCCCTTGGGACAGCGAATCGATCGGCACATGGATCTCAGGCAGGTCCAGGCCCACCTTGGCCAATGCGGCCTGCATCCGCGCGGGCATATCCTGCTTCGGCACGCCTAAATTTTCTAAGGCAAAAGCCAACTCCTCATCCACATAAGGCATACAAAACTGCGTATCCGGATCCTGGAACAGAAAGCGCCACGACGAGGGAAGCTGCTGCGCGGACGTGCGCATCGGAATCTCTACCAAGTCTGGAATGATGCCGCTCAGCACCTGGAGCAGCGTCGATTTGCCGCATCCGCTGGGACCCAGCAGCAGCACATGCTCCCCGCGCCGCACCGAGAAATCCAAATCCTTAAACACAAACCGGTCTTCACCCGGGAACTTGAGCCGCAGCTCCCGGACCTCAGCTGCCGTCGTTTCCTTCCGCATCAGTCATTCAACGCCGCATAGTCTTTCGGATCAACCGGTCGCAGCAGCGTCGTAACCCCTGTCGCCTCTACGGCCTTCACAACGGCATAAGCGAAGTACCCGCAGATCAGCGCCGAGCTGACGGCCCGCATCGCATATTTGGCGGTCAAGAGCCATGGCTCGTAATCCTGCACATATCCGTAGAAGAAATCCGGGATAACCGAACCCACGGCAGCTCCGATCCCGGCTAATGCAGCAACGGAGCCGGAAAATTTCCGATACCGGAACGCAGCGAACACCAGCTCCGCCCCTAAGCCTTGCAGCACGCTGTAAAGAATCAGCTGAACTCCCCATTCGCTGCCGAACAAAATTTCCACATGGGCCGCAGCGACCTCCGCGATCAACGCCACCCCCGGTTTGCGGATCAGCAAGAACACCAGCGTTGCAGCCAGGAACCACATTCCGTACACCAGTTCATCGGCCTGGAAGAACAGGGGGGAGAACAAATTGTACACCGAGCTCCAGAAGTGATACACCACGCCCAGCACCAACGAAACCAACACCATCACCAGCACATCGCTTAGCTTGAGGCCACGCCCCGTTCTTTTTTGAACAACCTCCGACATCTTCATCTCTCCTCTTGATCATTTGGTTTAAATCCTCGCATCGTAAAAAAAACCGCCTGAATAAGCTCAGACGGCGGTCAGGTCACGGGGGCGCACATAGGCACAAAAAGTCCCGGACGATCGATTCTCTACGCTGGCATTATCCAGATCAGATTAACGGTCCGCGGCGCAATATGCCGCTATCTCAGCCTGATTCGCTCAAGCCCCCGTATCCCTATGCGATTGATATAAACATACACCAACTCCGCCCAGGCATCAAGCCTAAATTTGTACAAATCTGTAAACTAGGAGTTACCCGTCCTGTATTGATTTCGGCCTGATTCTGTGTCAAGATAAGCGGAAGTGGCAACGAATTCATCAATACCAATGCAGCATTACTGGACAGACTAGGAGGATGCGATTTGGCCGCGACATGGATGAAATGGATGACAGAGCTCTCCTCCCGGAAATGGTTATCCCGGTTGATGGGCAAGTTCTCCCATTCGGGGGTTAGCCGAGCAATGATCCCTTTTTACGCAAAATCGTATGGCATTCCGCTGCATGAAGCGGAGAAGGAGCTTCGGGAATATCGCACGTTAAACGAGTTCTTCACCCGCAAATTAAAGCCGGGCATGCGCCCGCTGCACGCGGAGCCGGGAGTGATGATCAGTCCAGTGGACGCGCTGATTACGTTTATGGGCGAGGTGCAATCCGGCACGATCTTGAACGTCAAAGGACAGGATTATTCCTTGGAAGCGCTGCTGGACGGCTCCCCTCGTGTAGAATTGTACAAACACGGTTACGCCTTTGTTCTTTATCTGAGTCCTACCGATTATCACCGGATTCACGCACCCGTGACGGGCAAGAAGCTGGAATGCGAGCACATCAAAGGCCGGGTCTACCCGGTGAACGATTTTGGCATGCGCCATATGAAGAAGGTGTTGTGCCGAAACGAACGCTTGATCACTTACATTTCCCACGACTATGGGGAAATCGCCCTCGTGAAGGTCGGCGCGATGAACGTGAGCAGCATCCAGTACACCGACCCTTCGGCAAAATCCTGGGAGCAAGGCGACGACCTGGCTTATTTCGAGTTTGGATCCACCGTCGTTCTGCTCACCCAGAACGGCACCTTCACCCCATTGCCTGAACTTGCGCCCGGACAGAAGGTACGGATGGGCGAAGCGCTGGGCCGGTTTAACTCCGCAAAACCAAGCTAATTCAGTGATCATCGCCCGCCGGCTTCGGCCGGCTCTTCCCCTTTATTGCACCGTAATGCTGCCGATGGAAGTCTCCAGCGCGACCAACGGCCCTCCGCCGCCCCGCTCGCTTCGTCCCTTCGCGGCTCCAATGACTTCGCCCAGTTCGCTGGACGTTTCGAGATCGCAGGCTAACGACGGATCAAGCGTTGCCGTGATGCTGCCAACATCGGTGATGGCTTGAAGCTGACCGCCCGTATCCAGCGTGAGAATATCTAGATTGATGCTGCCGGTGGCTGTACGGATCGATGAATCCCCGGACAGACGGGCATCCTCGACCCGAATCGACCCGACCTCTCCCTTCAGCCGGTAGGTTCCCGTAAGCCCGCTCGCCGCGATCTCCCCGACATGGTTCGTGACTTCAAACTCCTGAATCCCGGCAGGGACCTCAACGACATAATCGATGCGGAATTCGGTAAAATGCAGCTCCTTCTGCGCCCAATCCCATAAATTTTGGTCCGGCGCGCCTTTGGCGTGCACGCGCACCTGAGCCGTATTGCCCTGAGAGGTGACGGTCACCTCGCTCTGTTCAAACAACGTATCCAGCTTCTCCTTACGTGCCGGCAGATCCGCGGCCTGGATGGTCGCTTTCACCACGATCTGATCGGACGTGCCTTCCTTCAACTCAAGACGCCCTACGGCATTCTCCAGCTGCAGCTTGCTGGCGTTGCCGATGGCTTCGCTTGTCGAAAGGTCATGCGAGCGTCCCGTGAACGTCAAATCGTCCTTCCACTCGTCTGCGGCCAGCGCCACCGACTGCTGCACGGATGCCGCGGTCTCGCTAATCGATTGGCTTATCGAATCAACGGTATTCCCCAAGGTCTGCCCCCATTGCTGCTGCAGCGTTTCATTTTCCGCCGGACCGCAACCTGAAGCCAGGGCCAGAAGTACGGCCGATGCCGCCAGCCATGCGATTTGGGATGTACGTTTCTTTCGCATTTTCGTCCTCCTTCTATTTCCATCTATCCTGAGCTTATATCAAGGTTCCCGTGAACCACCACAGGCGCGGGACCGGTTTGCTCCCTAGACTTTGGTCAAGGAGACGGTTCGCAGGGCAAGCGGAAAAACCGCCGAGCATGAAGCCCGGCGGTCGATAAATGAAGCTTATTTAACTTTAGGGTGGGTTGGGTTAGATTAGAGTAGCCTGCTTAGCGGATTTCGGACGGGCTTTTTCCCGTATATTGTTTGAACTGGCGACTGAAGAAGAAGATATCCCGATACCCCAGCGCATCCGCAACCTCGGTCACATTCATGCCGGCATGCAGGAGCAAATGCTGCGCCCGGTCGATCCTTGACTTGATGATGTAAGACTGCACGGACATCCCGATAATTTCCTTGAATTTAATCGAGAAATAGCGCGGGGATAAGCCCGCCCGGGCAGCCAAATCCTGCACTTTGTGGGGAAGTCCGGGATGTTGCAGCACATAATTCGCCACTTCATGAATCACTTCATGCAGTTGGTTGCTGACCTTCTTCTCCACCGGCACTTGCCGCTCCTCCCGCAGCAAATGGATCAACAGCTGCTTGAGAATCAGCTGGGCCTCCTCCTCGGCGGCATAGGCTTTCATCAAGAATAAACGGACGTAACGAGACAACATATATTCGAAATCCAGCGTATCCTCCAGTACGCGGTAGGGACCCGGCACTTCCGTCACGGGCTCATGGACGTCGAAATGAATGTACGTCAGCACCAGCGGTTTCTGCGGGTTGTGCGTGGCACTGGTGTGATCCCCTTTTCGGAACAGGAAGCAGCTGCCTTTACTGACCGGAATGGGTTGGTCGTTCAGGACAACCGTACCTTCACCGCTCCACACATAGAAGAGATCATAATTCTGCAACGGCTTCTCCCGCTTGTGCCATTTCCAACCGGGTTCGCATACGATTTTGGCGAATGCCGGCTTCAATTCAAATGATGATGGTGAAACGTGAAGCATGTCCTTCCCCCCCATAAAAAAACTACAAACGCATCATTTTGCCTGATCCGTACAGTATCCTGCCCTCCTATTTTAATAACGAGGACAAGTTTATCACCTTTATTATACCTTTAAAGCGCACGGGTTTAAATATCCCCCCAGGCCGCTTTCATTCGAAATACACCCTCAAATGTAAATTGGTTCTTTTTTCTTGTCAATTTCCGGCGTAAGCTGAATGTCAAACAATCGGAGGGGGAACCATCCATGCGCAGAAAAGAATTTAGCATCACAGAAGAGGCGGAAATTCGCGAGTTTTTGCAGGAGATGAGCTTCGGTTTTCTCGGTACGGTAGGCGAGGACGGCTGGAGCCGGGTCACGCCGCTCAAATTCGTTTATGATGGCGAGCATTTCTATTTTCACGGAAGTCTGGCCGGAGAGAAAATGAAGCAGATCACTCGGGATCCGCAGGTCTGCTTCACGGTAGCCAAGGAGTATGCGATCATTCCGTCGTGTTTTACCGATCCCAAGCTGGCCTGCCCGGCCCACTAAGAAAAATAAGCCAAATCCGTTGTGATTTCACCGTGACGTGCCCGAGTCGAAATGATATAATGTTAGGCAGTTTAAGACGTTACTGTCCTAAAATATCAAACCGATTTGGAAGGATGAATGTGATGAACCCACTCGCGGAGCAGTTAAACGAGAGCGTCAAATCCGGCAACCGGCACGTGTATGACATGCTGTCCACGCTGGGCAAGGAAATTTACTTCCCGAAGGAAGGCATTTTAAGCCAATCTGCCGAAGCTTCAGCCCACGCTAAGAAATATAACGCTACGATCGGCATCGCTACCGAAAACGGCATCCCGATGCATCTGGCAGCGATTCAGGACACGTTGTCCGCCTATAAACCGCAGGATTTGTACCCTTATGCCCCGCCAGCAGGCAAACCTGAGCTGCGCAGCGTATGGCGTGACAAAATGATCCAGGAGAACCCGTCGCTCGAAGGCAAGAGCTTCGGCCAACCGATTGTTACCAACGCCCTGACCCACGGGCTCAGCATCGTCGCCGACCTGTTCGTTGATGAAGGCGATGTTGTCATTTATCCGGACAAAAACTGGGAGAACTACGAGCTTACCTTCGGCATTCGCCGTCACGCCGACATCGTGAATTTCCCGCTGTTTACCGAAGACATGACCTTCAACAGCGCCGGATTGCGTGAAGCGCTGCTAGCTCAGAAGGACAAAGGCAAAGCGATCGTTATCTTGAACTTCCCGAACAATCCAACCGGATATACGCCGGGCGCCAAGGAAGGCGGAGAGATCGTAGCTGCCATCCAGGCAGCGGCCGAAGAAGGAATTAATGTGGTCGTCGTGACCGACGACGCTTATTTTGGGTTGTTTTTCGAAGATTCCCTTCATGAATCATTGTTTGGCAAGCTGGCAGGACTGCATCCGCGCATTTTGCCGATCAAAGTGGAC
Organism: Paenibacillus sp. FSL K6-2441; assembly: GCF_037964765.1. Taxonomy (NCBI): domain Bacteria; kingdom Bacillati; phylum Bacillota; class Bacilli; order Caryophanales; family Paenibacillaceae; genus Paenibacillus; species Paenibacillus sp. FSL K6-2441. The sequence goes on from NZ_CP150174.1 coordinate 3,603,338, forward strand.
GGCGCAACGAAAGAAGAATACGTCTGGGGCTTCCGCGTCGGATTTATTACTTACGCCGCCGAAGACCAAGCGGTGCTGACCGCATTGGAACAGAAGACGTTGGGGATCATCCGCGCCACGATTTCGAGCGGTGCCCATCCTTCGCAGACGTTTGTGCTTCATGCCCTGAAATCTCCGGAATTTACCGCCCAGAAGGAAGAGAAATTCCGGATTATGAAAGGCCGGGCCAATAAAGTCAAAGCCTTGCTCGACAGCGGCAAGTATGGGGACGTTTGGGAATACTATCCGTTTAATTCCGGCTATTTCATGTGCCTGAAGCTCAAGACGGTTGCGGCGGAAGCGCTGCGCCAGCATCTGATCCACCAGTACGGTATCGGCACGATCGCGCTGGGCGACACCGACCTGCGGATCGCCTTCTCCTGTATCGCGGAGGAGCATCTGGAGGAACTGTTTGATCTGATCTATCAAGGGGTCCAAGACCTGCAGGGCAAATAGGCGGCGGGTCCGTCGGAGAACGGCACATTGGCCCACGCACGCCAGCCCCTCTTCTCATACAATACGGTGTACTATCACAATACACCTAAATGGGAAAGGGGAATGAAGATGAGTGGAATTGAAGAAGCAAGAGGCGGCTACGGAGGCGGCTACGGCGGTCACGGCGGCCTGTTCACGAGCACGGGTGTGATCCTGGTTCTCTTTATCCTGTTGGTTATCGTTAGCCGTTCCATCCTGTATTAATCTGCTGAATAAAAAGTTTCCAAGCAAAAACGGACCGTCTCCCACCCGGGAACGGTCCGTTTTTGCTATTCCTCGTCTTCGTCCTCCTCGCGCCATCTGCGCTTCCAGGAAGAACGCATGCCTATCGCCAGCAGCAAGCCTGCGGCCAAGGAACCAAACGTCAAAAGGGTATCGCCGCCCGGTATGACGGCCATCGGCAGCCATAGCAATACCGTGATCGCGAACAGCAATCGGGAGCTTAATCGAAGCGTCGCCGTCTTCCGTGCGCCGGCAGGCAATGGATAGAAGGAGGCTGCCGGTGAGTCCCGATGGGTTTGGCGTAAGGCGGCTAGCTGCATGCCCGACAGGAACACAAACAGCAAGTGAATCGCCGGTCCGAGCCAGGATTTGTCGTTCCATCCCGTCAGCACCATGCCCAGCAGTGTTAGGCGAAGCAGGATGCCCAACAGCTCGCTGCGGACAAACGTCTTGACCAGCAAATAACGGTAGGCCTCGGCCGGCTGCCAAGGAATCCGGTTGCCGATGCCGGACAACCAGCGGCGGCGGATCACCTTCTGTCCTTCCGACGGCACGTCCACGAACCAGCCGAGAATCATCTGCACCCGGGCAGCCGCCGTGCGTTCAGCGGTGATCAGGTTGTCCCAAGGGACCCTGTATTTCATCGGAAACCACAAGATCAGGCCGTAATTGAGGCTGACGAGCACCGTGAACAAGGTGCTTTTCCAGGCTGGCTGCCAGATCCAAGCCGCCGTCATCAGCAGCACAAAGCACCAGCGCAGCAAGCGGTACCCGGCTCTGGCCCGGGACGTCGTAATTCTGAGCTCCTGCCAAGCTCCGTAGGCACTTAACGCCTTGAGCAACAGCAGGACGACCAGCATCAGCCATAGGGGCTGAATAACCACGCCCTCTCCGCTGCGCTGATACAACGGCCAAGCCAGCAACACCACAATATAGAGTCCAACCAGCTTATAAATCAGTCCGTTCCGAAAAGCCGGGGCTAGGTAGGCCTTCATTTGCGTCTCCTGCGGCAGTAAGAAAATTACGTCAGCCGGCTGCGCATAGGTTCGAAATCCGGCATATACGGTCAGCGGACCCCATAACAGCAGCAAAATCCAGCGAATCGGCAAACCGGGCGGAATGTTTTGCAGAAACGCCGTATACCAGGCCGAAAACGCAATAATAAGCAGGAGCAGCAAGACGGCGAGGCCGCTCTGAAAGACATAGGGCAAATACGGGAGCACTTTGCCCCAGAAGGCCGCTCTCCGCCGGCTTCGCAGCGTTTGAAGCTCCATCGCTATTCGCCGTCCTTCACTAAGGCGTAGAAAATTTGCTCCAGCGAAGCTCCCGAGGCTTGCGCCTGCTCCCCGATGTCAGCCAGCGTCCCTTGGGCCAGCACTCTCCCCCGGTGCAGAACGATAAAGCGGTCGCAGTAATTTTCAATCGTTGACAGAATATGCGAGCTTAATAGAATCGAGGCTCCGCCCTGTTTCATTTCCAACATGAAATCAAGCAATGACCGGATGCCCAGCGGGTCCAATCCCAGAAACGGTTCATCGATAATATACAGCGGCGGCCGGGCGATGAACGCACACATGATCATCACCTTCTGCTTCATCCCTTTGGAGAGATGGGCTGACAGGCTGTCCGCCTTCTCTTCCATATGGAACAGCTTCAGCAGATGGTCCGCCCGCTCCCGGTAAGCCGCCGGCTCCACGCCGTAAGCCCGGGCCGCAAACTCCAAATGCTCCCGTACTGTCAATTCCTCATAGAGCAACGGCGACTCCGGAACGAAGGCCAACTGTGATTGGTACGTTTCCGGCGCTTCGTCCCGCGTGTTGCCGGAGATGCGAATCTCTCCCCGATGCGGCGTCATCAGCCCCAGAATATGCTTCATGGTCGTGCTCTTACCGGCTCCGTTTAACCCGATCAGCCCAACCATTTCCCCCGGCTTCACCTCGAAGCTAATCTCGTGAAGTACAGGCCTTCCCAAGCTGTAGCCGCCGCTCAGCTCGTCGACCTGCAATACGGGCAGTTCACTTCCACTCAAACCTAACGCCTCCCACGATCCGCCTAACTGCGCGGCGGCTTATTTTTCAACCACTTCGGAGCGCCTTTATTCTTCCGATCCGAAAGACGCTCCTTCTTCCGCTCCGCGGTTGGCGATGCCTTCCGCGGTCCTCCGTGACCGGAAGCCGGCCGGCCGGAAATCTGCGCGGACGGGTGTGTTCGCCCGCTGCCGCCTTCCCCTGCTGTACGGCCTGCGGTCCCCGATGAGCCTGCGCGGCGAGGAGCCGCGTCTGCGCCGGCCTTGCCGCGAACGGAGGAACGAGTTCGCTTGCCGGAACCCGCCTCACCGGCATCCACCAGCTTCCCGCTATATAACGCCTTGGGCTCAATCTCAATGCCCAGTTCTCGAGCGAATTTACGCATGATGAACTCTTCCTGCGGCGTAACGATCGATACGGCCAGCCCTTTCCGGCCCATACGGCCAGTTCGGCCGACCCGGTGAACGTAATGCTCGGAATCAATGGGCGGATCGAGGTTAACGACCAGGGCCAAATTCTCAATGTCCAGTCCTCGGGCAGCAACGTCGCTCGCCACCAGCACGCGGATTTTCCCCTCGCGGAATCGCTGCAGCGTCAAGCTGCGCGCCGTTTTGTCCGCATCTCCATATAAAGCTCCGGCGCTGAGACCAACATAATTCATCTTCGCCTCAACTTCGGCAATCTGATCCGTATTGTTGATAAAAACAATCGTCCGCTCCGGTTCGAAGTGGCGTACGATCCGCCGCAGCATATCGATTTTGTCCCGCGCTTCGGATACGAAGTAAAGATGCTCCACCGTTTTGGACGTCCGCTGCTCCGGTTCGATCCCGATTTCAAGCGGCTCCTTCATCTCTTTCGCCGCCAATGCCCGAATATCCGGGTTAATCGTCGCCGACAGGAACATCAGCTGGCGGTCCCGCAACGTCCCGCGCAGAATATGCTCCACGTCTGCCGTGCCGCCGAGCTGGAACATTTGATCCACCTCGTCCACAACAACGGTGAGCAGCGTATGCAGCTTTAGCTTGCGGAGCGCCAAAATTTCGCGGATGCGTCCCGGCGTGCCCACGACAAGTTGAGGATGCAGCTTCAGCTTCTCCAGCTGGCGCTTGATCGCTGCGCCGCCGATCAACGCCTGACTTCTGATCCCCAGCGGTTCTCCGTACTTCTCCGCCTCCCGCAAAATTTGCATCGCCAGCTCCTGGGTTGGTGCCAAAATTAACCCCTGTAACGTCTTCTCCCCAGGGTTAATCCGTTGCAGCAATGGCAGCAGGTAAGCCAGCGTTTTCCCCGTCCCCGTCTGCGACTGCGCAAGGATATCCCGGCCTTCCAGCGCCGCAGGGATACACTCCGCCTGAACCGGTGACGGCTCCGATATTCCGTAGTCCAGCAAGGCTGCGGTCAACTGTTCACCAATTCCCAGCCCGGCAAATGTAATAATCGTCATTTCGCCATTCATCCTTTATTTTCAAAGTACTTGATGTCCTATGCCAATATTTTCATTATATGCGATAAGCCTAAGTCACAACAAATCCACACCGACGCAAATAGCCTGCCTTCACAGGCAGGCTATTTCTTATTCATCATTCGATAGCTTAACCGGTCCGCCAATCGCGGGAACATCTGGTACCACTTCGCTCCTGCGCCGGCGATCCAAGGCAGGTTGATCTCCATCGTGCCTTTCTCTGCCGCCTTTACCATCGCTTTGGCCACGCGCTCCGGCTTGAGCATCATCCAACGCACGTTCTTGACATAACCGCCGCTTGGATCCGCAATGTCAAAAAAAGACGTATCAATCGGTCCCGGATTAATCGTCGACACCGAAATGCCGTACTCCCGGACCTCTTGGCGCAATGCGCTGCTAAAGCCAATAACCGCATGCTTCGTCGCGGTGTAGGCCGCAGACTTGGCCGTGCCGATTTTGCCGGCCATCGAAGCGACATTAACGATCCGTCCGGAACGGGCAGCCTTCATGGACGGAAGAACCGCCTTCGTGCACCGAACCATACCTATGTAATTGACGTTCATCATCTCCGCAAATTCGGAAATCGGCATTTGGTCCAAGGATTCGAACTTGCCGTAACCTGCATTGTTTAACAGGACATCCACCCGTCCAAACTCCGTCAGAACCTGGTCGAATCCTTCCTTCACGGAAGCGTCGCTGCCAACGTCCATCTCCAGTACCCGATAAGGTCCGGCCAGACTCGCCGCAACCCGGTTCAGCTTCTCCGCATTCCGGGCAGCCAGAACGACCACAGCGCCGCGCTCAGACAACCTCTGCGCCGCCAAGGCGCCAATCCCGCTGGATGCGCCGGTGACGACAACGATTTTGCCCTCTAACGACATACTCACCTGTAACTTCCCTTCAAGAGGTAGTTCAAAAAGTCATCTTCCGTTCACGAAGCCGCATCAAGAAAATGATTTAACCATGACTTTCTGCTGTACCTAATCTTAAGAGATCATCACTTGAATGTCCAGTTCGCCGATGCCGTCCATCAGCAGTGGGATGCAAAGCGCCTTGCGGGGCCCAATCCCTGCCGCGTGCTCCATCTTAAGGACCTGCGGAGGCGTAATGTCCACAACAATTCCCTGATTGGACAAAATGGTGCTGGCATTCCCGCTGATCATGTTGCCGAGCTCGGAGATCGCGCTTTGTCCCATCTCATCCATTTCCGTCAGGACGAATCCGCCCATCATCGCCGAAACGATGCGCAGCGCCACGGCCTCTTGCAAACCGAACACCACCATGCCGCTGAAATGGCCCGTCATTCCGATTTGAATCCATATATGATCCTGCACAGGAATTACTTCTTTAACCCCCATACTCCCGGTGGAAGGCGAAACTTGAACAACCTGTTGAATAACCGAACGTGCGGATTCAAGAAAAGGATTTATGACTTCTGCTTTCAAAAGGATGCGCCCCTTTTCACTAGAAGAATAACTTTACGATTCAATAGACCCGGCATTTAGTTAAAACTTATTATACTTTATTCCTAGGCACAAGTCATTAAAAATCGAATGACGGGGACAAAAGTACTTCTAAAGGATGATCTTTTCGAATGAGGCCGAATGGCGTGTCATTGATTTAGCCAACGAAATTCCCCTATAATGAATTAATCATGGAGGAAGGCGCCGCATCCGGCGCATTTCCCAAGGAACGGGAAAGAAAGGAGGCCTTCTGGTGAATATTAGTCAGTTGGAGACGCTGATTACGATCTCCAAAACAAAAAGCTTCCGAAAGGCTGGTGAATTGCTCAACCTAACCCAGCCCGCAGTCTCGGCTCAAATCAAAAGCCTGGAGGATGAGTTTAATACCGTATTGGTTGACCGCAACCAACCGGTTACCCTGACGGACCGGGGGCAAGTTTTCCTTGAGCAGGCGGAACGCATTCTGGACATCGTTGAAGAACTCAAGCAGAAGCTGTCCGATATGGAGCATACCCCGCAAGGACATATCGTGTTAGGGACAACCACGTCGATCGCAATTCAAATTCTGCCGCGGATCTTATCGTATTTCCAAGACCAGTTTCCGCTGATCAAAACCACCATTCAATCCATGCCCTCCAGCCAGATCTATCAGAACGTGGAGCAGGGTCTTGTCGACATCGGCATCGGGTATTTGATCGAAAACAACCCGCAAGTTCTCTCGTCGGTGCTGTATTATGATACTTTCGAATTCGTCGTCTCGCCGCTGCACCCCTTGGCGAGCAACCCATCTCCCACTCTGGAATCGCTGCGCGGCATCCCTATGATCATGCTGTCTCCCGATACGGTCGGACGCCGGTTTATCGACGAGGTCTTCCGGCAACACGACATCGAACCGCACATCGTGATGGAACTGTCCAGCAGTGAAGAAGTCAAACGGATGGTGGAGATCAATCTGGGCGCGGCGATCATTTCACGGCAATCGATATTACGCGAGTTGAAACAAGGCACGCTAAAGGTTGTGCCGATCCCTGAGCTTGAAGTCACTCACCCGGTGGGCGTCATTTACAAATCCAGCCGATACATCAACTCGGCGATGCAGCAGTTTCTGGGTGACCTGAAGGGCATGCCGGAAACCCATTTTATCAGTTCTGAATAAACCAGGATACGCACGTGCAGATAAGCACAACACCTCAACGCCAACAGAAAGGAGCCGTCTCCCATGAAGTTTGACCTTCACACCCATCATTTCCGCTGCGGCCATGCGGACGGGAACATCCGGGATTACATCGAAGCCGGCCTGGCTGCCGGATTATCGGTAATCGGGATCAGCGATCATACGCCATACTTCGGCCATGATGAGGACCAGCCTTTTCCCCGGATCGCCATGGGCAAACAAGCTTTTGCCGGATATGTTGAGGAAGTGCTGAAGTTAAAGCAGGAATACGCTGGCCGAATCGATGTTCTACTGGGGATTGAATCGGATTTCTTCCCGGAACATTTGGGCGCTTATCGGAATATGCTGAACCAGTATCCTTTTGATTACATTATCGGATCGGTTCACAGCGTTGGAGAGGTCAGCATCTTCAACAAAAATCGTTGGAAGGGCCTGAGCCAAGAGGAAAAAGTGGCCAGCAAAGAGGCCTATTACGATTTGATCCGCCAATCGGCGCGCAGCGGGATGTTTCAAATTTTGGGACACATCGACGCGATGAAGGGCAACTACCCGGCATTTACGGACATTCCCGCCGCACAAGCGATTGACGATACTTTAAAAACGATCGCAGAGCACGGGGTGGCCATCGAAATCAACACCTCCGGGAAAACCAAGCTGAGCGGCGGATGGTATCCTGATGATTCCATTCTCGAGCGGGCCCTTCATTTCGGCGTTTCCGTCACCTTTGGCTCCGACGCCCACACGCCGTCACGGGTCGGGGATGAGTGGGAGGAAGTCGCCCAACGCTTGAAGGAAATCGGATTTCAGGAATGGGTCTATTTCAAAAATAAACAGAAAGTCACCGTTCCTCTGTAGACAAAAAAAGAGAACCCGATCACGTCCTTCGGGTTCTAAGAGAGATATATATTCAAAAGGGGGTCATGTAATAAGTGTACCCCCTTTCTATTAGGGTTTGATCACAGCTATATTTCATTTGTGTAACAAAAACGATCACTTATGTTTCAAAGGACTTCCCTTCGATGATATATCGTTTGAGCGCCAATCTTCGGCCTCTTCGCCCCGCCGGGGAGAGCCTTCCGGCTTCCCGCAGACCGCATTTCCGAAGGACGCGCTCCGATGCCGGATTGTCCGGGCTGCAGCGTGCTTCGACGCAGCCGAGCCCAAGTGTCTCAAAAGCGAAATCCAGCACACTCGCTGCCGCTTCCGTTGCATAGCCCTGGTTCCAATGCGCCGGGGAGATCAGATAGCCGAGTCGCGCAGTTTGTCCCTCAACGTCCCAATGCTGCAGCGAGCATAAACCAATCCAATCTCCTTCCGCTTTACGAATCACAGCAAAGTGAAGATCCCGCAATACACGGTAGGATTCCTCGAAATAGCGGTATAGCCGGCCGGGAAATAGCAGCTTGCCCGGATTGAGTTCGGTAAAGGCGCGCACCGCCGGATCGGACATGCAGCGAAACATCGCCTCCGCATCCTCCGGAAGCAGCCGCCGCAGCACCAGCCGCTCACTTTCCAGGACTGGAAACTGCCGCCGCAGCTGCTCTTTCATTTCCGTCATGTCCCATCCCCCCCCCCCGGATCTCGCTTCTAAAATCCTGTCACACCTTATCCCCTTGCATCCGTTCCGAGGCGCGATAAATTCTTGCCACCCCGTAATGCACCACATAACAGAAGAAGGTAATCAAAAAGATCCATTTGCAAAACCCCACCATATGCGCCACGTTCGCGGCATCGGTGAAATAATCCGCCGTTTCTCGGAGCACATATCCCGGATGCCTGAGCAAGTCCCAGCTGTTCCAGCGGATAAAGCGGCCGAGATAAATGCCGAAGCTGCTAAGCAGCAGCACGAGAACAGCAAACGCCCAGCCTGCCAAGCCGCCTCCCGCTCGCCGCACCAGGTGATGCACCGATGCCAGGGATACCGTCGCCAGCGCCAATCCCAGCAACGCAGCAAACAACAACGTAAAGAGGTGATCCCAGAACGAAAGCTCTTCCCAGAACCGGATGCCCGCCGCAATCGGGTAACGGTTAAACGGGTGAAGCAAATCGGTGATGAGATACGCGGCATTTGGATAGAAAAACAGCCATAACAGCCCAACCGGAACGCTTAATGCAACCTTGGCCGTCCGCGATGGGATCAAGTGAATCATGTCGAGCAGAACCGCCAGCCCGAGCGGAATCCAAGCCAAAAACACGTTCCAGATCAGGAACAAATAAGGCGGCCGTCCGCCATCCGGCAACCGCGTGCCGATTACATATTTCATCCCGATCACCGTGAAAATGAATAAAACAACATATAAAATCCATTTCTCCGGATACCCCAGCATCCTCCAGCGTTGCAAACCCATCCCTCCCGTCTGCCTTTGACCTATATACGTTTGGAGCCGGCGGATCGTTACCGTGGCAGCGTTCCTCCTCTGCTCCGGGCTGGGGCGGATGATTTTGAGGCTGGAACTTGTTATTGCGGCGTGGTATATAACGGTATAGACAATCTTCATTTAAAAATAAGGAGTTTTCATCATGCAGCCGTTTACCGCACGAACGATTGAAATCATCTCCTCCATCCCGCCAGGCAAGGTGATGACCTACGGCCAGATCGCTGCCGCAGCAGGAAGTCCCCGCGCCGCCAGGCAGGTCGTCCGCATCCTGCATAGCATGAGCGGTAAATACGGATTGCCGTGGCACCGGGTTGTGAACGGGAAGGGGCAAATCGCATTGCAAGAAGAAGCCGCCTTCCAAGAGCAGACATGGAACCTGGAAGCGGAAGGCGTCGAAGTGCTGCCAGGCGGACGGATTGATCTGGATCGTTACCAGCACCAGTACCGCCCGGACAGTCCCAAGGATCAGAGCCCGTAAGGCTTAAGGATATCGCTGATATCCTGATTTAACTGCTTCGTATTCGGCCCTTGCGCAGGGTCGTTGGTGAGTTTATATTTCTGCTTCAGCTTCAGCACGTTATACACCCGTTCATCCAGCGTTTCCGCTGAAATGGTGCCGGAGCTGACGGCATCGCGCAGCGCCTGGATCACCTGCTTCTCCTTCTCTTCGTCATGGCCCACCAGCACGATGTTCCCGCCGGCCTGAATGAACTGCACGGCCGCGTCACGGATATCGTAATGCTCCACGATGGCGCCCATCGTCATATCATCAGAAATGATCGTCCCCTCGTATCCCAGCTCCTCCCGCAGCAAGTCATGAATGACCGCCTTAGAGAAGGAAGCCGGATGCTCGGGGTCCAGCTTCGGCATCAACAGGTGAGCGATCATGACGACGTCGGCCCCCTCTTGAATCGCCTGCTTAAAGGGCACCAGCTCCAGCTTCCGCAGCCGGTCCAAATCATGCTCCACAACCGGCAGCCCCAGATGCGAATCCACCGAAGTATCGCCATGTCCCGGAAAATGCTTAACGACCGGAATTACGCCTTGCTCCCGGATTCCCTTCATCACGGCAATGCCCATGCGGCTAACGATTTCCGGCTTCGTGCCAAATGCCCGATCCCCAATCACCGGATTATCCGGATTGCTGTTGACGTCAAGCACCGGGGCGAAGTCCAGATTCAGTCCGAAGCCGGCCAGCTCTTGCCCGATGATTCCGCCAATTTGCCCGGCCAATTCCTCGCTGACGGTATTGCCGATTTTGCGAGCGGCAGGCAGCTTCGTGAGTTCCCCAGGCATGCGGCTGACCCGCCCGCCTTCTTCGTCAACGCTCAGAAACAGCGGTACCGCCTTGTTCTGGTTGGCGGTCTTCAAGCCGTTAAATAAGGTAAGCGCCTGCTTGGTGTCCTGGATGTTGTCTTTATAGAAAATAAAGCCCCCAACGTGATACTCCTCGATGAGCTGGCGAGTCACGTCGTTTGGCTCAGTTCCATCCATGCCCACCAGAACAAGCTGGCCGATTTTCTCCTCGGTGCTGAGCTCATCCAGCAGTTTGGCGGCAGGATCGGCCGGTTTCTCCGAGGTTTCCGGCGCTTCGGGGGTTGAAGGGGACGTCTCTCCTTGGTTCGTTTCCGTCCCGTTGGAGGTGGAACCTCCGTTTCCTTCTCCAACAGAAGACGAAGGATTGCGTGCTGCCCCCGAACATCCCCCGATCACGAGGATCACGAGCAGCAGCAAGCAAGTGATCATCCAGAGGCTTCTGCTCCGATGCGATGTGTTGATTCTGTCCATTCTATCGCCTCCGTCTCTTTTTTGAATGCCTATATTTCACAGGGTTCGCCCCTGCTTCCATTTCTTCTCCGCAATAACCGGTACAAAGTTCTCCATCCGCGACAGCAGCTCGCCCGGTTCCTCGGCTAGATTGATCAAGGCTTCATGCCCAGGATGGACAAAGCCGGCCCGGATGCAGGAATTCACCAATTCCATCAGCGGCTCGAAATAGCCCTGCACATTAAGAACGCCAACCGGCTTCTGGTGGATGCCGATTTGCAGCCAGCATAACACCTCAAACAGCTCCTCCAACGTGCCAAATCCACCGGGAAGAGCGATGAACCCGTCTGCCAGCTCGCTCATCTTTGCTTTCCGGGCATGCATACCCTCGACCTCGATAAACTGCGTCAACCCCGGATGCGCCATTTCTCCGTGAATCAAACCGGAAGGCATGATGCCAATCGCTTCGCCGCCGGCCTCCAATATCGCATTCGCTACGGCGCCCATCAGCCCGTGCCTAGAGCCTCCATAAATTAAGCGGTATCCCCGCTGTGCCATGACTTTTCCCAGCTGTTCCGCCTTGACGCGGTATTGCTCGTCTTCACCAAATCGCGAGCCGGCAAATACGCAAATCGATTTCATCCTCTTCCCTCCTGCAAAATAAATAGACAACACGTGTTCAAGCGAAATCTAACCGTGCGCCGGCCAGATCCCAACGATGGCTGAACTTCTCCAGCCGCGGATGCAGATGGCTCGGCTCGGCCGCAAGCAGAAGCCGGATCTTGACGATCCACTCCTCAAAGGAGGAGAAGGAAGCAAACTGGTTTGCCAGCTCCGGTGTCAGATACAGGAAGTGGGGGGCCGGATAAGCCTCCGTTAGATGACGAAGGGCCGTGTCGAAGGGCGTATACTTTTTCCGCTTGCCTTCCCAGCCTTCCACAAGGAGCGCCGGCCCTGCTCCCTTCTGCTCCCGTCTCCACGCATGCAACCGGTCCTCCCTTCGATAGAAAGGACTCACCGGTTCTTTCGACATCCGTCTCATCGTTTCTTCATGGAGCGGATAAAGGACCAGCTTCGCAAACTTGCGGGTCTCCGCCTCTTCCGCGGCCCGCAGCAGCTCTTCGTCCGAAATCAACTCAAAGGAATCGTAGAAGATTAACGTCCCTTTCCGGCTCGGGGCCGGAGGCTCATAACCAAAGGGCACCTGAATATTCTGTCTCAAGACGTTTCCTCCTCGGTCGTAATTTGGGAGATATGGATAGGTTGCCCTTTTTTTATCAAAAGCTAACGAAGTCCCCGGTCAATAAAATTTGGTGACACCGGCACCCGCCCCAACTCCCGTGACCACACTGACAGCTGACCGATATGATGAATCTCGTGGGCAATCACATGACGGAGGATTTCGCCTTGCGTAAACTCTCTTCCCCATGAATCGGTCACAAGTATTCCGTCCATCTCGGGGGTCCAAGTCTGAAGAAACGCCTCGACTTCCGTATGAAAGGAATCCGACAGCTTCTTCACCAATTCTAAAGACATAAACGAATGGAAGTCCTCCTGAAAATCCGGTTTCCCTTCGATGGTGCGGATCCAGCTCCATTCAACATCAACGATATGAAATAAGGTCTGTAAAATACTCCCCACACCGCCGACCCGTTTGCGCAGCAGCTCTTCTTCAGGGACATTCTCACACCAGTGAAACCATTCGTCCCGGACTTGCCAATTATATTGAAACCACTTTAACATCAACCTAACTCCTTTCCCTGGTAAAGGTACCTTAGACGTAACTCCACTCTTCTCAGCAGTAACCTGATTTTACCATAAGTATCTGGCTCAATTCAGCACGCGGAATGTAAAAGGCCCCCGGACCTCATGTCGCGGGAGCCTTTGGGGTATTGGGCTCATGAGTATTACTGGTCACTGTCGTTAGCATCCGGCGCGGTAGCCGCATAAGCTTCAGCCGCCGCCAGCAAGTAATACGCCAGCCCGGTTTGTTGTCCTTCTGACCATATTTTTTCATAAAATCCAGATGTCTTTCGATGAGCTGTTGAACTTTCTCATCATTGTGGGCAATCCCGGAGCGTAATGCCTCCTCAAAGGGGAGAGTCAACACTCTATCCTGGGGCTTACTGCGAGGCAATCGGCTGATCGGTATGACCTTGGAGCTTCACCAATCTCATCAGGATAGAAGCGGCTTCGGCTTTGGTGACTTGGCGCTGCGGGTTGAATTTGCCGTTCTGGCCTTGCAGCAATCCGAGTCGAACTGCGATGGTGACCTCGCCGGGGCGAGTGATTTGCTTGGCATCGCTGAACTGGCTGATGAATGCGTCTTTGCCGAAGAAATTCGCCGCCAAGCGATCGTATTTGACCATCGAGGTAAGCAAGACGGCCAGCTGCTCTCGGGTCAGCTTCTGATCCAGTTGTAACGGCTCGGCCGGATCGATCCACCCCAAATCGGCAGCGTACTTCACCGCCTGGGAATACTTGTCGTCCATCGAGACCTCTGCGGACGCGGCAGACGGGGATGCCAGCACGTAGCTTGTATAATAAGGATTCGCCGCCTTCACGGCATAGGTCAGCCAGTCCCCCACCGTGATCGTCTCATTGGGATTCAGGTTCCCTTGCTCATCCGTTTCTAGAATGCGGTATTGAACCAGGGTCTTCAAATCTGCCTCTGCCCAGTGGCCCTTCACATCTTTGGGCTCGATGTCACCCCGCGTTGGTTCCATGCGGATGCCCTCATACGTCGTCACCCACTTGCCCGTCACGGCATTCAGCACTTGAAAAGACGTTCCTGGATCCTTGAATTGCGGTGAGTAAACGAGGTATACCTTTGGATCCACGTAGGTATTATCAATCATATACCCGCCGATCTGGTTATACTGCAATTCTAATTTAAAGTTGTCCAGGTACGATTGGAGTGCTTGCTCCGCTGTTACGGTTGCTGTTTGGCTGTCCGGCAGATCCTCCGGAATTTGCTCGTGGTTCACAGAATAGAAGAACAACCGACCATACGCATCGACCGTAATAAAAACCCCTCCACCGAGCACCGGAAGGTCATTAACGTAACGGGTCAATTCGAAGCGGAATTGCTCTCCATTCGAGAGGCGACTCCAAGATTCCCCGCGTTCAATCAGTTTTAGGTTCCGGCTCGCTTGCGGATATAACTGGTTCACCCATTCCAAGGCGCGCTGCTTCGCTTGCTCATAATTCAGTTTCGCTGCTCCAGGCGGAGGCGCCAACGGTTCACGCGGCTCGCCATAATTAAACGCTTCAATCTGGAACCCGAGAATTTGTCCGCTCAAGGCATCGACCGTGGCGTACGTCTGGGCCGGGAAATACATCGGTCCCGTCAGGTTCTGGCGCTCCTCTTCCCATCTTAAGCTCCATGTCTTCCTCTCCGGATTCCTGTAATCGCTGCTCATACTCGGATATATAAGCTTCCGGCCTTCTGGAATAAAAACCGTTTGTTCCACCAACTTCGCGGCTTCATCAGATGTTAATTCCACTTTAGAAGTGCGCGGCTCAAATATCTTGGTCCCGGCTGGAACATCGCTAATTGTAACCGTGGTGGAGGTCAGCTCTGTACCTTCACTGTTAATCTTGCGTCCCGTCTGGGCGTTAATGGCCAGGGAAGCATCCGAAACCGGCTGCCAAGCCAGGATCCAATCGGAAATGGCACCGTTCTTCCGTACCGGGACATACCCCAGTTCAACCTGGAACTCGTCTCGGAACTTCTTCTCCGCTTCCGCTTTAGAAACCGTCGGAACGGAGGACGGATATTCCAACCTCTCCTCAGAACGGCTAAAAAAGACGACTTCTCCATCGCCGGTTACCGTGATATGAATGGATTCAAAACCGGAGGGCAGCCCATTCTTCAGAACATCGAAAGAAAAATCATACTGTACCGGACCAAATAAAGCCTGCGAATCCAAGTAAAAAAGAGAATCACTTTCTTTCACCTCATCGGCTGATAACGATGGAGCAGCTTTGGCGAGAAAGGCCTTCGCTTGTTCCGAAGCCTGCTCTCTCGTTAATTTCGGAGGATAATAGACCTTATTGCCTTGTCGCGGAAAGGTAATATAGGTGCTCATCAAATCCCCGGTGATGGCATCCACCCTGCTTGAAAAGCTGTGACTCCCATTGCCAACTTCAACTTGCCAATGAATGGTCCAGACATCCTGATAGCTTGGTGCAGGGTACACATTAATAATCCCGTATTCGACCTGGTTCACTGTCGCCTCTTTCAAAATCGGAAACAATTCCCGAACCTTAGCGATAGCCTGCTCCTTCGTAATTTTGGCACGAGACGAATCGGCAACTGCCTCCCCTTGCTTGGACGGATCGGTTCCCAAGTTCCCGGTGTTTACGATCGTCGTCGTTGTTGACGTAGAGGCTGTGGCCTCCTCTGCCAGCGCCGCCCGCTGCGGCAAGGCCACTGAAAGCGCCACCAAACCAAGAAATGCCAATTTGACAGGCGGCTTTTGCCGTGCTGCTTTGCTGATTTGATTCAATTGTTGCTTCAACCGTTTCACCTTCCCACATTTACCCATATTTTCTTTTCCATTGTAAATGCAATTGGCTGAATTTACCATCCCTAAAACGGTTTAGCAAAATAACAGCCCGCAGAACCTCTGCGAGCTGTTAAGAAGTCAATCGGAGTTAAACCAACTTCGGTAAGAGTCGTTGAACTTCCATGACGGCTTCGTCAACCGTGTTGGCCCGAATCACCGTAAATTCCGCTCCCTCGTATTGCCCTTCTGTATGGGCATACCGAGGATCATAGTAGTAAGTTAGAAGAAGCTCAACCGCGCGGTCATAGCGGCCTGCAAGCAGGCTTTGTTCGATTTCCGCAGCGATGGGCGTATGGATTCTGGATTTGATTTTTCGGAACGCTAGCAGACAGCCCTCCGGATTGTTCCAAGGCTCGTAATCCTCCAAAATGATCTGCACCCGTACGTCCGTTGGCAGATCGATCCGGATATGCCGCCCCTGCTCTTTCTTCTCCATGAGGAATTCAGGGACAACCACCTTGCCGATTCGTTTGCTTTCCGCCTCCATCAACACGTAAGGCGCTTCCCGATAACGCAGGAGATCATCCAACAGCAGCGAGTCGAACATCTTCTGGTTATGCGCCTGCAGCCCAATTTGCCCAAACACCGAGCCCCGATGACCCGCCATCTTCTCCAGATCGATAACGGGATACCCTTGTTCCTGAAGCTTGCGAAGCAGCAAGGTTTTGCCGCTTCCCGTATTCCCGTGGATCACGGTGAGTTCAGGAGCAAACTCCATCTGCTCGAGCGTGCTGACAACCCATTGGCGATAAGCGCGATATCCGCCGGCCAGCCGGTACGTATGGATATCCATCAGACTGAGCAGCGTCGCCGTCGTTCGGCTTCGCATCCCACCACGCCAGCAGAACACCGCTTTACGCCCCGGGATTTCCGCAAACTTCCGGACAAAGTCGGGCAGCTTGGCTGAAACGATCTCAAGCCCGCGTTGTTTGGCGGCGTCTACGCTCACCTGCTTATATAAAGTTCCAATTTCCGCCCGCTCCTGATCATCAAACAGCGGGATATTCAAACTGCCTGGAATCGTGGACTCGGCGAACTCGGAGGGCGATCTAACGTCAATCATGGTGATCGCTTTGCCGCTTTCTCGCTGCTCCGCCCATTCCTGCAAGCCTATATCCTGAAACATATCCAATGCTGCAAACCCCTTCCTAGGCTTCGACCACAATATGGCCCGCGTTCTCTGCGGTGACCTCACCGATCAGGCTCGCTTCAACGCCGGCTTTCTGCAGTTCATCCAACAGCTGCTCGCTTTGATCCGGATTCACAGAAATCAGCAAGCCTCCCGATGTCACCGCATCGCACAGGATGTATCGGCCGATCTGATCCAGCGAGTCCGGGAACGTAATGTTCGCTTCCACATGCGCGAAATTGTTCTTCGTTCCGCCAGGGACAAATCCTTGCTCCGCTAATTCCCGCACGCGTGGAAGCACCGGCACGCGGCTCTGGAAGATGGTGATGCCGGTTCCGCTGCCCTTGGCCATCTCCAGGGTATGTCCCATCAATCCAAAGCCGGTCACGTCCGTGCATGCGTGTACATCATACGGCTCCATGACTTCAGCGGCCGTTTTGTTTAAGGTCGACATGACTTCGGTGACCCGCTTCGTCTCTTCTGCGCTGAGCTGATCCTTCTTGATCGAGGTGGTCATGATGCCAACGCCGATCGGCTTCGTTAAGATCAGCTTGTCCCCCGGCTTGGCGCCAGCATTGGTTCTGACCTTATCCGGGTGAACCAACCCGGTCACAGCCAAGCCAAATTTCGGCTCTTTGTCGTCGATGGAGTGGCCGCCCACCAGCGTCGCTCCAGCTTCTTGCACCTTGTCTCCTGCGCCGCGCAGGATGTCGGCCAGAATGCTTTTATCCAAAGTGGAAATCGGAAAAGCTACAATGTTCAGCACGGTGAGCGGCTTGCCGCCCATCGCGTAAATATCGCTGAGCGCATTTGCGGCGGCGATTTGGCCAAACGCGTACGGATCGTCAACGATTGGTGTAAAGAAATCGACCGTTTGCACCAGCGCGAGGTCATCGCTTAACCGATATACCCCGGCATCATCACTTGTATCAAGCCCCACCAGCAAATCTGGATTCGGCACCGTTGGCGGGAGGCTTCGAATCACTTGCATGAGGTCTGCCGGGCCGATTTTGCAGCCGCAGCCTCCTTTGCTGGACAAGGATGTTAATTTTATAGGTTCAACAGTAGACATGACGGATCACAATCCTTCCCTACGTATCGATATAGGATTTTCTAGCTTATGCTTATTTAAGCGTACTCCGTTGAATTACAAATGGCAACCGTCCCGCTTCTCGCTTACCAGCAGATTCAATGTAGTTCACTTGCCATCGTATGGTATACTATATTTCGTGTCTTAGTTCAAATTTTGAATCATATGTGAAGGGAAATGAAGTCTATGGTTTCATCATCAAGCGGCAACTATCCGCAACAGCAACCACGCGGTTTGGATAAACGCAAAACGGCGATATTTGTCGTTCTGTTTCTCATCATAGCCATCGCTGGCCTAAGTTATGTCAAGTGGTGGCCTTATTATGGAAAAGCGTTCAAAGCCGCCACCGAGCATTCGATTGGCTCTTCGATCCTTGGATCAGATGCTTCCGGACCCATTTCATGGAGTGCCGCGCTCGATTATGCAGCCGCCTATTTCAAATCGGTCTGGAAGGCCGCCGTCCTCGGGATTTTACTAGGATCGCTTGTCCAGGTGCTCCTGCCGGCTCAATGGTTATATAAAGTGCTCGGCAGCAGCCGGTTTAAGAGCACGTTTCTGGGCGGTATCGTCTCCTTGCCGGGGATGATGTGCACCTGCTGTGCCGCCCCTATCGCCGCCGGCCTGCGGAAACGTAATGTATCCGTCGGCGCCAGCCTGGCCTTCTGGCTGGGTAATCCGGTACTGAACCCGGCGACATTGATCTTCATGACCTTTGTCTTGTCCTGGAAATTTACTTTGCTCCGCCTCGTGTTTGGCATCGTGCTGACGTTTGGGGTAAGTTACCTCGCCAACCGTCTGGCGAAAGGCCAGCAGGTTCCCGCGCCAGCGGAGCTGGAAAAGGCGGAAGCGGCAGCCGAACAGAAGAACGAGGGACCGTTCGCTCTTCGCTGGCTGAAGAGCCTCGGGATGATGATCCTGAACGTTGTACCGGCGTATCTGTTGTCCGTCTTGCTGCTGGGAGCCTTCCAAGGCGTCTTGTTCCCCGTTGAGTTGGGCAGCGGCATTCTAGCCATCCTGTTGTTTGCCCTCGTCGGCACGTTGTTCGTCATTCCGACGGCTGCGGAAATTCCGATTATTCAATCGTTCACCGCGCTTGGGCTTGGCGCAGGCCCAGCTGCAGCCCTGCTCATCACGCTGCCGGCTGTCAGCCTGCCGTCTCTGCTGATGGTGTCGCGTTCGTTCCCGCGCAAGGTGTTGGGATTCTTGTTCGCCTCAGTGGTCATCCTTGGCATCGTTGCCGGGATTGTGGGCGCTTGGGTGCTGTAACAAATTAAAAAGGAGCCGAGATTCACGGCTCCTTTTTTTGTTTATTTTTTTCCGCCCCCCGCAACAGGAACAAGCTGAAGCAATTTCGACTCGGCCCCTTGCAGTGTGACGTGCAGCTCCGTTTTCTCACGCCATTCTTCACCAGTCCACAGATCCGTCACGCGGAAGCCGGACTTCCCTTTGTTGTCCATGGCAGCCCGCTCGAAGGAGATCGTCCGTTCCACCGGCTCGTTCGTGAAATTGAAGATCGCGAGATAATATCCCCCGCCGTCTTTTAAGATGTAAGCGTCCGCCGCTGCCGTTCCGGTGTTGCCCTCCATCGGCCGGAATGCTAGCCCTTTCTTCGCCACCGCATTCACCGCCGGGTTCACCAGCAGCTGCTCCATATATTCCCGGGCCGTCTGATTAGCCACATCATCCGAGTTGAGGAACACAGTACCGGAAATCGCCGCCGCGTTCACTCGGGTTTGCGCTCCAAGCAGCGAGCCGCCCTTCTCCAACGTCATATAGTCCGGATCCGTGTAGCGGTAGATGGTTCCGTTTTGCCACCAGCCGTAGGTCAGGTTGTTTAACTGGTATTCCGTACTGCCCAGCGAACCGTCAACATCGCAGGAGATCCGCCGGCTGTGCGCGTATTGGCTGGGGAACAGCGGCGCGATCGACGCGCTGATGAACATCGAGCCGTCCAGCGCATCCACGATGTAAGCCATTCCTTCGTTATAAGCCTGAATGCCGGTAAAAACTTGCAGGTTAAAGTGTTGGCCTTCCAATGCGCCATGGCTCAGAAAATCCAGCTTAATATACTCGAAGCCATGCTCCTTAAAGCGATTCATATAATAGTCGATACGCTGCTTCGTCCCCGGATGGGTCGGATCGACGGCATAGGCGCCGTCTATCTTCGGCAGCGGATTCCCTTGCGCATCGCGAAGGACGATATCGCCATAGGTATATTTTCCGTCCGTGCCTTCCACAGTCTGGTTCAAATTATCGCCCCAGTAGACGAACGGGCCGTAATAGATGCCTGCTTTTTGATCGTTCGCCTTAATATAATCCACCAGCTGCCCCAGCTGCTCATCGTTCATATTATCCCAGTACGAGTCGAGGTTAATATACAGCTGACCTTCGTTATTAAACGACTCTCCTTGCAGCTTCTCCTTAAAGTAATTGGAGGTTTCGATCACTTGATCGTAGCTTAATTTGCTGCCGACAGCTCCCCAGCTGTTCCAGCCCACCGGGACCCCTTGCGGAACACCGGGACCAAAAGCCAGCGGCGGGGCTTCCACTGCATTTGCCTGACCATAGGTTTCCAAACCGTCCCGATAGTCGGTAAAAAATCCAACAAACACCTTCGGAGAAGCAATCGTCGTCCCGCTGACCTTGGCATGCGGCAGCGAATCGTGCGTGGAAGCAAGAGAAGTGAAGCCGCCATATACGTTCAGCTTGTTCAGACGGTCATTGGATCCGCTCCAATAAATGCCGGTTTTCCACGTATCATGGCTAACCGAACCCACCACAAAGCCGCGACGGCTGTCGTTATCGAAAATGGCCGTCAGTTCCGAGCTTTCATAATTTTGATTGTTGAGATCCGTGTTGATCGTCTTGGACAAATACCGCGACCATGCATCGTTATCAAAGGGAGCTACCAGCACCCGGTTGTCGCCATATTGGCCGATATCCACTCCGCCGCGGTGATCTACAATCAGCGGGGCAATATAGTTCGTTGCGAGCGGCGTATCTTGCTCGGCAATAACTTGAGTGAGCAAATAATCCTTCTGCTCATAGATATAGTAGATTTGCTTCAGGGTCGGCAGACCTTCCTGCCTGTTGTTCACCGTGACCTTGATCCCTTTGCCTCCCCGGTCGTGGAACCGCTCCACCTCTTCCAGCTTGAACTCATGCTTGGCGTAATCCTTGCTGGTTAAGTACTGGTCCAACTGTATGGAGCTGTACGCCCCTTGGATCTTGGCCTCTTCACCGCGATTTTTCCAGCTGTACGCCGAGAGCCCATTTTCCGTATTATAGAGCAGCTTCAGACTGCCGCTGGTTACGCTCATCCCTTTCGCGTGCCGGGTTACGGCAATCGGCCCGTATTTCACCGTGCTGAGCGGCGCACCAAGCTCCAGATCTTCACCGTTCCCCGGATCGGTTCCCGGCTCCGAGGACGAGACGAAGGTCAAGCTAATTTTGTCCAAATCCGGAGCATATCCGCCGTCATCGTCAAAAGACAACGTATTATCGCCCGCCTGTAAACGGACCTCGAAGTCGAATACGCCCACCGTATTCCAATCCTTCGTCGCCGGCGGCGAGAAGCGCTCCCGCTCTCCGCCATTTACGCTGACCATAAACGAACGGGGATCCCCGGAAATATAGGACAAGCTTAGCTTATAAACGCCTGCCTCCGTTACATTCACCGCGTTAAACTGCATTGCCGAGCCTTGGTAAAGGTTGCCTACTTTTGCCCCGCCGGAGCAGGTGTCGCAAGGAACCGGACCGGCTTTGCCGGAGTAGGTATTTGCCGCCGCCTCCGCCTCAAACGTATAAACCGCCTCCGTTGCTTGCGTGCTTCCTGCTTCAGCGGCCGCCTGTTTTGGGGCGATCTGCGCGCCACCTGTCAGCGAACAAGCCAATACCGCAATCAGTACATATCGGAGCATTGCACTCCACCTCGACCTCTTCCCCGTACCCGCCTTCACGAATCATCCATCCTTTCATCGATAAGTTCGATTACGAACCCCATGTTAAAATAGACAGCGCTTTCTTTCTATAACTCAAAATGCCGATTTATAGCGGAAATTAAAGTTCTTTTCCAATTTCGATGCAAACAAAAAACAGCCTGCCGTCCTTATTAGGACTTTCAGGCTGTCTGCAAAAGAGTAGGATGGAACTAAAGATCCAGCCGCGTTCTTAACGCCGTAATATGAGCAAGATGATGATTCCCGTGCCAAGCGTAGTTTCCGAGGTTGTAGGCCAAGCTCGTCGTTTTCCCCGATTCGGGATGGTGGAACGAACGCTCAAAATCTTCCTCGCTCAGCGATCTCAACAGGTGGGTCCAGCGACGATGCAGCGCTTCCAACAGAAGCAGTGAAGCTTCGATGTCTCCCTCGTAGTCGGACAGCTTCGCCCAACGGTCTTCGTGATAAGGCCGAATCGTTGGGGTCTCTTCAGTCAGCGCCAGTTTAAACCGGGTGTAGGCATTGATATGGCTGTCAGCCAGATGGTGCACAACCTGCCGCAGCGTCCAGCCGCCCTCGCGGTAGGGAAGGTTCAGCTGATCTTCACTTAATCCGGCCACCGCCTGCCTTAATCGCGTCGGCAGCGTCTCGATTTCACGTATCCATTGCTCCCGCTGTGCCGCCGTAATCTCGCCTGTGAAGGCATACTCGCCTATTGGATATCTAGGGTCCATGTCTGGTTCGCCTCTTGATCAGGAATTAAACTGCCACTTTCACTTTCTTATTGATTCATTTATACCTGATCAAGCTGACATTGTCGATAACCTATTCCATACGATTGAAGCTTAGGACTTGTCCTTTGGGCTATTCTCTGCTACGATTTTGGCGCAGGTTAAACTATGTTTAAATGTCGAGGAGGGGACGAAAATGGAACATTCTAAAGAATCCGGCATTCTGCCGTTGCCGCTCAACCTGAAGTTGCAAAATGGGAACCAGATGGCTGTCCATGCGGCGTTATTATGGGGTACCGATCATCTCGTCCTCGTTGACACCGGGGTTCCCGGGCAATTGGATGTGATCCGCGAAGGGTTGGAGCAAGCAGGATTCTCCTTGGATCAGCTGACCCATGTGATCATTACACATCAAGACCGCGACCATATCGGCAGCCTGCCGGAGCTGATCCGGGCGAAGGAAGGGAAGTTGGAAGTGTTGGCCCACGAGGAGGGGATTCCGTATCTGGCTGGTGAAATCCCGCTGATTAAGGGCGGTGCTTACGCCGAGTCGGTGAAAGTCAATACGGCGCTTCACGACGGGGACGATTTGCCATTTGGCGGAGGATTACGAGTCGTGTACACCCCAGGACACACGCCTGACCATATTAGCTTGTATCATCCTTCCAGTAAAACGTTAATCAGCGGAGACGCAGTCGTCTCTAGCGAGGGCCAGGTACAGCCGCCCGTACCGAATTTCACGCAGGATTACCCCCAGGCCCTGAGATCGGTCAAGAAATTGGCTGCCTTGGATGTGGAAACCGTGATCACCTATCATGGCGGCGTATGTACCGGGGCGGTTCAAGAACGGCTGAAGGAGATTGCGGCAGGCGTAAAATAAACCGTTCGCGGCAACAGAACCGCTAGATATCCCCTACCGGAATTAAGCCGGTTAACCAGTTTATTTCGCTGTCTTCCATAAAACGCGACGGCCAGCTTCGGTCGTCCTCGCCCCAATCGGCAAACGTGCGGACCGAATGGTAAAAAGCTTCGATCCGCTCGGCCGTTGGCTCTTGCAGCATTTGTTCGATCAAATACAGGATTCTCCGGTCGAACCGGGGCTGTACATTTCTGTTCTCCTCTTCTTTTATCTGCATCCTTCCAGTGGATTTAAGCCAGCACTCGGTCCCCCCGTGTATTTGGGCGGGATATAACAAGGAATTCCACCGAATCAGCGGATCGGTTCATGGCCTGATGCGGCATATTCGGCGGGATCTCAAGCCCTTCATGCGGATGAAGCTCGTATTGGATTCCGTCCAATTCGAGATGCAGACAACCGGACAGGACGAAGAAAAACTGCTCCGCCTTTTCGTGAAAATGCCGGACTTCCTGGCTGTCCGGGGGCATTTTCTCATGGATAATGCTGCACTCCTCCCGATCCACCAGCCGCCAACCGTCGCAATTTCCGCCCCACACATAATGCTCTGCGTTCTGTTTACTGATCACGTCATTTCCATCCTCTCTGCGATAAAATGACGCAGCCGTGCATCCTCCCACTTATACAGCGTTAGCAGCGTTTCATAGTAAGCTTGGCGTTGTCGTTCATTGCCTTTTTGCAAATACGTTAGATCCATAAAGTTGTTCGTCATCCTTCCGCCCGCTGCAACGGTCTGGCCGTAACGCCTTCATGGGTCATTTGCACTGGCTGGATTCGCCCGTCCTCTTCAAATAACATGCGATCGATGCAAACCACGCGATGATTCGCATCGGTTTCACTGAGCGGCCGGCGGTGGTAAACGATGTACCACTCGTCGCTGCCCGGAATTTGCAGAAATCCGTGATGACCGGCGCCGGTGGCGATTTCCGGATCCTGCTGCAGAATCTTGCCTACGCGCTTGAACGGTCCAACCGGCGAATCGGACATGGCGTAGGCTACGGAATAATCCGGTCCGGTCCAGCCCCCCTCGGCCCACATGAAATAGTAAATGCCGTTCCGTTTGAACATGCAAGGCCCCTCAACATAATGATCCGGGGTGATCTCCTTGAACGTGGTTCCATCCTCGAACGTGTCCAGATGAATCATGTCCTCGGTCAGCTTCGCCACATTGCAATGTCCCCACCCCCCATAGTACAGGTAAGCGCTTCCGTCATCATCGAGAAAAACATGGGGGTCAATCGGCTGCGCGCCAAAATGAAACCGATCAATCAACGGCTTGCCCAGCGCATCCCGGTACGGACCCTCCGGCCGATCGGCAACCGCCACGCCGATTCCGCCCAGCTCCTCGTCACTTTGAATGTCGTTCGCAGCAAAATAATAATAGAACTTTCCGTTTCGTTCGATCGGCGACGGAGCCCATAGCGCCCGTCGCGCCCAAGCGATATCTTCCATCGTCAGGATGCGCTCAACCTTCGTCCACTCCGTCAAATCCGTGGAATAGAAAGCATCAAAAAACGTCTGTTCATCGTAAGGGGCCGAGTACGTCAGGTAAATCCAATACCGATCCTGAAAAATCCTCGCTTCCGGGTCCGCATACCAGCCTGGAAATAAGGGATTGCCGGATCTCTTGAGCTGCTCTTCGTTCATGGGGCTCCTCCTTTTTGCTTATTGCATCAACGGACACATAATGCTATATTCTCCGCCGCGGGTATCCATACCTGCATGGGATCATCCCGTCATCCCTAAAGAATACAAAACCGCCCTGCAATCCATGTACAGGACGGTTCCTTGGCGATTAAGATGTTATTTCACGCTCATGTAACGGTCGTAGGCGTCGGTGCGGATTTTCATCAGCTTCTCCAGGCCCATGTCGTTCAGCTTCTTTACGTAAGCGTCCCAGCCTTCGTCGATGCCCCCTTTCGTTACCCACTGGGCGCGCATCGTCGAAACATAAGTGTCGATGTCCGTGGTCAGGGTCGGGAGCTCCTGGAACTCCTCGGCCGTATACATGACATTCGGGAATGGCGTAGTCACGTATTCGCTGCCCATTTTGTCAATCTCCAGCTTCAGGCCGTCGCCAGCTTTCGGGTTAAGCACGATGTTCTTCTCGAAGGAAGGGCTGACGTATTTCGGTCCGAAATCCCGCAGCGATTGCTCCCAGTACCATGCGTCCGCGCTGGTGCCGGCCGGCGGATCCATCAAGGTGTAGGTGCCATCGTCATTCTTCTGAATGACCGTGCCAATCGCGCCCCAGAAGTTCTGGATGCTCGCTTCGTTGGTATAGAACTGGTCGGCCCAGCGGGCGGCCACTTCCGGATATTTGCAGGACGTCGTAATCAACAACTCGTTGCGGTTAAAACTCATGCCGTTCGGATTCCCCGGATTGTAACGCTTCCCGTCGGGACCTGCGATAGGCGGAATGGCGACATACTGATCACTCCATTTGCCAAACACCGCGTCCGGCGTCCACTGGTTCGTAAATCCGACGATCGGAGCATCCGCATTCTGCTGTTTCGCCGACGTCATCGTGGCATCCTGGGTGAACAACTCTTTGTCGATCAGGCCTTCCGCATACAGCTTATGGGCGAATTTCAAGCCTTCCTTGTACTCCTCGCTGGTTGGATAGAACACCGGTTTGCCATCCTTCACCAACATGTTATTGGCGTTGATGTCGGTAATGCCAAATGGATTCAGGAAATCCGGGGCCAACCCGGTTTCGGTATACGGAATTTCGTCCGCTTTCCCGTTGCCGTTCGGATCCTGCTCCTTAAACGCTTTCAACACGTTGTATAGATCATCAATCGTGTCCGGCACTTGGAGTCCCAATTTATCCAGCCAAGCCTTGTTGATGACCGGCTGGTTTTTCGTTTTTGGACGCGACGGCAACCGGGTTGGCAAGGAATAGATTTTGCCATCCGGGAACGTACTGATCTTCTTCAGCTCCGGTGTCTCGGCCATTGCGGCTTTGAGGTTCGGCATGTATTGATCAATGTACTCGTCCAGTGGACGGAAGTAACTTAAGTTATTCACGATATCGGAGTCGGAGAACGTCTGGTCGCCCAAAATAATATCCGGCAGCGTACCGCTGGCCAGCATAATCGACTTTTGTTCGTTCCAATCGTTGGAGGATACGACCTGCCATTCAATTTTGACGTTCGTACTCTTCTCCAAATCCTTCAGCCACTGATTCTGGGTAAACGTATCGCCCATGTTTCCCCAACGCATCGTTAACACTTTCAGCGTGACCGGTTCATTGACAATCGGCAGCCCCTCTTTATTAAAAAGGCTCGTATCGCTTGGCGCCGGACTTCCGGAATCCGCGGATTTACCGCCGCCGCACCCTGCGAGGCCAAAGGCGAGCGCTCCCGCAAGAATCAGCGCGGTCCATTTTTTTACCGTGAATCTGCCTGTTTGTTTGCTCATTGCTCGTTCCCCCATTCTTTGATTGTACCATGCCTTACGGTGTCCAATTAGCTTTTGACCGCTCCGATCATCACCCCCTGATTGAAATATTTCTGCAGGAAGGGATACACGCACATGATCGGGACGGTGGCGATAATAATGACGGAGTAGCGCATCAGATTGGCGAGCCGAAGCGCGATTTGGGCTGCTTCCCCGGTCCCCATGCCGGACTGCATCTGGTTTGTGATCAGGATGTTGCGCAGGATCAGCTGCAGGGGATGCAGGTCCGGATTTTTTAAATAAATCAAAGCATTGAAGTAAGAGTTCCAGTAACCAACCGCGATCCATAGCCCCAGCACGGCGATGATCGCCTTGGACAGCGGCAGCACGATCTGGGCGAAATAACGGAGATTGCCGCAGCCGTCAATTTGCGCCGCCTCCCACAAATCCTCGGGAATGCTCGACTGAAAGAACGTCCTTGCAACGATGATATCGTACACGATCACGGAAAACGGCAAGACCATCACCAAAAACGTATCGTACAGATGGAAATCCCGGATCGTCAGGAAGGTTGGAATGAGTCCGCCGCTGAAAAACATCGTAAAGATGAAAAAAAACGAAAGGAACTTCCGTCCGACCAGATCCTTCCGCGACAACGCGTACGCCGCTGACACGTTCACGATCAGGCCAATGGCCGTGCCTACTACCGTATACAATATCGTGTTTCGATAGCCGATCCAAATGTTTTCGTGCTTCAGCAGCTCCTTATAGCCATCCAGGGTAAACCCCTTGGGAACAAACCACACCTGCCCGTTCGCTACCGCTGACGGGTCGCTGAAAGAAGCGATAACGATAAAATAAAGCGGGTAAATTAACACAATCAGAAACAGCACCGCAAAGACATAAAGCAGCACTTCCATCACTCTGTCGGAAGATCGATTGTTAATTGGCTGCACGGCTGGATTTGTTGCTGAATGGGCTGTCTCCATTTTCATCTCCTTCTCCCCCCTTCCCTACCACAGGCTGTTCTCGCTGTATTTCTTGGAGATCTGGTTCACCAGAATCAGCAGCAGGAAGTTAATGACCGTGTTAAACAGGTTGACCGCCGAGGAGAAGCTGTACTGGCTGCTCAGCAGGCCGATCTTGTAGATGTACGTGGACAAGATTTCACTTGCGGTAATGTTCAGGTCGTTTTGCATTAGATAGACCTTCTCGAATCCAACGCCCAGCAGACCGCCAACCCGCAAAATGAGCAGCGTGATCGCCGTCGGCATCAGCATCGGAATATCGATGTAGCGGATTTTGTGCCAGCGGCTGGCTCCATCAACGGTAGCCGCCTCGTACAAGCTGGGATCAACTGTAGACAACGCAGCAATGTAGATGATGCTGTCCCATCCAACATGCTGCCACACGTCCGACCAGACGTAGATGCTGCTGAACCAACCGGCAGAACCGATCAAATCAGGTGCATCTCCGCCGAACAGTTTGTACAAATTGCCGACCAGTCCGGTGCTCGGAGAGAGCAGAATCAGCATCAACCCGACCATGACGACGGTAGAAATGAAATGCGGCATATACGAGACGGTTTGAAAAAAACGTCGGAACCGGTTCGGCCGCATCTGATTGACCATCAAGGCCAGCCCAATCGGAATCGGAAACGTGGCGATACTGTATAAGCTGATAATGATGGTGTTCTTAATCGTCGTCGAAAATTGATACGAATGAAAAAATTTCTCAAAATGCTTGAACCCCACCCAAGGACTACCGTCAATGCCAAGCGCCGGGCTATAATCCTTGAACGCAATGACCACGCCGTACATCGGTTTGTACGCGAATAACAGCGTCAGCACCACCGCAGGCAACAGCAGCAAGTACAGTCCCCGGTTTCTTTTGATTTGTCCAAGCGTCCGCCTTAGGCCCACTGCGCCGGATTTCATGACATCCCCTCCTTCTTGATCGTCTAAACTCCTAGTCACGCCTTTCGTATGTCCGGCGGCTTCATGTCTTCAGTATAGTGCCCAGCCTGGTGCGTTTATCGGACTCAAACTCGGCAGTAAACGGACTTTTGCTCGCCGGCTCCCATGGGCCCGAAGCCTGTCCCCTTAACCAGCGGCCGAAGGGAATAACGGAATCCAGACTTGATTTGACGCTTTCCGGACTTTCCGTTGGTGTGGATGGGATTCGGTCTTCTTTTTCTAAAGGAAGGATTTATAATAGGGTTAATACCTTTGACAGCGCATTCATAAAGGTGTTCACACTGAAACACAAGCTAGTATCGGCAGGAAGAGGCGAGGGGGCCATGGCTAACACCGCGAAAAACAAACCATATCCGATTCGTCACTACGTTAACTTCATGTTTCTGATCTCCTTCATCATCCTGATCCTGGATTTTGTCATCAGCTTATCTGCGGTATCGATCGTCAAGCAGCAATCCACGCGTTTTCTGCAGGATACCGCGGATTTATACATCAACCGGATCAACCACGATTTCGCTTATATCAACCACTATACGGGCTGGACGCTGGCGAACGATGAGAACTTGCAGGCGATGAACGATCACCCGATGAACAGCGTGGAGTTTTTTGAGGGGAATGAAAATCTGCACAAGCGCTTTAATGAGCTGCAAAAAAACTACGGCCAGGAATACAATTTCTTCGTGTATTTAAAGAACCAGGATTTCTTCCTTAACTGCGCGCCAATCAGCATCCCGTATTCAGATTACTTGGAGCTGAAGGAACAGGTTGTTGCTAACGTAGAAGCGGGCCGGGACGTTTACGAGAAAATTTACTCCAAGTGGACTCCCGTTGAAATTAACGGCAGGCACTATATTACCAACATCGTCCCGTATCACGACAGCTACATGATCAGCCTGGTGTCAGCAGATCAACTGATTCGTCCTTTACGTGAACTGAATCTCGGCAAGAACGGGTATGTCTCCCTGGTGGATGATCGCGGTCAGGCCTTAACCAGCCCCATCTCCAATAACGGCGCATGGATGGATGAGGATCGACGCTCCTCATTTTTTCAGAACTTATTCAAGGGCGGAACGACGGTGAATGGGGAGTTCACGGACGCGACTTTTCACGTCAAGCTGGTCATCCAGTTTGGAACCTTCGAGAAAATCATGATCGCCCAGCTGCTAATTCTTCTGCTCGCGGTCATGATCACCTGCAGCCTGGGATTCATCCTGCTCTATTTCCGCAACAAAGTCCTTCTACCGATCAAGAGCTTCTCCTATAATCTGGCGTTTTGGACGGAGGAAGGGGAGGTGCTGGCCTTCGAGAGCAGTAAGATCGTCGAGCTGGAAAGAGCCAATAAACAATTCATGAACCTGGTCGACCAGATCAAGAAGTTTAAAATCGACTTGTACGAACGGGAACTGGAGAAGCAGCGGATCCAATTGGATTATATGAAGCTGCAGATTAATCCGCATTTTTTCCTGAATTGCCTGACGAATATCTATAGCATGGCGCAAATGCAGCTGTACCGGGAAATCGAGCAGATGGCTTTGTCCACCTCGCGGTATTTCCGTTACATCTTTCAGAACAACAGGAATTTCGTAAAGTTAAGAGACGAAATTGAGCATGTGCGGATTTATCTAGATATTCAGAAGCACCGCTATCCTGATGCACTGGTCTATTCGATCGATGCGGAGGAAGATTGGGCTGAGGAGGTGCGAATCCCGCCGCTCGTCCTGCAGACTTTTGTGGAAAATGCCGTTAAATATGCGGTGTCCCGGATTTCACAAGTACACATCGCGCTCTCGGTGCGATGGGAGCGTGCGAGGAGCGAGGATCGCATGACGATCCAAATTACCGATACCGGGCCCGGATTTCCACCGGAAATTCTGGAGTGTCTGCAGAACGGCACCCCCTTGGATCAATCCGCTGGCAACCATATCGGAATCATGAATACGCTGAAGCGTTTGGAGTCTCTCTACAACGGGGATGCTGCCGTATCATTCTCCAATCGGGAGAGCGGCGGTGCATGTGTGATCTTATCCCTCCCAGCAGAAGTTGGGATGAACAGGAGCGTGGCAGTATGAACGCATTAGTTGTGGATGACGATGTTTATGTTGTCGCTGCTTTAGAGAAGAAAATCGAATGGAAGGCGCTGGGCATTGATAAGCTCTATACCGCAAACAACGTCGCCCTAGCTCGCGACATCCTGCAACAGTACCCGATACAAATCCTGATCTCTGACATCGAGATGCCGCAGGGGAGCGGGCTGGAGCTGCTCGCCTGGATTCGGGAAGAGAATTACAACGTTCAGGCGATCTTCCTGACGAACTATGCGGATTTCAATTATGCGCAGAAAGCGATTGAGCTGCAGAGCTTCGAGTACTTCTTGAAGCCCATCGAGTTCGATAAGCTGATGCTGATCCTTCGTAAGGCGATCGCCCGAGCCGAGGAACAACAGCAGCGGGAGAAGGCGATGCAAGAAGGGGTACTGTGGCAGCGAAATCAGGCCAATCTCTTGGAATATTTCTGGCGTAAGCTGGTGAGCGCAAGCCTTACCGCCCCACTTAAGCCGGCAGCGGTGATTCAGGCGGTGGAAGATCAGCAGCTTGCCTACCTTCCGTCCGATATCCTCCAGCCGGTGCTGATTCACGTATTCCCATATAGCGGCAGCTTGGGGCGGGAGGAAAAAGGACTGTTCGATTTTGCCCTTGGGAATGTAATGAGCGAGCTGCTGCATCATTCGCAGTTTACCGCCGAGACGATCCTGGAGGTGAAAGAGCATCAATGGATGGCTATCCTCAAGTGGAATGCTCCGCCGAACCCCAGCGTACTTGCGGAATTGTGCTCTGAAGGGATTCGCCGAGCCAACGCCTATTTGCATTGTGATGCTTGCTGCTTAGTGGGCCTCTCCGATCAGCTGGAACGAATTGGCCACGCGCTGCACCAGCTGCTGATGATGAACGAGAGCTTAACCAAAACCCGCAACCGAACCTATTGGGCAGAGCGCGATGATTTGAAAAAGCAACCAGTATATCATCCCCCGAACCTGACCCGTCTGGAGGAGCTGCTTCATCAGAACGATTCGGCTTCGTTCCTTGCCGAGACGGCGAGATACCTTCGCGACTGCTTGGACCGCAAAACGCTGGACACTTCCAGCCTCGCCTTGTTCCGTCTGGATATTGTGCAACTCGTCTACGCCTTCTTAAAGTTAAAAGGAATCGAAGCGCACAAATTATATGCGGCACGGGCCAATGAGCAGCTGTTGGCGCAGTCACTCCATTCGATCGAAGACATGCAGGAGTATGTCACTTACTTGGTGAATACAGCCATGGCTTATCGGGATTTTGCGGCGGAACCGAAATCCGTTGCTGAAGAGATCAAGCAGTACATCCACGCCCATTACGGAGATGAGCTGACCCGGAACGATCTCGCGGAGGTTGTCTACCTCAACCCGGATTACCTCGCCCGTTTATTCAAGAAAGAAACGGGGATTTCGCTGGGTAGTTACATCATCCGAGTCCGGATCTCCGTCGCCAAGCAGCTGCTCGAAACGACCAAACTGTCCGTGTACGCTGTCGCCAACCAAGTTGGCTATGCCAACTACTCCTACTTCTCCAAGCTGTTCAAGCAAGAGGTCGGCGTCACGCCCAACGATTACAAGAAGAACCCGCGCAGCGCGGAGCGATGGCGGGTGGCGGAGCGGGCTTGATGGCACGCCAAGCGCAGGAAGAAGGGCCTTTCCGACTGTTGGATAGGCCCTTCTCCTTGATTTATTTTGACTTTTGCACCTTAAACGTAAATTTCCATTCCGCTGTATTCCCGGAATATCGGCCTCGATTTTCGGTGACCTTTACCTTAAGTGACTTGGTGATGTCCTTGGTCACCGAGGACACTTTCACCGTTGCGTTAGCCGAGCCGCTCTCGGGGATTTTGTCCTGCTCTTCCGCATACGCCTTTAACTTTAGGCTCTCCGATGATTTAAGTTTCAAAGTAACACTTGAGCCTTCTTCGATCTCTTTGCCATTCACCGATGCCGTGGTATACCACTCGTTACCCACGTGATTGTTTTCCACCAGTTCCACGCGGACTAGCGTCACCTTGAGCTTCACCGTGCTGGTCGCAGCCGATACAGGTTGAACCAAGCAAAGTAAGATCACGGAAAACATCAGGAAGAGTTTTAGTGCTTTTTTCATTGAGAGTGCCTCCCTCAAAGCATATTACTGAATCATTCAACCCGCCTCAGATTTGCTTCCATTTTACTTCAATTTTTTCCCATTCTGCAATCCTTAAAGCACAAAGAAGGCGCCTCAAAAAGGCGATCTTCTCTTCGATTTTATTTTCCAACCGAAAGCAAGAACCGCTCCAGCGCGCCCGTATCTGCAATGCTATGGTTGCAATCCCCGTTCTCCAGATAGACATATTTTCCGTAAATGGAGAAGTTGTCTGATGAAGCATGGGAGGACTTGGTCTTCACCGAGAAAAAGGCAAGCTCTTAATGCCAATTGCAGAACTTCACATCCCACATTCATTTGACTATTGCCCAAGTCTGTTATAAGCTATCAATAGTCTAATTAGACTATTGATATGAGATAAAGGAGTTAAACTGATGATCAAGTCATTTTTAATGTTAGGTCAGTCGAATATGGCGGGTCGTGGATTTTTGCATGAAGTCGATCCGATCTATAATGAGAAAATCAAAATGCTGCGCAACGGGCAGTGGCAGATGATGACGGAGCCAATCAATTACGACCGTCCGGTCGCTGGCGTAAGCCTGGCGGCATCCTTTGCTGATGCCTGGTCGAAGGCCCATCCCGATGAGGAAATCGGGTTGATTCCTTGTGCGGAAGGAGGCAGCTCCTTGAAGGATTGGCATCCAGAAGGCACCCTGTTTCAGCATGCCTTATCCGAAGCCCGCTTCGCTCAGCAGTCCAGTCAAATCTGCGGGATTCTTTGGCATCAGGGAGAAAGTGATAGTTATGGTTCACTTCATGAAACCTACTACGAGAAATTCGCCTTGATCATCGAGACCTTGAGAAACGAGTTAAATCTGGATGATGAAGTGCCGCTGATCCTTGGCGGGCTTGGGGATTTCTTAGGAAAAACCGGGTTTGGACAGCACGCGACGGAATATCAACAAGTGAATGAGCAATTACAGCGTTATGCCAACACGCATCCAAATTGTTATTTTGTAACGGCAGCGGAATTAACCGCGAATCCGGATGGGATTCATATCAATGCGGTTTCGCAGCGTAAATTTGGCTACCGGTATTTTGAGGCTTTTTCGAAAAAACGTCATGTCCTGGAGCCCCTTCCGGGAGAAGAGCAGTCGCTGAACGTGGAGCGTAATTATTCGAAAAACGAACTGATTTACCTCCATAGCATGGATTTGGCATTGGGTAAAATCACCTACGCGGAATTTGAAGCAAGGATGGCGAAGGTGATGATGCCTTGATCCCCTTACTGATCCTTGGCTTACTGATCCAGAATCCCGGCGCTCACGGCTACGAGCTGCTAGCCCTCATGGAACAACGCCATTACAAGTACATCGTTAATTTCACCAAGGGGTCGTTTTATTACAATCTGCAGCAGCTTGAAGAGAAAGGTTGGATTGAACAGATCCAGCAAGAGTCCACAACCAGCAGACGCGAAACGCGAAACTACAAAATCACCCCCTCCGGAAGGGCAGAGTTCGAAAAGTTAATGGTCCAATACGGCACCAAATCGGAATATGTGAACCTGCAATTTTATGGAGCGCTTCTGTTTGCTGATGAATATGACAAAGACAAGCTGCTAGAGCTGATCCAGTCGCAAATCGATCAGACCAAATCCCGAATTGCACTTTTGGATGAATACCTGTCCAGCACGCAGGAGATTCCGGGCACTCTCGATTACTTCCGCCTCATGAACGAAAACTCCCGAGCCCATCACTTGGTTAACCTGGAATGGTTTGAACGATTAAAAACAGAAATAACAAGAACCCAAGGGCTTAGATGACTTTCATCTTAGCCTCTGGGGTTCTTGACCATTCCTCGTCGATACTGTCTAGATTGACGAACACTCCCCCTTGTTCATCATGCCTTCACACTGCCGAGGACAAGGCCGCTCGTAAAGTATTTCTGTAAGAAAGGATAAACGGCCAAAATAGGAAGTGCTCCCAGGAAGAGTTGAGCGGCGCGTCCCGTTCTTACATTCATCATCGCCAAGAGCTGTGTATAATCGTTGTTGGATCGCTGCATAATTTGCTCGAAATTCAGCAACAGCGTCTGTAAATAGCTTTGCAGAGGGTAATTGGCGGTGTCGTTCATATAGATGATGCCGTCGAACCAAGAGTTCCAATGACCGACGATGCTAAATAATCCGACGGTGGCCAGCGCCGGCTTTAAGACTGGCATTAGAATTCGAATCAGAATTTGCAAAGGCCCCGCCCCATCGATAGTGGCCGATTCCTCGATCTCTTCCGGCAAGCCCCGAATGAAGTTCATCAATATAATCATGCTGAAAACTGGAAGCGCCCCCGGCAGAATTAAAGACCAAATGGAATCGATCAGCCCCGCTTTGACAACGATCAGATAATTCGGAATAAGCCCTCCGTTAAACAGCATGGTGATCACAAAAAATCCCATATAGAGCCCGCGCCCCGCTACTTTCTCTTTGGATTTGGACAGAGGGTAAGCGGTAAGCACCATTAATACAAGATTCACAAGCGTCCCTAATAGGACGCGCTGGACAGATACCCACAAGGCTTGAAAAAACTCCCCGCCTTTGATCGCAAACGCATATGCCTTTGTATTGAAATCAACCGGCCAAAAGGCGACTTCCCCCGCCGAGACAGCAGCACTGCCGCTGAAAGAGACAGCAAGCAGGTTCACGAAGGGCAGAATACAAAGCAGCGATGTTAATATGAGGATCAAGTAGTTTACCGCTTGAAACAGCCTACGTCCCGGACTGCGGTCTAATATCATAGAATTGCCTCCTTTTCCCCGCTAAAAGATTCGATAACCGGCAACCCGATCCGCCAAGAAATAGGACAAGGCGACCATCACGCAGGAAACAACCGATTTAAATAAACCTACTGCGGTTCCCACGGAATATTGCGCTTGCTGGATTCCGAGGCGATATACATAAGTGTCGATAATGTCGCCGGATTCATATACAGCCGGGGAATACAGGTTAAATATCTGGTCAAACCCTGCGTTCAGTACATTACTCAGGGATAATACGGACATGAGCACGATGGTAGGCGCAAGCAACGGCAAGGTGATATAGAGCGTTTGCTTCCAACGTCTCGCTCCATCCATGACCGCAGCCTCGTACAAACCAGGGTCAATGCTTGTTAAGGCCGCTAAATAAACGACGGTTCCAAACCCAAATCCCTTCCAGATATCCGTCACAATCATGGTCCAAGGAAAGATGGAGGGACTACCTAGAAAAGAGATAGGGCCCACCCCGAATAAGCCGAGAAACGAATTGACAATCCCTTCCGAGCTCAGAATGTCAATCATGATACCCGCCATGATCACCCACGACAGGAAGTTCGGCAAATAAACCAACGTTTGAAACGTTCGTTTAATAAACGTATGAGCTACTTCATTCAGCAGCAATGCAAAGATAACGGGGACGACAATGCCGCCGATAATTTTGAAGATGGACATGTACAGGGTATTCCAGATCGTTCTTATAAAATTCGGCTGTTGAAAGACGTGGTGAAAATTCTCCATGCCGACCCAAGGGGAGTTGAAACCTAGTCCAGGATTATAGTCCTGAAAGGAAATAATTAATCCGTAAAAGGGAAGATAGCTGAAAATAAAAACCAGAACCACTCCCGGGATGAGCATGAGATGGAAGGCTCGCTGCCGCCATAATTTGTTGAGCATGATTTGATCCTCCGTTCATTGCCCGTACATTTCGTTAACGGCCTCAGTTACTTCGTTACCGCCGGCTGTCCGCCAGTTTTCAACTACCTTATCGAAATAATCAATGCTTTCTGCGCCCATGATAATTTTGGTAAAGCCTTCCGTGAGGATGTCATCCAAGGTCGATCCATACTTGATGAGCACCTCAGGCGGAGCGCCCCACAACGCGGTCTTGATATATTGTTCGTTGTCAAGAATAGACTTGGCAAGACCGTACGCTGGCTTCGGGCTGCCTTGTTGAAGATAATCACCTGTAGCCGCTGGAGTTCCGTTTTTCTTGAACTCTACGCTGTTGTTATACTTCTGCCACATCCCGCTTGTCGTGAATTTGCTCGTGTCGTTGGTTTTCAGCGCTTCACTCACATGCTCGAACTGGGTATAGTCGGTTTCCGGGTTAATAATTTTGAATGCCCCGGTAACGTGAGCAATATCATTATCCAAAAAGGCAGATAAGGTTTCGGGATCCTCATTCTGTGCTCCTTCATCCAGCATGTAGGCGTAGAAGTTGAGTAATTTGATAACCGCTTCGGGATTTTTGCAGTTCTTATTAACTACCGTATAAACTCCGTTGGCAAAGAAAATGGAATGCGTGGCTGGCTTCCCGTCGACGGTTGGAATATTGTACGGATAAAAAACCGCCTCTTTGCCCAAGTTGGTGACGACGTCTACACCAGGGTTATATCCCCACCATTGATAATAAGGTTGTATGCCTGCCTTGCCTGACACCACACCTGCGTTCATAGCGCTAAAGTCTTTAATGGCGAATTCCGGATCAATGATGCCCAGTTTGTACCATTCCGCCCAATCAGCCAGGGCGTTCTTCATCTCGGGTTGAATTGTTCCGTATACCAGTTTCCCGTCTTCGCCCGGGATCCACATATCTGGGTGAGCCCCCCAACCGACGGCCAGAAGATTCAAATAATCGAGCGTCTGATCCACGGCCATGCCGAATCCGCCATAGGCTTCTTTAAATTTAAGGGCGATATTCTTAAGGTCGTCGATCGTCTTCGGGTCCGGCAAACCAAGTTCTTCTTTCCAGTCATTGCGAATCCAGATGTAATCCGGCTGATCAATGATCCCCCAATGCATCTGAGGAATCCCGTATAATTTGCCGTCTTTCATTCCCGATTCATAACTGGAGCGATCGGCTTCCATATAGCTTTTTACACGATCCGAGGCATACTTATTGAACACTTCGGTTAGATCCATGATCATATCCGCCTTAATCAATTGCTGCAATTGAGTCGGATTGACATGGAACACATCGGGAAGCTTCTTGGAGGATATCGCCAAATTTAATTTCGTATCATACTCGTCGGTTACCCAATCCGTTACGACGTCAATATTGAAGCGCTCTTTATACGCTCGCGTCCAGATGTTCTTGGTCATATCATCGCCATCAGGAAATTGCGCAGAAGCATATTCGGCACGAACGGTATGAAGGGTGACCGTTTCTTCGTAGGAGCCAAATGCATAATCGACTTCCCCTTTTTCATTTGTTGCCTGTTTAGGTTCTTCTCCATTGACAGCAGGTTGACTCGAATTTGTAGAATTACTGCAGGCCGAAACCAGTACAAGAACAAAAGATAAGGATAATAAAACGGAAACTAGCTTTCTGTTCATACTTGCCCCCCTCATGAGTATGGAATACTTTCGCCTATATTGTAGAAGAAGCGTCAGACCGCAAGAAATCAACGAAAATGACTTATTGATGTTAGATTCTTTACGTCTTGTGCGCAGAACCACTCAAAGATTTTGAAAGAAGTAAAAATGATATAAGCAAAGTAAAAAAAGTGTTATTCCGCCTAACCCGCAGTCATGGAGGCCAGATCTTACGTTAAATTCGGAAGAACCATGCGGATGGTGGTGCCTTCCCCCCACTTGCTCTTCAACTCAAATCCATGATTCTCTCCATAATGAAGCTTAAGACGCCGCATCACATTATAAAGTCCAATATTTTGGGCTTCCTCCTTCTCCGCATAGGCCAGTGAATCAGTAAGAGAATGGAGTGTTTCATCGTCCATACCGACGCCATTGTCTTGAATGGTGATCGAGATATCGTTGCCCGAACGCTCGACGTTGATCGTGATGGTACCGCTCTCCTCTTTCCATGCCAACCCGTGGAAAATCGCATTCTCCACCAACGGCTGAAGAATCAGCTTTGGAATGCGTTCATCGAGGGTATCCTCGTCCGCTTGGATTTCCAGTCGTATTCGGTTGTAGTAGCGTACTTTCTGGATGATCATATAATTGCGCAGGTTATCCAGTTCCTGGCGAACCGTAACCAATGCGTCTTCGGAACGGGCGGCATAAAACAGCATCTCGATAAGCGCATCCGTCATCTCCACGATTTTGTTCGCTTGCTGCATGGAGGCAATCCATTTCACAGATCCCAGGGTATTGTATAGAAAATGAGGATTGATCTGGGACTGCAACGCGCGTATTTCGGCGGTAGCCTTGTCCTTCTCCTCTTGCTGGATCCGTTCGACAAGCCGTTTTAATTCATGGGACATTCTTTGAAACCGAGTAGATAGATGTCCGATTTCGTCACGAGAACGAATCTCTTGCACCTGGTCAAATTGCCCCTTCTCGACCAGCAGGATATTTCTCATCAGTTTTTTTAGGGGATGTGTAATCACAGTAGATAATAGAATGGAAACGATCGCGAGGAAGATTAACATCAGCGTAGCCAGCAAGTATAGGTTGTGTCGCAATAGACTTCCCTCCGCCGAGAGCTCTTTCTTCGGCATATAGAGATAGGTCGTCCATCGTTGACGTTCAAATCGGCTGGCGACCATAAGATGATCCGTCCGGTTAGGCCGAATCGTCTCTGAAAATTTCTGGCCGATTAACGAGAAATCATTGTTATATATGATGTTGTCCGATTCGTCCACAATGGTGAATCGCTTCCGCAACGACTCTTGCAGCCGATTGCTGGCAATCTCAATGACGTCAAGATCAATACTAACGACCATGAAGCCAAGCAGAGTCCCGCTGTCCGTATCCAAAATCTTGCGGACATGCGAGATGGCCAAAGTGTTATTTTGAGTCTGTCTGTCGATGTGAGTATCAAGGATCATCATTTTACTGGTGGAAACCTGAAGAGATTGAAACCACTCTTCTTCAGTCGGACGATAACGGTAGTTATAAGGCTGATTGGTACCAACAATCAGATCCTGCCCGCCGTTCAGATTGTATACATAGATGGAGATTTCTTGATCTTTCATCATGATGTAGTTCATCAGCATGCCATAGACTTCATTTTTATTCTGTTCGCTGTCGTTACGAAGAAACACTTGGATCGGGTAAATTTTCTCTGTTGGATGATCCGGGTTGTTCATTCCAAAAGTCGTTACCAGCGAAATCTTCTCAATCTCCTTAAAATACTCGTCAATGCGGATATTCGTCTGTTTGGCGACCTCCATCAATAATTCCGTATACTTCCGTTCCAATTGATTTTGGGAAGAGAAATAGGAGATGACCGTCATCGCTAAGATCGGCACGATGATGACCGTTAGACAGATAATCACGATTTTCGATTTAATGCTAACGAATGGTAAGCGCTTTCTCATCGATTCACACAGAGCCCCTTTCCAAGTAAAGTCGGTGGGATTATCCGCGATATTCCTCAGGACTCATACCAACAAATTTCTTGAAAATTTTGCTGAAATACGGATAATTGCGATACCCGACCTTCTCGGCTACTTCCGATATTTTATATCTTCGATTCTCTAATATCGATTTGGCGCGTTCGATTCGCACTCGGGTCAAATAGGAAATGAAATTCTCACCTTTTTCTTGCTTGAAGACCCGACTGAGATACGAGGGATTGACGTTGATCTGATTGGCTACGCTAATGAGCGAAATCTCTTCGGCATAATTTCGGTGGATCAAATCAGCCGCCAGGTCCGCATAGCTTCTCTCCGGTAACGGATAATCCGTGGCGATGCACTGCTTCGCATATTCCAGTACAATACAGTGGATCTCATCCCAACTCTCTGCGGTCAGCACCGCTTCATACGGCAGCATTTCCACCTGTGGCAGCCGACACGTGCACTTGGAGAAACCTTCGGTGCTGATGATCTCGGCTAATCCCATGTAGAACTCCCGGATTTCGCGCTCGCTTGCCTCCTCAGCAACTAGATTTCGCCGTATCTCTAGGAGCGTGTCTGCCAGTTTCTCCTCCTTACGACTCTCTAACGCATTTCGAAATTCCGATTTCCATTCCTCCAACGGTAAACCAGACCTTTTCTTTGATCCATGGTCCATTTTAGGGGTTTCATAAATTAATATTTGACCGGTTCCCCAAAAAAATCGGCTTTGAAGGGCTTGATCCGCTTCGCGGTACGCCGTTCTCAAGCACTTTAAGCTTGGGATGATCGAACTAACACCTACAGAAAACGTGACGTTCATAAAATCCTTCATCGCTTGTTGAATACCCCTGCATAAATGATGGATCTCTGAAAGCTCGGACTCACTTTGAACCGTATTGATGATGAGTAAATAATCGGAGGAGCTTTCAATGACGACCTCCTTCTCCCACTTTCTTGGAATCATCTCTTCCAAAATATTAAGAATGGAAAAACGCAGCAGTTTCTCGTCTTTCTCAACGTACTTCTTACGCACCCTTTCGAAATTGTCCAGACGAAATTTTATCACCCGCAATTCGGCGGAACGAACGCGGACATGAAGCTGTTCAGCTTTCATGATCGCTTCATTGACCTCCAGCAGACCGCTGATCCAGTCTTTGAACAGATTTTCTTTAAGATACGAAAGGCTTTCCAAATAACTTACCGCCGGTTCGCTTTTACCGGAAGAAGCCCTCTCGGCCAACAGCTTCTGCCGAATGCGCTCCAGTAATTGAACCAATCCCTCCGGCGTAATCTCATTTTTGATC
This sequence comes from Paenibacillus sp. FSL K6-2441, assembly GCF_037964765.1. Lineage (NCBI taxonomy): Bacteria > Bacillati > Bacillota > Bacilli > Caryophanales > Paenibacillaceae > Paenibacillus > Paenibacillus sp. FSL K6-2441. Next base: position 3,644,913 of record NZ_CP150174.1, read on the forward strand.
AGATAATCGACAGCCCCCAGTTGCATCGCTTCTTTCGCATAACTAAACTCATTAAAATAGCTTAGAATCACGAATTTGCAGCCTGGAACCACCCTTTGGGCTTCGCGGATCAACTGCAAACCGTCCATTAGAGGCATCTTGATATCTGTAATGATTAAGTCAGGCTGAACGCTTCTCGCCAGCTCCAGCGCTTCTTTCCCATTTGATGCTTCTCCGGCGAGACAGAATCCCTGCTGCTCCCATTCAACCATCGAACGGATCCCCATGCGCATCAATAACTCATCGTCGACAATCAGGAGTTTGAACATCATCATCACTCATTTCCATTTCTAATCCTCCTCGATAGCGATACTAGAAAGCATTTACATCTTGATTTCTATCTTAATGGGTAAAAATTACAGTTCCCATGGTAATTATGGTGCCGCAGTTGCAATATATTGCGCTCTATCAAGATTGCATCTCTTGCTGGGTCTCGTTTCTGCTTATGTCTCGAACGAAATCCAGCCAAAATCCAACGAGTACCCTGCTCTCTTGTCCACACCGATTCATAGAAACGGAAATAGAATATATCATCCCTATGAAAAGGAGTGATAGATTTTGGCAAACCGCGATGTACGTCTTGCATTATGGTCAGGTGCAAATTTTACAGGCCGCCGGATTCTCTTCAGACGTGGCGGGGTCGCTGTCCGCGATCTGGAAGCGTTCAGATTTAATAATGCACTTACCAGCTTCCGGCTCAGAAATATTGTGCAAAGCAACCGCGTCACCCTGGTATTGTTCTCGGGAACGAACTTCCAAGGTTCGATCCGGGTATTCCGGGGCAGTCAAAATGTGGCCAACCTGGGCAACCTCGGCTTCAACAACGTAACTTCTTCACTTGTTCTCGTTGGCCGCAACCTGACCAATGCAGAGATCGCTGAAATTCAGCGTACCGGAAGACCTCCGAGAGACATCCTGATTATTAGACAATAAGGGATCACAGGCTCATCGTTGGAAGCAGAACGGAAGAAGTGAGCATGCCACCGCGTTCCTTCACCGAATGGTTTTTCCTCCTTAAATGAACGAATATAGCGAAACGCCCCGGCCTAAAGAATCACTCTAGGCCGGGGCGTTTATTTGTGTATTATGTTGCTTTTTTACTTCGCATCTTTGTAGGTCAAATTAATGTGATTCAGGTCCGTGCTGCAGTCAAAAATAAATTCCAGCTGGTAATCCCCGCGGATGTACACTAATTTTTTCTGGGTGAGTTTACCCGTTTTAAAGGTAGAAGTCGAGTTAGGCATTCCCCATTGCTTCATCAAAATTTTTTGAGTAATGCTGCCGAGATTCTGTTGACGCTCGACTCCCGTGCCAAAGTAACGCATTTCTTGAAGCTTCTTCGATTTGTAGGAGAAAGCAAGGCTAGGTTGTCCCATGGAACCATGATATGAGTCAAAGGCATTCGCCCCTGTGCCCGCTTCCTCAGGCTCACCAATAGCTTTAATGATCTCTTGACGTGTGGTTTTTCCAAGCGTAGGTGCTTTTAATGGTTTGATTGCATCTTCCGGGAATTGGCCTTTAAGGGCCGGCTTATAAAAGCTATTTAAAAAGCTGTTCACGGACTGTGAAGCTTTAGATTCCGTCGCTGTTGCAGTCTTTGCTGGCGGTGCCGCAGATACAGTCGGCAGGCTGTTCGAGATCCCAATGAATCCGAGTACTGCAGCTCCTGCGATATACAAGGCTGCCGTTTTCTTTCTTGCAGATTTATTCATGAAACCATCCTCCTGTTTTCTAGCACCTCGGATGCTGATTTTTGCTACACCCTTGTAACGAAACGAAACTGTAAAAGGTTGCTGGTAACAGGAGCAAACCTTCGCTGAATTCAAGGAGCAACGATTTCGACCTTGATTCGATCAGGGGCCTCAAAAAATACTGCATAATGACCTGGTCCCCCGGCATAGGGATGTCTGTCTTTATAGAGAATAGGTACCCCACGTTCTTCAAGATGCTTCGTCATCCTGTCGACCTGTTCCTTGGAGTTCGCTTGGAATGCGAGATGGTTGAGTCCCACTCTTTTTCGATGATAGGGGATGTCTAAGTAGTTTGCTTCCGTTTGTACAAAGACCAGATAGGTAGTTCCACTTCTCCAACTCACTCCCTGATCCCAATCTTGATAGACCGAATATCCAAGCTCTTGAAAGATCCAATCCCAGAATGCTCTGCTTGTTTGGAGGTCGGATACATTGATTTCAACATGATGGATCATGATAAACTCCTTCTTTCTTATTCAAATAAATCAAGACTTAATCGGATCATATCCCTGCATTGAATTCCGTTCTCATAAATTTTTTCAGGATAGTGTCTGATAAAAAAGTCCCGATCAATCCCCGTAATTCGGAATCCGCATTTTTGATAAAGCAGCAGCTGTCCTACACTTGAGTTTCCTGTCCCGATTTCAATCGTTTTGGCGTTTTTCTCTCTTGCTTGGTCCATTGCAAACTGAATCAGTTTCTTCCCGATCCCTCTTCCCTGAAACGCTTCACGCACTGCGATGTTCACAATTTCCAATGTTCCGGGTCGTGTTTGTAGTAATACAATGACAGCAATAATCTGCTCTCTCTCGTCCAAGCCCACATAACACTGACCTCTTTGCAAATACTCCGCAATCATCTCTTGCGATGGATCAGCTAACAGTAATAGATCAAGGGGAACTTCTTCGTGATCTTCTAGTAGGCGTATCTTCACATCCATATGTATCTCCCTATAGGTTATGTTTTTCTTTTAAATATATCAGATCTGAAACGTTGTACTGCCGTTTAATATTAGTCTTTCAACTTCTTCTTGCCTAACCCTTGTTCGACCCTTCTCGGCATATACGTCAGCATTGAAAGAAGGCAGCGTCCCAATTAAGTCGAGGTTACTTGGAAATAAGTTCTAATTCCTCTTTTCGATTGTTCCATTCGATCATTACCTTAATTACTGAATCTTTTGGTGGAATTGCACCATTTCCTCCTGATAGTGCACTTATTACACCATCAACTGACAAATCCGGTAATTCTCCACTACCGCCTACCCCAATACCCTTATACGAATATTTAATTCCACTAATGTCTTTTAGATTTTTTCCTTTGTATTTTATTTTCAAGATCGTTTGATGAAACTCGCTGTTTACATGTTTGACCGTATAAGTGGAGGACCAGTTTTGACTCTCGCCTTTAAAAATAAGTGTGGAGTTAGAACAACTACATAGGATCAGTATTATAGAAATGAATGCTACAAATTTCTTCAATTCATCTAGCCTCCTATACGGTACAAACGCGGCAGGTATGGTTATAATTATGTCTCGTTACTGGTTTACTGAACATTCCAATAAGAAAGCCAAATAGAACAGCACCCATATAAAAAAGAAAATGTAGATGTATGCCACCCCAGCCAAAGATCGCTCATATCTTAGGCTGGGTCATTGTTGTTTGAGCTCCTTCCATGATTATACATTTAGACGTGAAATTATCAATCATAAATCTGCTCTAGGGTTAAAAGAATTGTGTTATCTTCCCCACTAAAGCAAAAAGCCGTGCGGAGTATCCCTCCACACGGTCCTTCATATCGGATTTATCCCTTGTAAATTATCCTGTAATTTCTTGATAAATGTTTGCGCCGCATGGTTAAGAAACCTGTCAGCGCGATAAATAATACCGATGGTGCGAGTTGGGCCCCTCTTGATCTTGATGGTACGTAACTCGGGATCATTCATAGATAAAATAAGTGGTAAAGGTTGAATTGTCGCGCCAATATTAGCTTTAACTAAATGAATCAGCGAAAAAGGGGTTGTCGTTTCAATAATAGGATCTAAACTGAAGCCAAACTTTCTACAACAATCATCGACTAGCTCGCGTCCAAGCGTGCCCTTGGGGTACATCACAGTGCTAATATGGCGAAGTTCCTCTATATCGATCGAGCTTCGATCCGCCAATTCGTGGTTCCCCGGGACGACCAGCACATACTCCTCACTGGATAAAGGAATGCTCACAATCCGCTCATCTGGGAGAGGCAGGATCCCAATACCAATGTCTACCTCCATCTCCAACACTTGCTTCAAGACTTCGACGGATGTCAAGACGGTAAGTCGTATATGAGGAAATTCCTTGTGAAAATCGATTAATAATTGTGTAATTCTGTAATCGAGATCAGAGGGGATCGCTCCTATGACCAGTGTTCCACGCTGATGATTACAGAGTTCATCAATCGCGTCCACTGCATTTTTACGAATCCTGAACATCTGGATACTGTAATCTAACAGCAGTCTACCTGCTTCCGTAAGTACAATCCGTTTGCCAATCCGATCAAACAACGGCGTCCCTACTTCATTTTCCAATGAACGTATCTGCTGACTGAGTGTCGGTTGCGACATGCCTAATTTCTCCGCCGCTTTGGTAAAATGCAGTTCCTCGCATACAGCGACAAAGTATTCTAATTGTCTAAGATCCATAGTTGCCCCATCTCTAAACAATCATTCGTTTTTCTTATTATTTTAATAGAAATCATTATATTGATCAATCAAATTTTATATTTTAAACTTAGCAAATATGAAAAACATCATATACAAAAAACCTAAATCCGTGATACAGGCGAACCCCCCAATCCAATATCACTACAATTTTTTTGTGAAAGGTAATATGTATCCCTCCCACGTAAGCGCAACAAATCGGCCGACTCGAATAATCCCAAGTAAGCATAGAGGATATCAGGGTGGGTGATGATCACGGATTTAGGAAGAAAGTAAGGAGAGTAAGGAGAGAAAAAATGAAACGTTCAACACTTTTAGTAATAGCCCTATTTTTGGCATCTTTAAACTTGAGGCCGGTGATTTCCTCAGTTTCGCCGCTTTTAGAGACCATTCGGAACGATCTCGGAATGAGCGCATCCTCTGCCAGTCTTCTCACCTCTATACCGGTTCTATGTATGGGACTCTTCTCCCCGATAGCTGTTAAGTTGGGGCTTCGACATGGCATCGAACGGATCTTATCGATAGCTCTATTGCTCGTGGGAGGAGCTACCTTGGTCCGTTGGTTTACGCCTTCTTATACATTCCTGCTAATTACAGCACTCATCGCTGGTATCGGTATTGCATCTGCTGGTCCGCTTTTGTCTGGATTCGTTAAACGTTATTTTCCCAACCAGGTCGGCTCCATGATCGGCGTCTATTCCGTAGCAATGGTGATTGGAGCAGCCCTAAGCGCAGGACTATCCGTTCCCTTCCAAAATGCTTTTAATGGCTCTTGGCGATCCGCATTAGGTTTTTGGGCAATCCTTGCCGCTATTGCTTTGCCAGCCTGGTGGTTATTTGTAGTAAGACACGCAGATCGAACTGGAGAAATAGTAGAGCATGGCTTTTGACCCTATTTTTCGGAATGATGGCTATCGCGTTCTACTCCGTTACAGCATGGCTTGCACCAGCCGTCTCAAATATGGGGTACAGTAAGGTTTATGCTGGTAACATGCTTACACTTTCTACATTGGTTCAAATTCCGGCAACGTTCTTGATACCGATGCTAATGCATCGTTTTTCCAATCGACTTCTATGGATGATTGCCTGCGCTTTGTCTAATTTAGCCGGGATACTACTTATCATCTTTTCTAGTTCACCATGGCTTGCTGCGATCCTGCTCGGCATCGGCAACGGCGGTCTCTTCCCTATCGCGTTGATGTTACCGATTGAAGAAACCTCGAACGCACAAGATGCAAGCTCTTGGTCCGCCATGACACAATCGGTGGGATATGTAATTGGGGCGCTTGGACCGATTTTGGTTGGATGGATTCAAGATATGACAAGCAGCTTTGTTTTCGCCTTCGTCGGACTTGCCGCTGTCACCGTAGCGATGATTATCGTGCAGCTTTTCATCGGATCCAAAAAGGAGTCAGACCGAGAAGTGCTGGTCGCAACCCCGGCAAGTAGTAGACAATAAAAAAGTTCGAAGCTCAGCGGCGATCGCTTCCCGATATTCTGTGGCGGGGAGAGGTCGCCGAGTTTTTTCTGATAACGTTCGAGATTGGAATTTTCAGATTTAGTCTCTACCAATTCCTTATATATCCTAATTTTTTTAGAATCATATAACTATTGGGATTTAGGTTTTCTACCGGTTCTTCAAGTGAGAAATATTTTAATTCGAGTCCTTCATCATCATTTATAGTTGGTATTCCTTGCACCTTAATCGCCTCAAATACAGCTATGGCATTGTAAACTTCATCCCCATGAGGGTATTTATAGTAGAAATCTTTTCCGGATAGATTAGTTATAAAAAGTAATTCTTCAGCTCTCAATCCTGCTTCTTCAAAAAGCTCACGTCTTGCCGCTTCTTCGAAGGATTCTCCGAGTTCCAGCGAGCCACCGATAGTTCCCCAGTCATAACTATCTGTTCTCTTCTGAAGTAATACATGTCCTTCAGCGTTCTTAACTATAACTGTCACGCCAACCAGAATGATTGGTCTTGTGCCAACCAACTTTCGGAGCTCCATGATATATCCCACTTAAGATCCTCCTAGTCTTGTCTCTACATTCAGATCATGAAGTCTTTTCTATCACATAAAACTACAGATGTGCCTTCATTTATTTTTCCTTTCGGGTCTGTCAAGATTTCTGTGTAAACTCAGTTCCAAGCAATCCCCCCGAGGGGGGATTTGGCGTTTCTAACGTAAGTAGTTGCTGATCCGATCCGGAAAGAAGACCGAAAGCTGAAGCAGCATCTGTCCCCAGTTTTGGACGCGGCCTGTCCATTTGCGGGTCACATCCATCGTGGCCAGATAGAGCATTTTCAGCAGAGCTTCATCAGTCGGAAAAATACTCTTTCCCTTGGTCACCTTGCGAAGCTGTCGGTGGTAACTCTCAATCATATTTGTTGTGTAGATGAGTTTGCGGATCTCAGGTGGGTACTTGAAGAAGGTCGAGAGCTCCTCCCAGTTGTTGCGCCAAGAGCGGACAATGAGCGGATACTTGACGCCCCAGACTTCCTCGAAGCGGTCCAGTTCCAAGAGCGCCCCTTCCTCAGTTGCTGCCTTGTAAATCGGCTTCAGGTCCGCAGTGACTTTCTTGAGATCCTTGTACGACACGTAGCGAGTGGAATTACGGATTTGGTGGATGATACACTTTTGGATCTCGGTCTTTGGATAGCAGGCAGCAATCGCTTCGGAGAAACCACTGAGATTGTCCACACAGATGATGAGAATGTCTTGGACACCACGATTTCGCAGGTCATTTAGGACGCTTAGCCAGAACTTACTGGATTCATTCTCCCCGATCCACATGCCGAGCACATCCTTGTTTCCGTCCAGGTCGATGCCGATAACCATGTAGGCCGCTTTGTTTACAATGGCACCGTCCTGCTTCACTTTGAAGTGAATCGCATCCATGTAAACGACGGCGTACACGCCTTGAAGCGGCCGATTCTGCCATTCCTTAATGAGAGGCACGATTTTGTTGGTAACATTGGAAATGAGCGTAGGCGAGACTTCGATGCCGTACAGGTTTTGCAGATGGTCTTGAATCTCTCGTGTGCTGACTCCTTTGGCGTACAGGGCGATGATCTGATCTTCGATGCCAGTTACATTCTTCTGGTGTTTCTGCACAACAACGGGCTCGAACTCACCCATCCGATCCCGTGGAACCATAATTTCCTGCTCTCCGTATTCGCTGACCACCGTCTTCTTGCTCTTGCCATTTCGGCTATTTGGCGTCATCTTGGCTTTGACCTCATGCTTTTCGTAGCCTAAATGCGTATCGAGCTCTGCTTCCAGCATCTCTTGAAGAGTTTCAGCAAACAGTTCTTTCAAGGCATTTTGCGCATCCTGAGCCGTTACCAGCTTGTTCTCCTTAATAAACGTCCGTAGTTGCTCTTTTGTCCATAGTCCCATGTGTTCTCCCAACCTTTCTATTACTTTCCATTTTAATAGATTTGGGAGTTTACACAAACTATTTTACAGACTCTTCCTTTCGCTGGTTTCAGATAACGTTTTTGTATTCACGACGTCCCACCGTCTTAAGGCACTATCACCATGCCGGATGCGTGAATACGGTGTTATATGAAGTTCCTGGCTTCCTCGATTGGTCAGCTATATTCGGTTCTTAATAATCCCATTATTATTAATGATTCATAGTGGCTTTCCTTCTTTATACATTCACGCAAAGTGCCTTCCACCTTAAATCCAAGCGATTGATATACATGAAAGGCTCTCTGATTCCCTTCCTTCACATCTAGCCAGACTCTGTGGGCTTTCAATTGATTAAACAAATAATCTAATATCAATTTCATGACTTTCTTACCGTAACCTTGGTTCCTCACACTCAAATTGATTCGAACGATCTCATAACAACTATTCGGATTTTTCATCCCTTGAATGATTACATAACCTATTTTTCTTCTATTTGTATCCTCTACAATCAGATGTAGAGAATCATCGTTGGAGATCGCTCTCTCATGTTGTTCTCTGGACCATGACAAAATAAACTTCTTACTTTCCGGATCTTGTTCTGCCTGTAGTACATAATTTAAATCTTCAAGTTCTGTTTTTCTTATGAATAGTTCGTTATTACTGACAATGTACTGAGTCATTGTGGTCTATTCCTTTCAAATGTATTTCAGATGTAGGATTTATTAATGATACACTTCCTATTCGACTGCCTGTGGCTTCTTCTACTTCTTTGGGTTTTGCGAATCTAACTTCTTGAGCTTTTATTATTTCTTTGATCGTTTCCAGGTCTACATGCCCATAATCTCCTGATACTATCAGTGAGCAGTATCCTCTATCCGTCTTCAATATGAGGTTCGTAGCGTTGTCCGCATGAATCTGCTTTCCCGAAATGATTCGGGCGGATCGAGGGGCGAATGCTCTGGTGTGAATACAAGTGTCGAAATTATTGCCATCTCCGAACCACTCACAAATTTCTCGTATTTATTAAGTCGTTCTTCCAAAGAGAAATTACAACATCCATTTGCTGATTATGTTTCTTCTGGTTATCCCCTAAGGTTTGAAACCATAATGTTTTCATATCATTGATCAATTCAGGATTAAGGGATAAAAGGGTAAGAGCCCTTAGTCCATATTCTTTATTTAATTTTGATCTAGTATATGTTCCAGCTGGCACACCATTTACTAATCCAGACTCGCAAATACCTAAAAAAGTACCTTTGGGACAACCTTTCTTCTGTGAAGAAGTACCTTCACCAAAGATCTCTCTTGTAATAGTCTCCCATGCTAGCACTGGGTCATGGGTTATGCCAGTATTTAATAGAACTACAGATCTGACTGCTGCTTCTCCGTACTTACTCACAAAATCATCTCCGTGTTTCTTCTTGCTTACTGCTTGAGGTTTTAAATATTTTCTTTATTTGATCCTCAAAACACCCAATCAAAATTAATATTGTCCCTAACACACAAAATGTGATTCCAAAATAAGTTAGCTGTATTCCATGTGTTTCATCTAAGGCACTCCAATACTTCCCCTTGTCCGTATTCCACGATGTAACTAATGGTAAATAATTTACTGCTTGAATGTGGGCCGTAATATAGAGAGTTAATCCAAAAAACAAGAATGATAATCCACTGAGAATTTTCTTCATGAATTCCCTCCAGTTCTTTCTAGTTAGTTTCCCCTGAAAAAGTTAGGGTGTTTTGAGCATAATTAAAAGGAATTCAGCACCTCAAAATGGAAATTGTTATTGACGAGATAACAAAGTTCCACACCCCGAGGGAAGAATTCCTTTGCTATAGGAGTTCAACAGAAGCCCTCGGGAATCCTTCCAAGAGGTGAAGAAAATGTTGAAACTTCGAGACGAGCAATTGACCATCTGGGATGCCATTCTCCCGGAATCTGTTAGAAAGTTGCCGGTCGAGCTTGCAATCATAGATCAATTACTGGACGACGACCGTTTTCTTCAACCGTTTACTGAGTTGCACCCGAAAGGCAAGAAAAGCGGCCGTCCTACGCTTGCAATTGAAAAGTACATCCGTCTTATGGTCCTGAAGCATAAATACAATTTGGGCTACGAGTCACTCGTGAAGGAAGTCGGTGACAGCATCACATGGCGAATGTTCTGCCGGTTTGCCATCGACGAACCGATGCCCGACCCGTCTACGCTCATCTATGCCCGCAAACGCTACGGCGACAAGATCGTCGAAGACATCAATGCCGCACTCGTAAAGCAGTGTGAGGAAAAAGCCGTTCTGAAAACCCGCAAATTGCGCACGGATACGACGGTTGTGGAATCCGACATCCATCACCCGACAGACGCTACGCTGTTGCAAGATGGCGTAAAAGTCATCACTCGAACGATTCAGAAAATCCGGAAAATCGCCTCCCACACTGTTCAAGGCTTTGAAGATCGTACGGCAGAAATCAAGGAAAAGATTCTGTCCATCGCGAAAGTTCTACGTCGCCGCACCCGTGAATCTTGGGAAGAAGTTGACCGGATCACTGGGAGCGTAATCGAAGTAGCCGAGAACGTTGTGAACAAGGCGCAAGCCGTTATCGAGAAACTGCAAGACAAGGGCAAAGCTGCTCTTCGACAAAGTAAAACCAAACTGACCGAGGCGGTCACGCTAACCGGCAAGTTGTTGGAACAAGCCAAACAGGTCGTTTCCGGCAATCGAATCATCGCAGATCGGATCGTCAGTTTCTTTGACCCGGAAGCAAGACCGATTAAGAAAGGTAAGCTGGCCAAAGGAACTGAGTTCGGCTACAAGGTGCGAATCGACGAGACGGAAAGCGGCTTTGTGACCGGCTATGCTGTCTACGAGGGGAACCCCTCGGATGATGAACTGCTCGTTCCCGCTGTACAGGCGCATATCAAGCAATTCGGCAAAGCGCCGCAAGCTGTAGCGACCGACCGCGGTTTCTCAAGCAAGAAGAACGAAACGGCCATTACCGAACTTGGTGTGAAGCGAGCTAGCTTGCCGCGAAAGGGCAAAAAAGGCATTGCCCGATCCGAGTACGAAAACGAATTATGGTTCAAAGACTTGCAGCGTTACCGTGCAGCTGGAGAAGCGAAGATTAGTCTTCTCAAGCGGAAGTACGGTTTGAACCGCAGCAGGTATCGGGGCTTTGTCGGCTCAAAATGCTGGGTCGGCTTCGGGATTCTGACCCACAACCTGCAAAGAGCGGCAAAAATGCTCCAAAACTAACATGGAAACCGATCATTAGGGAAAGTTCCCCCTCACAACCCAGCCAGCAACCCGAAACTATTTTTGAAAATCGACTTTTTCAGGAGCAACTAGTTATATTCAAGCATAAATTCCAGCTAGCGTTATTGTATTCACGACGTCCCACCGACTTAAGGACACGCCAGGGTCCTGCTACTTCTGCGTCACTAGCAACCTTCGTGCCGGACCGATGGCTAAATGGCCCGATGCGTGAATTCTGTATTAGGTGATGCTCCCCTTTTCTCAACACCAACCATCAACTTATGATTTCTTTGATTCTTTGGACAATCTCTTCTGTGCCAATTTCACTTGTATCAATAATATTAGTATCCATATTCTCGTACATACTTAACCGCTCGATGCTCAATTTAATTTGTTCTTCTGATCTACCGCCTTGAATCATTCTTTGTCGTAATGCGGTTTCAGAACACAACAATGTAACCTTCTTAAGCTGAAAAAATCTAAATCACCTAAACGGACAAGTAATTCGTCCAGGATCTCTTTTCTATGAAGAACCCAGTTAAAAATGACATATTCGAATGTAGAGTTCGTTAAGAAGTTTCTGAGTAAATATGTAATATTATTCTTAACCATCCGTATGTTTTCTTCATTAAAGTTCCAAGGATTCATCATCCAACACCAATCACCATCTAACCATACTGCTTTATCAAGTGACTTATATAACCCTTGACAAACTGTGGTTTTTCCGACTCCCATTGTTCCGTTTATTACAATAAGTTTCTTCAATGAATCCACCTTCATTTTATAGATTAAGGGGAGTTTCGCCTAACGTTCTCGTATTTACGACGTCCCACCGACTTAAGGCACTGCCAGATGCCGGCTGCGCTTGCGCAGTTAGTCGGTGCGGATATGTCCGGCTGATCCCGCTTCCCCGAAACTGAAATCCCCTCTTCGACTTCACTTCTAACTCCTGCCGAACCGAGGGCGAATGCCCGATGCGTGAATACTGTGTTATCTGATGCCGGTGCCTTCTTCGAGTTACTAACTCCATTCCCTTAGGTGTATCTAATGTTATAATGGTTATAATTAGATCTTGAAAGGAGTTGGCAAAATGGCTGTAAATAAAGAACGATTTTATGAGTTGCTTGATCGACTATCCGATAAAGATCTTGAGTTGGTTTCCGAATTGATGGAGCGCCTCGCCAATATTCCCGTGAATAGAGAAATCCCTCTCGATGATGAACCAACAACTCAAGATGAATTAGATGCCATAAAGGATGCTCATGAAGCTTACTTAAGAGGTGAATTAATTAGCCTTAAGGATGTTGAACATGAATTACGAAATTAAGTTCCTAAAGGATGCCTTTAAGTATCTTCAAAAGCAGGATATCACAACTCGAAATCGCATTCTGGATCACTTAAAAATTCTTTCTGAAAATCCAAGACATCCAGAGCTCGACATAAAAAGAATGCAAGGTATGGAAAATCATTTTCGGCTTCGTGTTGGATCCTTTCGTGTGATTTATTCAGTAATTGATAATGAACTTATAATAATTGTTGTAAAGATAGGATCTCGCGGTGACATATATAAATCTTGATGGCACTTAAACTACAAGTGTCATTTATTTTGCCTCGCACCGGTTTCAGATAACGTTCGTGTATTCACGACGTCCTACCACCTTAAAGGAGCGAAGCGACTGGCCGCGACCGCGGTTAGGTGGTAGGATGTGTCCGGCTGATCAAGCTTCCTCGCTACTGAAAATTCATCACCGAATACTCTTCTAACTTCTGCCGGACCGAGGGCCGAATGGCCCGAAGCGTGAATATGGTGTTATGCGTAGTTACTGTCTTCTTGAGTTACCTTCAATTCCCTTGTCGATCTTCTTAACAAATCTATATCCATTAATCTCATATCCTAATTTCTTATAAAATTCATGTGCATCTAATCTCTCTTCTTTTATTGCACTTGTTAGATATAATGCATTGAAGCCTTTTTCTTGTATCCAGGCTTCTACATGCTTAATTAATGCTTTTCCTACGCCTTGTCCTTGATATTGTTTCTTAGTTACTAATGCTGCTATTTGAGTCTTTAAATCATTACTTACATAACTCTGTTGAATTCTAATTCCGATCATACCGACGACGATATCATCCTTGCTCGCAACGAATGTAAAGTAACCAGGTGTTGCATCAATTATCTCCATTCGTTTCTTCATGTCTTCTATTGAAGAAGGAGTGCCCAAATCAGTCATTAATTCCGTCAACGCTTCAATATCCGAAAATGAATAAGGACGAACAATAATCACTTCAATTCCTCCATGGTTTCAATATCTCTTGCACTACAGTAATTACGCATAACGTTTCGGCATTCACGAACCCTCACTGGCTTAAGCTGCCGGCCGATCCGTTTAGGATCTGGTCGCCGGGTCGAAGACTTAGCCAGTGCAGGGTTGTCCGCTGATATCGCTTCCAAGAATACGCCGCTCCCGGACCGAGGGCGAATGCCCGATGCGTGAATGCGATGTTAGATGAAGTCCCTGTCTTCTTCGAGTTACTCTTCTTCCGTTTTTTTAATATCAATTATCTCACTTAGTTTCTGATGGTGATCTTGGTGAACTTCTCCCCAAATCAAATTTGTAAAATTCTCCTTATCAAACCATAAATATAGATCAACCTGATCCAAATCATTCCCGACTCTATCAACTCGATGGATCTTCATGTACTGCCCATTGTCCAATAGAGCATGCCCTGTCAAAGTAATGAATAGATCATGAACATTCTTTAAAGTATCAAAATTTACAAATGCTATTACGTTTGGAATAGTTCTATTTGGATTTATGCTCTTGAATTGTTTTACTGCTTTATGTACATGACTTGAAATTGAATTATAAGTTGGATCATCTTTTACTCCCAAAAAATCATCATATTCAAGGGTCTTTTCTTCACAATAGAAGACCAATTCACCATCTAGATACACTTCATAATCAGGTGTTTTCACATCACTTTCAGGTATTTTCTTAACTTCAAATCCAAGGGATTCTAAAAACCTTTTAACAATCTCTTGACCTTGTTCTGCCATTTAAATCCTTCCCTTCTGTTGAGATTTGCTAATTTGTCTATTACAGGGATTTCATCTAACGTTCTTGTATTCACGAAACGCCCCAGCCTTAGATAGCTCTTATCTTGGGCTGGGGCGTTTGTTGTCTGAGCTTCTTCCATGATTATACATCTGACAACCGAGGGGCAATAGCCCTGAAGCGTGAATACAGTGTTATATGCTGTCGACGCCTCAACGATCTACTTAAATGCTTCTTCCATTTCAATATTTCTTAAGGATTCAAAAAAATATCTTGCATTAAAAAATGCTAATTCAATTGAACTACCTTCAAAATTCTCTCTAACTTCACGTATAATTTTTTCGTGATTATCCACATCATATATACCATATGCGATCTTTTGTATCGATGAGTGTTTGATTGCATCAATAATATGCTTATCGCTATCTTTATCTAGAGATTGTCCGTATATTGTCAGTCCTTTAGAAGCTGTAGTTAACGCACTGTAACAAAAACTTAAATATTTATTATTCAAGATATTGTTTAGTTTTTGTTTCCAAGTGCCTTCTGATATATATAGTGGAAAATATCCTGATTCATACGTCTCTGTAATAGTATGTAGCAAAGGTAAATCTGTTCTACCTACTGGATTTCTTTTAGTTGTTATTTTAATTATTTCACCTTTATTCATATACAAATGTAATGAACCATGAAGGTAATATAGTCTTATTGGATTATCTTTAGGAGGAACTCCTGGTCCGGCACCAAAAATTATCATTTCAGAATCTTTATCATAACCAAAACCATCTGCAACTTTCCTAACACCATTTACTTTATTAAGTGCCCAATATGCCAATAGATCATAATTTGTAGTAAAGACTTTTTCTTGAAATAATCTGAATGTTGCTTTAAGATCATTATCTTGTTCAATAGTCAATTCATTAGGTTCAGGATGAACTTTCCTTACTGTTTCAATTAAGGCATCTTTAATTCTTTGGTAGCTATTTTCAATTGGATTGTATTCTATATTAAAAATTCTATTGGTGTTACTTGAAATACCTAAGATTCGGAGAACATACTCAAAATTGGTTGTATTTAGATTTTCAAATAAATCAATGTCCTCTTTCAAAAACAATTCTTTTGCTTCTTCAAACAAATTACTATACATAAACTTGGTACCAAAATTAATAGAAAAGCCGTTTCCAAACAATAGGTTTGTTAGATATATTTTATCTATACTTATAAGCTCTTCAAACGTTTTTAAATTCTCCATGATATGTTCACCCCTAATTATGTTCTGTCGATTGCATATAACGTTATCGTATTCACGACGTCGATCCCCCTTAGATAGCTCCTATCTTAGGGGGATCGATGTGTCCGGCTGATCCCGCTTCCCCGAAACTGAAAATCCTCTCCGAATCCTCTTCTAACTTCTGCCGGACCGAGGGCCGAATGGCCCGATGCGTGAATACTGTGTTAGACGAAGGTCACGACATCCTGGAATACTATCAAAATGGTAAATCATCTTTAACAATTAGGTACAAATCTACAAAATACGTGATATAAGAAGCAACTAAATTTAATACAAGTTCAGCTTCTAAATCTGTTACACGATATCCATTTAGTGCAGAATGAGATATTCCCTGACCACTTCCTCGGTAAGCATAAATTTTCTTCATACTCTGAGAAATTGGTGTCGGTATTTCGTCTTCGGCACTACCTTCAAGCTCATTCAATGCTTGAGTAAAGTTATTTGAAGCGTTCTTTCCGGTGCAGATTTCAATAGCACACTCAAAAGCACATAAAGCTTCTTTTACACAATTATGATAATCAGGTTCTGGCGTTTGATTGAAGAATTTTAGTGCTTTATTATAATGTTTCCTTACCTCATTCAAATTACTGTCTGCAAGTATAGAACCCATCTTCTTTATATTTTTTTGCGTTTGGGCTCTACCCCTCCTTTCAAACAGTCCACCCACAAACCTATAATCCATGTTCTCTTCAGATAATAGTTGATTGATTTCATCCGAAAAGTACTTCCTTACAGATTCAATAGATTCTAATTGTGTATAATTATCTGTTAAAAATCTTGAATAGATTCTTTCACAGAATGTAAAGACCTTTGGCCATTCAGTTTGCTCTAATAGCCACATAAGTTCATCATGAAATGTATGGAATTGACTTCCTGAACTATCAATCCTAGAGATTCTATATGCTTCAGTAATAATTGTATTCCAAGCTGAACCAGTATGACCTTCAAGAATATACTTTCTATTTATAAGATCATCAATTACATAGGATAAAGCTATCTTTGCTGAATTCGGAAAATCATTAATAATTGGTTTTCCAGATGATAATCCGAATCTTTGTTCAAATGTGACCTCATTCATAAGAATCTCTTCCTTTCAGCATTTCGTGACTTTCGTCTAACGTTATGGCATTCACGAACCCTCACCGGCTTAAGCGCGTAGCGCGGGTCGTCAGACTTAGCCGGTGCAGGGTTGTCTGCTGAATCAGCTGCTTTAGAAAATGCTTCTCGCGGACCGAGGGGCGTTAGCCCCGATGCGTGAATGCGGTGTTAGACGACGTGCTTTTCGAGTCTGTAAAATAGTTTGTGTAAACTCCCAAATCTATTAAAATGGAAAGTAATAGAAAGGTTGGGAGAACACATGGGACTATGGACAAAAGAGCAACTACGGACGTTTATTAAGGAGAACAAGCTGGTAACGGCTCAGGATGCGCAAAATGCCTTGAAAGAACTGTTTGCTGAAACTCTTCAAGAGATGCTGGAAGCAGAGCTCGATACGCATTTAGGCTACGAAAAGCATGAGGTCAAAGCCAAGATGACGCCAAATAGCCGAAATGGCAAGAGCAAGAAGACGGTGGTCAGCGAATACGGAGAGCAGGAAATTATGGTTCCACGGGATCGGATGGGTGAGTTCGAGCCCGTTGTTGTGCAGAAACACCAGAAGAATGTAACTGGCATCGAAGATCAGATCATCGCCCTGTACGCCAAAGGAGTCAGCACACGAGAGATTCAAGACCATCTGCAAAACCTGTACGGCATCGAAGTCTCGCCTACGCTCATTTCCAATGTTACCAACAAAATCGTGCCTCTCATTAAGGAATGGCAGAATCGGCCGCTTCAAGGCGTGTACGCCGTCGTTTACATGGATGCGATTCACTTCAAAGTGAAGCAGGACGGTGCCATTGTAAACAAAGCGGCCTACATGGTTATCGGCATCGACCTGGACGGAAACAAGGATGTGCTCGGCATGTGGATCGGGGAGAATGAATCCAGTAAGTTCTGGCTAAGCGTCCTAAATGACCTGCGAAATCGTGGTGTCCAAGACATTCTCATCATCTGTGTGGACAATCTCAGTGGTTTCTCCGAAGCGATTGCTGCCTGCTATCCAAAGACCGAGATCCAAAAGTGTATCATCCACCAAATCCGTAATTCCACTCGCTACGTGTCGTACAAGGATCTCAAGAAAGTCACTGCGGACCTGAAGCCGATTTACAAGGCAGCAACTGAGGAAGGGGCGCTCTTGGAACTGGACCGCTTCGAGGAAGTCTGGGGCGTCAAGTATCCGCTCATTGTCCGCTCTTGGCGCAACAACTGGGAGGAGCTCTCGACCTTCTTCAAGTACCCACCTGAGATCCGCAAACTCATCTACACAACAAATATGATTGAGAGTTACCACCGACAGCTTCGCAAGGTGACCAAGGGAAAGAGTATTTTTCCGACTGATGAAGCTCTGCTGAAAATGCTCTATCTGGCCACGATGGATGTGACCCGCAAATGGACAGGCCGCGTCCAAAACTGGGGACAGATGCTGCTTCAGCTTTCGGTCTTCTTTCCGGATCGGATCAGCAACTACTTACGTTAGAAACGCCAAATCCCCCCTCGGGGGGATTGCTTGGAACTGAGTTTACACAGAAATCTTGACAGACCCTGCTTTTCTTCAATGAGTTAACCCACAAGATCCTTCCAAAAACGAATATCTTTTATTTCGTTAAAGTCCATTTCATGATGTTGTTTTTCACTATATTCAATCTTGAAATTTTCCACTAAGTTCTCCCCGTAATAGATAATATCAGTCTGATATATAGAGAATACTGGGTTTAACCTTTGATCCGGTTCTGCAGGAATATATCGATGCGAATAGATTGGAATCATTGCTGGTGCATTCATAAACTCTCTTCTACAAATTTCCTTTGCTTCTTCAATGTTCTGTGGCTTCTCTCCCCACGAGTCATACCAAAACGAATTATGTTCTATGTCAAACATCATTCCTTCTAACGGCCAGGACAATCTATCCTTTATAGATTTCATATTATTCTCAGAGAAATCTCTCCAATTAACAAAACCGTTTTGGACAGGCAATAGGATTTGTAAAAGTTCTTTTAAACCCGGAGGAAATCGAACTCCATAAATACTTTCAACTTGAATAATCTCTTCTAGAGATAACCCTGATTCACTTTTAACGTTATTACGATTTAAAATGTCAATAATTACTTCCATCTTCATCTTATAATTCTCCCCGTAAAAGCATGTCGTCTAACGTATCGTGTTCCCGACGTCGAAAGGCTTAAGCCGCTGACCCGTCGAGCGCAGCGAATCAGGTTGCCGGGTGGCTCCGCCACTTAGCCTTGCAGACGTGTCCTCCTGAATTCCCTTCCTTGCTACTGAATTAGCACCGTAATGATTCCACTTCATATATCTTCGGGCGGACCTTGCGGCTACAGCCGCGTTGCGGGAACATTGTGTTATCTGCCGTCGTTCTTCACTGCAATTTCTTTTTACTGCCTTTATTTCTTTTATATACTTCTATGTATCCTCTTCATGATGTTTCATCGTTATTAACTCACGACTCTTACTGAACCAAGTCCTAGCTACTGCTTACTTCTTTTAGCCCTCTTCTCGTAGTCAACTAGATACCTTTGATCTGCTTCGTGTTATTCAGCTTTTCATTCTTTCCCACTTCTTCGACTAGACGATGGCAGATAACGTTGTTGCATTCACGAATCCGAGAGGCTTAAGTGAGCGTAGCGAACGGGTCGATATACTTAGCCTCGCAGGAATTGTCCGCTGATTCTCTTCTCCGAAATCCCTCTTGCGGACCGAGGGGCAGCTTTAGCTGACCCGATGCGTGAATGCGGTGTTATATGATGCCTACGACTTCTATGATCTACTTAGGGCTTGCTGAACAAGATTCGTTCCATCTACACCCAACGCAAGTCTCTAAACCCAAGCAGTCTGAAAAAATGCAAAAAGAGAACACGCAGTCGCCGCTCCAGATTCATGACCAGAAACTGAAGGGCGATGACGGTCAAACTGGTTTCGGCGCCACGCGCCCGAATGCGACCTAGGCCCAATTTGCGCTTGCCTTCTCCAAATTTTCCTTCGATCGCATTACGCTGTACAGCGTCCTGGCGCTCTTGCCGACGATCGGCGACTTCACTTTGCTCTTTCGAGGGTCTGCCGAGCTTCGGGCCACTAAGGCGAATCCCTAGCGTTTTGCAATAGTTCAGGTTGTCTCGATTGCGGTAGATTTTATCGGCTAGAATGACGGCGGGATAATACCCGAATCGCTGTTTGTACGCTTCCACCGATGCTTGCAGCGTGGTTGCCTCGTTGAAGCTGTCCCATTGTGCCGTTTCGATCCAAGCGTAACCGTCCACCAGACTGGCGGCGATTTTGGCGCCGAACTCCACGTTCGCTCCAGCTTTGCCTCGAACCATCGGACGTACATGCGGCTGTTCGATACTCACGATGCGATCGGCGACGACATGCGTATTCTTCTCTAGCATTTCGCGCTGCTGACGGTAGAGCTCCGAGATGATCAGAAGCTGGCGATAGTGTCTTTTGCTCAGTTCCGTGAGAGGCGTATACTTCACGAGGGCTTCAATAATCCGCAGATTCCGTCCCACGTAGCCAAGTTGCTTTTTGATCGCTTTGCGGATCACCTTGCCCGATGCCTTGCGTTGCTTGGAAACACTCAGGTACGATTTTCTGGCTTTCTCGCGGTACGTGCGCGGCCTCTCCATCGCTCCGACATGGGGACGGTGCAGCACGTCGATGATGTCTTCCAGGATTTCACGGGCGTGATTCAGCAGCCCCAAGTCAGTCGGATACTTGATGTCCGCAGGCGCGCATGTCGCATCCAGCATGAGGGTGCCCTTGTTCATGACTTCCGCTGTCGGTGCGGCTGTAGATGGCAGGACGTGTAGCTTTTTCGCCATGTTGCGGGGTTTCTTCGCCACAACAGGGGGCTCCTCGGGAATAGAGAAAGCGTCCCCTACCTCCATGGTGAGCTGCGAGCCGCCCGCGTCGTTGTCGTCGTCATCGCGATCTCGCTTGGACGATTTCGGTTTCGCCTCGACCTCTCGCTCTGCTTGCAGCGCGGCTTGGGCGATCCAGTCGTTGACTTCAGCTAGGATTTCCAAGCCGAGCCGTTCCCGAAAATGCGTGAGCAGGGAGTGATGAAACGGCACTTTATCGACATACGCGGTGTAGCCCAAGAAGAACTGCAAATATGGATTTTCCTGGATTTGTAAGGTGGTCTCGCGGTCACTTAAACCAAGGCGCTCTTTGATGATGAGCGAGCCGAGGGCGATACGTGCCGAGTACGCCTTTTGGCCGATGGCTGGGGACTTGAACGAGCTCACATATTTCTCTTCTACTTTGTCCCAAGGGATGATCGCCGCAAGCTGCACCCACCGATTGGTTGGATTTAATTTTCCGCCAAAGGGCAAATAGAAGTTTTCCAACAAGTCTGCCATATCTCGATTCAGCACGAACACTTTCGCTCACTCCATCTGCAAGGTTTTTTACCGATTTTCCGTGTTTTCTTTGCAGATGAATTCGACAAAAGTGCCTCTAAACCCTTGTGAGATAAGGATTTTTTGATTATTCAGCAAGCCCTACTTAACATATTATTCTTCTTAGTTCCTAACCTTTTTCCCATATACTACATGCCAATGTAGATGTTTAGATTCTTGGTATTCACCTAGGTTAGTTACTATTCGGCAAGCTCCATGATTCGATATTATTGTCTTTGATACATGCGACACTACTTCCAGTAGTTCTATAAGTAATTTATGGTCTTCAGCATCCATAAGGCTTATCAGAGAATTAATATGCTTCTTTGGAATAACAACAATATGTACTTCGTAAAACGGACGTGTATGATGATACGCTAGTACATTATCAGTCTCTAAAACTTTATTTACTTCAATATTTCCACTCAACACTTCGTCACAATAAAAATCGTTCGTCAAAGTATCACCGCCTAATAAAATTGGAAATGCTCAGGCTGGTTCATAAATTTCTTCTGTGATTTAACATCTATGTTTAAATGTTTGCGTAGGTTTCATATAACGTTTCCGTGTTCACGACGTCCCACCGACTTAAGCCACGAAGTGGCGGCCGCGATGCGGTTAGTCGGTGCGGATGTGTCCGGCTGATTCTGCTTCCCAGCAGCTGCCAATTACATCCCTGAATCCACATCTTACTCCTGCCGGACCGAGGGGCGAATGCCCCGAAGCGTGAACATGGTGTTAGACGAAGTTATTGCCATCTTGATATGCCTGCATTAATGTTCTTATTACTCATTTTTCATTTCATTTCTAATTCTATTCTCAATAACAAGTAAATCTTCTCTTGCATCCTTAGCAATAATCTTCAATATAATTCCCAATAAAATAAGAAATATAGAAACTAGAAATGAAAATATTGTTATAAGTTTTCCAAGCAATTTATCTTTAATATCGTAATCTATAAGCTCATTAAAGTTGCTTGTACTAAAGAAAATAATACCTAAGAAAAAGAATACAACCCCTACTAAAATAAGCCAGATTGATAGTTTTTTGGCTCTTTCAAAATACGGCATAGTAATCCTCCAATCAAATTATTATTTCGATTTAAATCAACAAATTTAAAGTCCTTTGATGTGAGGTTTTTACTGTATTGCAATAATTTCGTCTAACGTTCTTGCATTAACGACGCCCCACCACCTTAAGGCTCCAGAGGAACCGGCCGCGATGCGGTTAGGTGGTGCGGGTGTGTCGCCTGTGATAGCCTCTTCGAAATGCCTCGGGCGACCGTGGGACGGCGAGCCGACCCGATGCGTGAATGCATTGTTAGCTGATGTTGCTGCCTTCTCTTGAAATTTCCCGCGAGGTATTTCTTCTATAATTATCAAATAATTTTTTTATATCCGATTTTCTTGTTACATAGCTAGTTAATACTTGACTATTCTGAACAAAGTTACTAACTTTCTTAATATTGATGTTACAGAAGAAAAGAATCCTTAGTTTTAATTTACCTCTTAAATTATCATCTATGGTTTTCTTAAAGCTAAGTCTTATAAACAATATCTCATACGCAGCATAGAGTACAAAAAAATATATGTAGATTACAAACATCAATGAAAGGAGTAGCGGTAAAAGAAAGTCCTTAATTAATTCACTTACGTTAATTTGATCTAAGCCTAATATAATTGATCTTATTGAGTGAATTATTACAATGAACCCTATTATAAATAATATAGCGTTGAAGAAGTTCTTTATGATTGCATTTCTATTTTGGTAATCTGCCGAATGTTCTATAAATCCTACAAATATAGAAGAAACGATAATAAGAAACACAATTACAATCTCCCATATTACTCTGAAACTATAAAGGTTAGTAATGAACTCTACGATAGCGACTATTTTGACATTTTCTTTAATCATATTATAAAAGTAGCTAATATCTTTTGCCTTTCCGATTGCAGATGACGCAGAAATTACACCGGTAACGAAAAACCATACAAGTGTGTCTTTCAACTGTCTATATTCCCAGAATCCAATCTTTATTAAAATATAGATCATTAACAAGTAATAAATACACATAGTGATATACCAATATACTAACTTTCTACTAAACATAATTTTTAGCATACCTGGAATTTGTGCTCTTACATTATGTAAAGAGAGTGCATACAAAATAAAAATCAATATCCAAAATCCAATAGCTAGTTCCCTATTGCTAAATACTTGATTTAATTGTGAGAGCCACATTTTATCATCTCGCTCTTTTGTGTTTTCGCAGCAATGTCAGCTAACGTTTTTGTATTCACGAAACGACCCAGCCTTAGATAGCTCTTATCTTAGGCTGGGTCGTTTGTTGTCTGAGCTTGCTTCTTCGGTTATTCGTCTGACAACCAAGAGACAATTAAGTCTCGCAGCGTGAATACGGTGTTAAGTGAAGTCTCCCTCTTCTTGAATTGCCCTCACGATAATGGGTTTAACTTCTTTTAGGTTTCTTGTAGCTACTTCCCAAACGATACTTTCATCAATTCCAAAATATTCGTGAATCAAGATATTCCTTAGTCCGATCATATTCTTCCAAGGGACTTCTGGATACTTCTTCTTAACTTCATCGCTAAGATTTCTAGCGGCTTCTCCGATAATTTCTAAGTTTCTTATTACTGCATCCAAAAGCATTTGATTAGCTAAAAACTCATCATATTTAACGGCACCGAGATAAGTTTCTATCCGATTAATTGACTCTAGAATGTCCATTAGTACATTAACCGATCGCTTCACTGATATTGTACCTCGCTAAGAATTTCATCTTTCATATAAGATTTAATGGCATTAGGGGTTACAAGATCGACTTCTCTGCCAAATACAGACTCTAAATAATCCTTCAAATCCAAAAATTCAAATCCTACTGGACGAGAAAATTCAACTAATAAATCGATATCACTTGTTTCCGTCTGTTCATCTCGAGCAAAAGAACCAAATAATCCTATCTTCGAAACATAAAAACGATCCATCAAAAATCTCTTTTCAATCCTTAACTTGTTTTCAATATCTTCTCGCTTCATTGAATTCCCTCCTTGTTTCAAGATTATGTTTTCATTATAACCTAATGGATATTATTTTGTTCGTATTGTCTTTAAAGGGAGATTTCACTTAACGTTCTTGTATTCACGAACCCGAGAGCCTTAAGTGAACAACGGGAACGGGTCGCCAGACTTAGGCTCGCAGTGGTTGTCTGCCTGATCCCCTTCTTCGAAATGCCGCGGGCAGACCAAGGGGCATTAGCCCTGCAGCGTGAATACGGTGTTAGACGAAGTACTTGTCCTCTTTGAGTTTACTGATATAGTTATTATTAAATCCTTAATGTCCTTGGAGGTAATATCTTGAGAAATCTTGTGGACGATTATTTAACTCATAATTTAACCCCTTTACTTTTAGAATTTGGTGCAAATACAGAAGTTGTCTCGAAAGTCTGCGCTGATATCAACTCAAGGTTATCGTCAATAATTTATCGTTGGAGTGATGAAGAATTCCGTTCAACAATACTCCTACATGGAATTGAAGAAGCCACATACTATAGCCCTGTGAGTGATATAAATATAAGGGCACTTGTGGTAGTTTGTATTAGAAATAGCTTGCTAGAGGACCTTTCAAGCACAAGATCTGCAGCCAAAAGTCTTGGTTTATCAAATCCTATTATCTCAGATGACCAAATTAAGAAAATTACTTCGGATGCTATTACTTTCTTCTCAAATAACGACCTGCTGTCAGCATCCCAACAAATCACTAAGCCTCTAGTGGATCCTTTCGAAAAGATTCAATTTGAGTATCCTCTAGCCTGGTATGTAATGAGAAAACTTAGTAAATGTACTAATTTTACAACATTTGGGGCCAAAGAAATTTTGAAAAGTAATGACTATACTACCAACAAAAGTAATGCATCGGATATCTTTGTAGAAGTTCAAAGTGGAATTGACCCCACTATTAATCATACCTTAAACAAAATACTTGAAAGTATTAGAAACAGGAAACAGCACTTTTTCTTTTCGGACTCTTTCAAGATGATAACAAGGCACCCAGAGAAATTGTATAAAATTATTGAATTCGTCCTAAATGCAAATGCTCCAGTAGTTACCTTTAACTATTACATTAGTAATGGCTATGTTGCACGCAGAACTAATTTGTTAAAACCAGCCCACTCAGAGAAAGATCTTAACGAAAAGTACAAGAATACTAATGGCTTAAGAAAGGCGCATTTAGAGATAATTAAAATCATGCGCTGATTTTAATGTTCTGATCACTTACAAGTATTTCGTCTAACGTTACTGTATTCACGACGTCCGACGTAGTCGGATGTGTCCGACTGATTCCACTTCTCGATTCATAACTTCTGCCGGACCGAGGGCCGAATGGCCCGATGCGTGAATATAATGTTAGCTGATGCATCTGCTTCCTTGAAAAACAGAATTAATTGAATTTTTTATTTGTTAATACAAAATGTGTATTTTTGTAAGGGCAATTCCTATTAAATAATTCAAAAGCTAAATCAATTATTCTTTTATCGAATTTTTTGAACTCTTTATATACCTTTTCTTTATCAGAAAACGATACTTGTAAAAGCAATCCGTATAAATTATATTTAGTCAAATAATTTCTAGAATTAGGAACATGCTCAATTAAGTCAAAGTACGTAGAAGCGATAGCTTCCCATATGGAGACTTCTCTTTCCGGATTAGTGTCATGTTTCCAAAATTGTCTATTGTTTGTTCTAGAGTAATATCATAAAAATCTTTAAAAAGGTGATGAACGAGTTTAATCCTATTGATCAGTTGCTTCGGTAATTTAGCATGTCTGACGGGGAATAGGTTAATCGTTTCCTCCATATTTACACTAATTTCATTAGTCTTGTCCTCATATATTTGTTCATACAATATCTTTCTCGTTAGGTTTTCAAATATATCCGGTCTTACTACTTTACACAATTCTAAACCTATCTCCATTACATCCATCCCACTTGTATTTAATGCGTATTTATCTGCAAGAAAAGGACTAAATTTAAGTAAGTCCTCTTTGGTTATAGTATGCCAGATAGGCAAAATAGCCTTACCATAGGCTATCTCTTTACTTATTAGGCTTTTCAACTCGTAATCTGTCCAACTCTTTCGCATAAATGCTTCGCTTAATACTACTACTCCAAACGACGAGTTTATTAGACCCATATCAATAGACTTAGATAAACTATCACCTGGTTTCAATGAAAATTCATCGTACCAGACTGTAACCTTTAATTTTTGTAATGCTACCGCTAATGGTCTTACAAAGGTTTCTTTATCTTCTGAAGCGTGTGAGATAAACAAATCATAATCCATAGTTATTCTGCTCCTTTATAAGTTTAGAGTTTTGCAGATGTTTCAGCTAACGTTGTGTATTCACGAACACTCACTGGCTTAAGCGCGTAAGCGCGGGTCCGACGGACTTGGCCAGTGCAGGGTTGTCGCCTGATTCAGCTTCTCCGTAATCTCTCCCGGCGACCGAGGGCGAATGCCCGATGCGTGAATATGTTGTTATAGGATGTCAGTGCCTTCTTCGATTGTACTTTCATTAGTTTTATTCTTATCGATATTATAGAATCTAAAATAGTTGAATTCTCTTCTTTCCTTCGTGAAATTCTTCAGTTCCTTCTTCCCACAATTTGAAAATCCAGCTTTCTCAATAACTTTTAATGATGCACTATTATCGTCTGAAATAGTGGCCACTACATATGAAAGGTTAAAGGTTTCAAGTGTCCATTTGGTCAATGCAACAGCTGCTTCCGTAGCATAACCAAATCCTCTATGTTGCTTTGATATGCCATAAGCAACTTCAGTCTCATTTAAATCATCTATGCTACCAACGTGACAATGTCCAACGAATGTTGAATCTTCTAACAATTCAATGGCAAAAGGGACCATATCATTGATAACATCAAAACGTTCATACTTGTTGATCTGCCAATCAAGAAAACCAGAAGCCTCTTCCTTGCTCATATTCCAGCCGGAAGGCCAATCATTAGATTTACTCTGCATGCAAAGACTATAAATATTATCAAAGTCTTCTCGAGTTAGTTTTCTTATTCTAAGTCTCTCTGTTAATATTGGCAGCTTGACACTAGTTGAATCAATGTTCTTCGTTTGTTTCATATGCTTTTCTCCTCAAGAGCATAATTCAATTCCGATGTTCTCTATATGGTTAGATGGTTAGCGCTGATTTCCTATAACGTTCTGGTATTCAAGAACCCTCACCGACTTAAGGCCAAAGGCCGGGCGCGACTGCGCTTAGTCGGTGCAGGGTTGTCCGCCGATTTACTTTCCCGGAATTCCTCTTGCGGACCGAGGATCCGCCAGGGTCCGATGCGTGAATGCTGTGTTATCGGAAGTTACTTTCTTCCTCGAATAATCAAATCTAAAAACGCGCAAGTTAACTTACGCGTAACTACTTATGCTTATGAAAATAGATTAAAAGTTTTCAGTATCTTCATTGTTGCTTCATAATCTAATTTCTCACCTTCATATTCACATCTATATAATCCTTGTAAATTTGAAGGTAGTTTTACCCCTCTTTGTACTAACAATATGTAGTTCCTTCCGTACAACGCCATTGCAGCACCTATTTCTATAAGAACATTATCATTAATCTTAATGTGGCGGTTGCCTTCTTGATCTAGTAATTCTCCTTCGCTGTGAACATTAATAATCCCGGCAAAACATGATCTCATATCATCCAGAACCTTATCTGGAACCGGTTTAGACAAAGTCTCATTTTCCACTGAAACAACCGGTTCATATTTTCCAAATTTAATTATTTCCTTTAGTTGCTCAACAACCTCCTTATTTTTTCCGTGAGATATGAATACTTTGTTGTTTTTTTCCATTTGCTCTACTTCATTATTTGTTATTTCTCTCTCTGGTTTTCCAGAAAGCTTTCTAGCAAATTCCTCTGCATCTGTATTTTCTTCATACTGATTACTAGTTTTTTCCACATCAGTCTGATTAACTGAAATTTCACTAGGTTGTTGCTGAATTTTAGGAGTACTTATAGACACGAAAGGACCTGTCTTTGTCTCCTGAATAATACCAACCTTATGACCGTTTTCTTGAATGACATGTAGAACCTCTCCAGTCCTCTCTTTAGGTACTCCCATCGACACGAGTACATTTTGTGCTATATTTGCAGAAGGAAATTTGGCTCTATCATACTTATCAAAAAAAGATTTCAATATGGTTGGTTTGAGAACAGCTTCCTTCATTGCTTCCATATCTTCACCTTCATAACTTGGAGCGACAATTGCTCTTCCAAGTGATGAAAGCGAAATTTCTTTAGCGTTGTATCCCCCCTCGGTTAATCCGTAAGCAATAGAAGCACCACATAGATTTCTCCAACTCCCACTGGAGGGTGAGTATTCATTCGCAATAGCAATTTGATGCGGTTCAGCGCTTTCCCAGCAAATTCATCCCATAAAGTTTGGGCTATAACAAGGGCTTTTTCAATAGTGTATCTAGGAATATCAGCTTGGGACAAATAAGTACGTTTTTTTTCTGTACCCATAATCACCATCTCCATTATTTATGTTTTATAGATTTCTCCATAATTTTAATAAATTCGATAATTTAAATTTATTTCCTTCTATTATAAGTAATTTCCGATAACGTTCTTGTATTCACGAAACGCCCCAGCCTTAGATAGCTCTTATCTTAGGTTGGGGCGTTTGTTGTCTGATCTTCTTCCATGATTATACATCTGACAACCGAGGGGCGATAGCCCTGAAGCGTGAATACGGTGTTATGTGAAGTTCCTGACCTCTTGAATAAACTTCGAATTTATTAATATGCATTTATATCGTTCTACTCCAGGATATTTCTCTCCCAAAGTCGTAATGTAAAAGCCAATCTTTCTATAAAAATCTACTGCATCCTTATCGGTTTCGGCTTCTATTCTTCTTATATGATTCTCTTTCAAAAATTCCATTATTAATTTAGTGCCTAATCCTTGTCTTCTATTACTAGATTTTATTGCTATATGTTTTAATTCAACTTCGTTATCTGATTGAAAAACGATTCCGAGTAACCCAACTAATTTTTGGTTCTCAATTCTTCCTAGTAATATTCTAGATTGATCATTCTTATATTGTTCATATTCCTGAACTACTCGTTCTTCCTCTGAGAACATGCATTCAGCTAATAAATTTATGATTTCCTTTCGATCATTGTAATCTTTTAGATTAATCATTGATTTGGATTTCACCTAATTTCATTTTTCTTTTCTCTCAGGAATTTCACTTAACTCCCCTATCTCTGCACGTCACAAATATCTTCTTGAGATGGGGATTTGCGTAATTAATCGTATAACCTTAATTATACCTCCATTTCTTATTTCTGTAAGTTGTAATTTATCCTCCTCCCGGAGTCTGCTATTCCCCCCTTCGATCACGTAAAATCCGATCAAGCGGACTCTCAATCCGTTTCAGACTTGGTGCTGACGTGAGTGTAGCGTTCGGTGGTGGAGGGATTGGCGTGGCCCAGCAGTTCCTGGATATAGCGGAGGTCGGTGCCGTTCTCAAGCAAATGGGTGGCGAAAGAGTGCCGAAGGACGTGAATGCCTACCTGTTTCCGGATGCCGGAGGTTTGCAGGGCTTCCTGAAATACCATTTGCAATGAAAGTTCATGCAAGTGGCTCCCCGAATGCTGCCCCGGAAACAACCACATCGAGTTGGAGAGTCGCTCCGCTTCTACGTATTTTTGGATCATGTCCCAAGCCGTTTGCGATAGTAAGGTATGCCTGTCCTTTTTGCCTTTTCCTTGCCGGACTCGAAGGAGGCCGCGTTCTGGGTCGATATCCGTGACTTTCAGCCGGACGACCTCGCTCACGCGCAGCCCTGAGGCGTAAGCCAGATACAACATCGTGCGGTGCTTCAGATTCGTCGGCGCTTGGATAACGCGGAGTACTTCCTGCTCCGATAGGACATAGGGCAGTTTTTTCTCTTTTTGGGGTCGGATATATTTCATCTGTTCGGAAGGTTGCTTGAATACCTCGACGGCCAGGAAACGCAAAGCACTGATGGCTTGGTTCACATAAGCAGGAGAGTGCCCTTGCTCAAGGAGCTGCAAAGCATACTGTTGTGTACGGGACGAGTCGATGATCGCGGACGTCATTTTCTCATCCTTGAGGGTTCCTGGGCTTTTCATCTTCAAATGATCAGCCAAGTTCTGTAAATATCGCCGGACATGCCCCCTGTAGGCCTTGCTGGTTTTGAGGCTGTATCCCTTCAGCTTGAGCGTGGTGAGCAGCTTTTGATCCAGGGCCTGAATGAGTTTTTCATTACTGGATAGCTTTGACGACACGGCTAACCCGTCCATTCGAATCTCCGCTTCCGGAAAGCACTCTGCGAATTGCCTGATTTTCTCCTCTGTGCAAGGAAAACGCCAGAACTTCCCATTAGGATCCCACTTCCCTCCCCCAACCGCACGCAGCTTACCTACATCCTCTTTCGAGAAATCCTCCAATTTCACGGAAACCTGATCATGTTCGATCCGATGAATATGAATGTACATCCCTGATCCCCTCCATTATTCTGTCTAGCTCGAAAAAAAGAGACAGCCCCTCCCGGGGTCTGTCTCCGATTCTTTCGGATGAATGGCGTTACTTTATCGGTATGAATCCATTAGATTCTATTACTGCATAAACCACATTTTAAACATATGCTTCGTGGTCGCCTTGTTCATTTCGGCGATGGAGGTGGTCAGCGGGATGCCTTTCGGGCAGGCGCGGACGCAGTTTTGCGAGTTGCCGCAGCCTTCGATGCCGCCGGGTTCCATCAGGGCCTCCAGACGCTCTTCGGCGTTCATCTCGCCTGTTGGATGCGCGTTGAATAAGCGCACTTGGGAAATGGCTGCCGGACCGATGAAGTCCGTCTTCTCATTGACGTTTGGACAAGCTTCAAGGCAGACGCCGCAGGTCATGCACTTGGACAATTCATACGCCCATTGCCGTTTCTTCTCCGGCATCCGAGGCCCCGGTCCCAGATCGTACGTGCCGTCGATCGGAATCCATGCTTTCACCCGCTTGAGCGCATTAAACATCCGGCTGCGGTCGATCACCAGGTCACGCACGACCGGGAACGTCCGCATCGGTTCAATGCGAATCGGCTGTTCCAAATTGTCGATGAGTGCCGCACAAGCCTGGCGCGGTTTGCCGTTGATCACCATGGAGCAGGCGCCGCACACTTCCTCCAGACAGTTGGACTCCCAGCAAACCGGCGAGGTATGCTCGCCCTTCCGGTTTACCGGGTTCCGCTGGATTTCCATCAAGGCGCTGATCACGTTCATGCCAGGGCGGTAATCCAGCTCGAATTCTTCCGTATAAGGCTTCGAGTTCGGATCATCCTGGCGTGTAATGATGAATTTAACTTTTTTGGCCGTTTGTTGTTTGGCCGTTACATCCGTTTCCGCCATTGCCATGGGTATCCCCTCCTATTTGTCCTTCGAGTAGTCGCGAATCCGCGGCGGGATCAAGGAAACGTCGACCGGTTCGTACGAAATTTCCGGACCGTCCGGCGTCCATTTCGCCATCGTTGTCTTCAAGAATTCTTCGTCGTTCCGGTTCGGGAACTCCGGTTTATAATGCGCGCCCCGGCTTTCGTTACGAAGCAACGCGCCCTTCGTCATCGCTTCGGCCAGCTCCAGCATGTTCCACAGCTGACGGGTGAATGCGGCTCCCGTATTGTTCCAGCGGGACGTATCGTTGATGTTGATCTTTTTGTAACGTTCTTTGAGTTCCTTGATTTTGTTGATGGTAGCTTCTAGTCGATCGTTATGACGAACGACAGTCATGTTCGCCGTCATCCATTCACCCAGTTCTTTGTGGATGACATAAGCATTTTCGGTGCCATCCATCGCCAGGATGCCTTCGTACTTCTCTTCTTGGGCTTTGCGGTAGCTTTCGAAGACGCTTGGATTCAGATCCTCAGTCGACTTCTTCAGGCCACGAAGATATTCGACCGCTTTCGGTCCGGCCACCATACCGCCGTAAATCGCCGACACCAGCGAGTTCGCACCAAGACGGTTCGCGCCGTGATATTGGTATTCACATTCTCCTGCCGCAAACAGACCAGGAATGTTGGTCATTTGGTTATAGTCGACCCACATGCCGCCCAT
Source organism: Paenibacillus sp. FSL K6-2441 (assembly GCF_037964765.1). Lineage (NCBI taxonomy): Bacteria > Bacillati > Bacillota > Bacilli > Caryophanales > Paenibacillaceae > Paenibacillus > Paenibacillus sp. FSL K6-2441. The sequence goes on from NZ_CP150174.1 coordinate 3,677,104, forward strand.
GGAGTAATGGACTGCCGGGAAAATTTTCATCGGAATCTTGCGCGGGTCATCACCCATGAACTTCTCATAAATCTCAATAATCCCGCCGAGTTTCACGTCCAGCTCTTTCGGATCTTTGTGGGACAGGTCAAGATACACCATGTTCTCGCCGTTAATGCCCAGCTTCAGGTCCACGCACACATGGAAAATTTCCCGTGTCGCAATATCCCGCGGTACAAGGTTACCGTAAGCCGGATATTTCTCCTCCAGGAAGTACCACGGTTTGCCGTCCTTATACGTCCAGATCCGTCCGCCTTCGCCGCGTGCAGATTCCGACATCAGACGCAGCTTGTCATCGCCCGGAATCGCCGTTGGGTGAATTTGAATGAACTCACCGTTAGCGTACGTGACGCCTTGCTGATACACGGCACTGGCCGCGGTCCCCGTGTTGATGACCGAGTTCGTCGTTTTACCAAAGATAATCCCTGGGCCACCTGTCGCCAAAATGACCGCATCGGAAGGGAACGTGGTGATTTCCATCGAGCGAAGGTTTTGTGCGGTAATGCCGCGGCAGACGCCTTCATCGTCCAAAACAACAGACAGGAACTCCCAGTTTTCATATTTCGTGACCAGGCCGGCCGCTTCATGACGGCGTACCTGCTCATCCAGCGCGTACAGCAGCTGTTGTCCGGTCGTTGCTCCGGCAAACGCCGTGCGGTGATGCTTCGTCCCGCCGAACCGGCGGAAATCAAGCAGCCCCTCCGGCGTGCGGTTGAACATGACGCCCATCCGGTCCATCAAGTGAATGATGCCAGGTGCAGCTTCGCACATCGCCTTCACCGGCGGTTGGTTGGCCAGGAAATCCCCGCCGTATACGGTATCGTCAAAATGCTCCCAAGGCGAGTCGCCTTCGCCTTTCGTATTCACGGCCCCGTTAATGCCGCCTTGCGCGCACACCGAGTGGGAACGTTTTACCGGCACAAGGGAAAACAGCTGTACCGGCACGCCTGCTTCGGCCGATTTGATCGTAGCCATCAGACCGGCCAAGCCGCCGCCAACGACGATTAAGCTTTGTTTAGCCATTTGCTTTCAACTCCTAAAAGTTTTGTGAGCGTTGCTTCAAGGGAATGCTTCGTACAAAACTTGCACCGGAAGCATTCGCTTAGTTTTGTGAGCGTTACTTCAAACGAGTCATCTACGAACAAAGCCTAAGCCATCCAAGCCTTTGCCGTCTCCAGCAAGGCAGTGCCTTCGGCTTGGAATTCCGAGCCGCGGAATGCGATCAGCGACCACACGAACATGATAGCAACGATCGCGAACAAGCCCATGCAAATATAGGAGGACACACGTTGCGACCGCGGGCCGACTGTCACGCCCCAGCTGACGAGGAACGACCACAATCCATTCGTAAAGTGGAAGGCCGCCGACACGACCCCAATGATATACAACGTGAAGAAAAGCGGGTTGCTGACGATCTCATGCATCAAGCCGCCCAATTCCTCATGCTCCACATTGCCCAGCGCTACCTGTACACGGGTCTCCACCACGTGCCAGATCACGAACACAAACGCGATAACGCCGGTAATCCGCTGCAACAAATAACGCAGGTTGCGCTCGGTTGGGAACCGCCGATTGTTCGGCTTCGCCTGAAACGCAATATAAAGCCCGTAAACCCCGTGATACAAGAGCGGCAGCCAGATCCCAAAAATCTCCAAAACCAAGACGAGCGGCAGGCTGTTCAGGAACGCGACAGCTTCCCTAAAGCCTTCGCTCCCGCCTTCCACCGCCGAAAAGTTGGTGATCATGTGCTCCAGCAGGAAAAATCCCAGCGGAATGACGCCCAGCAGCGAGTGCAGTTTTCTGGAATAAAACCCTTTCATAAATGCGTATACCCCTTTCTCATTCCATCATCCGTTTCAACTTGCGCAATTTCACTCAAGATTCGACCTTACGGGGGCGCGGAGGTTGAATATGATAAATACCACACCGCAGTCGGTAAAACCCCTTTGTACCTCCAGTTACTTGTGAACAACTTGTGTCACTTTTCATGTTACTCCTTTTTATCTTATAATGGAATTGCAATATATTTATTAATCATTATAACAAATTCGCATAAGCTAACCTGTCGAATCTTGTCCTTCACCCAGAAAAAGGAGGTAACCCATGCTGGAAGAGTTGCTGGTGTTCACCACCGTCGTGGAGCAATCCAGTTTGAACAAAGCATCCAAGCTGTTAAACCTGTCCCAGCCTGCCCTTTCGCGCAAAATTGCAAAATTAGAAGAGGAATGGGGGGTCTCCCTGTTTCACCGCAAAGGGAAAAGACTCGAGCTGACCCGCGTCGGGCAGGAAGCTTACCAATATGCGCTGGAACAGCGGCAACGCCACCAGAACTTCCTGCAGACCGTGTCCCGAATCAAGGCAGCGGAGCGCCGTATCGTCACGTTAGGCGCCAGCCTGACGACGATCCAAACCACCCTGCCGCCGCTCGTGACCTCGTTAATGGAGAAGTTTCCAGATATCGAATTGAAGCTCGTTACCGGCAAAACCCATGAAATCGTCTCTTATGTCCGCGAGAAGAGAGTGGACTTCGGCGTCGTGGCCTCCCTGGTGAACGAGACGGGCTTGAAATGCTTGCCGCTGTTCAAAGACCACCTCGAGTTGGTCGTTCCCAAAGGGCATGAGCTAGCCGCCGCCGGGCAGAAGCGCCGTCTGATCATGGACGATCTGAACGGTCGGCCGATGATCGTATTTTCCAAGGGAACTTGGTATCGCCGGCTGATCGACGACCTGTTTGGACGCTACAGCATCGTGCCTGATATTCGCATGGAAATCGATTCGTTTGAAGCGATCGTCCGCCTGCTGCCGATCTGTAAAGCAGCCGCGCTATTGCCCAAATCGTACCTGCGTATGCCGCTGCTGCGGGATAACGGCCTGCTGACCGTGCCGATTCCAGAACTGGCCCAGACACGGCGCGAAACCTGTCTCGTATATGGCGACAAATCGGAGCTGACGAGCGAAACGAAGGAATGGATCACGCAAATCCGCGAAACCCTCGTGAAAGAATTGCCGCTCTAACGCCACCATGATCCACCCGAACCTAAACAGCTATTCGTTACACCAAAAAAGCTGCCGCTCCTTCAGGCTAAAACCTGGATTAGCGGCAGCTTGTCTATTTTAAATGAAGTATCGCAAATAAACGTAGAGGCTGGAGATCAAAATGGTGACGATCATCAGCGGCAGCCCGTATTTCAAATATTTTAGGAAGCTGATCGGTTCCCCTTCCTTGGCGGACATCCCAGCAGCGATCAAATTGGCGCTGGCTCCGATTAATGTTCCGTTTCCACCGAGACAAGCGCCAAGCGATAGGCTCCACCATAGCGGCTCCAGGTGCTGAATCCCCATTCCGCCCATGTCTTGGATCATCGGAATCATCGTCGCCACCAGCGGAATATTGTCGATAAACGCCGACGCCAAAGCACTCAGCCAGAGGATCAGCATCGAGGTGGTTAGCGGATCGCCTCCAGTCAGGCGCATCACCTCTTCGGCCACTCTCGTAATGATTCCCGTTTCAACCAACCCTCCGACCAATACGAACAAACCCACGAAAAAGAAGATGGTGGGCCATTCCACCGAACGGAAGGCTTGTTCCATCACGTGCTCGCCGGTCATGAGCAGCAGCAAGAAGGCGCCAGCCAGCGCAATAGTAGCCGTTTCCAGATGTATGTATTGATGAAGGAAAAAGCCCAACAAGGTCAACCCCAAGGCGATCAGGCATTGGGTGAGCAGCTTTTTCTCCGTAATCAAGCCCTCCAGACTGATCTCCATCAAGCTCTGTTGATGAGCATAAGCCTTTTTCAACTCTTTGCGGAAGATCACGATCACAAGCGGCAGAATCACTGCCAAAATGATCAACACGACTGGCGTCAAATTTTGCATGAAGGCCACGAAGGTCAGTTCCTTCACGGCGCTGCCAATCATAATGTTGGGAGGGTCTCCGATTAAAGTCGCCGTCCCGCCGATATTCGTGGCAAGAATCATAGAAAAGAGGTAAGGGAACGCCTGAACCCTCAACCTCCGCGTAATGCTAAATGCCACCGGGACCATCAAAATAATGGTCGTTACGTTATCCAGGAATGCCGAACCTATCGCGGTGATCAGCGCCAGCAACCACAGCAAAGTGATCGGATTGCCTTTGGCCAGCTTGGCCGTCCATATGCCGATGTACGTGAATAAACCGGTCTTGGCTGTCGTATTCACGATGATCATCATCCCGATCAAGAGTCCCAGCGTATTAAAATCAATATGATGCACTGCGCTCTCCTGATCAAGGATGCCAAAGATTATCATGAACGCCGCACCAGCCATAGCCAGCACCGTTCGGTGAATTTTCTCAGATATAATGAGTGCGTAGGTCAGCAAAAAAATGATTAAAGCCCAAATGGCCTGTTGTTCCATACTTCTCTCCGTTCCATGCTAGTAAGCCATCTTACCATCTTATTAAGGATTGATGATTGATTCAAATTGCTCGATATTTTTCTTTGCTCCTATAATAACCATAATGTCGCCTTCATTTAACTGATCCATCGCAGTGGGAGCAACCAAAATACCGCCATTGCGGTGAATCGCCACAATACTGCAGCCAAAGCGCGTCCGCGGATTAATATCGCCCAGGCTCTTTTGGTCCAGGCATGCCGGGACGTTCATCTCGACGATGCTGTATTCCTTCGACAGTTCAATATAATCCAGCAGATTCGGGGTAACCAGCTGATGGGCAACACGAATCCCCATGTCGCGTTCCGGATAGATCACCCGATCCACCCCCAGCTTCTCTAGGGCCCGGCCGTGCAGAAGCGAGATCGCCTTGGCGACTACCGTTTTCATGCCCAGATCTTTGAGGAGAATGGCCGCTAGGATGCTCATTTGAATATCGTTGCCAATCGCCACGATCCCGCAATCGAAATTACGAACCCCCAGCGACTTCAGCACCTCTTCCTCTGTTGCATCGGCGACAACCGTATGCGTGAGCCGATCGCTTAATTCGTCAACGATCTCTTCATTCCGGTCGATGCCCAGAACCTCATATCCTAACTCCACCAACTCCAAGGCCAGGCTCGAGCCGAAGCGCCCCAAGCCGATGACCACAAACTGCTGCTTTTTCATTTTTGCCCCATTTCCCCTTATCCAATAATGATTTTACCTTCTGGATGGCGATACAGCTCTTTCCCCTTCCTTGGACCGATGGCATAAGCAAGCGTCAAGGGCCCCAGCCGTCCGGCAAACATCGTAAGACTGATCACAACTTTCCCAAATTCCGTCAAGTGCTCCGTTAAGCCCATCGATAATCCAACCGTTCCAAAAGCGGAAGTCGTTTCAAATAAAATGGAGAGGAAGCTTGCGTCTTCTGTGGTGGACAGCACCATCGCTACAGCAACGATGACGAACAGTGCCATCATCGTAATCGTGAGCGCCTTGAAGATCCGTTCTTGGGCCATCCGGTAACGGAACAACACCAAATCGGTTCGTCCGCGGATCATGGAGATCACCGCGCCGATGAGAAGCGTAAAGGTAGTTGTCTTGATCCCGCCCCCCGTCGAGCCGGGCGAAGCCCCGATAAACATCAGGATGATTATGAAGAATTGCGTAGCCTGACGCAGCGAACCGATATCAAGGGTGACAACCCCTCCCGAACGAGGCGTAATCGATTGGAACATTGAAGCCCAGATTTTGCCGCTCCAACTGAGCGGTTCCAGCGTACGCGAGTTCGTGAATTCGAACACGAAAATGACGATCGTGCCAATCGCAATCAGCGCCCCCGTCATGGACAGCACCACTTTGGAATGAAGCGACAATTTGCGATGCTTGCGATACTCTGCCAGATCGGACAAGACAATAAAACCAAGCCCCCCGGACACGATGAGCAAGATGGAGACGATGTTAATCAAAGGATCGTTAACATAGGGGATTAAACTGCGATTTTCCCCAAACAAATCAAATCCCGCATTATTAAACATCGAAATCGAATGCCAAATCCCATAATACAGCGCCCGGCCAAACGGCATATCAAAGGCCCAGCGAATCGTGAGGAGCACCGCCGCACTGGACTCGATGATCAGGGAGTACATCAGCACCTTGCGGATTAAGCGAACGATGCCTTCCATTGAGCTCTGGTTCATCGCTTCCTGGAGCAGCAGACGGTCTTTCAGCGAGATTTTCCGTTTGAGGACAAGGGAGAACAAGGTGGCCATGGTCATAAAGCCAAGCCCCCCGATTTGTACAAGCATGATGATGACGATATGTCCAAAGGTTGAAAAATACCTTCCCGTATCCACCACAAACAGCCCCGTCACACAAGTTGCCGAGGTTGCCGTAAATAAAGCATCAATAAATGGCATCGGTTCCCCGGACGTCCCAGAGATCGGAAGCATAAGCAGCAGAGTTCCCAACAAAATGATGAGGGCAAACCCAGTCACCAATATCTGCGGCGGAGAAAGGTTAATTTTCTTGGTATGCAACGCGTTCACCTCATCATCGTTCTGAAAAAAACACAAAAGAAAAAAAGCACTGGAAATCCAATGCCTTTCGGTGTTTGGTTCCTGATGCACAGGCCTACGAGGTTAGCTGACGGATTCGGACATGCCCAGTTGCCCTATTCGCGGAACATATCCCCTTGCTGGGAGTTGAAGCTCCGTGAAATTCACCCCAAAATATACGGTTCCCCCGTTTTCATTGCGAAATTCGGCCAATCTTTTCAATTGTTTTCAATCATTTTTCGTCAAATGGATTATATCCCTTATTCCGTCCCGCCACAAAGCTCTATTTTCAAGAAAAAGACCAGAAAAGGACGAAATCAGGGAGTGGGAGGATCAACTTCGCCCCCAATCTGAGTGATGCGAGGGCTTGCCGGAGTTTTTGCCGTTTCTCGTCATTTTTGCCATCCGTCTGGCGCAGGGGGGATAGCTGTGTTATCTTTACTTTGACGTACTTGAGGGAAAAACATACCTCATAATATAAGAAGAGTACGTGTTCCCGATTTCATTCAACTTAATAACAAAGGAGTTTTGCGAGTGAGTTCCCCTTTGACGTCAAATGGCCGCCGCAGGATGAAGACCAAAAATCTGTGGCTGCTGGCCGCCCTAGGATTCATTGTGTTCGTCGCCGTTCAACTGTTTCCGACCACCGATTCGGAGTCCTTGCAGCTGCAGCAAGCAAATGAGGTGATCAGCAAACCGGAAGCAGCTGCCCATGCAAGTGAATTTGTCCAATCCGTACTTGGGATCGACCTGCCGAATCCCACGAAGGATAAAGCATTGATTACATACGAAACGCGTTCCGATCTGTTTGGTTACTTAACCAAAGCCGATCTGCTCGCCCCATACTTAAAAACGTATGACAAGCAATTTCCATATGACGTATTTCGCGTCCGTTACACGGACCCCACCGAATCGTTAAGCGCCGTGACCGTGGATGTCCATATGACCACCGGTCAAGTCGTCGGCTTCGAGGAGATCAGTTCCTCCAGCAACGCCACCAAGCAGATGATGCTTGATGTAGGATCGGAAACCACCGATTCCATGAAGGCATGGGAGGGGGATTTAACGTTAGCGGAGAAAGAAGAGCTGGCACAGCCTTACCTGAACGCCTTTGGATTTAAACCAAGCGATCTGGAGCTGGCCTCCGGTGAAGGGGATGTGGGCCTCCTCTACCATATCAATGGCTACACGTTAGGCGAATCGCAAGCGGAAATCAAGCTCAGCTTCGAATACGGCAAGGTTTCCTCGTTGGAGAGCTATTTTACCGTACCGCAGGCTCATCAGGACTACGTCGCCGGACAGACGAAAATCGCCAGCTGGCTCACCTATGCCGGATACGCCCTGTTGACGTTCGTGCTGGCGATTCTGGCGATCGTCTACAGCGCGCTGACGCGGGCCCATACCTCGTTTAAGCGGGGTATTTTCCTGGCTTCGGCTTACTTCGTGCTATCCACGATTGGAACGATCAACATGATCCCCGTGTTCCAAAAAGACGGTCTTGAATCCGGCGTGCTCATCTTTGGCCTCTTCTTCCAAGGTCTGGTGACGTTGTTCCTCGCCGCTTCCGTGTACTTCTCGCTGGTGGGCGGCGATGGACTGTGGCGGAAGAACGGCATCAACTTGTGGGCGCGATCACGGGAAGAAGGGTACGGCCGTTCCATCCTGACCTCCGTGGCTGACGGGTATGCCTGGGCATTGATCCTGTTAGGCGTTCAATCCGTTGTTTTCTTCATTTTAGAGCAAACGATTCATACCTGGTCCACGACCGATGCGACGCAATCGCCTTACAACATGGTGTACCCGCTATTGTTTCCGCTGCTGGCTTGGGTGGCAGGGATCGGAGAAGAAGCGGTGTATCGCTTGTTCGGGATCCCAATGCTGAAGAAAATGTTCCGCAGCACCTTTATCGCCTGCCTGCTGTCGACCTTAATCTGGGCGTTTGGCCACACGTTGTATCCGATTTATCCGGTCATTTCGCGCCCGATCGAATTAACCTTTATCGGACTGCTGTTCAGCTTCGTGTTCCTGCGCTACGGCTTCGCGACCGTTGTCTTCTCGCACGTCATCTTCGACAGCATCCTGATGTCGCTGAGCCTGATGTTTATGGGCGGAGCGCTGAACATCGTCGCCGGGTTGTTCTACATCGCCTTGCCGGCGATCGTTGCGTATGTGATTTACTTGTTTAACCCGCCAAGCAAGGAGCGGAAGACCCCGACGCCGCAACAAAAAGAGGAGCCGTATGTTATGACTCCTCTGGCGGATCTTCGTCCCGAAGGGCATTAAGGATTTGACGGGCTAATTTATCCCCGATAGAAAGAGGCCGAAAGTCTTCGACGGAGGCCTCTTTAATTTTTTTCAGCGATCCAAAGTGCTTAAGCAGCGCCTTCCGGCGTTTCTCCCCGATGCCGGGGATCGAGTCCAGCCGTGAGGCGACCATCGACTTGGCCCGCTGTTCGCGATGGAACGAAATGGCGAAGCGGTGCACCTCGTCCTGAATCCGCTGCAGCAGGTAGAACTCCTGGCTGTCGCGCGGCAGATAAACCGGCTCCGGCGGATCAAACGCCATCAGCTGTGCGGTTTTATGCTTGGCGTCCTTCACGAGGCCGCATACCGGGATGTGTAGGCCCAGCTCGTTCTCCAGCACATCGGTAGCCGCAGAGATCTGCCCCTTGCCTCCGTCGACCACGATTAGGTCAGGCCGCGGTAAATTCTCCTTCAGCACCCGCTCATAGCGACGGCGGATGACCTCGCGCATCGTCTCGTAATCGTCCGGGCCCTTCACGGTTTTTACTTTATATTTGCGGTATTCCTTCTTGGCCGGCTTGCCGTCAATGAACACCACCATGGCTGAGACCGGGTTCGACCCTTGGATGTTGGAGTTATCAAACGCTTCGATCCGCGACACCGACTCCAGGCCAATCGCTTTGCCGAGGTTCTCGGCCGCCTTCGAGGTGCGTTCCTCATCCCGTTCGATCAGGCGGAACTTCTCGTCCAGCGTCACGCGCGCGTTCTCCTCGGCCATTTTGGTCATTTGCCGCTTTAAGCCGCGTTGCGGCACCAGCGTCTTCACCCCCAGCCACTCCTGCAAGGCGGTTGGAGCATCGAGCGCGCCGGCCTCCTCTTGATCCTCCGGCTTCTCCGGCAGCAGAATCTCCTGCGGCAAAGCCGGGTTATCGCTGTAATACTGCGTCACGTAGGACATAAAATCGCCATAGGCGTCGCCGTAAAACGGAAAGACCGACGCATGCCGTTCGATCATTTTTCCCTGACGCATGTATAGAATCTGCACGCACATCCAGCCCTTGTCTACGGCATACCCAAACACGTCGCGGTCCTTCGCATCGGTCACCGTAATCTTCTGCTTCTCCATCACCGCATCAATGTTAATGATTTGGTCGCGCAGCTCCTTAGCTCGCTCGAATTGCAGGGCCTCGGCTGCCTCGTGCATTTTGCGCTCCAGCTCTTTCTTGATCTCCTCATGCCCGCCGCTCAGGAACGAGATGATCTCCTGCGTCATCTTCTCATACGTTTCCTTCTCGACCTCATATACGCAAGGTGCCAAGCATTGGCCGATGTGATAATACAAGCACACTTCCTTCGGCATCACATTGCATTTGCGCAGCGGATACATGCGGTCGAGCAGCTTCTTCGTTTGCTGAGCCGCGTAGGCGTTCGGATACGGACCAAAATATTTTGCTTTATCTTTAAGCACCCGCCGGGTCACTTCCAGCCGGGGATGCGGTTCATTCGTAATTTTGATATAGGGGAAAGTCTTGTCATCCTTCAGGAGGATATTGTAACGCGGATGATGTTCTTTAATCAGGTTACATTCCAGGATAAGTGCTTCCATATTGCTCGCGGTCACGATGTATTCGAAGTCGCGGATCTCGGATACGAGCAGCTGGGTTTTCCCGTTATGGCTGCCTGTAAAATAGGAACGGACCCGGTTCTTCAGCACCTTGGCTTTGCCGACGTAAATGATCTTACCGTCTTTGTTCTTCATTAAGTAACAACCCGGGGAATCGGGCAGCAGCGCCAGTTTATGTTGGATTCGCTCCATCGCTTTCTCGTAACTTAACGTTTCATTGGCCGATGTGTCCAAGCTTCCTCCTCCTTTCTCCACTCCAAGTTAACGCAGAAAACGCCTCCGGCCCAAACCGGAGGCGTCATCCAAGGCGTCAAGCGACGCGCCTGATCGTCTGGATTATTGATGTTTAGCGATCAGGTTCTTCAGCGTATCCTTCGAGTTCAATCCGACGATTTTATCGACCGGTTGACCGTCTTTGAACAGGATCAGTGTAGGAATGCTCATCACGCCGAAACGGGAAGCTGTTTCCGGGTTATCATCCACGTTCAGCTTGGCGATCTTCACGGAGTCACCTACTTCTGCATCCAGCTCCTCCAGAATCGGAGCGATCATTTTGCAAGGGCCGCACCATGGAGCCCAAAAATCAACAAGAACCGGACCTTGTCCTTCGATTTCAGCATTGAAGGACTGATCGGATACGTTCACGATAGCCATGATAATTTCCTCCTTATTTGGGTTGCCCGGCCTGGCACTTTAGTGACACAAACGCGAACAACTGGATAGTTAGACAAAAAAATTGGAGCAGTCAGCCCAAAAAGCTGTTGCCGAACTCATTATACCACACTACACTGAAAAAAAGAAAGTGTATGGTAACGCCTTCTTTACAAAACGAAAAAAGTTTGGTTATACTAAGAATAACCTGAAAACGGATTGTCTATGACATATTTCATTGACGAGACGATAATTTCCTGAGGAGGCCCGTCGCCATGGATGCTAACACGCATGCGAACGATCCGCGGCAGCATATCAACGAAGAACCCCGCAACGATCTGTTTGATTTGATGAACGGCTTTTTTGGCATGTTGACGTTTATGATCGTGATTTTCTTCGGCATGGTCATCATTAAATTTATCGCCAGCTAGGCGGTAACCAGACCTCGAATTAACGAAAGAGCCAGGCGATCCCCCGATAAGGGATGTGCTCGGCTCTTTATCTTTGTCCGCAGTATTCCGTTATTAGGCTTGGCCGCGCTTATTCGTCCCATTCACCTGAACAACGTTCACGAACGGGGCAATCCGATCCATTAACCGTTGGCCCTTATGCCGCTCTTCCCCGTCCTTGCTCGTAAAGCTCAAATGCTTCTCCAACGCACTCAAGGAATAGTTTGACGTGTAGAACGTGGGCTTCCGGTTCATCCGATAATTCAAAATCGCGCCCATGACATGGTCGCGCACCCACGGATTCAGGTTCTCTGCACCGATATCGTCAAAGATCAGCAGATCCACCTGCTTCATCATTTCCACCGTTTCGCGCAGCTTGTCGCTGTCCTGCAGCATGCTCTTCAGCTCTTCCACGAATTCCGGCATATAAACGATGGCGCCGGAGTAACCTTCCTTGGCCAGTTCGTGCAGCAAATAGCACATCAAGAACGTTTTGCCGGTGCCAAACGGACCTTCCAGATACAGCCCTTTCGTTTGCAGGCCGGATTCCTTCGTTTCATTAATATAGCGGAACACTTGCCCTACCGCCGGCGCACGCATGGCATCCTTCGTCATGATTTCCACTTCGTCATAACCGGCTTCCAGCGCCCGCTCATCCACATAAAAGCTATGAATCCGTTTCTTGACGGACAATTCGCGCTCATATTGCAGTTGCTTGGGGCATGGCACCTGACGATCTACAAGCTGCGGGCTCCCGCCCACCTGCTCGACCGTCAGCTTCGTGAAATGGCCAGGGAAATCGTTGGGACATTGCTCCAAGCCCGGGCAGTTGGCGCAGTGCTTGCTGTCGTTGATGTATTGATACAGCTTGGCCATCCCGCGCGTCAGCTGCTCCTGTTCCAGCTCCGGATGTTGGTCCCGGAGTTCCCTTACCAGCGGGTCATTCATCAGACGTGCGGTCAGCTCCTCGGAGCGTTGTTTGAATTGCGTGCTTTTCATCTGCGTAAGCAGTTCCCCAAGTGATTCCATTGATTGTGTCACCTTCCTTCCCCAAGCCTAAACGGATTCAGACTTCTTTTTTATGCTTTCCGGATTGCATGCGTTCCGCCATCTTAATCAGCTCAGCAAATTCTTCTTCCGATACGGCGGTCTCCTGGCCAGTCCGTTCCACAATCGGGATTTCCGGCTTCGGCTTCGCTCCCCGGCTGCCGTAGGTTCGCGCCCGTCCTCCACCGGAGGCGGCGCCGCCCGCCTTCTCCTTGACCTTCTCCTTCACCTTCGATTGGTCGCGGATATATTGTACGGCCTGCTCATACGTGTTGATCTGCTTAAGCAGCATGTTGGCTGCGATCGCATCGATGAAATTGCGATTGATCCGCTGCTCCCCGCCAGAAGTGAGCAAAGACATCAAATAATGGATCAGTACGTTGATTACTTCGCCGGGCAGCTTGTAGTTCAAATCGATTTTCTCAAAAATGTCCAGCAGGTTGTCCGGAATCGATCCCGGAAAGAACGTCTTCAGTAACCGGGTATACGGCTCATTGCGAAGCATCATATTATATTGGTGAATATCGCATTTGCTTTGGAATTGCGGCGGTACGTCAACGTAATACTCCATCTGTACCGCAACCTCCTCGGCCACGTTCCCCGCTTGAGCGGAAGCGGCCGCCGCTTTCGGCTCCTCGCCGCGCAACGCGACGATTTTGCCGTAAGCTACCTCGCGTTCCTCCTGACGGCGCTTGCCTTGGCGGAACTGCAGGTTGGCCTTGTGCTGGAGTGCATCCAGCAGAATCCCGCCGCCCGGATCAAAGACGCCGTCTTCATCCAGCAGCCGGCAAATATCCTGGACGCTTAAATCGTACTTGCGGGCAACATAATTCACCACGCCCATCCCTTCCGGGTCAAAGCGAAGCGCCTCAACGAAGGAGCGATTCTGGGACTCACGCGGAAAACGCAGGATGATGTCCGCATAGTTGATCGCATCCTCTTCCAAAGCCAGCTTGAGCCCCGGCTGCCTGGCGATCGACGTCTCGGCAATCGCCTGCTCCAGCTCGTAATCAATGGAATGGGTGTTCAGCTCAAAGATCTCATAGAACGGAACCGTAATATTTTCCTTATTCAGGCCAACCCCTGACCACGCCTCCGGTTCTCCGCGGAACAACTGCTCCCGCAGAGACAGGACCGCGAATTTCCCGATCTTGTCTCGTAGCAGCAAAGTCAGGTGCTGAGTCCGGAAAAATTCCGCCGGCGCCAGCGGTGCCTGAAGCTCATATTCGTAGATATAATCGTCGCTGTCCGGAACATAGAGCCGGTTCGTCTGAAGCAGCCCCACCGCCTCCAACCGGGAAGTCTGCTCGATGAGAAACTTCCGCCCTTTCTCGCTTGGATCGAGGCCAAGGGTCAGGAACAGCTTCCGCTGCTGCTCGACGTCCGAATATCCAACCTGCTCCTGAGGAACATGCTCTACCAGCAGCCGGTACAGCGAAATCGCGAACGCCCCGACCATCGGTTGATAGATCAAACCTAGCATTTTGCCATCGACGGGACTGAGTCCGAAGTCACGGTATACGCAATAACGGTGATTTTCGGTAAAATGCAGCATGTTGTTCATGCGCACGGCTTCATCGCTCCTTCCCTATCACGTACAAATAGACTTCCTCTATTTTAGCATAAAAGACGCCGTCCTGAATCGCCCCCAGCTTACAAAAATCTCCCTTTTTCTTCCTGAGCCTCGCCGGGACAATGTTTTACGCCGGAATAAGCACAAAAAAGAACCGTCCCCCTGATGGGGCGGCCCTTTACTCCCTCTTCTTTATCATCTATTTGTTATGTAAATGCCACTCTTTTAAATAAGGGCGATCTCCGGCTAAAAAACGCCGAACCTCATCAATGGAGACCCCCTCCTCCTTTGCCATGGCGAGCAAAATCACCCATTCCGGGTCAACGTTTCCGGGGAACCGATCATAAGAAATAACCTGGGCGGACTTCTTCAACAACAATCTCCTCCTAAGATCATTATTTTGGTTTTGTCCCCAGGCAGTCCAGCCATCTTAGTATTCCTACCTTAGATCTGAGACTTTGTGCCCCTGCTTTTCAACAGGTTTACCCTTATCTGGTGCTTCTGATGCCAATGGATCTCCTTAGTCAGTATGCATCTTGGTACTTATTATAACGTCTCAAATTTGAAAAGTATGTCATTCCACGTAAGTTCGGCATACCGTTTTCATCGAAAAGGTTAGCTTTTTTTGTTTAATCCCTAATGTTCTTGTCATATTGAACCACCGCTTGTCAAGTACTAGGAATTGTTTCTTATAGAGAACAATAAATCGTGAAATCCCGTGAATTAGTCAGATTTTTAAAGAAAACAATAGATAAATGTTCTTTATTAAGAACAAATCACTGGATTTGCGCCTTTCCTAACGTTAACCATTTCAGGTATATTCAAATCACGGCGTTTGTTCTTAATAACGAACATATTAACGAACAGAACGGACCATACCTAGAAAGGAGCGACTATTCTGCGAAGATCCCGAGCTGAAGTAATCCGTAAACTACGCAAAAAACGGAAGAAGCAAAACATGGTCAAATCGCTGCAGTCCGGATTAATTCTCTCAACTCTGCTCTTGTGGACTTCTCAGCAGGTTGGCACAACCTTCGGCGAATTCACCAGCACACGCGAAGATAACACGGAAATCAAGGCGTGCCGAGTCTTTCCAAGCCAAATCGAAAGCCAGCTCGCGATGTTGGCCGAGCATTTGAACCGAGCCGCTTCCTTAAAAGGGAGACTTATCGGAGCAAGCCTAATCCGCGCTTCGATAGATACAACAACTCCGATCTCGTCTCCGGCTCTTCCGAATGCGAGTGATCCGGCCACCAGTCTTCCGCTGCCCCCGTCTTCAACCGATGCGGTGTACTCCAGCGGCGACGGACCGGTCAGCTCGGAAGGTTCCGCAGATTTCTCCGCAAGCCTGCAGCTGGACGCAGCCGAAGGCTTATCGGCACGGATTAGCGAGCTGAACGCCACAATCCAGCAGCTGCAGCAGCAACTGGCGCTGAATCAGTCCACTTGGCAAGAGCTGGTGCAGGAAATCACGGCAGCGACCGCCGTGATTCAAGGGCTACTGACTTCATTAAACGGCCTGGAGCCGAATTGTGCCGAGCTCACGCAAACTACGGTGCTTGACCGGATTGCGGATCTCCTGAAGGGCAGCGGTTTGCTATCCGGCCCGCTTCGCGGGACGTTACAGGAGATCTTAAGCTACCTGCGCTCCGTCCATCAATCTGAGTTTAGCCTCTCGACCAACGGCTTTGTTGCTATCGCTTTTGCCAGCCCGTTTTCGTCCCGGTCGGCCGATGATTTAAGTGCCCTCAGCGATCCGGTCGCCGGCGAAGAGCGCACGTACTTTGAGAGCGTACATGCTTCTCTGGAATCGGCAATCGCAGGCTTAACTGCCGAGATTTCCAGTCTCGAAGCGCAGCGGGCTCAACTGTTGGCAGAAGCGGAAGCACAGCGGCTGGCGGAGCTGGAACGATTAAAGCAGTTGGAGGAAGAACCCCCTCCGACGGTGGGCGATTCCGGTGATGGAGCAGTCCAACCTCCTGCAGAAGAAGATGGTGTTGCAGAGGATGAATCTGCAACCCTTCCGCCGGATGCGCCGGCTAGCAGCGGCACACCGGGGCTAGAACCTCTGCTGCCCCCCGAGCAGCCAAATCCATTGGACAGTCTTATCCTGACGAAACCGGAGGATGAACTGCCCATCGATTTGAACGACGACGGGGATGAAGAGGATGACGATGACGAGAATGAGGACGCGATTCCTTCAGAAGTAGGTGAATAACATGCGTATTCGTAAATGGTTAGGAAACGCGCTGACGTTCCTGATGGCGGTTGCCTTTTTTACCGTGGCAGGCTCGGTGGTCCTCTCAAAGATTTCCGGCAGCGAACCGAACTTCTACGGCTATCAGCTGAAAACGGTCTTGTCCGGCTCGATGGAGCCTTCCATCCCTACCGGTTCCGTTGCGGCCATTAAGCCGGGCGGCGATATGACCCGTTTCAACGTCGGCGACGTCATCACCTTCCGGTCAGGCGATAACAAGCTGATTACCCACCGCATCATCGAGGTGACACAGGACGAACAAAACGGCCAGGTGCTGTACCGGACGAAAGGCGATAATAACGATTCCGCCGATTCGGAATTGGTGCACCCCGCGAATGTGACCGGCGTCTATACCGGATTTAACGTTCCGTACGTGGGCTATTTCTTAAGCTTCGCTGGAACGAAGACGGGGAATGTCACCCTGTTGATCATCCCAGGGATCCTATTGTTCCTGTACGCGGTGGTTACGCTGTGGAAAGCCATCGCCAGTCTGGAAGAAAAAAAACCGGAAGCGAATCAATCGCAATCGGACACCAAGCACCCTGACGTCATTGACGCATCAACCTAAGCTCAGCACTAATGATTTGGTTGTTCTCCTTATGTATACATAAGGATGCTATATATAAAAAATTTATTTAAGATCAGGGAGGAATTCAGGAATGGGTATCAAAAAGACATTAGGTTTTGGGGTAGCAACTGCAGCACTCGGTTTGACATTGATCGGCGGAGGAACGTTCGCTTACTTTAGCGATACGGTCGAAACGACTGGGACGTTCGCCGCAGGTACATTGGATATCAACGCTGATCCAACAGCGATTGTAAATCTTAACAACTTGAAACCAGGTGACACGATTCCTCGTACGTTCAAGCTCAAAAATGACGGAACGCTTGACATTAAAGAAGTTCTGTTGAAAACGAGCTACACGGTGACGAATAAAGCCGGCGCTCCAGACAACACGGACGATTTTGGTAAACATATTAAGGTAAAATTCCTGAACAATATCGACAAGCTGAATGACGTCATTTGGGAAACTACGCTCTATGACCTGCAAAATCAAACACCGGACGCCGTTGAAAGAGGCTTCTTCCTCGGCGAGCGCAGCGGCTTAAGAGCCGGCACTACCGACACGTTGGCCGTTGCTTTTGAATTCGTGGACAACGGTCAAGACCAAAACCAATTCCAAGGCGACACGCTGAACCTGACGTGGACGTTTGAAGCGAAACAAGGCGACGGTCAAATTAGATAATTTGAGAAATTTAAGCAGAACACCTTACCCCGATCTGGGACTAAGGTGTTCTTTGTTTGGTTGAATTTCCGACTTAACACCTTTGTCCGATCCCGGTTATTCTGATATAATGACATCAAATTATTTCTGATAGAAGGGCGACGGCTACATGGCAGAACATATTGGCGAGCGTATTCAGAAACTTCGGCAGGACCGAGGGTACTCCTTGTCCGAGCTGGCGGAGAAGGCAGATGTGGCAAAATCCTATCTCAGCAACGTTGAGCGCAATATTCAATCGAATCCCTCTATTTCCTTCATTGAGAAGATAGCCGACGCTCTTAACGTCTCGATCAACCTGCTATTGTATGGCGACCGCCCCGCACCGGAATTACTCGATCCGGAATGGTCGGAGTTGGTGCAGGAAGCTATGACTTCGGGCGTCAGCAAGAAGGAATTTAAGGAATTCCTTGAATATCAGAAATGGAAGCGAGGCCAGCAGGAATAACGGTACACAGAGAAAAAGTACACACAGAAAAAGCGCGAGACCTCAGGGTTATCCCCCGACGGTACTCGCGCTTTTTTTAAAACATTTTGTACCCGCCCAACCGCAGTTTTCGGATCGTCCATCCGCTTAGGATCGCCCCGCACAGCCCGGCGAACGCCGTCAAATAATCGACCAGCCGGAACGATGCGAGATAGGTCCCAAAGCTCTGTTCATGGTCCCACAGCGTATAGACCACAATGGGCAAAATCACGATGATAAAGACGTATGCCGGAAACCAGGTTGTTTTCATTAACATATTCAAAATGAAACCGATGCCGAACATCATCACGAAGAAGAGAACCATCAGCACCAGTACGATGAGCCAGCCCATCGATCGCTCCCCCACCCTTCTTAGAGGTAACTATAACATTCATCACACTAAATCAAGCTAGTAGTTAGTTTACTAGATATTATGTAACGAAGCAATGAACTTTACATGAAAATGGAGTGAATCGATTTGCCCCGTCTAGGCTCCTTGCGATACAATAAGATACGTATTGGCAATTCGTAAATGAGGATCAGATTGAATCTAGGAGTGATTATACATGAACGAAGCTACTCTAACCTTAGAAGGTTGGTATGCGCTTCACGATTTCCGCACCATCGATTGGACCGCCTGGAAAGCGGCGGATGACGAAGAACGCGCCGGAGCCCTGGAGGAGCTGCATACGTTCCTGAAAGAATGGGAATTGATGGAGGAATCCAAAACCGGCAGCACCGCGGTGTATTCGATCGTCGGACAGAAAGCCGATCTCGTGTTCATGCACCTGCGCGAAAGCCTGGAAGAGCTGAACGCCCTGGAGACGGCCTTCAACAAAACAACCTTTGCTGAATATACAACCAAAGCATACTCCTACGTCAGCGTCGTAGAACTTAGCAATTATCTCGCATCCGGCGGCGGTGACCCGAAGGCGAATCCGGAAGTGATGGCCCGTTTGCAGCCGATCCTGCCGAAGACCAACCATATCTGCTTCTATCCAATGAACAAAAAGCGCGATCTCACCGACAACTGGTACATGCTGACGATGGAAGAGCGCCGCGAAATGATGCGCAGCCATGGCCTGATCGGCCGCAGCTATGCAGGTAAAGTGAAGCAGATCATCACTGGTTCCGTAGGCCTCGACGATTGGGAATGGGGCGTTACCCTGTTCGCCGACGATGCCTTGCAATTCAAGAAGCTGGTCTATGAAATGCGGTTTGACGAGGTCAGCGCACGTTTTGGCGAGTTTGGTGCCTTTTACGTCGGCAATCTGCTGAATGCAGAGCGTTTGGACGAGATGTTGAAAGTGTAATTCCATATAGATAAGAAAAACGTCTATCGACGTATATTCTAGGAAGACAGACCGCGGTTAGCGGTAGTTTTTCTTGTGATATCAGGAAGCGGAAGCTCCGAAGTTTATACTTTCTGATATCTTAAAAAAGAAGGGTGTGCCAGCCTCGGGCGGCACACCCTTTTGTTCGTTTAATCTTCCCCTTCGGCCTCTGCCTCCAGCGACTTCAGGAACTCCGCGGTCGCCCGGTCGCGTTCGCGGCTCTTCTCCTTCAGCCGTTCGATGGCCGGCTGGATCAGAAGGTCCACTTCCTTCTGCACCGTATAAGCCAAATCGTAACGCTGCTGCGATTCCAGGTAAGATCCCACTTCCATCAAGGCGTTATAGCGATCCAGCTCGTCCCGCGTCAACAGCCCCCGAACCTGTACGCTGCAGTGACGCATCTTAGAAGAATCTTCCTTTCTTCAACACCAGCGGAATCCCGCCGATAATGAACAGGTAACGCATATCCACCAGCTTCTTTAATTGGGCAGCAACCCAACCTTTATATTTCTTGCCAAACGCGCTGGCGATGGCTTCCCCTTTGCCCAGCGAAGCCACGGTTCCTTTATTGCTAAACACAAATTTCTTGAGCTCTTTGCCGCGAATGGCCGCCACCACGTTTTGCGCACAGGTCACCCCTTGCTGCATGGCAATTTGCGCCGTAGGTGGGTATGGACGCCCTTCCGGATTAAACATCAGCGAATTGTCCCCGATGATAAAGACGTTATCATGGCCAGGTGCCCGCAAATAATCGTCGACCTTCACGCGACCGCGCGCTGTCTCGAAGCCTGCCGCTTCGATAAGACGGTTGCCACGGATGCCGCCTGTCCAAATGACGGTTTGCGACTTAATTTCCTCTCCGGTGGCCAAGATAACACCATCCGGCGTGCATTCCTTGATCGCTACGCCAATCTTGAACTGTACGCCCTTCTTCTTCAGCACGTCCATCGCGTATTCGACCAGCTCCGGATCGAAGCCTGGCAGAACCGTTGGTGCAGCTTCAACGTTGTACACGTTAACAAAGTTCGGATCAACGTCGTATTCCTTGCACAGCTGCGGGATCCGATCAGCCAGCTCGGCAACGAATTCAATGCCGCTGAAGCCCGCGCCGCCAACGACGAAGTTCAATCGGTCGGTCCGACTTTCGTCCATTTTGTAAAGCGCGAATTGATATTCGATATGCTGGCGAATTAAGCGAACGGAATTGATACTGCGGATCGTCATCGCATATTCCGTCAGGCCCGGGATGCCAAAGGATTCCGGTTCGCCGCCCAGCGCGATCACCAGATAATCATAAGAAAGGGTTCCGTCCTGCAGCACGACCTTCTTGTCGGCCAGACGAATCTCCTGTACATTCGATTTCACAAGGTCGATTTTAAATTCGTCAATTAATTTGGATATTGCCACTCGGGTATGTTCAATGGAATCCGTCCCGGCAGCCGGCATATGCAGATGCGTCGTGAAGTAGTGATAGTCGTGCCGATTCACCAGAGTAACGTCCGCTTCATTGTAATTCAACTCTTTCTGCAGCCGCTGCGCGGTAAGAATGCCGCCATAACCCGCACCAAGAATCACTATTTTGGGTATGGTACTCATGTAATTGTTCTCCTTCCAATATTACGCACTCTATATTTGATTAAAGCCAAAAACGCAATGTGAAAATTAACACATAAAAACCCAGTCTATACCAACTCAAACCGTTTCAGTCATCCCATTAGGTCAATCCAGAGACATTTGTCACATTTTAGTATTAGTTTAAACCTTATTTGTAGGATGAGCAAAAGTCTTCTGTCGTATAATCATAAATGTACTTTTTTCGTCACAAATATGAATGCATACATTTGAATGATATCGGCTTTTGCCTAAAAGATCAAGTCTTATTTTACCCGTAATTATAGGACTTTCAACGGATTATATTCCAGATTTTCGACAGTTTTCATCTTGCCTTTCCAAACTAGGGATACGACGATTATAATAAAGTAGAATTGACATTATAGTTGCAGAAAGAAAAAGAAACCATCTGGAGGTGTTTGACACGTGTCAACCCAAAATAACGCCGAATTCACGGATCTTCTGATTGTCGGTGGTGGACCGGCGGGCATGTTTGCTGCATTTTACGGCGGAATGAGAAAGGCTTCCGTCAAACTGATTGAAAGTATGCCTCAGCTTGGGGGGCAAGTTGCTGCCCTTTACCCTGAGAAATATATTTACGACGTGGCTGGCTTTCCTAAAGTGACCGGCCAAGAGCTGATCAACAACCTGCATGAACAATTAAAGCTTTTCGAGCCGGACGTGCGTCTGGAGGAACGGGTGCTGCAAATTGAGAAGAAAGAAGAGC
The DNA here is from genome assembly GCF_037964765.1 of Paenibacillus sp. FSL K6-2441. Taxonomy (NCBI): domain Bacteria; kingdom Bacillati; phylum Bacillota; class Bacilli; order Caryophanales; family Paenibacillaceae; genus Paenibacillus; species Paenibacillus sp. FSL K6-2441. The sequence goes on from NZ_CP150174.1 coordinate 3,698,879, forward strand.
GCCATTTTGTGGTGACCACCGATAAAGGTGTTCACTATGCGCGCGCCATCATCATTACCGCAGGAGTCGGCGCCTTTGAGCCTCGTCGTCTGGATCTGGAGAACGCCGCCCGTTTCGAGAAAACGAACCTGCATTATTTCGTTAGCGACATGAACCGCTTCCACGGCAAGAAAGTGCTGATTAGCGGCGGCGGCGACTCCGCTGTGGACTGGGCATTGATGCTTGAGCCGATCGCTGAGCAGGTGACGCTGATTCACCGCCGCGATAAATTCCGGGCGCATGAGCACAGCGTTGAGAAGCTGATGGCTTCCCGCGTCCAGGTCATTACGCCTACGGAAATCGCAGAGCTGCACGGTGACGAGCGCATCGAACGCGTCACACTGGCAGACGTTAAAACGAAGGAAACCCAAGAGATCGTTGTGGACGACGTGATCGTTAACTTCGGTTTTGTATCCTCGCTGGGACCGATCGCGGAATGGGGCCTCGAGATCGAAGGCAACGCCATTGTCGTCGATTCCCGGATGGAAAGCTCGATTCCCGGCATTTTTGCCGCCGGTGACATTACGACATATCCCGGCAAATTGGACCTGATTGCGGTGGGATTCGGCGAAGCGCCGACAGCGGTCAACAACGCCAAGGTCTACATCGATCCGGAAGCGAAGTTGTCCCCAGGTCACAGCAGTAATTTGAAGCTGTAATTTAAGCAGCTTATTCACGTTCTTACATGTTCTAGCAAACAAAAGGGTATCTTACCTTTACGGAAGATGATGTCGTAAAGGAGAGATACCCTTTGCCATATATATGCCCGTTATGCAACGGCTTAGCTTCATTAAACGCCACCTGCCCCGATTGCGGACACGTTCTAGAGAATGCTGGAAAAAGAGAAGATTACGCTGGGCCTTACAGCCCCTACGGATCCGCTGATCAGTATACCTCAGCCATCTCCGCGCGTATTCCTTCGGGCTGCGAACATGTCGTTCAGTGTCCGCATTGTCATGAAGCTTATATTTATCATGTCAACGCCTGGCGGGCGCCTTGATGGTTGGGGATAATTTTATCCTTCTTAAAGAAGTTAGCCAGGTTGTCCACAATTAGTGCAAAACGGACGGCGCGGCAAGCTCTAATTCGCGTTTGCGAATCTCTGCTAACAGCAGTGCGATAAACTCCCGATCCAACTGCAGTTCGGTCGCCTTCTGGTAGGATTCCAGGAGCAACTCATCCGTTAACAGCGCCATTGATAACACATCCTTTCTAGTATTTTCCCCATCATAACAGGAAAAGTTTAGTAGAACAAGTGTTCTTGTTATCCACAAACCCTTGTGGAAATCCTGTGAATAACGTGTTAGTAAATATCGAAAACCGTTGAAAAAGCTAGTGGGATAATGTGGACAAAAGTTATTCACAGGACACCCGTTCCCATTTTTCACCAAAAATTTTTTTATTTTCCGACAATCCGAGCTTATTGTGGCCGCGTATTGACCTCAAAAATCCAGATCTTCCCGTTTCGATCCACGCCATAATCAAAACCAAGCTGCCCGATCCCCGGAAACCGAGCCTCTAGAATCTGTACACAAAGATTCGTTAACGTACGCATCTCCCGTCGCTTGCTGGCGGCGATTTTGCGGCCCAGTGAGCGGCTGAGCCCTGCGCGGGCACTAAGCATCGTCCCTCCCTTGGACAAGTTGGTCACGAACAGCCCAGGGCGGGCTAACCGGCCGACCATGGAGCGATAGACCCAAACTTCGTTCTCTTTAACGACCTTCACGCGATAGTCGATCGGGCGCCCGGCGATGCGGGCCAAATGAATACCTTGCTGGATCATATACTTACGTCCGACCTTCACTCGGTTTAAGGAACGAAACATCGCCTCAAAGCTGGAAAACGCGCGTGTTCGGGACAAATAGGTATAAGCATAAACTCCGCCTGCGTAAGTTACCTTAATCACACCATAACCTCCGCCGCCGCGGAGGGGTTTAATGACGACCATGCCGAACTGATGCAGCATGCTCCTTAACGAATCGGCACTGTACAATCGGGTTTGCGGTATGTGGGCGGCCACGACCGCGTTGCTGAGAAGCGCTTCGGTCTTGAGCCACTTATTGGCCAATTGTCTCCCCGCCATGACACCATCCCCTTCCTCTCACTATACGGTATAGTACTCATTTGTAGATTCGTATTCTTGGATGATTGTCCAAGGCTTAAGCCCTTTCTCCGGTAAGGCTGTCAGGCAGGCTCTTTCTATGCAAAGCGAGGGATTTCGCGTATATTAAGGGGAGACGTTAGTCTATGACTAGCAGAGGAAGGAGAGTTCACAAGCTTTGAATACAGAGGGTTCTTCATTTGAGGCAGCTCTGTTCGAGGTCCTCTATTGGTTTGCCATGATCGCCATGTCGTTGGTGCTGGCCGGCATTACCGTCGCATTGTTCCTCACGGGCATCAAAATGGCCAGGACAACGCGTAAGGGTCTCGGCATCGGCTGTATCGTCTTTTCTCTGGCAGCGGCCTGTATGGTCGTCATGATGGTGAATCGTCAATTTTTCTAAAGCAAGTCGGGAGTGCCTGACCGCACAGGAAAAGCTCGGAGCATCGCTTGCGGATGGCATCCGGGCTTTTTTCCATAAAAAAGATGGGAACCAAAACCCATTTCTGCGTATTACTACATAGAAATTATCGTTACTTGGGATAGTAGAAAGATACAGGAGGTTCTATTGGCATGGGAAGTACGCAACCTTGGGGGGACCGATTCAAAAGGTTTTTTCTAAATAACCGTTTCGTAGTGTTTTTGCTCGTCGTCTTGCTGATTGGCTTGAATATTCTGGTGTTCGCCCATATTCCGTTTGTGTTCAAACCCATTACGGTGCTGTTCAAAACCGTCTTGCTCCCGATTCTGCTCACCGGAGCGATCTATTATCTGCTCAACCCGCTGGTGGATTGGCTGGAAACGAAGCGCATTCGCCGGGTATACACGATTACCGGGTTATATTTGTTGATCGCGGGGATCCTCACGGTGCTCATTATGACCGTTATCCCGTTGGTTCAGGCACAGATTCTGAGTTTGATCGAAAATTTACCAAGATATACGTCTGAGGTGCAGCGGCAGTTCGAAAGCTTGATCGGCAGCAACTTCTTCCATCAGGTCCAAGAGTCGACCGACTTTAATCTGGACGACCTGTCCAACACGCTGTCGGAGCGAGGGACCGCTTTGTTGAACAACGCCTGGTCCGGCATCGGCGGATTCCTTGGAGCCGTCAAGAACGTCGTCCTGGCGATCATCACCATGCCGTTCATCTTATTTTATCTGTTAAAGGACGGCAAGAAGCTGCCGGAGTTCATCCTGCGTTACGTGCCCGTTCGCTTCCGTGAACAAACGCACCATGTGATGACCGAGATGAACAGCCAAATTAGCTCTTATATCCGCGGGCAAATCATCGTCAGCTTCTGCATCGGGGCGCTGATGTATGTCGGCTTCGTGATCATCGGCCTGGATTATTCGCTGACGCTGGCGATCATCGCTTCGTTCACGAGCGTCGTCCCGTATCTCGGGCCGGCTATCGCGATTACTCCGGCGATCATTGTGGCCATCGTCACCTCGCCGATCATGCTGCTGAAGCTGATCGTCGTCTGGACGGTTGTCCAGCTCGTTGAAGGCAAGTTCATTTCGCCGCAAATCATGGGCAAGACGCTGCGCATTCACCCGATCACGATCATCTTCGTGATCCTCACCGCCGGCAATCTGTTTGGCGTCCTGGGCGTGATTCTCGCCGTGCCGGGCTACGCTGTGCTGAAAGTAATTTTCACCCATCTGTTCCAATGGTTCGAACGGCGGTCCCATTTGTATGAGGAGCCGGATGCGCCTGCCCCTGATCAGCTTGACCTTCGCGAGCCTCCAGCTGAAACGCAACCATGAAAAAAGGACTCTTCCAGATGGAAGAGTCCCTTATTATTTTCCAATCAATCGCAAGGTTGCGGCGCGCCTTCCTCGTCCTTAAAGCGGAACGATTGACCGCATCCGCAGGTGGCGATGGCGTTCGGGTTGTGGATGGTGAAGCCGCCGCTCAAGCCGGATTCCTTGAAGTCGATCTCCAGGCCGTTCAGATAACGGATGCTGTCCTTATCTACGACGACCTTCAGCCCCTTGATGTCCATATAGACATCCTGTTCGCTCTCCTGATCATCAAGGCCCATCCCGTAGGAGAAGCCGCTGCAGCCGCCGGGATTCACTCCGACACGCAGGAACATATTGGGTGTTTCTTCTTGGGCTATCATATCTTTAATCCGCGCCAGGGCGCTGTCGCTGATATTAATCATTATGCACTCACTCCTTTACGAAAAATTATACTCCTTCTCCTCCAATCGCTCAACAACTGTGATTTTTCTAGTTGCCAATCTTTAATCTTCGCCCTAGGCTTATTGCCCGCTTGGAATGTGAGGTTTATAATAGGTAGGTAATTCATACTGTTAGGATACGAGGCATTTCATGTAATTGGAAACGGAGGGAACGTCATGTTCACTGTAGTCACCCCAAACACCGACAAGAGAATGGCCGAAATTGTGGACAAAGTCCGCCAAGGCGAACGTCTCAACCTCGAAGACGGTGTCTATCTATATGAAAGCAATGATATATTGACGATCGGGCAATTAGCGAATGAAGTTAACCTGCGTAAGAACGGGAAAAAGGTATATTTTATCGAAAATATGAGCCTCTACTTCACGAACGTCTGCGAATCTCACTGTGCGTTTTGCAGCTTCCGCAAGGATCAAGGAGAAGAAGGGGCTTATACGCTTTCCGGGGAGGAAATGGTCGCTTACGTGAAGCAGCACATCACTCCGGGCGTCCGTGAGTTCCATATCGTAGGCGGGCACAACAACCACGTACCGTTCCAATATTACGTGGACTCGCTCAAAGCGCTGAAAGAGAATTTCCCGCATGTGACCATCAAGGCGTATACGGCGGCGGAGATCGAATTCTTCACCCGGCTCAGCGGCCTGAGCACGAAGGAAGTGCTGATGCAACTGCAGGAAGCCGGCCTCGAATCCTTAACCGGCGGCGGCGCGGAAATCTTGTCCGACCAATATCGGGAAAAGATGAAGGTCGAGAAAGCCAACGTTGACCAATATCTGGACGTCCATCGGACGGCGCACCGGCTGGGAATGAAGACCCCAACCACGATGCTCTACGGCTCTATCGAATCCTATGAGGATCGCATCCGCCATATGATGCAAATCCGCGATCTGCAGGACGAAACCGGCGGGTTCCAGGTGTTTATCCCGTTGTCCATGCAGCCGCGAAACAAGAACGCCAGCATCATGCGCCGCAATTCGGCCTTCGAGGACCTCAAGACGATCGCGATCAGCCGCTTGATGCTGGATAACATTCAGCACATCAAAGCTTACTTTATCAATATCGGCGTCCAGCTGACGCAGGTGGCCTTAACCTTTGGGGCCTCGGACGTACACGGCACGATCCTGAAGGAGCAAATCAGCCATGCGGCAGGCGCGCAAACCCCGGAAGGATTGACGTTAAAAGAGCTGATCTGGCTCGTCAAAGGGGCCGGGCGCATTCCGGTTGAACGGGATACGTTCTACAACGAGCTTCGGGTCTACGAATAATTTCGTCAGGGGGAACCTTTCGTTACGGATGGGTCTCCCTAATTTTTTGCAGGATTCGTTCGGCTAACTGGTCGGCATCTTCCCCCTCCACCTGCTCGCCGTCAACCAGCACGTACGGAAACAAATAACACGTGCCGCAAGCGGTGAGGCAGCCGTATTCATAGATATCGCAATCGACTTGCTCCTTCACTTTCCAAATCGCTTCGTCCGTACCTAAACTGGCATTATTCGTACAATATTCAAGGATCGGTTTCATCTTCCGTCCTCCCCATGAAGAAGCATTTAAATTTTTGACTTTTTGTAATATAATAAGGCAAGAAAGGAGTTGAAAACAATGAGTGAAAACGTACAAGATAAATTGTATGATGAAGTATTGGAAGTATTGGACAAACTGCGGCCTTTCCTGCAACGTGACGGTGGCGACGTCGAACTCGTCGACGTAGAAGACGGCATCGTGAAACTGAAATTGATGGGTGCCTGCGGCAGCTGCCCAAGCTCCACGATCACCCTCAAAGCAGGGATCGAACGCGCTCTGTTTGAAGAAGTGGAAGGCGTAGAAGAGGTCGTACAAGTATTTTAATTCGCAATCCATGAATGATCGCTCTTCAGCAGGAGGGTTTAAACAAACCCGGCTCCGGCAAGATGTCGGAAGGCCGGGTTTTTTTGTTGGGTCTGACAGACCCGCTTAAGAAGGCTTGATCCACGGACGGATCGGGTCGAGTCCGCCGGAGATGTCCATGATATTGCCAGTGATGAAATCCGAGTCCGAATGGCACAAAAACGCAATGACGCGGGCGATATCCTCCCCGCTTCCGGGACGCCCCAGCGGCGTCTCCCCATCGCGGAGCCCCCGAACTTCATGTATCGACATCTCTTTCTGACTCCCGCGAATGTCGCCGGGGCAAACCATATTGACGGTGATGCCGTATGGGGCTTCCTCGACGGCCAGCGTCTTCGTAAAGGACACCAGCCCGGTTTTGGCCGCGGCATAGACCGCCCGATGCGGCCAGGCGCGCGATTCAGCGGCATGACCAAATCCAAAATGGATGATCCGCCCCCATCGTTTCTCCCGCATCCCCGGCAGCACAAGATGATCCAGCAGCAGACTGCCCACCAAATTCCCTTCGATCATGGCCAGCACTTCACTCTGGCTGTAGTCGGCAAACAGCTTGCGTTCGCGGATAAACGGTCCGGCGTTGTTGACCAGGATGTCAATCGTGCCGAGCTGCTCGTTCACTTGACGGGCCAGGTCCTCGATTTGCTCCCGGCGCGAAACGTCGGCTTGCACTGCGATGCAGCGGACGCCCAGGCGCTCGATGTCCGATTGGAGGGAGAGCGCTTCCGCTTTGCTATGTACGTAATTCAGCGCGATATGGCAGCCTTGTTCTGCCAGCGTCAGCGCTGTTTTCTTCCCGAGGCCTTTGGCGCTCCCGGTAATTAAGGCAACTTTGCCATGCAACGTTCCTTCTCCTCCTCCCAGGTGCTGTTCCTTTAAGTATAAAAGATTTAAAGGATTCCCACAAACCGCCGCGGCGTTCTATCCCGTTCTTTTGCGCTCCCCCCATGCTCCACGACGAAACAGCGCTCTTTAAATGCAAAAGTGCAGTTGATTTTCACCAAAATGCCCTGACATTAAGCTTTCAAATGCAAAAGTACAGTTGATTTCCCGTCAGAAGCGTCTTTTGGGGCCAAATTGCCTCCAATCGAATGCACTTTTACATTTCACAGGCCATAAATCGGGCGATTTGCCGAAAATGAACTGCAGTTTTACAGTTGAGATGCAATGGACGCTTCAAACTGGCAGGAAAACAAAAAAATCCCGCTGCACACGCAACGGGACATTTCTGCTTCTTGCTACTTAGAATACCGGTACCAAAGCACCATCATAGGTGTCGTTGATGAACGTGCGGACTTCGTCGGAAGTCAGCGCCTTCGCCAGCTTCTGGATCGCTTCGGAATCTTTATTGTCCGGGCGAGCTACCAGAAGGTTCGTGTATGGCGAATCTTTATCCTCGATGAACAAAGCATCCTTCGTCGGATTCAGCTTCGCTTCCAGCGCGAAGTTCGTATTGATCAGCGCCAGATCCACTTCAGGCAGCAGACGAGGCAGCATAGCTGCATCCGTTTCTTTGAATTTCAGGTTTTTCGGATTTTCTACGATGTCTTTAGCCGTTGCTGTGATTCCAGCGTCATCCTTCAGTTTGATCAAGCCTTGCTTCTGCAGCAACAGCAACGCGCGGCCGCCGTTGGTTGGGTCGTTCGGGATCGCGATTGTAGCGCCGTCCGGAAGCTCGTCAGCGGATTTGTATTTGTTGGAGTAAGCGCCAAACGGTTCAACGTGAACCCCTACAACCGGAACGAGATCAAAGCCGTTTTGGGCATTTTGTTCGTCCAGGTAAGGCTGATGTTGGAAGTAGTTCGCATCCAACTCTTTTTCATACAGCTGTACGTTGGGTTGCACATAATCGGTGAATTCTTTAACTTCCAGCTCAACGCCTTCTTCCTTCAGCTTCGGTGCAATAAATTTCAAGATGTCAGCATGAGGCACGGTCGCACCTACAACCAGCTTCACTGGCTCGGCTGCGGTTTGGTTCCCCGTATCTGCGGCGTTCCCTTCAGCTGCCGACGTTTCGCCAGCCGTGTTACCTGCTGCCCCGTTATTGGCGGCGTTATTGCTGCCGCAAGCAGCCAGTACCAGTACCAATACGAGCGTTAACAAAGATAAAGTCCATTTTTTCATTGCAGGTTCTCCCCCTTAAAGGTTTTTTGAATAAGGATGCTTCTATATATTTAAGTTTCCTTATTTCCGCGTAAAATAAATCACCAAGCGGTCACCCAGCATTTGCAGCACCTGCACCAGAATGACCATAAAAATCACCGAAACGATCATGATTCCCGTCTCGTACCGGTAATACCCGTAACGGATCGCCAGGTCACCGAGACCACCGCCGCCGACCATGCCCGACATGGCGGTATAGGACACCAGCGTGACTACGGTAATCGTCATGCCCGCGATCAGGCCGGGCAGCGATTCCGGCAGCAGCACCTTGCGAATGATCTGGAACGAGGAAGCGCCCATCGCTTGGGAAGCTTCGATCACTCCGCGATCCACCTCGCGCAGCGCCGTTTCCACCAACCGGGCGAAGAACGGGGCTGCCCCGATCACCAGCGGCGGAATCGTCCCCTCCACACCGGTGGATACGCCCATGATCGCCCGCGTAACCGGAATTAACGCAACGATCAAGATAATGAACGGAACCGAGCGAAGGATGTTAACAATTAGCGAAATTATCCGGTAAACCCATCCTAATACCAAGGATTGAGAACGCGAGAAGGTGTACAGCAACACCCCGAGCGGAAGCCCGATCAAGAAAGTAAACAAGGTTGCAAAACCCATCATCTTTAGGGTGTCCAGCGTGGCCACACCCATCTCTGCCCAATCGATGGTTCCGAGATCCAATCCACGCATTATTCGATCACCTCCACGTCAAGGTCGCGTTCCCGCAGGAGCGACAGCGTGCGCTCCACCTGGTCATCTTCGCCTTCAAACGATACGGTCAGTTGACCGTACGGGATATCCTTAATCGCTGAGATCGTGCCTTGCAGGATGGCAAAGTTGACGCCGGTTTCCCGAACGACCTGGGACAACACCGATTCGTAGGTTTTCGCTCCCAGGAACGTGATTTTCACCAGCTTCGCCCACGCAGGATGCGGAACCGAAGTCGCCAGCTTCAAGCCTTCGTCCCCTGACTCCCGGTGGATAAACTCCCGGGTCACCGGATGTTTCGGCTTCAGGAACACCTCCGTCACCGGCCCCTCTTCCACGATGCCTCCTTGGTGAATAACCGCCACACGGTCGCAGATGCTTTGGATGACATGCATCTCGTGCGTAATCAGCAGGATCGTCAGCTGGAACCGCTTGTTGATGTCCAGCAGCAGCTTCAGGATGGAATCCGTCGTCTGTGGATCCAGCGCCGAAGTGGCCTCGTCGCACAGCAGCACATCCGGTTCGCTGGCCAAGGCCCGGGCGATGCCGACGCGCTGCTTCTGACCACCGGAGAGCTGCGCCGGATACTTGTGACGATGCTCCTCCAAGCCGACGAGAGCCAGCAGCTCATTGACCTTCTCCGCGATGGCCGCCTTCGGCGTTCCGATCAGCGTCAGCGGAAATGCGATATTATCATAAACGGTAGCCGATGACAGCAGGTTGAAATGTTGAAAAATCATGCCGATCTTGCGGCGCTGCTGCTGCAGCTCACGCTTACCGAGCTTCGTCAGCTCAACCCCGCCGACCCACACCTCACCTTCGGTCGGGCGCTCCAGCAAATTGATGCAGCGGATCAACGTGCTCTTGCCGGCACCGGAATGACCGATGACGCCGAAGATTTCCCCTTTGCGAACGCTCAGATTTAATCCGGACAGTGCGGGGGTCGCCGTTTTTTTGGTGCGATAGATTTTCGTAATGCCCTTAAGTTCAATCAATCGGCTAACCTCCTGTTCCTAGCATGGCGTAAATATAAGAAAAACGTCTATCGACGTACATTCAAAGTAGACAGACCGCGTTTAGCGGAAGTTTGTCTTGCGATATCAGGATGCCAATGCCCCGAAGTTTATACTTTCTGATATCTTAAGAAAAACGTCTATCGACGTACATTCAAAGTAGACAGACCGCGTTTAGCGGAAGTTTGTCTTGCGATATCAGGATGCCAATGCTCCGAAGTTTATACTTTCTGATATCTTAAAGAAAAAGAGCCCTAACAGATTCAAAGGGCTCTCTTTACGTAAAGACAATGCCTTCTCATCTGCCAAAACCGAGTAAATCACATCGGTTTTGAAGGAATTAGCACCATGACATTCCGCCGTGACGAGTGCGCTACATCCTGCAAATCATTTCACGGGCGAATCGGTTGCTGGGCTTCATCGGGCCTTTCCCTCCGCCTCTCTCGATAAGAAATAAAATATGAAATTAAAAGAGTCATTTGCGAGATTACATCGTTGTTAACCTGTCATGTAAAACTATTGATGAGTATAATGAGTTTTGTTCGTTTTGTAAAGAGGAAAAATAAGAATGGCGATCGGGTTAGATCGCCGTAATTTTTTTCCATCTATGATTGATGTAGTCAAAAACCGTGAAATAGGTTTCGCAAACCATTTGGTATCCCTGCTCAAGCTCACGGATATGCTGATCCAAGTCCTCCAGAGCGACCTTTCCGAACAACGCTTGATGCCGTTGCCACAAGTCGTCCTTCATCTCCGAGTTCATGTAGTGAATCTCCGTATTTCTTCGGCGCCGCAACACGCCTAGCGCTTCCCGGTACGTCTCTTTAATCGCGTTCAACCGGTTCCCCAGCTCGGTGTGAGTCTTCAAAGCAGCAAATTGGCGCAGCACGGTAAAATAAGAGAAACGCGACTTCACCTTCGATGTGTTCAAATCAAACAGCTCATTGAGCACCGTCCCGAGCTTGTCCAGCGCCGAGAACACGCGAATGAATCCGTCCTTGTAAAAATACACATATCTTGCATAATCCGCCCGTTCAACCGGATCCATGTCTTCAACGAATTCGGTATGTACCTTTTTGCGAAAAAAGGTGGCGGCATATAAGCATTGTTCGAGCTCATCCAACGAAGTGATCAAGCCGTGCACCCAAATCTCCAGCTTGCGGAAATCATGCGTAGGGTCTTGATGCTCCTTGATTTCCTTCTGCAGCAGCCTCACGGTCTGCGTCATCGCGCTGATCGTTTCGGCCAACCGCCCCTCGTTTTGGCGAGGCGGCTCCCCAAGCAAGCTTCGCAGCATAGGCATTCCCCTTTTCACAGAAAGTAGGATTTCCAACGCTGATCCACCAAGGACACGATATCCTCTTGCGGGAACAGCTCATCCGGATAACCCGGCTTCATGCGGGCATCAATGACCAGCGGCAAACTGTAGGACAGATGATGCTGACGCACCTCGGAAGCCGCGTAAATGTCGCTGGCCGGATTAAACCGCGTAAACACCGTCCACAGGAACGCCGTTTGATCATGGGCCGCCGCTTCGGCGTTATCCACCAATACCACAAGCGGCCAAGCGGTCCCGCGTTCGCGAAGACGGCCCAGCAGACGCTCAGCAAGCTCCGGCTCGTCCTCATAGGATGCACCAGAAACGACAAGACATCCGTCATGAAAAACTTGGATCGCATCGATTTCCGCGATTTCACCTTCTTCGTACGCCCGGGGCAGCTCGCGCATCGGCTCGCCTACGCCGATCAGAATCGCCTTACTGCCGTGGTTCAGCTTATGGCCGGTATAATCCAGCGTATCATGCGAGGTGTTGTTTAGAATGAACAGATCCGTGCGCGGATCAAAACGTTCCAGCACCGTCTTCAGCAGCAGACGGAAATCTGCGAGATCAATCAGCTTGTCCGTCAGCATGAGGAATTTGGTCAGCGAGAGCTGGCCTTCACCCAGAATGCGGAAGGCGGACACCAGCGCTTCGCGGGAATAGCTCTCACGGACGACCGCCGAGCTCAGCGCATGGAACCCGCTCTCCGCATACGTCCATAGCGAGCGCACATTCGGCATTACGATCGGGAAGGCTGGCGACAGCAGCTTTTGCAGGAAATCGCCTAGATAATAATCCTCCTGACGCGGTTTACCGACGATCGTCGCCGGGTAGATAGCATCCTTCCGATGCCACATATGTCCGACGTGCAGCACCGGGAATTCATGCTGCAAGGAATAATATCCAAAGTGGTCGCCGAAGGGACCTTCGAGTCGGCGTTCATGCGGAGGCACCAGCCCAAAGATGGCGAATTCCGATTCGGCCGGAATGCGGTGGCCGCCCAGCGGGTTTTCAGCCATCGGCAGCTTCTCGCCGAGAATGAAGGAAGCGACCAGCATCTCGGACAGATGCTCAGGCACCGGCGAGATCGCCGAGGCGATCATGGCTGGAGGTCCGCCCAGGAACACGGATACCGGCAACGGCTCGCCGCGTTTCTCCGCCTCATGGTAGTGGAACCCTCCGCCTTTTTGGATTTGCCAGTGCACGCCGGTAGTTTGGTCATCATACAATTGGATCCGGTACATCCCCAGATTGTTTTCTTTTGGCTGCAGCGGATTTTCCGTATATACAAGCGGCAGTGTAATAAACGGGCCACCGTCCTTCTGCCAGCTGGTCACCTTCGGCAGGTCCTTCAGCGGCGCTTCCGTTCGGCAGACGTCCAGAATGGGGGCGTCTTTTTTGGATACCGTTCTCATGCCGACCTTCAGTACGTCGCGGATTAGCCCGCGCTCATTCCAAATCGCTTTAGGTGTCGGCGGCAGCAGTTTATGTATCGCGTCAACCAGTTGGTTAGCAAGCTGTTCAGGCCGGGGACCAAAGGCCATCTCCACCCGGCGAGGCGTTCCGAACAGATTCGTTGCCACGGGGAAAGGCGTACCTTTGACATTGGTAAACAGCAAAGCCGGGCCGCCGTCGTCAATGACCCGCCGGTGAATTTCGGCCAACTCCAGGTAAGGATCAACCGGCACATCGATGATCGCCAGGTCGTTTTCTTTTTGCAGTGCATCGATCCATTGACGCAGGTTCTTGTAGCTCATCTCCTGATCCTCCTAAAAGACCGGGTCATCACCCGGTCGTTGCATCACTTTACACTATAGACAAAAGTATACCTTACCTCACACTCCTCGGGAGGCCCTGTCATTCTACAGATTCATGACAATCCCGACGTAATCGCGGAAGTCACGCCGAAGCCGGACGTCAAGAAGTGCCAGTTAAACGGCTTTGTCAGCCGGCGCAGCCTGTGCCTCCTTGGCTGTTCGGCTCAACTGCCAGGTTCGGACGCTTAAATAGCACAAGACCCCAAACAAGGAGGCCAACACGATAATATGGGCCAGCGAAGCGAAGAGATAAACGTGGTAATTGTTTAACGTCAGCGCGATGGTCGCCCCGGTCAACACTTGAACGATCACCAGCACCGTTGCAGCAACGCCCAGCTTGCGGATGTCCGGCAGTTCCGGATGCTTGCGGAAGGCAAAATGGCCAACCGTTGCGATCACGACCAGCAACAGAGCGGCCGCAACCCGGTGAATAAAGGCGATCCCTTCTCCGCCGGATAATCCGGGAATGAGCTGACCGTTACATAGCGGCCAGCCGCTGCATCCGCCCGCCGAGTCCGTATGGCTGACATAGGCACCGAGATAAACGACGATATACGTATAGCCCGTCGCAAACCAGGTCAGATTGCGGAACGCTTTAGACACGCGGGCTGCCGAACCAGATGGGCGCATAGGGTCCTGCGGACGGCGCCCCGCGCTGCGGTCAGCTTGTCCGCGTTCTTCCTCGCGAACGCCTAGAACCAGCATGATCGAGCTGGCGAATGCGATCAACGAGAACCCGAAATGCAGCGCCATAACGGCGGACGACGTAGGGTAAATGACCGCCATCGCTCCCATCACGGCCTGTACCATGACAAAAACTAAGGCCATCAAGGAATACAACTGCAGATCCTTGCGGTTCTTCCGATACATCCAAAACGCGACAAACGCCGCCAAAGAAAACAAACCGGCCGCCCCGCTGACTGCCCGGTGAGAATATTCGATCATGGAAGCGAGCGTATGAGCCGGGACAAACTTCCCGTGACAGAGCGGCCAATCATTGCCGCAGCCGAGTCCTGATTCCGTTTTGGTCACAACGCTGCCCCCAAGCGTCGCCAGGAACATGACAAAACAAGAGGCGTAACTGAGCCATTTTAAAGATTTCGTATGCAAAACGGTTCACACCTTTAAGTTAATCGCTAATCCTTTTCATTATAACCGATCAAGTAACCACTTTCATAGAAAATGTTGAAAAATCGACACCGCCGCAAGGGATTTCCCTGCGGCGGTGTGATGAATATAATGGCGTTTGATTTTTGGATTATAACGTATCCCGGGTTTCCGGCGTGTCATGGAGCGTATGATACACATCCAACGCCTTGTTCAGGAAATCCTCAATTTCCTCACGGGATTTGCGGAGTTTGTTCACGAACCGAACCAGCTCGCGGCCGTCGGTATAGGCGACAAAGCTGGGGATACCGAGAATGTTTTGCTCCTGGCTGACCTCGCCAACTTGGTCCACATCGACCTCAATCAACGTCAGTCGACCTTCGTATTTCGCCTCAACCTCAGGCATAAACGGATCTATGAATTTACAATCCGAGCACCAGTCGGCTTTAAAGACCGCTACGATTAAGTTGCTGGATTGAATGCTGACTTGAAATTCCGCGGGGGACGTAATTTTTTTCATGGATGATCCTTCCTTTCATCAGGATACTTCTAGTCAACCAGAAGCGGGAGTGGAAGTCAATCTTTTTGGACATACTAGATCGTATTATGCCTAGCCGGCCGCCAAATATTCGGACGCTCGATCTAAGGTAGAAGGGAGGCGGAATCCATGGGGGACCACCGCCAAGACAATGGGAAGGCTGTCAACCTGAGAAGATGGATGTCCAGCCTGCCCGCCGCAATCTCAACCATGCTCAAAAACAAAACCGCCGTGCTTTCCGATTCTTCTGAATTGCGGAAAGAGACGGTTGATTTGGGCTGGAACGAAGCGGCCGCCCGTACGGTCATCAGCGAGATCGAGGAGTTGCTGCGGCGCACTGCGGCCGCTCGGACGGCGTCAGCAGGTGAAGATTACAGCGCCGAGGATTTGCAGTTGGCCGAAGCAATCGCTGAGGAAACCCGTTTGGCCGGTGCGAACAACATCAGCCGGACGGCGGCTTATCTCGCCTGCTATCAAGCTTGCCCGGAGCTGCACTGGGCTTTCCTCGCGCATATGGTCTCGCGAAACGCCGGCTGGAACATGACAGACCTGCACAGCAGCCGAATGGCTGATGTGATTGATGCCGAAGAGAAACGGCTCACGTATCGGTTTCTGGAACGTTGCAACGCCCTGATTTTTCAGGACGCTTATCCGCAGCTTAGACTGTACATGATTAGCCGGGAGTTCGGAGCCAGCCGGTTCCACTTGCTGCCGTATTTTCACGTTTCCCGTTTTATGCGGCCGTTTTGGGAGCGGTTTTGGATCGACCGCGGCAGCGCCTTGCTGACCGTCGGACTCATCATCAACGAGCAGAATTATATTGAGAAACGCGTGGTGCGCCATCCTTACTTCCAGAAGCATGTCACGGAAAAAATGAACTTCCGCCTGTTCAGCCTGGCTGGATTAAACCAGGTGGTGTTCCCGCTGAGCGAAGCGGCGGGAGTGGACGGGGCTGCCGGGGGTAAAATGCGCCGCCTTGCGGGGCGCACCGTCTCCGACTTCGGCAGCCTGCAGGCCCGCATCGCGTTAGGCAAGAGCCTGTACGCGATGCTGATGGGCTACCGCACCGTGCGCAGCGGCGCGGAGCGCTTCGCCGCGAGCGTGCCGCACAGCGGCTCGCGGGCGGACTATTGGCCGGAACTGTTCACGGCCAATTTAGAAGAAGCTCTGACCGCCAAGGTACAGGGGTCAGAGCTTCTCGCCCAGGAGACGCTGCCGCCGGGCCAGCGTCTCTACAGCCCCAAGCTGCTCAGCGCTTGGGGCGACACCGCCTACGAGCCAATCTCTAGGGAGGACTGGCTCAAAGACACCCGCGCGCTGGACGACATCAGCGCGCCAAAGGCGCCGTTCCTGTGCGACATCAGCCGCTCGCACAGGAACGGCATCCTCACCACCGCATTTGTGCACGATGCGGTGGAGGAGCATTGACTGACCGGGGTTGAGGTTGAGTTGAACGTCACCCCCGCTCCCGTCTTCGTCTACCCTCCTCCCCCCGAGGGACCTCCCTTGCCAGCTCTTTTTCACCATTATCCCGTATGATCAGGTAACTCAAAAGCAACACAAGTGAATATACATTTTACCCAACGCCCTGCCGCTCACCCCACTGCAACCACATGAGGCATCCCCTCGTACCTTCCACCTTTCCTTAACCAAAGGGATAATCATGCAAAAGCGCTCACGCAGGATACCTTAGTTAGCCGAGCTTTACCCATCAACCTACCGCCCGCCCCTCTGCAACCGCGTGTGGCATCCCCTCGCACTTCTAGCTTTCCTGAGCCAATGGGATAATCGTGCAAAAGCTACATCAAAGCATCCCCGACGTACTTCTTCCTCACTGAACTTGACGATCTCGGCCGCCGTGTTGCAGGCGCATGAGCGGGGAGAGGATTTTGCGGAGGGGGGCTGGGTAGCTAGCCAGCTCGTCCTTCCGGACGACGCGCAGCAGGATGAGCAGCACTGGGTAAAGTGCGACTACTGCCACGCCAACGATACAGCAGGTCAGGAAGAAGGCGACCCGCGCCGGCATCAGGTCCACCATTTGAATTCCGGCCTGGTTCAGGCCGTAGCCGACACCGGACAACACCACGACCGTCACCAGGAAACCGCCCCAGCGGCTGCCCATGAGCGAGAACGGCACGATTTGCTTCATCGCCCGAACGTTCAGCAGCGTGATGACAAAGAAGCAGAGTCCGGTGGCGATAATGATGCCATATATCCCCCAAAACTGCGCAAACACATAGCTGGCCGCCAGCTTCACGAGAATCCCGATGGCCACGTGCACCATCGACAAATTAGCTTTGCCTACCCCAAGCAGAATCGAGTTACTGGTCATCATCGTAATTTGAAAAATCGTCGCATACGTCAGCAACGCCACGATGCTGCTGCCGTCCCGGGTGCTGAACAGCAGCCCGTTCACAGAGTAAGCCGCCGTGCCCAGCGCAAGGATAATCGGCATCCCGCTCAACACTGCGACTCGCATCGCCAGGGTGACCTGACGCTGGAGATGTTCCTGGTCCTTCCGCGCGTATGCGGCGGAGATGATCGGCACCAGCGATTGGCTGAGCGCAATCGCCAGAATCGGCGGAATCCCGGCGATCATCTGCGCCCGGTTGCCGAGGATCCCGAGGATGTAGGTGGCTTGTCCGGAGCCGATTTGCCCGGTCAGCAACGGCTTCAGGATCGAGTTATCGATGAAGTTGACCGCCGGTACCGCCAGCGCGGTTAGCACGATCGGAATCGACAGCTTAAAGATCTCCGCATAGATCCGCTTAAACGGCAGACGACCGGAATCGCCCCGCGGCTTTCCTCGCCCCGCGGCCTGGTCTTTCCGCTGCAGCTTCATGCTGTACACCAACATCACGATCAGTGCGGCAACTCCGCCGAGCACCGCGCCAAACGTCGCGCCGGCCGCGATCTTTTCGCCCGAATAGCCCCAGTGGAACAACACGAACGCCAAAATAATGCCGGCCGCCACCCGCACGATCTGCTCGATGACCTGTGAAACCCCCCCGGCGATCATGATATTCCGACCTTGCAAGTAACCTCGGATCATAGCGATCAGCGGGAACAGCAGCAAGGCCGGCGCCAGGGCACGAATGGCCATCACCGATTCCGGAACGCCGGAAGCTTCCGCATAATAGGGCGCCAAGGCATACAGCAGCACGAACATGACCAAGCCCGCCACACCGGCAAAGAGCAGCGCCGCCTGGTACACGCGCCGCGCCTCCTCCGGCCGGTTCAGCGCGTGCCGCTCCGACACCATTTTGCTCAGCGTACTCGGGATCCCCGCCGTTGCTAAAGTTAACAGCATGAAATACGCCGCATTCGCTTGCGAATACGACGCGTTCCCGATATCTCCAAGGATGTGCTCCAACGGAACGCGCTGGAACAAGCCAAGCACCCTTGCGATCAGCGCGGCTCCCGCCAAAATTAACGTGCCTTTAATAAACGATTCCTTCTTGGACAAAAGCAATTCCTTCTTTCCCGCAATCCATATAAGTGCTAACTAGAATGAAAACTAAAATGCAACGATCCAAATGATAAACACGATGATCATCACCAGCTGTAAAATCACCTTGACCACCATGCTGCTAAACAAGCCAACGACGGAACCAATGCCCACTTTAAACGATTTGGTGAGCGACTCGCCCTTAATCAATTCCCCGATCATTGCACCCAGCAACGGCCCTAGTACCAGACCAAAAGCCGGAATAACAAACGGACCGATGATAATGCCGATCGTGCTAAGCCAGACGGACAGCTTGCTGCCGCCGAATTTTTTGACGCCCCAAGCCCCGACCGCATAATCCGCCACCATCAGCGCGACCACGATCAACGTTTGTAGAATCCAGAAGAAGGGGCCAAACGACTCAAACGAGAAAAACCATCCGTACACAAAAAAGGCAAAATATATGGCGAGCACCCCAGGCAATACGGGATACACCGCTCCGGCCATCCCCACGGCAAACAGGGCAATCACCAAAATCCAGCCAATCACGGACAGCGCCATTTTCTCACACCCCTGTCAAAATATAATCCCGAATAATCCAGGCAATGCCATCTTCATTATTCGACGTGGTCACGACATCGGCCTTCTCCTTCACGGCCTCCTGGGCGTTCCCCATCGCAACCCCCAGACCCGCGGCTTCAATCGCAGCCAAGTCATTTAAGCTGTCTCCGATCGCGACGACTTCGGACATCTCCAGCCCAAGCAGCCCGCACACCGTCTGTATGCCGCTGGCCTTGCTGATCCCTTTCGGATTGATCTCCAAGTTGTGCGGCGAGGAATTCGTGATTTCAAGGCCGCCCATCGCTTGCAGCTCCCGCAATATCTCTCCCCTCACCTCATCATCCTCGGTAAAATAGCCAAACTTCATCCAATGATTCTGTTCCAACAATTCCGGTTGCCAGTTCCCTTCGTTATAATTGCCTTCCACGGCGTAGGCCCAGAACCAGACATTCTTTTCCCGGGAAATGTCGTACATTCGCGAAACGAGCGATCGATCAAGCAGCACCCGACGATACAGCTCATGCGGCGACTTCCAAACCTCGCTTCCATTCACCGTAATCATTGGCGTCCCAAGGTCAAGCTGATCGCCATACGGAACCGCCTCCCGGTAACCGCGTCCCGTTGACAAGCAGACATGAACCCCGGCAGCCGCCGCTTTCCGAATCCAACGTTCTGTCTCCGGCGAGATTTGCAGATCGTCGTTCAGCAAAGTTCCATCCATATCGAGCGCTAACAGTTTATATTTCAACAACAGACAGCTCCCCCCATCCGCAAGTTTCTGACTCTCTAAACAGCATACCGCCATTTTACCATAATCCCGGAAACCCAACAAAAAGAGCTCCCAAGCAGAAGAAAATTCTCCGCTAATTGGGAACCCTTAATTAACCAATCCGGAAGCTATAACTATAAAAACCGAAGCATCACGGAGCACCGACATCGACCACTTGCCATTTTTGCCGGTCCAGCGCCGGATCCGGTTCGTTCAAGTACAAGGAGCCGCTGTCCGCCGAAGCTTCAAGCGCTTGCTGGTTGTGAAGCGACAGAATGGCTACCGTGCCGTCGCCATTGTCGCGAAGCAGCCAGCGCTGATTGTCGTAGCCGAGATAATCGTACAGCTGGAGTTTGTTTTGCCCGGTATCGAGGTCCAAAGCTTTGCCTCCCGCGGCGGTGCGAATCGAATAGGAGCCCAACTCGTCTCCGGTCGGCACCATAACCCAAGTCCGGGAGGACGCCTCCCCATCCCCGGCCGGGAGCAGCGCGACCGGTTCGCCGTTTTCCGCTTTCGCTGCATACAGCGACGTGTTCGCGCCGGCGTTAACGAAGCTTGTCTTCCGCAGCTTGGCCTGCTCCACCCGGCTGACGTTGACGTTTTGGTAATACGCCGCGCCGCCAAAGACGTGAAGGCCGAAATGCCCTTCCGCAAACGTTCCGTCGGTAAGGTCAATGATCCCTGCACCATCCACGGAAATCCGGATACGCGGCCCGTCCGCTTCGATAACGATGGCGTATTTCTTTCCCTGCTGGATGAATGCCGGCACGTTGGCCAGCACCTGGCGGTCGGCAAATGCGCCATCGATTTTGTAAAACAAGCGGAAGGCTTTCATATTCGGATCGATATTAAAATAGTACCCGCTGCGCCCGTCCCGGCTCGCCCGGAATAGAACTGAGCCCGCTCCGCCCTTTTCGTCCAGCGTCATTTCGGCCTCATATACAAAATCCCCGGCCGTCTCCTCCGCCACATAGTGAGCGTCGCTCCAGTAGCTGCCGCGGATGCCCCGCTCCGTCGCCACCCAGGAGGATGCCGCCAAATCAGGAGCCCAGCCGATCAGATTCGTATGGAACTCCCCGGCAAACACCTTCACCGGTACGCTGGCCGACGCTTTCCCGTTCGGAGTGGAGGCGGTAATCACCGCCTCTCCTTGGCCGGCCGCGCGAATCACCGCCTGCCGCTGATCGAACGAGGTGATGGCCACGACTTGCGGATCGCTCGTCTCCCAGCGGATCGGCTGATTTTGGTTGACGTCCGAACCGCCGCTGCACCCGCCTTTCACGCCGCCGTTCACCGCCGCATACAAGGTCCGGGTGTCCCCCAGCCCCATTTGCTGCGGGCTCGTGTCCATCACGATGGAGGTTTGGCTCTCCGCCGCCTTGTTCCATACGTTTGTTAGTGCGTGCACTTTCAAGGAAACCACGTTCACCTCTCCACCTACAGTAAAAAGGCTCATTTCACGGTGCGCAGGATCGGGAAAAATCACCTCCGAAAATACTACGCGGCCATCCCCTCCGAATACCTCCAGCGAGGAATCGTCCACGTAAATCCGCAGCTTCACGCGCCGGTTGTCCGGCTGAAGCGGCGCCTGATGAAGCGTGCTGAACCGGTCGGAGAAGCCGGTGTCGCCGGAAAGGGAGCGATCCACGTAAATCTCGTTCTCTTTTGTTTTGTACCCGACGACCGTCCGCTTTCCGGCTCCCTCCCGGAGGCGGAAACCAAATTCGCTCACATTGCTGGCCTGGGGAATTTCAATTTCGGCTTCAATTTCATAGGCTCCGGAGGACACGCCTTTCAGTAAATTCTCCCTATCCGCTTGGACGAGGCGGTCCGACGCCGCAAACAGCAGCTGGCCGCGCAGCGATTCCAGCTCACGGATCGGCGCCTGTGCCAGGCGGATTCCCTCGTTCGTCTTCTGCAGCGTTAACTCGCGCGGAATGCTTAGAACCCCCTTCCAACCCTCGGTCGGAAAAGCAAACGGGTAATCCCAGTTCGTCATCCAGGCCAGCATTACCCTGCGTCCATCCGGCATACCGGCAAAAGACATAGAGGCGTAGTACTCTTTTCCGTAATCGGTCGCCAGCACCTTGCCGGCAGGGTTGTCGTTAACGAACTTGCCTTCGGGAGTAAGCTCCCCAATAAAATACTCCGCCGACGAACCCTGCGTATTCGGGTTGGCACCCGTACTGATCATGAGCACCCATTTTTTCTTGACCGTACCGTCCACAGCCAGTTGGAACAAATCGGGGCACTCCCACACGCCGCCGCGGACATAAGCCCCGTATCCGAAGTTGTCGGTCAGCGTCCAGTCGATCAGGTTGGTCGAAGTGAAAAAGCGGATATGGTCGCCGCCGGACACAACCATAACCCAGCGGTTATGTTCTTCGTCCCGCACGACCTTGGGATCGCGAAAATCCCATCCTCCCGGATCGTCCCCCTGCTTGCCCGGATTTTCGATCACGATCGGGCGCTCTGCGGCGTACTCCCAGGTGCGGCCGCGATCCTTGCTGTACGCCAGCCCAATGCGCTGGTTGCCGTTCGGGCGGTCCGGATTATAGGAAGTATAATAAGCAAGCAGGCCTTTGCCCCCGGAATCCGCGAACAAGCCGGAGGCATTGTGGAGATCGGCGACGGCCGAACCCGACCAGACATGGCCCAAATCGTTCCAGGGCAAAGCGATGGGCAAGCGCTTCCATTGAACGAGATCGGTGCTGACCGCGTGCGCCCAAGTTCCGCCATCCTGATGAAACAGATGGTATTCCCCTTCGTAATAGACCAGTCCGTTCGGATCGCTTGCCGACCCGCGGGCGGGCGAATAATGGTAGTCGGGGCGGTATTTTTCCGTATAATAATCATTGGCCGCAGTCAAATAGACGTCCTGAAAATATGCCGCTCCCCCGGATACCGCAAATCCCGCGTGACCGTCCGCATAACTATTGTCAACGGCATCCACAGCCGGTTCGGTGTATCCGTCCACATAGACCTGAATCCGGCTCCCGAGCGCATGGATTTCCAGATGGTGCCTTGCTTTGGAAGCTGACGGGTAAGCACGTTCCGAGGCCGCGATGACGCGGCCGTCCGCTTTTCTCAGCTCCGCCCAAACCTGGCCGCCGTCTTTTCGCAAAGCCGCCTCGTATCCGTCCCCTGCTCGTTCGCTCTGAACCGCAAACCAGCATCCCCCTGATCGGCGGCAAAAGACACGTTTCCTTCCAGCACGAGATCCCGTTCATAACCCTCATATATCCGCAGAGCCCGCCGGGAACCGTCCGCCGTTCCCAGCTCCCCCCGCAGGTCCGGCTGCCAAGCTCCCGAACTCGCGATCGCCGCGCCTAAATTGCTGTTCAGTTCGCTGACCTTCACGTTCTGAAACAGCGCGGAACCGTCCCAAACGTTCAGGCCCAAATACCCGGAAGCGTAAGCCTCATCATGCACGTCAATTAACGGTTCATAGCGGTCTCCCCAATACACCTGAAGTCGGCTTCCTTCGGCCTTGACCTTTAGATGATAGATTTCTCCCTCGGCCAAATCCACCCGCCTTTCTTCCCGCAGCTTGCCTTCTCCGCTCGCGTCCTTTAGCCGGATCAACCCCGCGTTCAGCACGAGTTGAAGCATGTAGGAGGACCAACCGTCCTGATTGGAGCGGAATACCAACGTGGCGTCCGCCTGCCTCTCCGTTACCATGACGTCGGCTTCATAGATAAAATCGGCCGCCCGGGTTTCCGTCAGGGCCATCACGTTCTCCCTCGGCTCCGAGACGAGCAGAAGCCCCTGCTCCACCGTCTCCATTCGGCCTTTTCCCTCGATTCGCCAGCCAGTCAAATTCGTCTCTAATTTGGTTGCGCTTTCAAAAATTGCGTTAGCCTCCTTTCCCGTTTCCGTCTCCGCACCTGCCGCCCGGACTATCCCTGCATCAAGCCCGGCAAAAATAAGTGCGGAGGACAAAAGGATGGATAATACGGATTTTCCTTTACCCATGATACACCCTCTTTTCCTGTAAGAGATACATACTTGTTTTGGCTTCCGGCGCAGGAGGCCATGGATCACGGCCACCGCCTCCCTCCGGCACGCTTTCTTCGCTTGCACTTAAGAAGAAAGAAGCGGCCCGGTTAACGCCTTCAGCCCCAATGCCAAAGCGCCGCAAAGCCCTGCTTGCTGCCCAAGGCCGGGAGGCACGATATACTCCTCCAAGCGCTCCAAAATCTCGCCGGCGTTTAAGTATCCGTTCAGATTTCGGCGCACCGCCTCCCGGATCAACGGGAACAGTTGGGGCTGCTGCATGACCCCGCCGCCCAGGATGACCTTTTCCGGCGAGACCAAGAGCATCGCCCCCGTAATCGACTGGGCAAGATAAAACGCCTCAATTTCCCAAGCGGGATGATTCCCTGACAGCTCATACCCTTTGGTTTTCCAGCGGGCTTCGATCGCCGGCCCCGCCGCCATGCCTTCCAGGCAATCGCCGTGATACGGGCAGCGGCCCGCGAAATCATCGCCCGGGTGCCGCCTTACCGGCACATGGCCGCCCTCCGGATGAACCAGCCCATGCACCAGCCGGCCTTCCAGATAGACGCCGATCCCAACGCCCGTTCCCACCGTATAATACAGGCAGCTGTTCAGGCCCCGGGCGGCCCCCCACGCCGCTTCCCCCAGCGCGGCCGCGTTCACGTCGGTATCCCAGCCCAAGGGGACCGAGAATTCGCGGCGCAGCGCGCCGAGGAAATCGAACCGGCTCCAACCGGGTTTCGGCGTTGTGGTCACATAGCCGTAGGTGGGGCTGTCTTGCCGAAGATCGATGGGGCCAAATGACCCGACCCCAATCGCCTCCACCCGTTTGTCCTTCAAATAAGCAATCGCTTTGCCAAGCGTAATCTCCGGACTTTCTGTTGGAAAACTGATGCTGTCCTCAATCACACCATACTCATCCCCAATGCCGCAGACGAATTTTGTCCCGCCAGCCTCAATTGCTCCTATGCGCATTGTCGTTGTCTCCTTTTTTGATACAGTACTAAGGTGGTCCCGCATCTTGTATATTTCATCGGCCTCATTTAACGACCGCTTATGGTGCAAGCTCATAAATCGTCAGCAACTTCAGAACAAATTCCGTTTCCGCCGCCAGAGATATGCCGGTGGCCTCCGGTCCAGGGAAGATCAGATCGGTAATGACCGCCTCCCCGGCATTGGCAAACACTTCGACGGAGGCTCGGTCCACGAAAATGCGCAGCTCGAGCTTTTCCCCTGCGGAATGCAGCTTGGCTGAGTGTACGCCGCGGAATTGCTCGTGGAACTCATGCTGCCCCGACTTCGTGCGGTCTACATAGACCTCACCGGAAGCCGCGTTCACGCCGACAACCGTCTCCTGGCCATCCCCCGCTCTGACCTTAAAGGCAAAGGACGCGCCGGGTGCAGCTTCTGCAACCAGTTCGAAGCTGTCCAGCCGCAAGGAACGCAGTGCGACTTCCACTTCCCCGGCAGCGACATTCGCCAGGCTGAGCACCGTTCGGCGCACACGCTCCAGTTCTCGAACTGGTCTCTGCGTTAGAACGGTCGTTCCGTTACGGGATTCTAACGCAAGTTCCCGCGGTACCGTCATCGCGCCTCGAAATGATTCCGTCGGTGTCAGCTGTGCATACTTCCAGTTGCTCATCCAGCCAATCAGCAACCGTCTGCCATCCTCTGCTGGAATATCGGACCAACTAACGCCCGCGTAATTATCCCGGCCATGGTCCAGCCAGCGGACATTCCGCGAGTCTTCGTCGGGCGTGAATGTCACGCCGTCGAAATCCCCGGTAAAATACTGCGTTCTCGACCCTTCCGCATAAGCTGGATGATCGCCCACGCTGACCAGCATCACCCACTTGGTTCTGGAAGGAACGCCGTCCACCGCCAGCGGGAACAAATCAGGGCACTCCCAAACCGCTTCGTGGAAGCCGAACCCCTGCCCGAATTCACTGCCTAATGTCCAGTTTTTCAAGTCGGGCGAATGATACAGGCCCACCGTCTGTCCGCATGCGACGATCATAATCCAGCACTGGGTGTCTTCATGCCAGAACACCTTGGGATCGCGGAAATCGACGCAGCGATCATGTCTCAGCACCGGATTTCCCGCATATTTCGTCCATGTTCTGCCTTTGTCCGTGCTGTAGGCCAGACTTTGTGTCTGCACGGGCGGTTTTCCTTCCATTTCGAGATGATGGGTGAAGATTGCGACCAGCCCCGGCCCCTCCTCAAAAAAGCCGGTCGTATTGCGCCAATCCACCACCGCACTTCCCGAGAAAATCGTTCCGTTCTCATCGGGGAAGAGCGCAATATCAAGCTCCTCCCAATGTACCAGGTCTTTGCTTACTGCATGGCCCCAATGCATCGGCCCGTGGGTCGTTCCGTAAGGATGATACTGAAAGAATAGATGGTATTCTCCAGCAAAATAAACCAATCCATTCGGATCATTCATCCATTTTTCCTTCGGCGAGAAATGATACCTTCCCCTGTAGTTTTGCTTGGCGATTGTCAACATTCCAGCGTCTCTCCTTCTATCCCTTAATGAAATCTTTTTTTCTATCAAGGAAATTCTCAATCACTTCTCCAATTACTACTTCGTTGCCCGGTCATAGCCGTCTTGTTTAATTTTGAGCCACTCCTGCAGTCCCAAACGATCCAGCTCCTGCAAATAACTGCTCCACTCCTCATCGATTTTGCCGTTTTGGTACCATTCAGTGCGCTTTCTCAGCACATAGGCGAAGAGGTCTGTCTCAATCGTCGTCAAGCGTTCCAGTTCATCGATTGAATGGAACACATTGGGCATCGCCTGCTCCGACTTCATATGTGGTGCCATAACCTCCTTGACGATTCGCATTCTTTCCTTGGCGTCATCTGGTACGGTGGTATATTTGCCAAAATAGCTGTCCAGGATCGCCAGCGGGCCACCGACGCTCGTTTTTTCGCGCAGTTCGACCGGAGCGGTTCCGTTTAGCGGTAAATGCTTCAGGCTGTTGCTTGCTTCGTCATACTCAAAGATATTTTGCTGTGTCTCGTCACCGTAAGTGCCCCAGTTGTTCTGTACAGATTGGATCGGTTCGTACATCTGATCCACCCATTTGGCCGTCGCCTCCAGGTTTTGATTAGCGCTCGTAATGACCATCCGGCCGCGGTGAAAGCCCAGCGCATTCGTTTGAGCCACATTGATTTCACCGCTCGGCCCGGCTAATGGCGGCATAACCTCGTAGCTGTCATTAGCGCCCGTGATATTGCTCTTATCCCAGGTGAAGTACAAGCCGTATCTATGGTCCTTGCCTTTAGCCAGATACGTGCTCCAGTCTTGCGTGTACGCTTCGACATCGATGAGTCCTTCTTTGTACAGCTCGTTGATATATTTCACGGCGTTTTTGTAGCCTTCTTCCGCTGGCGTAAATACGACCTTCCCTTCGTTCGTCACCACCGCGTGATCGGGATTTTCACCCAGGCCAAACGCGGCGAACAGAAACACCAAATCCTCGGCTCCCGGCTTATTGATAAAGGAGAGCGGAATTTCGTCAGCCTGCCCGTTTCCGTTCGGATCCTGGGTTTTGAAGGCGATCAGCACCTGCTTCAATTCCTCCGTCGTTCTCGGCATTTCCAGGCCCAGCTTGTTCAGCCACTCCACATTGATCCACGGAACGGCATCGACAGCCTGAATTCGCTCCTTGCCCGTGCCGAGCTCCTCGATCCACGGAAAAGCGTAAATGTTACCATCCGGCGCGGTGATCATCGCCTTGTATTCTGGCGCTTCGTCCAGTACCTTTCTGAAATTCGGCATATGTTGCTCGATCAGATCGTTCAAGGGGATAATCGCTCCGTCCTTGGCCAGCTTGAGCAGCTCATAATCGCTGTAGCCAGCGTCGAAAATTGCGTCGGGAAGATCGCCGCTGGCCATGGCGAGATTTCTTTTTTCCACGAACACGTCCTTGGTGAAGTTCTTCCAATTGATATGGACGTTCGTTTTTTCCTCCAGCCGCTTGAAAATCAGCTTGTCGTTAGGATTTGCGGGCGCCAGTGGCGAGCTTTGCGTCATCATGTTCAGCGTGATTTTTCCGCTCGGATCCGGCTCCTTGTCGGCTGAACCTGCACTTTTCCCATTGCCGCAGGCGGACAGCAGCAGAGCGGATGCAAGCACGGATAAGGATATGGCTTTGCACGTGAGTTTCAAATTTTGGCTTTTTTTCATTGTCTTTAACCTCCCGGATTTGTGCTTTAGGCAATGCTTTTATGTGCAGCCGGCCGTTATTTCAGGGAGCCGACCATGACACCTTTCTCGAAATATTTCTGAAAAAAAGGATACATTACGACGAGCGGAAGGCTCGAAATCACGATCGCCGCGTACTTGATCATCTCCGACAGCCGCTTCATTTCCGCCATAGCCAACTGGTCTGCAATCATGCCGGGATCGACCTGGTTCTGAATCAGAATCGAGCGGAGCACAAGTTGCAGCGGATGCAAGTTTGGATTGTCAAGGTAGATCATCGCGTCGAAATATGCGTTCCATTGGCCGACGAAGGCATATAGCGCGAGCACGAAAACGATCGGTTTGGAAAGCGGCAGCACGATGCGGAAAAAGATTTTCGCTTCGGAGGCGCCGTCGACGTTGGCGGCCTCCTTCAGTTCGTTCGGCACGCCTTTGAAAAACGTCTGGGACAAAATAATGTTCCATACGTTGACTGCGCCGGGGATAATCACCGCCCAGACCGTATCGATCATGCCTAACTCCTTGACCAGGAGATAAGTCGGAATGAGCCCGCCGCCGAAAAACATCGTGATCAAAAACAATGTCATAAAAAAGCGGCGGCCAACCAGTCGGTGATCTGAGAGGGCATAGCCCGCAAAGATCGATACCGTCACGGTGATCAAAGCGAAGGAGACCGAGTACAGTACGGCATTCGCAAATCCCCGGATCATCGCGGGATTGGTCAGAATCTTCTCATAACCGTCCAGCGTCCAGTCGGCAATATGGAAGGACAAGCCGCGGCTGAGAAGCACGGAAGGGTCCATGAACGAAGCCACGACAACATATATCAGCGGGACGACGACGATCAGTACGGCGAACGCTAACCCGGCGGCGTTTAAAGCCAGTAGAAAACGGTCGAATTTCGAATGTTTGATGGGCATGGCAGTTGGCTCCTTTCGATAACAGTGCGAGTTCTACTGCCTCATCAGTAGAGACCTTCGCCCTCGTTCAGCTTTTTAACCGCAAAGTTCACGGTCACGAGCAAGATGACATTAATGATGGAGTTGAACAGTCCCACCGCAGCGGAGTAAGCGTAATCTCCGGACTGCAAACCGATTTTGTATACGTAGGTCGGAATGATTTCCGAGGTCGGCAGGTTCATGGCCGTCTGCATCAGGTAAGCCTTCTCGAACCCGATCGACATAATCCCGCCCGCAGCAAGGATGAACACGATCGCCATAATCGGACGGATCGTTGGCAAATCGATGTGGCGGATCCGCTGGAGCAGGTTGGCGCCGTCCAGGTGGGCTGCATGATGCAGCTCCGGGTCGACGTTCGCAAGCGCGGCCACATAAATGATGGAAGACCACCCCGCTCCGGTCCAGATATCCGACAAAATATAAATCCACCTGAAATACTCCGGGCGCGACATGAACATGATCGGTTCATTGGTGAACCAGACGAACAGTTGATTGATCGGGCCTGTTGGCGACAGGAAGATGAACAGCATCCCGACAACGACCACAACCGAGATGAAGTTGGGAGCGTACAAAAACAGCTGAATGTTCTTCTTCACCCCCGCCCGGCGGACCTGATTCAGCATCAGCGCCAGCAGGATCGGCACGGGAAAACTGAAGACAAGCCCAAGCAAGCTTAATTTAAGCGTATTCATAAAAATAACTTCAAAATTGGGCGAAGACAGAAACTTGTCGAAATTTTTAAGCCCCACCCAATCGCTGCCCAAAATGCCTTTGATCGGGCTAAAATCTTTAAACGCGATCACCGCACCATACATCGGCCCGTACTTAAAGATCAAGGTTAAGATCAAGGCCGGAGCAAGCAGCAAGTAGAGAAAACCGTATTTCCGCAAATATTCCAAAAGGCTTTGTCCGCGAGTTTTTCCAGGCACTGTCTTTCTCTGTCCGCCCTTTATTATGCTTTGCAATTTTTTTCCTCCGTTCCCCCATTTAGTTTACATTTTCTTAACAAGTAAGGGCTTGCATAAATGACATTTGCTAATTGGATGCACCCTGTTTCATTTACAATTTATCAAAGCAAATCATTGAAGTCAATACAATTTGTAAAAATATTATTTGTGCATTTGCTAAATATATTGCCACTTTTATTTCACAAAAACGCTTGTTTATTTGAAAAAAATGATAATTCGACCGAATTCGGCAAAAAAATCGTACAATTCTTACGTTCTATCCTAGGCTGAGTCAACGATTTCATCTCATATCTCAGCGATTTATTTGACAATCACAAGTTTTATAATGTAAACAACAATTGTGCATATGTAAAATTAATGTTGCTATTTTTTTTGATCTATTATACATTTGAGAGAGAACATACATAATCAAACCGCTATTTATCGTAATTGCGGCTTTTCATAGAGGTGAAATAATGGCGAAGGAAAAAGTAACGATTCAGGATATCGCCGATGCTTTGGGGATTTCCCGCAACACGGCCTCCAAAGCGTTGAACGGGAGCGAGAGCATCCCGGCGGAAACGCGCAATAAAGTGATTAGAAAGGCCATTGAGCTGAAATACAAGCAGTTTGCATTTATGGACAGCGACAGTCTATTGTCCAAGAGTTCGGGCAACATTGCTTTGCTGACGGAGAACTTGCCGAATACATCCCATTTCGGCTCCACCCTGATCAGCGGTCTGGAAAAAAGAATCAGCGCCGAAGGCTACAACCTGTCCATCCATATTATCAGGGACATTGAGCAACAGACCTTATCGTTGCCGAACAATTTCGACGCAGCCAATGTGGACGGCATCATCTGCATCGAGTTGTTTGACCTGGAATACAGCAAGCTCATCACCGAGCTTGGCATCCCGACCATCTTTATCGACTGCTCGGCTTACGTTTGCTATCCAGATTTTCGTGCCGACGTGCTGCTGATGGAGAATGAACACAGCACCTATCAACTTACCAAGAAATTGATTGATGGCGGGTATAAAACTTTCGGATTCGTCGGCGATTATAACCATTGCCGAAGCTTTAACGAGCGATGGACCGGATTTAATCGTGCGCTGACTGAAGCTGGCATAACCCTTGATTTGTCCCAGTGCGTGGTTGACGACGACCGATTCTTCTCTCATCCCGAATGGATGGACGAGCGGATGGCCGGGATACCGCATCTCCCTTCTGTTTTTGTCTGCGCAAACGACTACATTGCTGTCAGTGTCATGAAGGCTTTGAAGAACAAAAAACTGTCGATTCCGCAGGATATCGCCATCTGCGGTTTCGACAACGGCCCCGAATCCGTGATTGTCGAACCTCATTTGACGACAGTCCATATTTTCAGCAACGAGATGGGGATAAAGGCAGCCGAAATGCTTCTCTCGCGGATTAACAACCCGAATCAACCTTATCAGGTTTCCCATATCTACACCAAGCCAATTATCCGGGATTCCACGCCGAATATCATCTGAGGCTCTTTCCCATTATACTTGAGGTAATAGAAAGGCCGCCCTTCAAGGGCGGCCCGGATGATCTGAACCCCCTTTCTTTATAAAGAGCGAGGGCCCATATTATTTGATGCGATTATTATTGATTGGTCAGCGACTCAATATCAATGAACGGTGTGGCGCCGCCTGTAACTTGCGGGAGCTTGCCGTCCCATTTTTCCAGCGCCTTCTCCTGCACTTCGATCTGTTTCAGCTGCACCAGCTCCGGTGTAACCTCCTGCTTCTTCAGCTTCAGCGCCTCAGCCTCGGCTTCCGCCTGAGCGATCTTCTGCTGCGCTTCGATCTGAATCCGCTTCAGATCGTTGCTCGCTTTCAGCGCCTGTTGCTGAGCTACCTGCTTCGCTTCGATCGATTGGTTAAACGCGTCGGAGAACTTAAAGTTGACGATATTAATTTCGTTAACGATTAAATCGTATTTGGCCAAACGGGAGGTTAAATGCTCGCTGATCTCCCCGGCGACAACGTCACGCTTGGCAATCAATTCCTCAGCTTGGTAGCGAGCTGTCACTTCTTTGACGATCTCCTGCACCGCCGGGTTAATAATGACCGTATCGTAATTGCCACCGATATTGTTCATCAGGTTGTAAGCCGACTCCTTGTTCACCGAATAGTTCACGGCAACATGCGTAGATACCGGCTGCAGGTCCTTCGATGATGCGGTTGTATCTGTTTCCGTTTTGGTCACCTGCGTATTCACCTGAATGACGGTTTGAACAAACGGTATTTTAAAATGCATGCCCGGGGCCAAAACATTATCATTTAACTTCCCGAACGTTTTGTACAAGCCGACATGACCATATTCGACCTGTGCATAACTGTTGGATCCGACGATCAGGACGACAATGACAATAATGGCCGTAGAAATCCATTTCCCCACGGACATATTCCTCTTGGTTTGCTGCTGCGTACCTGTCTCCATATGAATCCCTCTCCCCTTAATATGTGGTCTAGCCGGACCGATTGACCGGCTAACTTTAATAAGTAATACGGAGAAGGCCGTCGCTTGGTGGCAAAAACTTGACAAAACCGTGTCGTATTCGTGTTAACCGGCGATTTTTACGTTCATATTACGATTCTCGTCGCCTTAAGCTGCCGCAGAATGCAACCCCTCGCGTTTCCGCTGCTTCTTCCCAAACCGGGCGATCACGCCATGCTTCGGCGAGAACATCAACGCCAGCAGAAACAGGAGCCCGGCCACGGCGACCATACAGCCGGCAATCGAAGCGTCCAGCCATTTGGCGGCGTAATAGCCGGCGATGGCGCTCACAGCGCCGATCAACACGCTGTAACCGAGCATTACACTCAGTCGATCCGTCAGCAGATAAGCCGCCGAAGCCGGGACAATCAGCATGCCGACGACCAGAATCGCCCCTACGCTCTCAAAAGAGGCCACCGTCGACAGCGAAACAAGCCCCATCAGCAGATAGTGGAACAACGCAACCGGGATGCCGACTGCAGCCGCTAACGCGGGATCAAAGGCACATAGCTTAAACTGCTTGTAGAAGAGCAGGATGGCCGCGAGCACGATAAGCAGCGTCCCGCCCAGCATCCAGACGGCAACCGGCCCCATATCGTAGCCGTTCCAAATCCAGGTGTCCCATTGGACATAGGCGATTTCGCCGAACAACACGCAATCCAGGTCCAGGTCAATATGCGAAGCGTTCCGGCTGATCAGGATCACACCAACGGCGAACAGCGCCGTAAACACGATGCCGATTGAGGCATCGGATTGCAGGCCGCTTTGCTGCAGCGCCTGGATCAGGAACACGGTGATCAGCCCCAGCACGGCGGCCCCAATCAGCATCAGTAAGGAGTCCCGCGAGCTGCTGATCAGAAACGCGATGGCGATGCCAGGCAGCACGGAGTGGCTGATGGCATCCCCGACCATGGCCATTTTTCGCAATACCAAAAAGCAACCCAAAATTCCACACGTCGCCGCGACCAGCGTGCCGGTCAAAATAATCCAAAAATCGGCCATGTTATTCCGCTCCCCTCTCGGCTGCATTCACCGTGTTTCCAGCCTGCCGGATCATCGCCAGCTCCATCGGTTGCTGTATTTCGCTGCGGCTGCGCCAGCGGCGTATCCACTTGGCCAGCAGCCCCCGATTTGGCGCAAACACGGCGGAGACGAAAAACAAGGCGGTCGCCGCTAACACTGTCACCGGCCCAGTCGGCAGGTTCGACAAAGTGGAGCTGATCAGCGTACCGGTGACCCCTGACAGCGCTCCGAAAGCGCCGGCCAGCACGACCATCACACCCAGCGCGTCGGTCCAGTACCGCGCAGCAACCGCCGGGGTGATTAATAAGGCGGCTACCAGCACGACACCCACGGCTTGAATGCCCACGACAACCGCCACCACGGTCATCAGCAACAGCAACTGCTCAAGGAAGGCCACGTTAAGCCCCATGCCCCTCGCAAAGCCGGGATCAAAGCTCACCAGCTTCAACTCCTTAAAGAGCAGTGCGCATATCGCAATCAGCAGCACGGACACCGCACCCATCAAGTAAACGTCAGCCAGCATCATCGAAGCCGCCTGGCCAAACATGTATTTGTCGAGCCCGCTTTGGTTCCCGTTGCCGCTGTGCTGGATCTGGGTCAGCAGCACGATGCCGATGCCAAAGAACACCGACAATACGATTCCAAGCGCCGCGTCCTGCTTGATCCGCGTGTAGCGGGTAATGGCGGAGATACCAAACGTCGCTGCCACCCCGGCGAGGATGGCCCCAAGCATAAACAGACCCACGGATTTGACGCCGCTTAGCATAAAGGCGATGCAGATTCCTGGCAGCGCGGCATGCGCTAACGCATCTCCAAGCAGACTTTGCTTGCGAAGATAAGTGAAAGAGCCGATGACGCCGCTGCCCAAGCCAAGCAACAAGGATCCCATTAGAATCCATTGCAGGTTCGGATCCGTTATCCATTGCCATAATGTTGTTAGCATCGCATCACACCGTCCCCGCAGGCACCGCGCCGAAATCGGCCAGCATGGCAATCTTCCCACCGTAGGTCTTGTGCAAATTTTCCGGTGTAAACGTCTCCCCGGTAGGTCCGGCATCAATCAATTCACCGTTCAGCAGCAGCACGTGATCAAAATATTCCTTCACCGTGGATAAATCGTGATGCACCACCAGCACCGTTTTCCCTTGCTCCTTTAATTCGTGCAGCAGGGCAATGATCGCTTTTTCCGTGGTGGCATCGACACCGGCAAACGGTTCATCCATAAAATACACCTGCGCGTTTTGTGCCAAAGCCCGGGCCAGAAACACCCGTTGCTGCTGACCGCCGGATAACTGGCTGATCTGACGCCCGGCATACTCCGCCATCCCTACCTTCGCCAGACACTCCAGCGCGATTTGCCGTTCCTTCGCTCCGGGGCGGCGAAACCAGCCAAGCTGGCCGTAACGGCCCATCATCACGACATCCAGCGCATGGGTTGGGAAATCCCAATCCACCGATTCGCGCTGCGGCACATAGCCGATCAATTTGCGCTGCTCCCGATAGGATTTGCCATAGATGCGAACTTCACCGTCCAGGGTCGGAAGCAACCCCAGTACGGCTTTGAGCAGCGTGGATTTCCCCGCTCCGTTGGGACCCAGAATCCCAATCAACTGCCCCTCCGGGATGTGAAAAGAGACCGATCTTAACACCGGCTTTTTCTGATAAGCGACGGTTAATCGGTTGACTTCAAGCGGATAAACATTCATATCGGATCACCCTTCCTTGAGTTATTTCAATGCCTCAACGATCGTGTTGACATTATGACGGACCATCTCGATGTAGGTGTCCGCTTCTGAGCCTGGTTCACCCAGCGAGTCGGAATACAGCTCACCGCCAATTTTCACCGTATGCCCCAGCTCTGCAGCTCCGGCAATCACCGCTTCCATCGATTTGGTCGGAATGCTCGATTCAACGAATACAGCTTTGATCTTGTTCTCAACCAGGAAATCCCGGAGCTTGGCGACATCCTTTGATCCGTATTCCGCCGCCGTACTGATCCCCTGCAGGCCCATCACTTGGATGCCGTAGGCATCTCCGAAGTAACCAAACGCATCATGGGCCGTAACCAGCACCCGGTCCTGCTCGGGAATTTCAGCGATCCGCTCCTTCACTTCCGCATCCAGCTTCTCCAATTCGGCGATATACGCCTCGGCGTTCTTCCGGTAGACGTCCGCATGGTCTGGATCATAGGCCGACAGCGTGTCGCGAATCGTTTGGGTCGCTGTTATCCAATGCCGGATGTTAAACCAGATATGCGGATCGTACTGCGTGCCCCCGGCATCCGCACCGGAGCGCAGTTCGCTCGGATCAATGTCCTTCGACACCGCCACGGTCCGCTTCTTCTGCTCCAATTTCTCAAAAATCTCCGTCATTTTCCCTTCCAGATGCAAACCGCCGTAAAAAACAACCTCCGCCTTATCCAGCTTCTCGATATCCCCCTGCGATGCCTTGTATAAATGCGGGTCCACTCCTGGGCCCATCAGACCGGTGACCTCGACCTGCTCGCCGCCAACCTCCTGAACGACATCTGTGATCATTCCGATCGTAGCCACCACCTTGACTGGCGAATCATTAGCCGATGCGCGAACATGATCCGCCTGACCCTCTACTTTGGAACAAGCCGCCAATACGATTAACGCCAACACGCCCAGCGTCATTTTAGCCCTTTCAAACGGGCTTTTCTTAATCCTCATTTCGTCCATTACGCTTCTCCTCTCCTCGAACTTTACCTAATGTTGTACAAGTGAATACTTGTTTACTTGATCTCTTTTTGTTTTATTTATATAAAAAAGTTTCCTTAGGGCAAATTTTAATCAAAAGATTCCCAAAAAGCAAGAGGAATTTCCTCCGAAACAAAAAAAGCCTGCTCATCGCGAGCAAGGCTTCGTTCAATCTTATGATTATTTCTTGGGGTTGCCGTCCAAACCGTATTCCCGATCGTACGCATCAAAAATTTTCCGGGCAACCGGTGCCGCGCTGTGAGCCCCAAAGCCCCCTTCGGGAATAACAACCGCCACCGCCAGCTTCGGCTTCTCCCTTGGTGCAAACGCAATAAACACGCCGTTATCCAACAACTTGTTCTTATAGGCTTGCTGGGAAGTCCCCGTCTTGCGCGCAAAATCGTACGGAAACCCACCAAAGGCGCTCACGTCGGTTCGCATCCCGTCGATGACTTCGTCCCAATAGGCGTCCTTCATCTTGACTTCATTTAACACCTTCGGCTCAAATTGCATCACCAAACGGCCTTCGGCATCGGTTATTTTTTGCACAAGTCTAGGTTGCATGCGCTTCCCCCGATTGGCTAGCGTCGCAGTATATTGCGCCAACTGCATCGTCGTATATTTGCCCTGCTGCCCGAAGGAAGCATAAGCCAAACGGGCCAACGCCGTTTCCCTTTCATCCTTATAATCCAAGATCCCCAAATATTCACCTGGCAAATCAATGCCCGTGGAAACGCCCAAGCCAAATTGTTTCATATATTCGTCCCAAACCTCAATCCCTTGGGTTCGATATTTGTTGTACAGCTTCTCCCCCACCATATCGACCATAAACGCATTGGACGAGAAGCGGATGGCATCTTTCGGATAGATGGAGCCGTAGACATGCCCGGAGGAATTTCGCACACTCGCTGAGTCGTTGCGGCCGAAATAGGCGATCCCGCGGTCGCTATATTTCGTTTTTGTCGTAAACAAACCTTCGTTTAGGCCGATTAACACTGACAGCGGTTTGATCGTTGATCCCAGGTACACCGTCGAGTCGAAATTATGGCCAGAGCGCCCGGAGGAAAACGGTGTGATCGTACCGTTTCGATAGTTTGACGAAATTTGGCTCCACACCTCTTCAGATACCCCGCCGGATTGCCATACATTCGTATCATAGTCCGGCATGCTGGCCATAACGATGACGTTTCCGGTATCTACTTCCATCGCCACGGCATAACCCGTTTTGGCATGAGGATGCACACTTCCGGATACGGGATTGTGATGGACCCACTCGATTTGATCGAGGATTGCCTGTTCCGCTGCTTGCTGTACGTTTTTATTTATTGTTGTATGCAGGTCATAGCCTTTTACCGGTGGGACGATTTCGGCTACGCCATTCGCCATGTTTCGCGGATCAATTGGAACGCGTTTATAACCGTTCTTACCACGCAGCTCTTGCTGATAATACAACTCCAACCCGTCGAAGCCGGCAAACTCCTCTTCCGTGTATTGCAGCGCCGGGTCTGCATCCCTTCGTTCCCGAATCGGCTTATACCAATCCAAATCGTAGGTGGATTGGAACTTCTTCAGGTAACCTACCGTCTGCACCGCTACCAAATCAGGATCATAATGCCGCACCAACTCCTCAATGATGTCTATACCGAGAAACCTGCTTTTTTGAGCAAGGAAATACGCGGTTTCTTGTTCAGTCAGATTGCTCTTGATTCGGCGTGGAGCAAACCCGCCGCTGCGGCGGAATTTCAAATCCATCGCATCCAGAATCTCTTCTTCCGACATCTGTGCGTTCGGATCGCCATACGTGTCAAACACCTTCTTCAGCTCTTTAGCCAGCGCCGCAGCTTCCGCCAAATTCGCTCTACCCGCTTCGGTCGTCGGATCGTAGTTACTTTTCTGCAAAGTCAAATATAAGGTTTGGATCGGCGTGGAATAGGCCAACTTCTCTCCCCCTGCGGCCAGAATCGAACCCCGGACCGGCGGCATTGGGACATCCCGGAACCTCATTTTCAC
The DNA here is from genome assembly GCF_037964765.1 of Paenibacillus sp. FSL K6-2441. Lineage (NCBI taxonomy): Bacteria > Bacillati > Bacillota > Bacilli > Caryophanales > Paenibacillaceae > Paenibacillus > Paenibacillus sp. FSL K6-2441. The sequence goes on from NZ_CP150174.1 coordinate 3,736,947, forward strand.
CTCTTCCATGGAGATCGATGGTCCTTCGACAAACTGCAAGATGGCAAGTCGGATAATGATAAGGGTGAACATCGCGAAGGCACTGAAGAAAAACAGATTAAGCCGAATATGGAAATGCCGCCTTATGGAGGCTTGCTGTTCCTGAGGATCCTCGATGACGTATTTGTTCATCTTCATTTCCGCCTCCCTCGAAGTGATGAATCTTCCTTCCCATCAAAAAACGACCTTTTCAACATCTCTGCGAAAAGGTCGTTGCTGTCATTGGATTCAATTAAGGATTCGTTTGCTCGGTTTGATTCCCGTTTTGCTGTGAAGCGTTATTGTCTGTCTGTTGCTGATTTTGGTTTTTGGTCTTCTTCGGAACCCCGTCCAAGCCATATTCCTGATCATACGCATCAAAAATTTTGCGGGCAACCGGCGCGGCGCTGTAGGCACCAAAGCCGCCTTCCGGAATGACGACCGCTACCGCCAGCTTCGGATTCTCCCGAGGGGCGAAAGCGATAAACACGCCGTTGTCGCGATTGGCACCGTTAGCCCATTGCTCCGAGGTTCCGGTTTTTCTGGCAAAATCGTAAGGGAAACCCGAGAAAGCAAAGGAGACATCGGTCTCCATTCCTCCGATAACCTCGTTCCAATAAGCATTGTTAAACTTAACCTCATTTAGAACTACCGGCTTGAACTCCTTGACGATATTGCCGTCCGTATCGGTAATTTTGCTGACGAGATGCGGTTCCATGCGTTTCCCTCGTGTAGCCAAAGTCGTTGTATATTGGGCGAGCTGCATCGCGGTGTATTTCCCTTGTTGTCCAAAGGAAGCATAGACAAGCCTTGATAATGCTGTCTCCGATTCATTTGTATACTCCAGCTTGCCCAAATATTCATTTGGCAGATCCACACCGGTCGAAACACCTAGACCAAACTGCTTCATATAGTTGTCCCAGATTTCAATCCCTTTAGATCCGTATTTGTTGTAGAGCTTCTCACCGACCATATCGACCATAAAGGTGTTCGATGAGTGACGGATCGCGCCAGCCGGATCGATGGAGCCGTAGGCATGGCGTTGGGAGTTGCGGACGCTTGCGGAATTGTTTTTCCCAAAATATGCAATTCCTGTATCGTTATAATAGGTACTTGTCGTAAACAAACCTTCGTTAAGTCCGATTAACACTGATAACGGCTTAATGGTTGAACCCAACAAAATAACGGATTCCATGTTATGCCCTGACCGACCCGAACTAATCGGCGTGATCGTTCCGTTCTGATAGTTGGAAGAGATTTTGCTCCAATTCTCAGGAGACACCCCGCCGGATTGCCACACGTTGGTGTCGTAGTCCGGCATGCTGGCCATGGCCACTACGTTGCCGGTCTCCACTTCCATCGCAACCGCGTAGCCAGTTTTGGCGTTGGGATGAACCTTGCCGGATACCGGGTGGGTATGAACCCACTCGATCTGGTCAAGGATCGCCTGCTCAGCGACCATCTGAATGTTTTTGTTGATCGTCGTATGGAGATCATGGCCTTTTTCCGGCGGTGTGATTTCCGGGATCCCGGTGGCCATGTTCCGCGGATCGATCGGCACGCTCTTGTAGCCGTTCTTCCCGCGCAGCTCGTCCTGATAGTACAGCTCCAGGCCGTCGTATCCGACGTCCTCGTTTTCCGTGTATTGCATCGCCGGATCATCGTTCTTCGCTTCCCGGATCTGCTTGTACTTCTCCAGCGATGTGGATGCCCCTTTAAACTTCCTGATATAACCGATCGTTTGCACGGCTACCGTATCGGGATCGTAATGGCGGATGCTCTCCTCGACGATGTCGATCCCCGGAAATTCACTTTTCCGTTCCAAGAAATAAGCGACTTCTTCAGGTGTCAAATCGATTTTGATTCGGCGCGGCGTAAACCCGTTATATTGCCGGTAATCAAGGTCCATTGCCTTGATGATTTCCTCTTCCGTCATTTGGGTCTCCGGCGAACCTAATCTATCGAAAACCTCCTTCAGCTTCTTGGCCAAAGCCAAAGCTTCCGGACGATTGGCTTTTCCTTTATCCGTGGAATTGCTGTAGTCTTTCTGCAGCGTGATATACAGCGATTGAACCGGCGTGGAATAGGCCAACTTCTCGCCCCCCGCTGCATAGATCGTTCCACGGGTTGGAGCCAGCGGCACGTCCTTGACGCGCAGGTTGCTCTCCTGTTTGGATAACGTCGGGCCTTCTACAAACTGTAATATGGCCAAACGTACGATGATGACGGTAAATATGGCAAAAGCACTAAAGAAAAACATGTTTAGCCGAATGTTAAAATGGCGTTGCATTGCGATTTCTTGTTCTTGCGGATCCTTCGCATAAGTGCTTTTCAAGGCGTTTCCCTACTTTCTTTCCCTTAAATCCTCATTTCTTGAAGTCAACTACTCTATAGTACCATAACGAAATAAGGGGCGGTGAAGTTACGCCCCCTTTCCAGCATTTTTTCCGCATGATTTGCGTGCCGAATCGCACGACCCAGATCCCATGTTGCCCGGTTTTTTCCGCAGCCAAGGCTCAAATCAGCTTATTGGGGACGTGGGTTTCGCTGAACGCCGGCGGATTAAACCAGTCGCCGCTTTTGGCCCAAGTCGAATCCAGCGGAATCCAGGCGTTTTTCTCTGACAAATAAACCTCGTTCCAGGCATGAGGACCGTACCCGCCTTGCCCGTCGTATCCAAGTCCGGTCACGACCTTCACCTGAAGCCCAACGGTTCTAGCCATGACGGCATAGAGCCGGGCATAATCGATGCACACCCCGCGTTTCGTATCAAACGTCATTTGCGGTGTTTGCTCATGCCAGATGCCTTTTTCCTCATAGTCTTTCACTTTATCGTAATCGTATGACACCCGGGTTCCAACCCAGTCGTACAACCGCCGGGCCTTCTCTTCATCCGTATCGGCCCCTTTGGTGATCTCTGCTGCAGCCAGCTCAATGGATTCGGGAATGTTAGCATCAATGACTTCGTATTTCTGTTGAAGGATGCTGCCAAGCTCTGCTTCTACGCTGCGCGTGAATACCGGTAGCTTCTCCTTGATCAAATTGCCGGTAAGCGGCTCAATGACCGTTCTCGCCCCTTGCTGGTAGACCGGCGAGGCTTCCACGTAACGGCTGAACCCGCTGTTCGGATACAACGTCACAACAATAAACAACATGGCGATCAGCATCATACATCGCGCCGCACCAATCACCGCGCCGATCCCGGCGCCGGCCAAACGGCTCAGCAGCGAAGCCGGACGGTCCCCGCCGGAAAACAGCCAGCCGAACAGACCGCTCCCCCCGCGAACGAACAGCATCGCAAAACCCGCCAAGGTACGTATGATCCAATAGAGCAGAAGGAAAACGACGGCAAATCGCATCAGCGGAAAATCCCGTACCGCCATGACCAGCATGTACAGAACCTGCTCCCACTGAGCCAGCTCCCGATCCGGCAGCGGCAGCTCCGTCAACCAAGTCTGAACCTTCGGAGATAACCACATCGTTAATGGGATGGCAATCGCAATGCCAACCAGCGATAAGACGCCGCCGCTTAATAGCGTGAACAGACGGCCTGCCGAGCGGGAGGCTCCGCGCACCAATCCCTGCAGCACCGAGCCGAGAAGCACGGCAAGCAGCAGCACCGTGATCCAGTTATATTCGCTTAGCGTTTGCAGCAATGTCGTCATGTCCAGCTTCATAAGCTCCTCCGTCAATCTAGGTGTAAGTTGTATTTTTCTTAGGGTTATTGAGAATTCCGTTTCGCTTCCTGGATAAATGCCTCAAGCGTGTCGTTCATCGACCATTCGCCCAACGAAACCCCGCGGAACGATACTTTCACTTTATCGCTGCCCGCTTGTCCGGTAACCTCCAGATTCGGGGTCGTAATGGTAAACGAACCGTCCGGATTTTGCGTCATTTGGGCTTCCTTCGCTTCATTTTTCATCATGTTCAACGCTTCAGTTTTACTGATGTCGAGGGCTTGTTCCTTCACCGTTGCTACCGCATCCCCGATATCCTTAAGCGTGATGCCGCTGTAAATCACGATAAATGCGGCGATGATCAGCACCAGCGCCCATTTGACGACCGTTCTTACAAAATTCAGCACAAGGAAGAGAATGACCAGCGCTACGACGATCACCAGCCAATTTTCTTTCAGAAATTCAGTCCATACTTGTACATCAAACATGATGAATCCTCCATAATTAGATTTTCCATGATTTTTGATTTCTGCATTTTGATTCTAACCCATTATACATGATGGCCCAAGACCATGTCAGCTTAACCCCCAATCCCGCGGATTTCAAGCATTTACGCCGAACCACATCTTCGTTCTACTTCGTGATGGAAAGCCGCAAAGGCTTTTCATCACCGAGAAGGTTGGATGAAGCTTGGATCGAGTAGCTGAGCGCAGCTGCCTGGGGGTAATAAGTTCGTCCTGGGGAGCGTACAAGTAATACTAACGTTCATTCTACGCAAAGGAGGGGCGACGCGTGAAAATCGCCTTCTGGCTGTACTTCTTTATGTTTCTGGCTTTCTTCGATCTGCACGCCCAGTACCCGATCCTAACTCCGTTTGCCTTGTCGCTGGGAGCCGCGCCGACGTTTATCGGCTGGATGATGGGGATTTATGCGCTGACGCATCTGCCGGGCAACCTGCTCGCCGGCCAGGGCGTCGACCGTCACGGCAGCAAGCCGTACATGATCTTCAGCCTGGTGACTGCCGGCGGGGTTCTGCTGCTTCAAGCCCATGTAACGGAGCCTTGGCAGCTGCTCGTGCTGCGCTCCATCAGCGGTTTTGTGCTCGCCTTCCTGTCCCCGGCCTGTCTGGCGATGCTCGCCTCGCTGTCCAAAAATCCGGTACAGCAAGGTAAGCTGATGGCCGGTCACGGGGTGATGCATACCGTTGCTTCCGTCGTGTCACCGGCCGCCGGCGCTTTCCTTGTCGCCCAATCCGGCTTTTCCATCGCCTTTCAAATGCTGGGCTGGCTGTTGATCTCGACGGGCATCATTGCCATTTTTACGATCAAGGAGCCTCCCCGTTTGGTTGCGGAAGGTCTGGCCAAATCGGGCTCTGTGAAGTCACGGGTACCGGTGAAGATCAATGTGATCCCTTTGCGCTATTATGTGCTGCCGCTCGCCGTCGCCTGCTCCCAGGGCATTTTGTTTTTTGAACTGCCGCTGCAAGCCGGCGGAGCCGAGGGGATCATGAATACAGGCTTCTATTTTTCCATTATCAGCTTAGGGGCGCTGGTCACGCTGTCGATGTTATTTTTGAGCCGTTATTCCCCTTATTTAAGAGCCAGCATCGGCGTTCTGGGGATCGCCTTATCTTTCTTTGCCCTGGCCGCATTTGAGTTCATTCCGCTTCCCGTCGTGCTTGTGGTCTTAGGGATGGCTAAAGGGGTCGTGTACCCGGCCATAGCTTCGTTGTTTATCGATTTAAGCGGCGGAAAACGGCTGGGTACCGTGTTTTCACTGCAATCGATCGCCATGTCGCTGGGTTCCTTTATCGGCCCGATTGTCGCGGGAGCGATGCACGGCAGCTATTCCCCTTACTTCTTAGCCTTTTTCGTGCTGATGCTTGCCATCATCATCGTCCCGCCCAGAAAGTTCACCGCAACCCTGCCGCCCCCAGTTGGCGCGGGCACCGGACACCACTGATCCATGTCCTTTTAAGCCTACGGGACAAGTGCAACAGGATTTTTCATCCAAGGTTAGGCTGCCGCACAGGGCACATGATAGGGTCCTACATAAGATAATCGTGTAGTAACCGATCATGTTTGAAAGCGGGGTGAACATGAATGGGCGGCATTGACAATTGCGGACCGGGCCCGGTGGTTCCTGGCTATGGATTCTGGACAACGACGGGGACGATCCTCGTGTTGTACATCTTACTGGTAATCATCCTCCGTGCTCCTTTTTATTAATTCTTGCAATCGCTACTGACCCCTGCACACCGGTCTGCCCTCGGGCAGGCCGCTTTTGTTTATGGGGTTTCTAAAGTACTAAATTTCCATAATGTTCCGAAAAAGATGAACCCTTCCCTCCTTTGTTAACGTAACTAAAAATAGATCAAATTTTAGGGAGGGCTCTAGTTGAAGAAGAAACGAAACGCGATTTTTGCCATCATTCTTACGCTTACGCTATGGTTGCCTGGAGGTGCTATGGCAGCCGAGGCGCCGCCGACCAACACCGCACCGCAGGGATTGGAGGAAATCGCCGCCGCAAAGGCCGCATTGCTCACCGATACTTACGGAACAACCAGCGTTCAGTACGCTCTGGTCGACCATGGCAAGCTCATCGTTTCGGGGCAAGCCGGCAAGAACGATCCTGAAGGAAAGATCCCGCTGACCTCTAAAACGATGTACGGCATCGGCTCCACCAGCAAAATGTTTACGACCGCTGCGGTCATGAAACTGGTCGATCAAGGCAAAATCAACCTCGATTCGCCGTTGGTGAATTATATCGCGGAGTTCAAGATGAAGGACGAGCGGTACAAGCAGATCACGCCGCGCATGCTGCTGAACCACTCCGCAGGACTACAGGGATCCAGTCTTGCCAACGCGTTTTTGTTCGAAGACAACGACCCTTATGCGCATGATACGCTGCTTGACCAACTGGCCAATCGATCTCTGAAGGCCGACCCAGGAGCGTATTCCGTGTACAGCAACGACGGGTTTACACTGGCGGAAATTTTAGTTGAACGCGTCAGCGGGATGGATTTTACTGACTTTATCCACCAGGAATTCACCGGACCGCTGGGCATGAAGCATACGCTGACGCCGCAGGATGGTCTGGACTTTGGCAAGCTTGCCGCAATCTATGCACCTGGAAGTCCAGAGCCATTGCCGAAGGAAACGGTGAATGTGATTGGGACGGGCGGCGTTTACTCCACCGCCGAAGACCTGGTGAAATTTGCCGATTTGTTTACGGGCGAAGCGGACAGCATTTTGTCCAAACAAGCCGCTAAAGTGACGGCACAGCCGGAATATAAAAGAGGAATCTGGCCTCAGGATACCGACAACAGCTTTGATTTTGGTTTAGGCTGGGACAGCGTAAAACTGTTTCCTTTTAATGAATACGGCATCCAAGCATTGGCCAAAGGCGGCGATACACTGATGTATCATGCTGAACTGGTCGTGTTGCCGGACCACCAAATGGCGGCGGCGGTTCTCTCCTCTGGGGGCTCCAGCTCGCTGAACCAATTGCTAGCGAACGAACTGCTGCTCCAAGCGTTGAAGGAGAAGGGCACAATCACGGAGTTTAAGCCGGCCAAGTCCTTTGGTTCGCCGGAACAAGCTGACATGCCTGAAGAGCTCAGGCAGTTTAGCGGGTTCTACGGGGCAACCAACCAGCTGTTCCGCATCGATGTTGCAGATGGTGAAATCCAAATCACATCCCCGTTTGCACCTGGCGAATCGTTAGGACTTCCCAAGCTTGTTTATACGAAAGACGGCACCTTTGTCAGCGAAGACGGCTCACTGAAGGTCAGCTTCGTGAAGGAGAAGAACGGGCGCACCTATCTATGGCAAAGACAATACGCCACCGTTCCTGAATTAGGTCAGCTCGCGCTTAATCTGTATTCCGCGGAGAAATTGGAGGAAAACGCCATTTCACCGGAAGTTGAGGTAGCCTGGAAGCAACGCGATGGGAAAAGTTATTACCTCGTATCGGAAAAATACAGCTCGATGGCTTACTTCATGATGTTGCCGGTCGTTCAAGTGAACCGTACGGACAGCTTGCCCGGTTACGTGATGGACAAACAAATTACGGGCCCTGATACGCTGATGGGCAAACATCAGGTTCCAACGACAGGCAGCCGGGATTCCGCAGAATACCGCTTCTTTACCCAAGGCGGAAGCGAATATTTGGAGGCCGCCGGCTCCTTGTACCTCAGCGGCGATCAAATCCAAGAGTTGTACCCCGGCAAGAAGTCCACGGTGACCTTGCAGCCGTCTGAGCAAGCCCGTTGGTTCACCATTCCGGCGAAAGCCGCTGGAAAGACGATCACCGTAGATCTGCCAGCCAAGGCATCCTTTGCGGTTTATGACGCCGCCGGGGCTTGCGTGAACTTCTCGGTGGCCAGCGGCAGTAACCAAGTGAAACTGCCCGAGAACGGAACCATCGTGTTTATTGGCGATCCAGGCATGCGTTTTGGCATTGAATTGAACTAATCGATAATACTTGTCCTTATTTTCTTATCTAATTTCTAGCAGTTTTGCATGAAGTCCCCTCCCGGGTATAAACTAGAAGCGTAACGACCCCAGCTTGGAGGTTTACGCTTTAGCCCGGAGGGGATTTATTTTGCCAATTAGCATTATCGTGGAAGGGAAGAACGACCGCAGCAAGCTGCGGCGCTTATTAGACGAAGAAGTCCGCATTTATTGTACGTTTGGTACGTTAAACACTGAGAAGCTGGAGAGCTTGCGCAAGAAGGTCAAGGATGACGAGTTGTTTCTGTTCCTCGATAACGATCCTTCCGGCAAACGGATTCGCGGCGTACTTCGGGATGCTTTTCCCGATGCGGAGCAAATTTATACAAGACGGGGATATGCCGGAGTCGAAGGAACGCCCGATGAATACCTGATCACCCAATTAGAAAAAGCCGGGCTGGAGGAATACATTGTCTATCCCCCAACACCGGCTTCCTATGACAAGTTTTGATCGCGAAGTGAGTTACTCCTTGGCGAGGCTGATCACACCCGCAGCGATTTCATCCGGCGTCGCCTCCGGCCGGTAAATTTCCCGCAGTTGGCCCTTACGGTCTACGAGACCGATGAGATCCATATGCACGAAATTCCCATCCGCATCCTTGTCGATCAGAATTTTAAAGGAGTCCATCGCCAGGTCGATCGTCTTCTGCTGATCCCCGCGCAGGAAATACCAGCCGGAATAATCCGCTTTGAATTTATCCCCAAACGCCTTGATGTTCTCCAGCGTATCACGTTCCGGATCAAACGTGATCGAGACGATCGAAGCATCTTTGCCGAACAAGCCTTTCTCTTTCAAAATATCCTGTACTTGGCTCAGCCGAAAGGTTGTGATCGGGCAAACGTCAGGGCAGTTGGCGAAGAAGAAATAAAACAGCCGGACTTTGCCATTCGTATCCTGCAGCGTCACCGTCTTGCCGTCTACGTTCTCCATGCTAAAATCCGCAACAGGACGGATCACCGGAAGCTTAGGCTTCGCATACGTATCCCAGAGCAGATAACCGGCTAGAATCACGCAGATGGCCAGCAGAATCCATGTCCATTTATATTTCTTCAAAACCGCCATTCCCCATCCCCCTAATTACAACCTTACCGTATCCAAGATCATCACGATTAAAGCAATCGTTAAATAGTTCACTGAGAAAATAAATACCCGTTTCGCCCAAGCGTCGTTATCCTTAGCCCGGAATCCCTGAAGTGCCATGAGCAGCCAAGCTACCGACAGCAGGCAGCCGATGATGAGGAACCAAACGCCCGTATAGCCGTAGGCATACATCAAAATCGGAATCGGAATCAGCAATGCAAGATAAGGGATCATCTGCAACTTCGTGCGCGGAATGCCCTTCACGACCGGCAACAGCGGGAAGCCAGCGGCCCGGTATTCCTCGGTACGGCGAATCCCCAGCGCCCAGAAATGGGGCGGTTGCCAGAGGAACAACAGGGCGAACAGCATCCAAGTTCCCAAATCGATCCGTCCCGATGCCGCAACATAGCCAATGACAGGCGGCATGGCGCCGGAGATGGCACCAACCGACGTACTCCAGGTCGAGCTCCGCTTAAGCCACAGCGTATACACCACCACGTAGACAAACATCCCTACCGCACCAAACAACCCGGCCAGCAGACCGGAGAAAATAAACAACACTGAAAGGCCCAGCACTCCCAAGATGACGGCATACCATAACACCGTCTTCGGAGCCAGCTTCCCCGTGGGGAGGACGCGATTCTTCGTCCGGGCCATCTTCGTATCCATCTCCCGGTCGAAGTAATTGTTAAAGACACAGGACGATGCCATCACCAGCGTCGTCCCCAGCAACATGACAATTAATTGAATATAATCAAGCTCCCAGCGGGAAGCCACCCAAAACCCGGCAAACGCCGCAATCAGATTCGAACGCAAAATGCCCGGTTTCGTTAAGGCGATAAAATCTCTCCAAGTCGCCGTCTCTCCCGGAGGAGTAGGTCTCACGGACAACGCAGCGGATTCCGAAGAAGCCTGAACACTTAATGGTTTGTCCACGCGCGATTCATTCCTCCTATATTTGAAGTAAAGTTCAGTTTAGGTTTAGGTTTACCTCTATTGATCATTCATAAAACGTTCAACGTTTTTACCCTTACGCTATAAACTTTATCATATCAAAACCCTGAAATGTTTGACAATCGATGGAATATCGCGCATTAACTATGACAATTTAGTGACACAATTAGCCGCCGGGCGCAGCCGGCGGCTTTCTTTCAAAATATCGTTTATTTTCCGACAAACCCCATCAGGCGCTGAACATCCTGCAGCGTTTTCTCAGCCATTTCGGAAGCGCGCTCCGCCCCTTGGCGCAAGATGCTGCGCAGCTCGCCCGACTCGCGGATTTCACGGTACCGCTGTTGGAGCGGCTCCAGCACATTGACGACCACTTCGGCCAAGTCTTTTTTGAACGGACCATACATTTGCCCTTCATACCGCTGCTCCACTTCTGCGATAGTCAGTCCCGAGCATTGGCTATAGATTGTAATCAGGTTGCTGATCTCCGGTTTCGTCGCCGGATCGAATCTCACTTCGCGTCCGGAATCGGTCGTTGCCCGGCTGATCTTCTTACGGATTTCGTCCGGCGTGTCCAGCAAAGCGATATAGCTGCCTGGGTTCGGATTGCTTTTGCTCATTTTCTTGGAGGCATCATCCAGCGACATGATGCGTGCCCCAACCTCAGGAATGTACGGCTCCGGCAGCGTAAAGTATTCGCCAAACCGATGGTTAAACCGTCCTGCTAAATCACGGGTTAATTCCAAATGCTGCTTCTGGTCATCCCCAACCGGTACCAGGTCAGCGTTATAAATCAAGATGTCCGCCGCCATCAAAGCAGGATAGACGAACAGCCCAACCCCAACGGATTCCTTCCCGGCCGATTTGTCTTTAAATTGGGTCATTCGTTCAAGTTCGCCCATCGAGGTGAGCGTCGTCAGCAGCCATCCGAGCTGGGCATGCTGCATCACATGGGATTGCAGATAAACATTTGCTTTATTCGGATCGATACCGGCCGCGAGATAAAGCGCCGCAACCGCTTCGGATTGCTCCGTCAATGCTGCCGGTTCCTGCGGAACGGTGATCGCGTGCAAATCCACGATCATAAAGTTGCAGGCATGATCATGCTGCAGCTCCACGAAGTTCTTAATAGCCCCGATGTAATTGCCTAGTGTCAGTTTGCCGCTGGGCTGGATGCCAGATAATACTCTCTTCATGACGAAAATTCCTCCCTTTGATTCAAATGCTGCATGAGTAAGACCCCGGTTTTGGTAAAATGCAAAAAGGCCCCGCGCCCGCAAGGGACGTGAGACCGTGGTGCCACCCTTATTTGCTGATGGTTGGAGCATTGGGGTTCGCGGTCAGCTTAGACGCGATGCCTCAACAAGATCAGCCTTTCCAATCCGTAACGTGGATGACCCGGCCGGCCTACTGACAACAGGCTCGCCGCCTCTTGCGTTCAACCTGGCGCTCCGAGGCCCATTCGGCACAAGCTCCTTCACCGGTTCGCATCAACCACCGGCTTTCTGCAGAACGGAAACTTCGCTTACTTCCCCTCATCAACGCTTTCTCGTTATGCCTATCATCATAAATAACACCAGCGGTGGTGTCAAATCTATTTTTCGTCTTACGCAAAAAGTGTTATGATTAGTCTAGCTTAAGGAACTGATTATGTGGGAAAAGGAGCAACGATATGAAAAAGGTGACCAAAGGGCAATGGAACGGTTACGATACGTACATCTTACATAGCCGCGAGCTTGAAGTCACGCTGCTACCTCGCCTAGGAAATAACGTCATTCGTATATGGGACAATGTCCAGCAGCGCGATGTGCTGCGTCATCCAGAAGAGAACGAACTTGATTTCTACCTGCAGAAGCCATATCATTTCGGCATCCCGCTCTTAACTCCCCCCGGACGCATTCGCAGAGGGAAATTCACGTATGCCGGGCAAGAATATCAATTTGATCGCAATACGGCAAATGACAACCACATCCACGGTCTGCACCGTACGCAAAGCTGGTGCGTGAGCGATATCGAAGAAGACGACGAAGGCTGCACCATCACAACGGAATTCAAAACCTCTGACGATCCAAATTGGATCCGTCAATATCCTGAGCCCTTGAAGCTGGAAATGACGCTCAGACTGCAAGGGGCAAGATTAACGCAAACCTTCAAAATTACGCACCTGGGTCAAAACCCGGCCCCCTTCGGTTTGGGGTTGCATACCTGGTTTCGAATTGACGGCGAGCCTGGGCGCTGGAAAGTGAAGTTGCCGGTGACGGAGCTTTACGAATTGGACGAGGAGAACATTCCTAACGGAAAGACCGCTCCGCTAGGGATATGGGATGCGTTAAACTCGGGCATGAATCTGCAAGGCGTGAATTGCGATACGATGCTGCGAATCGGAGATAAGCCAGTCGAAGCGTTGATGCTGCGCGACGACGGCTATGGCCTGCGCTACGCAGCGGATCCTGAGTATTTTAAATTTTGGGTGATCTACTCCAAGGGGGAAGCGGATCAATTCTTCTGCATTGAACCATACACTTGGTTGCCGGACGCTCCAAATTTGAACCTTCCCGCCAGTGAGACCGGGCTGATCGAATTGACGCCGCAACAAACGTTGGAATTAAATCTTTCCCTAGAAATGATCTATCCGAATACCGGTAATGATAACGAAGCTTAACCTTTTTCAAAATTTCCGCCTTCCGTTGGAAGGCGTTTTTTTCGTGATAACAAATCTTCTCGGCGAGAAGAAATAATTACCACTGCCATAGCTTTGAAGCTCCCCGCATATTTTGCACCCTACGAACCATACTAACATCACAAACGCCAAAGGAGGTGACAAACATGGCAGGTCAAAGCCGCGGAAGCCGTAATAACCTTATTGTTCCTCAAGCAACTGCTGCGCTGCAACAACTGAAATTTGAAGCAGCTCAGGAATTGGGCGTACAAATTCCGCAAGACGGTTACTATGGGAACTATACTTCCCGTGAAACCGGTTCTCTTGGGGGCTATATCACGAAACGTTTGGTTCAAATGGCGGAGCAGCAATTGTCGGGTCGTTCGAACCTGTAACTTGCATCCTCCCATTACCCTCTATAGAAACAGGCGGTCTGCTTAGCAGATCGCCTGTTTCCCTTGAATGTTGAACCCTTTAGGAAGACAGCTTTCGGTATGTACTAGCGCCTTTCTCCTTCTGCGGATACCGTTGGATCAGCAAATTGGCCATGTTATAATTCGATTCCATGATTGCATCCACGACTACGGCCCCTTGGCGCAGGGCAAATTCGTAGCTGATCTCGCCATGCGTCCAGTACCGCTTGTACTTCAGCGCTTCAATCGCCATTTTTCGAAAAGAGTGGATCTGTTCTGCATTTAGTCCGTAGGGTTCTTCACTAAGCTGCCCGTTTCGACCCGCAATCGGATTGTGGCGGATGCCAAACTTCCCGATGGTATTATTCCGGATCTGCAGAAATACGGTACCCGAAGTTAATCCCGACAGCTCCTCCTCCAGTTCCTTAAAAACCATGTCGATCTGCCTAACCAGCGATAGTTGCTCGGCTTTCAGCATATTCTCCCACCTTTCCCCCAAAGAATGCAACCTATGGTATAGGTCTTATGTCACATTATAGGTTAAATTTCCCTTTACATCAACATTATGCTATATATTGACTAATTATGTCTTGTTCGTCCAATATTTTCTTCTATCTTCCGACAAAATTCTGCAACAAAAAAGGCCCTCTTTCGAGGACCTAAACCTGTGAAGCAGATACAGTTGGTTATTGGGTTAATTCCAAGAAAGCGTCAACGTCGGCCACACATACCGCCATCGCATCGCGCCAAAAATCCGGCTTCGTTAAATCCACGCCCAGATGCTTGGCAGCCAGCTCTTCCACTGTCATCCGGCCGGTGTCTTGCAGCAGCGCATCATATTTCGCCGCAAAGCTTGGGCCTTCACGCAGCGCTTGCGCATAAATTCCGGTGCTGAACATGTACCCAAAGGTGTAAGGGAAATTATAGAAAGGCACATCTGTGATATAGAAATGCAGCTTGGATGCCCAGAAATGCGGGTGATAGCTGCCCAGCGCCCCCTGGAAGGCTTCGCGCTGTGCTTCTTCCATCAATTCACACAACTCGGCGGCATCCAAAAATCCCTGCCGGCGTTTCTCATAGAACCGGGTTTCAAACAAGAAGCGGGCATGAATATTCATGAAGAAGCTGATCGAATTTTGCACCTTATCGGCGAGCAGAACAATTTTCTGCTGATCATCTGCCGCATTTTTGACGAAGGCGTCAGCCAGGATCATTTCCGCGAAGGTCGAAGCGGTCTCCGCGACGTTCATCGCGTAATCCTGACTAAATCTCGGCAGCTCCTCCATCACGTACTGGTGATAGGCGTGCCCCAGCTCATGCGCCAACGTATATACGTTGGATACGTTCCCGCCAAACGTCATGAAGATCCGCGTCTGCTTGCTCAGCGGCAGAGAGGTACAGAATCCCCCCGGCCGTTTACCAGGACGGTCCTCGGCCTCGATCCAGCGCTTGTTAAACGCCATGGTGGCGAACTCCGCCAGCTTCGGGCTAAATTTGCCAAACTGCTGGACGATGTCTTCGGCCGCCTGTTCGTACGTAATTTTGCCGGCGGCTTGGCCCAGCGGGGAATCCACGTCGGTCCAGCTTAATTTCTCCACCCCAAGCAGCTTGGCTTTGCGCTCCAGATAAGCGACGAATTTCGGCTTGTTCTCGACGATCACTTGCCACATCGCATCCAGCGTGGCTTTGGACATCCGGTTAAGGGCCAGCGGTTCCTTCAGGATATCGTCCCATCCGCGTTTCTCGTACAATTTGATCCGGAACCCTGCCAAGCGGTTCAGCGCATCAGCACAATAGTCCTCCGCTTTGGTCCAGGCTTCCTCCCATTTTGGAAACACGCGCTCGCGCACGTTCCGGTCCGGATCATCCAGCTTGTTGGCCGCTTGGCCGACGGATAGCATTTTGACCTCACCATTGTCCTCTTCAAAGGGGACTCCCACTTTGGCAACGATCGTATCATAATGCTGACCCCAGCCGTGGTAACCGTCTACTGCCAGATCGGAAACCAGATTTTCCAGCTCCGGCGCAAGCTTCTCCCGCGCTTGCTCCCGTTTCTCGCGAAGCAAGAAGGAGATCGGCGCGATTTCCTCCCGCTGCATCCAAGCTTCCCACACCTCATCGTTCGTCAATCGGAGCAGGTTCCAGAATAAAGTCATCACGTTATTGAATGCAGCGTTTAACGAAGTGACTTTGGCGTCAAGCTGGAGAGCTTTCTTGTCGTGCTGGTCTTGCGCCGTCAAACAGCCGATAAAGCTGCCGGCTTCGGACAGACGGCTGTCTGCTGCTTGCAGATCCACAATCAGGCTGTCCAACGCCTTGGTCTCTTCTACAGTAGACGGGGCCTGCAGCTCTTGCAGTTTCGCCTGGTATGCGGCAATGTCCCGTTCCAGAGCATCCAGATGATCTCGCAGCGCTTTGGAGGCAGAGCCTCCCGGGAAAATCGTTTCCAGGTCCCAAGTGGGTTGAAGGGTTCCTACGAATCTTGACATAAGTTCGCTTCCTTTCCGTATCGTTTATAATTGATGCCTTATGGGATAACAGTGTATGCTAGTAGAGGATGCTCTATTATAACGCTTGTCTGAATACAGGGGGGATTTCCATGAGACCGTTGCAAATATCGGCGGATACCGCCGTGAAATTAGCCGCAAAACTCAAGGTGCCGGTCGAGCACCTTATGCATATGCCGCAGCACATTTTAATGCAAAAAATCGCAGAACTGGCGAAAGAAGAAGCAGGCCAGCCTTCCGCAGAAGCGGAAGCCGGAGATGCCAGCCAAGCCGGTCACGAACCGGAGCATTCATGATCCCCTTTAACCAAACGTGGCCTTATGATGTTGTCATGGGGGACGTGTATGTCCATGAGTGCCCATTTTGCTCCAGCCGTAACGTGCTGCTGCCTCTGAAGCCCCGCGAGTTGAAATCGATCCACGAGGGGAAGAAGAAGCTGCTCGTCTTCCCCTGCTGCGGGAACAAGCTACATGTCCTTGACTGTGACAACGATTACCTGTTAACCGATAAGGTTGTCCGGTAGAAATAACGTAATGTGACCAGGTCGCCTTTAGCGATCTAAAGGGCCGTTTCCTCTGGATACGGCCCTTCGTCATGTCTACGCTTGGATGTCTGCTTGTCCGTTCCGTCAACCGCGCATTTCCTCAGGCAGCTCATGTCCGCCATTCATCATTTCTTCGCGCAGCAGCGCCCATTGCTCGCGGGATGCCCGAATCATCGCCGCATCCATGATCCGCTTGTCATTAATGACGCGCCCAAACCATTTGACTGCGTCGTTGTACTTGCCAATCCGCCGGTTCAGCTCGCCGATCAAATACATCAGGCGGGCATCGCTGCCGCCGACGCCTTCTTTTTCGTAAACGCGGATGTAGGCTTCCAGCGAATACTCCAGAAAACGCTTCTCCTGTTCGACGTTGTTCTTGTATCGATACAACCAAGCAATATGATGCAGCAAGCTGGCAATAATCCGGTCGGTTTCGCCGATGGTTTGTGCGCAAATCAGCGCCAGCTTGTACGTCTCCATCGCAGTCTCCCAATCCCGGCGCCCGCCATAGTCCTTCTGGTTAAACCGGCTGCCGATCGCCTCTTGGAAGAGGGCTCTTTGCCGGTCGGTCAAGCGGGATACCGAATTTTCCGTCGAAGCAAAACCGCAGGACGGGCATACCCGAACGACGTAATAATCCGGATTCTCCTTCTGATAATAGCCGCAAAAATCCGTATCCGTACGTACAGCCCGTTTAAAGCTCGGACGCACACGCGAGGTCGAAAATTCACTCTGGCAATGGATGCAAGTGACCTTGATCTGATAAAGCGGTTCAAGTTCCAAAACGTCCTACTTCCTTTCAATAATCTGCCCTGCCCGGCACATTAGTTCATCGGTCTAAGGTGTGTTCACGAAATGAAAAGCCGGGCCGGACAGACGCTCCAGCACGATCCCTCGCAGCGGCTCCTCGACTCCAATCTCCTCCAGCGCAGCTTTCATGCAGGCCAGCCAAGCCTCGGCGCGTTCCGTCGTCACCGGAAACGGCAAATGCCGGGCACGCATCATCGGATGACCAAAGGCATCAGAGTAGAGGGACGGGCCTCCAAAAAACTGCGACAAGAACATAAATTGCTTCTCCATGACCGGAGTAATGTCTTCCGGGAATAAGGGTCCTAACAACGGATCACGTTGAACCCGCGGATAGAAGGCTTCCACCAACCGCCGAATCGTCTCTTCTCCGCCGAGGTTGTCGTATAAACTCAAGCCTTGATTCATCTGTTCACCGCCTCCGTTTTTCCTTATTATATCAAAAAAAAATAAAAGCTCCTACCAAAGGAGCTTCTACTCGAATGCGGTCTTTCAATCTATCAGTAGCTGCGCCAATCCTCTTCGCCGGGATGGACGAGAGCGGCTCGAATGACATAAACAAAAGCACAGACAAGAATACCTGCGACAATGCTCATGAACATCACTCCATCCTCAAAATTTGGCTGCTGCACCATGTTTGATCAAATGATAGCTGGTACTAAAGTTCTATATTGGTCTTAAGCATCATTTTAGCATAGAAGCTCAAAAATATCAGCCCTTTTTTGAAACCGCTTCCTTTATTTTTTTGTGCTGTTTGTCCCATTCATTTCATACACTTCACTATGATTTGATGTGGAGGCGTACCCATGAAATTCCAACGCTTAACGGCTGTTTTGTTGCTCGTTGCCGCGCTGATGCTGGCCGTTCTGATGGCCTGTTACCCGGAAGCTTCCTGGCAGGCAGGGGTTCGCGGCCTCGCCATCTGGTGGGACGTGCTGTTCCCGTCCCTATTCCCGTTCTTCGTCATATCCGAAGTGCTGCTAGGCTTTGGGATTGTGCATTTTCTCGGCAAGCTGCTGGACCCGCTGATGAAGCCCTTGTTTCGGATCCCGGGCAGCGGCGGGTTCGTGCTGGCGATGGGGTTTGCTTCCGGCTACCCCGTCAGCGCCAAGCTGGCGACCAAGCTGCGCGAGCAACGGCTCGTTTCCCGTGTAGAGGGAGAACGACTTGTCTCGTTCACGACGTCATCCGACCCCATCTTTCTCATCGGGGCGGTCTCTGTCGGCTTCTTTGGCAATCCGAAGCTGGCCGGGGCGCTCGCTTTGACCCATTATGGAGGGGCCCTGCTGATCGGCCTGGTCATGCGCTTCTACCGTCCGGACCGAAACTTGCCGGCAGATCCCGGTGAAGGCGATGAATCCGGGCGCTTCAGCCTGAAGCTGGCGCTTAAGGCCATGCATGAAGCCCGGGTTCAGGACGGACGCAGCCTCGGAGAGCTGCTGCGGCAGGCAGTTGCCTCCTCCCTGCAGCTGATGACCGTAGTAGGCGGCCTGGTCGTATTTTTTTCCGTGATCCTGGAGGTGCTCACCGCTTCGGGCTTCATGGGCTTCCTATATACCGGGTTCCAACAGCTGCTGCCGCTGCTGGGTCTGCCCAGCCAGTTAGCCGAGCCCCTCATGGGCGGCTTGTTTGAAGTCACCTTGGGCGCTAAAGCATCCGCGGCGCCGGAGGGAATCCCTTTGCAGTTCAAAGCCGCAGCAGCAGCTTTCATTCTCTCTTGGGGGGGCTTATCGGTTCATGCCCAAGTGGCCAGCATCTTAAATGGAGCTGACCTGCGTTATTTTCCTTTTCTAATCGCTAGGCTCCTTCATGCCGTGATTTCCGCCGGGCTGTTGCTGCTTCTCTGGAACCCCCTGATGGGGGCCGCGCCGGCGTGGGCGATTCATCCTCCTGAGTTTGGAGGCCAAGAAGTGCTTTACGGTTGGGGGGCTGTTCCGGGAGCGTCCCGTTTCTTCCTGGTGACCCTGGCCATCCTACTTATTTTGTCATTCCTGGCCGAAATCATTCGCCGCCAGCGGCACCGAAAATGAAACGTTGTGTTCTGCGGACGAATTGATTATGATCTTTACAAAAGGATATTCAAGCGCATGTTCAAAATAATGTTCGTTTTTGAACAGCCTTTTTCAAAGGAGCTTGTCAACTTGAGATACTTTGTACTTGACCGCGGCGATCAGCTGTCTGTGGAATTAAGCCAAACCTTTCATAAGCTTGCTGCGCAGCATGGGCTTGAGCTGGATGCGAAATCCCCGGACATCGTTGTCTCCATCGGCGGAGACGGAACAATGCTTCATGCCTTCCATACGTTTATCGATCAGATTCCTTCCATCGCATTCGTAGGAATTCACACGGGCCATCTGGGCTTTTACGCCGACTGGAAAGCCGACGAAATTCCTGAGCTGGTGGAAATGATGAGCGGTCATGCAGATCCCGGCTTGCTCAGGCCGCGCATCGTCCGTTACCCCTTAATCGATCTGGAGATTCAGAAGAGATCGGGCAGCTCTTCCCACATTTGCTTAAACGAATTTACGCTGAAGGGCGTCGATGGCACTGTGGTTGCCCAAGTGGACATCAATGACCAAATGTTCGAAATGTTTCGCGGCGACGGCATTTGCGTATCCACCCCCTCCGGCAGTACTGCCTATAACAAGAGCTTGGGGGGAGCGATGATCCATCCGACGATTGAAGCGCTGCAGATCACAGAGATCGCTTCGATCAACAATCGGGTGTTCCGGACGCTAGGCTCTCCGTTGGTGCTGCCCAAGCATCATCATTGCGACATTTATTCGCGCAAGGAACAGCGCTTATTGCTGACCATTGACCACGTCAACCTGCCGATGGACGATCTAGTGTCCGTACGCTGCCAGGTGTCGGATCAGAAGATCAGCTTTGTCCGTTATCGGCCGTTTCCGTTTTGGAACCGGGTCCGCAATGCGTTCCTGGACTAATCGGCAGGTCTGACAAGCTCTTTGGATATCGAAAATATTGTAAAGGAAGAACTGAATATGATCTTAAGCTCATTCCGCAAGTATGCATTCATCCCGATGTTGTCCCTCGCCTTGCTGGGCTTGCCCCAGACGGTTGGAGCGGCCGGGACGGCAGGCGCTGCCGGTACCACCGCAGCTGGAACGATCATTCAGCTGGGAACGTCAGAAACCTCCACAGACCTTCAGACACTTCAGGAAGTGCTGAACTACCTGGAAGCCTACAACATTGAAGGCGTTGAGCGTCAGGAGTTTCTCGATAATGCGATACGCGGCATGGTTTATACGCTGGACGATCCCTATAGCGATTACTATTCCAAGGATGAACTGGAGAGCTTCGAGAATAGCGTAAATCAGGAGTTCGTTGGCATCGGAGTTACGCTTCGCTTCTATAACAACAAGCTGTACATCACCGACGTGTTGCCCAATTCTCCAGCCTCCAAAGCCGGCCTTCTGGCAGGCGATATCATCACCAAGGTGGATGCGAAGCCGGTAACCAGCAGCGAGGATGTCGCACGGATTCAAGGGGAGGAAAATACCCAAGTCACCATTACGATCAACCGGAACGGACAGGCTCTAGTATTTCCGATCACAAGAGCGCATTTCTCATTGCCTTCCGTCACCGGCAAGGTCATTCCTTCCAGCAAGGTCGGCTACATCGCCGTGACCTCCTTCTCCGATACAGCGGATGAGGAATTTGCGCAAAAATTAGCCGCCCTGCGCAAGGAAGGGATTGGCGCTCTCGTACTGGACCTGCGTGACAATCTTGGCGGTTACGTCGAATCGGCGGCCAACATCGCCAAGCAGTTCATGAAGGAGGGGATCCTGATGTACACCTCCGGCCAAAGCGGAGAGCTGCAGCCCGTTGAAATCACGGGTGGCCAAGACATCGGGATGCCGGTCGTGGTGCTGACCAACGGCCTGACCGCCAGCGCATCGGAAATCTTAACGGGGGCGCTGCGCGACAACGGAATCGCCAAGGTTGTGGGGGATCAAACTTACGGGAAGGCGCGCATTCAGAACGTATTCCCGCTGTCCAACGGCAGCTCATTGAAGCTGACAGTCCAAGCCTACTTGACGCCAAATAAGCTGGATTTCAACCATGTGGGGCTGAAGCCGGACGTTGAGGTGAAGAACAATGCAGCAGCGCAGTTGATTACCGGGATGTATGCAGCCGGGGTACGGCATATCAGCGTATCCGGCGGACCTGCCTCGCTGAACATTAACGGAGCGGCTTTCCCGGGATATATCGATGTGATTCAGGACGGCAAACTCATTTACGCCCCTTCCCGCTTATTATCGTCGCTGATTCAAGGAACGCCGGTGTGGGATTCGAAGAACGGGAAGTTAACCATCACCGATTCGCTTGGGAAGCAAACCGGATTTACCTTGGCTGCCAAAACGATCAAAGTTGTAGATGGTGAAGCTTATCTCGAGCTGCACGAGTTCCAGAAGAAATATCCGAAGCTGACATGGAGCTATAAACAAGGTATACTGAACTTATCTATGAAGTAATAACATAAAACAACAGAAACGGCCTCCCGATTATTCGGGGGCCGTTTCTGTTTCCTGTACTTGAACGTCTTTACCGTTTCCGGCATCTTTGTCCTTCGCTGCGTCCTTGTCCTTATGGTTGTCCCGCACCTTCTGAAGAACGAAATAAGCACAGCCGAAATTGCAGTATTCGTTAATATAATCCGTGATGCCGGAATACGCGGTATCCCGATTGGCCTTGGGATGGTTGTCCCGCAGAAAACCCTTGAGGCGGAGCTTCTCGTAACCCCAATCCCCAATAATGTAATCATAGCGGTCAAGCACTTCGCTGTAACGCTGCTTAAACGCTTCAGGATCCCACGCATCCCGATAATTCCGAATCAATTCGTAGGTTCTGCCGCCAATTTGAATCAAAGCTCCATCCTCCTTTCGGTTTACGGCAAAACGGGTACGCTGGCTTGTTTCTTGGCCGATTGGACCTGTTCATGCGCGTGATACGAGCTGCGCACGAGCGGGCCGGATTCCACGTGGCTGAAGCCGCGCTTCATGCCTTCTTCCTTCAGCTCTGCAAACTGTTCAGGCTTATAATACTTCTCTACGCGCAGGTGCTGCGGAGTAGGCTGCAAATATTGCCCGATCGTCAAAATATCGCAGTCCACGGCCCGCAGATCGTCCATCGCCTGCAAAATCTCGTCCCACTCTTCCCCGACACCCAGCATAATGCTGGACTTCGTTGGAATCTCCGGCCGCATCTCCTTCGCCCGCCGGAGCAGCTCCAAGGAGCGGCGGTATTTCGCCTTCGCGCGAACGCGGTCAGATAACCGTTCCACCGTTTCGATGTTGTGGTTCAGAATATCCGGCTTCGCATCCATCACGATCCGCAGCGCTTCCTCATCCCCCTGAAAATCTGGAATAAGCACTTCTACGCTGCAGAACGGCAAGCGTTCCCGGATCGCCTTAATCGTCCCGGCAAAAATGCTTGCCCCGCCGTCCTTCAAATCGTCCCGGGCTACGCTGGTCACAACGCAGTGTCGCAATTTCATCTGCTCCGCTGCTTCAGCCACGCGCTGCGGCTCCTGCAAATCGAGCTCAGTTGGCATCCCGGTATTTACCGCACAGAAGCGGCATGCCCGCGTACAGATATCGCCTAAAATCATAAACGTTGCCGTCCGGTTGGCCCAGCACTCATATATATTCGGACAACGCGCTTCTTCGCAAACGGTATGCAAAGTTTTGGAGCGCATCATCTGCTTGATGTCTTGATAGTTGTCACCTGTCGTCAATTTGATACGAATCCAATCCGGTTTCGGTTCCTGGATTTGTTTAGCCAAAGCGCAAGACCTTCCTTCTTGTGATATAAGCTGTAGCGCCATTTATTATATCATGAAACCGCTGGAAAAACCTACTTCGCATATGGAATAAAAAAACAGCGTTTGCCTCAATCTAAGAGGGTCACGAATCGCGTGCAAAATAAAGGCGAAGGAGGAATACTTGCCTTGAAGTCTCAACGGTTTGCCCGCGGCAAAGCGCTCTGGTGCATCGCCTGCGTGATGCTGATTACCTCATTTTGGCCGATATCCGGCATAGGCGCTGCAGAGGCGAACGCTCCAGGAACAGCAGAGAAGGCGGTAGTCAGCGTATATCAGCAACGACGCACCTTGTACGAAGAAATGGAGTTGTTGACGAATGTTCCCTGGTATTGGCTTGCGGCTGTGGATCAATATGAACGCACCATCACGCCGCGTAAGGAACAACAGCAAGAGCAGCGCGTAACCGGATTTCGATTCAAGGAAGCGTTCTGGACTGGGCCGCTGAATCCCGATCCCGAGGACCGGAATCCGGCCACCATCGAACTGTTTGGCGGTGTCGGGAAAGACGCCACCGCAGATGGCGCGGCCGATCCGAAGAACGATCGAGATGCCTTGTACACCTTGGCTTCTTACTTAACCAGCTTTGGCTATCAAGATGAGGATTTCCGCATCGCCTTATGGCGTTATTATCAAAATGATGCTGCCGTCGAACGGATTCGCCAATTCGCGAAAATGTACAAGCACTGGGGCAAGCTGGACTTAACGGACAGCGCCTTTCCGCTTCCGCTGCGCAGTTCCTATACCTATCGCGATACCTGGGGAGATCGGCGCGGCTGGGGCGGCCTCCGAATCCATGAGGGAACGGATATTTTTGCCCCGATGGGCGTCACGGTACGCAGCGTCTGCTACGGGATTGTGGAAACAAAAGGTTGGAACCCCTACGGGGGCTGGCGCATCGGTATCCGGGATATCCAAAACCGATACCACTATTATGCGCATCTGCAAGGTTATGAGAAAGGAATCGAGGTCGGTCATTTCGTCGAACCCGGGCAAACGATCGGCTGGGTCGGTAGCAGCGGATATGGCCCGCCAGGAACGTCGGGAAAATTCCCGCCGCATCTGCATTACGGAATCTATCGGGATACGGGAAGCACGGAATGGGCGTTTGATCCTTACCCTCTGCTGAAGAATTGGGAGCAAGCCGAACGTTCCAAAAAAAATAAAAGGGCGACCAAATAATCGGCGCCCTTTTATTCATGTCCCCCCGCATCGGATGTCTCTGAGCTTTCCGACTCCTCCGAGCTTGATCCCTTGTTCCCGGCCCCTGTATTCCCAGCGGAATTGGAATCCCCTGTTCCTCCAGTTCCATCCGGCAAAACCGCTTTATCCTTTGTTAGCGGCTCGGTCGTATCCTTGTCACCGGGCAGCACCGGAAGCGCAATGTTGGGTGCATTTGCCTGGCCTTCACCAACCGGGTTGCCCTTACTGTCATAGTAGTACATCGGCACATCTCCGACCACAAGCAGGTAGGACACCGGGATTTCCGTTTCGACCGTCTGCGACTCCATGTCAAACGGGACGACTACGGCCAGCTCCGTTTTTACCCGTAGGTACACTTCGACAAGAATCATATTAATCCCGGCATCCTGTTGCCGGGTATTCAGGTCAACCTTCACATCCCCTTTGGGCTCGATTTTGATCGGGATGCTGGGACCAAAGGAAGCCAGGATCGGACTGCCGAGAGCTTGCCCCAGCGGGATGGATTCCGATAATCGGGCGACTTCCACCAGCGTATGCCGCACCGTTTGAATCGTTTCAGACGTCACCTTCATATGGGCCGAGTAGTTGAGCATAAACCCGGTAATTTTCCCGTTATCGCCCATCTTCCAATCGATCAATTCTTCGACCTGTTGTTGATTCGCCACCTGCGCGGTGATGGCGTCGTTAATGGATTCCGTAGCGATTTGTTTCACTCGAATTTGCGCCAGATGAATGATCGGCCCTGTCATCCGGCGTTCGACATACTGCACAAATTGCACCAAGCCGATCACCGTGATGATCACAAGAACGATCCAAATCGTCCGTCTATGCTTCGGCCGCCTTGTTCGGCTTCGCCATCCGCGTCGTCGTCGTATCCGCATGTTTCAGCCCCCCTGCAGCGGTAACACTACTATACAAATTATGCCGGACAGGAAAAAAAAAGAAGGACGAAGCGGATTGCTTGGCGCTTTGCCCTTGTTTTTCAAGCTTTTTTGTTTTATAGTTCATTAGAATCGTTTGTTGGTAAATTATACTTAATCATTGCTACAAATCGCAAATTATACAAAATATAAACCGTCTTGCAAGGGGATTTTCAGCATGAACAGCTCCAAAAAGTTTTTGTATCAGGTCGTCGGCAATTTGCACAAAGATCAATTGGAATTCAAGGTCACGCCATGGAAACTGCTGATCGAAACAAACCGTTATTATGAAATCAAAGCGGCAACCGGCCCCGTAAAAAGACTGTATAAAGAGAAGCTCAACACCGCCGTGCTGGAAACGAAGCATTACTGCGACGGCAGGTTGATAGCTTCCGTGTTTTGCAGGGAGGGACATATTGAGGAAGCCGAGCGAATCATCATCAATCATCTGGCGGCAAAAATCGATACATACATGAAAGATTTGCAATTAAACCAAAAAGCGCTCTGCGTGAAATTAAACTGCCCTGAAAGCGCCGGTAATCACGCCTTTAAGCCCACCAAGCATCAACAGGAGGTTCGGTGAGCATGCATTCTTTTAAAAATCCCACCGCTTTGGAGAGTCCCTCATGCACCGAAGCCAATCCGTCTTCATGCTCGATGCTGATGACGTTATCGTAGCCTGCCATTCTTAGCGTGCTGACGATTTCTTTCCAGACCGACGCGTCATGACCCCAGCCTACGCTGCGGAAAGTCCAGGAACGGTTCAGCCAATCGGTATAAGGTTTGGTGTCCAGCACGCCGTTACGGGCCACATTCCTCGAAGACAGGTTCGTATCCTTCGCATGAACATAAAATAAGGCGTCCTGCTCCGCCAGCATCCGAATCGCTTCCGCAACATCGATGCCCTGCCATAACAAATGGCTCGGGTCGAGGTTCGCTCCGAGGTTGGGGCCGGTATGCTCGCGCAATTTAAGGCAAGTTTCCGGATTGTACACCAGGAATCCGGGATGCATTTCCAGAGCGATTTTTACGCTGTGGCTTCTGGCAAACCGCTCTTCATCTTTCCAATAGGGGATGGCAACCTTCTGCCACTGCCATTCCAACGTTTCCAAATATTCAGGCGGCCACGCGCAGGTGACCCAGTTTGGCCGCTTGGCATCCGGCGAATCGCCCGGACATCCTGAAAATCCGACCACCGTGTCCACTCCCAGCTTGGAAGCGAGCAGAACCGTTTTCCTCCAAGCTTCGTGGTACTCCCGGGCGAGCTCCTTATTCGGATGGAGCGGGTTGCCGTGGCAACTAAGCGCCGAGATCGTCAGCCCTCTCTCTTGAATCGCGGCCAAAAACCGATCTCTCTTGCGCTCGTCGGTCAATAGCAGATCGGCATTCAAGTGAGCGCTGCCCGGATATCCTCCTGTACCGATTTCAACCGCTTCAATACCGTAGCTCTTCACCCGGTCGAGCATATCCTCGAACGGCAGATCTTGAAATATAACGGTAAACACGCCTAACTTCATCCCGCTCATCCTCCTTTATTCCAGCTACATAACTACTCCCAATCCAGTTCCTTCAATTTCGCTCTCACATATTCGATGGAAGTTTTCGCATACCAGTCCGGCTCCGCCTGCCGCGTATGGAACCCGACTTCCATGGAAAGGTAACCGTCGTAATTGATCGCTTTGAGCGCTTTGAAGACTTCCGTAAAGTCGCAGCGTCCTTGTCCCGGAGGCAGGCGGTCGCTGTCCGCCAGATGCACATGATGCAGCTTGTCCGCCATCCGGTACACATAATCGCTTGCCACTTCGTTGCGGTACAGGGCATGGAAGGTGTCGAACATGACTTTGACGTTGGACAGGCCCGACTGTTCGCTTAGCAGCAGCGCATCGTCGGCGGTTTCGATTAGATTGCTGTCCGCCGGCGTCGGTTCGACAACGATCGTAATGCCGAGCTCCTTCGCATAGTTGCCGATTTCGACGAGCCCCTCCAGGCTGTAATTCCAGGCGTCCGACTGCGGCGTGCCGTACACGACCCAACCGGCAATGTACATGACGGTAGGACATTCCCAATCATGGGCTAAACGAAGCACATCCTTGTAATGATTGATCGTGTACCGGCGCTCCTCCGCGATCGGCGAGCTTGGATTGTTGCCGGGCCCGCCCCCCGGAGCGGGCAGCATCGACGATACCTTCAGATTCTCCGCTTTGAGCAGCTTCAGAATGTCGGCGCGGCGTTCCTTCGTCACCGTCTCAGGCCAGGCATGCGGGCTGGCGCAGCCAATTTCAATGCCGTCATAACCGAAGGAAGCGATTCTGCGGATCGCCTCTTCCAGCGGGTAAGAAGGAACCCATACCGGGAACCCGCTGTACGTCCAAGTGTTGAATGAGATGCCTTTCATATTCGATCTCTCCTTATATGGAATAAATTAGGGTATCCGGCTTCTTTATTCCCAGACGAACACGGCTTTTTCCGTTTTTCTCTCATCGAACATCCGGAACGCCGTTTCCGCCTCCTCGATCTTGAAGGTGTGCGATACCAGCTTTTCCACCGGCAGACGCTTATCCTGAATAAACTTAGCGATCTCGTCATATTCGAAAATCGGGAAATACCAGGAGCCCATCACCGTTATCTGTTTACGGATCAATTGCTCGCTCGGCTTGATCGTTACTTCTTTGCCCTCTCCAATAAAGGCGGCTCGGCCGTGCGGGCGAAGGCTGTCCAGAATCGTATTTTGCGCAACCGGATTGCCGGAGCAGTCGATGCCTGCGTCGACGCCGCGTCCGCCCGTGATCTCCAACAGACGCTCCAATACATTTTCCTTGGCGTTAATCGTATAGTCCGCGCCGAGCTCTTTGGCGATCTCCAGGCGCTCGTCCAGCATATCCACGGCAATCACCGTCGCTCCCAGCCCTTTAGCCACCATGACGCCAGCGCCGCCCATCGGACCGAGGCCAAAGATCACAATGGTGTCGCGGCCGCTGACGGCCAGTCTTTTCTGGGCATGGTACAGGGTGCCTACGGCATCCGTGGACACCGCGGCCGTAACATAGCTCATGCCGTCCGGAATTCTCATGCAGTTGTCCTCCGGTACAGCGATGTAGTCGGCGTCCCCGCCATGCCGGTCAAACCCGATGCACTTCCATTCTTTACAGAACATTTTATAGCCGCTCTTGCAGAACTGGCATTCGCCGCAGCCGACCGCCAGATAGACCGCTACCCGGTCGCCGGGCTTGAAGCGCTCAACGCCCTCACCTGTCTGTACGATTTGTCCGGCCGGCTCATGGCCCGGATACACGGCTCCGGTATTGCCTTGCCCGACGACGCCTTTGTTCCCGTAATACAAGCTCATGTCGCTGCGGCAAATCGCCGACGCCTTCATTTGGATCAGCACTTCTCTCGGGCCCGGAGCCGGAATCGGCACCTCCCTGATCTCCACCGCTTTGTTCCCCGGAAAACTGACCGCTTTCATCGTCGTACTCATGTCTGGTCCCTCCCAATTTTTTTTATTAGAGCAGATGCTGAACCTGAACCCATCGTTTTTGCTCATGGCTTTGCAGAATCGCATCCGTAATACACATCGATAAGTGCCCGTCTTCAAAGGTGGCAAAATCCGCCCTTTCCTTAAGCAGATCTTTCCCCTCCCGGATAAAGGTGTAATAGCGAAGCATCATATTTTTGATCGAATCCGGCCAGCCTTCGGTATGTCCTCCGGGATAATGAACCGCGTCCCTCGCTCCTTCATAGAACAGCCCCGGGTCCGCCATCAGCGTCTGATTCGGCTGGTCCCTATGCCCGATCCACAGCCGGGCAGGCTCTTCCTGGTCCCAGAACACGGATTTTTCGCTTCCGCTTAGCTCGAAGCTGAGCCGGTTCTTGCGGCCTGCGCTTACTTGCGAAACGGTAAACACCCCTTTAGTGCCGTCTTCAAAATGAATCAACACCGACGCATAATCCTCCGTGCTGACCTCCACCGGGTCATAGCCATCGCCGTCCGGCGCCTGGCCGCTGTACGTGACTTGGGCTACCTTCGGTTTTTTGCGCACCGGATGTACGGTCCAAAGGTCGGCGAACACTTCCTTAATCCGCTTCCCGGTCACATACTGCACCGTATCGCACCAGTGGGAGCCGATATCCGCCACAGCGCGGGATTTTCCGCCCACCTCCTTAGCCAGCCGCCAGTTGAAATCCGTGTCGTACAGGAGCCAATCCTGCTGGTAGCCGCCGTGAACAAGGTAGACACTGCCGAGATCGCCACGTCGAACCATTTCCGCAACCTGTTTCATCATAGGGTACTGTCTGTAGTTAAAGTTGACTCCATGGACAACCCCTTTTTCTCTCGCCAGCCTAACCAGCTCCGCGCTTTCCTTGGCATCCATGGCCAGCGGCTTTTCCGACAGTACATGTTTGCCCGCTTCCATGATCGCTTTGTTGATTTCAAAATGCAGATGGTTGGGCGTACAGTTGTGAACCGCGTCGATGTCCGGATCGCTAAGCAGTTCCTTGTAATCCCCGTAAGCCTTAGGAATATTCAGCTTCTCGGCGACAGCCCGGGCTTTTTCCTCATTTTGCTCGGCGATGGCGACGACCTGAACGAATCCCAGCCTGCGGATCGCTTCGGTATGGGCCGGTCCGATAAATCCGCTCCCGATAATGCCAACGTTGATCGTCTTGTTCATCTCTTTGTCCTCCCCAATTCGGTTCTTATTTCTTCATCGCTTTTTTGCCGAAAGCTACCGCCAGAATAATAATCAATCCCTTAATGATCATTTGCTGGCTGACGTCCAGTCCCATAATGATCAGCCCGTTGTTAATCGTTCCGATCATGAGCGAGCCGACAACCGTGCCAATGATCGTGCCCACTCCTCCGAACAGGCTAGTGCCGCCCAGAATGACCGCGGCAATAACCGACAGCTCGTCTCCTTCGCCGAAGGAAAATCGTCCGGCGTTCATGCGCCCCGCATACAAGAGCCCGGCCAATCCGGCCATAAAGCCCGTGCCCAAGAACACCCAAAGCTTCACTTTCATCGTCTTGACGCCGGAGAAACGCGCCGCGCTCTCGTTCCCGCCGGTCGCCAGCACTTGCCGGCCAAAGGAGGTTTTGCGAAGCAGAATATGGGCGATCACCGTGAAGACTAAAGTCCAAATCAGCAGAATCGGCACAGGACCGATATCCCCCGATCCGAAAATAAAGTTGAACTGTTCATGGACAATGGATACCGGAGCCGTTCCCGTAATCCACATCGCCATCCCTTTGACCGCCCCCATCGTCCCTAAGGTAACGAGGAAGGAGGGGATCGCCACCTTGGTCACCAGAAGCCCGTTAATGAGGCCGATGATAAGGCCCGCGCCTACCCCGGCGATCAAGCCGCCAAGAAGCCCGAATCCGGCTTGCAGCGCAAGCGCGCCGACCAGCGAGGATAGGGCGGTGATGGAGCCGACCGACAGGTCGATTTCTCCCGTGCTAATGACGAAGGTCATGGCAAGCGCCATCAGCGTAATGGTCGTCGTCTGCCTTACGATATTGAGCAGATTGCCGACCGTAAGGAATCCGTCGTCAAACAGCATGACGGAAAAATAAATGAACACGCCTACAAACGCCAAATAAACGATATAATTCCGCCAATCGAATTTTTTGAGGCTAAGCGCCGTTTTGGCCGTCTGCACGTTAGAATCCCTGGATTGCATATTGCAGCTCCTCCTCTGATTGAATGTCTCTGCGATCAAGTTCTCTTTTGACGCGTCCTTCATGCAGCACGATCACCCGATCGCTAAGCGCCAGAAGTTCGGGGAGTTCCGAAGAAACAACAACAATTCCTTTGCCGCTGTCGGCCATTTCCCGCACGATATCAATGATTTCCGTCTTCGCTCCGATATCCACGCCGATGGTCGGCTCGTCCAGCAGCAGCACCGTCGGTTCGTTAGCCAGCCATTTGGCCAAGACGATTTTTTGCTGATTGCCTCCGGACAGAAGATTCACCTGCTTAAAAATGCCATCCGTCTTAATATTCAGCTTCCGCACAAAGCGCTCGCTGATTTGGTTCGATTTTCTGTCGTCCAGTAGCAATCCTTTCTTCAGCTTGGACAACATCGGCAGGATCATGTTCTCCTTTACGCTGTGCTGAAGCACCAGTCCCTGCATCCGCCGGTCCTCCGGGATCAGCGCCAGCCCGGCTTCGATCGCGTCGCGCACGCTGCCGATCTTCTTTGGCTTCCCTTCGATCAAAATTTCGCCGCTTTCGATGGGCGCGATTCCGAAGATCGCCCGCAATAGCTCCGTTCTTCCGCTTCCCATTAGCCCGGCTATGCCGACAATTTCTCCCGGGTAGACGCGCAGGCTGACATCCTTAACCTTCGTTCCCGATGTCAGCTTCTTCACTTCCAGCACCGGCGTCAAATCGGTCGAATAGCTCCGCTCTTTCCACTCAAACGCTTTGTTGAACTCCATGCCCACGATATGCTGGATCACCGTATCCATATCCGTCTCGGCGATCACTTCCGTCGTAACCTTCTTCCCGTCTCTCATCACGGTGACGCGGTCGCAGATTTGAAAAATTTCATCCATCCGGTGGGAAATATAGATGATGGAATAATCTTTTTCTTTCAGACGTCTGATAAAAGAGAACAAAATTTCCGTTTCGCTCTTGGTCAGCGAAGAGGTCGGTTCATCCATGATCAATATTTTGGCTTCCTGCGACAGCGCTTTGGCGATTTCGGTCATCTGCCAATAGCCGACGCCCAGATTTTGCACCAGTTCCGTAGGCTTGATGTTTACGCCGAGTTCATGGAGAAGCCGCTCCGTCTTGCGCTCGTTCTCCTTATCGTCAAGCAGACCTGCCGCCGTTTTGGCTTCCCTGCCGAGAAAAATATTCTGGGACACGGTTAACGTGGGAATTAAGCTGAACTCTTGGAAAATCATCGAAATTTTATTCTTTTGCGCGTCCTCGAAACTTTTGATGCTTACCGGCTCGCCATCGATATAAATCTCTCCCTGATCGGCGTTGTAAACTCCAGTCAGTATTTTCATCAGCGTCGATTTTCCGGCTCCATTCCCGCCCATCAAGGCGTGTACTTCGCCCTTTTTTAAGGAAAAGTCAACGTTTTGCAGAACCTTGACGCCGTTAAACGCTTTGCTGATGCCTTTCATTTCGAGTACGTTACGGTCCATGATGTCTCACCTTCTTTACCAGGAAGCAAGGGAACGGTTTGCAGGCCGTCCCCGCTTCCGCAAATTTGGTTACTTTGCCGCGGCGTTCTTCACGCTGTCGGGAGCGTCTACGCCGTAGATCAGCTTCCAGCTCTCAAGCACATTCTCTTTGGTGACTTTGATCGCCGGAGAAGCCACGTAAGCGGGCGCCTCCTTGCCCAACAGGGCATAGCCTGCCAGGATCGCCTGCGCTACCCCCTGGTCATATGGAAGCTGCGCGCCAAGCCCTTTCACAATGCCGTCCGAAGCAATCGAGATCGCGACGTTGGTTCCCAGATCGACTGTCGTCACCACCAGATCATTTCGCCCTGCCGTGCGGGCCGCGGCCATCACGCCTTCTGCCGGCACGTCCCAGGGAGCAAAGATGCCGTCGATATCGGGATACTTGGTTAGCATTCCGGCAGCAACCTCCTGCCCTTTATTGGGATCTGTAATACCGCCCTTGGTGACGATTTCAATATTCGGGTATTTTTCTTTTATCGTCGCTTCAAAAGCATCCGAACGGTTCTTCGTCACAAAGAAGTTCACGTCATGGTACACGATGCCGACTTTGCCTTTCCCGCCAAGCTTTTCGGCCATAATGTCAGCCGCCAGGACGCCGTTGCCGTAGTTGTCGCCCGACACGATGCTGATATAATCCTTGCCTGCGACAAGCCCGTCAGCCGCCCCATCCATAAATACCAGCTTGACGCCTTGCTGAACGGCTTTCTTGTAAGCGCCCGCGGTCGATACCGAATCGACCGGCACGGAAATCATCACATCCGGCTTCTTGGCGAGCACGGTTTCGATATCGTTCACCTGCTTCTCCGCCTTGAACTGCGCATCCGTTACGGCTATGACTTCGATGCCCATTTGTTTGAACGTATTCTTCATGGCGTTCACAGCGGCGGACATATAGTCCGTACCGGAGTAGTGCATGACAATCGCCGCTTTGTATTTCCCTTCCTTGATCTTCTGAAGCTCCTCCTCGGTAAGCTTCAGCGACTTGGCCGATACGGCCTGCACGCCGCTCGGACCTTTATCGAGCACCTCGAGGTCGGGAATATTCGGGTTGATCGTAAGCGGCCCCGAAGTGGCGCTGTAATTCGGATTCTCCTGCCCGGCTCCGGTGTTGGTTGCGGCGTTTTGCTTGCCGCAGCCTGCAATCGCAAGACTAAGCGCAAGCGCCAGGCAAGTTCCCATCCATACTTTTTTCATTTTGTTCCCCCCTGGTATTTTGTGATCGCTTTCAAGCTGTCCCCCGGCTGCTTGATACCCACAGTATAGAGCGCCGGATCGGCTTGAAATAGAAGACGAATTTAGCTATGTGGGGGGATGTTTTTAGCGCTTACAACACGCCCGGCTCCGGGCATAAGAAAAACGTCTATCGACGTACATTCAATGTAGCCAGACCGCGTTTAGCGGAAGTTTTTCTTGCGATATCAGGATGCCGATCCCCCGAAGTTTATACTTTCTGATATCTTAAAAAAATCCCGGCGCGGCCTTTAAGAAACGGCGCTCCGGGATGAGCGGATGTTCGCTCTAGGTTGGATGTGTTTGTTGGAGGTTCATCTTAACTTTTATGGTATCCGGCCTGCCGCATCAGCCCTCTCACCTCCGCCGCCGCATCGGAAAGCGCATCTTGCGCCGTTTTTTCGCCGGTGAGGTATTCATGGACAGCGGACTGCACCGCATCCGATACTTGTTCGTAATTCGTGATGCGCGGCCGGCCTACGCCGACTCTTAACGAATCTCCAAGTACGCGGTAATACTCGCGGAGGGACGGATCGGTGATATGCTGAGCTTGTTCATAAGCCGATTTTCGGGTCACATGGTGGTTAAACTTCAAATACCCCATCTGGGACTGAGGACTCGTCAAATATTCCGCCAGCGCATAAGCGTCCTCCTTCTGCCGGGAGTAACGGTTGATCGCCAGCCCCCAAGAACCGAAATGGGGGCCTCGGATCAAAGCGCCGCTTTCCATCGTTCCCGGAAACATAAAGTACCCCACTTCTCCGCCGACCTTCGGATTCAGCCTCATGTTGTGATAGTTCATCCCCATCGCCGCTTTTCCGAATTCGAACACGACGGAGACTTCGTCCCACGTATAGGTTAAGACGTCCGGCGGCGTAATCTTGTACTCGTTAATCCAGCTCCCGTAAGTTTGCAGCGCCTCTACCCCTTCCTTGCTCTGAAAAGCCGGCTCAAAATCATCGTCAAACAAACGGCCGCCAAAGGAGTTGAGGAAGGATTTGAAATCCACGAAATTCGCTTCGTGTCGGCTTCCCATCAACGTCGTTCCGTACAAGTCCGTCTTGCCGTCGCCATCCGTATCCCGGGTAAAAAACTTGGCGAGTTGGGCATATTCGTCGAAGGTGCGGGGAATCTCAAGCTCCCGGCCATACAATCGCCGGAATTCTTCCCGATACTGCGGCGATTCAAACAGGTCTTTGCGATAGCTGACCGTCAGCGCGTTCGATTGAATCGGCAGGCTCCATATTTCAAAACCAGCCGACGTAATCCCGTCTAAACTTACCGTCTCCAGCGAAGGAGGCTCCGCTTGGGGAGAGTCCAGCCTAAAGACGGAAGTGTCCAGGAAGACTTTGGCGATAAAATCGTCTAGCTTGATCGAATCCGGATGATTCGACTGCTTGATATAGGAGCTTAGCGGCTCCAGATGCTCAATCACTTTGGGCATCCATGGGGTATCGACTGCGATCAGATCATAGGTTCCCTTCCCCTGCGCAAGCTCCGAGAACACCTTTTCCTGAAGATTGTTGTAGGGGAGCGCCTCCACTTCGATGCGGATGCCGGTCTGCCGGGAATACGTCTCCATGGCGTCGATAACGGCTTCCGGCCCGGCTTCATGGTTTGAGTACAGCACGCGAAGCACCTGCTGCTGCGCCCGGCTCTCCTTCTCGTCCGGCTTCGCTGGCTCGATCATGCGGTCCAAGCAGCCGGTGCCGGCCGCGAAGGCCAGCAGCGCAAAAACGATCTTCAGGAGTAGCACGTTGTTTTTGTTCATACTTTTCCCCCCTTACATGCTGTATGTTCCCAGAGTTAATCCGACGCTATACCGTGACTTTTGCGAAACTCGGAGGGAGACAGTCCGAACTCCTTCTTAAACTTACTCCGGAAATAAGGATAATCCGCATATCCGACCTCTTCCGCGATTTCATTGATTTTTTTGTTCGTTTCAAGTAGCAGAGTCCGGGCCATACGGAGCCGCTTCTGCGTCAAATATTTCACAAAATTCATGCCGGTCTGCTGCTTGAAGATTCGGCTTAACGTAACCGGGTGGACGTTGACCTCCTCGGCGATCCATTCCAGGCTTACGTTCGGGTCACTGCAGTTTTCGACAAGGCGGAGCGCTTCAAGAAGCCAAGGCTGCAGCCCGGAAGCGTGCTGCTCCTGCTGCTGTTCAAGGTTTTTTAGCGCCTTAACTCCGCCAAGAACTATTTTTTTGATTTTACCCTTCAGCTCATCCCAAGTACGATGCCTTGCTACCCAATCGGCCCAGTAATATAAGGTGTCTTCTTCCAGATAAATGATCTCCTGCTTGCTTAGCCCCTCATCCAAGAGCGACATCAGATAACCGCATTCCTTCTGCAGCTCCTCATACCCGGCTTGCTCCAAGCAGTCAAACCATCGCTCAAGGTCGCGCTCAAGTCCCGCAAAATCTCCGCCTCTGGCCCGGCTGATCATCTCCTGCCGCATTTTCGCGGCCCGCTTCGCCGCCTCCTTCCGCTCTTTCGGGTTGAGCGCCGCCTCTTCACCTTTAAGCTGAAAAAAAGCGATTTGCCGGTTCCTCCGATATTGAAGCAGCAGCGCTTCGGCAAATTTCTTCTTTTCCCTAAAGCACCCTCCGCCTTGATCCAGATTGGTTTGCACGACCTTTCCCCGGCTCCCCGCATCCGTAACAAACGTAAGCAGTATTTCCCGGGAGAGAAAATCCGCCGACGGCGGCCCATCCTCAAATTGTATGCGCTTCCATATTCGCTCATCAAACCATAGGCTTGTATTGACCGGATGGATCTCCTTCAGAATCGCCCGTACTCCAGGCTCCTTGGAGACGAGCAAATCGAGCTCCGTAAGAAGAGCGGCGGTCAACTCTTTCTGCACTTTTTCGACAATCTCAGATAGCTGGGTTCGGTCGGCAGGTTTTAACAAATAATCCATCGCACCCAATTGAAGCGATTTCCGAGCATATTCAAACTCATCGTACCCTGATATAATCACTACATGGATCCGGGAGCTTGTCTCCTTCAAAAAGCGTAGAATTTCAATCCCGTCCATCTCGGGCATACGAATATCGAGAAACACCAGATCGGGCTTAACCAGCGTAATCTGCTCCGCCGCCTGACGGCCAAACCCGACATCGAAAATCTGCTCATCGGGAAATAAGGCCGTCAGCTTTTGAATAATACTAAGCCTAACTTCCATCTCGTCATCGGCAACGCAAATTTTCATCTTTTTCACTCCTTCAAGCGTGGCTGAAGCTTGTGCGGAAAAGAGATTTTTAGCTAAGGGGGAACATCAATTGCAGCCGGTAAAATCTCTTAAACGAATAGTAAACCATTTATCCTTAAAGCTCAAACTGTTTATTTTGTTAATCCTCCTGTCGATCATCCCTATTTTTCTGGTAAGCGGCAGTTCCGAGCTGTTCATGTACCGCTCCAGCACCAGTTATTCGGCGTTGATTTCCAGCCAATACATGCAGTTTGTCGCCAAAGAGGTGAGCGGTTATTTGCAAAATCTGAACCAATCCTTCGACAATCTGTTCACCGATCAAAATTTCCAGAAATATGTAAACTCTCCTGCCGGCCATTTGTCCGATCAGGCCGATCATATCCTGCAGTTCCGCTCCATCATCCAAAGCTCTCTGCAATTCCATCCCGAAGTGCTCGGCACGCTGTATCTGGATCGCGCGGGCAAAGTCTATTTCGAGTCGTACCAGAAAAGATTGAACCCCGATTATTCCTTTGAGGACGATCCGATGTATCAATCGTTGCTGTCCGTTACGTCGCCCCGGCTGCTGCCTCCGCATCCCATAAAGTATATTTCGTATACCCAAGACCGCGTCTTTTCCTATGTGCGCCCGATCATTAACGTCGATACCGGAAAGACGATGTCCTGGTTTGTGATCGAGATCCGGGAGGATCAATTGACCGATATGCTCGGCAGCGGGCAGAGTAACGCCGGCGGCCAGCTTGTGCTGTACCATACCGACTTAAGAACCGCCGTATCGGGCGAGCCGCTGAATGAGAAGCTGCTTAGCGATTTTCTGCTTGCGCGGGCAGATCGGGAACCGGAGAAGCAAAGCCATTTTTTATTCGCTTCGGCAGGCAAAGAGTATGAGGCCAGTTACACCGAGCTGTCGGAACCGGGATGGGGGCTAATTTGGATGGCTCCCCTGGACCGGATCAAAGAAGGCGCCGTGCAGACTTTCCGGCTGACCCTTTTGATTGCCGGAATCAGCCTGGCCGCGGCGTTAATAATGGCTTTTCCGGTCATGAACAAGATTTTGCAGCCGCTGTACAACCTGCATAAAGGAATGAAGCATCTCGGGCGCGGCCAATATGTTCCGGTTCCCGAGCCCAAGCACCGGGATGAAATCGGCTTCCTCATCCAAAGCTATAACCAGACCTTGGTGAAGCTGCAGGATATGGAACGCGAGGTTTACCAATCGAAAATGAAAGAGAAGGAGCGGGAGCTTCTGCAGCTTCAAGCGCAAATCAATCCCCACTTTTTGTTCAACACCCTTGAGACGATCGAATCCTATGCCATCCGCAATAACGGCGAGGCGGTGGGGGAAATGGTGCAGTCAGTCTCCCGCATGATGAGATACACGGTTCGCAACGATAGCGGGTGGGCTTCGCTGGAAGAAGAAATTGGCTATATCCGGAATTTCCTAACGATCCATTACTACCGCAACGGCAGGGATGTCCGGGCCGATTTCGATATCGCCCCCGAAGCTTTATCGTTTCCGGTCATGAAACTGAGTATTCAGCCTTATGTTGAAAATGCCATCAAATACGGTTGGAGCCCCGCCATGGGCGCGGAGGAGTTCCTGCTTAGGATCAGCGTGGAGCCGTTCGAGGAATATTTGCGGGTTAGGGTTTACAATACGGGGATGGGCATCCCGGAGGAAGTGCTAGAGAAGCTGCACCGGATGATCGAAAGCGGCGGCGAGACGGAGGACCCTTTCTTCAAAAAGCATACCGGCATCTACAACGCCTACCGCCGGTTCGTTATCGTCTATGGCGAACAGGCGTACTTTCGGATCGACAGCTCGCCAGAAGAAGGCACGTGCGTGGAATTCCACTTGCCCGCGCGGCGGGAAGCGGAATGAATCTAGGAATTTTTACCGGTTGAAAAATACCGCTGCCGCATCGCCTCATACAGCAGCACGGACGCGGCCATCGCCACGTTCAGCGATTCGGCCTTGCCGCGCATCGGGATCAGCAGCCCGTCGTCCATGAACTCGCGGACCGCCGGGCTAAGGCCGCCGCCCTCGCTGCCGAAGAGCAGCCACACGGGCTGCGTGAAATCGTAGGCGAAGCAGTTCGCCGCCGCCTGCAGGCTGGTGCCGGCCAGCCGGATGCCCCGCTGCTTCGCCTGCGGCAGCACCTCTGCCAGGTCGGCATGCACGACCGGCAGGTGGAACAGCGAGCCCATGGTGGCGCGCAGCACCTTGGGCCCGTAGATGTCGGCGCAGCCAGCGCCGACGATGACCCCGTCCGCCGCGACCGCATCGGCGCTGCGGATGATCGTGCCGACGTTGCCGGGGTCCTGCACACCGTCGAGCACGACCACCAAGCTCCGCTCCTTCGCAAGGAGCGGAGCGACCGTCCCGCGGTCCTTGCGCACGACCGCGAACACCGGCTGCGGCGACTTCGTATCGCTGCACTTGGCGATCACGGCGCTGGACACGCCGATCCAGTCGACGTCCAGCCCGGCGGACGCCGCCGCCTGCAGTTCGGCTGGAATGCCGTGCTCGAGGTCATAGCAGACGCATTCCACGTCGGCTTTGGATTGCAACGCCTCCTGCACGAGGTGAATGCCCTCAATCAGATATTTCCCTTGCTTGTCCCGATTTTTCTTCTCAAGCAGCCCCGCCCATTCCTTGACGCGGGGGTTCTGTGCAGACAAAATTTCCATATCTTTTCCATCCTTAACATGGTTTAAAAAATGATCCGTCGCTCACGAAGCGAGGCTCGTCTTACTCCTCCGCGTAAGCCAACTCGAGCTTCGTCAAGTCGCCCTTCTCGCCGACGATGACGAGTACGTCCTCCTCCGTCAGCGAGACCGTGGCCGCCGGGGAGATGTTCATTTTGCTGCCCCGTTTGATCGCCATCACGTTACAGCCAAACCGGGCGCGAATATCCAGTTCCTTCAGATTCTTGCCGATCATCTGTGAGCTGACGCGCATCTCCACGATGCTGTACTCGTCGGACAATTCGATGTAATCCAAGACGTTCGGTGAAGTCAGATGATGTGCCACCCGAAGCCCCATATCCCGTTCCGGGAAAATGACCTTATCGGCCCCTATTTTCTGCAATACTTTGCCATGCAATTCGTTTTGCGCCTTCACCACAATGAGCGGCCCGCCCATGTCTTTGAGGATCAGCGTGGTTAAAATGCTGGCCTGGATGTCTTCACCGATCGCCACGACAACGACGTCAAAATTCCGAATCCCCAGTGCGCGCAGCGCATCTTCATCGGTGGAATCTGCGGTTACCGCGTGCGTGACCAGATTCGCCACGGCTTGCGTATGATGTTCATCCGCATCGATCGCCAGTACGTCAAAGCCCATGCTGCTGAGTGCCGTTGCCACGCTTAAACCGAATCGGCCCATACCGATCACGGCAAACTGTTTTTTGGCTGCATTTGCCATGCTCTCACCACCCATCCATTTTCCATCCGATTTAGTATACCACAATCCCCCGAAGAGATTTGGTTAAACCCTGCAAAACGGGTCGTTTTTCAACACCCCTGCGCATTATCCCAGTTCCAATCGGGCAAATTAACACCGGGCAAGTCACATATTTCAAGGAGGGAAACTACGTGCCATCCATTACACTCGACCTGCGTCAAGCGATTATGCACAAAATTCACGGCAAAGACGAGCAAGGGCTGCGGGAGATGATCGAAGGTTCGATCGACGCTCAGGAAGCCGCACTGCCGGGTCTTGGCGTCGTCTTCGAAACGATCTGGAAGCATATCGATACGTCCAAACAAAATGAACTGGTATCCGTGCTCAAGCAGCAAGTGGATCAGGCTAGCCTCAAACCATTGAAATAGAACTGCCCGCTACAACAAAGACCGCCCTGTCCAAGGGCGGTCTTTCCTTTGTCCGGGAGGCTGCGGACCTTCACTTCTTAAGGTGCGGTCTCCAGGAACTTGGCGTCTGGATTCTTCTCCATCGCCGTCCGCATCGCGTATTCATTTTCGAACAACGCGACATAATTGCCTTTCTTATCCTTCACCAGCGTGGAATTGATCCGGAACCTGGACGGGTCGATTTTGTCGCCTACGATCCAGCGCGCGAACTGGTACGGCATCCGTTGAAGCTGGACATCCACGCCATATTCGCTCTTCATCCGGTATTCAAACACCTCGAACTGCAGTTGCCCAACCACGCCCAGCAGCGTATCTTCAAATCCGACCGTCGTGAACACCTGAATCGTGCCTTCCTCGGTCAGTTGGTCGATCCCCTTCTGGTATTGCTTATGCTTCAGCGCGTTCTTCACCGTCACCTTGGCGAAAATCTCCGGCGAGAACGTCGGCAGCTCGTCAAATACGATTTCACTGCCTTGGCTTAGCGAGTCGCCGATCCGGAAAATCCCCGGGTCAAATAACCCGACGAT
The DNA here is from genome assembly GCF_037964765.1 of Paenibacillus sp. FSL K6-2441. Taxonomy (NCBI): domain Bacteria; kingdom Bacillati; phylum Bacillota; class Bacilli; order Caryophanales; family Paenibacillaceae; genus Paenibacillus; species Paenibacillus sp. FSL K6-2441. Next base: position 3,778,133 of record NZ_CP150174.1, read on the forward strand.
GTCCCCGGGATACGCTTCGCTGACGATATCCCGATCCTGGGCCAGGAATTGCTGCGGCTGGGACAGCTTGATCTCCTTGCCCGCCCGCACATGCTTCACCGTCATGCCGCGTTCGAACTTGCCCGAGACAATGCGCAGGAAGGCGATCCGGTCGCGGTGGGCCGGGTTCATGTTCGCCTGGATTTTGAACACGTACCCCGAGAACTTCTCGTTCGTAGGTTCAATCAAGCCTTGGGTACTGCGGCGCGGCGTCGGCTTTGGAGCCAACTGCAGGAAGTTCTCCAGGAACGTCTGCACGCCAAAATTGTTCACCGCGCTGCCGAAAAACACCGGCGTTAATTCGCCGCGGCGAACCTTCTCAAAATCAAACGGGTCCCCCGCCACATCCAACAGCTCCAGATCCTGACACAGCTGATCATGGAGATATTCGCCAGCCATTTCGCGAATCACCGGATCGGTATACCCATCCACCTTCTTCACCTGGATCGTGGAGTGGTCGTCTCCCTGGAACAGCTCAACCTGGTTTTTCATCCGGTCATACACACCCGACAGCTCGCGGCCCATCCCAATCGGCCAGTTCATCGGCACGGAGCGGATGCCCAGCACCTGCTCGATTTCCTCCATCAGTTCAAACGGGTTCCGGCCTTCCCGGTCCAGCTTGTTTATGAAGGTGAAAATCGGAATGCCCCGCTTCGCGCAGACCTGGAACAGCTTGATCGTCTGGGCCTCAACGCCCTTCGCCACGTCGATCAACATGACGGCGCTGTCTGCTGCGGTCAGCGTCCGGTACGTATCCTCCGAGAAGTCTTGGTGGCCCGGCGTATCCAAGATGTTCACCCGATGGCCGTTATAATCAAACTGCATGACGGAAGAAGTAACGGAAATCCCCCGCTGCTTCTCGATTTCCATCCAGTCACTTGTCGCGTGTTTGCTCGCTTTGCGCGCCTTGACCGATCCGGCGAGACGAATCGCGCCGCCGAACAGCAGCAGTTTTTCGGTCAGCGTCGTTTTCCCGGCGTCCGGGTGGGAAATGATTGCAAACGTACGCCGTTTGTCCACTTCCTGCTGCAGCACTTGGTCCAATGCTTTGCTCATGCTCACTTTCCTCTCGTTCCACAAATTCACGTTCTCTATTGTAACATATTTTGTCCTTCCGTTAAGCAAAAACACCTTACGCCCAGACGGGACATGAAGGTGTTTCCAGCTAAACCTATTCTATTCGCCCATAGGCCGGATCGTTCACGGTCAACGCAGCATTAATTCGGGTTGATCCAAACGACGTTGTCTTCCTCCTGGCCGTTCACCGGCCACCAATGGAAGCCGTCCTTCGCCAGCAGCTCGTCCGCTTCCTTCGGCCCCCAAGAACCGGCAGGATACGTACTGATGTCGGACGGATTTTGCGCCCAAGCCGCGGCGATTCGATCAACGAAGGCCCAAGCCGCCGCCACTTCGTCCCAACGGGTGAAATACGTCGAATCCCCTTGAGCCGCATCGTAGATCAAGCGTTCATAAGCCTCCGGCGAGTTGATCCCCACCAGGCAGCTTTGGCAAAAGTCCATCGCCAGCGGCTGGATTTGCGATTCCGAACCCGGCTTCTTGGCATTAATCTTGATGTAAATGCCCTCCATCGGATTCACGCGGATCACGAGGAGGTTCGGCTCCAGCGTATGCTTCTGACCGAGATAGACATTCGTTGGCATCGCCTTGAATTCCACAACGACCTCCGTCGTTTTGACGGGGAGCCGCTTCCCGGTGCGAATATAGAACGGCACGCCGGCCCAGCGGAAATTGTCAACGAACACTTTGGCCGCAAAATACGTTTCGGTATTGGAGTTCGGGTCAACCTTGTCCTCCTCACGATAACCCGGAAGCTTCTTGCCTTTCGCTTCCCCTGCGATATATTGCCCGCGAACCACGTTCTCCTTCACTTCTTGCACCGATTCATACGGACGCAGTGAGCGCAGCACCTTCACCTTCTCGTCGCGGATGTCCTCCGCGTACAAGCGGCTTGGCGGCTCCATGGCGATCATCGTGAGCATTTGCAGCATATGGTTCTGCCCCATGTCACGCAACGCACCGGCATGATCGTAATATCCGCCGCGTTCTTCCACGCCAACCGTCTCGCTGAGCGTAATTTGCACATTGGCGATATGCTTGTTGTTCCAGAGCGGCTCGAAGAAAGCATTCGCAAAGCGAATCACTTCAATGTTCTGCACCATCTCCTTGCCGAGATAGTGGTCGATCCGGTAAATTTCCTCTTCTTTAAATACCTGACTCAGCTCTTCGTTCAGCTTCTGAGCAGACTGCAGATCATACCCAAACGGCTTCTCAATCACCAACCGGTGCCAGCCGCTCGTATTCAACATGCCGCCCTTCTGCAGGTTAAAGGATACGCTGCCGAACAGCTCCGGCGCCAAAGCCAAGTAGAACAGACGGTTTCCGGGAATCCCAAACCGCGCTTCCATGGACTCGGTCAGTTCTCTGAGTTCGTGATAACCGTCAACGTTATTGATGTCCAGCGATTTGTAGGAAAAATGCTCAGCAAAGCGCCCCCATTGCTCCTGGTCGTCGATCTTATATCGGCAAAATTCCTCAATCGAACGATACAGGTCATCCTTGAATTCCTCGTCCGAACGCGGACGCCGGGCTACACCGATGACGGCGAAATCCTCGGCCAATTTCCCTTCGCGATACAAGGAATAGATGGCCGGGAAGAGCTTGCGGCGCGCTAAGTCTCCGGTAGCCCCGAAAATAAAAAATACCGCCCCTGGGGGCTGAACTGTTGGTTGTGAGAAATTGTCAGCCATGGCTCCTCATTCTTTCTATGTAAGATTGGTGAATTTAAAACTTCATTACCGATCAATGACATCTCTTTACAAGGCATCACGGGATGTGATGCCATTTTAGCACATTCGCCTGACGGATTCCATCATCTATCTATAGATATGGGGTCATAAATGATATACCCCGCTGGAGGCTCGACCTCAACAAACCCGGCCATGCCGTGGGCTTGATACTGAATCGGTTTGCGGCTGCCCGCGATCAGCATATTCCGCGGTTCATGAGGCTGACCTGCCGGCAGCGAAAACACCCGGACATACTCCATCACTTCCCGCAACGTGGCAGTGAGCGCGGCAATCCATGCGTCTTCTGCCCCTCGGCCAAATAGATTCAGAAGCAGGATCCCTTCCCGATCCAGTCTTTCTGCCGCCAACTGAAAAAAACCAAGCGACGTTAAATGGCCCGGCGTACCCTGTTCGGAGAACGCATCCACGATAATTCCGTCGAAGGAATTCGGCTTCTCTTCTTCAAGCAAAGAACGCCCGTCACCGATGCGCACCGAATCACCCGTATAGCCGAAAAAGTTGCGGCTAATTTCCGCCACCACCGGATCAATCTCCGCCACAATAACGTCGCTCCTGCTCAAATGGCTGGCGATCGTTCCCGTTCCATGGCCGATGATGAACACCCGTCCGGGATCGGGAACATGGCGCTGAAGCAAATACAACATCGCCCGTGGATATTCCAGTATGATCCGTTCGGGCCGGTTCATATCCATTGCGCCTTGCACCGCCTTGCTGGCGAATTGCAGGACGCGAAACGCCCCGCGCTCGCCGTATAATTCGTCCGTTTCATAGACGAAGATTTCCGAGCAGCTTTGCTGATGCAGCAGCAGATGTTGCACGAGTCCCCGTTGCCTCCTTCACGATCTCTAATATTCTACGGTTAGCAGCGGCGTACCGATCGTAATCTCATCCATCCCGGTGCCGCTGTTGCGATGGACAGCCATCTGCAATGCCACGTGATGATCGCCGCTGAGGACGGTGATCGGCAAGGGATCCACCCGATACGTGCGGCTGGCCGTCCCTTCGTCCCCAAACGCTTCGACTTGCTTCAACTTCAGTTTGGCGGATCGCTCAATTTGCGATTCCAAGCGGTCAAGCGTCGCGGCGAGCACGGGTTCGCCGGAGTCCGTCCCCTCATCTGTAGCGGATGCGGGCCAGGCCATCCCCTGTATTGCTGCATTCCATCGCGTATCGACGCCTTCATCTGCCAGCGATTCCCCAGCCATCCGTTGGGCTTCCTGAAGTTGCTCCCATATCGCCGGATCTCCGCCGGCGGCCTCCAAGCGAAGCATCGCATAATGCTTGCCCTCTTCCAGTGTGATCAGCTCCAGCTCGGCGCGAATCCCCTCGATCTGACCTTGGGACTCATAAACCGTCCGCCCTTGAACAGTCCCCGCCTCCGGATTCGACAGCCCCAACCGGCTGGCTAACACCCCGGCCGCTTCCTCTGCGGAAAGCAGCGAGTTCCATTCACCTTGCCATTTCAGTGTCATCCGAAACGGATCCGACGTTACGGCCCTGCCTATCGCAACCAGCGCGTCCAACTGCTGCTCCGCGTCTTTCAGTGAATCTGGAACGGCCGCTTCTTGCTCAGTCGCTTGGATCCGTTGCAGGCCGACCAGCAGCATCGCGCAAACGAGGATCAACAACCCAATACTCCATAACTTGCGGTTTTGCATGTCACGCGCCTCCTCTGCGAATAATAACTCAATGTATAGAGCCAAAACCTATCAGGATGGGGAAGCTTATGATCCGCTCGCCGAAAGCTACGAATTTTCAGGCTATCATGACGTTGATGTTGGCCCTCGGACTCACAAACCATGTCTTCATCATCCCGGCCTTGCTGCAAATCGCCAAACGGGATGCCTGGTTTTCCGTGCTACTGTCCGCCGTGCCATTTGCACTTGTGGTCTGCCTCATTCGTTACACTTCGTCCCGGATTGGAACCCAACCTCTTCCCGAATGGATTCGCCATCGGCTGGGCCGAATTCCTGCTTTTGGGTTTCAATGGGCGATGACAGCGTTCTTCTTCGCTACGGCGTGGTTCAGTTTATATGATACCGTAATGTGGATGAAGGTGACGTTTCTGCCTTACACTCCGGTTTTGGCCAGCTCGTTGATCTTGATGCTGCTTTGTTTCGTTGGGGCGCTGAAGGGCATGAAAACAATCGCCGTCACCTCCGGTATCTTGCTGCCGCTTGTTGTACTGCTTGGCTTCTATGTCGCCATCGTCAACGTCGAATTCAAAGATTACAGTCTGCTGTTCCCTCTCTTGGAACAGGGATGGATTCCGGTTTTCAAGGGAGTATTGTACGCCTGTGCCGGGTTGTTCGAGATCTTTTTTGTCTTCTTCCTTCACCCATACCTGAAGGCCCCATTAACCAGAATCCAATTCATCGTGTTCAGTCTGATTCTGCTTGGTCTAATGCTGGGTCCACTGACCGGCGCCATCACCGAGTTCAACCCGTTTGAGGCGGCCGTTCAGCGTTACCCGGCTTATGAGGAATGGAGAATCGCCGGTTTTGGCAAATACGTATCGCAAACCGATTTTTTCTCGATCTGTCAATGGTTGTCGGGCAGCTTTATCCGTATTTCCTTTGCGATGATCGTCATCGCGGATATGTGGAAGAAGCAAAATCCCCGTTGGAGACCCACATTGCTCGCGGTCCTCGCGTTCATCCTGATTTTACTTAGCTGTTATACCTTTACCGACATCGTGTTTCAGCATTTAATGATTCTTTACATATATCCGATAAACGCCTGCTTCCTGCTGTTCATGACGCTCATCATTGCCGCTGCCGCTTTATTAAGAAAACGCAAGAAAGGAGGATCCGCATGAGTTCCAGCGACCGGCCGTCCGGCCAACAAGTAGACCGGATCGACATTCCGTTCCTGACCCAATATTTCCAGACTTCCTCCGACGTCAAGCTTCGCCCGTTTGCTGCCGGGATGGAGCCGGGGCGTTCGATCACCTTAATCTATTGTGAGCCGATGACGGATTTGAAACAGTTGAGCGAGGTGGTCTATCCGCGGCTTGCTGAACTGTGTCGGGAACAGGCCAATATCGGAATCGAGGCGTTCGGAGCCAATCCCTATTTGCCGTTAAACCGGATCGAAGGGCCGGACTTGCTGCATCGTCTTACTCTTCAAGTCTACTCCGGCAAGCTGGTCCTTTATTTTGAATACAACCAGACCTTCTTCAGCTGCGATATTTCGAACCCGCCAGGCCGTTCCCCCGAAGAAGCCAGTACGGAATCGGCCGTCAAGGGAGCCCGTGACGGCTTTACTGAAAACCTGACGACCAACATCGGGTTGATTCGAAAACGGCTGCGGACCGCTTCCCTGGGGGTGGAAGAGATCATCAAAGGGACGCGGGGGGAAACGCGCATTGCGCTTTTTTATATTCAAGATGTTATTAACCCGGACATTCTCGCAGAGGCTCGAAAGCGATTGTACGAGATTGACACCGATGCAATTATCGGCACCTCGTATATCGAATCCGTCGTGAAGGGAGCGCATAAACGAGCCTTATTCCCGCTGACCGATTACTCGGGGAGACCGGACTACGTTGTCGATGCCCTGCTGGCGGGCCGATTTGCCGTGTTGGCCGATGGGAATCCGATCGCCATCGTTGCTCCTGTGACCTTGATGAATCTGCTGATTTCTCCAGAGGATGCCAACACCCCTTATTACATCGTGTCCGTGCAAAAAGTGCTCAGACTCATCGGACTGACCGTCGGGTTGTTTCTCCCGGGCTTCTATGTCGCGTTAACCAGTTTTAATCTGGAGCAAATCCCCGTCCCGCTGCTGGCAACCATCAGCAAATCGAGGCATGGCTTGCCGTTTCCGGTCCCGTTTGAAACCTTCGTCATGCTGTTTCTGTTCGAGATCTTTAACGAGGCAGGCAAAAGATTACCCCATGCCATGGGACAAACGATAACGGTCGTAGGCGGCCTGATTATCGGAGATGCCGCCATCCGCGCCGGGATCACCTCGCCGACCATCATCGTCGCCGTGGCGATCGCCATCGTCGCCAGTTCGACCTTAGAGAATCAGACGTTAAGCGGTACGACAGCCCAACTTCGCATCGTGATTTTGCTGTTGTCCTCCATCTTTGGGATGTTCGGGTTCCTGATCGGTTTTATCGGTCTAATCCTTTACCTTGCCTCATTAGAGTCCTATGGCGTGCCTTATCTATCGCCATTTTCCCCGTTCGTCAAAAGCGACTTTGCCGAAGCGGTCCTGAAGAAGCCGTCGAAATCCGTGAAGAGGCGGCCCCGCATTCTGCATCCGCTGGATCAAACGGCAAGGAGGGACAAGCCTTGAGAGCGATCCGGGCTTTCCTTGCGCTGATCCTGCTGCTGACGGGCTGTTGGGATATGAAAGAGGCGCAAAATATCAATTTTATCACCGCATTGGGTGTCGATTATGCGGATGGCCGTTTCATCATTTATGCCCAGTTGCTGGATTTTGCAGAGATTGCTAAACAAGAGGGGGCGGTTGAAACCGGAAACGGGAAGGTTTGGATCGGAAAAGGCGAGGGGAAGACGATCGACGAGGCTTTGATTTCGCTCTACCCCGCCTCGCAGCAACGGACGTCCTGGACGCATGTCCGAACGATCATCTTCTCCAAAGCGCTGCTGGACAAGCATTTGCCGGAAGCCGTCAACGGCTTGATCCAAACCCGTGATCTTCGGTACACGCCTTGGGTGTTTGGCACCGACAAGCAAATTCCCGATGTGTTTGCGAGCATCTCCCTTCTGAATGAGTCGGTGCTGAATTCGGGGCTGCTTGAACCCGAAGAATTATTTAAACTCTATTCTTTCGTCGAGCCCATTCGGCTCATCAAGCTGATGGACGGGGTGAAGGAGCCTGCGGTGACGAGGCTGTTACCCCTGATCAGCTGGACTGACGAGGTTTGGAAGGGGGAGGGCAAACCTATTCCTCAAATCAAGCTCGTCGGCGCATATGCCATCGCACAAGGCCGCAACCGTGGACAAGTTGACCCGGCAATGCTTCAGGGGGCGAGATACGTGGCATTCCACAGAATGATCAGCTTTCCGTTGCCTTTATCCTTAGAGGATGGATCCCCGGTGACGATCAATATCGCGCATCGCGATCCGGACGTACAAATCGGCGCGGGTAGTGACCCCATTCGGATCAATTTGAACGTGCGCGCCAAAGCCTATATCACGGAGGTAGGGGCGGGAGGCGGGATTGCCGCCGCCCGGCTCCGTGCCTTGGCCGAAGAGACCATCGAACGCGAAATCAGGCGTTCCTTCGACATTGCGAAGGCTCGCCATATCGACCTATACAATCTGGAAGAGAAGCTCTACCGCTATGACCAGGCGCGGTGGAAGCAGCTCCGTTCCCAAGGAAAGTCCCTGATTTCCATCATGGAATTGGATCAGGTCCAGGCCGAGGTGACCCTCGTTCACTCCTCAGCCTATAACTTGTTGAACTAATAAGAAAAACGTCTATCGACGTACATTCAAAGTAGACAGACCGCGTTTAGCGGAAGTTTTTTCTTGCGATATCAGGATGCCAATGCCCCGAAGTTTATACTTTCTGATATCTTAAGAAAACGGTTTGGCAGAAATTCACTCCGCCAACCCGTTTTTGTATGCGTAAATAGCCGCCTGCGTGCGGTCCTCTACGCCAAGCTTCGCTAAAATATTGGTGACATGGAATTTCACCGTTTTGATCCCGATGATCAGCTCGTCGGCGATATCCTGATTCGATTTCCCTTGAGCCAGCAAACGCAGAACGTCCATTTCGCGCTCGGTCAGCTCTTCGTGAGCCGGAGCCTCCACCTTTGGTTGGCGGAACCGGTTCATCATCTTGGAAGCGACCTGCGACTCCAATACCGATTGGCCGCGGGCTGCTGCGCGAATCGCCTCAGCGATCTCGGAAGCGCGCGACGTTTTCAGCAAATAGCTGAACGCCCCGGCTTCGATCACGGGATACATCTTCTCGTCATCAAGATAGCTGGTGAGCACGATGACTTTACAGTCCGGATGCAAGGCAAGCAGCTGCCGAGTCGCTTCGATGCCGTCTATGCCTTCCATCACCAGGTCCATCAGCACGACGTCAGGCCGGTACTCCTGCGCCAGGCGAATTCCTTCCTCCCCGCTGCTGGCCTCTCCGACAACCTCAATCCCTTCTTCGGTGCCCAGCACCGCCGCCAGGCCGATTCTTACCATCTCATGGTCATCCACAAGCAGTACTTTAATCTCCTTGTCTTCCATCTCCATGACTGCCTTCATCCCCGCTTTCTTCATGAATTAGTGGAACGGATATCTCAATACGCGTCCCTTTGCCGGGCGCGGTGATAAACTGAATCGATCCGCCGATCTCGTGGATGCGCTCCTGCATCGTCGACAAGCCGTACGAAGCCTGCTTCTTGTCGTCCATCTCGAAGCCGATCCCGTTGTCGCGCAGCGTCACCTTAACTGCTTCGCCCCGGCGGTGAATCCGAATCTCCATCTTGTCCGCCTTGGCGTGGCGCAGCGTATTGGACATCGCTTCCTGGATGATGCGGAACAGATGGTTTTCAATCCCTTTGCCTAAATTCAAATCCTCGTCGATCTCCAGGGTTAAATCCATCGGCACCTTCGTCTTTAGCTCTTTGACCAAATCGCTTAAGCCCTGCGACAATTCCTTGCCTTCAAGATAGACCGGACGTAAATGCAGCAGCAGCGCGCGCATTTCCGACTGCGCCACCGAAGCCATCTCCTCAATGAGTTCGACCTGACGCTGCGCTTTGTCGAAATCCTTCTCCAGCGTACGTCCCACAGCCGTAGCCGTCATCGAGATGGCAAACAGCTGCTGGGATACGGCGTCATGCAATTCGCGGGCCAGCCTCTGCCGCTCCTCCACGATCGCCGATACCCGGGCTTGCTCGGCCAACTGGGCGTTGTGCGTGGATAACCGCTGCAGCGAGGACACCTGCTCCTCCCAGCGTTTGCCGATCCGCTCCAGCTGCTCTGCCAGTCGGCCCAGTTCGTCTTCGCCGAGCTTGGGAACGCTCCCGGTTTGATTGCCTTTCTCCCATTGCAGCAAGGCTTCACGTAAACCGTCGATCTGTCGTTTGGGACGATACCCCAGAAAGAAGCCGAAAGCTGCGCCGATGATGAGAAGCAGCGACAGCAGCGTCATGCCGGCTTGGATGACCGTCCTCCAGGACGGTTGGGGTTGAAAATACCCGTATGTATACATCACATAAATGGTGGCTGCCATCGTAATAACAGACAGGAGAATCCCTCCGCGCATGCTGCGGGAGACCATGTTGCTCGGCTTTTTCGATTTCATGCGGGACGTTCCTCCTGTCTAAAGTAATCGTATATCGACATCTCCTACAAGATAGGAAATGATGATTTTCACTTTTTGGTCACGGACCTCGTAGTTCGGCGACTTCCAATATAACCGATTGAGCATGCCCGTCTCTTTGTCGTGGCTGAAATCGATTTGTCCGAACAGGACAAACGCTTCGATCTCCACGCCGTAATCCTCCGGAATCACTAAATCCACGTCCCCGACAATCCCTTGAAACATGAGGACGTTATGCCCACCTTCCATCATCGCCAGCGATAAATCGATGTCAAGCTCGCCAAGCACATGCCACATGCTTGTGTTCCGCAAGTTCCACGGATCGCGGTCCCAGCGGATGCTGGAGGTGATGTTTTGCTTCTGCACGTAATTGCCTTGCGGTTGGGTTTTGCGAACTTTCGCGTAGTAGTACCCCAGCGAGATCATCAGAATCGCCAAGATCAGCATAAAATGGTCCAGCAGGATGAGTCCGCCGCCGACCGCCATCAAGATATAGCCGGTCTTGACCTGTTCCCCTTGCCGGATTTTATATATGCCGAACCCAAGCAAAAAGAGGGCGACAATGGTAAAGAAACTCAGCCACTTCCCGAAAATCAACAGTAAGCCAAATGCGATTAAGCCGATGGCTAAGAACCTTTTCCGTGTATCCATGTGCCGCACCTCCCTGCAGGTTCATAGAGTCGTAAAAAGCCATAACGGCATGGCCTCCCATACCGTATGGCTTCACCAGTATTTAGAATATCACAATGTCCAGCGGACGTGTAGTTATTCCTTGTCTTCTTCGCGGGCTGCGGACGGGTTCAATTTTGCTTTCAGCGCTTCAAGCTGCGCATCCACTTTCAGCTGCTTCTCGGCATCTGCCGGGCTGATGTAAGTGGAAGGCGATGTTCCGCGATAAACCATGCCGGCGACTTCGGCTTCCGCTTCCAGTTGCATAATCTTCTCTTCCATCCGGTGGAATCCGAGCGAAGCGTTGCCGCTTTCGATCGTATGCAGCGTGCTGATTTGCGACATTTGCTTTCTAGCTTTCGCCATTTGCGCGCGGCTCACCAGCTCGTTCCGTTTGTTGCGCAGTTTATAGAACTCGTCTTTCATATCGTGCAGCTGCTGTTTGAGTTCGGCAGCATGAGCTTCAGCTTGCGCGTGCAGCTCGGCGAATTCCGTTTGCTTTTGGTCGTAATGGATTTTCTCCTCCAGCATTTTGCGGGCAACTTCCTCCTGCCCATTGCGGAGTGCAAGCTCAGCTTGAGCCTCCCGCTGTGCAGAGATGCGGATCGCTTCGTCCAGACGTTGCTTCATCCGGCGCTCGTTGGCCATTTGCTTCGCCACCGTTACTTCGGCGTCGCGAATTTCAGCCTCCATATCGCGCAGGTATTGGTTCAGCATGACAATCGGGTCTTCCACCTTATCCAACAAATCGTTTACAGACGCTTTCGTAATATCTTTAATTCTTTTGAATACTCCCATCGTCTACACTTCTCCCTTCTCGTATTCGGAGAGCTTCTTGCGCAGCTCTTCCAATTCTTTTTTTAATGCTTTCTTCTCAATATCTTCCATCATGGAATCCAGACTGGAAGCACCCGGGGCGGACTGAAAGCCGGCTCCCGAAGCACCTGGGCCGTATTGCGGCGGCTGGGTTCCGTAAGTATTGCCGGTTGGATTACCGTACGGTGGACGGGGACCAAAGCGTTGATCCTCGTAGAAGTCCCGGCGTTTACCGCCGTAACCCGGATGCGGGCCGCTGCCCGGCCATCCGCCATGATAGTACGGATCGTGGGGCTGATATGGCTCCTTGGAGATCACCAAGGTAGCGATGAAGTAGATAAAGATCGTTGTCCCGCCGGTAAAAAATATGCTAAGAAAAGCGATCAACCGGAGCACGCCGACGTGAATTCCGAAATATTCTCCGAGCCCTCCGATCAAACCGCTGATCCAGCGATCCCGTCTGGATCGGTACAAGGGTCTTCCCATCGATTCTTACTCCTCTCGCTGGTTATTTAGCTTCTGCTTCAAGCGGGAGAGCTCCTGTTCCAGAGTCGATTGGATGGCGGAGCCGGCTTGGTTCAAGAAATCCGAACCCGCTCTCCGCAATTCGCGCAGGCTGCGGGCTTCCCATTCCATATCGGACACCCGGTCCTCCAAGCGATGGAACATCTTCGGCACATCCTGCACGCCGTAACCGTTCATCCGCTGGTTCATCCGCTGCTGTAAACGAAGCGTCTCCATTCTTGCATAGTAGTACTGCCGTTTGTTGTATACGACCTGATATTCGGTCTTCAATTCGTTTAGCTGGGCTTCTAATTCCTGCAGCGATTCTATGCTTTGCGTGTACAACTCGGTGTATTGTTCCACCTTTTCCTCGTACAGCATCTTCTCCTGCAGGGCCAGCTTCGCCAAGTGCTCCTCGCCTGCTTTCAAAGCAAGCAGCGCTTGTTCCTCACGTTTGTCGCGCATCACCTTGGCTTGATCGACCTGCTGCTTCAATTGCTTCGCGTGTCCACTGTATTGATAATGAAGCTTCTCGGCTTCGGCAATTTCCTGCCGCGTTTCAATCAGAAATTGGTCGATCAAGCGAACCGGATCCTGCGATTGCTCCAACTTCTCATTTAGAGTAGCTACCGTAATATCTCGTACTCGACGAAATACACTCATGACATCCTTCCCTCCTAACCTTTCGGTTCACAATTCAAGTTCATCTGCATGTATTTAATCAATCAGTAACTCCGTTTGCCTCTTAAGGAAGAGATACCGTAAACGATTAATCCAATACCTAAGAGCGGAACGATCAGCCAGGCCAGCTTGGAGATCAAGGAAATCACCCCGAAAATCAACACCAGCCATCCGAAGAAGGCGTTCCCCCGTCGAATCCCGTAATAGCCGAGACCGATCATTACAATCGCAATCACCAGTCCGAACAGGCTGCCTAGGAAAGGAGTTAACTTGCCCAGCAGAATCAGTGCGCCAAGGGCAATCAGTACAATAGCGAATACATTCAGTCGATTTGTTCTCATTGAAAATTTCACCGCCTCTCATTTGATCAACCTTATGTCTCTATTCTAGGGTGATTACAGGTTATCCAAAACGGACTGGGGACGGTTTTTCAACCTAGACCTAAGTCGAGGATGCGCTCAGCCTGGGGGTTTATGGGTGGAGGGAGGGTTTCTCCGCAAGTGCTTTACATTCCGGCCAAGTCAGTCTATAATGAAGTCAGAATGACTAAACAATAGAAAACGAGAGTTATCGGAGGAGCCTGTCAAATTGCGGGCTCTTTTTGCCTTTTTTTGACCGATAATGGCATAATTCTGCCCCTGCGCGCCAAGCTATCATGCCCTCAGGGACATCTAACTTGGAGAGGAGAATTCATATGGAGCAACAAGCAATCTGGGCCATCATCATCTTTCTATTAACGTACGCATTCATCATTTCGGAGAAAATCCACCGGACACTGCTGGCCATGGTCGGTGCCGTTCTGATGATCGTCCTTGGCATCGTCGATCAGGAGTCTGCGATTCATCACATCGATTTTAATACGCTAGGTCTCTTGATCGGCATGATGATCATCGTGAACACCACGGCGGAAACGGGGTTATTCAAATATATCGGGATTTGGACGGCCCGGATCGGCAAAGGGAACCCCGTGACCATCCTGTGGCTCCTGGCGCTAATTACGGCAGTTGCCTCCGCATTTTTGGACAATGTGACGACAATCATTCTGATGGTACCGGTCGCCTTTAGCATTACCCGGCAGTTGAAGGTCAAGGTATTCCCTTACATCTTCTCGATGGTCGTGGCCTCAAATATCGGCGGAACGGCAACGTTAATCGGGGATCCGCCAAATATTATGATCGGCAGCGCTGTCAAGGAATTGACTTTTAACGCTTTCCTGCAGCACTTGGCGCCGATCGTGATTGTGATCCTGGCAGCCACCCTACCGCTTCTCGTGTTGGTATTTCGGAAGCAAATTCAGTCAACGCCGGAGAACCAGAAGAATATCATGAACATCAGCCTAGATGGCTTGATTACGGATCAGAAGCTCCTCATAAAATGCTTGGTCGTCCTCGGCTTAACGCTGCTTGGCTTCTTCCTGCACCAGACATTCCATCTGGAATCGGCTACCGTGGCGTTGGCCGGAGCTTTTCTATTGTTGCTGCTCACAGGTGAGCATGTAATGGAAAGAGCGTTCCGTTCCGTCGAATGGCCAACCATCTTCTTCTTTATTGGATTGTTTGTCCTGGTCGGCGGTTTGATTGACACCGGTACGATCAAGCGGTTAGCGGAGTGGTCCATCGACTTAACCGGAGGAGACCCGTTGACGACTTCTATGCTGATTCTCTGGCTAAGTGCGATCGCCTCTTCCTTCCTGGATAATATCCCGTTCGTGGCTACGATGATTCCGATGATTCAGGACATGGGAGCGATGGGAATCAGCAACCTGCAGCCGCTGTGGTGGAGTTTGGCGCTGGGGGCATGCCTTGGCGGCAACGGAACCCTGATCGGGGCCAGTGCCAATTTGATTGCCGCAGGCATGTCTGCCAAGGAAGGGGAGCCAATTACATTTGTCCGCTACATGAAATATGGCTTCCTGCTGATGATTCTGTCGATCATCTTCGCAAGCGCGTATATTCTGATTCGGTATTTCCTAATCTAATAGAGGTCCATCCAAGTCCACTCTTTCTTTGGAAAGAATGACGTCGATATGCTATCCTTAATAGTAAGTAAATAGATGTCGAGGGGAGGGATGACGCATGACAACGCAACAACTAAGGCTTCGTTGGTTAGCTGTGGTGGTATTGACGTTGGTCCTGGCGTTGTCCCTCCCTTCCTTTATTTCATCCCCCGTTCATGCAGAGTCTCGTGGGGAAGAGACGCTTGAGACCGATTATGGCCATGTGCAGCACAAGGTATCACTTCGCCTCAATAGTACACCGTCTTACGGCAAGCTGTTTATCGACAGAACCCCGCATCAACTGGATGCCGTCCCGGCCTTGATCAGCTTTATGCTGCTGGCGCCATGGGCGTGTTTCCGACCGTTATTCTGCCTGCTGTTAAAGCGGCGTCTGCTTATGCCCATCAAATTTACGAGCATGTTCGTGGCTTAACCGAAGTTGTATCGTTTTTTGATCCAGTCTCCTGCATGACCTACACGTTTTTTTAAAACGAAATCGCATGAGGCTCATTTTGTAATACCCAAAATGGAAAATGACTCTAAAAACTGGAGGCTTGACTCAAATGAATCTCAAAGAAACAGATCTGCCAGGAATCGGTAAACAATTCGTGGTCCAGGCCCGCAGCGGCGACAAACTCTCGATCGTTATTCATAATGATGGACGGCGCGAATTATCTCATTTCGATGAAGATGATACAGACAACAGCGTTTCCATGGTCACTTTGGATGACGATGAGGCGAGATATATCTCTGCCATTATTAGCGGTGCGACATATAAGCCAACAGCAATGGAGAACATTGAAGTGGCTTTAGGCGATCTGATCATTGAGTGGTATAAATTAGATTCGAACTATAAAGCGATTGGCAAAACCATCGGCGAGTTGAAAATTCGTCAGCGTTCTGGAGCGACGATCATCGCCGTAATCGAGAAGAACCACAAGAAACACATCAATCCCGGACCTGATCTGATGCTGACCTCCGAGGCAACGGTGGTCGTGCTTGGCGAACGGCTCCATCAACAACAAATCAGACAGATCCTATTGAGCGGAAAATAATTCATTGGATCATCTCATGCTGAAGGCGGTTTGTCCTTCACCCGGATCGCGGCGAGGAAATGGTCTACTGTCCGCGATCTATCCGTTGCTTGGTATAAGAACCGCCTGCCCTTGATGATGGGTTTATCCAGTAAGGAGGGGTCGGTTTGAAACACCAGTTAAGAATTCATTCCTCCCGGAAGACCCGCGGCGGCTTCAAGACACTAATTCCGACGTTTGGCCATGCTGCCGGCGTCATCGCCGGCGCATTGCTTGCATCGGTCGGCTTAGAGCTGTTCCTGATGCCCCATAGCATTGTCGTTGGAGGAATGACCGGATTATCCGCATTGTTGGCGTTAAAGACGGAGATGCGGCTTGGATTGTTCTTGTTCTTGCTGAATCTGCCCTTGCTCTTTCTTTATCGGAAAAATATCCACTGGTCCTACGGGATCTTCACAGTGCTTGGCGTATTGGTATTTTCATTGGGGACGCTTGTGCTCCATCCTTATCCTTCCCTGATCGACGAGCCGCTCCTGGCGGCGTTGATCGGGGGATTATCCTTGGGAATTGGGCTGGGTTTAGCCCTGCGTTTTGGAGGGGCATTGGATATTGCGGAGAAAGCCGTGAACCAACTTCAATATGGCAGATTGTCCCCTGAGCGGATTTTGCTGATGCTGAACTGCCTAATCCTGATTGGTGCGGGCTTTCATTTCGGCTTTCTCCAGGCCCTCTATTCGGTGATCGCCTACCTGTCCGCCTTTGAAGCCGTCAAGCTTCTGGTCCAAGGCGGGATTTTCACCCAAACGGTACGAATTAAAAGTCGC
The DNA here is from genome assembly GCF_037964765.1 of Paenibacillus sp. FSL K6-2441. NCBI lineage: Bacteria > Bacillati > Bacillota > Bacilli > Caryophanales > Paenibacillaceae > Paenibacillus > Paenibacillus sp. FSL K6-2441. The sequence goes on from NZ_CP150174.1 coordinate 3,794,832, forward strand.
CATTGTGCTGCGATCCAGAGGGAACTGTTGCGATACCTGAACCGTTCGGCTGTTTATCGGCTGGATCCCGAAGTAACTGGGGACGAGGAAGGGATGGGCATTTTGGAAATCCACTGCCATCGGCTGGAGCGGTCCCGCTTGATTTCCATCGTTCATCAATGTGACCGCGAGAGTGAAATTACGTTTCTTCCAAGGAAATAAACGTAATGAGCCGCAGGATTTACTCCTGCGGCTCTTTATTTTCTATCGTGGGCCCAATTTAAAATTCTTCGTAAACGGCAGGATCCTGGTTTCGAATCCGCCCGTCTGGACGGGACAAGCCGTTGATCTGCTTCATTTCTTCCTCGTCTAGCGCAAAGTCGAAGATCGAGAGGTTCTCGATTTGCCGAGCCACAGAGGCCGATTTCGGGATGGATACAGCGCCCAGCTGATAATGCCAACGCAAAATAATTTGGGACACCGACTTGCCATGCCGTTCGGCGATTTGCCGGAGCGTCTCATGCTGCAACACCTCATTGCCATGGGCCAGCGGGCTCCAGGATTCCGTGACGATTCCGTGCGCTTCATGATATTTGCGCTGCTCGGCCTGATTAAAGAACGGATGCAGCTCAATCTGGTTTACGCTTGGCGTCACGCCCGTTTGCTCGATCAGGCGGTCCAGGTGGTCCGGCAAGAAATTGCTGACGCCGATGGAGCGGATCAGCCCCCATTTTCGGGCGTCGATTAGAGCTTGCCACGCTTCCACGTAATGCCCTTGAATCGGATTGGGCCAATGAATCAAATACAGATCGTAGTAATCCAGCTGCGCCCGGTACAACGATTCCTGGATCGCCTTGACCGCTTTATCGTACGTGTGGTAACGCCCGGGCAGCTTGGACGTGATGATCAGCTCTTCCCTCGGTACCGCAGAACGCCTTACCGCCTCACCAACCGTTCCCTCGTTCTCGTAGTTATACGCGGAATCCAGCAAACGATAGCCGGAGCGGATCGCGTGAACGATTGACTGCACACCTTCGCTGCCACGGAGCGTGTAGGTTCCCAGCCCGACCACCGGCAGCTTCAAACCGTCATTTAACGTCATTTCCGGAATGATATGACCCAAGATGAACACTCCTTTCGGATAAGTACTCTCTCAGACTATCATAATCGAATCTATATGAAAAAACGAACAGAAATCGCCGAAAGCGGCGATTTCTGCGGAATGTGTATAAAATTTCGAATAGATTTGCGTCGAAGTCAGCCCAAAACCAAGATTCTATCTGAAATATCGAATAGAATCGCTTTTTTCGGTGTGAACTGGCAAATTTTATTCGAAATATCGAATAGATTCAGATCCTACGCCCGATCCCATCCGCGATCCTTCAGCAGCTTGATGAATAAGCCGCCAACCACGGTCCGATGCTGGAAGCCGATCTGCCGTGCCGTCTTCGTGTCATACCAATCCGTGAACGGTACGCGGTCCCGCGTCTCGTTCAGGAAAACCCAGAGCGGATCAACGATGCGCTGGAAGTCCTCGCACGTCTCCGCGAGCGCCCCCGCCCAGACGAGCCAATCGGCCTTCGTATAGGCGGCCCGATTATCCAGCGGCGTACCATACCGTTCCTGTTTCTTCTGATACCATGCCACTTCACGGCGGATGATTTCCTGATTGAACAAGCCGGTTCCAAAGATGCCGTCCCAGACAAGGTTATATTTGAGACTCCAGGTCCCCGGCTGACCAAAGGCCAGCAGTGTATGGTTCTCGTCACTCGGATCGGCGGCGAGGATTTCCCATTGGCGAGCCATTTCCGAAGAGGCTTGACGGTAGCGCTCGGCTTGTTCCTTGTCACCCAGCATTTTGCATAGCAATCCGTAGCTGGCAACGCCCATCACGGCTTTCGCCGACAGGTTCGCGTTGCGCGCCAGATGTCCGGCGAAATCATCGGTACATAATTGATGCTCCGGATCAAGCCCATGCTTCACCAGATAGTTGGCCCATTGGGCGAGCAACTCACGATGCTCCTGAACGAAGCTTGTATTCCCGTCAGCCAGCGTAACTGCGGCCGCCATGACCAGCATATTGCCGCACTCCTCCACCGGCATTTGCCCCTCCAGCTTGTTCTCGCCGTAAACCTGACCGTTGGCCAGCGGATATTGACCCACGTCATGCGGAGCAAATTCAAACGTCCAGGCGTCGCTGGCGGCGTATTTGAAGATCGGACGCATCATGCCTCGGACCAGCTCCGGCTGGTACAACAAGAACAGCGGAATTGAAGGGTAGCTCACGTCCACCGTGGCAATACAGCCGTTACTGAAGCATTCCTTCGACATGAACAGCACCTGTCCCTCAGGATCAAGGACCAGTTTATGCGCTGCAATCGCCTGCCGGTAGGATAAGGACAGGATATCGGCATATTTCTCCCCGCCGGCGCGGATTGCGTCCTCGCGCAGCTTGGCATCAAAGGAATCGCAGCGTGCAAGAACGTCCGGATAATCCCGAAACGCTTCGCTGAGCAGGGTCGAGAAGGTTTTCCCGTCTTTTCTCCAATACGCCTCCAAAGGCTGACCAAAATACTCAATCGCATATACGTCGTCATAGGCAAGAACGATTAAGTGCGTCTTCTCGTCCGTTCCGGTCACTTCACCGACATTCCACACCGAAGCCATAGCGAGCTCGGCCTCGCGAACGGGCTGTGGTTGAGAAAGCGGAGTCGAACCTTCCTTCAGGCGAATTTCACCTTCCCGAACGAATTGCTTGCGAATCTGTGCCTGATCCAGATAGGTCTCTACATCCGGCGTCTGCTTGACGGCCAGCATGAAAGTGCCCCAATCGATCCGCTGGTCATCGCCGGAGCTATGGAGCGGGTTCTGCTCGACATGTCGGACCTGCAGTACGGTGAGGTCTCCCTGCACCTCTTGTTGCCAAGTAATCGCCTGATCGGTTTCATTAACGCACCATTCCCCGGTTACGTCTACATAGACCCGCACTTGGTGGGGCTTCCCGTCGAGGGAACGCACGCGGAAAGCGACATAGGAAGCCGGCCGCGACAGCAGCTCCAGATCGTCCGGCAGCAGCGGACTTGTAAAGGTCACGTCCAGCGCAACTCCTCCCGCCTCGAACTGATAGCGGGTGGAGAGCGGCGTGACTTCAAGTCCGGTTTGGTTCATCGCCTCCGGCTCTGTATAATACCGTTCCGGGTTAGACTCGACGCGTCCGGCAAACCGCCAGGCTACGCCGTCGATATACACCAGGCCGGTGAACGCCTGCCGACGCCCGGTCCAATGGCGAGTGAAATCGTCGGTCAGACGATCAGCCATCGACCAGACGCTGAAAAAGGGATCAACGGTGACCAAAGGTACTGCCGGTGGACGCAATTTTGTGTTCATTTGTAATCTGCCTCCTATCTGGATCTCGCGATTTGTTAAATCACTTTTTATCTGTTAAACTTCGTTTCCTATTTCGTCACGGTGATGCGGGTTCCTCCATCTCCATGCTCGTAATGAAGGAGCAACGTGTGTGACTTCGCGTCCCATTCGAACTGCAGGGAGATGATTGGCGCCGAAGCAGAGCCGTCTTCCTGCTGCGGTCCCAACACTTCTGCCGTCACCGCCGTTGGTCTCGCTTCACAGCGAATCCGCGCCACGGCCTGCAGCGGTCGAGGCCCCTTGGCCGTAAACGTAATGGCGGTTTCATCCTCGCGATAATCCTCAATCCGGGAGGATGCAGCAATCACTTTGGAGCCGGGTTCGGAGTCGGTGCTGTGGCTGCCCGGCCCGGTGTATGCTAAATCATAAAGTAAGGCCTGGCGTCCGGGTTGCACCGCAACTTGCTCTTTGACCGGCAAACCGGGATCAAGCAAGTCAGCGAAAAGTCCTTCGAGCTCCAGCGGCGCATCGCTGACTGACTCGGTCATGACGGAAGCGATCACATACGGACCGCGGCGGAGATGAAAATAGTTGACTGGTTCCCAACGGAGCGCGTCTGCTGGAGCCGGCTTTCCTTCTGCGGAGCCTTCAGCAGCTGTCTGCGCTGCGGGTGAATCCCCCGCCGCCGCAGGCGCTTCCCCGCTACCCAGCAGCTCCATCGCTTCCCGTACTGCGGCGCGATAGCGTTCCGCCGCCTCTGCACTCTCCGCGATCCGATTCGGCCGCAACGGCAAGTAGCTGACTAACCCAGCGCCAACTCGGGTGATGCCTTCTGCTGCTGCCCCGGCCGCGCTTGGCAAGCCGAGACATTCGAATAGATGAGCCCGAGGAGAATCGTAGCGTCGCCGTCCCTGATTCCACCATTCCCGTACCCGGTGATACGGATCGCTGTCGTCTCCAACGTAAATCAGCGCTCCGCCTTCCCGCACCCATTGGGCCAAAGCGTTATGCAAATCCGGGAATTCCGGCTTCATAAATTCATAGCTTAAAACCAGCACGCGGTAGTCATCCAAATATCCCGGGAACCGCCGAACGTTATCAAGCTGGACCGGCCGTACCGGCAGCCCATGCTTGACAAGCGGCAGCGTCAGCCCATAAAAAGGCGAGAAGTTCAGCAACTCCACCGCCGAATCATCGGTCAACTCCACCTCGTTCGTCCCGTCGTATTTTTGCATAAAACCGGACGTTTGCGTCCCAATCCGTTTCCGCTGGAACATGGCTGAATCGGCCAGAAGCACGCCGGTGACGGCGGTATTGCCGTACACCTGGACCTCCTCCTGGTCCATATTCCCGAGCGTATGCATTACGTTCAGCAGCACGGTCGCGTAATCGGACGGAATCCCCTCTTTGCCGTTGCCGTCCGCGGAAGGATATTGGCCCTGAAAGATCCGCCGCGGCCAAGGGGCAACCTCATAGCGCGAAACCGCCGGATGCAGCAGCGAAGCGATCAGCGTCTTCGTGTAGTTCTCGCGGTAATCGATCCACGTCCGTGTCGGATCGTCCTCGATCGGATCGTGCAGGAACCACATGCGGCGGTGCGTCCCGCGCACCAGTTCCTGCATGATGCCATATTCCAGGAACGCCGTCTCGAATGTCCGCTCCGCACGTTTCCCTTCGTATACGTTCGCGGTGCGCGATGTCCCCGTCCAAATTTGGGCGATATAACCGTCAATCGCCGGCAAGTCGAGCAGCCGGGATTCCGGACTGACGATCCGCCATTGGGTGTAGTTAATCAAGCTGTGGGTGGGTACAAAAAAACGCAGCGGTCGATTATACCGGACCAGCGAATATTCCTTCAACGCCGAGCAGATACGGTCCAAACAACGCGTGTACAGATAAGCCTTCAGCTTGGAGGCGCGGAATTGCGCGTCCTCCGAAGTATGGGGCGGTTGCCAAGGCTCGTTATAGTAATTGCGCCATTCACGCTGGAATGCCTCAGAGTATCCGCCTTCCACCCAGAATTCCGGTTCCTCCAGGTGAATGGCCTCCACACCGGCATCCACAGCCGGCCGAATCCGCTCGATGAGAAAATTCGCATAGCTGATGGTTGGCACCATGTAGGGAATATCCACCGAGGTTCCGTGAATGATCGTCTCGCCGTCTTGATATTTCTGGGCTTCGTCCCAATGGGAGCGGCCGTCAACACGGCCGTTCAGATAGTCCTGGTAACCGCCCCAGGACACCCCGGTCATGAGATGCACATGGTAGCCCCGCTCCGCCCATTCGCGAATGCGCTGAGGCATCGACTCCCCAATGCCGTACACCATCACAAAATCCGTCTGCAGATCATAGGCCGCATGATAAGCGCCGCTTTCCTGAAATCCGGTCCGTTCTTCCGCCCGTGCTCTTCCCGTCACGCCTAAGCCCTCCCTTGTAACTTAGAGTTCGTTCACAGCCAACCTCATTCACAGCTAACTTATAACCTCTACACTCTATCCATCATTCAGCCAACTGAACGCGAATCGATTTGATCTCAAACGGTGTAAATTGCAAGCGAATCCGATCCGTATTTTCTGCTAGCAGCCCGATCGGCTCCTCCAGCAGATTCACCTCTTCAATGGTTCGGCAAGCCGGCCCAAAGCTCAGCTCTCCATCCGCCCCAGCTCCTGCCGTTTCGTACAGACGAACGATCAGATGATCGCTGTCCTCGGCTTTCTTCACCGCTTCCACCATCACGTTAGGATGCTCAATCGTAAGGAAAGCTTTCCCGTGCAAGGAACTGCTGTCAGACTTCCCGCCGCCTTGAGGCGTCACCGGGATGGCCGCTGCGGATGCAATCGGAATGTTCAGCTCATAGCCTTTGCGGTATACGCCGGCTTGGATAAAGTCGCCCGCATGCGGGTACAAAGCATAAGTGAAGCGATGCTCCGCCCGATCGGCCTGCGGATCCGGATATCCCGGGCTGCGCAGCAGGTTCAAATCCAGCACGTTGCCTTCCACGCTGTGCCCGTATTTGCTGTCGTTGAGCAGCGCCACGCCATAATCCGGCTGCGACAGATCGAGATAATGGTGAGCGCAGATTTCGTCGCGGGCAAATTCGATCGCATTATTCCGCGTCGTCGGCCGCTTTAACACCCCAAACTGAATTTCGCAGTTCACCTGATCGCTCACAACGGCCACCGGGAAAGCAACCCGGAGCATTTTACCCGTTTCTCGCCAATCAGCTTCCGTATCAAAGCGCAGCAGACCATCGCCTTGCAGCAAGCGGATCGTTTGCTTTAACGTCGATTCCCCAAAGCGGTAAACCTGCTCAACAACCGCCTGCGGCCCCGAAACGTAAGCGCGTCGGCTTTCCAGCGTCATCGTTCCAGCAATCGTATCGCGATAGTCGCGCGGGAAATCCCAGGCATCGCCGTCATCATGGTAGACGGTAAATACGTTGGCCTCAGCGCCCGGTTGAATCGCTTCCCGTCCGGCGGCCTTATCGTACAGCGACACGATGCTGCCGTTCTCGGCAAACCGAACCACAAGCCGTTCATTCTCCAACCGGAAGTCCTCGGCAATCAATGCTTGTTCCGAAGCCGATGGTTCTGCCGCAGCCTCCGTGAGCTTGCGCCAGCTCATCGCCGGCACTTGCACATACTTCCAGCTTCCGCCGATCTCTACCCATTCCTGCCGGTCCCAAGGCAAGGAATTGAACAGAACAATTTCACCGGCGGCAGCTCCGGACCGCCCAGCGATTCGTCCATAAGCTTCCGCAATCATCGTTTGGACTTCCTCCAGCAGCTGAGCGTAGCGCTCCAGCGACTCGTCGTACACCCGGGTGATCGAAGATCCTGGCAAAATATCATGGAATTGGTATAAGAGCACTTCCTTCCAGATCTTCTCCAACCGGGCGGCAGGGTACTCTGCAGGGCTTTCGCCCAGGGCAATCTGCAGCGAAGCCGCGAATTCGAGCTCACGCAGTGCTTTTTCCAGCTTGCGGTTATACCACTTGTTGCGCGCCTGCGTGGTTAATGTCCCTTGGTGCTTCTCCAGATACAACTCACCGCGGTACGTTTGGAACCGCGAAGCCTCTTGTTCCAGCCGCTTGAAGAAGGTGATCGCAGGCTCCTGAACGACCGGCGGGAGTCCCAGCAGGTTCACCTCCCGCTCAAGCCGCTCCAGGTGCTCTTCTCCTGGTCCACCGCCGCCGTCGCCGATCCCAAACAGCATCAGCGCATGCTCCGAGACGTTCCGATCGAGATAGTCCCGCTCGATCTTGGTCAGCGACCGCGGGGCCGCTGGGCTGTTATAGGTATCCTCCGGCGGCAGGTGCGTCAGCACCTTCGTCCCGTCAATGCCTTCCCACAGGAAGCTGTGGTGCGGATGCGTATTGTAGGTGCTCCAGGAGAGTTTCTGCGTCATCATATAGTCGACGCCGGACTTCTTCAGCAGCTGCGGCAGACTGCCCGTATACCCAAAGACGTCAGGCAGCCACAGCACCTTCATGTCCTTGCCGAACTCCTCACGGAAGAATCGCTTGCCATACAGGATTTGCCGCACTAATGCTTCGCCGCCGGAGATGTTCGTATCCGGTTCGACCCACATCGCGCCTTGCGCTTCCCAGCGTCCTTCGCGGACCCGCTCCTTCACTTCGGCGTACAGCTGCGGATAGTGCTCCTTCATCCACTGGTACAGCTGCGGCTGGCTTGCGCCAAAGACGTAACTCGGATACTTCTCCATGTTCCGCAGCGCCGTAGAGAAAGTCCGGGCTCCTTTGCGGATCGTTTCGCGGATCGGCCACAGCCAGGCCAGGTCGATATGCGCATGGCCGATGGCGCTGATCGTCAGGACAGAATCCCCGCCTTTCTTCGCCAATTCGCGGGCCACATACGCTTTCGCCAAGCGTACCGATTCCTCATTGATCTCCGACAGCTGAAGAGCTGCCTCGTAGACGGATTGCAGGACCTGGGCTTTTCTGGCGCTGGAATCCGGCAGCTGCTCAACCAGCTCGATTAACACTTCCAGATCGTAGGCCAGTTGCCGGGCTTCCTCATGGCAAATGGCGATGTCCGCTTCCTTCAGCGTTCCGCTGCGATAATGTCCAAATAGGTCATTGCAGCCGCCGTCTCCCCACAGATTGATCGTTTCCCCGCCTCGGGCGGCAGCGCTGACGTCCACCACCCGCTTACCAGGCCGACCTAGGCTGTAGTCGAATTCGGAGCTAACGTTCGTTAAGCCTTGTCGCGGGGTTCCCGCTTCATCCACGAGACATAATTCTCCATTAATATCGATCAACAGAACGACTTTTTGGCCAGCGGCCGTTTCCGGTACGGTCCCTTGAAAATGAAACCAGGCGCAATCCCACAGCTCTCCCCATTTATCCCCGGGCTGAAGCCGTATGTGCCGGCCGCTCATTCGCTCGGCGTAAGGGACCGGCTCTTTCGTTACCCAAGCTTCAACCTCAAGCCCGGCAATCGGGCGGTAAATGTAATCCTGCAGTTTGGCAAGCCTTTGCTTTGCCTTTTGGATCATAATGTGGTTCGTTTCATACGGCATGCTGCATCACTCTTTCAATATAATTTACTTGGTATAGGCCTCCGCTTTCTTCTGAGCGTCATCCAGAATAGACTTGATATCCTCCTTGGTCATTAACGCTTTCGTCACGGCTTCACCAAAGATTTGCCATACCTTGGAGTCTGAATTCTTAAACGTTGGCAACCCTTGCACATTGCCGGCCATCGCCAGATAGTGCTGATACATTTCCGGATGCGCCTCTTTATATGCATCGGTCTCAGCCACCGATTTCAGTACAGGAGACCGGACGCCTGTATCGGCGATCAGTTGTTGGATCTCCTCGCTGTACATCGCGCGGATGTACTCAAATGCAGCTTCCTTGTTCTTTGCATCCTTCGGTACGGCATGGAACGCGGCGCCGATGGTGATATTGCCGGCTTTGCCATTCGGGGACAGCGGAATTTGCGACATTCCGTAATCGATTCCGATTTGCGAGCTCTCGATCGCACGCCACGGTCCATCGATCAGATATGCGATTTGTCCTTTTTTAAACGCGTCAAAATACGTTCCTTCAGTAGTGTTCACCATCAATCCAGCCGGATGGTTGGCGTTAAGCTCTTTCAAGAACTGTACCGTTTCTACGTTGGCATCGGAGTTAAAGACAGGTTGGCCTTGATCATCCGCAAATCCTCCGCCATTGATAACAAGCAAGGTACCATACCGCAAATACCCGCCGGCATTCGGCCCGGCATAGACCCCGCCGCCGTAGAACTTCCCTTTGCCTGCTTCCGTTACCTTCTTCACGTTAGCCAACAGCTCATCCCAGGTTGCTGGCGCTTTGTCCGGATCCAGGCCTGCCTCCTGCACCAGCTTCTTGTTCCAGAACAAGCTGCTAACGCCAGGTTGCGAGGCAAAACCGTAAATTTTGCCGTCATACTCCATCGGCTTCCAGGCTGCCGGGGCTACTTTTTCGCGAATTTCTTGGGCCATGTCGTCCGGGAACGGCTCAAGCAATCCCTGTTGGGCAAACCCAGGCATTTGTGTTTCCCCAACGATGATGTCGGGCATGTTTTTCGCCAGGAATCCCGCTGTTTGCTTCTGGATCAGCGGTTCGCCCCAACCCCAGTCCTCGGTTTTGACCGTAATGTTTTTGCTTTTCATTTTCTCGTTGATAATCGATTGATAATAGTACGGGAAGACGCCGGCTTTTTTCAGCGGCTGACCAGGCGTATAGTTGTAATCCTCCTCTGTAATCCGGGGATTCAGCGTCTCGTCGGCGATCGTTTTTTCCTTGCTTTTCTCCAGCAGCTCGCTCAGCACCCCGACGCCAATCGCTACGGCTCCTTCATTTAATACGGTAATGGTAGCGCCTTCAGAAGAGGACGAACCTTGATTTCCTGATGCTCCATTAGTCCCTGGGTCGTTCGCAGCCTGGTTGCCTCCGCTGTCCCCCCCTCCAGATCCGCAAGCCGCTAATAAGGTGATGAGTAACAGCGATAGAAACATGACGTGGAACTTTTTCAACAACATGCTTGAACCCCTCCAAAAGTCATTTTATTCAGCGTGAGTGTCCATTAAGTCAAGTTTTCAATACGGGTGTTGAACTGTTTTCATCGATTCGATCCATAACGGACCGGTAGTGCAACTTCGACATAAAAAATGAGTTCCCGGGCTTCCTAACCTTTGATCCCTGTGTTCGCCAAGCCCTGCACAATATACTTCTGGAAGAAAGCAAAGATCAGCAGTGCTGGAATCGTGATGCCAAGGCTCAGGGTAATAATCATCGGATAGTTGATGACGGCGCCCGGGCTTGCTCCAACGGAGGAAATTCGCGTGATCGCCGCAGGAAGCGTTTGCAAACTGTCGTCTGTTGTATAGAAGAACGGGGTAATAAAATCGTTCCACGTTCCGAGCGCTGTCGTAATCGCGATAAACGCCATAATCGGCAACTGCAGCGGGAAGAGGATCTGGAAGATCAGTCGCAACGTCCCGGCCCCATCCACAATTGCAGCTTCGTCGATTTCCAGCGGTACTTTTTCCAGCGACTGCTTCACCAGAAACGTCCCCATAATATTGATGCTAGGCCCACCGATCAAGTAAACCCACCAGGAGTTCAGAATACCGGTTCCGCCGGTAAAGATATCGTTTCCCCCGGCAAACGGGAAGCGGGCAAATTCAAGGTAAGTCGGAATGATCGCCAGCGTCCCGGGAATCATCTGGGTGGCAAGCATGATCAGGAAGATCGTATCCCGCCCTTTAAACCGCAGCCGCGCGAACACGTATCCAGCCAAAAATGAAGTCAAAATTGCCCAAAACGTGTTGTAAGCTGTACGAATCAGCGAGTTCTTCATATAAGTGGCTACTGCAGCATCCGTGGACCCAACGATCAGCGCCTTGAAGTTCTCCAGCGTTGGCGCTTTAGGAAGCGGGAAGATGCCTAACACCGTTGAGGAGAATTCTGTCTTGGTGAAAAAACCGGCAAGCACCATAAAGATCAACGGATACAGCAAAATGAGCCCAACGCCAAGAAGAATGAGATGTCCCAGTAAATGAACGGGCTTAAACTGTTTGCTAACTTTAGCGTTCAGTGGACTGGGCATGCGGGAGCGCCTCCTTTTTCGCGGGTTTGACGGGCTTGATCGGAATGCTTGTCCGACGATCGGATTTCGTTGACCAGTTGTAGTACAGCACAGTCACAACAATAACGATCAAGGCCATGATCAGTGAGGAAGCGCCAGCCATCCCCAAATTGAAGTCCCAGAAGCCGTCCCGGTAAATACGGAACACCAGCACTTCGGTTTGCCCGTAAGGCCCGCCGTTCGTGATGAATAATACCTGCTCGTAAATCTGGATCGCTGCGATCAAGTTCGTAATGACGATATACGTCGCGATGGGTTTTAACCCTGGCAACGTGACATACCGCAGCTTATGCCACCGTCCCGCACCATCGATTTCCGCCGCCTCGTACAAGGACAAATCCACGGATTGCAGACCGGCCAACCAGATTAAGGCTGCACCGCCTACCCCTTTCCAGACTGAATAGACCACAATCCAGAAAATGCCCCATCCGACGGAGTACTGCCATACGATCGGTTCCTTGCCCATCGCTTTCAGCAGGTTGTTGATGACCCCATTGTTCGAATCCAGAAAAATGTTGAATACTTGCGTGGTCGCAACCGTTGCCGTGATGGCGGGGATGTACCAAATGGAACGATAAAACCCTTTGCCGAACAGCGGCAGGTTCATCAGCAGTGCAGCAAAAAAGCCTGCTCCCAGCGTAATGACCGTGACCAGTCCGCCCAGCCAGATCGACCTCCACAATGCATCCGTGTACACCGGGTTTTGAAAGAAGCTGATGAAGTTATCGAACCAGATGAAATTAGGTGTATCTGCCAACCCCACCCATTCGAAGAACCCTAACACGAACCCGAACAAAGTGGGAAAACCCGAAACCACCAACCATGCCAAAAACATCGGCACGAGGATAACGGCGGCGATCAAAGCATCTTTGTGCTTCCCTAACCTGCGCTGCGTTGCTTTTCGCTTCTGTAATCCCGCGGTTTCCATCGTCCAAGCAACCCTCCTTACTGTGAAGTGCACTGATAAAGCTTTTGTTCTAAGTTGTATTATCTATTTGTAATATTAACTATATTTCACTATGTCATTTATGTCAAGAATTAGATATATCATTTATTGCTAATTTAGCATAAGAAAAACGCCTGGCGGCGTCCTTTAGTTCGTACGATTTAGTTCATACGTGCAAAATAGCCGGGTGTGGGGAACAATCTACATCCGGCTTATTTTCTTACGTCACTAATCCTGTACTCGTAACCATGAATTCCTTTGTAATATTCCTGGTACATGCCTCCTCCACATTCTTCGCAGCGGAATTGCGGAGGTACGGTTGGATCTCCATCATCCATCGCATCGAAATTCCGAACGACATTCAGCGGAATCTCTTCTGTTGTATGACATTGAAGACAAATGTAGGTTACTTTCGCTTTGCTATGCAGCCCGCTTTGCGGCTTTTTCTTTTTCTTCGCTACCTTTCGTTTCTTTGACACCGGCGACATCCCGAATCATCCTCTCCAGACATGCCTTTGAGGTGGAGCACACCGCGTACTTCACCTTCAACTTCCCATCCTCAAGGCAGGCTTCTCCCTTGTATTCGTAATAACTTTCGCATTTTGGGCAACATGGCGGCTTCCCCGTCTGCTCCTTGATCCGTTCACTCCACGTTCTGCGTTTTAATATCCGCTTTGCCTTGACAATCCATCTTCTCGCGGCTTTTTGCCACTCACTGACTAACTTCTTGCACAGGCTCTTGATCCGCCGCGAATAAACCCCGTAGTAACGGATCGTTTTGAAGTTTTCATCCGGAATATGCCGCACAAGTCTACCCATAAATTCTTCTACCGAAATCGTCTCGGTCTTCTCTTCCCCGTCATTCTTATCCCGGTAACGAAATGTCACCTTTTCTCCGTCATACGCTTCGATCCGGCTAACCGCTATCGCTGGTCTTCTCATGTATCGCCCGATATACCCGAGTTGCTGCTTGACGTTCCCTTTCTGTTTCGGAGCATGCACATAAAAGCCTTCTCCGTTCTCGCAGTAAGCTTTTTGCAAACGGGACTGCACTTGCTTTTTCTCTTGTTCACTTAACTTTCGACGAATCAGCTTCAAAACAACCGTCTGCCATTGCTTACGCAGCATCTCGAACGGAATAAAATCGTATGTTTTCCACTCGCCGGTCTTCTTCATTCCTCCCATCGTTACAAGCATATGTACATGAGGATTGAAGTTAAGCCGTGCCCCAAACGTATGCAACCCGGCTACGATTCCGGGAGTTACCTTATGTTTCTTCTCAAAATGTTCTTTGACTAAGCGTACCGCTTCATCCATAAATTCTTTGAGTAATTTTGCCCGATGGAGCAGAAAGATTTCCCGTAATCCTTCGTCGATCGTGAAGACGACATGGCGGTGGTTGACTTGGAATACATCTTGTTCCAGGAGACGTGCCCATTCCTCTGTTTCTCCGCATGAACAGGTCGTACAGAATCTTCCTTTACAACGATACGGAACGAGCCGTAGGTCATGACATCCTTCACATACCATCAGCTTAAAACCGTTTCTGGGATCCCCGCATCGACGGAACTTCTCTACTTCTTTCCGCACATTGGCACGCAGCTTGCCACCATGTTTTGCCACAAACCGATCCCAGTGCCCTCGCTCATCAAAGAAGATTCGTTTCAAAATGTTCGTCTCCATATCCTAACCTTACCAAAAACAGAAATCAGGCGGAAGACCTGCTCCCACCCCAAAATTTATAAATTCTATAATGTTAAAAAAGACACCTAGCTTGCAAGGGCAAGCAGGTGCCCTGTCAATCTACTTACTTTACTCGTTTTGCAAGGGGTCCCGTAGATTGACTTTCAATTAATTTTGGCTCCAGGATGACTTTAGTATACCCCGCATCCTTAAGCTCAGGCTTCTCGAGAATGTCCCGCAAAATCCGGGCTGCGGCTTCTCCCATCTCGATTTCCGATTGCGAAATATGCGAGAAGAATCCCCATTCATGCAGCCCCGGCGAAGGATCATCAAACGTCAGGATCGAGATGTCCTCCGGCACCCGAAGCCCTAATTCTTTACATATTGAGTAGATGTGCAGGCCAAGCCGTCCGTTCAGTGTGATATAAGCGGTAGCAATCTGGTTCTTGATAAACCGGTACAAGGGGTGCTTCTTGTCGATCTCGCTGTAATCCACATTGAAATCGGTGAGGATCAGTGCCGGATTAATCATCGCTCCCTTCTGTTTGAGCGCCTCCATATATCCGTTAATCCGTTCCTCCACTGTAATTGTAGGCAACGGCGAATCGGAGCAAATGGCGATGTCGCGATGCCCCAGGCCCCACAAATAGTCAACGGCAAGCTGTCCGCCGATTAAGCCGTCGCTGCGCGACAAGTTCGTAGCTACTCCCGGCAAATACCGATCGAGGAGCACAAACGGGTAACCTCGCATCTTCAGGGCTAAAATTTCCTCATTGTACGTTTCCGCATCACTTGGGAAAATAATCAGCCCGGCGGCCCCTTTGCGAATCAGATCGTTGATCGCTTCCTTCTCCCGGTCAATGGAATTGTACGTCAAGACGATCTGCAGGCTGTATGGACTGTCTTCAAGGATGTTATTAATTCCTTGAAGCAGCCGAATGGCAAAATAGTCTACCAGCATCGGCATAATTAGCCCGATCGTGGTGCGCCCCGGAATATGGGATGCGGCTTCGATCCCTCCCAGCGAAGGGTCAGCTCCCCCTCCGTTTAACGCTCCGAGATGATGGACCGGCGCCCCCGCATTTCCGTCCAGCACGGGCCATGATCCCCCCTCCGCCAGAGAGCCTTGATGGCGTTGCAGCAGCTCACCGATGCCTTCGCTGACGAAGCTTCCCCGCCCGGGGATCCGGTAGATCCAGCCGTCCTTCGCCAGCTGCATCAAGGCATTGGCTACCGTAATTCGGCTGACGTCGAACTGTTCCATTAACTCTTTTTCCGAGGGGATCTTATCGTTCTCCCGCAGTTTGCCCTGCAGGATCATTTCTTTGAAGTGCTGTTGAATCTGCATATATAACGGTTTACGTTCGTTTTGCATAAGGCTTCTCCTATCTTATTTCTCCCCATATATTCACATTATATCATTTATAGCATTTCGTCAATCTATTTCAAATCATTCACTCGCTTGACATTGACTATTGGATATATTAAACATATTATACACGTTCTATCGTTTTCTTTACACTTTCGTAAAAAAAGGAGGGGATTTGTGATTCAGCGCTTCAAGGAACCTGTCTACGAGCGATAACCCTAATATGAGGATACGAGGTGAACGCATTTGTTTCGCAAAATAACGATGACTTGTCTCATTTTATTCTGCACCATGTCCTTATCCTTAGGTACCACCTCTGCATCGGCACAATCCTCAGTGGAAACCGCGTCCAAGAATACGATCAGCTGGCCTGAATCGCAAGCGCTCCCAAGCTTCGGGAAAGTAAAACGGCTGGATGTGGCCGACGTTACAAAGTCTCCGCCGGGAACGCTTATCTCGGATGGTTCAGCAGCGACGTTGCGGGTGAATTCAGCTCCGTAGAAGTGACCTACACCTTCAGCGAAGGCGACAATTTCCGATACAATCAACATCGCAGGGCCAAAGAATCGGTTGGGGATTCAATCGATCCTTTGGCCCTGCTTTGGGCTGTCGAGGATGCCGTTCATTTCTTGGATGCACCGTAATCCGTAATCGTAAAGTCGATGTCAAAGGTCACCGGCGTACGGCTAAAAACGTCGTCCCAATGGCTTTCGACTTCCTTCCAGTATTTAGGGTGCGTGATCCTCAACCGGTTGCCGAACCCAGCCACATCGGTTTTATATTCTGACTGCATTTTATGCATCGTCGTCTCGAGCATTTGGTTTAGCCTTTTTTCGAAGATCTTCTTTGCTTTCTCCAAAAATTCGGTTTTGGAGGGGTCTTCCTCAAGATCCCAGTTTTCGATTAACCGCCCTTCCGATTCAATCTTGACATGAAACGAAAGCCGCCCTTCCTCGATCCGGGGGGTGATTTGCGTCTTCTCGTCTTCAACCTCGTAAGTGATCGTTTCATTTCGCCAATCATAGCTTTTGATCACCCCACCTTCAACATCGCCTTGAATCCAAGCAATGCTCTCCACGTCCGTTTGATCCAATGTGCCGATCCATTTGCCGGTCGACCCTTTGATTATCCCCGCTCCCGTAAATTTCGTTTCCCCACCGTACTTAGACACCTCCTGCAGGAGAAAGCTCTGCTTGGTGCCCAACCTCTCATTCAACTCGGTCAGATTCACCTCATTCATAATTTTGCCGGTCCTAAAACGTTCTTGCAGCATGTCCCTCAGCTTGAAAGCGGGGGGATCTCCGGAATACGCCATTTCCAGCGTTTTTCTCGCCTTCCCTTTGCTCAATAATACGATGCAGCTAGGGCGTGTATCGTTATCGCGAAGCACGAAATCCATCAGTTTGTCGATGCTCTGCTGACGAACCAGCTCAGTAGATACGACGATCACCTTCAAATGCTGGCCGATGACCGCCCGCTTCAGGCGAAGCGAATACTGCCGCATGATTTCAAACAGAGAATCCCCGGTTTCCGACATATTCAGAAATTCGCTTTTCCTCCCTTGACCCCCTGATTGTTTGTCGCTGCTGAAGTTTCCCATCGGAACGATCTGGATCGTAGCCGTAATCAGATTTCGCTTAGGATAATTTCCTCCTTGTTTCTCCAGCTCCCGTTCAACGGTCGTCGGTTCTCCCGCATCCAAGGCCAATCCGATATACAAGCTTAAATCTTCAATTTCTTTACTGCTCCAACAACCTGTTTGCAACGCAAGCAGGCCAGCGGCAAGAAACAGCGACAAAATACGGCGCTTACGCATTCGGTTTGAGTCCCTTCTTCCGAATTAGGTATATGGTGGATAACGGAACCGTAACTAAAGCGAAAATTATCATGCCGGTGTTTCCGACGGCGCTGCCAAGCGTAAATAAGTCGTTCATGTTTTTGGGGACAAGAGCGACGATAAAAACCACCGGCATCAGTGTAAAGAGCGCGGTTGGGAATTTTATGCGCATTATTTTCGATACGCCCAAGACCGTCGTAAAGAAAAAGATAGTGAAATTGCAAAACATCTGCATTAACCAGATGACCAAAAACGGAAATTCAAGTCGTTCAAAAAACAAACCGGTGACTTCAAAGCTTCGCAAAAGATCAAGCGTCGGCCAGGTGCTTCTTAGAACGGCGTCAACCGACATGCTTCCCACGACGATCACGGTGGCGCAAAAATAAAGAACGAACGGAATACTCAAGCCAGCCAATATCGCCTTAACCGCTTTCTCGGGGTGCTCCATATGGCCAACTAAATACAAAACGACTTCACCGCCCGCAAAAATAAGCATTGTCGATTTCAAGCCATTGAACACCGGAGGCAATCCTTCACCGAGAAAAGGCCGCAAGTGATTGATATCAAACATCCTCATGCTGAAAAATAAGCTAAGCAGCAAAATCAGGATACTCACAGGAAAAATAATTTGACACAAGCGGGCAATGCTGTTGATTCCTCCAGAAATCAAATAGGCCGCCGTCCAGATGAACGGAATAATGACAGCCCATATGGGGGTACCTTCCAGCAATAAAAAGATATCCACCTCTGCCAGAGCGCGAATCTCAAATCCGGCCAACACCAGAAAATAAACGGTTAACAGGAGGGACATTATACTGCCCATCACTTTCCCGACAATTTTTTGAGAAAACTCGAAAATCGTGCTTCCCGGAAACTGCTGGCTTAATTTGACCATGAGCAGCACCGCGAGCATCACAACGACGCCTCCCAGCAATACAGACAGCCAGGAATCCGGGGTACGCATTTTTTCGGTCACATCCCGGGGCAACGTTAGAATGCCAGCTCCCAGAACACTGTTGGTCATAAAGATGACCGCTTGCGATGAGGTGATTTTGTCGTTGGTGCGAATAAACAAGTGATCCCCTCCTAGCTTTTCGGTTTAAGATCTGCGTTGTTTGCGGACCGTCTTCAACAATTCGGGTCTGCGTTTCATTAATGTCAAGGGCGCACGGACGAACAAGTCCTTCCAGTCGCCGATACGGATCGGCGAAAAGGGCGTGACATATGGCACACCGAAGCTTTCCAGCTTGGTCAGATGGCTGCAAATCAGCAAAAAAAACAATATCGTACCGAATATCCCCAGTACTGCTGCAAAAAACATGCCTACGAATCGCAACATACGCAATGTGATTCCTGCACTGTACATCGGAATCGAAAAGGAAGCGATGGCGGTTACCGAAACGACGATGACCAGAAACGGACTAACGATCCCCGCCTGAACGGCGGCCTCTCCGATAATCAGACCGCCGACGATGCCCATCGCGGAGCCGATGGGCCTGGGCAGCCGAACCCCCGCTTCCCGCAAAATTTCGATCGAAACTTCCATGATTAATACTTCGATCAACGACGGAAATGGAACCCGTTGGCGTGCCTCGATAATCGTAATGGCTAATTCTGTCGGAATCAGTCCGGGATGAAAAGAAATAAATGAAATATACATCGATGGAATTATGAGAGACATAAATGCCGCAACAAAACGCAGCATCCGTAAAAGTGACCCTGCCATCCATCGTTCGTAATAATCTTCCGGGGACTGCAGCAGCATGCTGAAGGTCACCGGAACAATGAGCGCAAAGGGGGTTCCATCCAGGAGTAAGGCGATTCTCCCCTCCACCAAGGCGCTCATGACCCGGTCCGGACGTTCCGTATTTTGCGCCTGTTGAAAAGGACTTAGGATGTCGTCTTCGATCAGTTGCTCGACATAGCCGGATTCGGCAATGTAATCCAGATCGATCTTGGCGATGCGTTGCTCCACTTCCTGCAGCAACTCCGGATTCACAATGTTTTTCATGTAGACGATCGCAAGATCTCGCTTGATTACGTTGCCGACAACGTATTTCTTGATTTCCATTTGTTCCGTCCGTCCTTGGAGCCGGAGCATCGCTGTATTATCGCTCAGGATTTCGGTAAAGCCCAATCTTGGCCCCCGCAGCAGCGCTTCCGAAGTTGGCTCCGTTATCGCCCTGGATTTCCCGCGGGGGGTGCCCACAAGCAGCGCGCACGCCATTCCTTCAACCATTAAAGCCGTATACCCTGCGAGAATCGATTCTCTGAGTTCCCGTTTGCCAACGACTTCCGTTAGTTCGGTAACCGGCAGTAGGTTTTGTTTGAAGTAGGAAACTAACCCCTCCTCCGGGGGAAACTTCATCCCTTGCTGCGCACTGTTATCCGACTTCAGCATAAGCACTTGCATAATGTGGCTATTAATCAACTGTTCATCTTGCATACCGTCAACAAAGATCAGTACCGCTCGCGCACCAAACCCGGCGAGTTCGTATTCTCGAAAATGAACGTCGTCATTTTGGCCGATCGTCTCTTTAAGATGCATAAGATCGGTTTCATATTCGCCGGACAGCTGCGAATCCGTACTATTATGAGTTTCCAGAAAAACACGGTCTGTCGTTAATCCTTCCCTTGAGCGCCCGTGCTTATCCGTGACAATCGAGCGAAACCAGCGATGCAACGCAAAAATGAGGAGAGGAATGAGCAGAGTAACCCCGGCCAGCATGAAAGTCGGCCAGTCGGGGATATATTCTGTGATTGTCGACCACACGATAGATCACCTTAATCATTTATTTGGATTAATTTCCCCAAAAACGGTTTATATATTCATTTCCTTTCCGCGCTGTGCAACGTGAGTCTGGTTTGCCGGGGAGCCTTACATCAACTATTCCTTCCCTAAGCTTTCCTCGGCTCCAAAGGATAATTTACACACGAACGCTTATTCATATATGATCATATGGGGATATATAGATCACGCCCTATGGTGTATGTCAATGATATTTAATTCGCATCTTCATTATTCGCGAAAGAATCTGAACTTATAACACATGATCGGAGCGATATTTTTATGAGAAAAGTATTTTCTTTATTACGATGTTTACCTTTGTCTCTCCAACGATTACCTCGGCGCATACCAAGCTGACCTCTTCTTCCCCAATGCAGGATGAAGTGGTAAACACTGCAATCGGCCAAATTCGGCTGGAATTCAACACCACCTTACCGCCTGGTACGGCAATATAGGGCTCATTACGTACACGCTTCATTTTCTTGCGGTTGCAATCTGGTCCGGCACATTGCTGGTGGCAGGTTGGTTTAAACCTGTACACTCCTGGCGCCGCTTCCTGTCATGGTTCCACCCCGTAGCAACGCTCGCGATGCTGGTCATTGTACTGTCCGGACTTTACTTGACAAATGCGGTTGCGCCCGAATACCTAAATGCTTTGGCCCTTCCTTATGGACAAGCAATCCCTATGATTCATCAGGGTTATGAAAATGCGGAGCTTCAGCTCCGCCTAAATGCGATGATCTTTATTTATATTGTTATTGCATTGGGATATATCGCCGCCATATTTTACTTGTTCCAAAAAAACAAAAATGCGTATCTCGCCGTTTCGCTCAGCGTTTTGCTCGTTATAGCCTTATATGTTATTGTGATGACAACAGTCGCTTAATTGTAATAATTTCGTTTAACCAATCTTTTTTTGATAAAATGATGCAAACGCCTTACAGAAGGGGATAGTCCATGACACAGTCCATAAATACAGCGAAAGAATGTGATACGAACTGCTCGGGCACACTCGTTGATTTAAAAGCTATCAAGGCGGAGCTTATCGATAACCAGGCAGCGGTTCAATTTGCCGACTGGTTTAAGGCTTTCAGCGATCCGACGCGCGTCAAAATCATCAGCGCCTTGCTAAAAAGGGAGCTTTGCGTGCACGACCTGACAGTGCTCCTCGAAATGGGTCAATCGGCCGTTTCTCATCAACTGCGATATTTGCGCAACCTCAGAATTGTTAAGCGGCGCAAGGTTGGAAAAACGGTCTATTATTCACTTGACGACACGCATATCGAGCAAATTTTTTTGCAGACCCTTCAGCATACCAACCATGGATGATGCGGCCGGTGCCGCAAATGACAAGGACTCCCCCTCGCCATCTTCAATGGCTTGCGGGACAATCCTTGTTTGGGCTGCAGTCGCCTCTTCATAAAGTACAACCATGGCTAAAAAACGCTACTTTCTGCTGCTAGACTGAATAGTAGACACAGATTACACCACCGAGCATAATTTCCTAAACAATAAAAAAGCCCTTAGGATTCCTGATCCCAAGAGCTTAATTTCACAGTTGGTACCGGTGAGAGGACTCGAACCTCCACGGGTCTCCCCACTCGATTTTGAGTCGAGCGCGTCTGCCATTCCGCCACACCGGCACATATAAAGTTTTAATCAAAAGTGCGGAAGACCAGACTTGAACTGGTACGGTAGTCACCTACCGCAGGATTTTAAGTCCTGTGCGTCTGCCGATTCCGCCACTCCCGCGAATTATCAATGGAGGCGCCACCCAGATTCGAACTGGGGATAAAGCTTTTGCAGAGCTGTGCCTTACCACTTGGCTATGGCGCCATAATATAGAATGGAGCGGACGACGGGAATCGAACCCGCGACCCTCGCCTTGGCAAGGCGATGCTCTACCGCTGAGCCACGTCCGCTTAAACTGGGGATATAGGATTCGAACCTATGCATGACGGAGTCAAAGTCCGTTGCCTTACCGCTTGGCTAATCCCCACTATATTTGATTGAGAAAGAAATGGGGCGATCGATGGGACTTGAACCCACGAATGCCGGAGCCACAATCCGGTGCGTTAACCCCTTCGCCACGACCGCCATAATATAAAGTTCATCAAGAGAGAAAAAGTGGCAGGGGCAGCAGGAATTGAACCCACACCAAAGGTTTTGGAGACCTTTGTTCTACCTTTAAACTATGCCCCTAGAAAACTGGTGGAGGCTGATGGATTCGAACCACCGAACTCGTAAGAGAACAGATTTACAGTCTGCTGCGTTTGGCCACTTCGCTAAGCCTCCACGTGGTGCCGGCGAGAGGACTTGAACCCCCAACCTACTGATTACAAGTCAGTTGCTCTACCAATTGAGCTACACCGGCTCTTCAACATAATTGTTGAATGGTGGCTCGGGACGGAATCGAACCGCCGACACGAGGATTTTCAGTCCTCTGCTCTACCAACTGAGCTACCGAGCCTTAATATGAAATTAAATGGCGGAGCCGACGGGATTCGAACCCGCGGTCTCCTGCGTGACAGGCAGGCATGTTAGGCCTCTACACCACGGCTCCACACGAGAATAATGCCATCCTCTGGAAGAGGATAATTGCGGGGGCAGGATTTGAACCTGCGGCCTTCGGGTTATGAGCCCGACGAGCTACCGGGCTGCTCCACCCCGCGTCAATAATAATATTTTATTATGGGGTCCCCGAAAAGTAATCGGAATATACTTCAGAGACTCAACTTCACCCCAAAAAGTAAAGTTTTATGGTGGAGGCTGAGGGGATCGAACCCCCGACCCTCTGCTTGTAAGGCAGATGCTCTCCCAGCTGAGCTAAGCCTCCATGGGAAAAGACAAGTTATATTGTAACAGATCCCCCATTCAGAAATCAAGTCAGTCAGCAAAATCAACTTGAAATCATGAAGGGAAGAAATGACCCGTAGGGGATTCGAACCCCTGTTACCTCCGTGAAAGGGAGGTGTCTTAACCCCTTGACCAACGGGCCATGTAGAAAGAATAATAATGGCGGAGAGAGAGGGATTCGAACCCTCGAGACGCTTGTGACGCCTACACGATTTCCAATCGTGCTCCTTCGGCCAACTCGGACACCTCTCCAGATATAGGATCCCAGGAAGTTATGAAGTGTATCTCAGAAGTATAACCTACTTCCTGGGACTTTGACTCCCCGAACAGGACTCGAACCTGTGACAACTCGATTAACAGTCGAGTGCTCTACCGACTGAGCTATCAGGGAACATTATGAAGTTTTCAAGGTTGAATCCTTGAAAACTGGATACGAAACTAGATTTGCATTTTAGCCCCTATTCAGTTCCCGGGGTCCCCGAAAAGTACTCGGTGTACTCTCCGAAGCCTCCGCTTCACTTTTTGGGGTGAATTTTGGATAAGCCCTCGACCGATTAGTACCTGTCAGCTCCATGCCTTACGGCACTTCCACCTCAGGCCTATCAACCTTGTCGTCTTCAAGGGGTCTTACATACGGGGAAATCTCATCTTGAGGGGGGCTTCACGCTTAGATGCTTTCAGCGCTTATCCCGTCCGCACTTAGCTACCCAGCTGTGCTCCTGGCGGAACAACTGGTGCACCAGCGGTGCGTCCATCCCGGTCCTCTCGTACTAAGGACAGCTCCTCTCAAATTTCCTACGCCCACGACAGATAGGGACCGAACTGTCTCACGACGTTCTGAACCCAGCTCGCGTACCGCTTTAATGGGCGAACAGCCCAACCCTTGGGACCTACTTCAGCCCCAGGATGCGATGAGCCGACATCGAGGTGCCAAACCTCCCCGTCGATGTGGACTCTTGGGGGAGATAAGCCTGTTATCCCCAGGGTAGCTTTTATCCGTTGAGCGATGGCCCTTCCATGCGGTACCACCGGATCACTAAGCCCGACTTTCGTCCCTGCTCGACTTGTCAGTCTCGCAGTCAAGCTCCCTTCTGCCTTTGCACTCTTCGAATGATTTCCAACCATTCTGAGGGAACCTTGGGGCGCCTCCGTTACTCTTTAGGAGGCGACCGCCCCAGTCAAACTGCCCGCCTGACACTGTCCCCGTACCGGATTACGGTACCAGGTTAGAACCTAGATACGATCAGGGTGGTATCCCAACGGCGCCTCCACCGAAGCTGGCGCTCCGGCTTCCTAGGCTCCCACCTATCCTGTACAAATCGTATCCAAGTCCAATATCAAGCTGCAGTAAAGCTCCATGGGGTCTTTCCGTCTTGTCGCGGGTAACCTGCATCTTCACAGGTATTAAAATTTCACCGGATCTCTCGTTGAGACAGCGCCCAAGTCGTTACGCCATTCGTGCGGGTCAGAATTTACCTGACAAGGAATTTCGCTACCTTAGGACCGTTATAGTTACGGCCGCCGTTTACTGGGGCTTCGGTTCACAGCTTCGGGCTAAACCCTAACCGCTCCCCTTAACCTTCCAGCACCGGGCAGGCGTCAGCCCGTATACTTCGCCTTGCGGCTTCGCACAGACCTGTGTTTTTGCTAAACAGTCGCTTGGGCCTTTTCACTGCGGCCCCCTCGGGCTATTCACCCTACCGAGGCACCCCTTCTCCCGAAGTTACGGGGTCATTTTGCCGAGTTCCTTAACGAGAGTTCTTCCGCGCGCCTTAGAATTCTCTTCTCGCCTACCTGTGTCGGTTTGCGGTACGGGCACCTTCTCCTGGCTAGAGGCTTTTCTTGGCAGTGTGAGATCATGACCTTCGGTACTGTAAATTTTCCCTCCCCATCACAGCCTAGCCTTATCGGTGTGCGGATTTGCCTACACACCAGCCTCACTGCTTGGACGAGCATCCATCAGCTCGCGTCACTACCCTACTGCGTCACCCCATCGCTCATAACGGATTACGGTGGTACAGGAATTTCTACCTGTTGTCCTTCGACTACGCCTTTCGGCCTCGCCTTAGGTCCCGACTTACCCTGAGCGGACGAACCTTCCTCAGGAACCCTTAGGCTTTCGGCGGATCAGATTCTCACTGATCTTTTCGTTACTCATACCGGCATTCTCACTTGTATGAAGTCCAGCTGTCCTTCCGGTCAACCTT
>NZ_CP150174.1:3825000-3985000 GCF_037964765.1 Paenibacillus sp. FSL K6-2441
ACTAGCCATCGGCTTGATCTCAATGCTCGCGAGCTTGGCCATCTATTTTTGGGCGGGCATGTTGTCCACATCTGCGGTGCAGCTGGAATGCCCGGAATGCCACAAGCTGACTAAAATGCTGGGCAAAACGGATCGCTGCATGTTCTGCAAAACCATCCTCACTCTCGACCCGTCGCAGGCGACAATCACGGCCGAGGAATTGGAGCAACAGCAATCAACCGGCGCTTCAACCTCAAGTTAATTGTCATTCTGTCCTCCTCGGATAAGAAAAACGTCTATCGACGTACATTCAAAGTAGACAGACCGCGTTTAGCGGAAGTTTTTCTTGCGATATCAGGATGCCAATGCCCCGAAGTTTATACTTTCTGATATCTTAAAATGAAACCAAGCGGACCGCTGCATATAAAGCAGCGGTCCGCTTGGTTTTTGTAGCCTATTTTTCAATTTCCCGAAGGGTCTCCCAGGCTTCATCGGAAGCAAATGCACGCGTCCAGGTGGCGATGCCGGCCAGTTTCATCGATTTGGCCACTTCCACACGGCGCTTTAACGATTCCGCGTCCTCCAGCCAAATGCGTTGCAATCCTTCTTTGTCTTTATATTCCACGTAATTCTGTTCCGTTTCTTCAGAGAAGCGCGGCTTTAATTTCTTCTCGGCGATGATTTGCTGAGCCTTGTCCATTCCAATTGCTTTGGACTTGATCTCCGTTTTGCCGTCCTTCACCGTCTCCGTCCACACCCGGGTATACAACGGGATACCCAAGATCAGCTTACTCGGCGGCACATCATCCTCTTCCAAAATCCGCGTCACCGACGAGCGTACCCAAGGCAATGAGGCGACGGAACCGGCCACCGGACTGGCCGCCCAATGCTCATCGTAAGCCATCAATACGAGGTAATCGACCGCTTGGGCCAAGGCCCGGCGATCCAAAAAGGCCGACCACATCTCACTGTTTGATTTGGGGGTCACGTCGATCGAAACGATCAAGCCCTGCTCCTCGGCCAATGGGCGCAGCTCGCGCATGAATTGGGTGAGATTCTCCTCGTCTTTGGTGTAGACATTTTCGTAATCGATGTTAATGCCGTCTAAATCGTACAACTTCGCGTAATGAAGCATTTGCAGGATGGTCGTCAGCCGGTTCTCGAAGCTGGACAACGCCTTGGAGGTTAAATCCGGATCAAAGCTGTTGTTGAACAAGCCCCAAACCTGCATTCCCTGACCATGAGCCCATTTGACATAGGCACTGTCCGCTTTGCTCTGCACGTTGCCTTTCCCGTCCACCAGGGAAAACCAGGTGGGGCTTACAACGTTAACACCCGGCAGCTTGCCGATGGATGAAGGCTTTGGCGCCACCTGGTATACTGCCTCCCAGGTCATATTCACCGTTTTGGACTGCCATTTCTGCTTGGCGGCGGATAACTCCAACTTGAGTTCAGGGATGGAACGTTCCTCACCTAGCACCACGTCCTTTTTCTGAACATAGCCGGTATACCCGTTATTAAGCTGTACATAATACCATTGATCATCGGGAGTCTCCAGGATCCGCAGCGCAGTCTCCTCCGGCATATCGGCCAGAATCGGCTGATGAATGCTAGGGCCCGTTCGCAGGGGAACGGTGCTGTCCTTTTTACTGGAACCGGAGTCTACCGCAGCCGGCAGAATCTTCTCTCCCGCCCGATACAGCAGCACAGCGCCGGAGTCCGTATCTTCCTGCACCTCAGCTCCGTACAATTCCTGGAGCAGATGTGCCGGGAGATAGAGAACGCCGTCTTTCTCCTCAGGGGCAAATCGCAGCTCCGTCGGCTTATTATTGATTTTGGCGATCTTCTCGTCGGCCTTGAGCAAAACCAATTTCTGCGGCGTCGTTAAGATCACCGACTTGGTGTCTTCCTCATACCGAATCGTCGGGTCGATGATCTGTTGGATCACCGGAAGCGGGAGCTTCAAGCTATCCCCCGATCCGATCCCGGTGCCATTTAGCAATTGCCCATCTGCAAAAATAGGCTTATCCACCCGGCCGAGCCATTCGGGATCAACGTGCTCGCGGTTTGGCAGCCATTCCGATTGAGCCCAATAAAGTCCTGCTATAATAAGAATCAGGCCGAAAAACCATTTGGTTCTTCTCCTGCCGCGCTTTTTCCTTTGAACCATGTCTCTTCTGCTCTTCAATGAAAACCCTCCGTATCGATATCTCCGCCTATTAAATAATAAACTTATGAGGTGCGCCGAAAGTTACCTAAAAAAACAAAAACGTGAAGAATCCGCGAAGGTATTCCACACGTTTGATCTACTTCTCACAGGATAATACTGCCTTAGTGCTTCATACGGCACTCCTTACATACCCCATGCAGTTCCAGCCGATGGCCGTGAATCTCAAAACCGGTGGCTTCTTCCGCTTGGCGCTCGACTTCTTCCAAAGTGGGGTACATGAAATCCTCAATTTTTCCGCATTTCTCGCATATCACATGATAATGATTGGACACGTCCGCATCAAAACGGCTCGAATTGTCCCCATATGTTAACTCCCGGACCATGCCGGCTTCAATCAACATTTTCAGATTATTGTATACCGTAGCTACGCTCATGTTCGGGAAGCGGGGCTCCAAGGACCGGTAAATCTCGTCTGCGGTCGGATGGCTCATCGATTCCATCAGATACGTAAGTATGGCGTGACGCTGCGGCGTAATGCGGACTCCATTGTTCTTCAGTTGGTCCAGGGCATGCTGTACGCGCGTTGTCATCTCGTCCACCGCCTTCTAAATGCTCATTCCTTATAGTTCATTATGCAAAAAAGCCCGTAAGATTATTGTACGGTTAGGTCAAAACTTTTGTCAACGCAGGATCAACGCCTGCAACTGGGCGTATCGCTGGGATTCAGCTTTTATTCACATATAGATCACTGTTGCCATCGATCTTGAGCTTGAACTCGCCGGTTCCAAGCGTACCATGAATTTCCTTGTGATCCACCACAAAGGGCAGCTCGGTAAAAATATCTCCGTATCCGCTCGAACCCGTAAGCTCGTAGTTCCCTTCCTCCGGAAGCTCGACCCGCAGCTCGCCAACCGCGCTGTATACGTCCCAATCGCCGCCAACCAGCCGGGAGGTAATCTCGATTTTGCCGTTAAGCGATTCGGCCTTCAGGTCTAGCGGAACGCCGTCTACCCGGATATTGCCGTTCTTCGTATGCACTTGAATTCCATCCTGTGCCTCGGTTAACGTAATATCGCCTACCAGAGTGGACAAGGAAGCCTTGCCCGTAATCCCCCGGCCTTTGATATTCCCGCCTTGCGTATCAATCTGGGCATCGCCAAAGATCCGATACAGCTCGACGTCCCCGTTTAACGTTTTGGCCGAAACATCTCCTATCACATCCCATAACCGTAAGTTCCCATTCCCCGTTTGCAGCTTCACCTGCTTCATAGCCTGAACACCGGTTAATGTGATTTTCCCGTTCGAGGTGGAAATGTCCAAATCTAAAAACCGGTTTTGCGGGACAATCAGGGTCACGTTCACCTTCGGGTGACGGCGGCCAGTCTCCCCGTATGCCTTATCCTTAACGGATAAATTCAGTGTCTTCCCTATATCGGCCTCGATGGACGTGACTGCCGCAATTCTACGGGCTGGTTCATTCTCCAGTTGATCGATCCAAACCGTATAGCGGACAATAATATGGTCGATCTCCGCCTTACGCACCTCGATATCCCCATTCATTCCATCAAAAACGATCCGTTCGGTATCCAGGTCGATGGGGAGATCCAATTGGGGTTTCTCCACGCGGTAGCCTTCCTGTGCGCTATACTCTGTCCCCGCGGCCGTCAAATCCAGACTGACCCGGTTCCATAAATGCAGGTATTGGTCCTGCTGTGTTATCGCGAACACCGAGAAGGCCATAAACATGGACAGGAGCAACCCCTTCACGTCGACACGCGGCCGGAATCTGGCTTGCATGGCTCTCATTCGTTTCCAGACCAATATTATAATATGCTCGATTCCCCACAAAACGAACACCAACGGCCACCATCGGATCAACAGCCGCAACGCGTCCCCATCCTTCATCGCATCATGCAGCAAAAATCCCGCTGTCGTCAGCAGAACCACAGCTGTAGTAAAACGTCCCGAGCGCAGGAAGAGACGTTTCGATTCGCGCAGGATCAGCAGCAACGCAGCCATCGCCAGCGCCGCAGAGACCAGATAAGCTCCGGCGTATTGCACCAGCAGCTGAAGCCAATACGGCTTCAGCTGAAGCACAATCAAAACGGCGCCGCCCCCGATCAGCAGCACTCCCGCTCCGAGGCCCTGCTTGAAGCTTCGGCCGGACGGGGTATCCGCGAAAGGGGGTTGGCTCGTTTCGAGTTCTTTTTTCAGACGGGCATTGTGGGCATCCGTGGATTGAAGGACATCATAAATGCTAAAGAAATAAGCCGCGGGAATTAACAAGCCAAGCCATATGAGCAGCGGCACATTAATCGCCATGCGGACAGAAGAGAAATAAATCAATGCCGAAGCATCGATCAAGACAAAATACATGAAGCAAAGGCCGCGTAAATAACTGCGCAAATACAAATGCCCCAACCCTGGAAACAGGGCGGACAGCAGACCGGCAATCAGCTTGCGCTTGCGTCGCCGGGGTTGGTATCCTTTCGAGCGCCCTTGCATCGGCGGCTGTCCGATCGGCAGCATATCCGGCGTCATTTCCCCCACCTCTTTCTATCTCTGTTGGGCTTCATCCAACGCGAATCTCTCTTTTCCTTAATCATAACCGATACGAACTTATTCTGTAACGTGGAAGGAACTGGTCCCTCCATAACCTGCGGTATCCGTGCTTGATTAATCAAAAAGCACGCCCTCAAACCTTAGCCATCCGGTTTGAAAGCGTGCTTGAATCTCTTTACTGATTCAGTCGGTATATCATCAATTCTACGCCAGATGCAGATTGGACGGACCGCACCGGACGAAAGCCAAACTTGCGGTACAGCGCAACGGCAGGGGCGTTCTGCGGACTGGCCGTTACGGTAAACTCCTGCTTGTCCAGATGGTTGGTCAGGACATACTGCAACAGCTTGGCTCCAATTCCTTGACGCAAATGGTTTGGGTGAACCATCAATCGGGTGATCTCCATACTTCCGGGCATTTCATCGCGGACCGCGATTGCCCCTAGCAGCTCCCCGTCCTCCGACAGCTCACCGATAAACACATCCCTGCTCGTGCGGATGGAGTCAAACGTATCCGGCAGCGGCGGCATCTCCGTCAGACCAATAGCCTGAGCCTCCAGCCGGTAAGCCGAATGCTGCAAGATCCAGAGCTGTTCCACAATATCGGTGTCACTTAGCGTGAGTCGCTTGATCACCAGCTGCCCCTAGCCCTTCAGTACTTCCACCAGAAGCTTGTTGACCAGCCCCGGGTTTGCTTTCCCTTTACTTTGCTTCATGACTTGGCCGACAAGGAAGCCAATGGCCTTCTCCTTGCCTGCTTTGTAGTCCTCCACGGAGGCCGGGTTGTTCGCAACGACCTCTTGAACGATCGCCATGATCGCTCCTTCGTCGCTGATTTGCACAAGCCCTTGCTCCTCAACGATCTGCTGAGGTAGCTTGCCGCTTTGCAGCATTTCCTTAAATACCGTTTTGGCGATCTTGGAGCTGATGGTGCCTTTCTCCAGCAGGCCGATCATCTCGCCGAGACCTTGTCCGGTCAGCTTCACGTCGGACAATTCCAGCGAGTTGCTGTTCAGGTAGCCGAGCAGATCGCCCATGATCCAGTTCGACACCGCTTTGGCGTCCTTCGTATACTCAAGGCTGCTTTCGAATAAGTCGGCCAGCGCTTTGGAGGACGTAATGACGCCGGCATCGTACTCCGGCAAGCCGTATTCCGAAGTGTAACGAGCCTTCCGGGCATCCGGCAATTCCGGAATCGACGCGCGGATCCGGTCCTTCCACTCCTGATCAATGTGAAGAGTAACCAGGTCAGGATCCGGGAAATAGCGATAGTCGTGGGCTTCTTCCTTGCCGCGCATCGAGAACGTTTTGCCTTGGGCCTCGTCCCAGCGGCGTGTCTCCTGCACAACCTCTCCGCCTTCGTCCAGAATCTCAGCCTGGCGAAGCTGTTCATACTCCAAACCGCGAACCACGCCGCGGAACGAGTTCATGTTCTTGAGCTCGGCGCGTGTGCCAAACTCCTTCTGACCCCACGGCCGCAAGCTGATGTTGGCGTCGCAGCGCATCGAGCCTTCCTCCATTTTCACGTCGGAAACCTCGCAGTACAGCATGATCGCCCGCAGCTTCTCCAGATACGCCCGCGCTTCCTCCGGCGAGGAAATGTCCGGCTCGGACACGATTTCCACGAGCGGCGTGCCCACGCGGTTGAAGTCCACCAGCGAAGCGTACCCGCCGTCCACGTGCGTCAGCTTGCCGGCGTCCTCCTCCAGATGCAGACGGGTAATGCCAATCCGTTTCGTCTTCCCGTCCACTTCGATATCGATGTATCCGTTCTTGCCAATTGGTTGATCGTATTGGGAAATCTGATACGCTTTAGGCGAATCAGGGTAGAAATAGTTTTTCCGGTCAAACTTGCAGACATCGCCGATTTCGCAATTCAGCGCCATCGCGGCTTTCATCGCGTAGTCGACGGCCTGGCGGTTCAGCACCGGCAATACGCCGGGATGCCCCAGGCACACCGGGCAGGTATGCGTATTAGGCGGGGCGCCGAACTCCGTGGAGCAGCCGCAGAAAATTTTCGATTTCGTATGCAGCTCCACGTGCACCTCCAACCCAATCACCGTTTCATATTTGGATGTTGACATGGCCTATCCTCCTGCAAAACTTTGTTATGGAACCTACAAGGCGGGACGTTGTTGGTGATGATCCGTATTCGCTTCAAAGGCGTGAGCCACGCGCAATACCGTGCTTTCGTCAAACGGCTTGCCGATGATTTGCAGCCCAACCGGCAGGCCTTCGGCAAATCCGCACGGCACGCTGATCGCTGGAACCCCGGCCAAGCTCACCGGAATCGTCAAAATATCGTTTAAATACATCGTGAGCGGATCGTCAACCTGCGAGCCCAGCGGGAACGCGGTCGTTGGAGCCGTTGGTCCAAGGATCACGTCATATTTGTCAAAGGTCTGATCGAAATCTTGTTTGATCAGCGTTCTGACCTTTTGAGCCTTCAAATAGTAGGCGTCATAATACCCCGAGCTCAGCGCATAAGTCCCCAGCATAATCCGGCGCTTCACTTCCGGTCCGAAGCCTTGGCTGCGCGAATCGTAGTACAAGTCCAGCAGGTTGCCGGCATTGTCGGCACGGACGCCGTAACGAACGCCGTCGAAACGCGACAGGTTAGACGAGGCCTCCGAGGACGCCAGCAAATAGTAAGCGGCCACCGCGTATTCCGTATGCGGCAGCGATACTTCTTCCCATACAGCGCCAAGGCCTTCAAGCACGCGCAACGCATCCATAATCGCAGTCTTAACCTGCGGGTCAACGCCATCCAAATATTCCTTTGGCACGGCGATGCGCAGCCCGGTAATGTCACCGGTGAGGGCGCTCAAATAATCCGGTACCTCCACATCCGCCGAGGTGGAATCCTTCGGATCGTGACCGGCGATCGCCTGCAGAACGTAGGCGGCGTCTTCGACGTTTTTGGTAATCGGCCCGATCTGGTCGAGCGAAGAGGCAAACGCCACGAGGCCGTAGCGCGATACCCGGCCGTAGGTCGGCTTCAGTCCAACGACACCGCAATACGATGCGGGTTGGCGAATGGAACCGCCGGTATCGGAACCCAGCGTAAAGAAAGCCTCACCTGCAGCGACCGCTGCAGCCGAACCCCCACTGGAACCGCCCGGTACACGGCTTAAATCCCACGGGTTGCGCACGGGATGGAAGCTGGAATTCTCGTTGGAGCCGCCCATCGCGAACTCGTCCATATTCAGCTTGCCGATCGTGACCGCTTCCGCTTCCTTCAGCTTCGTGACCACGGTAGCGTCGTAAATCGGATCGTAATTTTTCAAAAATTGGCTGCCGCACGTCGTCAGCAACCCCTCGGTCACCATGTTATCCTTGATGCCCACAGGGAGTCCAAACAGCAAACCGCAGGCTTCCCCCTGTGCCAACTTGGCATCCAGACGGGCTGCCTCCGCACGGGCTCCCTCCTCGTTCAACGTCAAGTAGGCGCCGATCTTCCCGTCGTATTCGCGGATTCTGGCGAAGGCTTCGCTAACCAATTCGGCAACAGACAACTCCTTGTTGTGAAGCCGATTATGTATCTCCTGTAAACGCAAATCAAAAAGCGCCAATCTAAGCTTCCTCCTTTTATTTACTCAAGTTCGTTCTAGTCGATTGGTTCATTTAGGCGGATAACCTATTCCAGTACGGCCGGAACCTTAAACTGACCGTCTTCCTCCTCCGGTGCGTTGCGGAATACCTTCTCCGGCGGCAGGCTTTCCTTCACTTCGTCCTCCCGCATGACGTTGCTGAGATGCAGCACATGCGTGGTCGGCGCGATATCGTCTGTATTCAGTTCGTTTAACTTCTCCGCGTATTGTAAAATCGCATTTAATTGTTCCGTAAACATGTCCCGCTCTTCGTCGGTCAAGTGCAAACGGGCCAGTCTCGCCACGTGTTCAACGTCCTTCGTCTGGATACTCATGCTTAGATGCCTCCCTTTAGTCATGCGTTCCCGCACTATTCGTACATTCTACCATGCTTGTACAATTGAATAAAATTATATTGTAGATTCCGGTTCAATTCAATCCGTTAAAGCGGAAAGGAGCTATAAGGAGGCGGATCCCTCCCCGGCAAAAAGAAAAAGAGCCGGCCTGTAGCCGACTCCCTTCTTATATCCATGCCCGCAGGTTCACTTGTTTAATGAACTCTGCTTGGGACATTACTTCCTTTGTTGGTTCCTGCTGCCCGTCTGCATCGCTGTCTTCGCCGTTCATGATTTGCCGAAACAGCTTCTCATTATGCGTAGCCAGCGCGTAATCGATCAAAGCTTCCTGTGTCGCGCGTTCCGCTGCTTGCTCGATCAGCCGACTTTCGGATTCTATATCGCTCTTAGGAACGAAATAATTCCGCCCCGTCTTCGGAGACCGGATGACGTAGTCAAAAGCATTGTCCGGATTGCGGTCGTAAGCAATAACGTAGCCATATTCCCCAACAGGAAGATTCTGCTCAAAAGCATCACCGACGATAACAATTTTCTCTCCCAAATGAAGCATCGTCTACCTCCCTGATTTATTTGGATGCTAATCATCAACTTGTATTGCTTTATATAATCCTACTAAAAGAGACGGAGATTGGTCAAGTTCTACCCCGGAATCCCGGATATGAATAGCTTATGCAGATTCGCTTCATGAAGTACATCTCGTTCCCGCCGACATTGGTTCAAGCCCAAAAAAGCATAAAAAAGAACGCAAACCGGGATCATTTCCGCAGCTTGCGTGCTTCGCAAAAGTTACAATGTTTTAATAAGTATATCCTATCAAAGGGTTGCACTTTTGTCCACTATTTTTGTACTATTTCGTCGATTTTTTTTGCACAAACGCCATGATTAGGGTTTCATCGACTCTCTAAGAGACGTACGGATTGTTCTGCCGTTCGTAGCCGATGGTCGTTTGGGGACCATGCCCGGGATAAACTCTAACCTCATCCTTCAGCTGGAACAGCTTCCCGCGAATCGAGTTAAACAGGTCCGCTTCACGGCCTCCCGGTAAATCCGTGCGCCCTACGCCAAGACGGAACAGCACATCCCCTGAAAAAAGATCATCCCCGCACAGGAAGCTCACGCTGCCTGGGGAATGCCCCGGCGTATGAAATACGGTGAACTCATGCCCGATCAGGTGAAGCTTCTGCCCTTCAGCCAGATCGAATTCCGCCGGATCTGTGGAGATGGGCGGTCCGGCCTCCGGCCACATCAGGGAACCGTTCAGCTTTGGCGTCGTCAGCCAATCGCTTTCCAGCGGGTGCACATAGACCGGACAATTCTTAGCCTTCCGAATCTGGTCCAAACCGCCGATATGGTCAAAATGAGCATGAGTGAGCAAAATCGCCTCAATCTCCAACCCTTCGATTCTGCGCAACAGCGGCCCCGGGTTCGAGCCAGGATCGATAATGATCGCCCGGTTCTCGTCTTCTCCCCGTAACAAATACGCGTTCGTTTGCAGGGGGCCTAAAGTAAAACTTTCGATTTTCAGCATGGTGTATCTCTCGGAATAAGCGTTGCCGCCAAGCTCGCGGGCCGCTTCGCTTACTCCGCCTCCTCTCTTTATGTTCATCGCCAGGTCACTAAGCCCGTCCGTTTGGTTTAATGGCTACTTACAGCTCCTATCGGCTTAGGCACCGCCTTTTCTCCGGTTGCTGAACGATTTGACAACCAAGTACACGATTAACAGCGCCAAAGCAGCCAGCAAAATCGGCATGACGTATGGACCCGCTTTCTCGTCTACATGCTGCCACTGTTCACCCAGCAGCATACCCAAATAAACGAACAGCACCGACCACGGTATTACCGCCAACGTCGTCAGCAGCAGGAACTTGCCCACCGGCATTTTCGCGATCCCTGCAGGAACGGAAATGGCATGCCGGGCCACCGGGATAAACCGCGCCGTAAAGATGACCCCGGGACCGTATTTCTGAAACCAGGCTTCGGAGGCGTCGATATGCTTCTTCTGAATCAGAATATACTTCCCATACTTCTCCAAAATCGGCCTGCCGCCGTATCGCCCAATCCAGTAAATAAACAACTGGGCAATGACACCGCCTACTGTACCAAAGAAGACGGCACCGATGAAATTAATATGTCCGAGATACACGAGATAACCGCCGTAGGCCAGCACGATTTCGCTGGGGATAATCTCGATCATGAGTCCCAGCATAATCCCCATATACCCCAATTGTTGCACCCAATCCAATAATACGCCCACTAAATTCGATATCCAATCCACAGCTTCGTCCTCTTTCCCGTTAGCTTCTGTCCTGAAGACAGCAAAAATCTGCCTCTAATCTCAGTCTATTCTATCATAGCCATGGACATGCGTTCTACTTCAGTTAGCAGCACCGGTGACTTCGGGAAATCCGCCCGCATATGCTGGAGCAAAAGGAGGCGACTTCAGCCATGGCAAACTTCCCGGCGAAACATCAAACTTCCCTCCCGAATCCCCGCAAAATCCGCCGCAGCTGCAGCAAAGAACTGTACCGGACGATTAAGCGGCTTGGCGTTTATATTCCGGAGGACCGAGTCAAGGAAGGCGAAGCATTATATTACAAAAAGGTGATTGGCAATCTGCTGTGGATCGGCGAAAACATCAACAACCGCAAGCTGCTGGCGGATTGGTGGGATGAAGCCGTCAGCGCCGAGCTGGCTGAGCTGTGGGAGGTTGATCGCGAAGCGTTGTCCTCTGCTTTTCGCGCGGCGTTTGGGGGATAGAGGTGGCATCGCCTGTATAAAGGTGAGCCTGCTGCTGCAGCTCCCGCCCCAGCGTTATGGCTTCTTCCGTCAACCGAAAGTCCCGGTCGTTACGCAACGCCGGGTTGGCGGCGACGCTCCCTGCCAAACGCAGGAAGCGCGCGTATAAGTCGGCCCCGGCCGACGCCACCGCTTCGGCCTGTTGCAGTTGGCCGCTCGCCCGCAAGCGCTGCGCCAGCTCCCATAGCTCGCGCAGCGCCGCCGTCTGCTTAACCCGGTCGTACCGGTTCAGCTCGATGCCCTGCCGCAGCGCCTGGGCAGCGGCGGGATGTTCGGCTTGGGCCAGCGCCCGACCCAATGCCAGCCATAGCTCGGCGCGCTCCGGCTCGTAACGGAGGCCCGCCCGCAGGAGCGAGGCGGCCTCCTGCGGCGCGGAGCGTTCCGCGAGCGCTAACCGTACCGCCGTGCGGTACGGGGCAAGGGCCAGCGAGCGCCGAAGCAGCTCCGCCGCCTCCCGGTTCGCCTCAGGCGGCCGGGCTAGGGCTTGGCGGTGCAGCCGCTGGCTCTCCGCTTCGCGGAGCCCGGACACGCTAAGCAAGAGCAGTGCAGCGGCGATGAGGCCGCTGCACACCATGCGCAGCGGGCGTGGCGAGAGCAAGCGGCGGGCGCGGCGGTACGCGCCGCGGACAAGCCCGGGGTGGAGCAACGCTGGGAGACGAAGGCGGCGGGCTGGGCCCGCTTCAGCGATTCCAATGGCCGCCGCCCACAGCAGCAACATCCAGACGAGACCGTAGCTGAAGTCAAAGTCGATGGCGCTATGCAGCAGCAGCGCCAGGTAAGGCGGCAACAGCGCGCTGCGCGCCCGCAGCAGGGGGATGGCCATCACCCCAAGCCACAGCAAAGCGCAGGCGAGGCCAAGCAAGCCCAGGTCCAGCGCCAGGTCCAGGTAGCCGCTGTGCACCTCGCTGCCGACGTACGGCAGGTTCTGCACACGGCGGAACGCATGGCGCCAGACATCTCCGCCTTGGCCGAGCCATGGCGACCGCCGAAGCAGCTCGGCGGCGTCGGCGTACATCGCCGCGCGGGCGGACGCCGTTTCCGGACGGAGTCCCCGTCCGAGGAAGCCGGCGGACGCCGGCAGCGCGGCCAGCGGCGCCGCGAGCAGCAGCGCCAACGCCGCTGCGCCGCAGGCGCAGGCGCGGCGCGGGGGCGCAGCGCGGCGCGGGGGCGCGGGGCGCCGGCAGCGCCCAGGCGCGGCAATGCGCCGGCGACGCGCCCGGACGCGAGCAGCGCCGCGGCCAACCCCGCGGCGAGCGCGAGCGCGCCGGGCCCCCGCGCCGGCGCAAGCTGCGCGGACGCGAGCCCGCGCGCCAGCACGGCGGCCGCGCCCGCGAAGACGGCGCTGTGCCAGGCGTAGCGCCGGCGCCGGGTCCCGCGCAGCAGCGCGAGGCCCGCGGCCCAGCCGGCCAGCGCGGCGGCAAGCGCGCCGCGCGACTCGCTCAGCAGCAGGCCGAGGGC
Source organism: Paenibacillus sp. FSL K6-2441 (assembly GCF_037964765.1). Lineage (NCBI taxonomy): Bacteria > Bacillati > Bacillota > Bacilli > Caryophanales > Paenibacillaceae > Paenibacillus > Paenibacillus sp. FSL K6-2441. Next base: position 3,837,911 of record NZ_CP150174.1, read on the forward strand.
AAACAGCAGGGCGAGTGCCCCCGCCCGCTGCCCGCGCCAGCTGCTTGCGCGCGTGAAAGCGGCCCGCTCCATCCTCGCGAGCCGCATCAGCCGCTCCAGGAGGAACGCCGCCATCACCGCACCGAAGGCGTTGGGGTACTGGAGCAGCCCGCCCAGCCGGGCACCGGTCGCCGAAACGGCCGGATCCGCGGTGCGCAGGATCGCGCCTGGCAGCGGCAGCAGGCCGTATACCACGGCCAGCGCCGTCACGGCAAGTAGCCCGCCGAGCAGCATCCATCCGGCCTCCAGCGAGCGGCGGGCGCTCAGGGGCTTAGCCGTGGCTAACACTGCCAGCGCCGCAGCAAATACGCCCAAGAACGCCCACAGCCGCAGGGCCTCCACCGTCGATTGAACCGACAACGGCCCCGCGGCCAGCCGCCAACCGTATCCCGCTGCTATGACAAAGGGACCTGCGGCCAGCAGCAAGGCACACCGAACGCTTGGCTCTGCCCATAACCCCGCCCGAGGCGCAGCGCCTCCAAGCTCATACGGTCCAAGCTCATGTGACCCAAAACCTGTCTTCACGCTCCGCCCGAAACCAGACAAGATGGCCCATCCTCCTGCAGCCACCGCACCAGCAATGAGCCAGACGGACACCAGCAGCAGCGCACCCGGCCGCCCCGTCCAATACAGACCTTGATTCAAACAAACCCATACGCCGCTCAGCCAAACCGCCGCAGTAACTCCCCAAACATGCCAATGCCGCACACCCTCCACCTCCTCATCCTTATCCTTGTTCGTTCAGCCTAACTTCTACCTCTCGTTGCATTCTCCACGTTCTACCTCTTTTTAAGTAATCTTCTACTTCTTCGCCTCTTCGCTTCTTTATTTCTTCACTTCTCCACTTCCCAATTACTCAATTTCTCATTTCCTCAATATCTAACTCTCTCAATTTCTAACTTTCTCAATTTCTAACTTTCTCTACTTCTTCTACCTCTCCAATCTCCCAACCTCTCCCGCCTCTCCCCCTTCTGCCGTCCCTTTACCTCATCCGTTGCCATTTCAGCCCTGCTAAGTCGACCTCGAACTTTCGACCAATTCGCTTTACTCCATTCATTGGCAAGTTCATTGCAGGGTATTCTCCTGGGGGCGGAGTCGCCTGTATAAATAAATGTAAAAGAAGTCAATTTCATAATTTGTAACCCCTTGTGGGATAAGGTTTTTCAGCATGTAAAAAAGGAGTACCTCCCCAAAATCTCGAAGTAAAGGTTACCACACCAACCACGAGAAAGGAGTACTCCCATGTATGGTATTCAACAAGCAGAGCTATTTTCCTTCGAGGAATTAATGGGAATGGCGGATGAGGCAAAATACAGTGCCATTCTGGAACACGTCCCCATGGGGATCATCCTGCATGCCGTTAGCAAAAAAAGTACCCGCGGCCGCTCCGAAAGTTTAAATACCAGAGCGATGATGTATTCCCTCATTATTGGAAAACTGGAACATATCCGCTATACGAAAGATCTGATCAAGCGTCTGCGAACCAGTTCCGAATTCAGAAGGTTATGCCGCTTTACCGATTCGGACCGGGTACCGAGTGAAGCCGCCTATTCCCGCCTTGTAGCCAGGCTGGCTCAAAGCGGCGTACTGAGACACGTTCTGGATACAGTGGTAGACCAGGCAATTGCCGCAGGGTTTCTTTCGGGTGAGGTTCTGGCAATAGATTCGTCCCACATTGAGGGCTTCGACCGAAATCCGAAGCTGGATGAAGGGAAGACGACGACTTCTTCCAGCCCTCTCGTTGACGAAGACCCTGCCTTGTTCTCCGCGGACACATGCACGCCGTCCCAGGAAGCCAAGCCGGAGAAGCCCAAACGTTCCAAACGCGGGAGAATCCCGAAAGCGGAATGGGACGAGTGGCGGAAGCAAATGGATGCTTACGAAGCGTCGCTTGGTTTCTTCGAACGGGGAGTAGCCGACATGTTGCCAGCCAGTTACGAAGAACTCGCCCGCGATATGCCGCAATACCCAAGCACTGGCGCAAAAGGCGATCCGCGAGGCACCCACCGCGTGAAATTCTGGTACGGGTACAAGGCGAATCTGCTCGTCGACACGGCAAGCCAATATATTGTTGCCGGCGAGACCTGCTCCGCTCATGTCAGTGACCAGAGACCGGCCATTATGCTGCTGAAGCGACTTCAGGAGCGATTTCCGGATCTGCAGGTTAAGCACGTTTTGGCTGATAAGGGCTATGACGGCGAAGCGGTATACCGACAAATCCGCAAGTTAGGTGCTTTTCCGATTATCCCGTTAATTCACCGCACCAAGCTGCCTTTGAAGGAAGACAAATATTATCGTCCGCTGTGTGAACAAGGCCATCCGTACCGTTATGACAGCTACGACCCGAAGGGGGGCAACGTGAAATTTACCCGTCCGAAAGAATGCAAGGAATGTCCGCTGCAAGCTAAAGGCTGCCAGAAGGTGTATAAAATCCGGATAGAAACCGACGTCCGCAAATACACAGCACCTGGCCGGGGAAGCGAGAAGTTTGCCGAATTGTTTAAGCAGCGGACCGCTATTGAACGCGTCTTTGCATATCTGAAGTTATACTTTGGCATGGGCACTACACGAAGGCTCAAAAAACGTGCGTTCGTCGATCTCGAACTAAGTTACCTAGCGTACAATGTGTCTAAATATGCGCTGGATTATTTGAACATGAACATCCGTTTGACCAAACAAGCCGCGTAACTTTTTTTGAAAATGTACACCTCGAAATTGGTTACCTGCAGTAGCTAATAAATTGAATTATGAAATTGACTTTTTTTGCAGTTATCGGGCATCTCACTCCCCTCCCCCGAGCATACCAGCGGCGCTCCGCAACCCCAGCTTAAACCACAAAAAAACCGGTCGGGACACCTCCCAACCGGTTCAATTTCAGTTGCTCTTTGCCGCCTCCGGCAGCAAATCGCGGCAAGCGCGCTCCAGGTACGGATCGGCGCTTAAGAAATCGCGGAACGCCGTATACTCCCGCCAGAGCTGCGAAACGTTCCCTCCGCCCGATTTCACGGCGCGGATCAAAATGTTTTTCGGCGTATGCTCCATATCGATGAACTCCAGCAGCTGCGTTTTGTAGCCCATCACGTCCAGCAGCTTGGCCCGAATCGCATCGGTCGCCAATGCGGAGAAGCGCTCCTTCAGGATGCCATGTCCCAGCAGCGGCTGCAGCACCTCGCTTTGCACCTGGTTAAACAGCTCATGCTGACAGCAAGGCACGGACAGGATGACCGACGCACCCCAGCGCACCGCTTTCTCTAGCGCCGCATCCGTCGCCGTGTCGCAGGCGTGGAGCGTTACAACCATATCCACCGCGCTCAGCTCGTCATAGTCGGCGATGTCGCCAACAAGAAACCGCAGGTCGTCATACTGCAGTTTGCGCGCTAACCCGCTGCAGTGCTCGATGACGTCGGCTTTGAGATCCAGCCCGATCACGTTCAGCTTTCTTTGCTGCTGTACGGCCAAATAGTGATACAGCGCAAACGTCAAATAGGATTTGCCGCAACCGAAATCGACGATCGTCAGCGGCCGGCCCGTCGGCAAATGAGGAAGGACGTCCTCAACCATTTCGAGGAAACGGTTGATTTGCTTGAACTTATCGTACTTTTTGGCAAGCACCTTGCCTTCCCCGTTCATGATCCCCAGCTCCACCAAAAACGGAACCGGCGTTCCTTCCTCCAGCACATATTGCTTCTTCCGATTATGGGTCAGCGTCCCCAGCGGTTTGCGTGACGGTGCTTTTTTCAGAATCGTGACCTTGAACTTCTTGCTGATCAAGACCTGATAATCGGCCTCCGCCGTGCATAGCAATCCTTGCCGGAACGTCTCCTCAAACAGCTTTGTCAGCTCGTCCGCAAATGCCGCGGCCGGGATATTTTGATGCAACACCTTGTTTGGGTAGTGGTAGGCAAATTGATAGTGTAAGCTCTTTTTGATTTCGACCGGCTTGATTTGGACTTTGGTGTATTCCGTCTCCCCCGGTCTGCGGCGGCCGCTGATCGTTGCCGTGATCAGACTGCCCTTCTCCGCCAGTTCGTTTGCGAGTTTGCGCAGTGATTCCATGTTTGATTAACAGCTGCCTTTCTGCATATTAGTCATTCCGTTTGTTCAAAACCGGGCCTCCACGTCGGCAAGCCCCTCCTCAACTTCCTCAGCCGGCAAGCCCCCAGCTGCAAGCGTATCCCGCGGAAGCGCGAGCAATCGCTGGTAAAACTCCACCGCGTCTTCTTTGGTGGCATGGCCTTCCTCCAGCAAGCGGTAGAGTGCATTTTCCGCCTGGTCGTAGCGGCCTTCACCTTCTTCCCATTGCAACACCAGCCATTCGGTGTCCGGCGGAAGACGGTAGGGCTTTAACAGCGATTGCAGCTCAGCAAGAGCCGCGGGCAGATCCCAAAGGGAGCGGTCCGCACCATGCAGCGCAGCGGTCAAGTAAAGATGAAGCGACTTGATCCAACGCTTTGCCGCTTCGTCCGGCTCTCCAGAGCTCTCGTACACGTCGCCCTCTTCTTTGAGCAGACGGGACAGACTTTGGAGCTTGTCCGCCTCGATTTCTCCGCCGCTTTGAAACAGGCGTACGATGTCTTTAGCGGGCAAGTTCTCCAGCAGCTGGGAGCTCAAGCGAAACTGCCCTTTAAACAGCTCGTCGAGCGTCCATAACGCTTCGATCTTCTTTTTCTGCTGTTTGAGCATAAACACTTTTCCCAGTACCTCGGTCATTTCCTCGATCATCTTCATAAGGTAATCTCTTCGCAGCACGGTTCCTCCCCCTCTCGTCCCTGATTCAAGCTGGCTTCCCGCCAATTCAAAAAAAGCCGGAAACCGGAGTTCCCCATGAAATCTCCGGTTCCTAGGCCTCGGTTCGACTAGCTGATCATTGCGAAACATTGTTCAAAAGTGCTAGGTTTTACACTTCCACAGTCTTTTCCGTTACGCTGCGCATAAAATCGGCGATGACCGCTGTCAGCTGCTCCGGCGCTTCATACATGCTCATGTGACCCGCGCCTTTGATGACCGCCTTTGTGACGTTGGGTCCTTCGGTCGTAAACAGCCGCGCCATCGGTACGACGGTATCGCTTTCACCTGCGACCAGCAGCAACGGAAGCGATGTCGCCTCCATCACGTCACGGCGGTCGGGCCGCTCACGCATAGCCAGCGCGGCTCCCGTCGCCCCTTGAGGCGGCGTCTTGTAGCCAATCTCCTTTACGCGATCCACTTCGGCTCCAAGTTTGCTGACATTGTCCGGTGCAAATAACCCCGGCACGAGTCCGTCCACAAAGTGGGTGATGCCTTCGGACCGAATGCGGGAAACCGCCTGAAGCCGTTTCTCCTTGGCTTCCTCACTGTCCGGATAGCCGGTTGAATGGATCAGACCAAAGGCATTTAACCGATCTGCATACCGCTGAGCCAACGATAGGGCAGTGTAGCCTCCCATCGAATGACCAAGCAGCGTGTACTTGGTGATGCCCAATGCCTCCATCAGACCTGCGACATCGTCCGCCATTTGATCGATCGTATACGCGCCGACTGGCGCAGTTGTGGCCCCGTGGCCCCGAAGATCGGGGGCGATGACCTGATATTGTTCGGCAAGCAGCGGCTGAACCTTCTCCCAGTAAGCGGAGCTGCCGCAAAAACCGTGCAGCAAAACTACTGTTTCGCCCTGTCCTTGTTGTTCATAGGCGATCGTTGTTCCGTTAACTGTTACTTTGTCCATTACGCTACCCACTTTCATCTCAATTTTTAGAGGTTGTTCAAAAAGTTATCTTTGGATCACGATGTAAACCATGAAACGCATTCGACATCGAATCTTGAATTCAGCCGGTCGCTCCGTTGCTCACTTAGATCCTATCTACGCTCCGCTACTCACTCCCTAGCTTCATCCAACCTTCTCGGTACTCCAAACCTAACTTTTTGAACTCTTATTTGAACTGGTTGTTCAAAAAGTCATCTTCGGATCCAACCCTTCACCGAAATGCCGATGCCGCAGCGCCCGCGATTTCATCGGCCATTTGCATGACCTTGTATAGCGAGGTCATCTGCAGCGTCCAATAGGGCTTGGGGCCGTTGACGTTAACGACTGCGGCAATGCTGTAATGCCCGACCTCCGGCAAGCTGGCCCCGACGGATTGGGCCGGTTGCAACGGCTGGCTGGACACGAGGTACGTCCCCACCGAATCGGCCATCCCCAGGCAGGCATCGATGGCGATGATCACGCGCCCTTCGGGGATTTCGGCCATGCGCCTCTCCAGATTGGTTGCGTCACACGGCTCGCGGAGCGTTCCAATGACGTGCTCAAATCCCAACTCTGTCAGCTTCGTTCCCACCAACGGCCCCAGCGCGTCTCCCGTCGACCGATCCGTACCGATGCATAGAAAGGTAACGTCCTCACGAAGATGCCGGGCACGAATGTCTGCAAAAAAAGCCGCCAGCTCCCCGCCGCTCAGCTTCCTCCGGTTTACTCCCGCCGCCGGCCATTCCTTCTGTTCCTGCATGACCTAGACACGCTCCCTCCCGGTATTTCGTAACCTGATTGTAACGCATTCGGACGCCGGACCGCAAAATTTCATGAACCGCTTCCCTCGTGGTACAATAGCTAATAACCCATAAATCGGAAGGATGAAAACTTATGGATCTATCCATCAAGAGCAAGGAAAATATCGAGTTCATGATCGAAGCGATCAAAAGCAAGTTGAAAATGGCCTCCGCAGCGGCGATGTCGGCGTCCGCATTCCACGTTAACCAATATGATGATATCCGCGATGTTTATGACATCGTCATGAGCAAAGAGCGGCTTAGCATCTCCGAAGTTGAAGCGCTCGCCCAAGAGCTGGGGAGACTGCGGAATAAAGCCTAACCGGCAAGCCGCTCTAAGTCAGAGTTAGCGTTCCAGCTGAAACGCGATTTCGGCTTGCCCTACTTCCCAGCCCTCATCGTTCTTGATCGAAGACGGGAATGCTTCGCGGAGCTTCTGCAGCGTTCCCTCGTTTTCGTATCCGAGCTGCTCCAGCACGGATAAAGCGATCATTCCCCACTCCTCCTCGGAGCCGTCCTGAATTTTAAACGTGATCCCTAGGCGCTCGCGGCGCAGAGCAAACGCATAAACCCCTTTAAAACCGCCTTTGGCCACGATATTCGGATCGCCCAGCAGGATCGAATCGATCCGCCCGGTGCCGGCAACCAGCAAGGGTTGGCGGTTCATAGCGCCGGTAATGACTCTGACCGCCTCAGCGGTAGCCGAATCCTCGATCAAATCCGGACATGCCAGCTTCAAATAGGCGGAAGCCAAAGCGGATAACGGGAGGGCGAAAACAGGAAAACCGCAGCCATCCGTCCCCAGCGAAATCTGCGCTTCCGGAATCCCCGCCAAGCCGGCCAGCGTCACCAAGATTTCCTTCTGAACCGGATGCTCCGGATGATTATAGCTTTCCAGCGGGTATCCTTTCATTTTGCAATAGGCGAGAACGCCTAAATGTTTGCCCGAGCAATTATGGTAGATTCGACGGTACGTTCCGCCTTGTCGAAGCAGCTGTTCCTTGGCGACCCGATCCAGTGGCAGGCTGGGGGCGCATACGAGCCGTTCTTCCGTAAGCCCCGTCTTCTCCAGCAGTCGATTGAGCGTCTCGACGTGGATCTCCTCGGCCCGATGCGAAGCGGCCATGATGGCAATCTCCTCGTCCGTTAGACCATAAGCCTCCTTCATCCCGGCGCGAATCCCCGGAATCGCCTGAATCGGCTTGGCCGCAGAGCGGGTAAATACGGTGGCTCGGGGATTCCCTGCCTGCCCCACAATGTTCCCTTGTTCATCAACGACGCAAATATGACCATAGTGGGCGCATTCCAGCAGCCCCCCGCGATATTCATTAACCAGCAAAGCTTCGTTATAGTTCATCTCATGTTCTCTCCTTAACCTGATCCATTCCCTGCTCATTTTGCTCCATTCCTACACAGTATAGTACTTTGGAAGCCCGCTGGCTATAGAACGTCCTGCAAGAATCGAGAGAGCGCCAGGTATATGATATATGGCCGTTTGTGCAAACTATTTACGGTTTCATACGAGAACAAAGGAGGAATCGTCCATGACCCAACCCGAGGACCTGCAGGAGCAGTATGTCGCGGGGCAAATCCGTGCTGCCCAAGCCGGCGCATATCCCGAGCATAAAGATATCGAAGAAGCGGAGAACGGATCCATGGTGAATGACATGGAGGATTTGATTCAGTTGGGAGAAGACATGGAGGCGATGCAACCGAACCGGGAAGACAAGAAGGACGGCTTGCTGCCCGATCCCGGGCAATAGACATAACCAAAAAAAGCGCTGCCCCCAATCCCCAGGCAACGCATTTAAGTGGTGTTCATATGATTCATGATTTGCTTCAGCCGTTCGGTCGCTCGCTTCTGAATGCGGGATACACTCATCTGAGAGATGCCCAGCTTCCGGGCAATGGCCCTTTGGGATTGCCCCTCCTGATAGGCCATCAGCAAAACCTGCTGCTCTTGCGCCTTCAATTGTCCCAGCGCTTGTTGCAAATCCATCCGGTTCTCAAGCGCATCGTAATCATCTGCATCCGCGCTGATCACTTCGCCCAGCGTTACGGCGCTTTCATCCGGTGATAAGGGCGAATCCAGGGACACGTAATGATAACAATCCCGGCCGGCCAGCACCTCAACCGTTTCTTCAACCGAGAGCTCCAGATACTCCGCGATCTCCTGCACATTGGGAGATCGCTCCAGCTTCAGCGTCAGCTCATCGATCGCCTGCTGAACCAGCGCTCCCTTTTCCTTAATTCGCCGCGGCACTTGAATATACCAAGACTTGTCACGCAAATAATTTTTCATATGCCCGATCATACTCTTCATCGCATACGGTTCAAACGGAATACCCAGCTCGCTGTCATACTGCTGCAGCAAACGAACCAATGCCATTTCGCCCACCTGGTACAGGTCTTCGTACAAGTCCGGCCGATTTCGGGCGATTTTGCCGGCGGCCATTTTGACCATCGAATCGTATTTCTGGATTAACTGCGTGGCGATCTCATTGTCCCTGGTTTGCTGGTACTGCTGAATGAGGCGGGTAGATTCCTGAAATAACGCTTGGGGAGCCGCACGATCAGTCATACCTTCTCCTCACTCCTCTGGAGTCGGCGGACCATCGTCACCCTCGTTCCTTTTCCGGATTGCGTTTCCACGCGGACGTCGTCCATGAGCGCCTGCATCAGATAGAAGCCTAATCCGCCAATCGGGGCCTCACCCAACTCTTTTTCGTGCAGAGTCACGCCTCCAGCCTGTCGCCACGGTTTAAAGCTCTCCCCTTCATCTTTGACCGTAATCGACAAAGCATCGGTTAAGATCTCAAACGTGATCTCCATTTTGCCGGCATCCTGCTTGTACGCATACAACACGGTATTGTTGCATGCTTCGGATACCGCCACCTTCATGTCTTCGATTTCCTCATACGAAAATCCCATTTTCGATGCGATACCGTAAAGATTCAGCCTTACAATATCCACATATTCGGCTGTCGCCGGAAGGCTGATGACAATTCTCTCTGTTTCCTCTACCATTAAGACTCGATCCTTTCCTTATTGGGAGTTCTTCTGCTCCGCGAAAAACTTAGCGATCCCAGTCATTTCAAACAGCTTCCGGATATGGTCCGGTACTTCCTGCACGTAAAAACTCGAGTTCATCCCTTGCCTAGCCTTTAAGATGGACAGAAAAATTCCGATTCCGGTGCTGTCGATGTATTTCAATTCCTTCAGATTCAGGACTAAATCCGCGTCATCGATGCCAACCAGCGGGTCCATCACCTTACGGAAGTCTGGCGCTGCAGACAAGTCCAACTCACCGCGCAGCGATACGGTACAAACTCCGTTTTCCCGTTGTGTTGTGGTGGAAAATTTCAAACTTTTTCTTGTATTCATGAAATACTCTCCCTGGAATAGGTTTTCTTAATACAACATAACCCAGCTTGTCCACTGCTGAATCAAGGGGATCATTTGAACGAGATCCATACCAGACATTTATCGTCTTCTCTGTTCAGCGGGACGGCATCTTCGAAGAACAATCGGCTCATCATCTCACGGTCGAAGTGATGGCTGCAGGTATTTAACTGCTCCTCCAGCCACGCCTGACGTGCCTCTAAGGAATCCTCCTGTCCATCCATCAACCCGTCGGTGTAGAGGACGAGATGGCCTGGTCCTTCGTAATGTAGAATCTGCGGATGCGTTTCGATTCCATCAAACAAGCCTACGGGCGGCCCCACTTGATCCAAACGAACGGGTTGCTTATTGTTCGTGTACAGGAGGGCAGGCGGATGTCCGGCATTCACGTATTCGATCACTTTGCGCCGGGTATCCACCACAAGATAGATGGCGGTGAAATAATATTGAATCAATTTGCTTTCGATATGCAGCTGGATAAAGCGACGGTTTAACTCTTCAATAACCAGCTTCGGTTCCACATAGGTAAACACGGTATCTTTGAGAACAGAGGAGATGAACATACAGAAGAGGGAAGAAGAAATGCCGTGACCCATCATATCCAGCAGGATCACCGCATACTTCCCCTCACCAAGCGAGTACCAGGAGTACAAATCTCCTGCCAATTCATAGGAAGGCTTGTATAGGGCATCGATTTCGACCTCCGAATCATGGATCGGGGGGCTAAGGACAGCGTTTTGAACAAGCGACGCCAGCTTCAATTCCTCCTGGATGCGCTGATCCCGGTTACGGTGCCAGTCCTTCTCCAGCTTCAGCCGCAGAGCCAGGCGAATTCGCGCCATCAGCTCCACCTTGTTGATCGGTTTCGTCACATAATCCACAGCTCCGGCATCCAACGCTTCCGCCAGCTTGTGGGAATCCCCAACGGCCGTGACTACGATAATGGGAATCTCCTTCAGATGCTCGGAGCGCTGCAAAATCCGACAAGCCTGAATCCCGTCCATCTCCGGCATCATCATATCCAGCAGGATCAAATCCACATCGGATGGCCCGCTTTCTTCAACCGCATCCAAATTTTTGACGCCGAGCCGCTCGAACATGTCCCGGGCCGAAGTTACGGTGACTGTGTTGCGGTAGTTTTCCTTCTTTAAAATCTCACGAATGATCATGGTATTTGTCGGATTGTCGTCAACGATCAAGATTCGCATGATAATCTCCTTAAAATGAGCTTGAGTAAGCATAGAAGTGATATACAGATCACGGTGATAAAAAAAGGAACGGGGCGCTTTCCCGTTCCTTCTCGACTCACAATGCGGGCAAGGCTTGAGTAACATAGTACATTACCCAGTCTAACTCAGGTTGAAACGGCAGATTGAAATGCCGTTAACGTCCGCTTAACTCCGATATTTCTGCCAGACATCGGCGGCGACATCCACCCATTTGACCCAGTTCGCCGGTTTGCGGTTCGCTTCCTGCACCGGCTGCTCCCCTTCAGCTTGCAGCGGCTGGGCCGAAGGTACAGAGGTTGCCGGAGCCGGAGATGCCGGAGCCTTTCGCTTGACCGACAGAGGACGGCTGGCGATACGGCTGGCAAGGGCTGCCGAAACCTGCTTTGTCGCCAGCGTAACTTCACTTAACACTTCACCCGCATGTTTAACCGATTCCATCAGCGGGTCGATCTGCTTCATTTTGTGCTGGATGTCGCTGGTCAGTTCATTCGCTTGCCGGACGACCTGCCGGACGTCGCTGCCCAACTCATCGATCGTTTTTTGTACGTCCTTCAATGTTTCGGTGGTTGTCTTCAGCGAATGTTCCGCCGCTTTCAGCGTTTTGACCAAATAAACGACAAGCACCACAAAAGCCGCCGCAGCCACCGCCACGCTGATCTCCCAAATCATACCTTGTTCCTCGCTTTCCGTCCTTGGGCGTTCACCCGTCTTTCCTTAACTATACACGAAAATGGGCGGAAGTGTGCGAAGAACCGTAATTCTATCGACCTTAAATCGAAAAAGCCGCTTGGCCTCCTCCATCCCAAGAACGGGGCCAAACGGCATGATTAGATTTATTTCAGGACGCTGCCGCCAAACATAAAGCGGTAAACCCAGGAGCCGTCGAGCTTGTCGACGATAACCCCGCCGGATTCATTGGAATACGTGTGCAGGAGCTGGCCGTTGCCAAGATAGATCGCGACGTGGGTAATCCGCTGGCTTTGCTTGTCGATTCCCTGGTAGGACTTGGCCGAAGAGCCTTTATAGCTCATGAAGAAGACCAGATCACCGCGCTTCAATTGATCGATGCGATATACGGCCGTTCCATTGCTCTTTATGTAATCCCCTTGCTTGCGGGAATCCGCAGGAAGCGTAATGCCCAAGGCATCCTTATAGGCTTGTCTTACGAAATCAGAGCAATCAAACGTATTCGTATTGCTGCGGCTGGAGCCGTACTCGTACGGAGTGCCGAGGTATTTCATACCGGCCTGAATCACCTGCTCGATTTGCTGGCTAATCCCACTGGAAGGAGCGGGAGTTGGTGTTGGCTGCGGCGTGCTGGATTGTCCGCCAATTTCCAAATATTTATCTATCGTACTAACGTAACCAATCGTCCCGTCGTTCGTCTGTACTTTATAGAAATGCTCATTGCTTTGCTCGAGAATCGTTAATGTGGTACCTTTGCGAAGCATCGTGATGACGTTGCCCGAGGTGGACGGTTGATCGCGCAGGTTGACGCCGTACGTCACCGTTGCCGGCAAATTAAGCGAAGGTTGGGAAGGAGCGGTGTTCACGGCTTCCAGTTGAATGTACTTTTCGTTCGAACTGACGTAACCGATGCTCCCATCTTCGGTTTTCACTAGATAGAAATATTTATTGCTTTGATCCAATACGGTGACTTCGGAGCCCTTTTTGAGAAAACCAATCACTTTACCCGAAAGGGAAGGTTGGTCACGGAAATTGACTCCGCCGACAATATGGCCTTTGGTGATCGATTGTGAGGTTGCGGTTATGGTTGCGGCTGATGCCTGATGAGGAACAGCTGTATAAGTAGAGAGAAGAATGGCACTCAATAATGTGATCGCTACGCTTCGTTTCATGGGTGTTATCCTGCCTCCTAATGTAATAAATCTAGTTGTTAGCCTGCGTTCCAATCCTCCTTTCTTTGGTCTTGCACCCATTATAGCGATTGTCGAAATTAGTCTAAATCGGTCGAAGATCACTTTATAGGAAAGCGCATTCAAAGACAATGGCCCTAGTTTTTACATGTTGAAATTAGAGACACGCGACCTATAAAATCCGGTCGAATGTAACCTATGTAAACACCTCCCGGGCAATAGCACTGGATTTCTGCAACAAAAGTACCCGATTTCGCATGCAACCGCATCGATTTCATAAAAATTCTAATTTATCCAATTTACCTGTTTTTTAGGGACAATCGCCTATTTTTTAGCCAAAAAAACCCGAACAGCAGGCTTGGTAAATGTTGCCTTAAGCCTGTCCATTCGGGCATGATTTGCCTTGATCCTGATTCTTCGATCATCCTTATGACTTCCCGTCCAAATCGAGTCCTATCTTTCTTTAGGTTCAACATGGACGTGAACATGCATGACGTTTTGCTTCCTTCTCATCCGTTCCTCAACCCGGTCGCTGATCTCATGGCTTTCGATAACCGTCAACTGCGGATCCACTTCAATCACGACATCGACCAGCACATGGTTGCCGTGAACCCGGGCCTTTAAGTCCTTGATCCCTTCCACGCCTTGGGTCCGGGCAATGGTGCTGCGCAGGTCGCCCAGCTCCCTTTCATCAAATCCATCGGTCAGATTATGCGTCGACTGGCGGAAAATATCCCAGGCGGTTTTGCAAATAAGCAAGCCTACCGCAATCGCGGCAACCACGTCCAGCCACGGCAGCCCGAATTGAGCCCCGATAATCCCAACCGCTGCGCCCGCACTCACCAGCGCATCCGACAAATTATCCTTGGCCGCCGCCATAAGCGCCTGATTGTTAATTTGTTTGGCCAGTCTCCGATTATAGACATAAACCCCGCCCATCGCCAGAGCACAAACGATAGCAACCGCAGCCGACAGGATGTCAGGCTCGTTATGCACACCTTCAATCAACGACCAAACCGCGCCAAAGATGACTTGAATACCGACCATCGCCATAATAAATGAAGCTACTAATGCAGCAATCGTTTCCGCACGGAAATGGCCGTAAGCATGGTCGGAGTCCGGCGGCTTCTGTGAGATTTTAAGTCCAATCAGCACCGCCACCGAGGCCACGATATCCGTAAGGTTGTTAAACCCGTCGGCAAGCAGCGCGCTTGAATCAAACACAAACCCGCTGATCAATTTAAAAGCGGACAGCAGTAAATAAGCGGCAATGCTTACCCAAGCCCCGCGTTCCCCTTTGCGTATATCGTCGTAAATATCCAAGCCCCGCACCTCCAGACTTCTCCCCGAAGCCAATAACCTACTTCTTCAAACTCTCATTTCTAAAACATCAGAAGCGTTTAATCATCGTAGCAAATCAACCCCGTGTAAGTCTAGAGAAACAGTGTTGCCCCCGGGAAAAGCAGCCTTCATCATTATTCCCGTTGTCCCCGCTTTTAAAAACGTATAAAATAAGGACAGCCTTTTCACTGATGAGGAGATGATAATGGTGTCGGAAGCGAATGAACCGCGCAAAATCGATTTAGCCGAAGCGATCCGCCAGAAGCTGCAGCAAAAAAAACAACAGCAGCACGCCGCAAACAAGCCGGGGTTAAAGGACAATCTGCAAACCAAAGCACTCAAGAGCCAAAATAATAAAAAGCCAAACAATCAACGTCGCCGGACGGGCGGTTCGTAGAGACCCAAACGGTTCAGCAAGAGGCCCATGCAGCAATCGCATGGGCCTCTTCTAATTTCCGATTGAGTCCGATAAAGTTAGTTCCTCCGTCCGACTTCCCATTGAATCCAAGCCTCGTCGCTTTCCCTGCGCTCACCGTTTAGCTCCAACGCTACGGTCCATCTTTGTTCGTTCCGCACAGTAACGAGACAGCCCTCACCGCCATTCGCTGGGCTGATGCACACATCAAAGCTTGCGTCCGCAATGCGCAGGCCGTCCAGTTTGCATTCCTTATCACGCCATGCGCCAGGAAGCTGCGGTTTTAATTGCAGCAAGCGCCGGTGCGCCTGCGGACGGACGCCAAAGAAGTGGCGGATCAGCGGAACCGCCAGCGCGTAAAGTGTCCAGGCCTGCACAACACAGCCGTAGTCTGGGGACATTTCCGAGAAAGAGCCGGGCAAAGCCACGGAGAAGGTACGCAGCAGACGGCGCAGCAGCTCCAACGCTTCGTCCGGATGGCCGTTTGCTGCTTCAGCCACAGCATGGACACCGGTTGAAATCGTCATCGTCCCTTGCTTGTAAATCCCTGATAGATACGTTCCGTACGGACCGACAAACTCCTCCGACCGCATCGTCGCAAGCGCTCTGGCCGCCTTGTCCGGATCGGCGATTCCCGCCTCCATGGGGGTGACGATGACCCAGTTCTTGTTTAGCAGCCATGCCTGGTCACCTTCGCGCCCGGC
Organism: Paenibacillus sp. FSL K6-2441; assembly: GCF_037964765.1. Lineage (NCBI taxonomy): Bacteria > Bacillati > Bacillota > Bacilli > Caryophanales > Paenibacillaceae > Paenibacillus > Paenibacillus sp. FSL K6-2441. The sequence continues at coordinate 3,853,440 of NZ_CP150174.1, forward strand.
CGTCCGCTGCAGCAAACGTCCGATATATTCCTCATACCCGGCGATCCCCTGCTTGCGGGCGAGGGAGATCATCACGTCTGCCTTGGCCTCAACCGCTTCACGGGGGGCGATCGCATCCCCGTACAGCCCTTCTTCTTCGCACCAGAACGCCTGATTGACGGCCGCAGCCGCCCGTTTTGCCAACTCCCCGTATTTGGCGGCGTTCGCAGCTTCGCCAAGCTGCTCGCTCATCGCGGTCATGGCCTGTAGTGCTTTCGCCGTATAGACAGCGCTGTCGATCAGTTCCATGTTGAGCCCGGCGATCTCAATGATGCCGTAACCGGAAGGGAACAAGTCTCCGTCGCCGTCCATTTCTTCCAGCAGCCAATCGATGCCTTTCACACAGTATTCGTAATGGCGACGCAACAGTTCTTCATCGCCGGTCCATTCAAACAAATCCCATACAAAAACGATGTAATGCGCCGTCTCCTGGGTGTTTCCCGGATTCGCGACCGCCCCCATCGTCGTGATCTCGTGTACGATTCTGCCGTTGCCGTTTGTTTCTTCCGATTTGCTCCGCAGTAGCTCCAGCGTGTCAATCGCCAGCTGGGTATCGCCGATCGCAAGCACGCCTTGCAGCGCATACGTGCTGTCGCAGCCGAACCACCACGGGTAAGTTGGCCCCCCGGCCGTCAGACCACGGCCTAGTCCATCGACGGTCTGCACCAGCCATTGGTTATTCCATTTGGCCCAAGCAAACGCTTCGTTCAGCAGCGTCTCTCCGGCAATTTCCAAGCGCGCCCGCGCCTCGATCTCTCGATAAGCGGCCTGCTTTTCCGCCAGCAGTGCTTCATGCTGCAAGGTCAACCGCTCATAAGTTTGGAGGCATTCCTCCTTAGAGACAGACGATCCAGCAGCAAACAGCCGAAATTCAAACGACTCCTGACCAGCCAGCTCGATCTGCGTCCGAAACGCGACGCCGCAGCCAGCCCCGGCAGTGAACTCAGGCCCATATAACAACGCGTCCGTTTCCACGCGGGGCTCCGGCAGGTCCGTACCGACCTGTACGAACCACGGATGCGCCGAATCCTTCACCAGCACCTTGCGGTCCAACACTTCCAGCGGCTCGTCCCGTTCGCCATCGACGATCCCAATATGTTCCGAGAACCAAACGGGGCGAAGGTCCGTACGGGCGAGCAGTTCTATACCAAGCCGCACCGTTTCCCCGGCATAGGCTTGCACCCGATACTTGGCGATAAAGCCTTTTTCCCGCTCCGGCGCAAGTTGAATCCGCTCGATCGACACCGGAATATGGCTGAGTCCATGGTCATACTCAAATCGGCTGCCCCAAGGCTCGTTCGTAAACGTATCCGCCCGAGTCCAAACGGAAATGCCCCGGTCCAAATCGGTCACCTTCAGCCAGAAGCCGTCGAGCAGCTTGATCGGATGCAGCCACACGCCTCCCATTTCATTGGCGACATGATGCCCGAAGTCTGGAAAGGTTCCGTCCTGCGCCCCGCAAATTTTGATATATTCCCCGGCATTGTAATATAAGTTAAACGGATGTTTGCTGCTTAGTCCGGTCATGAACATTCTCCTCATTGTTAGTAGATTCGCTTAGCCCTTAACACCCGAAGAGATGGATATCCCCTCGATGAAATACTTCTGGACGGCAAAGAACACGACCAGAGCCGGCAGCATCACAAGAATCGTGGCCGCCATCAGCATATTCCATTCCACGTTGTACAAGCCTTTGAACATGGAAAGCCCCAGCGCCAGGGTGTACTTCTCATTGGAATTCAAATAAATCAGCGGACCTTGGAAATCGTTCCAAACCCCCATAAAGGTAAAAATGGACACCGCAATCAACGGAGGCATCGATAATGGAAGAATGATTCGAACAAAGATCTGCAGCCGGTTCGCTCCGTCCACAAACGCCGACTCGTCCAGATCGCGCGGGATGCCCCGAATAAACTGACGAATCAGGAAGATGTTAAATGCGCCCCCGCCGAAAAAGGCTGGCACAATCAAGGGCAGAAACGTATCCACCCAGCCCGCTTCCTTAAACATGATGAACATCGGAATCATCGTGACCTGGGAAGGCAGCATCATCGTCGCGAGCAGCACCAGGAACAGCGTCTTTTTTCCCTTAAAGCGGAATCTGGCAAAGCCATAGGCGCACAGCGCGGAGGAAAAAACAGTTCCGATCAGAACCGGCACCAGAATCGTCAGCGTATTTCGCAAAAAAGTGAAGAACGGGATCGCCTGAACGGCATCGGAGTAGTTGCTCCACAGCCACTTCTCCGGGAAGAAGTTATCTTTAAACACTTCCGCCGGCGTCTTTAGGGATGTAAAAAAAGTCCACAACAGCGGCACGAGTACGACCGCAGCTCCGGCTATAAGGATCAGCAGGCTCAGGATCTGGGCCGGGCTGAATCTCTTGGTCGCAAGGTTCATCGTTGACGCCTCCTTATAAGTTCTACATCAAGATCGGTTCAATAGTCAGCTTCATTGACTTTTTTGAATGGTCTTTATTAATCCTTGTCGTCGTCGCCTTGGTAGTAGACCCACATAGAAGAGCTGCGGATCACGAGGAGCGTAAAGACGAGGATGATGACAAACAGAATCCAGGACAGAGCCGAAGCGTATCCCATTTCGTAATCCTGAAATGCTTTGTTATACAAATACAGGTTGTAGAACAAGGTCGAGTTAAGCGGCCCGCCGTTGGTCATCACAAAAGCTTGGGTAAAATATTGAAATCCGCCGATAATCCCCATAATCAAATTGAAAAAGATCGTCGGAGAAATCATAGGCAGCGTAATGCTAAAGAAACGACGAAAACGGCCCGCTCCGTCCAACTCGGCCGCTTCATACAGCTCTTCCGGAACTCCCTGCAGTCCGGACAAATAAATAATGATGATGTTGCCGATGCCCCAGATGCCCATGACGATCAGCGCTCCCAGCGCGTAGGAAGGATCCTGAAGCCAAGCGGGCCCCTGGATCCCTACCAAAGCGAGCGCCCGATTCAAAACGCCGTATTCCGGATTAAAAATCATCACCCACATCATCGAAACCGCCACCGCCGGGATCACCGAGGGCATAAAATAGATGAGCCGGAACAGCTTCATGCCCCGGGTGCGCATGTTGAGCAGCATAGCGGCAAACAGCGAGAAGATTTGATACAGCGGAACAGAAATCAACGCAAAAATAAAAGTGACTTTCAAAGACTGGTAGAACAATTCGTCCTGAAAGATCGCCTTAAAATTATCGAGACCCACCCATTCAATCGATTTGACCCCGGTGATGATGTCCCATTTGCTGAAAGCCAGCAGCAAGGAGAACAGCATAGGGCCAACGGTAAACAGCACAAGTCCAAGCAGCCAGGGAAGAATAAACAAATACCCGGACCATTCAGAATTTGATTTTCGCATGGCGACCTCCTTGATGAGGCGGGTGAAGCGTTTGTCCTGCTTACGCTCCACCCGCCGGGTGCTTATTTCTTATTTGATTTTGCTGTCTACGTTTTTGGCGGCCTCATCCAGCGCGCCTTTCACGTCCTGTTTATCCAGCAGCATTTTCTCCATCGCCTTCGAAAATTCCTCAACAAAGATAGGGCCGTTCGCCGAACGCATCGTCACCGGCTTCTTCGCGTAATTCATCATTTCAATCACCGGTTTGTCAGCAACCTCCGTCGCTTTTACCTGCTCCAATTCCGCCACGGTTGCAGGAAGCACTTTGCTGTTCTCGGCGCGGAGCTTTTGAGCGTTCGTTCCCGACAGCCACTTCACCAACTCATAAGCTTCTTGCTTATGCTTGCTGGCCGCGTTGATCGCCCAGCCGGCGCTGGCGATAATGCTGGTTCTCGTTCCGTCTGCCCCTTTTGGAATCAGGGCCGAACCGTACTGAACGTCCGATTTATCCAAATCCGATTTAATCCAACGCCCAGTGACCATCATTGCCAGCTTGTCGGTCATGAACATGGAGGCATCTCCGCCCATCGTTTCCGTATCCTGCGGCGTTGGCGACACGCGGTTCTCCCCTTTGGACAAGGCCACGTATTTCTCCAGCGCGGCCACAGTTTTCTCGTTGTTCATGAAGCCTTCGGCTTTCGTTCCGTCTTCATTAGCAATATCCGTTCCGTGATCCCAAAGGTAGGTATAGATCGGATATTCCCATTTCCCGGCGTTAAAGCCGAACTGCGTATATTTGCCGCCTTCTTTCTTCGTCAGCTTCTGGGCGGTAGCGATCAGATCGTCCCAAGTCCAATCGTCCGTAGGATACGGAATTTGCGCTTCGTCGAACATCCGCTTGTTGTACCATAGGGCCAGCGGATTGAAGTCCTTCGGCAAATAATACTGCTTGCCGTTGATATTCATATTTTCGATTAAGTCCTTCTGGAAAATATCCAATGAAAAAGAGCTGTCGTTCTTCAAATACTCGTCGAGTGGTTCAACGACCCCTTTATCCACGTATTTGAAGTAGTCGCCTTCGCCAATCAGGAACACATCAGGAGCCTGACCGGCGGCCAGGGAAGTGGTCAGCTTCGTCCCGTAGCCGTCGCTGGGAATCGGTTCGAACTTCACTTGAATATCCGAATGAGTTGCGTTAAATTCATCTGCCAATTGCTGCTCGTTAGCACCTGAGTTGACATCCCCCCAGACGGTGAAGGTCAGATTGACTTTCCCCCCGGATGCGCCTGCATCCCCGCCTGCGGCATTGTCCTTCCTGCCTCCGCAAGCCGACAGCACCAGCGCGGCGATCATGACTAAAACCAGTGTCGTATACCCTTTCTTTCTCATCGTTTAGACCTCCCTTAATAGGTTTAATAGGTTTGATATCTATATTGTAATTCTTGGTTGAACCGAATCCGTTGTCCATGCACGAGCAACTCCATCTCACCCGGCTCCTCTGTCCGGATATGCAAATTGCTGTGGTCAAGGACAATTTCGAGGCGCCGCCCCTGCCAATAGAGCGGGAAGGACAACTCCTCCCATTGCTGCGGCAGGCGGGGATTCAAATGAAGCTCACCGCCCAGCATGCGTACGCCGGCGAATCCCATCACCACGCATTCCCAAACGCCCCCAAGCGAAGCGGAATGAATGCCGGCATCGGAGGAATGCATATAAGGGCCGAGATCAATTTCGGCGGCGCGTCGGAACAGCTCATACGCCAGCGTGCGGTCGCCGAGATCGTTGGCCAGAATGCAGTGCGTTGACATCGACAACGAGGAATCATGCAGCGTTTTTTCTTCGTAATAGTCGTAATTGGCTTTTTTCACATCCGGCCGAAAACGGTCTTCGAGCAGGAAAAACAACATCAAAACATCCGCCTGCTTCGATATCTGCATTTCCCCTACTTGATCGAGATTGTAATCGTCGAAAATACTGCCCACTCGGGCCTGACGTTTATACGGGGTAAGATCTATCTGCTTCTTGAGCAAATAGGTGTCGTCCTGCGGGATGATCCCTTCGCGGTTCGGCTGAGGCAAGTAAATAAGTCCGCCTTTGGTCTCCCACTCGGAAATGGCCTGCTCTAGGTTCAGCTTCGCGTTCAAGCGCTGGAAGAGTTCCATGTCCTCTTCCTGCAACGCGTAATAATACTGCTTCGCCAATTCGATGTTGAAATGAGCCATATAATTGGTAAATGCGTTGTTGTCGATATGCTCCTTGTATTCGTCCGGGCCAACAACATCGTTGATCTCATAGCGTTGTTCAGCCTCATCCCACTCCAATCGGCTCGCCCAGAACGTTGCGGTATCAAAAATCATCTCAAACCCGCACCGGTTCATAAAATCACGGTCACCGGTAGCCTGGTAATAATGCCATACCGCGTAAGCGATGTCGGAAGTAATATGCTGTTCGATAAAACCGGACCAGATCTTCGTCTGCTCGCCGGTAACAACATCTACTGCACCCCATACGGGGGTCACTTCGCCGTCGCTTGGCCAGGCCGCCTCCCACGGGTACATCGCTCCGGCGTATCCGTTGTCACGCGCTTTTGCTCTTGCCCCTTCAAGCCCCAAATAGCGGTACTCCAGCAGGGAGCGGGCGATCGCCGGGTTGGAATAAATATAGAACGGCAGGATAAAAATCTCGGTATCCCAGAAGGAATGGCCTTTATATCCTTCTCCGCTTAAGCCTTTGGCTCCGATGCCCATCCGATGATCATGCGCCGGTGTCATGGCGACCAGATGATAGATGGCAAAGCGCAGAGCCAGCAGATCGAAGCTGCTCGCCGATTTAATCGAAAAATTGTAGCGTTCCCATACCGCGCTCCAAGCAGCCCGATGCCGGCGGAACAGCTCGTCGTAACCGGCAAGGCGCATCTCCTTCAACGTCTTCAGGGCCGTCTGCCGGATCGTTTCCAGCGTGGTTCCTTCTGGAAACTCCTTGTCACGGCTCGTATATACAGTGGCCAGCTTCTCAAAAACAAGCGTATCCCCCTCCGCGAGGTCGAGCGTATAAGTGACGCCCACCCGGCGGCGGTCAATGTCCATTTTCGGCGCGATTTCGGCTTTGTGACCGTTCACCTTTAACTCATGAACTGCCCCGAGCACAAAATCAATCTTCGACTCTGTCGTCGTCTGAATCAGTTCAAGATACGTTTTGTCATAAATACGCTTCTCGCCTTCATGGAAATGTTGGCTGCCGCTGTTTGTCACCTGCCCGTCAATTCCCGAACTGATGGAAAGATTTGCGCCTCCCGCCAGCAAGCGGATCTCAACTCGGAATCCGATTTGATGCAGATGATCGAGCGAGACGAATCGCCGGAACACAAAGCCGATTTTCTTGCCGGAGTGTTCCCACACAAAACAGCGAACCAGCTCGGCATCGCGAAGATTAAGTCTCCGCTCGTATACGGTCACGGTGCCAACCTCAAGGGACAACCGCCTGCCATCAATCCGGATGTCCAGCTTGGTCAGATCGGCTGCATTGGGCAATTCACTGACCTCGAACTCGTCGAATTTATTAAACGTACCGTTCACAAACAAATTTCTTTTCTCTCCGATATAAGGCTCTTCCGTCGCCGAGCGAAGCCCCATATAACCGTTGCCAAGCGACATGATGGCTTCGCATTTTCCAAGGGCCAACGGATCAAAGCGAACCTCGGAGAACACCCAATTTTCCAGCTCCTCCGTCGTTTTGGGATTGTAGCTTAACATAAGTCAATTCCTCTCCAGCAATCAGAATTTGTCTTTCCCTCGCGCCATTTGAAAGCGCGATCGAAAACGTTTTCGAACAAAGGACAAAAAATTCGAAAACGATTTCGAACCGGATAAAATAAAAAAGCAATTGCTAACCGAAAACGTTTTCGAACCCATTATTGCACCTTCACGGACTCTCTGTCAATAATCTCGAACGAAAGAATTTTATGAAATCCTTCGGTTCGATTTTCGAGCATTTTCACAACTTCTTCAAAAGCCGAATATCCGATCTTCTCAAAATCCTGGCGGACTGTCGACAATTTAGGGGTCGTATAGCTGGACAGCACGATGTCGTCAAACCCCATAATCGATAGTCGCTCTGGAATCGAAACGCCCAATTCCCGGCAACGGGTCATAAAGCCGATCGCCATCAGATCGCTGGCAGCAAACACAGCCGTCACCTGAGGATGGTTCTGCAGATACGATTCAGCAGCGTGATAGGCTTCTTCCTCCTTAAAATCGGCGTCGATCACTCGGTCAGGATCATATGGCAAACCAGCCGCCTCCAAGGCTTCGCGATATCCTTGCAGCCGCTGTATACTAACCGCGGCAAAGCTGTGCCCGTTAACCATCCCGATATGCCGATGACCCTTGCTGATCAAAAATTCCACCGCTTGCTTGGCGGCATTGACGTTGTCCGTGGAAACGGAGCCCGTCTTCGGCCCAACGATATCCGCATCAACCACCATGCAGGGCAGTTCGCTGTTCACCAACTCGTCGAAATAGGGATCTGTTGTACGAAGGCCTGCAATGACAACCCCGGCGATTTTATTTTCCTGACAAAATTGCCAGTAGGACTTGTCCTGCTGCTCGGACAGACTGCGCGTATAGATGACCACTTCATAGCGATAGTGCTGGGCGGCAGCGTACACCCCGCTCATGATCTGAAACAGCACACCGTCTTTACCGTTGGCCTGCTCGAAGTTGGAAATGATTAGCGCGATTGTCTTCGTCACCTTATGCTTTAGGTTTTTCGCCAACCGATTGGGAAAATAGTTTAATTCCTGCGCGGCCTGCATCACCTTTTGTCGCGTCGTCTCGCTGACGTCGGGATAACCGTTTAACGTCTTCGACACAGCGGCAATAGATACGTTGGCCAGCTTGGCTACATCTTTTATCGATACCATCTGACTCACCACGACTTCATGTATTATTTCAGCCGCACGAAAGACCTGCAAAGATCCTCGTGCGGCTTCATGATCTACCTATTTGAAGCGTCCAGCAAATCCAACTTATCCTTCTTCCGGATACATCGATTTCCGCAGATTTTGAATCTCTTCGCTCTCCAGATATTCGTCGTATGTCATGACGCGATCAATGATGCCGTTTGGCGTAATTTCAATGATGCGGTTGGCGATCGTTTGGATGAACTGATGGTCATGCGACGTGAAGAGGATCGTGCCATCAAAGTCGATCAACCCGTTGTTGAGCGCCGTAATCGATTCAAGATCGAGGTGGTTGGTCGGCTCGTCAAACAACAGCACGTTTGCGCCGTTCAGCATCATTTTGGCCAGCATGCAGCGAACCTTCTCGCCCCCGGACAATACGCTCGCTTTCTTCAGCGCTTCTTCGCCGGAGAATAGCATCCGTCCAAGGAAGCCGCGCAGGAACGTTTCGTCCTGATCCTTCGGCGAATATTGGCGCAGCCATTCCACCAGATTCAGGTCCACCCCATCGAAATAACGGGAGTTGTCCTTCGGAAAATACGCCTGCGAAGTTGTAATCCCCCAGCTGTATTCCCCGCTGTCGGCTTCCAACTCGCCCATGACGATTTGGAACAACGTTGTTTTCGGCACGCTGTTGGGTCCGACGAAGGCGATTTTGTCGCCTTTGTTTACGACGAAGCTGACGTTATCCAAGACCTTTTCGCCTTCGATCGTTTTGGTCAGCCCGTCCACGGTCAGCAGCTGCTTGCCCGCTTCACGCTCTGCCTTGAAGTGCAGGAACGGATATTTCCGGTTGGACGGACGGATGTCCTCCAGCGTAATTTTCTCGAGCTGCTTCTTCCGCGAGGTCGCTTGCTTCGATTTCGAAGCGTTCGCCGAGAAACGTTGAATAAAGGCTTGCAGCTCCTTGATCTTCTCTTCCTTCTTCTTGTTGGCGTCCCGCTGCATTTGCAGCGCCAACTGGCTGGATTCGTACCAGAAGTCGTAGTTGCCGACGTACAACTGGATTTTACCGAAGTCGATATCCGCGATATGCGTACATACCTTATTCAGGAAGTGACGGTCATGGGATACGACGATAACGGTGCCTTCGTAGTCCATCAGGAAGTTCTCCAGCCACTGGATCGATTCGAGGTCCAAGTGGTTCGTTGGTTCGTCCAGGAGCAGGTTATTCGGGCGACCAAACAACGCTTGCGCCAACAGCACGCGCACCTTCTCGTTGCCGCTCAGCTCGGCCATCTTCTTATCGTGCAGCTCGCGTGGAATGCCAAGGCCAATCAGCAGCGCCGCTGCATCCGACTCGGCTTCCCAGCCGTTCAACTCAGCGAATTCGCCCTCCAGTTCGCCTGCACGCAGGCCGTCCTCTTCGGAGAAATCGGGTTTGGCGTACAGCGCATCCTTCTCTTTCATAATCGAATACAACCGGCCGTGACCCATGATCACCGTTTCCAGCACGGGGTACTCGTCGTATTCATAGTGGTTCTGCTTGAGGACCGCTAAACGTTCGCCCGGCGTCATAAACACTTCGCCTTGGTTGGGCTCGATCTCGCCGGAGAGAATTTTCAGGAACGTCGACTTGCCCGCCCCGTTGGCCCCGATCAAACCGTAGCAGTTGCCGGGGGTGAATTTTATATTTACATCTTCGAAAAGTGTCCGTTTTCCATACCGGAGCGTCACACCGTTAGTACTGATCATGTTAGGCATTACCATCCTTTTTTCATTATCGAACTACTGGCTCAATATTATAGCATACATTAGCCCTTAAGTTGAGCATTGTCAGGATATTGCAGGCTTTGGGCAAAAAAATACCTCCAACCTTCCCAAAGGAAGGTCAGAGGTAGGAGAGCTTATTCAACCACGGTATAACCTGTGGTGTTCTCCAGAATCTCGACGGAGAAGGTGCTGCCGTCCGCGTTCCGCGTAACGCGAACCGACAAGTGCCCGCCGCCGATCGCGATATGCGTTGCCTCCAGCTGGTTCATGCCTTGCACAAGGAACGGCGACAATGCGATTTCCCGGCGGAGCGCATCGGGGTACAGCCCCAGCATCGCCTGCAGGAAGACGATCGATGTGCCGGCCGCCCAAGCTTGCGGCGAGCAGGTCGTCGGATACGGAACCGGATGGCCCAGACCCGCGTCATGACCGCAGAACAGCTCCGGCAAGCGCTGGTACTCGAAATGCACCGAAGCGTTCAGCAATCCCGAGATAACTTGCTCCGCCTCCTGCTTGAAGCCGAGCTTGCCAAGGCCAAGCAAGATCATGGCGTTGTCATGCGGCCATACGCTGCCGTTATGATAACTCATCGGGTAATAGCCCGTAGATTCCGTACTCATCGTCCGAATGCCGTACCCGTTAAACATATCCGGCTTCATCATCCGCCCGGCCTGCGCCTTGGCGCGAGAAGCCTCGGGCATTCCGCTCATCAGCAGATGCCCCGGATTCGAACTGACGCTGCGGACTTGGCGCAAATCTTTGTCCAAGGCGATCGCGTAGCATTGCTCGTCCTCCATCCAGAAAGCCGACTCGAACCGCGCTTTCAGTTCTTCCGCTTCCGCCTCCAGCCGGCGGGCCGTCTCCGGCTCACCCATCAGCTCGAACAGCGGCGCCAGCGAATGCTTCGCCTGGTAGACGTACCCTTGCACCTCAGCCAGCGCAATTGGCGAATCCGCGTAAGCTCCGTGTTCATGCATAATCGAATTGGCGGAATCCTTCCAGCCCTGGTTCGGGAAGCCTTTGTCCGCTTCCTGCTTATAAGCCATAAACCCTGAGCCCGACTGCATGGACGCATCGATATAAGCCAATGCGCGCATTATGTTCGGCCGCAACTCCTCCACCAAAGCGAGGTCGCCGGTCCAACGGTAGTATTCGCCGATCAAAACAAGGAACAACGGTGTTGAATCGATCGTGCCGTAGTACGGGGAGAACGGCGATTGTTTCGTGGTCACCAGCTCGCCGAAGCGGATCTCGTGCATGATTTTGCCCGGCTGTTCGTCTCGCCACGGGTCGACCTGCTCCCCCTGATAAGCCGCTAACGTTCTTAACGTTCCCACGGCGTGCCGAGGGTTAATCGGGAGCATGAAGAGCGAGGTGATCAAGCTGTCCCGGCCAAACGGAACAGCAAACCAAGGCAGTCCCGCAACCGTCGTCTCACCGTAGCCGATATCCGTCGTCAACATACGCAAGTCCTGTACCCCGCGCCGGTACAATTCGTTAAATACCGGGGAGTCGGAAGCGATACGGGTGTTGTCCGCATACCAAGCTTCGTACGACTGCTCCAGCCGCTGCAGCCCTTCATCAAAACTAAGCGGCGTGTCCGCTGGAAGCAGCTTGTCCGCCATCGGGACAACTTGAAACGTAACTTGCCATGTCTCTTGGATCTTCAAGGACAATGGGAACGTAACCGTCCCGCCGTCATCCGCCCGTCCGCCTTTAGCGTCCCAGGCGATCCTCGTTTGTCTTGTTTCCTGATCTGCTCCAAGATACCGGAACGTCATATTCTGATCCCCGACGACAACTCCTTCCACCTTGCCAACTTCCCCCGTGCGGTATTTGCGAACCAGGAACATGTCCTGAAAGTCCGCATCGAACGAAACGGATACATCAAAGGCGATCTCCCGTGGAAAATAATTCGTCAAGGCAATGCGTTCATAAAGTCTGCCATTATAGATGAAGCGGTCGCGTGTAACTTCAATCGCTCCGTCATCCTTGGCTTCCTTGATAAGCCGGAAGCTGGCTACATAACTTTTGTCGCCTGCAGAAGACAGAAGCACGGGCTTCCCGCCGTCCACCTCCAGCTCAAAGCGGCTTAAGAAGCGGGTATCCTGCGCGTATAATCCAAATCCCTGATCATTGTGCCGGCCAATGTCGCCGTTCAGCCCAGAGAGCATAAACAGCTCCCCTTCTTTGATTACGCGGTAATCCATCGTTAGCCTCCTTAAGTTCTGATATCAACCTTTAATGCCGGCGTTTGAGATGCCCTCGATGTACTGCCGCTGGAACAGGAAGAAGAAGAGGATAATCGGCAGCGTCGACAATACGACGCCGGCCATAATCAGCGACGTATTTTCGAAGAATTGGTCCTTCACACTGTTCAGACCTACGACAAGCACGTACATATCCGGCTTATTCGTCAAAGTACTCGGAATCAGATAACTGTTCCAGGTTCCGGCAAATGCCAAAATCGCCATCGTAATCAGCGACGAACGGGCAAGCGGATAAACAATCTTCCAGAAGGCGCCCATCTTCGTCAGACCGTCAATCCGGGCCGCCTCCAAAAATTCGTTCGGCACCGAAATAAAGAACTGACGGAGCATAAAAATATACAGTCCCTGATACAGGAACGGGATGGTCAAAGCCCAAAACGTGTTGAGCCAGCCCAACTGAGCCATGTTGACATAGACCGGGATCAAGATCATATGGTAAGGCACCATCATCGTCGCGACCACGATCCAATAAATAACCGATTTCCCCCGGAAATTCAGCTTGGCCAGTGCAAAGCCTGCCATCGGGTTAATGACCATGTTCCCAAGCACCACCACACCGGTCATGATGATCGTGTTCAGAAACCAGCGCGGTACATTGTAAGCTTCATTCGTAAAAAACAGTTTGAAGTTATCCAGCGTCCAGTTTGCCGGCGAAGTGAGTGTATTCACGAAACGCATCGGCAATACGGAGGAATACAACGTATAAATAAAAGGGATGGCAAACAGAAGCCCCAGAACGATCATGCCGAGGTAAAGGAACGGCCGACCTATGCGCGTACGGCTTTTCATGTTCTCACTCCTTCACGTCCAGGAATTTTTTTTGCAGGTACGTAATCAGCATAATGATGATAAAGAACAGGACAACGGCCGCACTTCCGTACCCGATGTTCATGTAACGGATCCCGTGTTGGTAGAAGTAGGTGACGACCGTACTAGTTGCTCCAGCCGGAGTTCCCAGCGCCCCGTACCTAGAAATGGCGGCGATTTGGTCATAGATTTGAAATCCGGCGATCGTAGACACGGAGACGATAAAGAACGTGACCGCCTTCAACGAAGGCACCGTAATATAGCGGAATTTATTCCACTTCGAGGCGCCGTCGATCTCGCTTGCTTCGTACAAGTCTTTGGGAATTTCCTGCAGGCCGGACAAATAGACGATCATCGTAAACCCGGCTTGCTGGAAGATAAACAGAATGCATACAAACAGCAGCGCGTACTTCGTATCGGCGTACCAGGTAACATTGCCGAATCCCAGCGTGCCGAAGAAATTCGTCAGGAACGTCCCTTGCTTAAACAGCATCATAAAGACGGTGGTAATCGCAATTTGCGAAGTGATGTAGGGTAAGAAAAAGACCGTCCGGAAGATGCCCTTGCCCTTGAGCTTCTGGTTAACGAGCAATGCGAGAAACAAGCCCAGTATCGTTTGCAACGGGATCGAAACCACCACGATCTCCAGGGAATGGAGCAGGGCACGGAAGAACTCCCGGTCATGAAGAATTTCAATATAATTGCTTAACCCGATAAACTTGGCTTGATCCAGCGAGGCAAAGTTGGCATCCTGAAAGCTTCTGACAAAAGACTGAATGAAAGGATATAAAAACCACCAGGCCCATAAAAGCAAAAAAGGCAGGGTAAACAACCAGCCTAATGTCAGATCCGAATCGGCGATGGAACGAAACACGGATTGCCGATTTTTATTGTTTTTCACGGGTAACACCTCGTTTCTGCTTTCTTGCGGATAAAGTAAAAAAGGTACCGCTCTCTCTGAAACTTGCCTGATCAGGAGAGAGCGGCTGCTTATCAAGGAGCAAATGGAACTTAGTTAAACTGACTTTGGATATCGTCAAGAATTTGCTGCGCCGTCTTGCCGGATCCGCCGAGAATCAGGCCTTCCAGCTCTTGCACAAGCGCATCGGTAAAGCGTTTCGTATCCGTTGGATATTCGAAGTCCGTGCTGTATTCCAGCGCTGGCTTCAATGCGCTGAACTCCGGATTTTTCTCGAAGTATTGGCCGGACAGCGAAGTTAATGCCGGGTTAAAGCCCAGATCCATAAAGGCCTTTTGCGTTTCGTCGTTCGTCATGTAGTAAGCCGCTTTCAACGCTGCTTCTTTGTTTTTGGCGTCCTTCAGCACAATATAAGCGTCGGAGCTCATCGTGCTGCCGTTGGTCGTCCCTTTAGGAATCGGCAAAGCCACATATTTCAGATCCGGATTTGCGTCCTTCAGGTAACCTTTGTACCAGTAACCGCCAGTACTCATCGCACCTTTCTCGTTGCTGAATACTTCGCCGTCCCAACCAAAGCCTAACGATTTCGGTGTTACCGCAATGCCTTCTTTGTACATATCGACGATCAGTTCCAGCGCTTTGACGTTCTCTGGAGAATTGATCGTTTTGCCGTAGTCCCAGCCGCCGCCGAAGCTTTTCACATAGTTGGTGATATGGAAGGCGTCCAGGTTCACAATGATGCCTTTCACGTCGCCTTTATTCAGCACTTTGGCTGCTTGAATCACTTCATCCCAGGTCGTAGGATAGTCCCCAAGCCCGGCGTCTTTCCACATCTTCTCATTGATCAGGAACATCGCAGGCATGTCCGTATTCGGGATGCCGTACATTTTGCCGTCAACCTTCCAGATGTTCTTCGAAGATTCCGGGAAGCGGCTCATATCGATGCCCGTACTTTGGATCAGATCATCGATGGGCGTAAACAGATTTTTATTGATGTATTCATACGCGCCTTCGTTGGACATCTTGATAAAGTCCGGTGCGACGCCCGCGGCGATTTCCCCCGGCAACGTATTCCAAAACTGCTCACTGCTTGGGTACTGCTTGATCTTCAACTCAATATCCGGGTAAACCGTGTTGATCTTATCAGCTGCGGCTTGATAGATCGCCAAGTCTTGGGCGGTTCCCCAGAACCCGAAGTTGACGGTGACTTTTTGTCCCGGTTTCGTCTCGCTTCCCCCTGTATTGTCAGCGGTTTTGCTGCTTCCGCAAGCGGTCAAGCCTACGACAGCGGCAAGGCACAAAATCAGCAGAGCTGAAAGTGTTCTTTTTCTGGCTTTCATTGTTGTTGCCTCCCTTTTGATCACTTCTGACTTTCTTGCTCCTTAAGCATAAACACCCCTAAACACAAAAAAAATTAATCAAATATTGATTAATTTTAGATTTTCGCCTCGATTATTAGTTGATCGTTGCAGGCGGCGGTATAAGTTTTTAATATAATCACACTTTTTTATCTGATTTATGCTTCTTTTTTATCCTTCTTCATTGCGATATTGCTTCGGAGAGACTCCCGTATACTTGTTGAATACGATTGCAAAATGCGCCTGATTGCTAAACCCGACTTTCTCGGCGACCTCGTAAATTTTATAGCGGTAATCTTTTAACAGCTCTTTGGCTTTATTGATGCGCAGCTCATTAATATAATCAAACAAGCCTTGCCCTACTTCCTCTTTAAACAGGCGGCTGACATAATTCGGGCTGACTTGGAACAGGTCGGCAAACAGCTTCAGGGAGAGGCTGTCTTGATAATGATGCTCGATGTACTCCAAAATATTGCGGATCAACTGGCTGTACCCTTTGAAAGCGTTGGCCCCTCCGCCAAGCCGCTGTTCAAAAACAGTCCGGTATGCGCTGGACATTTGCTCGAAATCTTCAAAAGCCCCGCGGGCGGTGAGTTCTTCCTCCGCCTCTGTTTTGACCTTGCTCCCGTTTCGGTCCATCATAAATAACAAGCCTTCGTACACTTTTTGCACCTCTGCCTCGTCCAGACACTCCTCCGTCCGGATCAGATTCTCCCAGCGTGACAGCCCATCCATGAACTTCTCGTGCGCATGCTCGGCCAAGGCTGACTTCATTTGCTTCACATAAACCTCCGCTTGCTCCAAGGCCACCTCGCTTCGCTCCTTCTGGTGGCTGTAATAGAAAATCGAGGATTCCGGATGGTAAAAATGGTGCGACAACGCCTGCAGCGCTTGTTTGTACGCCGTGGGCACTTGCTCGAATCGGTCCACCCAATCGCTGATGCCCAGCACAATATCAATATTCACGAAACGCTTGAGCGTGGAACTGATCCGTTGCACGATGTCGTTGACGCGCGTCAGCGAAGCGAGCAGACTCTTCAGTTCGCTATTGCTGATCAGGAGGGCGGACAGCCGCTCGTTTAATGGCACGAACTCGATCTCCCGCTCCGCCGAAACCATTTCGTTCACCATATTTTGCACGGTATTCCCGAGTACGGACTTCGACGATTCGCTGTATCTTTGCAGCACCTTGTCATAGTTTTTGATTTTGAACAACACAACGTAGATGTTGCCTTCTTTTAACCGTGTTTCCGAGAGCTCATGCTGGATACCGGTGCCGTACAGCAGGCCGCTGAGCAGCTGCTCCTTGTGATTTGTCGCCCTTGGGGGTTGTGAAGGAATAGGGGCGGTCCCGAGTTGCTTGCGGATGTTCTGCAGCATGCCAATCAGCTCCCGGTCATTGATGTCCGGCTTATGAAAATAATCGAGCGCCCCCAGCTTCATCGCCTCCTTCACAAACCCGAAGTCGTCAAAGCTGCTCAGGACCACCACCTTGACGGGCAGCTCCTGCTCTTTGATCCGGCGCAGCACTTCAAGCCCGTCCATTTTCGGCATTTTGATGTCCAGCAGCACGACATCCGGCTGCTCGCTGGCGATCAACCGCAACGCCTCAGCTCCGTCTCCAGCCTCGCCGATGATCTCCACGCCTTCGGCTTGCCAATCGATCGCCGATTTAATGCCGATTCGCACCAGCGGCTCGTCGTCTACAATCAATATTTTCATTTGCTGTCCCCTCCCCCTGCCGTTTCATTCGAAATGACTGGAACCCGAATCAGCGCCACAGTTCCCCCCTGCCTTCCGGGGGCAAGCCATAAGCCGTATCCCGGTCCAAAATGCAGACGTATCCGGCTTCGAATATTCTGAATGCCAATCGAGTTGAATCCATCTCTGGAGATTTCCTTATACCCTGGCTTGGCATGTAACCCGCCATCTTCCGGGAACCCGCGGCCGTTGTCCGCCACTTCCACGTACAGGTCGCCTTGCCGTTCATAAATGGAAATGTCCAGCTTCCCTTTATAATCAATTCCCTCAAAGCCATGGAAAATCGCATTTTCCACCAGCGGCTGGATCAGGAATTTCAACGTTTTGTATTCGGTGACGCCCGGGTCAATCGAATACGTCACCTCAAACTTGTTGAAGTACCGGAAATCCAGAATTTTGGCATAGCTCTGGACAAATACGACTTCCTCAGCGATGGGAACAAAGTTCTCATCCGTCTTCATGCTGAACTTCATTACAGAAGCGAAAGCTTGCAGCGCCTCTTCAATTCCAGAAGCGCCTTGCACTTTGGCCATCCACTTGATCACATTTAAGGTATTGTATATAAAATGCGGGCGGATTTGCGATTGCAGCGCGTCCATCTCCAGCTTGCGCTTCTCTTCCTCTTTCTCGTAAATCCGCGCAATCAGACTGCGAATTTCCTGCAGCATCTGATCGATCGTACTGCTGATCACCCCAACCTCATCGCTTTGCCGCGTATCGAACCTGACATCGAGCTGGCCCTGGGCGACCAGCTTCATTTTGCGGTTCAATACGGCCAAAGGCTTCATAATTCGCGTGGCAATGCGCAGGGAGATCAGGATCGACAAGACCAGCAGCAGGAGGAGCGTACCGGCCATGATGGCCACCAACTGGTACACAATGGAGTACAGGTCGTCCTTCGCAATCAGGGTCACCGCATGCCACTCGGCCACCTGAGACGGAGAAGAGATCATATACAGCTTTTGGTTGATCCACATTCGGGTCGTACCGGTCCGGCCGGACGGCTCCTCCTGAAAGCCGCTCCCAAACACGGCGGAGGCCGCCTTGCCGATCTCTCCGCTGTTTGAGCTTTGAATAATCATCCGATCTTCATCCAGCAAATAGAAGTTGGATTTTTCCGCGAACGCTGTATTACTCCACAACGTCTTCAGCTTGTCCGCCGAGATGTTGAAGACAATAAATCCGAGCCGTTCCTTGGTATACGGATCCATAATGGCCCGGCCCGCGGATACGACCGGAAGGCGGTGCGGCGATAACAGCTCGTCGTAATGAATACCCGTCGTGACAAACTGCCCGTTCCCTTCTCGTATTTTGCGGATAAACGCCTCCTGTAAATAAGTTGTTTTGAAATATTGATAGTTGATATACTCGCGGTTGCTGCGGCCGATAATCGACTGATCATGCTCATGAAAAATAACGACCGAATCCACCAAATCAGAATATAGCATGATCCCGCTTTGAATCAATCCGTTAACCTTATCGAAGTCCCGACCGCGTTCCAGCAGCGGATAAGGGACCTGGGTATAGTCCTTCTTCATGATTTGGTACACGCTTTGCTCCTGGATGGGAAACATGGACAACCTTTGTAACGGTTGCAGGGACGTATCAATATTGGTCACGATTTGCTTGTTGTTCTCCACCGCCGCATCCAGCATCACGTTTCGGTTCTTGTCGACATAAATCCATGACACGATCCCGCCGATCAAGATAAGCGGAATGAGAATAAAGACGGAAAAGGCAGCGATCAGCTTCTTCTCCAAGCTCAGTTGTGACAGTTTCTGCCGGGTGAATATCATCATCATTACCTCTCCAGAATAGATCGCCCCGCTCCGCTTGTCCGAAATTGCTTTGGCGTCATGCCGACAAATTCCTTAAACAACCGGGTGTAGTAACTCTGACTGCAAAATTTAAAATGAAATGCGATTTCGGAAATGGAACGGTTCGTATAGATAAGCATGTGTTTCGACTCTTCAATCTTGCGGCTGTTAATGTATTTCATCAGCGGCAATCCGGTTTCCCGGCGAAAACGATCGGACAAATAACTCGGATGAACGCCAAGGTGACCCGCAATGAGCGGCAAGGTCAAATCGTCAAAAATATGCTGCCGGATATAATGGATGGCCAGCTTCACCAGATGGGAGTACGGCAGCTCCTCCCTTTCCCGCTGAATCGTCATCACGAACTGCACCAGCATCTCGTATTCGAATTGGGCCAGCGCTTCGAGATCGTTAAGCCTTTCGATCTCCAATATTAGAGTATCACTTAAGTGAAAAGCAATCTCCGGATCGACCCCGCCCTGGATAATCGCCCTTGTAAACAAAGTGCAGGAGGCGATGAGGGCGTTTTTTTTGGAGCGCAGCGGATAGGTTGCCAACACCGCAGCTTCAAGCTCGTTGATTTTTCGCATCACCTGAAGTGCTGTTGCTTCGTCCCCCATCCGGACCGCTTCCAGCAGCTCCTGTTCGTAGTCTACCGGAGGATGGACAAAACGATCCTGGAGTGCCTGCATTTTCGATGACCGATAATACGTATGACCCTGTTGAAGATTCATCATATCCCACCTAAAAATTTAGACAATTATCTAAAGAATTTAGTATTACATTACCGCTTTAGGTTCTAAAATTCAATCATAACGACCAGGAGGGATCTAACAACCATGACTTGGAAATTAACGAATTCGGACGTTTCACAGCCAGAGCTGTTGAATATGGAAAGTATCTTTGCGCTCGGCAACGGGTATTTGGGCGTGCGGGGCAACTTTGAAGAAGGCTACGGTAAGCAAATGACCAGCATCCGCGGCACTTACTTGAACGCATTTCACGATGTGATCGAAATTCCTTATGGCGAGAAGCTGTTTGCTTTTCCCGAAACGCAACAGAAGCTGGTGAACAACATCGATGCTCAAACGGTGCTGATCTATTTCGGCGAGGAGGACGAGCCTTTCCGTCTGGATCAAGGCAAGATTACGGAATTTCAGCGGACTTTGCATATGGATCAGGGATTTTCGGAGCGAAGAGTGCATTGGACGTCTCCAACCGGCAAAGAAGTGCGTCTGACCTTCCGCCGTCTCGTCTCCTTTACGCACCGTGAATTGTTTGCCATTCATATCAAGCTGGAGCCGATCAACTTTAGCGGCCCGGTCAAAATCGTCTCTACGCTAAACGGTAATGTCAAAAACTACACCAATCCCAATGATCCGCGGGTTGGAGCGGGCCATGCGGAACGGATGACCGTGGTGGAAACTGGAACGCGAGGCGAATACGGCTACGTCGTGGACGAAACGATGGTTTCCAAAATGAAAGCCGCTTGCGTCACCCGCCATCAGTTAACTGCCGATGCAGAGATCGCGCTGGATACAAAGGACGGAGAAATAGTTTATACGGCAACCTTCGCTCTGAACGGCCCTGTTGAATTTACAAAATTCAACGTATATACGGACACTCTCCGCCATGGCGAAGGATTCCAGGAGCGGGCGTTTGATCTGCACGAGCGCTTGTCCGGCTTGTCCTTTGGCGATTTGCTCGCAGAGCAGACGGGGTATCTGAACGATTATTGGAAATCGGCCGACGTCATCATTCAGAACGATGAGAAGCTGCAGGAAGGCATCCGCTTCAACCTGTTCCAGCTGCTGCAATCCGCCGGCCGGGACAAGTACAGCAACATCGCCGCCAAAGGCTTAAGCGGCGAAGGGTACGAAGGCCATTACTTCTGGGATACGGAAATTTATATGTTCCCGGTCTTTTTGATGACCCAGCCGGAGCTGGCCCGCCAGCTGCTCTTGTACCGTTACTCCATTCTGGACGATGCCAGAGCGAGAGCGCGGGAGATGGGGCACCACAAAGGCGCGTTGTTCCCTTGGCGCACCATTTCAGGGACCGAATGCTCCTCGTTCTTCCCGTCAGGCACAGCGCAATATCATATCAGCGCGGACATCGCCTACAGCTATGTCCAATACTACCTTGCTGCGCAGGATCGGGATTTCCTGCTGAACTACGGCGCGGAAGTGCTGATCGAAACGGCGCGGTTATGGGCTGAAATCGGGCATTATTACAACGGTGCATTCCACATTGATGAAGTCACCGGGCCGGACGAATATACCTGCTGCGTGAACAACAACTACTATACCAACGCTATGGCCAAGCATAATTTGAAATGGGCGGCCAAAAGCTGCGCGATCCTGAAAGACTACGATGCCGCAGGCTACCAGGCGCTATGCGCGAAGCTTGGCGTTACGGACGACGAAATCGCCGCTTGGGAAGCGGCAGCTGCAGCGATGTTCCTGCCATATGATGAAGCTCTGGGCATCAACCCGCAGGATGATACGTTCCTGCGCAAGGCCGTTTGGGATTTTGCCAATACGCCAAAAGAAAACTATCCGCTGTTGCTGCACTACCATCCGCTGACCCTTTACCGGTACCAGGTGTGCAAACAGGCGGACACCGTGCTGGCCCATTTCCTGCTGGAGGACGAGCAGTCCCTGGAGACGATCCGCCGTTCCTACGATTATTACGAACGGATCACGACCCATGACTCCTCCTTGTCCTCTTGTATCTTCAGCATTATGGCGGCCAAGATCGGCAATCTGGACAAAGCGTACGAGTATTTCATCGAAACGGCGCGGCTGGATCTGGACAACACGCATGGCAATACGAAAGATGGTCTGCATTTGGCAAACATGGGCGGCACTTGGATGTCGATCGTGTACGGCTTCGCCGGCATGCGGCTGAAAGAAAGCGGCCTGTCTCTTGCCCCAGCGATCCCGCGGGATTGGGAGCAATACGCCTTCCGCCTGACGTTCCGCGGCCGTCTGATTTCCGTGCGTATCGAGAAAGGAGACGTCACCCTGGAGCTGACCGAAGGCGACGCCATCGACATTCAATTGTACGGAGAAACCGTGACATTGCAGCCGGATCGCGCTGTTTCGCGTCCTCTGGCAAACCTTGAACTACATTGAGAAGGAGCGGTTAGGATGGATAACAACCAAACGAAATCTTTACAAGCAGTGATCTTTGATTTGGACGGGGTCATTACGGACACCGCCGAATATCATTACCAAGCGTGGAAAGCCATTGCCGAAGAATTGAACATTCCCTTTACACGCGAGTTTAATGAAAATCTGAAGGGCGTATCCCGCCTCGATTCTTTAAAGCTGCTGCTCAGCCAAACGACCACCCCCGTTCATTACAGCGAAGCGGAGATGAATGAGCTGGCAGCGCGCAAGAACAACCTTTACGTCAAGTTGATCGAGAAAATTACGCCAGCCGACCTGTTGCCGGGAATCTCCGGGTTTCTAACGGAGCTGCGGGAAGCCGGGATCAAGACCGGGATCGCTTCCGCCAGCAAAAACGCCCAAACCGTCCTTGACGGTCTGGGCGTGACAAGCTGGTTTGATGTGATTGTGGACGTGACCCGCTTAAAGAACAATAAGCCGGATCCGGAGATTTTCCTGACCGCGGCGGCCCAACTCGGAGTGGAGCCGGCGGCCTGCATCGGCGTGGAAGACGCCGTTTCCGGAGTCGACGCGATCAAAGCCGCGGGCATGTTCGCCGTCGCCATCGGCGCAGCGGAGCAGTTCCCGAAAGCCGACATCGTGCTGCCCAGCACCGCCAAGCTCAGTTTGCGGGATCTGATGGAGCATTTTGCGGTAAAAGCGTAGAGCTGCTTCTACTCCCCCGGCCATCGCAAGGTTTCCCCGTGATGCAGCAGCCGGATCGTATCCTCAGAGAAGCCAAGGCGGATCCGTTCCTTCTCCAGACGGTCAAGCGCCTCCCGCGCGGTATCATCGGCCAGCCGGAAGGTGCCGTAATGCATCGGAATCATGAGCTTCGCCTTGACATCAACGAACGCTTGCAGCGCCTCCTCCGGCGTGGTATGCTGGCTCGTCATGAACCATTCCGGCTCATAAGCGCCGATCGGCAGGAGCGCCACATCGATCTGAAAGCGCCTGCCGATTTCGGCAAACCCGCGGAAATATCCGCTGTCTCCGGCAAAATAGATGACCGGCGGTTTCTTCTCCACCTTGCTTGGCACCGGCTCCAGGACGTAGCCGCCCCAATGCGACGTATTCGTATCAAATGGCGTGCGGCGCGTCCAGTGCTGGGTGGGGACAAAGGAGATGTCGACCTCCCCAATGCGTACGCGCTCCCACCAGCTCATCTCATGGACGTTATAGAACCCTTTCCGCCACATCTTCCGCCCAAGGCCGACAGGGACAATGATCGTGGTGTCCTTGCTATAAATCCGGCGGATCGAAGCAAAATGCATATGATCATAATGGGAATGAGAGATCAGGATCACGTCGATGGGCGGCAGTTGATGAATGGGGATCCCCGGCTCGGTAAGCCGACGTTGAAATCCCATCCGCATGGCCCAGACGGGATCGGTAACGATATTAAGACCTTGATATTGGATCAGGAACGTAGAATGGCCGATCCACGTAATCGTGCTCTCTTCACGGTTCGCCTGCAAATAATCGAGTTCCGGCGGCTTATTGGGAATCACGAAGGAATAATCCTTCTTTTTGCTGCGCCGTTCTTCCCGCAGCTGCTTAAATTGCTTTAACGTTTTGTCGGTGCTCACGTTATCGAGGTTATTGTAGCGCATTCTTCTTGGCATCGCTCCAGTGACTCCTCTCCGCATTTCTTTCGCTCTCTCTGGTATAAACCCAAATTTCCCGGGTCAATCGGCCCGATCCTTATACTTCCAGGCATAGAGAAATAAGAACAGGACCGCCCCGGCTACCACCAACTCCGGAGCTACCATCATCATAAACCACTCCATCCCCTTCACCCTTTCCCCGGCGAATTGCCTCTTACATATTTGGCGTCAAACAAAAACAACCGCATCAGCAAGAACAAGGAAGGAATGAGAATACACAATCCTGCAACGAAAGCGGTGATTAAGGCGACGGCCATCGTCTCGTTGGTGAAGCTCTCGTAGATACTCACCTGCTTATAGAGAATATAGGGAAGGTGGCTGCGGCCATATCCGTACCAAGCAAACGCGAACTGCAGCATGACCAGCAAGAACGACCAGCCTAGCCGCCGCTTTTTCCACATCAAGATGACGGCCCCCAGGTAACAAATCAAAGAGGCGATAAACATCCACGCTACCTCCAACATATGTGCGAAATGCTCCGGATTTTGCCGATGGATCTGAAAAAAGGCGAACACACAGGCGAGAATCGTCGGCCCGCTCCACAGCAGCGCATACCCGCGCAGGACTCCGAAAGCCCGCTGATCCCCCGCTTTATCCGCGTAAAACGCCAGAAACATCGCCGAAATGTACAGCACAGACACCAGTGCCAGCAGGATCACCGACCAGGTATACGGATTGCCAAAGAAGGCTGCCCAATCCAAGACAACCTTCCCGTCGCGCTCGCCAATGATACCGCCCTCCGAAATAGCTAAGATCGTCGAAAGGGCCGCCGGAATCAGCAGACCCGTTGCCCCGTAGACCGCCATATACGTTTTATTGTTCGCTTTACTTGCGCCATAGGTATTGTAAGCGTAATAAGCGCCCCGCAAGGCGAGCAGCACGGTAACCAGACTGCCGGGAATCAGCAGCGCCGTGCCGTAATAATAAGCGGAATCCGGGAAGAACCCGACCAAACCAACGACGAAAAAGATTAAAAACACGTTGGTCACTTCCCACACCGGGGATAAGTACCGCTGAATAATGTCGTGGACTTTGTTTTCATGGCCGGTTATCACGCTGTAATAGCTGAAAAATCCGGCACCAAAGTCAACGGAAGCGACGATTAAATAGCCAAACAGGAACGTCCACAACACCGTAATGCCGACCAGCTCATAGCTCATTGTGCGTCTCCTCCCTCAAGCCCGGCTTGCCGCAGCTCGGTGAGCACATCCTTGTTGCGGAACATCCGGGATAATACGTAAACGCAGGAAAGGCACAGGACCAGATACAGCACGGCGAACATCAGCAGCATCGGGCCAACGCTTTCCGAGGTGGTAGCGGCTTCCCCCACCTTCATATAGCCCCGGATGATCCACGGTTGACGGCCAAACTCAGCGAACATCCAGCCCAGCTCGATGGCGACCATCGCCAGTGGCCCCAGCGCCAAAATGCCGATCAGCAGCCAGACCGGAACCTTCGTCTTGCCGCCGGGCAAGTAGCGCCGCAGCAAATACAGGAACGGAATCAGGACGAGCAGCGCCCCGATCGTCACCTTGAGATCAAACATATAATGAATCAGCAACGGCGGACGCTCATCTACAGGGAACTCCTCTAACCCGATGACCCGGGTATTGGGCGAGTTACCGGCAAGGATGCTAAGCGCATACGGGATTTTCAGCGCGTATTTGACGTTCCCGGCCTCATCCAGTACGCCGCCGTATATCAACGGTGCCCGTTCCATCGTTTCAAAATGCCATTCCGCCGCCGCCAGCTTCTCCGGTTGATACTTGGCCAGAAACTTGCCGGAGAAATCCCCAATCACCGCCGTCGCCAGGGCAAACACGAAGGAGGAGACGACCGTCAGTTTCAGCGCCTTTTTGAAATAGACGTGATCCCGGCCGCGCAGCAGGCTGAAAGCCGCGATGCCCGCCAGAATTCCCGCACTGGCCGTATACGAGGAAGCCAGGACATGGGACACCTTGGTTGGCGTTGCCGGATTAAACATCGCCACCAGCGGACGGAAGTCTGCGATCACCCCGTTTTTGAGCGTGAATCCCTGCGGTGTGTTCATGAAGGCGTTCAGCGTGGTAATGAAGAAGGCGGAAGCGGAAGAGCCGATGGCGACCGGAATCAGCAGGAGCAGGTGCAGCCCCTTATTTTTGAATCGATCCCACGTATAAAGGTAAATCCCCAGAAAAATCGCCTCCACAAAAAAGGCGAAGGTCTCCATAAACAGCGGCAACGCAATCGCCTGTCCGGCGACGCGCATAAAGGTGGGCCAGAGCAGGCTGAGCTGCAAGCCGATGGACGTCCCGGTCACGACCCCAATTGCCACGGAAATGACGAAGCCGCGAGCCCAGCGGCGAGCCAGCATCGTATAATGCGGATCGTTCGCGCGAATGCCCCGCCACTCCGCCAGCGCGATCATCAGCGGCACGCCAACGCCAATCGACGCAAAGATGATATGTACGAACAAGGTCAGCCCGGTAAGCATCCGGCTTAAAGTGACCGAGTCAAGATTTGCCATAACTCAAGCTCCTTCAGGAGAAGTAATGGAGGAAACGAATCAAGCTTTTGATGAAGGCATACAGCATGATCACGGCTACGATGAGACATACGATCGCCAGGGTTCGCTCTTGTTTTCGGAACATGCCTTCGCCTCCTTGCCCATTTAGTGTGTCGCGGATGTTCCTTTTTATTCCTATGAGGGTTGGGCAATAGGCCGCATTGAGGTACAATAGACAAGAAAAGTTTAAAATTAAACCAATCTGGGATTGAAGGCCTCATCTATAGAAAGGAGCCGTGATGATCAATGAAGATCGTCTTTATCGAACCGACCCCCAGCCCAAATACGATGAAGCTGCATTTGGATGAAAGCTTGGAGCCGGGGATTCGGAAAACATATACGCTGAACAACGAACGCTCTGCCCCCGCTTGGATTCGCGGATTGCTGCAGATCCCCGGGGTCAAAAGCGTGTTCCACACCGCTGATTTTGTTGCCTTGGATCGGAAAGGGAACGCTGATTGGGCGGCAATTTTGTCCGAAGTGCAGAAGCAGTTTGGACAGGAAGGCGTGGAATCGGCCTGGACCCCGGAGAGCGGGGAAGCCTCAGGATACGGGGAGGCGCAGGTCTTTGTGCAGTTCTTCCGCGGCATCCCGATGCAAATTCGGGTGAAGGCGGGGAACCAAGAGGAACGGATTTCGTTGTCCGAGCGATTCGTGAACGCCGTCACCGAGGTGGCCAGCGCCACGCTGATCAAGGAGCGCAAGCTCGTCGATTACGGCGTGCGCTACGGCGAGCTGCCTGACATCGCCCGCGAGATCGAGCAGGAGCTGGAGGCGGCGTATCCGCCGGAGCGGCTGAAAGGCATCGTCGAGCAAGCGATCGCCCACGGCCGCAGCGAGACGGAGTTCGTCGAGCAGCGGCGCGCGCTTAGCCTGGACGAAATCCGCGAGCGGATGAAGGACCCGGATTGGCGCGTGCGCTACGCCGCGCTGGAGTCACTGCAGCAGCCAAGCGCAGAGGCGCTGCCGCTGCTGGCGGAGGCGCTGCGCGACCCGCAAATGCAGCTCCGCCGGCTCGCCGTCGTTTACCTCGGCGACCTGCGGACGCCGGAGGCGATGGAGCTGCTGTACGAGGCGCTGCGCGATGCTTCCGCCGCCGTGCGGCGCACCGCCGGCGATACGCTGTCCGACATCGGCGATCCGGCGGCCACGGGGCCGATGATCGCGGCGCTATCGGACAGCAGCAAGCTGGTCCGTTGGCGCGCGGCCCGCTTCCTCTACGAGGTCGGCACGGATGATGCCTTAGAGGCGCTGCGCGCAGCGGTAGACGACCCTGAGTTTGAGGTGGGTCTGCAAGCGCGCATGGCCGTCGAGCGGATCGAGTCCGGCGAGCAAGCCGCCGGAACGGTCTGGCAGCAAATGGCCGGCCGCGAGCGTGGGGGCAACAAGTAAACAAAAACGAGCAAGGGTCACCTGACATGAGGTGTCGGTGATCCTTGCTCGTTTATTTTTTTCATCCTTATTCCCAATGAATCTCAACCCGCAAATCATCCGTTCCCTCCAAAGGCTGCATCAGGTAACGGATATTTCGGATGCCCAGGTCGTACAGCCCGGTCAAGTCCTCCAGCAACTGCTCATCCGAACCGGCGTAACGCACGGTCACCGTGGCTTTTCCGGCCTTCATGCCGAACTTGACCCGTTCTGCCAGCCCTTTGGCGGTGGACACTGCCGCGTCGGCGTCGTATAAGTCGTACCCCAGCGCAGTCTTCAGCGCAAGATAGGTTTGCTTCTTCTCCCCGCCTGCCTCAATTAGCGCCTGCAGAGTTTTGATATAAGGTACGGACGCCCGAGGATAATCGGCCGCTTTCCAGATATGATCCTGCCTCATCTGCTCATCGGTTCGCAAGTAATACGTATAATTGACCCGCTTGGGCACATCAGGGACCGGGTCGTCCCAGGTCGTGTCCAGATGGTACCAGCGGTTGTCGAGACGCACGAGGTTCCACGCATGCAGCTGGCCTCCCGCCGTCCCTTCCACTAAACGGTTCTCAATCCCAGCTTCCTTCAGCAACTCGTAAGTCAGCAAGGCGTAGCCTTGACATACCGCTTCACCGGTTTTGAGCCCTTCATAAGCGGTATATTTTTGCAGATCGGTATCGTACTTCAGGTTCAACACGACATAATCGTGAATCGCTTTGATTTTCTGATGGTTGTTCATGCCCGGTTGGATCAGCTGCTTGAGGATGTTCTTCACGCTTTGGCGGACGTAAGCGGTCTGCTCAGCCGTTTCGCGGTAATGAACCTGCAGCGTGATCTTGGCCGATCCCGTTGTGCCTCGCCAGGAGTAAACGTAACGATCCACGATATATTTCGTATACGGATCGGCTTCCAGCGCATCGTTCACCGCTTGCTTCAGCTGATTCTCCAAATTTTTGGTCGACCCCTTATATTTCAAGGTAATCGTCGTGTTCCGCGCCTCCATCCCTTGCGCCAGCTTAGCCTGCAGTTGCTTGGCGGTCGTGACCGTCGCTGGCTCCGCCGCCGCTTGAACCGGGACGGCAATCCCTCCAAGTGGTTCGGTACTCAGCAGTAAACCGCCGATCACCCCGGTTATGAGCCAACCTGTTGAAAGTCTCCCGATTTTCTTTCCCATCTGGCTTCCCTCACCTTCCGGTCAAGCTGCATAAACGATTTCTTCTGCCAATCTTTCGATCAAGCCCATTGTAACACAGCCTCTCCTGCAAAAGCTTACTAGTTTTGTCGAACGCAAAACAGGATTTGGACAGCCCCCGTAAGGCGGTTCCTTCGAGATCTCACGAAAATCTGTTTCCTAAAATTCACAATCAGCTTCTACAAATGAAAGCAGGGCTTATGTATAATAAAAAATATAAAAAATGTGATAAATGTCATTGCGTGAATTTTCAGACTTCCATAGGAATGGAGAATCGATTGGATGACTATCGTAAATATTTCGGATATTTCGGTGGAATTATTTTTAGCCGTCATGTTTTTTCTGCTGATTGTGGCTCCCATGGTGAGCCTCGGTGTACTGCGATTGTTCCAGGGCCGCAAGCGGGCGGGCTTTGCCTTAATCGGCGGCGGAGTGTTGGGATATTTCGTGTTCCAACTGATTGCCGGACTGTTTATCTAGGAAGCATAACGATAAATTGATAGCTCCATGCAAAAGAAAACGGCGATACAGGTCCTTCCTGTATCGCCGTTTTGCTGTTCCTTATTTTACAGCTGCTGCAGCTTGCTCATGCTCCATGCTTTCGATGAATTTCTCGCAATCGATCGCAGCCATGCAGCCGCTTCCTGCCGCCGTAATCGCTTGGCGGTAGCGGGTGTCCTGTACGTCGCCGCAAGCGAAGACGCCCGGAACGTTGGTCTCGGAAGTGCCTGGCTTCACCACGATATACCCGTTGGCATCCAGATCGATTTGGCCGCCCAGGAACGAGGTGTTCGGTTGATGGCCAATCGCCACGAATACGCCGCTGGCCGGAATGATTTCTTCCTCGCCCGTCGCGTTGTTGCGCACTTTCAGGCCGGTAACCCCATGCTCTCCGGCGATGACTTCAAGCGGCGTGCGGTTGAGGGCCAGCTCGATTTTCTCGTTGCTGCGCACGCGATCCTGCATGATCTTCGAGGCGCGCAGCTCTTCGCGGCGATGCACCACGGTGACTTTCGAAGCAAAGCGGGTTAAGAATCCGGCTTCCTCCATTGCGGAATCGCCGCCGCCGACCACAATAATCTCTTTGTTGCGGAAGAAGAAGCCGTCGCAGGTCGCGCAAGTGCTTACGCCGCGTCCAACGTTCACCTCTTCGCCCGGGATGCCCAGGTATTTAGCCGTAGCACCTGTCGACAAGATCAATGTCTCAGTCACGAGCTCACCAATTCCTTCTACCTGAAGTTTAAACGGACGTTGGCTCAGATCCACGCTGTTCACCCAGCCCGTGCGGAATTCAGCTCCGAAACGTTCGGCTTGCTTGCGCATGTTATCCATCAATTCCGGGCCCATGATCCCTTCCGGGAACCCCGGGAAATTTTCTACTTCCGTGGTTGTTGTTAATTGGCCGCCTGGCTGCGGACCTTCGATCACCAGCGGATTCATGTTCGCGCGGGCCAGATATATTGCAGCGGTTAACCCTGCCGGGCCGGTTCCGATAATAATTGATTTGTACATATCCTCAAATCCTTTCAAATGGATTCATCACAAATTATAGATATAAGATGGCTTGATTCTAATTATGTGAACGTTGCAGGAATCTGTCAATCTTTGTAATGGATAGGTTTGGTGAAGGTTAAATGAAGGAATGGTGAAGACCGCTATGTCAGGACCACAGCGCGAGCCACTACGCGCGACGCTACCGAAACCACTATCGAAACCACTACCGAAGCAGCCGCAGCCCGTTCAGAATCACCAATAGCGTGCTGCCCTCATGACCCACGACACCAAACGGCAGCGGAATACCCGCCGCAAAATTGCTTACGATCAGCATCAGAATAACGGCACCGGCAAAAACCAGGTTCTGCTTCACGATCCGCCGAGCCCGCCGGGCGAGCGAGATCGTCTCCGCAATCCGCTCGATGCTGTCGTTCATCAGCACGACATCGGCCACTTCCAGCGCGGCCCCGCTGCCGCCGCCGCCCATGGCGATGCCCACGCTTGCGGCTGCGAGCGCCGGCGCGTCGTTGACGCCGTCGCCGACCATCGCGACGCTGCCATAGCGCTCCCGCAGCGCCTTGACATGCGCGACCTTCTCTTGCGGGAGCAGATCGGCGTACACGAGGTCGACGCCGATCTCCTTGGCCAGCGCGTGTGCGGTCACGCTGCGGTCGCCGGTCAACATCGCGACGGCGACACCCAGCTCGTGCAGCCGGGCGATGGCTGCCTTGGCCTGCGGGCGAACCTCGTCGCGGAGCGCGATGAGGCCGACGTTGGCATCGTCCCGCTGAACGACGGAGACGGTGTGCCCCTCGGCGATCCATCGGCGAAGCTGCTCAGCCAGCGGCCCCGGTAGCATCGAGTCGCCATCGTCCGCCTTGCCGATGCGCCACGCCGCGCCGCTGACCTTCGCTTCGATGCCCCAGCCCGGTAGCGCCCGCAGCTCCTCGGCCCCGTCGATCGGCAGCCCTTCGGCTTGCGCCTTGCGTACGATCGCTTGAGCCAGCGGATGCTCCGACAGGCTCTCCGCCGCAGCGCAGGCAGCCAGCATCTCCCGCGGGTCAACGCCTTCGATGGTGTACAGCCCGGTCACCACCGGCGAGCCTTCCGTCAGCGTCCCGGTTTTATCAAACGCGACGACCCGAATGCTGCCCAGATGGTCCATATGGGCTCCGCCCTTGAACAGCACGCCTTTGCGGGCGCTCTTCGACATCGCCGAGAGCATGGCCGGCATCACCGACGATACAATCGCGCACGGTGAAGCTACTACAAGAAACACCATCGCCTTGTAAAAGGCGAACGACCAGCTCCAGCCAAGCAGCCACGGCGTGAGCAGGATGAGGGCTAGCGTTGCGGCTACAATTGTCTTGGCGTAAATGCCTTCAAGCCGCTTAATAAACCGCTGCGTCCCCGGCACCTCCTGCTGAGCCTGCTCCACAAGGGTGATGATCTTGGCGAACAAGGTGCCTTCCGCCGGGCTGGACACCTCCACATAAATCGCCCCTTCTCCATTGATCGTTCCGGCATACACCCCATCCCCCGGCTGTTTATCCACCGGGATCGATTCTCCGGTGATTGCCGATTGATTTACCGCAGAGCTTCCGGTGCGGATGATCCCGTCGGCCGGGATCACCTCCCCTGGCTTCACCAGCAGCAGGTCGCCCACGGCCAGCGCCTCCACCGGCACCAGCTCCATCCCATCTTCGCCAACGCGAAGCGCGGTTTCCGGCTTCATCGCGATCAGCGCCGAGATGTCCTTCCGGCTCCGTTCGCTGGCGAACGATTCCAAGGCGCCACTTAATGCAAAGATAAAGATCAGCATCGCCCCTTCGTTCCAATAGCCGATGGAGGCTGCCCCAAGCGCCGCCGCGATCATCAGCAAATTAACATCCAAATCCCGCTCTTTGATTAAAGTGATCAAGCCTTCCCGGGCTTTCACATATCCCCCGACCGTATAGGCCGCAATATACAGCACCATTGAGATCCAAGGCATCGGCCCTTGCATCCCCCAGGCCCATGCGGTAAGCATTAACCCGCCGCTGACCAAAGCGAGCAGCAACTCCCGGTGGCTGAAGAGCCGCTTCCAATCCAACCGCCGCTTCCCGCCCGGGTTAGGTTGATGGGCTGCTTGATTCACTTCTGGCAATGTTCTTCTATGGACGACTTCCATAATAAGCTCCTCCTTGTAAGGGGGGTAAGCTGAGAATGAATATTATTGTTAACCCCCTAAAAATGGCGCAAGCTGCCCCGGGATCTTCCCGGAGCAGCTCACAAATGAGAACGATAATCATTGTTGAATTAGGACAATAATTTTGTTTTAGTGAAACTTTTGGCTTTATTGTATGCTTATTTTTCCATTTTGTAAATACCTGCTGACCGTAGCTTCAGACCCACATCGGCATCAGCCCCTGTCCGTACACGAAAAAAACCGCTGACCGGACGGACAAACATGGTCCTCCGATTCAGCGGCTTCAGTATAAATTCGGTATAAATGCTATTAGGCCTGGCTGGCAGCGATCGCCTGCTCCAAATCATACAGGATGTCGTCGATCGACTCCGTCCCTACGGACAAGCGGATTAACCCCGGCGTGACGCCGGCGGCCAATTGTTCCGCTTCCGTTAACTGTTGGTGCGTGGTGCTGGCCGGATGAATGATCAACGACTTGGAATCGCCGACATTGGCCAAATGCGAGAACAGCTTCACGCTATTGATTAGCTTGCGACCGGCTTCCACGCCGCCGCGAATTTCAAACGTGAGGATGGCGCCTTGGCCTTTTGGCAAGTATTTTTGCGCCAGTTCATAGGATGGGTGGCTTGGCAATCCCGCGTAGCTGACCCATTCTACCAGCTCATGCGCTTCCAGATATTGCGCCACTTTCAGGGCGTTCTGGCTGTGGCGTTCCACGCGCAGATGCAACGTCTCCAGCCCTTGCAGCAGCAGCCACGCGTTAAACGGCGACAACGAAGCGCCAAGATCGCGCTGCAGCTGAACGCGGGCCTTGATGATGTAAGCGAGCGGACCGACTGCTTGCGTATATACAACGCCGTGGTAGCTTGGATCCGGCTCGGTCAGGCCCGGGAATTTCCCGCTGGCAGCCCAGTCGAATTTACCGCTGTCAACGATGATACCGCCGATCGAGGTACCGTGCCCGCCGATAAACTTCGTTGCCGAATGCACGACGATGTCCGCGCCAAAATCGATCGGACGCAGCAAATACGGGCTTGGGAACGTATTGTCGACGATCAACGGAATCCCATGCTCATGGGCAATCGCCGCGACCGCTTCGATGTCCAGCACGTCACCCTTCGGGTTGCCGATCGTCTCAGCGTAAAGCGCCCTCGTCTTGTCCGTGATCGCTGCGCGGAAGTTTTCCGGATTCGAGGAATCCACGAACTTCACGTGCACACCAAGCTTAGGCAACGTTGTGGAAAACAG
Organism: Paenibacillus sp. FSL K6-2441; assembly: GCF_037964765.1. NCBI lineage: Bacteria > Bacillati > Bacillota > Bacilli > Caryophanales > Paenibacillaceae > Paenibacillus > Paenibacillus sp. FSL K6-2441. Next base: position 3,887,360 of record NZ_CP150174.1, read on the forward strand.
ATTATAGGTACCGCCGTACAACGAGGTGGAGGAGACGATTTCGTCACCCGCCCCGGCAATATTTAAGATGGAGAAAGTGACCGCCGCCTGACCCGATGCCGTCGCCAATGCCCCGACGCCGCCTTCCAACGCAGCTACACGCTTCTCGAACACGTCATTGGTTGGGTTCATGATCCGGGAATAAATATTGCCGAATTCCTTCAAGCCAAACAGATTCGCCGCATGCTCGGTGTCGCGAAAACCATACGACGTCGTTTGGTACAGCGGGACCGCCCGGGAGTATGTAGTGGGATCGATCTCCTGGCCGGCGTGAATCGCCAGCGTTTCTGGGGCATATTGACGCTCTTCAGACATGGATAATTCCTCCTTCAAATCATCGAAATAATGATAAACCAAGAATGTTTTTTCATATTCTCTCACATCTCGTGTGATTTGAAAATAGGAAATCCAATAATTTTTATATGAATTATTTAGATTGAGATAAACCCGTTGATATTTCCGGATAAAATAAGCATCCTCGAACGTTGGCTCACCTTCGCGGAGCCCCGGAAAGAGGGGGGCTTCGCCAACCAGCTTGGCATAGATTCCTTCCGGCGTTTCCCGAAACTCGATCAACCCGGCCTCCGGACACTGATCAAATTGCTCGCGCGTCAGCGTCCCCTGCCACACCCGGTAGGGGTCTGCCATCCAGGATGTTTTCCCTCCGTAAAAGCGAACCTTCCCCCGATCCAGCCACAGCACATGATCGGCCGCTTCCTCCCATTCGCTCAGCTCATGGACCGCCGTGATGACCGTTCGCCCTTCGGCATACCGGTTCAAATAAGCGCAAAGTGATCCCCGGCTTCAACCGCAATTGGTCGATCGCCCGAAGTGGGCGGCATCAGCGTGGCCAAAATGCGCATCAGCGAAGATTTCCCTGCGCCGTTGGGACCCAGGAGGCCCACCATCCCTTCGTTTAGCGTTAAGGTGACATCGTGCAGCGCGAAGCCGCCGCGCGTGTATTTTGGGGATAAATGATCAATTGGTATCATACGGTTCCTCTTTTCCGAACATTTTATCAAGTTATGCCTTCCGCGGGAGACATCTGTAGCTGTAACGGAAAGGGGACATAAAAAGTCTGGATGAAATGAAAAAAAGGGTACTATTTCCACAACCGCTCTGGAATAGCACCCTGTTTCTCCCTCATGTCACTTGATTTTAGTAGTCGTTTTGGCCGCTTTGACCTTGGGCGATGGCCACGCCGGCACTGGTGCCAAGGCGCGTTGCCCCCGCCTTGATCATCGCTTCGGCATCAGCCAGCGTGCGCACGCCGCCGGACGCCTTCACGCCAACGTTTGGACCTACCGTTTTGCGCATCAGCTCCACCGCTTCGACGGTAGCCCCGCCGGTGGAGAACCCGGTCGACGTTTTGACGAAATCCGCTCCGGCTTCCACGGACAGCTTGCAGGCCCGCACGATTTCCTCGTCGGTGAGCAGGCAGGTCTCGATAATGACCTTCACCAGCGCTTTGCCTGCCGCGGCCTGAACAACCCCGGCGATATCGCGGAGAACCAGCCCGTCGTCGCCGTCCTTGAGCGCGCCGATGTTGATGACCATATCGACTTCGCCCGCGCCTTCGGCAATCGCATGAGACGCTTCAAACGCCTTCACTTCCGGCGCCGAGGCGCCCAGCGGGAAGCCGATGACGGTGCACACCTTTACCGGGGAGTCTTTCAGAACCTCCGCTGCGGTCTTGACCCAGGTCGGGTTAACGCATACGGAAGCGAAGCCGTATTGCTTGGCTTCCTCCGCTAATTTAATAATGGCGGCGCGTCCGGCGTCCGCCTTGAGCAGCGTATGATCGATCATAGCAGTAATGGATTGGGATTGAGTTGACAAAGGAATTCCTCCGTTCGTGATTTTAAGATAATGAACTGCATGCGTGAATGCCTGCAAAAGTGCAGGTATTTTTTCTAAAAACTTGGCTTAATCAGGGAAAGCCTGCAAAAATACAGGTTTAATTTGAGAAACTGCTCGATTTCCAGATATCGCAGAAAAATACCTGTATTTTTGCATCTTTTTTCGGCGAAATGCGGGAATCCGGTGATAATTCCTGCACTTTTGCAGGCTTTCTTCAAGCTGGGATGAGGCATTAATATAAACTGGAAATCGGCACACCGCTCGGCAGCTTAAACGGATGCTCCGGATTGATATGATCATAAAACATGATACCGTTTAGATGATCGATCTCATGTTGCATCACGATTGCGTCAAAGCCTTTGAACCGAAGCTTGATCTCGTTGCCCTCATCATCGTATGCCTTCACTTGGACCTTCTCGTAGCGTGGAACGAAGCCCTGCACCGTCCGGTCGACCGACAGGCAGCCCTCGCTCTCCGGCAAATACGTCATCGCCTGAGAATGGCTGATGATCTTCGGATTGTACAAAGCGAGCGGCCGATCCTTGCCGTTCTCGTCCATCAGCAGAGCTGCGAACATCCGCTTGTTCAGTCCGATCTGATTCGCCGACAACCCCACGCCCGCCCGCAGCTTGTATTTCTTCGACATCTCGGGATCCTGGCTGTTCTTCAGAAATTGCAGCATCGCCGCCATTTCCTCGCGGTCTTCCTCGGTTGGGGGGATGCTGACCGGCTCCGTCACCACTCTGAGAATAGGATCCCCTTCTCTTACAATATCATCCATCGTAATGATGTAATTGCGGTTGAATTTACTCATAAATAAACAGTTCATCCACCTTCGTCTGCAAAATTTTCGCAAGCTTGAAAGCCAGCTCCAGCGTCGGGTCGTACCGGTTGTTCTCCACGCAATTGATCGTTTGGCGCGTGACGCCGCATTCCGCGGCCAGCTCATTCTGGGTTAAGCCCAGCCGCTTCCGGAATTGCTTGATCTTATTGTTCATCGGCACCACCAAAATGTCAAAAGTTTTGGACTCCCCCATGGTATCACGCCCCGATGGACCTGTCAAAATCAAGATTTGATTTTAATCCCCCAGACGGAATTCTTCTGGAACCCAGCCGCTTCACGCAGTTCCGGAAGCCGCTCGTCTTCCGGATAATGCTGCTCCAAATAGTGGACATACGCCTTGCGCAAGCCAATCTCCTGATCGAGCTTATTGTATTCGCTTGGGTACTTCTCCAGCCTCGCCAAAGCGGCATCCCACCGCGCCAGATCCGCCTTGGTCGTCCGTCCTTTGCGGGTCCGCTCCGCCAGCGAGGTCAGCTCTTCATAGGATTCCCGAACCTTGGCCGAATATTTGAACCTCCGGTTAAACAACCCCAGCGCCACGATCACCAAGAAAAAGACGACCCACGCCCCGATACTCTCCATCATCCGTCACCTCCTTAACTCTATGCACAAAAATAAAAGCTCCCGCTTTCAGGAGCCGCATTGCCGTTGCTGTCTTATGGCCAATCTTATGCCGAACTTATGGCTATCTCTTTGCTGGCATATGGCTGTCATCTGGCCGTTCATTATCGTCTATCCATCGCCACTTCATCCGTGACGCTTTATTTAAACTTGTGCCAATCCAGATTACTTGTATTCAGCAGATGCTCGAAATCGTTGTCGAGCCGTTTCTGCTCCGCCCGGCGCGCTTCCTCCTTGCGGATGCGGGCCTCCTCCTGGCGGCGTTCCTCTTCCTTCTTCAGTTCTTCAGCTTGCGCCTTCAGCTTCGCCAGCGTATCCTGGCCAAGAAGATCCTTCAGCGTGGCCGGTTTGTCTGCCGCCGCATTAGCTGGCGCGCTTGGTACGGAACGTCCTTTCTTCTTCCCCACGGATGCTTCACCTCGGTTTCCTGCGTTCCTCTTCGTTCAAGCCTAAAGTATCATAGTCGAAAAATCATTGTCAATCGGAATCGCCGGCCCCGCTTCACAGCGCCTCTTACGCTGGGCAGAAGAACCATCTCACCGCCAGGTGACTACGTAACCTGCTCCAATCCGCGAAGGAACAAGCCGAGATTAAACGCCAGGCTGTCCTTTAGCTCCAGCGGAAGACCAAATGCTCCACGCAATTCCAGCGAGGCAAAGCCGTGAATCAAACTCCGCAACCCGCGAACCGCATGCAAAGCTTGCTCCTCCGTGAGCGGGTAACTGCCGAGGTATCGCAGGATCAAATCCACCAAGCGCCCGCCGGCTTCCTGCAGCGCAGGATGTTCAGGCCCCGGCGCCGCTTGCGCCGCATCGTACAATCCGGGATAGGCATGAGCAAATTCGAGATAAGCGTTAGCGAACTCGCGGATCGCAGCCTCTCCTGCCCGATCACCGACAGCGGCGGAAATATGCTCATATAACTGGTCCAGCGCGTATTTGGCCAATTCCACCCGAATTTGCTCCAGACCGCTGACATGGTTATAGAGGGAAGGCGGCCGGATGCCCAGCTTCTTGGCAATGGAAGTAATCGTCACCGCCTCCAGCCCCTCCGCATTAGCAACGTCCACAGCGGCCATCAGCACCGCTGTGCTGTCAATTCCCATTCTCGGCGACATGGGAATCCTCCTTCCGGTGAGTCACGGCCGCCGCGTTTGCAGCCGGTGCCTTGCCTAATGCCCGCTCGGCCGCCGCAATCGCTTTGGCGATGGCTGCCGCCGGCTGCTTCAGCACCGGCCCGTGCCCTACCGCCAGCAGCGAAGGGTTCAGGCCGGCCAGCTTGCGTGCGCTGGCGAGCGCGGTTTCCTTATGCCAGGTGGCAAGGGCCGGGAACGGAAACAGCGGGCGCACGGTGCCGCTCACGGCAATGCCTGCACGGGTTTGGAAGGCATCGCCGGCGATCAGTGCGCCGCTGCGCGTATCAAGCAGCGCAAAGGAACCCGGCGTATGGCCCGGCGCCGCCACGGCCAGCAGCGAACCGATGCGCTCCCCATCGGTAAACGTAACGTCGGCGCGGGTCACCAGCTTCTTCGGCACCCCGCCGCGGATGGGCGAAGTCGGCTCCCCCGGGTCAAGCGACACGTCGCCCTCCATCAAGCGCGCATCGCGGGCGGATACGTAGACCGGAACTTCAGGAAGCTGCGCTTTTAAGGCATCCAGCGCGCCAACGTGGTCGTCATGGACATGAGTCAGCACGATCCGCGTCAGCGGCTTACCGATCTCTTCCACAGCTTTCAAGATTCCTTTGGCGCTATACGGCAAAGCTGCATCGATTAATGTGACGCCATCCTCTTCCTCGACCAGATAACAATTGACCGGAAAAAACCGGGGTAAAAAAGACAGTTGGATTAACTTCCCGTATTCCGTAATTCTCATCGCTAAATCGCCTCTCTCTCCCAAAAAACTAAAACCTTTAGTTTTAATTTAAGCTAAACCCTTTAGTTTTGCAAGAGGTTTCTTCCTATTTTTTGAAGTCGTACAAGCGTGCCTCCCTGAATATGCTGTACAAGCAAAGTTATCATTTCTGACTTTTGGAGGTTTAAGCAATGAACAGCTTTTTTAGCTATGTGCTACTTGGCTTATCTTTATCCGCCCCCATCGGCCCGGTGAACGCCGCCCAATTGGATAAAGGCATCCGCGGCGGCTTCCTGCACGCCTGGTTTGTTGGCCTTGGCGCCCTATCCGCCGACCTGCTGTACATGCTGCTCGTTTATTTTGGGGTGGTGCACTTCTTGAACACTCCGTTTATGAAAAGCTTCCTCTGGTTATTTGGGTTCTTCGTACTCACCTATATCGGCATCGACAGTCTGAAGCAAGCCGGCAAAATCCCCGACGGGGGGATGAGAGGCAGCGAGCCGCTTCGGAAGTCGCTCCTGTCCGGATTTCTCATGTCCGTCAGCAACCCGCTGTCCATCTTATTCTGGCTGGGGATATACGGTTCGGTATTAGCTCAAGCCGCAGCTCATATGCGGACTCATGACTTGATCATCAACAGCAGCGCTATTATTGTCGGACTGTTGGTATGGGATTTCACGATGGCCGGATTTGCCAGCGTGTTCCGCAAGCTGCTAACGAACCGGGTCCTGATGCTGATATCGATATTGTCCGGCCTGTCCCTCATTGGGTTTGGGCTTTATTTTGGATATCAAGCCTTTTTACTGCTCGCGCAACGATGGTAAGTCAAGCTCCCTTCGATCACGTCGTCCGTTTTGGACGCAGTACCATCGATTTGGCTGGGCGGCCCCGCCGCTTGGCCTGTTTCTTCGGCTTCCAGACGACCAGCTGCATAATGAAGGTCACGATCCCGATGACGCCAACAAACGCCAGGCTTCCCCAGAATCCCGGCCGGCTCGTGTCATGGAACAAAGTCCCCGACACCGCGATCGCGATTAGCACCATGCCGCCCCACCGTTTGACTTGCCCAAACCCGCTAAGCTTGAGCAGCTTACCCGATGTCACCAGAATAAAAAACCAGTTATAAAGCAGCAGCAATCCGGCCGATGTCGTAATGTACTCGTATATGCGCCCCGGCATGACAAAGGACATCACCACGGAAGCTGCAAGTCCGGCGGTAGTGAGGCCAATGGCAAACAACGGCCGCTCCCGCCAGCCTTTCCGTGCGAATAACGGCGGCGCATCCTTGTCCTTCGCGAGCGTAACCAGCATCGTCGTCACCGCATACAAGGAAGCGACCATCGTAGAGAAGCCGGCTACGATCAGCACGCCGTTAAACACATGGGAGATAAACGGCAGCGGATATTGGGCGAGGGCCGTTACGAATGGACTGCGTTTCGGGTCGAAGGTGTTCCAGGCCACCAAAGTGACGGCAAGCCCAATCGACAGCAAGTACACCACCGAGAGCAACAGCAGCATGATCGTACCGGATTTCGGAGCTTCCTTCGGATCACGCAGCCGAATCGCCATTATGCCCATTACCTCGATCCCGCCAAAGGCGTAAAACGCAAAAATAAATCCCGACCACAAGCCCATCCCTCCCGTTGGAAAGAAGGACTTGACCGTTTGCGGAAATTCCGGCGCTCTCCCGCCGCCTCCCTGAATCCAGCCCATCAGCGCGGCAGCGGCCACCCCCAGGAACATAAGGATGACAGCGATTTTGATCACCGACAGCACATTTTCCATCGAATCAAACACCTTATTGCCAAGCAAAATCACGCCCAGCCCTAATACGGCATATCCAATCGCAAACATCCACATCGGCACGCCGGGGAACCAAAAACGCGAGAATAGCGATAATGCCGTCAGTTGGCTGCCCATGATCAGCAGCTCCGAGCTCCAATACACCCAGCCACTGCCGAAGCCCGCCCAGCGCCCAAAGGCCCGCTTCGCATAGGAACGGAAGGAGCCCTGCTCCGGCTGGTCCGCGGTCATGCGGGCTAAGACCTCAAATACCGTATAAGTCCCGGCCGCAGCCAGCAGGAACGCGATCAGAATGGATGGCCCCGCCATGCGGATCCCGATCCCCGATCCAAGGAAATACCCGGTGCCGATGGTTGATGCCACCCCCAGCAAGGAGAGCTGCCACCAGCGTAGATCGCCTTTTCTCCCCTCTCCGTTTTGCGCCTTGGCCATGTTCTTGTCTCCCTCGTTTTATTTCAACAGTTCTGCATCCAAGTATTCTGCGGCCGGCAAGCGGGAAATATGTAATCTGTTTCTTGCAAAAAAATAGCACCCGAAGCCCCGCTTGCCCCGGCGGAACTCCAAGTGCTTTAATTAGAGATATTTCGATTATTGGCCTGCGCCTTTCACCGGCTCTGGTTCAAGCTGCCCCTTCTTGGACGGCCAGAAGGCCGCTTTGCCAAGCAGCATGTCCATTGAAGTCTCCATCTCCCTTTTCTTGTTTGCTAACATGAGGTGATAAACATCACTCTGATCATTAATTATATATACCGGAAGGTTAATTATCAAACGGAAAATATGATATAATATGGGCTCAGTACAAGTTGCTCGAGGTGATCACGGTTGACCCTGCCACATAAAAAAGCCTTGGGACGGCCCGTCCAGCAGCCCGACGCCCTGGCGACGTCCGAGCAGATCCTGCGTTCTGCGTCGCTTCTATTTATGGAAAAGGGCTATAAGTCCGTATCCATGAATCAGGTTGCCGAGCATTGCGGGATCACCAAAGCTACCGTTTATTACTATTATCCAACCAAACAGGATTTGTTCGTGGCCTCTGTCGCGACGACGCTCGCCCGGGTGAATGGACGCATCCGGCAGCTATTGGAGGAGCCCGGGACATTTCGGGAAAGATTGCTGAAAATTACCATTAACTATTTAAGGATTCCCCAGGTTCACATGGACGAGATGTTCCGCAGCATCCAGCATCATTTGTCCGGTGAGCAGCAGGAAGCTTTGATCCGCCACGAAAACGATCTGTACGAAACGCTTCGCGAAGGGTTCGCCCAAGCTGCCAAGCAAGGAGAGATCGTCTGCAGCGACCCAAACCTGGCCGCCCATCTGTACGTTTCGATGCTGCGGGTGGGAGAACGTCAATACGCCGACAAAAATAAGCTGCTTCCGTCAGCGGAGCAGGCGGCCGAAGCGATCGTTAGCTTTTTGTGGAGAGGGATTCATAACTAAATTTGAAGGAGGTGGGAAGCTGTGGCTTTTGGCGTGTCGCGAGAGGAATTGGAGGCATGGAAGCGAAAGGTGGCTAGCGGAGAAATTGGTTTTCTGACCCACTATTGGCTGGACCCGCGGTTTCCGGATGCCAAGACCGTCACCAAAGTGGGTTGCTCCGACTTGGAGCGACTCCGAGCTTGGTGCGAGGCCCATGGCCTTCCCGCCCGTTACATTCATCAACGCTCTCCGTTCCCTCATTTCGACCTGATCGGGCCGAAGCAGCGGGAAGTGTTGCAGGAAGAAGGGCTCTGGGATCAATTGGAGCGGTTTCACCTCCTATAAACGATATCAAGGCTGCTAGCCAGGATTTTGAACTGCACCCCGGCAAGCAGCCTTTTTTAAGATATCAGGACAGGCAAGGCTCTCGAAATGCCGGAGAATTAACGTTTATTGAAGATTTCCGTCAATACCGGCACGATTTGCGATTTGCGGGATACAACGCCTTTCAGTACGGCTTTGTTGTCAACGAGCTTCACGTTGTAGGCTTGCTCGACGGCATCGGCTGCTTTACCCAGCGCCAAGCCCACGGAGTCGTTGTTCAGGATGTCGGTCACGACAAACAGGAACAGGTCCAGTCCTTTGTTGGCGATGATCCCGTTCAGGGCTGCCTCAATTTCACTTTGACGGGACAAGACGTCGTTGACGTCCACCGCGTTCACTTGGGCGATTTCAACTTTAGCTCCGCCCATGTCGAATTCTTTGGCGTCCAGGGAAATCAACTGCTCAATCGTCTTATCGCTGAGGTCGGCCCCTGCTTTCAGCATGTCCAATCCGTACTCTTCCGCGTTGACGCCGGCGATTTCAGCCAGCTCCCGTGCCGCAGCTACGTCTTGCTCAGTGCAGGTTGGCGATTTGAAGAGCAGCGAGTCGGAAATGATTGCGGACAGCATCAAGCCGGCGATGTTGGCTGGGACGGCGATGCCGTTTTCTTTATACATTTTATTCAGGATCGTTGCGGTGCAGCCAACCGGTTCAGCCCGGTAGTACAGCGGTCCGCTTGTCTCGAAGTTGGCGATCCGGTGATGGTCGATCACTTCCACAACACGCACTTGCTCAATATCGGAAGCGCTTTGTTGACGTTCGTTATGGTCGACCAGAATGACTTCTTTCGCTTCGTTCGCCACGGTCTCAACCAAACGCGGCGCTTCGAAGCCAAAGCGTTCCAATGCGAACGCCGTCTCCCCGTTGACATCGCCCAGGCGTACAGGCTCAACGTTCCAGCCCAGCTTGGACTTCAGGTCGGCGTAAGCGATTGCCGAACAAATCGTGTCCGTGTCGGGATTTTTATGACCGAAAATCAATACTTTTTCCATCTCATTACTCCCCTTTAGCATGACTTCATGTCAAAAGTATAGCTTATTAGCGGAGCGGCAAGCAAGACTCTCGTCCAAGCCTGGTCCGTTATCCGGACGTGATCCAGTGAGTTTACTTCTCCTATCAAACCGGGTACGATCAAGTTTAATGCTTCAGCTTATTCTTGCTTGGAATGGCGCTCAGTTGGGCCTTCAGTCCGCCTTCAGTCGGCATTCAGCAAATGTTCAGCATCATCGCGCATAATAGAATCATCAGAATGGACACGCATGGATAGGTGCAAGGGGGATATTTTTCAATGAAACAAGTTAAAGGGGCAAAAATCTTGCTGGTGGATGATGAACCGCATATCGTGCAGTTTCTTGAGCTGGGTCTGCAAAATGAAGGATTTGAGGTGCGCACCGCCGGAGACGGTATGACCGCTGTCGCCATCGCCGCCGAATTTCAGCCGCATGTGATCGTGCTGGATGTGATGATGCCGGGAACGGACGGCTTTGAAGTGTGCCGGTTGCTGCGAAAGAACGGCGAGAACGTAGCCATCATCATGCTGACGGCCAAGGACGAAGTCGAAGATCGAGTGAAGGGGCTGACGATTGGCGCCGACGATTACGTCGTGAAGCCGTTCAGCTTCGAGGAGTTGCTCGCTCGGATCGGTGCGCGCCTGCGCAATCAGTTTCCGGCCCTGTTTGGTGAAGTGGTGATTGGCCCCTTCCGACTGGACGATCGCCGCAAGGAAATTGCCTATTTGGATCAGGTGTTGGAATTATCCCCCACCGAATATGAGCTGCTGAAATATTTGATCCTGAACCATGGCATCGTCTTAAGCAAAACGACGATTTTGGATAAAGTGTGGGGTTATGACTTTGGGGGCGAGGAAAATATCGTGGAGGTCTATATCCGGTCCCTGCGCGAAAAATTAAATGACCGGGAGCACCGGTTAATCCGAACGCTGCGCGGTGCGGGCTACCGCGTAGATCTGCCATGAAGCGCCTTGCCGGCAGAAGCCGGGCACGGACTGGCGGGATTACCGCCGCCGGGAAGCGATGGATCCGCGGACTTCGCAGCCTGATCTCCCCAAGCTCACTGCGCTTTCAGCTGCTCTCTAGATCCCTTTTTCTGTTAGCCGCTCTATTAATTCTGATTGGCGTATTTCAGTACGTCATCATGAAAGACTTCCTATACAAAAACCAAGCCGAAACCATGGTATCCCAAATGCGCGGCCCGCTTCGGGATGTCTTTATGAAGGCAGGCCAGCCGATCGAACACTGGGGACCCCCGAAGCCGGGGGGGGATGGCGCTGGAGTCGGGGCTGAGGCCGGGATGAACGGGAGCGCGTCTGGCGGCGGGGGCATCGGCGGAGAAGGAACTGATGGTCGTCCTCCGCAGTTGTTTATCCCCGGCGCCTCGCTCGCCATCATCAACAGCGATCATGATTTTATCGATCTGAACGCTGAATCCGGCGCCCCTGCCCCTCAGCTGTCCGATGCGGAATACGCCGCATTGTTCGAAGAGAGTCAGCCGGGATCGGAAGGCTACCGCGTCATCGAGGATCAGGACGGGAAGGAACAGCTGGTGGTCTTTCGTTTGGTTGGGTTGCCCGGAGAACAAGGCGAACGTGCCTGGCTCGTCCAAATGGGCACTTATACCGCACCGTTACGCGAAGTCGTGATGCGTCAGCTGCTGACGTTTGTCGGCCTCTCACTTCTGGCATTGGCCGGCGGACTGGCGCTGTATCTGCCGATTTTGCGCCAGGCGTTAACGCCGCTTAATCAAATGGTGCGCATCGTAGAGGATACCAATGCCGGGAATCTCAGCAACCGGTTCACGGCGGCATCCGGACAATCGGAAATTGATCGGCTGGGCGCTTCCTTTAATGGAATGCTGGAGCGGCTCGAGGAATCGTTTGAGGCCGAGCGTGAAGCGAAGGAGCAGATGCGCCGGTTCGTCGCGGACGCTTCCCACGAGCTGCGGACACCGCTGACCTCGATCCACGGCTTCCTGGAGGTGCTGCTGCGGGGAGCCGCCAACCGGCCGGAGCAGCTGCATACCGCGCTGAACAGCATGCTGGGCGAAGCGCAGCGGATGAAGAAGCTGGTCGAGGATTTGCTGACGCTCGCCAAGCTCGACCGCACGCCAGTCGTCCAGCGCACCCAGGTACGCTTGGATAAAGTGATCGCGGAGATGGAGCCGCATCTGCGGATGCTGGCCGGGGAGCGCGAGGTCCTGTTCGACCTGCAGCCAGGGCTAACCGCGATGTGCGACCGGGACAAAATCAAGCAAGTGGTGTTGAACCTGTTCCACAACGCCGTTCAGCATACCGACCCGCAGCAAGGGACCATCGCGGTGCGCTTGTCGGCTCACCCCCGTCAGGCTGAACTGGATGTGCGGGATAACGGGCCCGGCATTGCCCCCGAGCATTTGCCGCATGTGTTCGAGCGGTTTTACCGCATCGACGCCTCCCGCACGCGCAAACAAGGCGGAGCCGGGCTGGGCCTGTCCATCTCGCAAGCGATCGTTGAAGCGCATGGCGGCACGATCGAGGTTCACAGTGAGCCAGGCCAAGGCGCAACCTTCAGGGTGACGCTGCCGGCGATATAAAGGGCCAGCGGTGCATATGCTGGCTGAGCATACGCTGGCTGAGCATACGCTGGCTGAGCATACGTCGGCTGAGCATACGCTGAGCCAAGTATAGACCGGCCAAGGCGTGCGCCAGCCAGGCATAGAGAGCAACCGGGCAACGCACGCTAAGCATGCACCGACGAAGCATATGCCCGGCTAAGCATACGATGGCACTCATATACCGGCCGCACATTCGCTAACCGGCCACCCAACGGTCGGCCAAGCATTCGCCCGCTAGCCATACATCAGTCGGCCACACATTCGCCCGCCAGCCTGCGGCTAGCTAAGATGAACGTAAACAAAAGACAGCCCTCCAAATTGCTACATCTCGTAGGTTAAAATGGATAGTGTAGTATAAACCAAACCATTTCAGAGCTACATAGCAAAGGAGAGCTGATACTATGCAGTCTACCACAAAATTCGTCGGTTTAGATGTATCCAAAGAAAAAATTTCGGTTGCAATTGCAGATGTGAGCGGGGAAGCTCCACGCTATTACGGGAGCATTCCCCACACACCGGCAGCGTTACGCAAGCTTATCAAAGAGCTGGGACCGGCCGAAACGCTATCGTTTTGCTACGAGGCAGGACCCACGGGTTACGAAACCTATCGCTGGATCACCTCCATGGGGGCCCACTGTGCCGTTATTGCTCCATCGCTGATTCCCAAACGCTCCGGCGACCACGTAAAAACAGATCGACGGGATGCGGAGCAACTCGCGCGTTTGTATCGTGCAGGTGAGCTCACTCCCGTTTATGTACCGGAACGGGAAGATGAGGCGCTGCGGGAATTGGTTCGCGCCCGGGAAGCTGCCAAGGAAGATGCCCACCGGGCTCGTCAGCGGATCTTGAAGTTCCTGCTTCGTCACCAGATTGAACGGCCAGCCACAATCAAACGTCGCTGGACCAAGAAGTACCGCGTCTGGTTAGGGCAGCTTACGTTCCCGTATGAGTCCATGCACGTGGCATTCAGCGAAATGCTTCATGCTTTGGATGAGATCGAGCAGCGCATGGGACGCCTAGAAAAAGCACTCGTTGAGCAAGCTGCGACCGGTTCCAAGGCTTCTCTGATCCAAGTTCTTCAGTCCTTACGAGGGATTGGATTGCTCACAGCCATCACCCTTGCGGCTGAAATTGGAACCTTTGCGCGTTTTCGCTCCCCGGCCCAACTGATGGCGTACTTGGGACTGGTCCCTCGTGAGTATTCCACGGGCCTAAGTACTCGACGCGGCAGCATGACCAAAGCCGGAAATGGCCGCTTGCGACGGACTTTGGTGGAGTCCGCTTGGAGTTACCGTCACCGTCCTGCCGTAAAAGGGGATCTCGCCAAGCGATTAGATGGCATGCCCGCCGACGTACAACTGTTGTCCTGGAAGGCGCAAGAAAGATTGCATTACAAATACCGTCATCTTGTGTTTGGAAAGAACAAACACAAGAATGTGGCCGTCGGTGCGGTGGCCCGGGAACTGATTGGGTTCATATGGGCGGTTGCTCGAACCGTGGAGCAGCCAGCAGCCTCCTAACGCCTTTGGACGATGAAGGACGCAGGGGACGTTGCCCCCTGCACCCCCACACTCGCCGTGAGGCGTTCCTCATCTCCGATGAGGACTCGGAAAAGTGTTGATTTGAACCAAACCGCTTGTCAAAGAAGACGCTTGACAAGCTCACGCCGGAGCACGAGGCCCGGGAGCAAACGAAGGTTCGGGAGAGAATTTGCGTTGTCCGTTTGCACTAAGTTTTGAAAGAAACTGAACGTGCGTTTCTAGCTTGCAAGGGCTCTCCCTGACGAAGGCATAACATGTGGTAACCAACCCACGGATAGCAGCGTGCCGACCGTCGCTCGCATTTTTGCTCTCGCGCCACGTGCTCAGGCAGAGTTAAAACCGAGGGCTTGACAAAAACGTTCATAGCAACGGACCGTAATGACGTTATTTGCTTATTTCCCGGATATTTCCCTTTGTAACGGACTCAATAGCCGTTATTAAGCTCCCAATATGGGAATGACAGCGAAAAAGAGCAAAATAACGTCATCTGTGTCCGTTAGCCTAGAGTAAACGTGTTGTTGACACCAATAACGTCATTGGAGTCCGTTACATTATAAGAAAAACGCCTGGCGGCGTCCTTTTAAGTTCGTTCAACTGAGTTCATACGTGTAAAATGGCCGGGTGTGGGAGAAAAACTTATACCCGGCTATTTTCTTACATCGCTAATCCTGTACTCGTAACCATGAATTCCCTCGTAATATTCCGGGTACATGCCTCCTCCACATTCTTCGCAGCTGAATTGCGGAGGTACGGTTGGATCTCCATCATCCATCGCATCGAAATTCCGAACGACATTCAGCGGAATCTCTTCTGTTGTATGACATTGAAGACAGATGTAGGTTACTTTCGCTTTGCTATGCAGCCCGCTTTGCGGCTTTTTCTTTTTCTTCGCTACCTTTCGTTTCTTTGACACCGGCGACATCCCGAATCATCCTCTCCAGACATGCCTTTGAGGTGGAGCACACCGCGTACTTCACCTTCAACTTCCCATCCTCAAGGCAGGCTTCTCCCTTGTATTCGTAATAACTTTCGCATTTTGGGCAACATGGCGGCTTCCCCGTCTGCTCCTTGATCCGTTCACTCCACGTTCTGCGTTTTAATATCCGCTTTGCCTTGACAATCCATCTTCTCGCGGCTTTTTGCCACTCACTGACTAACTTCTTGCACAGGCTCTTGATCCGCCGCGAATAAACCCCGTAGTAACGGATCGTTTTGAAGTTTTCATCCGGAATATGCCGCACAAGTCTACCCATAAATTCTTCTACCGAAATCGTCTCGGTCTTCTCTTCCCCGTCATTCTTATCCCGGTAACGAAATGTCACCTTTTCTCCGTCATACGCTTCGATCCGGCTAACCGCTATCGCTGGTCTTCTCATGTATCGCCCGATATACCCGAGTTGCTGCTTGACGTTCCCTTTCTGTTTCGGAGCATGCACATAAAAGCCTTCTCCGTTCTCGCAGTAAGCTTTTTGCAAACGGGACTGCACTTGCTTTTTCTCTTGTTCACTTAACTTTCGACGAATCAGCTTCAAAACAACCGTCTGCCATTGCTTACGCAGCATCTCGAACGGAATAAAATCGTATGTTTTCCACTCGCCGGTCTTCTTCATTCCTCCCATCGTTACAAGCATATGTACATGAGGATTGAAGTTAAGCCGTGCCCCAAACGTATGCAACCCGGCTACGATTCCGGGAGTTACCTTATGTTTCTTCTCAAAATGTTCTTTGACTAAGCGTACCGCTTCATCCATAAATTCTTTGAGTAATTTTGCCCGATGGAGCAGAAAGATTTCCCGTAATCCTTCGTCGATCGTGAAGACGACATGGCGGTGGTTGACTTGGAATACATCTTGTTCCAGGAGACGTGCCCATTCCTCTGTTTCTCCGCATGAACAGGTCGTACAGAATCTTCCTTTACAACGATACGGAACGAGCCGTAGGTCATGACATCCTTCACATACCATCAGCTTAAAACCGTTTCTGGGATCCCCGCATCGACGGAACTTCTCTACTTCTTTCCGCACATTGGCACGCAGCTTGCCACCATGTTTTGCCACAAACCGATCCCAGTGCCCTCGCTCATCAAAGAAGATTCGTTTCAAAATGTTCGTCTCCATATCCTAACCTTACCAAAAACAGAAATAAGGCGGAAGACCTGCTTCCACCCCAAAATTTATAAATTCTATAATGTTCAAAAAGGGATGCTGCCCTATCGCAGCATCCCTCAGAATGTTGATTAAGCCCCGTTTTTTTGGGGCTTTTATTTTTAAGTGTTTTTTCGAATCCAAACTTTTTAACGATATGCTCCAGTCGATCGATATAGGGGACAGAGTCATGGACGTTGCCAGGCGTGATATGCACGTCGGTAATGATGTTGTACTTATGATCTACCGTTCGATGATCCAGGTAGAAGAAACCTTCCGGTTTGCCATCTCGAACCATATAACCACTTTCCGGATCTGTCGTGCTCACTTTAATCTCTTTTTGCTCGTTCACCTCCTTCCGTAGCTTTAGAGCTTTTTTCCGTTGGCCTCGCGATCTGCCTGGATCGCTTCGTCCAGCTCATTTACATAGGCTTTCGTGCTTTGCGTTACTTGTTCCTTGATAAACTTTCGCTTATTGGCATTGGCTTTGAGATGAGTGGAGTCTGTAACGAGTACGCGTCCAGCTACAAGGCGATGCTTGATGGCTAGCATGACCACTTCGTCAAAGATTTTCTGTAGCACATCTCCTTGGCGAAGACGCTCACGGAAATAGCTGAGTGTGCTGTGATCTGGAACGCGGTCAGTAAGCCCGAGACCCAGAAACCAACGGTAAGCAACGTTGGAGTGAACTTCAATCTCTAGTTGGCGCTCCGAACGAATACCAAACAGGTAGCCGATTAAGAGCATTTTGAAGAGCATGATTGGATCAGCAGAAGGTCTACCGTTGTCTTCACAGTAATATGGGCGGACCAGTTCGAGAATAAAAGAGAAGTCGATGTGCTTTTGGATTTTCCGAAGTGGGTGATTAGGGAGGACAAGATCCTCTATACAAACAAATTCATATTGATTTTGAACGTTGGGATTGGAACGAAGCATATGAACACCGCCTATTTACCGTTTATTTATAGTACAGCTATATTATACCACATTAACGCGGTAATTTTGTGAAGAATATGCATAGAAAAACAGCCTGTTGAAGGTTTTTCAACAGGCTGAGGGATGCTGCCCTATCGCAGCATCCCTTTGTATATTCCGGGCTCCGAGCCCTCAATCACGATCGCGCCGGTCGCCTTGGCGTAGAAATCTTTCGGGCCCGCGCCGCCGATTACCGCATATCCGTAACCGTCCATCCGCATCAGGTCGAGCGTATGCAGCAGCAGCTGTTTGCCGATCCCCCGGCCCCGCTCCTTCTCATCAACGCCGGTGGGTCCGAAGAACCCTTTCATCGTGGCATCATAGCAGGCGAATCCTAGCAGCTTTCCGTTTTCAATGGCGATAATACAGGAAACTGGCGAACGGGCAAGAGCTACTTCACATTCGCTTACCCAGTGCTCATTGAAATGCTCGCCTACCCATTTCGCGACAACATGCTTCTCCGGGCCGATGGCACGGCGAATGGTGATCCCGGTCCGGGCTTCGTACTGCTGGGCCGATTCGAAGGGGGGAAGATCGTATAATTTCACTAACATATCGGACATGCTTATCGCTCTCCTTTGTTAGAAAGACGTGTTTTGAGGGCTATTATACGTCTTCCCTTCCCATCCGACAACCGATAAGCGAAAATATTTTCCTGTCACTCCGCACCTTCGAGCACATACTCCTTATATCTTCCGTAATCGCTTTGCTTACACTCCAGAACGAGCTTTGTTCCCTCTTCCTCATAACTCGTCTCGAGCACGTTGGCCTGCTCATTCAAGTAAGAAACGAGGGACCCTTTATCGTACGGAATCAACATCGTGCACTTCACGTAGTCCTTGAAAATCCGCCGGCGGATTTCATTCACCAGCTCGGCAATACCGATGCGCGGCTTAGCGGCCAAGTAAATGATATCTCCCTGCACACTTGGGAATGCTTGATCCGTCCGATCGGACTTGTTGTAGGCATAGATCATCGGGATGTCGGTGATGCCAATTTCCTTCAACGTTTGGTGCGTGATCTCGATCATCCGCGCGAATTCCGGGTTGGAATAATCAACGACATGGATCAAAAGATCCGCCTCAGCAACCTCCTCCAATGTGGATCGAAACGCCTTGACCAGGTGATGCGGCAGCCGGCTCACGAAGCCCACCGTATCCGTCAGCAAAAACGACTTGTTATCCTCCAGCGGGATATTGCGAACGGACGTCTCCAGCGTGGCGAACAGCATATCCTTCTCCAGCACCTGCTTCTCCATTCCGGGGGTATATGTTTCGAGCAGCGCGTTCATGATCGTCGACTTCCCGGCATTGGTATAGCCAACGAGCGATACGACAGGCACATCGTTCTTCTTGCGCTGTTTGCGTTGGGTTTGGCGATGGGCCACCAGCGTCTCCAGTTCACGGCTGAGCGCGGTGATCTTCTCCTCAATCCGCCGGCGATCAAGCTCCAGTCTCGTCTCCCCCGCACCGCGGTTCTTCGTGCCGACCCCGCCGCTTTGGCGCCCCAGCGATTCCCGCAGCCCGATGAGCCGCGGCAGCATATACTTCAGCCGGGCCACCTCAACTTGGAGCTGGGCCTCGCGGGTTTTCGCCCGTTCCGCAAAAATATCCAGAATCAGCAGCGTCCGGTCAATCACTTTACACTCCAGATCGGACTCCAGATTTCGCAGCTGCGACGGGGATAACTCATCATTAAAAATCACGAGATTGCCGTCGTGCGCCTCCAAGAGCGCCCGCACCTCGGCAATTTTGCCTGTACCGATATAGTGCGACGGAGTGACCTTAGGCAGGTTTTGCGTAAGCACGCCCACGACTTCAATGTCGCAGGCCTCCGCCAAATTCGCTAGTTCTTCCATCGAATAGTCGAAATCCGACTGATGATTTAAATTCACGCCAACCAAGATGGCTTTTTGCTCTAACTGTTGTTGTTCCGTCATGGTCATAACCGAGTTCCTCCTTTATAGGAAAAAATAAACACAGGCACTACACCTGTGTTTACGCAAACGGTCCCTCAAACAGCCCGAAATCCACGAACAGAAGATCACCGTCCCCGTTCGCGTTCCCGGCCAAATCAGGCATATTCTATTCTAAAGTTCCAATTGGTCCCCTTTATCATAGTACACCTATCCCGTTCGCTCTGCACAGGTGCAGAGCCTTTGGCAGTATTCAATTATACGCACAAAGTGGTGAAACGGAATTTAATGTACAACACGGGGAACCCTCCGTTCTTTTTATAGTGATTCCAGTTTATCACAATTCGTATGCGTTCACAATCCACGCGTTATCGAGCAGCCAGATTTTTTAGGAGGACGAAACAATATTTGCATTTTCACGTATATAAAGGAAGAACATAGACAGCAACCAGTCAAACTTGCGTTGTAAGTCAGAACAAAGGAGGCGGAACCCATGGGAGGATTCGATCCCTCTCCGTTTGGCGGAGGCGGCTTTGGGGGAGGCGGCGATATCATGTTTACCATCATCCCCGTATTTATGGTCATCTTTTTTGTTATTTTCATCGTGTTGATGATATCCAGTGGGGTCCGTTACGCCAAGAACGCCCGCTCCCCGCGGGAAACGAGATATGCGCGAATCATCTCGAAACGGATGGACGTGCAGCACAGCTCCAGTCACATAGGCGAAAATAACACGATGCACAGCTCGTCTTCTCGGACGTACTATTACATTACGTTGGAGTTTGATAACGGCAGCCGTCAGGAATATTTGGATGTCAAAAATCTGTACGGCCTTGTCGCCGAGGGCGATGTCGGATATGCCGCTGTCCAGGGTGATTGGATTGTGGCGTTTGAGCGCGATGTGTCGCAGCGTCCAAACGGTGGTACATATTAATGGCCTCCAGGCCAAAAAAACAAGGTGTTCCAAGGATGATCTTGGGACACCTTCTTTGATTGCTGGACACTTTTTTCGGTTTAAAGGCCCGCTCGCGGTACGACTCCCGCAAATACCCGACGACATCGTCGATTCTGGGATCCAGGGCGGCCATCCACATGTAAACGAACGAACCCTTGGGATTGCTGCGGAAGGTTCAACCACGGCCGAAAAAAAGGATCCGGGATAAAATGAACCCCAATAAACTCCCACCCAGCTCCCGCCGTACCATACTGGTGAGGCAAACCGGGCAGCAGGATCACAACGTCCCCAGGCCGGCAAGGCATCGCTTCACCGGCAACTTGAACTTGTCCTTCGCCGGTCAGCGTATACATCAACAGCCAACCTACAGGATCGGGCGGCCGGTGAATGGAATACCCCGCGGTTTCCGTATAATGCCCCGCAATTAGAATGCCGTAGGGACGCTCCTCGTTGATAGCATAATCCGTCGTTTTTAGCCATATCCTCTCTTCCTTCAACCAGCAATAAACATCTAAAATGAATATAACCGATGTATACATCAACATCCAGATCCAACACGATCCATCGGATTTTAAATCCTTTAGGAGGCTGTTCTCTCTATGACCAATAACACAGCTGCAGTCCTAAGACTTGAAATCGGCCAAGCCAACAAAACGATCCGTCCCGGCAAACTAGCCCTGCACGCAGGAAGCAATCCGAAAGGAGAATCGTTTGGATTTACCAACTTCTATATGACCCGCAACGGCGAACCTGTGATTCCGGTCGTTGGCGAGTTTCATTTTTCCCGCTTCTCTTATTTGCATTGGGAGGAAGAGCTGCTGAAAATGAAAGCCGGCGGCGTTCATCTTGTTGCGACCTACGTGTTTTGGAATTTCCACGAAGAGGAGGAGGGCGTCTTCGATTGGAGCGGCAACCGCAATCTGCGGCATTTCATTGATCTCTGCGCCAAGCATGAGCTGCCGCTGATTTTACGGATCGGCCCGTTTTGCCACGGTGAGGTCCGCAACGGCGGCATCCCCGATTGGGTGTTCCGTTATCCGCTGGAGGTGCGCTCCAATGATGATCGTTATTTGTCGCTGGCCCGACGTTTGTACCGGGAGATCGCCCGGCAAATTCAAGGTACCTATTATCAGGAAGGCGGCCCGGTGATCGCCGTGCAACTGGAGAACGAGTATATGCACGCTGGCGCA
The DNA here is from genome assembly GCF_037964765.1 of Paenibacillus sp. FSL K6-2441. NCBI lineage: Bacteria > Bacillati > Bacillota > Bacilli > Caryophanales > Paenibacillaceae > Paenibacillus > Paenibacillus sp. FSL K6-2441. The sequence goes on from NZ_CP150174.1 coordinate 3,908,512, forward strand.
CCGCTGGACGCCTGGGGATACAGCTCCGGTCAATACGTAACCGCCGGTACTGACGGCTCCGCGCATTTGGACGAATTGCACCGGATTGCCGAGGAGGTTGGCATTCGTCCGCTGTTTTTTACCGCTACTGCTTGGGGGGGAGCCGCAGTACCTGAGGAGGGCACGTTACCCATGCTGGCTGGATACGCTTATACGCCGTGGATCCCAAACCAACCGCCAAGCCGCGAGTTCCTGTTCCAGGATCTGCACGTTATGCCCGCCGAGCCGGTGAATTACGACAGCCTGGAGTATCCGGTAGCTTATTGCGAAATGGCCGGCGGCATGCAGGTCAGCTACAAGGCCCGGCCCTACGTGCCGGCGGAGAGCATCGAAGCGATGACGTTAGTGAAAATGGGCAGCGGCAGCAATCTCCTGGGTTATTACATGTACCACGGCGGTTCCAATCCCGTCGGCCGCAAGACGTTCTTAAACGAATCCGGTTTGCCGAAGATCACTTACGATTACCAATCGCCCCTAGGCGAGTTTGGACGGGTTGGTGATTCGTATGACCGCATCCGTACGATCTCGTTGTTTCTGCAAGCTTTTGGTCACCTTCTGGCTCCGATGGGGACCGTGCTGCCCGCAGGTCAGGAGCATATCGCACCTGAAGATACCCACAGCGTACGTTGGTGCGTCCGGCAAAAAGACGGCTCCGGATTTGTGTTCCTGAACAATTTCCAGGATCATGTCGACCTGCCGGATCGCCGGCTACGAATCGAGCTGGATACGCCACAGGGGAAGGCGTTCTTCCCTCAAACTGGCGAGTTCACGCTTCAGAGCAGGCTTGCCGCGATCCTGCCGTTCAACTTAGAGCTGGACGGATTGTTTATTGTGAGCGCCACCGTGCAGCTATTAACCCGGCTGGAAGCAGAGGACGAAACGTTGCTGGTGTTTTTTGCCCATGACGGAATGGAACCCGAGATCGTGATCCGCAAATCCTCGGTATCTGAAGTAGGAGGGGATGGGAGCCATGGTGCCGTTAAAGAAGACGAGGCGAACTGGATCGTTCGCCCAGCGACCGGCCGCCAACATCAGATCCGAGTGAAGACAGCCGAAGGCAGGGTCGTTCGTCTCGTCACCTTAACCCGAGATGAGGCGTTACTAACTTATCGTTTCGACGGGCTGTGGGGCCACGATAGGCTGGTCATCAGCACGAGCCATTTGGCGATAAAGGACGGGCAGCTTATCTGCACTTCGCCGGGACAAAACCAAGTGACCTTATCCCTCTATCCAGCACCTGTCCCATCGGCTGAATTGCGGAGCAGTGCGGGGGTGCTGCAAACTGCGGCAGAACCTGACGGAAGTGTGTTCCAAACGTATACCCTTGATTTTGCCGCTTATTCGCCCGAGCTGACTCTCAACTCTCCATCGGATCGCTCTGTACTGGTGGATGTCCCTGCTGACTGGCCGGAATCCGTATCGGACGTCTGGCTGCGTATCGAGTACGACGGCGATGTGGCCGCCGCTTACCTCGGTGACCGGATGTTGACGGATCATATCCATTACGGACAGCATTGGGAAATCGGGTTAAAACAAGTGCGGCACGAGCTGGAGAACCATCCGCTGCACCTCTCGATTACACCGCTTCGCCGAGGCACGGTGCATAGCTTCGTGAACCAGGCCTACGTGGAGCGATTTGAAGGGGTGGAGATCGCCAAAATCCACGACATTCAGGTCATCCCCCATTATTCCGCACGTTTATGGCCGCAAGGCAAGTAAAAGTCAAAAAGCGCGGGTGCAGGAGGAGTTTCTCATGCCCTCGCGCTTTTTTAGATAGGCGATAGGGAATCCGGACACGTCGTTCCTATGCTCAGTTCACCGGTAATCCCCGCTCGCGTGCAAAATTGCCCCAATGCGGCTTACGTCCGTCGATGTCGATGAACCCGTATTCGTCGGACAGGTCCCAGCTGGTCAGCGCTCGGCCGGTTTTGGCGTGGACGTTCGGGTCTGCGGCCAGAGCCGCCACTGCTTGCCCCACAAAATACGGCGTTTCGGATTCCGCGTATAACGGTTCCTTCTTGATGGCATCTCGCCAATTCGCTTCCTGAACGCCAAAATAGTCCAGCATCTGCTCGGAACGCAAAAATCCAGGAGTCACCGCCAATGCCGTCACATTGTGCGCCTTCAGTTCCTCGGCCATGGCTGCGGCCAGGTGGATCGGTGAGATTTTGGCCAGACTGTAGTACAGGTTCCCTCGATAGTTATAGGTCGATCCGTCGGTAATTTCGATGACCAGGCCTTCCTTCCGTTTGATCATCATCGGTACCCCGTAATAGCTCGTAATGAGATGGGTACGAACGGCCCGCTCCTGCATCAGTAACCCATCGGCCAACGGCTGCTCCCAGAACGGACTGTTCCAATGGGTGAGGTTCTCGCCGCCCCAAATGTCATTCACCAAAATGTCCAGGCGTCCGTTCTGTTCCTTGTCCACACGTTCAAACAAAGCCTTGACCTGCTCCGGCACCGTATGATCCGTGCGGACGGCGATCCCGATTCCGCCGCGAGCGGTTACCATTTCGGCCGTCTCGTCAATCGTCTCCGTTCGGCCGATGTCCGATGCTTCTCCCCGGACGCTCCGTCCGGTGCAATACACTGTCGCCCCAGCAGCCCCCAACATAACAGCGATTCCCCGGCCTGCTCCACGTGTTGCTCCGGCAACGACGGCCACTTTTCCCGCTAAAGGTTTCTTATCCATGGTTTCATTCGCTTCCTTTCCAGATTGAACTTCGCACGTACCTTTGTAGAATATCAAAGTATATATGACATCTATTGTCTTATATCCATGGTATAATCATTCCACGAATCTAAAGAGGCGGGAGGGGGAGTTATTGTGCGTGCGGATCGTTTGCTAAATCTGCTGCTCTTGCTGCAGAACCGGGGAAAAATGAGCTCGCGCCAGCTGGCAGAGCTGCTGGAGGTGTCGGAGCGGACGATCGTCCGGGACATCGAGGCGTTGAGCGCGGCGGGCATCCCCGTGTACGCGGAGCGCGGCTCCCGCGGCGGTTGGGTGCTGGCGGACAGCTATCGGACGAACCTGACCGGCATGCGGCCGGAGGAAATCGTCTCGCTGCTGCTGACGAACCATAACGAGCTTTTGAAGGATCTGGGGATACAGGGGGATTTTCAGGCTGCTTATCAGAAGCTACTAGCCGCTGCCCCCGCCCCAATTCGGCAGGACGCCGAGATGATCCGCGAGCGCCTCCATATCGACGGGGCCGGATGGCACGCCTCGGAGGAGGCTTTCCCTTGGCTGGCCGCCGTGCAGCAGGCGGTATGGACCCAGCGGAAGCTGCGCATCCGCTACCGCAAGGAAGACGATGTCACCGAGCGGATCATCCATCCCCTGGGGCTCATCGCCAAACGCAACGTATGGTACGTAGCGGCCGAGCAGGAGCCGGACAGGGAGCTTCGCACGTTCCGCATTTCCCGGCTGGAGGAAGCCTCCCTGTTAGAGGAGACATTCGTACGGCCAGATGGGTTTGACCTGGCGGCGTATTGGGAGCAATCGACCGCTCGCTTCAAATCGGAACTGCCCCGCTATCTCGCGCGGATACGGACGAACGAAACCGGGCTGAGCCAACTCCGCAGGGAGCGATTCATCAAAGTGCTTCATACGGAAGGACCGGACAACCAGGGCCAGATTCTGGCGGAGATCGACCTCCAGACACTGGACTGGGCATGCGGCGTGATCCTAAGGAACGGCCGGGATGTAGAAGTGCTGGAGCCGCAAGAGCTGCGAGAACGAGTGAAATCCGAAGCTCAGGCGATACTCACGTTGTATGAACACTAGGCTAGGTGACCCCCTCTTTGTCCGGACGCTTTTGCAGGATTATCCCCTTTGATCAGGTCGCGGGGAAACAGATCCTCTCGGGAAGGAAAGGGTGGGGAAGGGACAGATGTTCGACTAGCTCCCCTCTCTCTGCCCGGACGCTTTGCAGGATTATCCCCTTTGATCAGAGCGCATGGAAACAGATCCACTCAAGAGAACGAAAAGCAGGGGGAGGGCCGGATTTTCGTGTAGTTCAGGATGGGTTGAGAGTGGTTCGTGGTGGATTCGGAATTCGTGCAGAATTGATGCGAATTGATTCGGAAATGCTGGGAATTGATCCGAGAATGGTTGGGAACGATTGAGATTGAATCAGAGCAAATTCAGGATTGATTTGGGAATGATTAAAGGTGATTCGGGATTGACTCGGGGTTGGTTCAAATTGCTTTTTGGATGGTTCGGGAATAGTTCGGGATCCAGTCTCGGACTTGTCCCTGATTTCCCGTTCCCTTATTCGGACACGCCTTCCGCCCCACGCCACCTGCTTACTGGATTGTCAACAGTAAATCAGACAACTTTATTAAGGGCTTCTTGACGATACTGAACAGGTGTCAGGTATCCCAGTGTTCCGTGAATCCGATGCTTGTTGAACCAGTTGATGTAATCGTACAGTTCCACCTCTAGATGAAGAAGGCTGTGGAAGCTCATCTGGTTAATGAACTCCGTTTTCATAATTTTATAGGTAGCTTCAGCCACGGCATTGTCATAGGGACAGCCTTTCATGCTGAGAGATCGACCGATTTTAAAGGTCTCCAATAGCTCGTCCATCTTTTCGTTTTTAAACTCACTACCGCGGTCCGTATGAAACCACTGGATTTGACGCAGATCACCTTGTACGGTAGAGAAGGCACGGGAAATCAGAGCCGCATCCTTGTTTGGGCCCGCACTATGCCCGATGATTTCTCGATTGAACAAGTCGATCAGCACACAAATGTAATGCCACTTGTTTTGAACCTTTACATACGTTAGATCGCTAACGACGAAGCGCTTTGCTTCTGTCTGCTCAAACTCACGAGCCAGCACATTTGCCGTCTTTGCTTCATTGGAGGCCGCTTTGTGGGGCTTATACTGAGCGATCGTGTAGGTGGAGACCAACCCCTGCTCCTTCATAATGCGGCCAATGCGACGTCTAGATACAACTATTCCTTGTTCCTTTAGCTTGGCTTTAATCTTGCGCGTGCCGTAGGCTTTGCGGTTCTTGTGGAAGATCTCCACAATCGTTTCTGTTAGTTCATCTTCCTTCGCTCGTTCCTTTGCTTCATAGTAGAACGTACTCTTTGCAATTTGTAGGACGTCGCACATTGCTGATACCGAGTATTTATCACGGTTGTTCTGGATGATAGCTACTTTCGTCCCATGATCAGCGCGGCTTGCTTTAAAATATCGTTCTCCATCTTAAGTCGTTGAATCTCTTTACGTAAAGTGATGAGTTCATTTTCTTCGAAAGAGCGATTGTCCTTCTCCTTGAAGGAGCCTGTGGTCTGGGCTTGCTTGATCCAGCGGTCTAAAGCAGACGCAGTGAGGTCATATTCCTCCACAATCGCTGCGCGGGATTTCCCGTTTTCATAGAGCTGCACCATTTGCTTTTTGAACTCGGTTGTAAACGTGCGTCGTGGTTGTTTAGGCATTGTTGAGATCCGCTCCTTAACATGATAGGTCTATTCTACAAGCCCTTATTTTTATTGTCCAACTAAGTGTAGCCGATCCATACCTTCTGAACGAAAGGGATAATGATGCAAAAGCGCCTCACAGAGGCACCCTGAACGAAAGGGATAATGTGTGAAAGTCCCCCCCAGAAAGACTCCCCTCCCTCAACCACCTGCTTATAAAAAATAGCCGGCCAGAACAATCAACTTCTGGCCGGCTATTTTTTCACGGTTAGTCCAGCAGGAATGCGCGCGGCGATACGTAGAGGAAGCGCTCGGCTCTGGCCATCACGTGGACTTTCTGCTCGGGAAAATGTTCATACACATAATCCACGAAGTGCCCCGGCTTCTCTGCATTTACCGCGAACAGGTCATAATGCAGCGGGATCACTGTATCCACGCCGATTTCCTGGGCGAAGTGTGCCGCTTCCCGGTAATCCATGTTCCCAACGATTCCGCGCCGCTGGCGGAAGTAATCCCGCCCGTTGATCGGCAGCAGGGCGATGTCCGGTTTCAGCTCACCAACTCGCTTGATCAATTCCGGAAAAACCAACGTATCCCCGGCATGATAAAGCGTCACGCCGTTAAGCTCCAAAACGTACCCGACGTACCGGGGGCAGCCGTCCGCATCCCGTTCCAACTGCTCATGGGCCGCCGCAATTGGCGTTACTCGCAGCTTGGAGAAGAATTCCATCGGCTTACGGTCGTCTGCGGTGATGAGCAGGGAGTCCGGTAGGCCCATCTCCTGCAATGCCGGCTTGCAGCACGCCGGTGCGAGGATCGGCGCCTCCGGACTGCTGCGATGCAGCCACGGCAGCGTCCGCGCATCCATATGGTCATCGTGTTCATGCGTAATCAGGCATAGCTGAACGCCTTCAATCTCTTCCGGTGCAATGGGCGCAGGAAATGTGCGCCGCCAATCGCCGTCGTCCAGATCGCCCGAGAGATAGGGATCTACGTAAATCGTGATCCCATCCCCTTTAACGATGACGCTTTCCTGGCCAAGATACCAAATCGCCAAGGTTCCGTAGGGGGCTTTCGTCCGGGCGATCTCGCGGATCAATGCGGCGCCTGTTCGCTGATTTTGAGTCATTAGATAGGGGCACTCCTTGATTTTTTAGGTTCCCGCTACAATCGAACGAATGGTTTCCAGAGGCAGCTTCGGCTTACGATCATAGGTCAACAGGCCATTAATTTCCTGCTCCACGTCCGTAAACTGGGTATAGCAGAAGCCTTGAACCACCGGAGATTGCAGCATCGGTACGATAACATTCTTTAGCCGCAACGCAAAATCCTCCTCATTCTCCGCACCCGAGTACCCCCAGCCTTCCCATTCGTTCACCTTAAAGGATATCCCGCCAAACTCTGTGACCAGAATCGGCTGCCCCTCGTAAGGGAATCCGGGCACCAGAATCACCCGATTACCGGGAGCAGCAGTCAAAGCCGATTCGACCGTTGCATACCGTTCCTCCAGCTTTTCCCTACGCCACTCGTAGTCGTGAATCGTCACAAGGTCGGTGGTAACCAGTTCCCATCCGTCATTGGAAATGACCGGGCGCGTGGGGTCCAGCGATTTGGTCAGGTGGTACAGCGATACCGCGTGGTGCTGCTGCTGCTTGTCAATCATAATGTTGGTCACGCCCCAACTTTCGTTCAGCGGAACCCATGCCACGATGCAAGGATGGTTAAAATCCCGCTCCACCGCCTGCATCCATTCCCGCGTCATCCGGCTGACATACTGCTCAGTGAACTGGTAGGCGTTCGCCATCTCCCCCCACACCAGCAGACCCAGCTTGTCGGCCCAATACAAGTAGCGGGGATCTTCGATTTTCTGATGCTTCCGCACCCCGTTCAGCCCCATGGCCTTCACCAGCTCCACGTCCCGGCGCAAGTCCTCGTCGCTTGGCGCGGTCAGCAAGCCATCCGGGAAGTAACCTTGATCCAGCACCAGCTTCATATAATAGGAACGATTATTTAAGTGCAGTTTGCCGGACTCCACTGAAATTTTGCGCATCCCGAAATAGCTATAGACCGTGTCCACGGGCATACCATCGATCAGCAGCGTTAGTTCCAGATCGTACAAATTGGGGCGCTCCGGTGTCCACCAGCGTCCCAGACCATGATCGTTAAAGTCATCCAGGTGAATCACCCGGCGACCCGACTCATGACTTAAGGAGAAGCAATCCTCGGCGACAAATTCGCCGTTAAACGTGATGACGGCTTTCATGCTGGCTTTAACGGAGGCGCTGTGCCCTGCCAAAAACACCTCAAGACCAATATCATTCTTGTCGATGTCCGGGATCAACCGAATGCGATCAATTCGTGTCGTTGGTACCGGCTCAAGCCAGACGCTCTGCCAAATCCCGGTCGTGCGGGTGTAAAAGATGCTCTCCGACTGATCCTTCCAATACTGCTTGCCCCGCGGCAGGGAGACGTCGCGGCTGTAGTCCGTCGCCTTCACGACAACGATATTCTCGCCTTCATCAAGCACATCCGTAATATCCGCCTTAAACGGCGTATGTCCGCCTTCATGCATCGCCACCAGATGCCCGTTCACCCATACTTTGGCCTCGTAATCCACGGCGCCAAAATGCAGCAGCAGCCGGCCAGCCTTATAGTCTTCCGGTACGGTAAAGGTTCTCCGGTACCAGACCTGATCGTGTACGGTTGGATCGCCGATGCCGCTCAGCTTGCTCTGGTAGCAGAACGGCACGTTGATTTTCCGGCCAAAATCATGTTTCTCGTACCATCTTTCCCTTTCACCAATCCCTTGGTCGTCAAATTCAAACTCCCATTCTCCGTTTAAACTCATCCAAGCGTCGCGGACAAATTGGGGACGAGGGTACTCGTTACGTAAAGGTTGACTTGTCATTTTTCCGCTCCTTCGGGTCTCAATTTATTGTTTTTGTTTTAATACATAATTTTTGTATCTTTTAAGCTAAATATATCCCCGAACTCATATTTTGTCAACGCTTTCAGCTGATTTTTCTAATTATATTAGGCATTTTTATTTTACGAACTTTTTGTAATTAAGTATCTGCAATACAAAAAAACCACCAACTCCCAGAGCCGATGGTTAGATTAAAGCTTCATTGAATATAATCAAGCGTCTTCATCCAAAGTGTAGGCGACCTGCAGAACCAGGTCCTGGTCGTAATCGCCAAACTGCTTGCCGAATAGATTAACGCCGCCCTTATGGATCGCATCCGGCTTGACGCCGATCCGCACACGCAGACTCGGCCGTTGATCGAGGTTCAGATCGTTGATCGTGACGTCGGAGACTTTCTGCATATCGAGCGTCGTGCGTTCGCGGTCAACTCGCCATGTTTTCAACAAGCCGTATTGCGTCATCCAATCTTCCCACCAGGACGGATTTAATGCGCCGCGCCGATCCCCAAAATCCCCGGGACTCGTCCACATGCCGATCTCAACGCCATTAATCCATACGGAAATATCTGAAGGCCAGTCATTGTCATAGTTTGGTGCTTCCGAGCACATTTCCATTGACAACTCCAGCGATTGAATGCGCGCATTCTGCGGAACTTCCAGCGGGAACTGGTACTCCACATACCCTTTACGAAACCACAGAATCTGCGCCCCCACATGCTTAGGGTGGTAGAAGCTGGCCGGCTCATCCTCCCGAACCAGCATCCCTTCGCTGGATGCCATGCCGCACGTCGGATGAACCTCACAATCGCTGTAATGCCCGATCGGCATTTCAACCTCGTAAAACTTCATCCCGTCCTTGGACGTCCGGATGCTCGAGTTCAACGAGATGAGAATATCGTCGTAATTGCGGCTGCACACCTTCATCGCACCGCGGACGGCCGGAAGCAATTCCGTATTAATCAGCTTGGCTGCTTCCAATATCTTGACGTTGTTCGCCACCGTAGACACTGGCAGCTCCAGCGTCTCGGCAAGCTCAATGATATTCATGCTCCGCGTGTTGAGCAGGCGAAGAATGTCTACGCGAGACCGTGTAGAGAGCGCGTGCGCCACTTGAACCAGCTTATCCGGTTCGTGTATCCCGACTTCCAGCATAGGAACCTCCGTATCCGTATTCCCAAAAAATGATCTTACTTTCTTGACTTTACTACAATAAGCTGTAATAAATCAAGATTCATAAAGGTTATCACGATTCCGGGATCTTCAACGGCATCAGGTCAAAGCAGTCCAGTTCAAACTCCCCGCGATTCTTGGTGAATCGCAGCTTGTTTGTCCCATCCTTCAGCTGAATTTTGGCGGTAGACAATCCCCAGTTGTTCCATCCCTTCGGGTGAACCGCCACGGTAACGGAAGATCCCATATCAACGCTTAAATCAAAATAGGCCATTTCTCCGGCAGCGCTCCCGTTTGCGGTTCTCGCCAGCAAGAGATACTCTCCCGCCGCAGCTTGGACGGAATACTCCGCGTAGCTGTCTTCCTGCTCAAACCGTCCTACGCTCTTTCCACCGGAACCCGCAGGATTCTCCAGCACAGTCACACCGTCTCCAAGCTGCCCCTTCTCCGCTTCATAGCGGATGCGGCTCGCCTCTCCGGACGGCAAGGATAGCGGGAGGTTCGGGTCTACTGGAACCCCTAGATTCGGGGTGTTATCCGCATTCCAGGTAAAGGGCTGCATCCGCACTTCCCGGTTCCAGCCGGCATCCTTGTATTTCGCCACGTGATATACAATCCAATCCTCTGTACCGTCAGGTGACGTGGTGAAGGAATGGTGTCCCGGGCCGTACAGCCCGTTGCCGGACACAAAAATTGGTTCCTCCCTCTTATGCCATGAAGCCGGATCGAGCAAATCGCTGGTCACATCTGCCGTGATCAAGCCCAGACAATAATCGTTCGTCCAGCTTCCGCTCGCCGAGTAGACCAGATTAATGGTTCCGTTTCGAACCGCCACCTGCGGACCTTCATTGACATGCGGCGAATGGTTCGTTTCCCAGGCATAGGTCGGCCGGGCGATCTCCACACGCTCCGAATCAATCGTCCAGGGGTTACTCATATGGGCGATGTATAGATTTTGACGAACATTCTCGTCCCCTTCCCAACCGGACCAAATAAAATACAACTCGCCGTTCACCTGCAGAACGGTCCCATCAATGGCCCAACGATTGGCGGCGTCGGTGATTTGCCCTTTTTGCTTCCATACACCTTGTAATGGATCGGTCGAGGTATTCTCCATCACGTACATGCGATGGTTCACGTTGTCCCCGTCATCCATGGCGTAATAAATATACCAGGCTCCATGAATATAATGAAGCTCGGGAGCCCAAATGCCGTGGCCGCCTGTCGGAATCACCCTCCGGGGAGCGGCATCCACCCCCGTCATACTGGTGGATTTCCAAACCGTCACGTCACCGCCGGTGGTTTTCGTGAAGTAATAATACCCGTCGGTATGTTTATACATCCATGGATCTGCCCCGTCCTGCATCAGCACATTATAGAAATCATCCCGTTCTTCACCCGCCCTACCGGAGCCAGAACAACCTACCTGCGCCAATAGAAACAGACAAATGGCAGGCAACAGCGCTTTCCCGAATTTTCCCGTTTCCATCTTCATTTTCACCCTTTAATTGACCCGACGTAGACACCTTTAACAAAATACTTCTGCAAGAACGGATACACGCACAAAATCGGAACCGTGGATACAACGATCGCGCAATATTTCACCAGTTCCCGGAATGCGGTCGAGCTCTGAGCACTGTCGATGACGACGCCTCCTGCACTGCCGATCGTGGTTGCCGTGGAGTCGTTGGCGACCAAAATTTCCTTCATTAATAGCTGCAGCGGGAACAGCTCCCGATCCTTCAGCAAGACCATCGCGTTAAACCAGGAGTTCCAGTTCCCCACCAGATAGTACAGAAAAATAACGGCCAACGTCGCCTTGGACAGCGGCAGAATCACCCGGATCAAGATGGCAGCCTGGCTTGCCCCATCGATCGTTGCCGCCTCTTCCAGCTCTGCCGGCAGCGACTGGAAGCTGGTTCTTAAGATAATGATATTCCACGTGTTCAGCGCGGTCGGCAAGATCATCGCCCACAGGTTGTTATATAAATGGATATCTTTCATTAATAGAAACCAGGGAATCAACCCGCCGCCAAAGAACATCGTGATCGTAATCAGAATCATGATGAAATTTTTGAAATAGAGATCTTTTCTCGACAGGACAAAAGCGCCCATGATCGTCATGACCATATTCACCAACGTGCCTAACCCTACGTAGATGATCGTATTTTTATAACCAACCAGCAGGCTGTTGTCCTTAAAGACCAGCTTATATCCGTCCAGCGTAAATCCAAGCGGCTTCAACAAAAGTCCGCTGTGTGCCATCAGCGCCGTCGGGTTGCTGACCGAGGCCAGCAAAATATGCAGCAAGGGATAGAAGCAAATTAGCGTAATCGCGGTGAGCATCATGTAGTTCATGACGTCAAACACGCGATCCCCGGTCGTCATAGGCTTCCAGTGTCGTCGTTTCAGCTTTTTGCGACTGGACATGGTCATCCCCCTTTCTACCATAAGCTCACTTCCGAAGTACGCCGGGCGATTCGGTTCGTCGCCCACAGCAGCGCAAAGTTGATCACGGCGCTAAACAAGCCAACCGCGGTGGAGAAGCTGAGGCTGGCTTCCCGTAAGCCCCTTCGATAGACATAAGAAGCGATGACGTCTGCCGTATCGTAAATGAGAGGGTTGTAAAGCAAAATAATCTTCTCGTATCCGGATGCCATCAATCCGCCAATCGCAAAAATAAACAGGATCACGATAATCGGCGTAATTTGCGGGAGCGTAATGTACCACATCTTTTTGACTCGACCGATTCCGTCAATCTCGGCTGCCTCATACAAAGCAGGATCGATCGAACTCATCGCGGCCAGATAAATGATGCTGTCCCAGCCGATGTTCTGCCAAATCCCGGAAAACGTATAGATCGGCCTAAAAAAGCCGGAGTATCCGAGCAGCGAGGTGTAGTCCTTGCCCGTGATCCATTGCAACACTTGCGTAACAATGCCTTCATCCGCCGTGAAGATATGAATGATCCCGCACACGACCACCAAAGAGATAAAATGGGGCATATAGGTGATCGTTTGTACGGTTTTTTTGAACTTCCCGTCGCGAATTTCATTCAGCAGCAACGCCAAAATGATCGGTGCCGTAAATCCAAACACGATCCCCCACACATTAAGGAGAAGCGTATTCTTGGTCACCCTCCAGAAGTACGGCCCCTGAAAGAAATCTATGAAATGCTTCAAACCAACCCATTCGCTTTGAGCAAACCCAAGCAACGGCTTATAATCCTTAAACGCGATAAGCACTCCCCACATCGGACCGTAACAAAAAACCAGGAACCAAGCGACAACCGGAAGGGCCAGCAAATAAACAAACCAGTTTTTTCTCAGATCTTTTTTGATCCTGGTTCGCGTGCTGTTTGGCTTCGGAGCCTCTGAGGAAGGAGCGATTTTTCTTGATTTACGGACGATCTCCATGAACGTATCACCTACTCTTCTTATTCCGAATTCTCTGAAACAATAACGAGGGGCCCAAGCTTAACCAGCCCCGGTCACCCTCGTTATATTTCTTGCTCGATCTTTAGGCCAAACGGCGATTATCTGCTGTTGTAACGATCCAATGCTGCCTGATGAATGCTCAGGAATTCGTCCAACCCCATCTTCTTAGCTTCTTCTAAGAACTTGTCGTACGCGTCCACCGGCAACTCGCCTTTGATGATCTTGGCAAAATATTCACCCCGGAGCGTAGACAACTGGTTCCCCAGTTCCGCCTCCCGTGAAGCTTCCTCTTTCGTAAACGAAATCGGAGGCATAGCCGCGCTCGTATCCATGTTCTCGGTCCAATATTTCCGAATTTCGCCGGAGTAGCTGCCTTTCGCTACGATCAGCGGGTTGGAGTTATGCTCGTCGCGAATGTCCGGCCAAATATGTCTGCGATATTTATCGAGTGCCACTGCTACCGGCTGGCCATCCGGATCATTGTACATGTAGCTGTTCTCTGGATAATAAGGCTTGCCGTTCTCATCAATGAGGTGAACCGTGCCGTATTCTCCGTAGTTATAGATTTCCCAGCCCTTCTTGGTGTAGGCGAAATCCAACCAGGCCATGGCCGCTTCGACGTTATCACATTGGGTGGTGATGGCAGCCTCTGTACCTGTTCGCTTAAAGTTCTTGTACGTTGTTGCGGATTGATCCCCCTTGTTCAGCACAGGGTTCAGCGCGCCAACAAAATCGATATCATTTTGTTCCTTCCAATAGCTCCACATCGTGTCCGGCGAATCCATCATAACCGCGGTCTTGTCGGAAATGGCGCTGGCCATTCTTTGGTTGAAGTCAGCCGTTGCCCAGTCTTTGTTGAGCAGCCCTTCTTTGTTCCATTGCTGCATCATGGCCAGGTATTCCTTGGCCTTCGGTTGTGCTGGACCCCAGGCTACTTTGCCATTGCTGTCCACGAAGGTCCAATCCCACACACCATAAGCGCCGTTTAAAATCCCGGTAAAGATCTGACCATAGTTTGATCCGTAGTTCAGCGGCTCGCTGTACCCCACTTCCTTCGCTTTGGTCAGGAAGGTGTGCCATTCATCAATCGTTTCAGGCACCGGAAGCCCTGTCTTATCCAGCGCTTCCTGCTTGATCAGCATCCCGAACCACATCCATTCCGAATAAGGAGCAATGCCGTAGAAACCAAGCAGTTTGCCGCTGTCGGTGACCGTCGTTTTTCTTCTCGTCTCGTCAGAATTGCGCCAAGCCGTATAGTTCGGAGCATACTTCTCCATCAAATCGGTCAGATCCAAATACGCTCCATCGTTAACGCCCGCCTCAAAGCCTCCAGGGTACCGGCCAGGCTCAATGATGATATCCGGCAAATCTCCGGAGGACATCATCAAGGTAAAGGCATCCGCTTCCTGCCCTACCGGCGGAGTGATGAAGTTGACTTTAATCCCCGTCAGCTTCTCCACTTGCTTCTGGATCGCGTGGTTGTTCATATCCGGGATGTTGCGATTCGCAGGCATCCAGACATCCAGCGTCACTTCTTCTTTGAAAGGGTAAGCAGAGTAGTCGTTTGGAATTTTCTCATCAAAAATATCACCCAGATACGTATCGTTGAGCGTCGTATTCACTTCGTTGATTTGCTCTGGAGTCGGAGATGTATTCCCGCGAATATCCTGACTGATGTCGGCAAACGTGGTTTCCTTCTTCTGTGGCTCCTCGGTAGCATTCTCGCTGGTGTTATTGCCTACGTCAGCCTTTTTCGAACCGCCCCCGCTGCAAGCCGTAATCATGGAGACCGCAAGAATAAAAACAAACAGAAAACTTAAGATACGTTTTGACTTGTTATTCATATGAACCTCCCGATTATTGATTTCAAACGCAACAACCCCCGATATTTCCGCTTGCACTCATCGCCCTTTTCGGATCGGTTCAACCCCCTCTGTCATCAAATGACTCACCGCGAAATTATATTATTGTTTTATTACAATAATTTTGTATCTTTGCGTTGATTATAATCCCCGTTCGACGTGATGTCAACGCTTTCATTTACGAAGATAACGATTTTTTTAATAAAATAACTTGTTGTTTCAAATCAAACTATTAGTTTCAAAAAAACTGTAATTAATTTCGCACCCTTTATTCTCCGGCAGGCCGCGGGATCGGCACCCCCGTGCCGACAGGAACCCCGAAATCCGGCATTCCGTTTGCTTTCCAACCAAATTTTTGGAGTCTTGTGCTGCGGGGAGAACCAGCGGAGCGGGGTTGCTCGGCTTCCGAGTAATCGTACGCATGGTAAACGATCCAATCCTCGGAGCCGTCGGGAGATACGGTAAAGCTGTTATGCCCCGGGGCATAGACCCCGGCGGAAGGATTTTTTGCAAAGACCGGGCCGTCTTCCTTGATCCAGGAGTTCGCATCAAGCAGATCTGCGGTCTCCGGGATTCGCGTTATGCCTAAACAGTAATCATCCGACCACGTTGCGCTCGCCGAGAAGACAAGGAAGATCCAACCGTTGCGCCGCAACAAGACAGGGCCTTCGTTAATTGCCATCCCGCCTTGCTTCTCCCACGGCTTCGTTGGGGCTGTAATCAGCACATTTGGACCGGTTAACGTCCAAGGATTGGTCATTCGAGCAGCGTAAATCGCTGAGCCGTAATCCGGAAAATGGCCATAACCGGAATAAAAGAAATACAACTCCCCTTGATGTTGGATGACAGTTCCGTCTAACCCTGGGAACTCCGTGTTCACCACGCTTTTAAACTGCCACTCATCGTTCATCGGATCATCGCCCGCAAGTTCAAGCACGCAGATGCGTCGCGTTGCGTCCCCGCCGCCGTCATTAGCTGTATAGTAGATATACCAGCGTCCATCGATGAGATGCAGTTCCGGCGCCCACAGATTGAAGGAATAGGGGCCGATTGGCTCAGGCGTCCACACGGTCTTCGGTTGAACATTCCCAAGTCCGCTCAAGGTTGGACTGTGCCAAAGAGCGATGCGGTCGCCCAAGGTCACCATCATGTAATAGCTTCCATCGGGATGCCGAATGACCCAAGGATCCGCACCATTTGACAGGATCGGATTAACAAACGTTTGATTCTCCATCGTTCTCCCTCCTAAGTACGAGATATCGTCCTAAAGTGATAGTAAAGTATTGTTTTATTACAAACATTTTACTTCGTTTTCATCACAATAATCGGTTATTCGGCGAATGTCAACGTTTACATTTTGGGGAGCAGCACAAAAAAGCTTATGTCCGCGCATCCTTGGGTGACATAAAAACCATGGATTCTCAGCCATACGAAATCACTCCTAAACCAGTTAAGTTAAAAAACGCTAATCCGGATTAAACGTTTTTCTACTTAAATATTATTCAACAGAGATTAAATAGAATAATAGCGAATGATTATGAAATTAATATTTTCGAACCTAATTTAACAACACCGAGCACAATGTTTATTATAAAATATGGAAATTTTATTTAATAAAAGCAAAAAAGGGGAGAGAATTCGATGCAAAAACTCCCGTGGTTATTAAGTATAGTGGCATGCTTCCTATTGCTCATCACTGGTTGTAATGGAGCCCAGCCCAAAACCGAAGATGCGATGAAAACAGCCGAGGCCTATATCATGGCCGAATACAAAGTTGACTTTACTGAGGATCTGTTGTCTGCCGAATCCATTCAAAAGCGAAACAAAGCGATCAAACCTTTTCTAACGGAATCGTTTTACGAAAAACAGGTTAACAATCGAATCACCATTTTACCTTTAAGAGTTGCTGCTGACACGCAGCTTTCCATCAAACCTGATAATTTGCATACCCGTCTTAAAGTGCAAGACGAGAACAATGTCACCATCGAATACACTGTAAATCTTCTACTGACAAACTCGGAAGGTCGCGAAAGCACCCGTGTTCCGTTAGAAGGCGAGTTGATGATGACTTCCGTTAACGAACGATGGCTGGTGCAATACGACAACTTTGATATCCAAGCCTTCATGAAATTGATTTCCGAAAAATAGGCTTTCCGATCGACAAACGTTATGGTGCATGCTGGATTTGCATGTCCTTCAGCAAGATCAGGCAGAGCGGGTCATCGCCGGCCGCCCTTGTGCATGAGCCATAATTAAAACCCTACTTTCCGCGTATACGGAAAATAGGGTTTATTTTTTGTACCGTTGATTGAGCGTGCAGCCTGGCCAGCGACCGTAATATTAGAAACCTGCGCTGAGAGCGGCCTCCCGCTTCAATATCGCGATTCCGTTGACCGGCAGCTCGATTGTGCCGCTTACGGTCAAGCCGGTTTCGGCGTCTGTATAGCTCCTGCGGTCGAGCTCGACGCGAACGGCGCGGCCGGAGAAATTTTGCACGAAGACGTAATCGTGCTGACCGTCCGTGCGCAGCTGGGCAGTCACTCCCGCCGGCAGGTCGGTATCCAGCGCCCGGCGCACGCCGGCATCTTGAACGAGCTTGCCGTAAAACGCCTCGTAGAAGGCGGGATCGCTGACGCGGGCGGCCAAATAGTAAGCTTTGCCTTGGCCCAGCTCGTTTAGCGTTAAGGCCGGCTTCCCTGCGTAAAAATCGTCGCGGTAGACGCCAAGGACCTTGGAGCCTTCCGCATGGATATGCTCGCACAGCTCATGAATCTCATAGGTCCCGCTGAAGCCTAGCGGATTCCCGTCTTCCAGAATCAACGCGTTACGGTCATGGTCATGCAGGCCGTCGATTTCCTCTGCCCATACTCCAACCGCCTTGCGCAGCGGTCCCGGGAAGCCGGTCAGATGGCACAGGTCGTTCTCGTCGACGATGCCTGACCAATATGTGACGAACAAGGTACCGCCGTCCTTGACGAACTGCTCCAGCTTGGCTCCGGTTTCTTCCCGGATTAAGTATGCCATCGGTACGACCAGCAGTTTGTAACCGCTGAAGTCGTCAAACGAGCCGATGATGTCCGTTGGCACGCCCAGCTCCCACAAGGCGCGATACTGCTGCATGACGGTCTCTTCATAATGGATGCCTTTATTGCGTGGCCCTTGGGCGTCGTTGATCGCCCAGCGGTTATCCCAATCAAACAGGATGGCTGCTTCCGCTGGAACGGTGGTACCGAGGATCTCCGTTAACTCGGACAGTGTTTTACCAAGCGCAGCAACATCGGCGAACACGCGCGTGTGCTCATGGCCGACGTGGTCGATGACCGCGCCGTGGAATTTCTCGCTGGAGCCGCGGCTTTTTCGCCACTGGAAATATTGGACTGTGTCGGACCCGTGGGCCACTGCTTGCAGCGAGGACAGCTTGTGCATACCCGGCCGCTTCAGCTTGCTGACCGGCTGCCAGTTCGTCAGTGACGGCGTGCTCTCCATCAGCATAAACGGCTTCTGCTTCAAGGAGCGGAACAAGTCGTGGTTAAATGCAAACCAGGAAGCAACCCCCGCATCGGATTCGGCCTCATGCCACATCGGATAAGCGTCCCAGGAAATGACGTCCACAGCTTTCGCAAACTCGCGATAATCCAACCCGTAGAACAGGTCCATCATATTTACTGTGCAGGGCAAATCCGGATTGATTTGTTTGAGCGGCTTGATCTCATGCTTGTAGAAGTCGATCGTCTGGTCGGATACGAACCGGCGCCAGTCAAGGTTCTGTCCATGCACCATCATTTCGCCGTGAGGTGCCGGGGATTCCACCTGCGACCAGGAGGTGTACGTATGGCTCCAGAAGCTCGTCCACCAAGCGTGGTTGAGCGCTTCGAGCGTGCCATACTTCCGTTTCAACCAGTCGCGGAAAGCGTCTTGGCAGTAGTCGCAGTGGCATTCCCCGCCGTATTCGTTGGATACGTGCCACCCCACCACGGCCGGATGACTGGAATAGCGCTCCGCCAGCCGGGTGTTCATCTGCGTCACTTTTTCCCGATAGACTGGGGACGTAAAACAGTGGTTATGACGCATGCCGTGGAGGTTGCGCACCCGGTTCTTCTCAACGCGCAGCACTTCCGGGTACTTCTCTGACATCCAGGCCGGCCGAGCGCCGCTTGGCGTCGCCAACCAGGCGTAGATACCGTTCTCAGCAAACGTGTCCAGCACGCGGTCCAGCCATTCAAACCGGTAGACGCCTTCCTCCGGCTCTAGCGAAGCCCAGGAAAAGATCCCCACCGACATCACATTGCAATGGGCCAGCTTCATCAGCCGGATATCCTCCGCCAGCACCTGCGGATCATGGAGCCATTGGTCAGGGTTATAGTCGGCACCGTGCATAAAGACCGGCAGTTTGTCGCTGATTGGCGGAAACTTCATCGGTTTTGAGCTTCTACTCATAGGAATAACTCCTCTCCGTTTCTGATCTGTAATGAAGTAGATTGGTTTCTCACGTGCTACGAAATGTAAAAGTGCAGTCCATTTTCGCCAAATCGCCCTTTTCGAAGCCTTTCAACTGCAAAAGTGCAGTTGATTTCAGGGCAAACCGCCCATTTTAGCCTCCATCGTCTCCAATCAAATGTACTTTTGCATTTCACACGCCGAATGAAGAGGGTTTTTCGCAAAATCAAATGTACTTTTACAGTTCGACACACTCTCAAACGCTCTCCTGCCCCTTCAAACGTCACGATGAATGAAAAAGAGGGGACGGGCGTCCCCTCCTTTCACCCCCGCCTGCTTATTGGCCTTGGGCGGCAAGGAATGCGTCGATTTGGCTCTGCAGCTCTTGTTGAATCTTATCCAGACCGGCCGCCTTCAACTGTTTGTTCAGGTCGGCTTGGCCTTTCTCCAAGTCCTTGATCAGGCCGTATTCCAGCGGGATTGCATAACGCAGCATGACGTTACCTACGTTCGCTACTTCGTTCTTCACCTTGGTGTCGTCAAAGACGAAGGTTTCCAGCGGGAAGTGATAAACTTTAGACTGCCAATCCGCCAACATTTGATTGCCTTCTTCCGGATAGGAAGCGTCGGTGCGGTTCAGCAGTGAGTTCCAGCCCCATACGGAGTAGCCCGACAGGTTATAGTTGTTGAAGCTTGGTCCCGGATTGTATTTGTCATCGCCAACCGGCTCGTAGTGCTTGCCGGCGATGCCGTACATCGTCAGATCATGGATTTCCTTATCGTTCTGCAGCAGGTCAATCAGCATCAGCGAACGTTCGACGTTTTTAGACGTGGCATGAATCGCCAATCCGTTTTGCGTGGAAATCGCGCCGATTTTTTTCTTATCCGGCGTCAAATCGGCAACGGTGACTTCCATCTCCGGCTTGTCGCGGCGGATTTCGCCAACGTTGCTGGAGATCGTCCCCAGGTTTTGTGCATACGAGGACGTTTTGCCCGCTTTGATGTCCTGGAACACGTCGTTTTTGTTGCTCACGATGTTCTTCGACCAGCCGTTGTTATCAGCCAAGTCCTTATAATATTTGATCAGTTCGGTAAACTCCGGCGTATCGTACACGTTGAACACTTTCCCCGTCGCATCGTCCAATTTGTAAGCCAGCGGGAAGTTGTAATCCACCAGGTTCCATTCATTTTGTTGCTCCAGCAAAATTTGATCCAGCTCATGCCATTTCCAGCCGTCTGCCGGTTTCGCACCAAACGGGCTGATGCCTTTCTCGCCCGCCCCAATCGTTTTCAAATAAGCGGCATAGGTTTCCGGGCTGTTCACCGGTTCGAGATTGTACTTCTTGCGCAGGTCTTCGCGAATCAGGACAACCTTGTCGGTCACTTCCTGGTTGTTGTTTGGCACCATGTACAGCTTGCCGTTCACTTTTGCTTGATCCCAGGAGGCTTGCGGCATCGCTTCCCAGGTCTTCGGTGCGTAAGTCCGGAGCATTTCCTCGGTCAGCTCAAGGAATCCACCCTTTAACACCTGGTCATTGTAGAAAGCCCAGTTCGCGGTGTAAGCGATGTCAAAATCCTCGTTAGCTGCAAATTTCAATGGGTATTTCTGGGTCCAGTCGGCCCAATCCAAAAAATCGGTCTCAACGGTTGCGTTAATTTTCTCTTTCAGCAGCTTGTTCAGCTCGCCGTATACCTCGTCATAATCCGCCGGTTTGCTGCCGATCATCAACAGCTTCAGCGTAACTTCTTGAGACGTATCCACTGCCCCAGGGGTTGCCGTATTGGCCGACGCATTGTTCGAAGTTGCTGCGTTATTTGAAGCTGCGTCGTCCGGGGTGTTGGCGCTGCCTGCGTTATTGTTCCCGCCGCCGCAAGCGGATAGCAAAGTCATTAACGCCAGCACCATAGCCACAAGAAACGTTGTTTTCTTCTTCAGTTTCATGACGTTTATTCCCCCTACAATTTTGATAGAAATAGTGAAATGAAAGGTCAAAAGGATCAGGTTTTTAGCACCGAGAAGGTTGGATGAAGCTAGGGACTGAGCAGCGCAGCGTAGCTGGAGGCTACGTGAGCAGCTAAAATCTTTCCGCAGGAAACATGCTTCGGAAGCATCTGCTTAGGCCCGGCTGAATTCAAGATTCGATGCCGATTCCTCTTCACGACCTACTTCGTGATAAAAAGATGATACTTTTGAGCCTCCTATATGTGATAACCGGGTTGCCCCGAGGTCACCCTTTGACAGCGCCAATCGTTAAGCCTTGCACGAAGTAACGTTGGATGAACGGATAGGCGATCATAATCGGTCCGGTGGCTACGATGGTCATCGCCATCTTTAAGCTCTCCGTCGGGATGTCCGAGGAGACGACGGCTCCTGCCGCCATCATCGCCTTGCGCATGCCGTCCATGTTGCCGAGCAAGCGGTACAAGTAATACTGCAGCGGCATCAGGTCGGAATTGGAGATAAACAAGAGCGCGTTATACCAGTCATTCCAGTAACCCAAGGCGATAAACAGCCCGATGGTGGCCAGCGCCGGCTTCGACAGCGGGATCACAAATTGCAAATAAATTTGGAAATCGCCCGCCCCGTCGATTTTTGCCGATTCGATAATCGCCTCCGGGATGCTGCTCATAAACGATTTCATCACGATGATGTAGAAGACGTTCATCAGCATCGGCAGAATCAGCACAAGCAGCGTATCCTTCAGATCCAGGTAGTTCACGATCAGCAAGTACCACGGGACAAGCCCGCCGCTGAACAGCGTCGTAAAGAAGAAGAAGAAAGAGAAGTGGCTGCGCCATTTAAAATCTTTGCGTGCCAACACATAGGCCGTCATCGAGGTCAAAAACAATCCAAACAGTGTGCCCAGCAAAGTGACGGAAATCGTCACGCCGTACGCCTTCAGCATTTCCTGCGGATACTTGAACAGAATATCGTAGGCTTCCAGCGAAAAGGACGCCGGGATCAGCTGGAACCCGTCCTCGATGATCTTACTCTCGTCCGTCAGCGAAGAAGATAGGACCAAAATGAAAGGAAAAAGACAAAACACCGCCAGCAAAGTCAAAGCAACATATCCGATCATCTGCAGCAGCAGACGGTCGATCGGTTTGCGTTTGGGAGCTGCCGGCTTCATGGCCGGCTGCAGATTGGGTGCCATCGTACTCATCAGCGTTAACCTCCACTCGTTTCATTCGTGTTGCCCCATCGCGGTTGTTTTTTACGCACCGTTTAGAACAAAGCACGGTCCTTATCGTATTTCCGCACGGCATAGTTCGCCAGCATAATCGTCGCGAAGCCCAAAATCGATTGATAGAATCCCGCCGCGGCGGACATCCCAATCTCGTTCGAGGTCGTGAGCATCCGGAACACGAAGGTGTCGATGACATCCGTTGAAGAGAACAGTAAGCCGTTGTTGCCAACCATGTTATAGAACATGCCGAAGTCCCCGCGGAAAATATTCCCGATCGCCAGCAGCACCAAAATGATGAGCGTCGGATAGAGGTTTGGAATCGTGATTTTGCGTATCCGTTGAAAGACGTTCGCCCCATCGATCTCGGCGGCTTCATACATCTCCGTATCAATGCTCGTGATCGCAGCCAGGTACATGATCGTTCCGTAACCAAGCGTCTTCCACGCCGATACGACGACGAGAATCACCGGCCAATAGGCGGCCGTGTTGTAAATATCAATCGGTTCGAGCCCGATCGCATTCAGAAGCACGTTGATCGTACCATAATCGTAATTGAACAGGTTATATGCAATTGCACCAACGACGACCCAGGAGATAAAATACGGCAGGAACATCACCGTTTGCGTGATTTTGCGGAACCATTTCCCGGCCACCTCAAACAGCAGGATCGCGGCAAAAATTTGGATCGCGTTGTTCACCACAATAAATGCGATGTTATACAAAGCCGTATTGCGGGTAACCCGCCAGGCGTCCCCGGAGTCGAAGAAAAACCGGAAGTTGTCCAGCCCGTTCCAGGGGCTTCCGAACACCCCGCCTGTGTAGTTGTATTGTTTGAAAGCCAGGACGATCCCCGCCATCGGCACGTAGGCGAACAGCAGGAAGAACAGGACGGCCGGCGTCAGCATGAGCAGCAGAACCTTATACTTCTTCACGTCGTTCCAGAATCCGCTTCGCTTCATGTCTCGAACTCCCCTCTTGGTTGTCTCTATATCTCTCAGTATAGGGATGAGCGCCTGCTTGCGGGATTCAGTGAAACAACAAAAACTAATACAAATTCCACGATGACCCAAAAATTCAGAAAAAAAGAACCCCGCCTTCCGTAAATACGGAGTGACGAGGTCGGGCACAAGGGAGAAGGCTCACCGGTATTACCCAAACTGTAACGGACCGTAATGACCTTATTTGCTCATTTCCCGTCGATTTCCCATTCTAACGGACCCCAGCGCCTCTATGCGGCCTCTAAGGCATCAATTTAATCAAAAAAGTCCGAAATAAGGTCTCCTCTGTCCGTTAAAAAGGAAGTACGACCAAACTCAGGTCCATAACGCCCCTCCTGTCCGTTAGCCGCCGAGAATGTAATAGCATCAACGCTCAGATCTTATGAGTTTTGCGATATTCCCCGGGCGTCATCCCGGTAGCCTGTTTGAATTGCCGGTTGAAATAAATGATATTTTTATAGCCCATCCGCTCGGCGATTTCATAAATCTTCAATTTGGGATCGGTCAGCAGCTCGCAGATACGCTTCGTCTTAAGCTCGTTCAGGTAGTCGCTGAAATGCCGGCCCGTTTCTTCCTTAAACAAAAAGCCGAGGTAGTTTGGCGTAAAATCGAAGCGGGCGGCGACGTCTTTCAGCGTCATTTTTTGCTCAAGATTGCTCTCGACATATGCCATAATATCTTGAATCAGCTTGCGTTTCTGCTTCTGCTTCTTGACGTACAACAGCTCGGACAACTCAAAGAACCGTTTTCGCAGCCAAGACGTGATATCGTGGATCGTTTCGAACTGGAACAGCAGCACCGGCTGGTGCGTATCCCACTTCAACAGCTCATACAGATTTTCGTTAATTTCGCGCAGATCGGCATGCAGCTGGGTGGTGATGCGGATGATGAGATCGTACACATCGTTTTTCTGAGCCAGCGGGGAACCTTGATAAAACAGCTCCAGCAAGCAGTCGTCAATCGTTACGAGATCATAGTTGAGAATAGCCTTCAACATCCGCTGGAGGATCTCGTCCGTCCGAGCGCCGGCAAACCGGCTTTCACCTGGATACACCCGGCTTTCATGGATCAGCCGGTCCTTGCCGACCAGCCACTTGGCGCTAAGCGCCGCCTGAGCTTGGCGATAGGACGACCGCAGCGCCTCTTCATCCCGCGCGAAGCTGCCAACCCCAACCGTCACGGAGAACGGGGAAATCCCCCGGACCGCCCGGATCAGCTCCTCCAGCAGCTCGAGGAACGTCGTTTCAGGTACGGACGCCAGCAATAGAAACCGTGTCGGTTGGCTGACGATAAACGTTCCCAGCTTCATCTCCGTGGTAAAATGCCGGATAAACGCCATCACCTTCTGAATTTGCTTGCGTCGCTCCTCCTCCGGCATATCGCCGGTCTTCCATTCCAGGTCGTCGATTTCGACGAGGGCTGCCGCCGTTCCCGTTTTAAACAGGGTGTGCAAATATCCGCGAATATGCCCCTCCACCTGCTCCGGGGAGATCTCGTTCAGCCAACGCAGCAGCAACTCCTCGTTGACAAGCGTCAGCGCCTCCGTAAACGTGCGGTCCTGATCCCGTTCTCGCTCGATCGCCGCGCACAGCTCACCCAGCATTTTATAAAGCTCCTGATCTTCCACGGGCTTCAGCAAGTAAGCCGATGCGCTGATCTTGATCGCTTCCTTGGCGTACTCAAAGTCTTCGTGCCCGCTGATAAATACGATTTTGACACTTGGCTGGATCGCCTTGGCCTTACGGGCGAATTCAATGCCCGACATGATGGGCATGCGGATATCGGACAGAATCAGATCGATCCGCTCCTGCTCCATCGCCTTAAGCGCATTAAAGCCGTTATTGGCTGTTGCCGCCACCTGCAGGTTCAGTCCGCTGCCCTGCACTCTGCGGCGCAGCCACTCGAGGTCTACCGCCTCGTCGTCGACAAGTAATACGTTAATCTCCATGGCCGTCATTCCTTCTCGTAGTTTTGCTTCTTATTTCGAGCATACTTACCGCTCGTTCCACTGAACATATCGGTTTACAATGAAAACCTATACAAATTCACCGATTTTGCAGACTTTCCTCTGATAAATCATCAAAAATTATTCCATAGCCGGAAGCTCCCCAGGGCTCACCGGAAGCACGATTTGAACCGTCGTTCCGCCGCCGTAGATGCTGGCGATACGAATACCGTATTTGTCTCCGTAGCGGAGCTTGATCCGCTCGTCGACGTTCTTCACCCCGTAACCGCCGGATTGGCTTGGACCGATCAGCAAGCGCTGCACCGTCTCCGGCCTCATCCCAATGCCGTTATCGATCACTTTCAGCTCCAAGTTATCGCCCTGCCGCTTCCCTTTAATGACGATCGCAATCGATTCGCCAAACCAGGCATGCTTAAACGTATTCTCCACAAACGGCTGCAGGATCAGCTTCATCACCTGTACCTGCAGCAGTTCGGGATCCACGTCGAAGTGGACAGAGAAAGCCCCGGCGTATTTAACCCGTTGAATATCCAGATACGTCTCCACCTGCATCAATTCATTTTCCAGCGGCGTAAATACGTTCCCTTGATTCAGCGTCAACCGGTAAAACCGCGACAAGCCCTGAACCATTTCGGTGACCTTGGCTGTCTCGCCGAGATTGGCTAAACTGCTGATCGTCGACAGGGTATTGTACAGAAAATGCGGGTTAATCTGCGCCTGCAGCGCCTCCAGCTCCGCTTGCTTCTTCTGGATGCCTTGCACATACACGCTGTTGATCAGCCCCTGAATATTGGCAGCCATAACGTTAAACGCATCGGCGATATGTACAAACTCATCGTTGCCCGAGAAGCGAATCCGCTTCTGAAAGTTCCCTTCCTGAAAGGAACGGACGAGCCACACGATTCGTTTCATTTTCCGTCCGGACAGCCGGGCCACGATATACCCAATGAAGGCCATACCGATAAAGCTGATGCCGCACACCGTAAAAATCACGCGCTGCAGCCTGCCCGCATCCTTGGTTAAGTAATCTTTCGGAACCAGCGCCTCAATTACAAAATCGGAGCCCGGGATCGATTCATGCAGGCTCAGATATTTACTCGGCTGAGCCCCCATTTCCGCGTTGCCCCGCTGGTAGAGCAAGGCACCATCCGACGCTGCGTCAATCAGGCGTACCGTAATCCCCTGCTCGACAGGGAATGTGGAGAAGTCGCCAAACAAATCGTCTAAGGAAGCGGTGATGCGGACGTATCCGATCACGGTCATGTTCCCGCTATAGGACACCAGGCGGCGGATATGGGAGATGTTCCCCAGCCGCTGATCGGTGTCAATCTGCAGCCAGATATTGTCCCGTTCGGAATCTTTAAACTCTTGATACCAGGCACTGTCCTGAATGTCCTCAAACGGCAGGATGTAATAGTCACTGCGGTGAATCGGCTCCTCCAAGTTATCGCCCGAGACGATATACAGATCGCTGTTCAGCGTATACAGCATCAGCCGAATATGGTTGCCAAACAGCTTGAGCGGCGCCGTAATTTGCGGAACGATCTCATCCAGCATGACCAGATAAATGTCGTACGGCTCCCCTTTGGTCTGCAGCGCCCGTTGAAAGGCGAGATTGCCAAACAAGGTATCCGACATCCGCTGGATCTCGTCCATCTGATAGCGAATGTTGTTCCGGGCCTGCTCCATTCCGGTGCGGATGTTCGTCTCGGCCATCTCCGTCCGGGATTCGGTCAGCATCGCGTACGACACGTAGCCGATGATCACGTCCGTTAACAGCACGAGCAGCAGGTAGGGAATCAGCATTTTGTAGGTGAAGGGAATATATTTTTTCATGGGATCGCCAAGCTTTCTCATCGATTTAATCGCTTACATTCAGCCTCATATTCATCATATCGGCCCTTGTCCAGAAAATAAATAACAAAAAAAACGACCCGGGTCGATGGCTTCACTTCGCCAACCCGAATCGGTTTGATAGGGTGTTTATTATAAGTTTTCTGCGTTCTTTACCGCATGCTCCCAGCTAGGAAAATAAAACAAAGCGTTGCGCATCAACTCTGGATCGTTCTGCTTCACTTGCTTCTTGCTCAGCGAAACGCCTTCACTCTGCAATCGTTTGATTCGGCGGACAACTTCATCCGCTTCAAGAGTGGCATCCATACAGCTTTGCTCCTTCCATCTCAGGTTGCTTATAGCATTTCTATTTCACATGCAAAATATACCTTGGCTGCTAGATTTAAGCAACACGCTGGCCCGATGCAGCTACAGTGTGACACCATCCCCGGAACGAGGCAGCTTGCCGCCCTTTCCGGTCAGAAAGCTCCGAATCGCCTGTCGATTGGCATACGTCAGCACGATCAGATTCACCAGCCAGACGCCCCAGAAAGGCAGTGAATAGCCGGAAACCAGCAGAAAAATGGACAGCATCGCCATGCCAACGACAACTTGGAAGCCGTCGGCTTCCCTAGACGCATATTTTCCCTTCTTATAGCAGGAAAATACCGCAAGCAGCACGGCGAGAATCACCGCATAGGCCAAAGCCGCCTCAAATCGGGTTAAGGCGCTCCACACGCCGAAGGTTACGGCAATCGCCTTGCCTCCCTTAAATTTAAGGAATGGCGAAAAGGCATGCCCAAGGATCGGGGCGATCGCGACCAGCGTCATCCCGAAATCGCGTCCCAGCATTCCCGATTCGACCAGAAAGACCAGCGGCATATATCCCTTCAAAAAATCGAGCAGAATGCCCGCCAACCCCCAACGGTAACCGGCAGACTGCCACAGGTTAAACGCTCCGGGATTGCCGTCCCCGACCTGTCGTAAATCTTTCCGGGCCGCCTTGCCCAGCCAATAGGAAAACATCAAGGCCCCGCACAGGAACTCAGCCACAGCCAGTAAGAGAATCATCGGTCTCCCCTGCTTCCTACCTGCACGTCCCGACCTTTCCAGGTGACCGATCCGCGAAACACCACTTGATAGGCCGAATAGATCAGGATCACGAGGAAAAAGAGGGTAGACAACACGTGAAGCAGAGGCATCCATATGCCAAACTTCCCAACATAACGTACCAACAAATAGAGCTGCACCGCATACAGTACATACCCGATCAGCAGCGGGTAAGCCCAGGCCGTGTTCCAAAGGAACAATGCGCCTTCGGAAGCGATAAGCCCCAGGAGCCACACCGCAACCAGCAGCGTCGTGGCCGGCCGTAGCTTGGCAGTGCTCAGCACCGCACCTTTACCGAACCCCTCCAGCTCGCTGCGAATCCCGTTCGGGTACATCCGGAAGGAGACGAGGCCGCCGCCGAGAAAATTGGTCACGCGAATACCTGCCTCACGGAACTTGGCGCCAAGGTTCAAATCGTCGAGCAGCTCCGAACGGATGCTGTCATGACCTTGAATCGCCTCATAATCCCGGCGCGTTGTCACGATGCAGGAGCCGTACAGCCCCTTGTGCCGGCTGCGCATTTCAAACGACGAGGTGAATGCAAATACGCCCAAGACGTTCGTAATGAGCGCCAGGCGTTCATAAAACTTCTCCGTGACATGAAATGGAACCACGGAAATCACGCCGCCCGCTTCGGCCCGCGCCTGCAACAGCGACTCCAGCGCCCGGGGGGCCAAGCGAATGTCCGCATCCAGAAAGACAATCACGTCGCCGGTGGATTGCCGGTAGCCGTTCCAGACCGCCCAGGTTTTCCCCGTCCATCCGGGAGGCAATGCGTCGTTCCGAATCACGTTCACTCCATATTTAGCGGCAACCTCATAGGTGCCATCCTCCGAAAAATCATCCACTACGATAATCTCATCGGGAGCATAGGTTTGCTTCTTAAGCGAACCCAGCAGATGCGGCAAATTCCCGGCTTCGTTCCGCGCCGGAATGATGACCGACACCTTCTCTCCCCCGCGATAAGATCCTTCCCGTTCAGGAACAACAACTGCCCGAAACAGGATCCATCCCGCAATCCATCCGATGGCTAATACGATCCAAATCCCCATCGCTGCCCCACCTCTTTCGCTTGCCGGAAATAAAGTGAAATACGTATATGAGTATTCTATGTCCGTAATAGCGTAGATGTACAAAAAAAGTAGAAGAGACTACCGCTAGTGTAGTCGACAATTCCCAATTTTTCAACAAAAAAACAAAGCCCCTCTCGGCAGCCGAGAGAGGCTTAGATCAAATCTTATTGTTCCAATTCGACAAACGGATCGTCGATCACCAGGCTCTGCGCTTCCGCATCGCTGATTCCCGCATACAGCGTGGCTTTGCCTCCGCCTTGACGGACGAGTCCGCCGCTGAATACGACGTCTGCCAGATCCGGCCGCTTCGACGGACCCGGCAGGAAATCGGAGCGCTCGGCGATGATCTCCAGATCGGTATATTGGCCGGTCGCCGGGTCGTAACCGAAGGCCATCGGATAATAATGGCGGTCGCCTTGCTCATCGAAGCGGGCGATATGGCCCAGCACCCCCAGCTTGCCGTTGGCCAGCAGGTGGATTTCGTTGCAGCCGCCCCATTCCTCATCAAGGAATTGCTCAAGCAGCGGCGCTTCCTGCACCACCTCAAGCGAGAGGTCCTCAAGCCGGTCCACTTTCGCGAATCCGATTTTCCCCCTGCCGCCTTTCTCACCCTGCGGACGGGTAAATACGCCAATGGCTCCGTCGGACAGCTCCACCAGGCGTAAATCCTTCATTTGGTCCGGGCCTTGGAAGAACAGCTCTAACCGATTGAGACTAGGTCCTTTGTAAAATACCGTCCGCCAACTGAGTGCTCCTTCCAGCTCCGGATGAGGGAACGTCTGCACCCCGCCGAACACCAGCTCCCCGCCGATGCGGGTGAAGAACGGATCCTGCAGCGCAAACACCGGCGCCCCCTCCCGGGGAACCCAATGCTCATCATGGCGAACAAAAAACCAAATCTCCGACTCCTCGCTGTCCCGGCGCTCAACGCGTCCGGCAATGACCAGATCCCCTTCGTCCTCGAAGGGAGCCGAAATATTGTAAACATCCCGTTCGCCCACACCTTCAAACTTCAGTTTGACGGCTTCTCCGGGCTTGTTCGTTTTTGCCATACGGCGGTAGACCTCAACCAATTTCTCGCACGACAAAACACCGCTGTTCTGAAAATTTGCCATCGTCTGATTCCTTTCCGTTAGCTTAGTGGTTTCAAAGCTTCCAGCAGCTGCGGGAGGCGGAAGCTCGCGCAGGCCATCGAATCGTCCGATGCCCCATAATACATGATCACTTGTTCTCCCTTAACGATCGCTCCGCAAGCAAAAATAACGCTATGGAAAAATCCGCTCGTCTCATATTCCGCTTCCGGCACCATCAGCGGCTCCTCCATGCGGGCGATCACCCGGCCCGGGTCCTTGAGGTCCAGCAGGGCTGCGCCCATGCAGTAGCGATGCGATTGGTCCGCGCCATGATACAGGATCAGCCAGCCTGCCTCGGTTTGGATCGGTACGCATCCCGCGCCGATACGCGCTCCGTCCCATTTTCCTTCGCGCAACCCCATCAAGAAGCGATGGTTCCCCCAGTGCTCCAGGTCCGGCGACTCGGCCAGCCACATTTCGGGCTGTCCGATTCCTTCCGGCACCGGGCGGTGAAGCATATAATATTTCCCGTCGATCGCTGCGGGGAACAAGGTTACATCTTTATTGGTCGGGGCCAGGATTAATCCTTCCCGGCGGAACGAAACGAAGTCGCTGGTCGTCAGCCGGCCGACGGCTACACCTCTTTCAGAAACTGCGCTGTAGGTGATATGATATCGCTCCTCCAACCGGGTAATCCGCGGATCTTCGATGCCCCAGCGTTCCAGCGGGTCCTCCGGCCAGACACTAGGCGTCTCGTCGATGGTAAAGTTCAGGCCGTCCCGGCTACGTGCCACGCGAAAATGGGAGATAGACGTCAAGTACACCGTGGCCCCCTGCTTGTCGCGAATGACCCGAGGATCGGAGAAGTCGAAGCGCGGATCTTCCCGGTCTACTTTCACAATTTCCACCGCCGGTTCCGAACCCGAGGTCTGGCCGTTCACGTCAAGCACCGGAACAAGCACATAGCGCGGGTCGGTCTGCCGAGGGCATTCCGCCACCCGCAGCAGCAGGATTACTTCTCCTTCATATTCAGCAACGCCAGCGTTAAATACGCCGAGCACCTCCCAATCCGGGAAGGTGGGCTTGACATCCTTCGGCGTAATCAGCGGATTGTTCACGGAGCGATTGATCTCTATCTTTTGCAACATCGTCATCTAGTAGTTCCTCCTATCCGAAATTCAGACTGATTAGTCTTTCATGCCCGTAAACGTAATGCCCTCGATAAAATAACGCTGAGCCATAAAGAACAACAGAATGACCGGGAGCGCCACCAGCGTGGACATCGCCATCAGGTAATTCCATTGCGGAGCTTCGTTCACGCCGCCCATAAAGAAATACATGCCAACATTAAGCGTATACATCTTCATATCCGACAGGTAGATGAGCGGACCCAGAAAGTCGTTCCAATACCCCCGGAACGCAAAGATCGCTACAGCCAGCAACGCCGGCTTCACCTGCGGCAGCATGATATAAACGAAGGTCTGAAAGAAATTTGACCCGTCGATCTCAGCCGCATCGTCCAATTCCCGCGGCAAGGTCATGAAAAACTGACGCAGCAAGAAAATATAAAACGGTCCCCACGCCGTCCACGCCCGCAGAACAAGCGGGTCGAATTGGCCGACCAAGCCAAATTTCTGCCAGATCAGAAACGTTGGAATCAGCGTGACGTGAAACGGCAGCATCATCGTGGCCAGCAGCACGAGGAAGATCAGACTGCTTCCAGGAAAACGAAACCGCGCAAATCCATAAGCTACAATCGTCGCGCTGATCAGCTCCGCAACAATCCCCAGCACCACGATAAATATCGTGTTAAACAGGTAGCGGTTAAACGGCATCGCCGTCCACGCTTCCACGAAGTTATGCCATTGCGGCGGATCTGGAATCCATTGCGGCGGCCAGGCGAAGATATCCCCGTCCGCCTGCAAAGCGGTCGACACCATCCAGAAGAACGGCACCAGGATGACGGCGGCTAAGAACGTGACGATCACGTAAATCAACGTTTTGTTCACCCATTTCCACGTTCTGCCGGAGACGGCTTGGGTACGGGCTGTCGAAGCATTTTCCATGTGTTACACCTCCTATTAGCGCCGTTCCGATTCGTAGTGAACCCACGCCGGGCTGGAACGGAACACGAGCAGCGTCAACACCAGGATGATGATAAACAACACCCAGGCGATGGCCGACGCCTCGCCCATATGCAGCTGCGTGAATCCGCGTTCGTACACCAGCTGGTTCATAAATTTGCCGGCGGCCGAGGTTGGGCGGACGAACATCGCAATCGTGAAAATTTGCAGTGCTCCGATCATCCCCATGATGACCTGCAGCAGGATCACCGGCGAAATTTGCGGGATCGTGATGTGTATGAACTTGGCGAATCGTCCGGCTCCGTCGATTTCTGCCGCTTCGTATAAATTGCTTGGAACGCCCTGTAAGCCGGCCAGGAATACGACTGTATTGGTACCGAAGATCCCCCATAAGCTCATGATGACAAACGCGCCAATGACATAATGCGGATCGCCAAACCAATTAGGCTTATCGATGCCAAACAACGACAGCGCCGGCGATAGAACATAGTTGATAATGCCTGACTCACTGTTAAACATCCATCTCCACAGCAGCGCCACCGCTACCTCGGGCATCACCGCCGGAAGGAAATAGATCGTCCGGTACGTGCCGATCCCCTTGATTTTATTGTTCAGCAGCATGGCGACCAGCAGTGCTCCAATCACGCCGATCGGCAGCGATAAGGCGGCGTAAAGCAGCGTGATCCGGATGGACGGCCAGAACTCGATATCATTCGTAAACAGCTTGATGTAGTTGCCAAATCCTACCCATTCCGTCTTTCCGAAGATCGAAGACTCGGTAAAGCTCAGGTATAAGGAATCCAGCAAAGGATAAAGGGTAAAAATCAGGAAACCTACAATCCACGGGGAAACGAGCGCCAAACCGATCGCCTGCTTCTTTTTCCAGCCAAGCTTGGAAACAACGAAGTAGAGCACGCTCGCAATGACTAACAGGACGACAGGCACCAGCAACCATCGGATCAAGGTTGCAAGATGGTTTTCCATGCGGTTTCCTCCTTTCTGCACAGGTTGGCCCGTTCGCTTGATGAAGAAAAGGAAGGAGGCTCCCGCCTCCCCGTCCTTCTCTCTCGAACCTTCAATTATTTAATCGCGCTCTCCAGCAGCGGCTTGACTTCCGGAATCAGCTTCTCCGGATCGGTCCCCGCATTGATGATCGGGTCCATCAGCTGCGTCCAGTAAATGTTATCCCATTCCGGATATTTCTCGGAATAGCGGTACGGTCTCGCGTATTCCATCGAGTTGATGATCGCCTCTAGGGAATGCGATTTCTTCGGATGAAGCTCCTGCAACGTTGCCAAGTCCGCCAGGGATTTACGCGGCGGCATGATCTTCCAGTGGTGGATCGCATCGCTCAGATCCACCAAAGCTTCGAAAGCGGCATCGGGGTTTTTCGTATTGACGTTGATGCCCATGCCAAGGATGTCGCCAAAGGTGGCATGGATGCCGGTTGGTCCCGCTGGAACCATAAAAGCTTGCACGTTATCGACCGTGGAATCCAGATCATCGGCTGCCCCGCCCATGAACATAGCCACTTGGCCATCGCGGAACATTTTGTCGAAGCCGCGATCGCGAACGATTTGCTGCGAAGGTGTCAATGGACCCTTCACCAGGTCGGCGTAGAAGTTCAGAGCTTCCTTCGCTTCCGGCGAGTCGATTGGCGATTGACCGTCTTCGGTTAAGACGTCTCCACCGTTTTGCCATACGAACATTTGGGATGGCGGCCAGCCGTTTAACGTAAAGCCCCACTGTACCACCGACTTCTCATCAAACCCATCCTCGCCCGGATGCTTGCCATTCTTGTCCTTGGTCAGCTTCGTTGCCGCATCGGTAAATTGCTCCCAGGTCCAGGTTTCATCCGGATAAGCCACACCCGCTTCGTCGAACAATCCCTTATTCACGTACAGCATCACCGGCTGCTGCAGCCAAGGCAGGCCGTAAACCTTCCCTTCGTGCGTAAACGGCTGAAGCGAAGCCTCGTAATAATCATCCAGATTCGCTGCCGGTTTGTCAGAGGACTTCAATCGATCTGTAATGTCCAGCATCGCGCCTTCCGACGAGAACTGGGCCGCACGCTGTGCGCTGATCCAGAACAGATCTGGTCCCGAATTCCCGGTTAATTGCGTGATCAATCGGGTATCGTATTCCGCCGGATTGGAATCCTGCACGATCGTATACGTTGTTGATTTCTCGTTTAATTCGTCAAGAATTTGCTGCAGTTCTTTCGCTTCGTCCGCCCCGGCCCAGGTCGTCAGCTTCAGTTCCACCTTCTTGCCTGGTTCAGCGCTTTGCCCTCCCTTCTCATTCTGATCGCCTTGGCTGGCACCTCCGCCGTTATTGCCGGAGCAGGCCGACAACAGCAGGGAAACTGCAAGAACCAAGATGATGGCCATGGAAAATTTCTTCTTCACATGAATGACCCCCTACCAGATAGATGATAGAATTACTAACTTCATGACTAACCTTCTTTTGTAACGTTACTCAAGATTACATTTTTATTATGTATCCAAATGACAACGCTGTCAAGAGAGGATTTCAGCTTCACAAAATGCTGAAAACTAAGCTTTTTTCCTGCTAATCGTTTACATTACAACTTTTTTTGTGTATATTTAATTTTGTAACGTTACAAAATGATAAGCAGTACACATAGAGGGGATTCAAACATGCGTAAAAAAGTCGTCATGCAGGATATCGCTGATCGCTTGAATCTATCCAAGAACTCTGTCTCCCAGGCGTTATCCGGCAAGGACGGAGTAAGCGAAGAAACGCGGCGCAAAATTATCGAGACGGCGGAAGCCATGGGCTACCGTTACAACAAGAAGACGTCCGCCGGCAATCAAAATCAAGTGAAGACCATCGGGCTGATTGCTTCAGACTTTGCTTTTTCCATGCAGTTTTTCGGGGAAATCTATCTTGCGGTCGAACGGGAAGCCAAGAACCACGGTATCAATCTCCTTATTCAATCGATTACTCCCGAGATGCGCGACCGGCTGCAGCTGCCTTCTTTCATTGAAGAGAAGCAAGTGGACGGCCTCCTGATTCTGTCGCATATCAGTACGGCTTATATCCGCAACGTGCTTGAGCAAGGCATCCCCACCGTGCTGATCGACCACCATCACCCGCTGCTTTCAACCGATGCGGTTCTGACCAATAACCGTTTCAGCGCTTATATCGCCGTCAAGCATCTGCTGGATTATGGCCATCGGAATATCGGCATCCTGGGCAATGTCGCGGTTTCGCCGAGTTACCAGGAACGTTGGGAAGGCTATATGCTTGCCCTGCGGGAGCACGGCCTTGAGCCGCGTGAAGCACGTATGCTTGTGCATACGCAAGAAGAAGAGGAAATCATCGCTGAAGCGATGAGCCGTGTGGCTGACCAGCCTAGCGCTTGGTTTTGCCTGAATGATGGATTTGCGTTTTACGTCAGCTCGGCGCTGCGCCAGCTGGGTTACCAAATCCCTGACGAGATCTCGATTTGCGGCTTCGACAACAGCCATTATTCCCAAATGGCCACGCCCAAAATCACGACGATGGAGGTTGACCTGTCTCTGTTCGCGCACAAAGCGTTTGATCAGCTCATGTGGCGGATCAAGCATCCGAACGAAGCGTATCAAGAAATTTTGCTGCCCACCCATTTGATCGTGCGCGAATCAACGGCAGCTGTGAAAGTTTAAATCAAAAAAAAGTCGATCAGGATGGTAACCCTGACTGACTTTTTTTGTATCAGTGGACGACGGAATCGTTAGCACTCCCCGTCGGAGAATACAAACTAACTGGAATTTCTACCGTTAATATTGGCAGAAACGTAAGTTATGGGCGATTTAACGGTAAATTGTATAGTTAATTTGGGTGCTTTTCCGCTAAAGTGGCGATATTGATGAAATTAACGGTAGGTTTTACTGTTAGTTGCACGTACAGCTGGTCTACATCGAAATTAACGGTACATTTTCCAGTTAATTTGTATTGAGTATCCCGACTTGAGTCCTCAATAACCGAACCAGCCTTTAAGCAAAAACCAGATCACCGGCACCAATAAGGACGGCAGCATATTCAACGTCTTCGCATCGATGATCTTCAAAATCGATAACCCCGAGCTTGCAATCAGCACGCCGCCGACAATCGAAATTTCCGTCAGCAATGAAGTCGTCAGAAAAGTCGCCAAATAATCGGCGCTCATATAAATGGCTCCCTGCCATAGAAAGAGCACGACAGCAGTAAGTGCAATGCCGATGCCGTAGCTGGATGCCAGCACCATGGAAGTCACTAAATCCAGCGTGGCATTCATGTACAGGTAGGTGTGATTCCCGTGAAGCGCGCTTTCAATCGGCCCAAGGATCGACAACGTGCCGATGCAGAAGAGCAGGATGCCCGTCGATAGTCCTTGTCCCAAATTCGAGGTGGAGAACCGCCCCACCAGCCGTTGGAACTTCCCGTCGATGTCCAGCGCGGTTCCGGCCAAACTCCCCGCCGCCATGCTGATGATGAACAGCACAGGGAACGTGCTGTCCTTCATATGGGTCACCGCAGCGTTAATGCCAAGCATGGTGGCGGCCAGACCGATTGCGGTAAATAGGGCGGACTGATACGTTTCCTTCAGCCCTTTCTTAAAGATGCTGCCAAGCACACTCCCCGCCAATATGGCGACCGTGTTCACAATCGTTCCGATCATCTTTCTGCTCCTATCCGTTCGTTTGTTCTGTCCTCATTCATGATAACGTTTTGCCGAAAAACCGTCTAGCGCATCTCCTTGATACCCATCAGAATCTCCACATCGATGGTGATTTCTACGGCATCCCGCTGCGTAAACGCTGCGATTCGCGCTTGTTCCGCAGACCAGGCGAGCGGGCAGCCAGCCGGATGGCTTCTTTGGACAAATCGATGCCAACGCCTAACCCATCCGGCCTTTCCAACTGCCGTAATATCCCCTGCAAATGCGAACCTTCCCCGCAACCCATGTCGGCCACGAGAGGGGCAGAAGCGGTGTCGCCTGCGTATGGATTAATGATCCGGGCGATCGTTTCATGCATTGGGGCATAGAGTTTGCTCCCCGCAATGATGCTCCGTCTAGCAGCAAACAGCTCTTTGTCATAATGGCTATGGACCGGACGGGACAAACGGGCATAAAAAAAGAAAGGCAGCACTTCCCGCCTTCCTTCATTTAACTATTCGATCATGGACTTTGAAGAGCTATGAAAAATGGGCAGACGACATGAATTCAAACCATCACGAGCGCTGCAGCATCTTCACTCTTTATGGGGCGGCGAAAATTTTGATATACTGGGAACAAACGAACTAAGAACGGGGATCAAACGATGAAAGACCAAGACATGCTGGCCGTGCTAAAGGCCCTCTCAAATGAAACTCGGCTCAACATTCTCTGTTGGCTGCGGGAGCCGGAGAAATTGGAGTCCGATCTGCCGGATGTCATCAAGCAAGAGTTTCCGGGCAGTGTATGTGTCGGCTCGATTCAGGAAAAATCCGGATTAGCGCAATCCGTCATTTCTTCGTATTTAGCCAGTTTGCAAAAGAGCGGCCTGTTAGAATCACGCCGTTATGGACAATATACGTATTACAGGTTAAATGAAGAAGGGATCGATACCTTCTTGGAGCAATTTGCCGCCAAGCTGAAAGCCAAAAAATAATCAAGCAGAATCATTTTTTGCTTGCATATCGATTTATTAATCTATATATTTAGATATACGTATAAAATGATTATGGAGGGGAGAGATCCACATGTCCATTTCCCAAGCGGCTGCTGCTCTATTCAAACCTTTTGAAGGCGGCGGACTGAAGCTTGCGAATCGAATTGTCATGGCGCCGATGACCCGTTCCTTTTCGCCCGGCGGCATCCCGGGTCCTGATGTCGCCGGTTATTACCGCAGAAGAGCCGAGAACGGCGTTGGATTGATCATTACGGAAGGCACGGTCATCAATCATCCGGCAGCCCCTGCGGATCGGGACGTGCCGCATTTCTATGGAGAGGAAGCGTTGGCCGGGTGGCAAAGGGTCGTCAATGAAGTGCATGAAGCCGGCGGTAAAATCGCTCCCCAAATTTGGCATACCGGCACGGCCCGCCAGCGAGAGACGTTCCCTGAATCGGATGCCGATCCTATCGGACCATCTGGCCTCAGCTTGACCGGCAAGCCGGTCTCTGAACCGCTGACGAAGGAGGAAATCCGCGAGCTGGTTCAGGCTTATGCCCAATCTGCCGCGGATGCGAAGCGCCTTGGATTTGATGCCGTGGAAATCCACGGAGCGCATGGTTATCTGATCGACCAGTTTTTCTGGGAGGTCACCAATAAGCGGACCGATGAATACGGCGGCGACCTTGTCGGGCGTACTCGTTTTGCTGTTGAGGTGATTGAAGCGGTCCGTGCTGCGGTTGGGCCGGATTTCCCGATTATTTTCCGCTTCTCGCAATGGAAGCCCGTCGACTATAGTGCCAAGCTGGCCGCGACCCCTGAGGAGCTGGAGCGCTTCTTGGCTCCGCTGAGTGCTGCCGGGGTTGATATTTTCCACGCCTCCACTCGCCGTTTCTGGGAACCGGAGTTCGCGGGTTCGGAACTGAACCTGGCCGGTTGGACGCGCAAGCTGACCGGCAAACCAACGATCACCGTAGGTTCCGTTGGCTTGAATTCCGAGTTCACCAGCTTGTTCGAGTCAGGCAAAGGCGCAGAAACAACCGGCATTGATCAACTAATCGAGCGCCTCGAACGCGGCGAATTCGACCTCGTTGCCGTTGGCCGTGCGCTGCTGACCGACCCGGCTTGGGCCGCTAAAATCCGCGATGGCCGCGTGGATGAGCTGAAGCCATTTACGAAGGAAGCCCTCTCCACGTTGAGCTGATCTCTTGCTTTCGGGATTGTAGAAAGACCTCTTCGAAATGCTCGAAGAGGTCTTTTTTTAGGCTGTCACCTGCCCCGGACTTATGCCTTTCCCCGCAAAATCGCATTGATTTCGCTCATTTGCGCCGGAGTCAACGGGCCGAAGGAGATGGCCTTTGCGGCCGTAAACTTGCCGCTCAGCAGCCCCATGGCCGGAACGTGGTGATTGACGCGTATGAGCAGCTCCTTTCGAGATCGGTACGCCGGATTTACACCATTTTCCCCGGAAGCTATGGGCCAAATATTTGAAAGAAGCGGCGGGGGGTGTACCGCCCGCCTCCCTCGATTACGGCGATATTCGCGGCGAGGAAGCGCTGCGAAAGGAATTTGCCGCCTACCTTTACCGAACACGAGGCATGCGCTGCCAGCCGGTCCAAATCATGATCGTATCCGGCTCCTCCGAAGGCTTTGCCCTCATTGCCCAGACGCTGCGGGATCGTTTTGACGTCGTGTACCTGGAGGATCCGACGATTGAGTTCACGCTGCATATTTTTCGCAGAGCCGGCTATCGGATCTCGCCGGTGGCTATAGACGGCGCCGGGATGAAGCTGCATGAGCTTCCCGCATGGGAGCCCGGACATCTCATGCTGCTGACGCCCTCGCATCAGTTCCCGGGCGGCGGCATCCTGCCAATTCAGCCGCGGCAACTATTAATCGGGACCATACACCGCCATTTCGGCGAACGTGCGGCCATTCAAGGGGATGAAGCCGGAATGCACCTGATGATTGAGCTTCATGGGGTTCCCACCGGTATCGATTGGTGGTCCAAAGCCCAGGCATACGGCGTTCGCGTTTACGGGGTCGAGGACTATTGCCTGATCCAAGGAAACTATACGCGGCATATCTTGCTTGGCTATGGCAACCTCCCCGAAGAGGTGAGGATGTCTCTGGTTGCCTTGCTCTCAGGATTATCCCTTTTGTGTTAGTGTAAAATTTCCGTGGGGGTAGGAACTGGAAAAAGCGAACATAGAAAAAGAGCTTCTCCCTTGGTAAAGTGATGTTTGCCGACAACACACCAAGAAGGAGAAAGCCCCTATGAGCCACTTTACCACAACGATACCGACGATGAAAGAGCTTGAGCAATGGATGCTGCGGAAAATGCAAAAGGCGTTCGCCAGCGCCATGACGAAGGCACTGGAAATGATGGACCAGCAGATTCTTGAGCAGCGGGACCGATCACGTTACCGTGTGAAAGAAGAACGCGAAACCAGCGTCAACACCGTGTTCGGCCATATCCGGTTCAAACGGAGATTGTACGTGGATCGACAGAGTGGCAAGCATGTGTATCTGCTGGATCGCCTGCTGCAATTCGAAGGGCGAGGGAAAGTCACCCCGCATTTGGAAGAGACGGCGATTGCGTTCGCGAGCCAAGGCCCGTCCTATCGGGACAGCGCGAAGCGGCTGGAGCAACTGTTAGGGTACAACGTGCTAAGCCATCAGGCGATTCGGGAGAAGCTGCTCGAAAAGGCGGAGCAAGAGACGAGGGCTGCAAAGCGGCGACCGGCGCGCGTGCTGTTCGTGGAAGTGGACGGCTTGTACACGAAGCTGCAGCGGAGCAAGAAGCGTGGGATGGAGAACGCGATTGCGGTTGTGCACGAAGGCTGGGAGAAAAGCGGCAAGCGTGTCCGACTGAAGAATAAGCAACACTACCTGCATACGGCCGGGGGCGACTTCTGGGAAGGGTTTGGAGACTTCCTGGCGGAGCGCTACGAAATCGATGAGAACACGTGGCTTGTCGTAAACGGAGACGGAGCGGCGTGGATCGGGGAATGTGAATCGTACTTCCATCAATGCTTGTACATGCTTGACCGGTTCCATGTCGCACGCGATCTCAAGCGTTTTGTCGGCCATCTGCCGAGCGTATGGGAGGCCGTAAGGAGATCCCTCGCCAAGCAGGACGCTGCGGCGTTGATGGCGGCTTTGGAAGGCGTAGCAGAGCACGAGATAGCGGAAGAGCATAGGCGGGATTGGAAGCAGTACAAGGGTTATCTGAAGCGGCATCAGAGGCATTTGGACGACTACCGGAAGACGCTTTGCGCCAACGGAATCGACACAAGCGCTATGCGCCCTATGGGGAGTGCAGAATCGCAGATGCGCATTTTCGCCAGAAGAACGAAGCGAGGCGGATACAGTTGGAGCGAGCGCGGTGTAAGAGCGATGCTGCGAACGATGATGAGAAGACAAGAAGCCAAATTCGTGACTTTTGCGGCGGATGTAGAGCGGAAACCAAACTTGGCGAGAAACACAATGAATATGCGGCGGCTAATGAAGGAGATCACGCAACAGGCGAAAGGCTGTGTAACGGGAATGATTCGCTTGCTTCAAGGACCAAAACAGAGCAGCCCGACGGGAATGGCTCTTAAAGGGCTTCGAGGGTAATCATACAAATTTAGGTAAATGTATCTTTTGTTTGGAGAATGATCAAGGCAAAGCGCTTACAGGGGCAAGGGTTCTTTATGAAGTTCGTTTTGTTCCCTTAATGAATTGCCCACACTGACTTGACACTGACCCCTTTTGTTCAGTTCTTTTACCGTTCATTCTCGTATGATAAGATAAAGTTGAAAGGGGACTGGTTAATGGCACGAAGTAAAGAGTTCGACGAAAAGGAAGTCCTTCTTAAGGCCATGCGTTTATTCTGGGAGCAAGGGTATGAGAAGACCTCACTTCAAGATTTGGTGGAGCATATGGGAGTACATCGCCGCAGCTTGTACGACACGTTTGGCGATAAGCACACGCTGTACATCAAAACGATGGAGCAGTATGCGAGGATTACGAATGCTGCCATTAAGGCGGAAGTCCAACGCGGCCGTACGGCTTTAGAATCCATCCGTCTGATTTTTGACTATCTGATTGAAACCAACGGCGAACAGCCCAACGGCTGCTTCTTTGTGAACTCGGCGACTGAGCTGGCCTACAGAGATCCCGAGGTCAGCAAATTAACGAGCGAGCTGTTCGGCAATGAAGAGCAGTTGTTGACTGAGCTCATCCAACAGGGGCAACAAGCGGGAGACATCTCACCAGAATTAGACCCCCGCCTGCTTGCGTCCAGTTTACATGCGACTTTGCTCGGAATCCGCGTCATGCGTCGCACCTCCACCGATAAACAGAAGCTCCATCAAATTGCCGAAGTTTCGATGGAGATGCTGAAGCCGTAATCTACAAATTTAAAAAGGTCCATAAAAACGCGCAATTGCGTGGAACTCCTTATTGGGTTCCCACGGCAGCGGCAACCGCATCAATTATGAAGCTGACGGCGATTCCTGGCCTGCGTGTTCCGATTTCCGTTGCAATACGCCGCCAAACAGGAAGATCCCCAGCGAGAGCGCCAAGCTGACGGCCGAGAACATCCCGATCGCGCCAAACCCGCCGAATTGGGTATACAAAATACCGGCTGCCCAAGCCCCTAGGGTATTGGCAACATTCATCGTTGAGTTGGCGAGGCTGGAGATCGTTCCCCGAATCGAGGCGTTTAACGAAGTGAGCGCCTCCATGACAAGCGGGAAGATGATGCCCAGGGTCGTGAAGATGATCAAATAGAGAGCGGTAACGACGGGGAGATTCGCCATATGCGGTGAACCCGTATAGAACAGCACGAGAAGTGCCGTTCCCACCGCGACTGCACTGGCTTGGCCCAGCTTTTTCACCACAGCAGAACTGATGAAACTGCCCAGCAGCGACCCGAACCCGAGAAACAGCATCACGGTGCCGATGGACTCAACAGGAAGCTCGAAGCGGTCCGCCAGCCATTTGCCGACAAAAGCCATCGTAGTCCCGCTGCCCAGATGAAGGAGCAGGTAGGCCAGATACCCGGATCTTGCTTTTCCGCTCGTGATCAGAGGCATATAGCGGCGGAAAATCGATACCGTGTTCCGTTG
This sequence comes from Paenibacillus sp. FSL K6-2441, assembly GCF_037964765.1. NCBI lineage: Bacteria > Bacillati > Bacillota > Bacilli > Caryophanales > Paenibacillaceae > Paenibacillus > Paenibacillus sp. FSL K6-2441. The sequence goes on from NZ_CP150174.1 coordinate 3,951,899, forward strand.
CGGTTCATGCGGATGGATGTTCGGCAGCATGCCATACGCGGCTGCTGCGAGCAGCAATGCCACCCCGCCAATGATCCAAAACGGCACGGACCAGGAGGAAGCCGCAAGCCAGCTCCCGATCGGCACGCCCAGCGCTTGCGCGGCCGCCAGCCCGGAGAAGGCGACGCCCATCGCTTTCGATATTTTTGACGCCGGCATCACTGCGGGAATGGACGCCCACACTTGGGGAGCCGTAAAAGCCGCGCTAATGCCGGCAAGAAAACGGAACAGACACATGGACCAAAAGCTGAACGCAAAGCCGCACAAGATGGTGGAGACGGCGAACCCAAGCAGTCCACTGACGAGCACAAATCGGCGGTTCCAGCCGTCGGACAGCGGTCCAGCGATCAAGGCAAAGATGGCAGAGCCCAGCGTGTAGGCACCAATCATCCAGCCGGCAATGCCCGTATCCACACCAAATTGATCCTGCAGCGTCGGCAGCAGCGGCGAGACGAGAAAGGTATCGGTCCCGATCATAAACATGATGCAGAAGAACAGTATTGTAAATCTTAACATGACTTTCGATCACTCCTTGTAACGTCTGGTGAGATTTCTTTGTTTATGATAAGGGATAATAGTGACAGATCTTGTCATAAACAAATGAAATCAGCGCGCCAGTTTCAGGAAGCGTGATCGGGATATCATCATTTGTTCTTATAATCAATAATCTGGATCAAATTACCACAGGTATCGTCGAAGATCGCGATGGTGTTCTCGCCCATTTGAGTCGGCTCCATCGTGAACTTCACCCCGTGTTCCAATAAGCGTTGGTACTCTTTGTGAGTATCTGCAACACCAAACATCGTGGCCGGAATGCCATCGGCGAACAACTTCTGTTGATACTCCTTGGCGGCAGGATGGTCATTTGGTTCGAGTAAAAGCTCAGTCCCATCCAGCTCATCGGGAGAAACCAATGCAATCCATCTAAATTTTCCGGCAGGAATGTCATGCTTTTTTACAAAACCCAGGGTTTGGGTATAAAACTCTAACGCCTTGTCCTGATCTTGAACGAACAGGCTTGTCACTACGATTTTCATCTAATTCTGCCTCCTTTATATGTGCCACTAGAAAGTTAACGAACTGTCTGTCTCAATCAATGTCTTCATCCCGGAAAGAACGATTGGTAATCCCTCTTCCAATATACGAGATGTAACGGGGGCTTCCTCGAACTCGTTGGTCTGGAGGTGATTCCGCAACTGAAACTTGCTTATTTCGTTGCCATCCTGAATGCGGCAGTGATTGGCGTAACTTATGTTCCTGCGTTGTTTGGATTCGTCAAACTGGGCTTCCGTGGGAAACCATTATTCTCCTTGGTGCTACTCGCTTCATTATACCCGATCGCTTACTTTGTTTTGCAAACGTTTGGGCTTCAGCATGCAGATTCCGCGGAAGGGGCATCATCAGCGCCATGACGCCTGTGGTCACGATGCTATTCGCTTCCCTCTTTTTGAAAGAAAAAACCACCTGGATGCAGAAGCTGTCTCTTCTTCTGTCTGCAAGCGGCATTGTGTTCATATATATCATGAATGGCAGCAGCGGCTGGTCGCAAACGACCGGAACTATCTTGCTCGTTCTGGCTTGCATTACATTAGGTTGTTGGAATGAATATGTCGTGGAAATTTTCTAGATCTTCCTCGGAGCAACTTAAGCAAACGAATTAAGTGAGGTCATAATGATGCATATTACCCTGATCGCCGGAAGCAACCGGCACAACGCTGCAAGCACAAGTATTCTTCGTTATATCGAAGACGTTCTGAAATCGAGAAACATTCAGGTCTCAATTATCGATCTGGCGGCTGTGCAATTACCGCTCTATTCTCCTGACTCAGAGGTCGTCCCCCCGGAAGCCGACGTTCTGATCCATTCAGTGAAGCAAGCTGACGGCCTCATCTTAGCCACTCCCGAGTACCATGGTTCCATCTCCGGTTCCTTAAAAAATGCGCTGGATTACCTGGACAACAGCCACGTGACTGGCAAGCCATTTTTGACTGTGAGCTCGGCAGGCGGTCCTCTGGGAGTCAGTTCACTTCTCCATTTCCAAAGCATCATCCGGAATCTTCATGGCATCCTGTGTCCGGAATGGATATCCGTTGGGGAGGGCCAATCGGTCTTTGATGCGGATGGGGTTCCTCAAGATATGGAGGTCATCCAGCGCATCGACCAAGCCGTCGAACAATTTATCGTACTGGTGAAGAAGCTGGGGCATAACAGCAAGCAACCTGCGAAAGTGATGATGGAAACATGATGATGACCCCCGCCGAAATCAAAGCCTACTTAAAAAGAATTGGCATTGAGGACATACAACCGCCAACCCTTGAATATCTCACTCAGCTTCACAGGGCCCATGTGTCGACCATTTCCTGGCAGACCATTGATATCGTTGCCGGCAGACCAACTCCGATCGATTTACGCGAGTGCGTCCGTCTGATGTTGAGCAACCGAAGCGGGTATTGTTTTCACTTGAACGGTGCGTTCAGCGTTCTGCTTCGTTCACTGGGCTACCGTGTTTTTTGGCATCGAGCGGGTGTCCAACCTCCGGGGCAGGAGCCTCGCATTAACTCCTTTCACCTCGGGCTCACTGTCAGCTTGACCAATGAACAGCAGCAAGAACAACGATACATCATCGACGTGGGGTTGGGTGATATGCCCTATGAACCGATTCCGCTGCAGATGGGCACTTACGAGCAAGGTCCGTTGGTGTATCAAGTCGAGAAGTCCGGCGTGGTGGAAGGCGGTTGGCGGCTTGTTCACGCCCCAAACACATCGTTTGCAGGTGTTGATTATGCCCCGGATGAATTAGAGAACCTGGAAGAGTTTAAACCCAAGCATGAATTTTACAGCCGATCGCCGGAGTCGCCCTGGATTCAGCTATTTCTTGTTCGGCATAGACACGCCACCGGCAGTAATGAACTGAGAGGATGTATATGGACCAAGCGAGACAGCAAGGGCATCGAAAAAACAGAACTTCGCACCAAATCCCAATGGCTGGAAGTGCTGGGAGACGTGTTTCAGGAGCATCTGGTCAGCTATAGCCAGCTAGAGCGCGATGAACTATGGAAGCGAGTGTGGAAATATCATGAGGAGTGGAAGAAGGTAAATATGAAATAAAGAGGGGCAACCCCCAAAAATGAAACAGCGGTGGACCAGGACTTGCAAAATAAAGTCTTAGCCTGCCGCTGTTCCTTTTGTGTCTAACCTGTCCAAAAGTTATGTTCGGTTAGATAGCTTTTTATGAAACATTTCATCTAATAACATGATTTCTGCTTTTTGGCTGACGGCATGGTTCCCAAGCTTTACATCAATGATAAAGTCATTGGTCAGCATCTGGCGGTAACGGGAGATCATCTCGTCGTCGGGCATTTCACCCATTGCCTTCGTTTCGGCTGGGATTACCGGAATTCCGGCTTGCTCTACCAGGCGAAGATTTTGCTTCATCTCTGCAGCGATCTTGCTTAGCGTACTCACACTTCTTGCCGACTCTACATCCATCATGCCGTCATTGGTATAGAAATGCTTGTTGACGATTGCTAATGCAGCATGGGAAATATGGAAGGCTTGAATGTCTGGTTGGATTTCATAGTGTAAATTTACCGATTCAAGGATTTGGGCAAGCTCTTTCACTCTTTCGGTAATCTGTCCATTGATTTCGCCAAAAATGGTGCCTTGATGTTTTTCAGAACCAAATTGGGCGTATAGAACATCTTCTTTAATGTCTCCGCCTGCACCCGGGAATCCGGGGAGCAACCGATCTCCCACGATATCAAGCCAGCGGTCATATCCAACGGTGTTCGTCAAGGTGACAATGGCTTTGCTCTGATTATGCTTGAGCGCAGTAAGGGCAGATTCGGCCTGATCATATCGTACGGGAACCAAAATAAAATCATAAATGTCGTCGTCTTCCAGCTTTTCGATCGTCTTGATCGGTATTTGCTTAACGATCCCCTCTTCATTGTAAAGCAATCCGTTCTGTTTCAGTACATCCAGTCTCTTTCCTCGCGCTAACACGGTTACGTCTAATCCGTACTGTGCAAATCGGAGGGCGTATACACTACCAATCACACCAGCACCAAATATCAAAAGTCGAGGTTGTTTTGAGTTCATTGCGTTCCTTCCTTTCTGGAAACTCGACATCAATTGCTTAAGCAACACATGTCTGATAAAATCGTAGTACTGCATGATCATGATTTCAACAAACAGATTCAGAGGAAAGTTGCCAAAACAACACATTTTGATATTTGATGTTTTAGAGGGGGACAGGGATATGGTCAATCAGGAAGATCCAAGGGTCATGCGCACACGACAGTTCATCCGAGAAGCATTTAGAGAGTTGTTGCGGAGTAAAGACTTTAATGCAATATCCATCAAGGAGATTACACAGAAAGCTACCATTAACCGCGCCACCTTTTACGCCCATTACGAAGATAAATATGCTTTGCTTGAAGAATACACCGAACAGTTTTTCCGTGACATGGTTCCCGAGCAAGTGATGAACGCGCAGGAGTTTACAGCTGAAATCTGTGACCAGCTGATCTTGCTGACATACCGCTACATTGTGGATTTTTATCAGATCTGCAGAATGGATTCTAAATCGATTGCGAAGCTTGTGGATGAAATGATAAAGAAAATGTTGCAGCAAACGATCGAAAGCATTCTTTCCAAAGGGCACTCTACAGACCACCGCCATACCAAGATCGTTTCGGCTATGACAGCCTCAGCAATCTATGGCGCAGCCCACCATTGGTTAACGGTTGGGGAAAAGAATCGAACCGATTTATTAGTAGACATGGTTCGACCTTATATCATGGAAGGCTTGGGAGTTCTCACCGACGGCAGGCAAAAATAAAGCGGGGTTGCTATGGCAACCCCGCTTTATTTATTTGTTCAAAGAAAATAAAGTGTTAGACTATAATTTCAGATCTGGTGCGGGTTTTTGAGCTGGAAAATCGTCAGCTTTTGAAAAATAAGTTTTAGACTAAGTATCTAGATTAGATTCTAAATACGGAACCCAGGAAAATAAAGTATTAGACTAGAGAATTAAGTGATGGTAAATTAGCTTCCACAGGCACCTTGTTATTAATTAGATAGCTAAATATCTGTTTGTAATAATTTCCAGTGTGTAGTATAAAATCCCTCCCCGTATCTCTCCCCAGTTTTCTTGCTGTTATGTCAATCTCAAATTTATAACCCAGTGCAGGATCCTGAATATCAACTCTTTTTTTTGTCGGTTTATTATTCGAAAGTAACAAAGACTCATCACTTAAATGTTGAACTAAGAATCCCATTATTGTGTAAATTACAACCTCTCCTAACCCCTTTTTGGCACGTTTCTTAAAATGATGTGTAGCGGCACTGTTTGATTTAATACTAACTTTGGTTAATATTGACCATTCAAATTCTCTTGAAAACTCTACTACATCCAAAGTAATCTCTAACATTTTTTCTTTGTTAATGAACCAATCTATAGCCCAATCATATACAAAGTTTCTTTCTTCTCGCTCTTGTCTATAAGTCTTTGCTTTAATTGAACTGGAAACAGCAAGTAAAATCTCCTTAATCCCCTCATCAAACCCTTTAATATGGAATTCCGATCTAACCTTATCGTTTAATGCATGAGGGATTTCACAATCATCGATTACAACTGGGAGAATTATATCAATACCAGCCTTTTTTTCTAATTCTAATGCTAATTCAAATTCGCGTTTAAACCACCGTTGATCTTCTGAATTTAAGACCCTAACTGAAGCTTTGGAAAGAATAATACAGATATATTCTGCTTCATTTATTTCTCTAGTTAACCTGTCCGTAAGTTTATTACCCACCTTTAGTTCCCATTGATCAAAAAAAACTATAACCTGCCTTTTTACTAATTCAGCTGACAGACGTTCAGCAAAAGCTTGATCTTCTTTCGCAAAGCTAATAAATACTGCCACATTATCCTCCTATAGCTATTGCTGATTTAAATGGAAGCCCTCTAGGGATATTATCTCATTCTCAAGATCAAATATGAGTTCTTGAAATTGCTGTGTAGTATTATCATTCAATAAATCAATATAGTATATTGGCTTTCCTATTGCTCTAGCGTAATCTAATTCAAATTTAACCCAATCAGACTCAACCGAGTTCTTAGTCCTTACAAAGACTATATTTTTCGATTGTTTTATACGCTTTTTTAAGACTACCTTCGTATATTCACTCACTAGCTCTCTCCTAAGAAATTCTCTATCGCTCGTCCAATCACAGTATACATTGAGAAAATGTTTATTAAGAGCTTTAATTACCTTCTTTATAACACTGGAATCTATATAGTTTCCCCTGAAAAAGTCAGGGTGTTTTGAGCATAATTAAAAGGAATTCAGCACCTCAAAATGGAAATTGTTATTGACGAGATAACAAAGTTCCACACCCCGAGGGAAGAATTCCTTTGCTATAGGAGTTCAACAGAAGCCCTCGGGAATCCTTCCAAGAGGTGAAGAAAATGTTGAAACTTCGAGACGAGCAATTGACCATCTGGGATGCCATTCTCCCGGAATCTGTTAGAAAGTTGCCGGTCGAGCTTGCAATCATAGATCAATTACTGGACGACGACCGTTTTCTTCAACCGTTTACTGAGTTGCACCCGAAAGGCAAGAAAAGCGGCCGTCCTACGCTTGCAATTGAAAAGTACATCCGTCTTATGGTCCTGAAGCATAAATACAATTTGGGCTACGAGTCACTCGTGAAGGAAGTCGGTGACAGCATCACATGGCGAATGTTCTGCCGGTTTGCCATCGACGAACCGATGCCCGACCCGTCTACGCTCATCTATGCCCGCAAACGCTACGGCGACAAGATCGTCGAAGACATCAATGCCGCACTCGTAAAGCAGTGTGAGGAAAAAGCCGTTCTGAAAACCCGCAAATTGCGCACGGATACGACGGTTGTGGAATCCGACATCCATCACCCGACAGACGCTACGCTGTTGCAAGATGGCGTAAAAGTCATCACTCGAACGATTCAGAAAATCCGGAAAGTCGCCTCCCACACTGTTCAAGGCTTTGAAGATCGTACGGCAGAAATCAAGGAAAAGATTCTGTCCATCGCGAAAGTTCTACGTCGCCGCACCCGTGAATCTTGGGAAGAAGTTGACCGGATCACTGGGAGCGTAATCGAAGTAGCCGAGAACGTTGTGAACAAGGCGCAAGCCGTTATCGAGAAACTGCAAGACAAGGGCAAAGCTGCTCTTCGACAAAGTAAAACCAAACTGACCGAGGCGGTCACGCTAACCGGCAAGTTGTTGGAACAAGCCAAACAGGTCGTTTCCGGCAATCGAATCATCGCAGATCGGATCGTCAGTTTCTTTGACCCGGAAGCAAGACCGATTAAGAAAGGTAAGCTGGCCAAAGGAACTGAGTTCGGCTACAAGGTGCGAATCGACGAGACGGAAAGCGGCTTTGTGACCGGCTACGCTGTCTACGAGGGGAACCCCTCGGATGATGAACTGCTCGTTCCCGCTGTACAGGCGCATATCAAGCAATTCGGCAAAGCGCCGCAAGCTGTAGCGACCGACCGCGGTTTCTCAAGCAAGAAGAACGAAACGGCCATTACCGAACTTGGTGTGAAGCGAGCTAGCTTGCCGCGAAAGGGCAAAAAAGGCATTGCCCGATCCGAGTACGAAAACGAATTATGGTTCAAAGACTTGCAGCGTTACCGTGCAGCTGGAGAAGCGAAGATTAGTCTTCTCAAGCGGAAGTACGGTTTGAACCGCAGCAGGTATCGGGGCTTTGTCGGCTCAAAATGCTGGGTCGGCTTCGGGATTCTGACCCACAACCTGCAAAGAGCGGCAAAAATGCTCCAAAACTAACATGGAAACCGATCATTAGGGAAAGTTCCCCCTCACAACCCAGCCAGCAACCCGAAACTATTTTTGAAAATCGACTTTTTCAGGAGCAACTATATAGCTATGAGAAACAAATACATCGTATATCTTTTGATTCTGAAGCTTATTGCCTTCAATTCTGTTTAATAAATCCAGAGGGGTCATGAAAAACTGACTTGTCTCCGTCATGTAACTCTTTTCTTTACCTTTAAACTTTTTTCTTAATTTCATATAGTTTCCCATCCGTTGCAAATGTCTGAACCCCATGTTTCTAATCTGGTTATTCCGTTCACTGTCATTAAGCTTGTAGAAAAATTCTAGGACTTTATTGGACTTATATTTTTGTAGTTCATTAAATATTTCCAACTTTCCTTCTAAACTTATTCCTCTTTGGTGATAAGCAGCAATAAATGCATCAATATATAGTGGTTCAACATTTTGAATAAGTTCATTTTCTTTAGCGATCTTGTCATTTCTACTCTTAATAGCGTTTAGCCTCTTAACCTTAAAACTGTTGAACTTTTCTTGATAACCCACACTATCAAAGTTAGCTTTGTGCTTAATAACCATACCTTTAGATAGCATGTGTTTGACTTTAGGCAGATTAAGAAAATGCTTCCTCGGTGGGTCAGGCTTGTACCTGACATTCTTACCAATCTTTCGCAAGAATTCATCTTTCTTTTTATAGTGTTGATAACGTTGGTTTAGTTCGCACCACTCATGTGGATACAACTCTTTAAATAAATTTACCAGTGTATCCGCATTATAATCATAAGGTAGAACTTCTGATAGGCGTCTCAATATTTGTGTGATTTTTTTATTGATCCGCATCGTTTCTCCAACATATTTTCTTTTTGTTACACCCGGCATGTACTATATCTCCTAAAATGATCGTTATCAATGCATCTCTAATTTACACACTTTTTCGAATGTTATATGAATCTATATTTTTATTAATGTCGTATGCTATCTGAAGATAATAATCGATATTATTAATAAAATCGACCCACTTAACCGATCGTATATATGAGGCTTCTCCGGTGTATACCTTGTTTAATTCACTATGGTTACTACAGTCGTTATAAGTAGGAGATTTTATGTTAAACATATTTTCTCTCAATATTGTAAATAAAGTATAGGTCTTTAGTGTCCTACAATTACAATAGGGACACGAGTTGTCCTGGATGAAATATTCGTAGCTATTATTTTTATCTGGCAAAACAACTGCCAGCATTGCATTGGCGCTACTAGTCCTTCCGTTTCTCGTAAGTTCTTTCAACGAATACGAGATCTCCCATGGGATCCACTGGTCTTCTTCGCTGACAAATGCCGATTTCATATTCTTTGAAATAAACACAATGGTGATGCTACTATCAAAGATCTTATCCTTTAATTTAGTCCAAATCGTTTCATCCTTGAATTCACTAAGGTCTTCACCGTCAGCTTCACCTTTATTAATGTGATCGTCTTCCTTTAGTTTGTCTTGAAGCTCATCTACATAATGTCTTACAGTTGTAGAATAGTCATTATTTAAAGGATATACATTGCTATCGGAATACTTATAGGAAATAAAAATCTTTCTCCCCATTTTATTCACTCCCCAAATTATTCTTTACCTGCCATCCCTAAGGACTCTAATTATTTTTATTACTCTTCTAATGATTTCCTGATGATCATTCTTTGCATCCCCAATGAATTCAAAGTCTGGTTTAAGTGCCGGGAAATCAAAATAGTATTTATCGAAATCTGCGATTACTTCTTCCCATAATGCCTTGGATACATAACCTGTAGCACCTATAGGTATAACCTTAACCCCTTTTGAAACAGCAATATCGAATTCTTTTCTTACACCATCTGCATCTACTACTTGACCATTTTCATCTTTATTCCCAAATATAAACACAGCACAGCCCACATCCGAGATTAAATCTCTCCTATATTTGTCCCATAAATCCTTCAAGTCCATTCCGTTTGTTGCAAACTGGGGGAACGGCCTTAAAATTAAATAATCACTGATTTTTCGTTTGTTCGTGGAGTAAATAAAATCTAATGATCCGTTAATAACAGCACTTCCAACTCCTAAACCAAATCCAGATGCTATTTTGAAATCAGCTTTCACTATCTCATGACTTAGTTGATGAATAAACATCTGGGCAACTTTCTCATCACTATCGAACTGGGCGTACTCTGCTGCACTCCCAGATATAAGTATGTTTGATCTAATGTAACGTTGGTAAATGGTATTTAAAATTTCGGTAATATCTTCATATTCATCAACTAACACTGGTTTGATGTGATACCTTTCTAAATCTGCGCACTTTAGTTCCTGTTTAACTGAATTGTACCTGAACATTTCATCGCCTTCTTCTTGGGGAAGATGGCAGTAATCATTGCGACTGACCTTTCTAAAAAAACAATAGTGGGTTCTTCCGTCTTGGCCCATTAATACTCGGATGCGACTTAATATATACTCTAAATCAGGGTCTTCAAAGCTATAACCAATGAATAAAAAGGTTTTTGAAATTAAATCACCTTTAAGCCCCATTGCAAAAAGCTGATTCTTTTCATAAAATGTTTCGTATTCATCTTTTATCAAAACAGTTTCATCAGCTCTTTCAATATCTCCATGCATTTTGTATACAATCGCATCTCTTCTGGGCTTTAATAGGGCAAAATCGGTTTGCTTTATTTTAACGTCTGGGTTCTTTCCTGCCTCAATCAATGACATTTCAATTAATCTATCATAATTTGTTGTCCAGTAAGTATCTATAGGTAACTTAGCTAGGATTCGGTGGTTCTCATTTATTTGAGCCTGCGCTGAAAAATTATCAATAACCAACTGCGATAATCTTTGCCTGCCATTTTTATTATAGAAATACTGTGCTAAAGATATTAAGTCAGTCTCTTTTTCTATATCAAGGTGAAGCTCCTCTGCTACCTCCTTTAAAAGTCCTTTCCAATTAACATATCCTGAAGCAGCGGATAAACCCGCTCCTGCGAAAATAGCTGCATTTTCTTCATGAAGAGCTTTCAGGAATTCCCGTATTAGAACTTCTTTGTCAGTTGACATCAATTTCTCCCTCCAAATTAATAGGCATAGCTAAATAACAATTCATGTTAGCTATGCCTAGGTGTGTTAATATTTGAATTCTTCCGTTTCGGCCTGCGCCATCAATTCTGCCTGTTGAAGCACCAAATCAATCGCCATTTTCTCCAAATCCGGCGGATAACCGTACTTCTTCAATAACCGCTTGACCGTAATTCGCATCTGAGCCCGTACATTCTCACGAAGCGTCCAGTCGACCTTGATGTTGCTCTTTATCGCTTGGGTCAGCTCATGTGCGATCTGCTTCAACATGAGATCGCCCATCAGTTCCTTGGCCGATTCGTTCGACGCAAGCGCGTCATAGAAGGCCAGTTCTTCTTTGATCAGACCGAGATCTTCGCCGCGCTTGACAGCCGCATTCATATCTTTGGCCATCTGGATAAGTTCTTCGATAACTTGCGTCGTTTCGATGGTGCGGTTGTTGTATTTCCGAATTGCTTCCTCCAGCATCTCTGAGAATTTCTTCGATTGTACAATACTGGTCCGGGAAATAGCCTTCACTTTTCCTTGAAGCAGCCTGCGGAGCAATTCCACCGCTAGGTTTTTCTGCTTCAATCCGCGCACATGTTCCAGGAACTCATCCGATAGTATCGCGATGTTCGGTTTCTGCAAGCCAACAGCTTCCAGAATATCGACAACTTCATCGGATACGACCGATTTCGAAATGAGCTGATTCAGCTCGGCGTCGAGTTCTTTCGTCGTTTTCTTCCTGTTCTCGTCAGTTATCAACTTAATAATCCCTGATTTAACCGCTTTGAAGAAACTGATTTCGACATTGACTTCCTCCGCGGCGGAAGTTGTCGCGCAGAGCGAGAATGCTCTTGCTAATTCCGTCGTCCAATTCAAGAAGTTCCGCTTGCTCTCCTCACCCAATCCAAGTACGTAATCGACCGTCTCAACAATTGCCTTCATCCGTTCGGATGCTTTCTCAGAAGCAAATTTACTGTAGTCATACCCATGGAGCAATTCGCGGAGAAGCTGAAGCCTTTCCAGCATAAAATCAACAGCTTGGTCCGTATCGATGCCGGCAGTTTTACGGTCGTTTTCCGTATATTGTTGAAGTGCCGATTTCAGCAAATCGGCTATGCCGATGTAATCGACGATTAGACCGCCCGGCTTGTCGCGGAACACCCGATTCACGCGGGCGATCGCCTGCATCAGGTTATGTCCTTTCATCGGCTTGTCGATATACATTGTGTTCATGCACGGCACGTCAAACCCGGTCAGCCACATATCGCGGACAATGACGATCTGCAGCGGATCGTTCACATCTTTCATCCGTTTGGACAAATGTTCCCGACGCCGCTTGTTGCCGATAAACGGCTGCCATTCTTCCGGATCGCTGGAACTGCCGGTCATGACGATTTTGATTTTGCCTTCGTTATCATCATCGCTGTGCCAATCCGGCCGGAGCGACACAATTGCTTTGTACATATCAATAGCGATCCGACGCGACATCACAACGATCATCGCTTTGCCAAAACCGGCTTTTTGCCGTTGCTCAAAATGTTCAACGATATCCTGTGCGACTTTCTTGACCCGCTTCTCTGCACCGGCCAATGCTTCTAGCCGCGCCCAACGCGACTTCAACCGCTCCCGCTGCGTGTATTCCTGATACTCCGTAATTTCCTCATACTCGCTGTCAATGACCGGGCGCTCAGCCTCCGACAACTCCAGGCGGGCAATACGGCTTTCGTAATAAATTCTGACCGTGGTTCCGTCTTCTACGGCTCGGGTCATATCGTAAATATCGATGTAGTCACCAAAAACGGCAGGCGTATTTTTGTCTGTCAACTCTACCGGTGTTCCGGTGAAACCGATAAAGGAAGCGTTCGGCAACGCATCGCGCATATACTTGGCATAGCCATACTTGATTGTCGCCCCGTCTTCCCCGGCAACCATTTCCGCCTGAAACCCGTACTGGCTGCGATGGGCTTCATCTGCGATCACAATCACATTGCGTCGTTCCGTAAGCACAGGATACTTATCTTCATTTTCATCAGGGGTGAACTTGTGGACCGTTGTGAAAATGATCCCGCCCGACTCCACCGACAACAGTTCGCGCAGATGGGCCCGATTCTCCGCTTGCTGAGGCGTTTGCCTGAGCAAGTCCTTCGACTTGCTGAACGTGCTGAACAACTGATCGTCCAGGTCGTTCCGGTCCGTCACCACGACGATCGTCGGGTTGTTGAGCGTCAGCACGAGTTTGCCAGCGTAGAATACCATGGACAAGCTTTTACCGGAGCCTTGCGTATGCCAGATTACGCCGATTTTGCGATCCCCTTCGTCCATCGTCGCACGTTCCGTACTTGCAATCGCTTTGTTGGTAGCGTGGTATTGGTGGTATCCCGCCAATATTTTGAACAATTGCTCCCCATCGGTTTGAAACAACACGAAATGCTTGATGATGTCGAGCAGCCGACTTTTTTCAAACATTCCTTTAATCAGCACTTCGAGCTGGGGCAGGGAAGAAGGAGCCACGTCATAGCCGTCAATCGTGCGCCACATCATGAACCGGTCTTCATTGGCTGTCAACGTGCCGACCCGGGCATTCACGCCGTCACTGATGACCAAGAACGAATTATAGGTAAAGAGGGACGGGATTGTGCTTTTGTATGTCTGCACCTGGTTGTAGGCATCGCTGATCCCGACTTCTTCGTTGGAGGCGCTTTTCAACTCGAATACGGCGATCGGCAAACCGTTCACGAGCACGACAATATCCGGTCGCTTTTCCCCCTGATTCTCGACGACGGTAAACTGGTTGACGACCAGAAAATCGTTGTTGTCGATCCGGTCCGGGTCGGTGTCGAACAGCCATACTTTTTCCGTCGGATATTCACCATTAGCTGCCTGGTATTGTACATCGATCCCGTCAGTGATCATCTTCTGGAACGCCTTGTTATTGATCAGCAGGCTGGGACTGCGCGGCACTTCAATGACCCGAATCGCTTCCTCGATTGCTTCACGCGGCACATGTTTGTTGATGCGAATGAGCGCATCACGCAACCTGTCTTTCAGGATGACGTCATGGTAAAATTGCCGTTCAGGATACTCGCCTTCGGGAGAAATATCCGGGCCGTAAGCTTTCTCGTAATTTAGTTCCTCGAACCATTCCAGCGCTGCCTGCTCCAAATCACTCTCTGTGTAAGATACGGAATAGTAAGCCATTGTTGCACCTCCTTTACGTTAAGGTTGATAAGTTAAATTGCTCTCCGCAATCATTGGCAAATCGTTTGTAATGTTATCTTGCTCAGCAGGAACACGAATCTCACCAGACATGAGTTTGGGAAGAAGAGTGTCTCGGATTTGGGTTAATATTTTATTTCCATAATTGATCTCTACTATATTCTTCAACATTGAACCTGTTATTTCATTAAAGTATTCTAGCGTTTTTGGGTCAGGAAGCAATATTTTAATACTTTCAATTCCTGTAGGGCTAATATTCGGTTGAGCACTCCCTGAAGCTACTGAAACAATTTGATCGAATACTACTTTTTGAGTTAATAAACAATATAAAAATCCGTTTTTCTTGAAAGGATTTTCTCCTAGAAAAAATTTCCCGACCCTTTGATTTATGAGTAATGCTTCATTCGTACGTGGAACTAGGGCAATTTTCCCCACAGTTGCTCCTGTCATAGCTATAAGAATATCTCCAGGATTCGCTAAGAACTCAGAAGCTTTCAACATTTTTTCTTCATCTACACAATCAGTATCTTGTAAATTTATTGTATTACCTATTATATTTTTTATCTTAATAACTTTAATACCTTCGTCTTGCCACCAACTACTTTTGAATGCAAATCCAGATCTAACTTTACAATAATCACCAATAGTAACTACTTTCCACCCCTTCGGGATTAATCCCAGCTCGCTTTCCTCAAACTCGCCGCCGCTGGACTTATATGGTTCACCGTTTTCATTCGGAAACTCAAAGTCCACAAACCACCGCTTAAAAAGAGCTTGGGCCATTTCTTCAAGGTTTTTGTTGATGGCGTTGTTGAGTTCGATTTTGTCATCAAGAGCCCCAAGAATTTTACCTATTGATTGTTGAATTGGGAAAGTTGGTATGTTTAACTGTATAGATTTGATTCCTGATCCAATAACTGTTTCAAAAATACTACCATTCGCAATTGCCCGAAAACTGTTGTACCTTGAAAGCATCAAATAATAAATAAAAAGTTTGTCGTTCCCCTCTTTCGCTTGCAATCCATAGCACGTTTGATTCATCGCCATGCCTTCAGAACTCAATGCAACCTTGCCAGTTGTTGCACCACGTGCAATCAAGACTGTGGTTAATGGTTCTAAAATTCTTGCCGAGCTATTTTCAAGTCCTTTTTTCGAAATTCTCCTACTAGTTTTTCTTATAGTTCGGTTTTCACACTCTGAAACATCTTTCGCAGTGATCCAATCTATTTCTTCAGGCTCCCAATACTCAGTGATTGTTGTTTTAGGGGTACCACCACTAATGATATCAACAACATCACCGAGCATGACATTATTCCATGTCTCAAAACTCAAACCCAATCCCCCCAAGCCGCTTGCGAATTTCATCCTCCAGTTGCCGGGACTTGGCGAACTGCTCCCCGAGCTCTGCTGTCAGCCGCGCCATTTTATCCTCGAACGGTTCTCCGTCTTCTTCCACATCTTCAATGCCTACATAACGCCCAGGTGTCAGGATATACTCGTGCTCTTGTACCTCTGCAAGTTTCGCCGCTTTGCAGAAGCCTTTCACATCCTCGTATGCTCCGACCTCCGCCTGACCGCGCCATGCATGGTACGTGTCGGCGATCTTCCGGATATCCTCCGTGCTCAATTCGCGATGTGTGCGATCCACCATATGCCCCATTTTGCGGGCATCGATAAACAGGATTTCACCACGGCGGTCCCGAAAGCCCTTTGGCGCTTTATTTTTGGCAATGAACCAGAGACAAACCGGAATTTGCGTAGAGTAGAACAACTGCCCCGGCAAGGTGACGATGCAATCCACCAAATCGGCGTTAACTAACTTGCTGCGAATCTCGAACTCCGCCGTCGTGCTTGTCGACATGGAGCCGTTCGCCAGTACGAAACCGGCAACACCGCTGGGCGCAAGCTTGTTCACGATATGCTGAATCCAGGCGTAGTTGGCGTTCCCAGCGGGAGGCACTCCATATGTCCAGCGGGCATCCTCTGTCAGCCGTTCGCCGCCCCAATCGCTGATATTAAACGGCGGATTCGCCAAGATGTAATCGGCCTTCAGGTTTTTATGTAAATCATTGTGAAACGTATCTGCGTGATGCTCGCCAAGGTTACCGTCGATACCGCGAATGGCGAGGTTCATTTTGCACAACTTCCACGTTGTCGGATTCGACTCCTGCCCATAAATCGCTATATCGCCGATGCGCCCCTGATGTTCCTCTACAAACTTCTCACTCTGAACGAACATGCCGCCGGACCCGCAGCAGGGGTCGTATACGCGGCCCTTGAACGGCTGAATCATCTCGACGAGCAGGCGCACAACGCTGTTCGGGGTATAGAATTCCCCGCCATTCTTGCCTTCCGCGCTAGCAAATTTGCTAAGGAAGTACTCATATACCCGACCCAAAACATCCTTCGAACGGCTCTCTTCATCGCCGACTTTGAACGAGAACAGGTCGATTACTTCGCCAAGGCGGGTTTTATCCAGTGCCGGCCTAGCATAATCTTTCGGCAGCACGCCTTTCAGCGATGGATTTTCCTTCTCGATGGCAATCATCGCATTATCAATGATCTGCCCGATTTCTGGCTTTTTCGCGTTATCCTTGATATGGTTCCAGCGTGCTTCCTTCGGTACCCAGAATATATTTTCTGCCACGTATTCGTCCCGGTCCTCCGGATCGGCATACGGTTCATTTTTCAATGCTTCATATTTTTCTTCAAATGCATCCGACACATATTTCAGAAATAGAAGGCCGAGCGCTACATGCTTATACTCCGCTGCATCCATGCTGCCGCGCAGTTTATCGGCCATGCTCCATAATTTTTCCTCGAATCCAATGTTCGCTGTTGCCATGATCCTAAATTCCTCCTCAGTAGAGTTGCTCGTATAACTGGCTCTTTACTTGTTCCCAGCGGTTCGCCGCTTCCCGAACGACTTCTTTATATCTTTCTTTCTCCCGGATATAATTCTGTATTAATACTTGCTGTTTGTCTTCTGGTACCATGGGCAATTCCAATTCCGCCACATCCGCCGGGTTCAGATTCATTACAGTCGTCCCCCGCTGGAAGCTTTGAATAAGGGCTGTTCCAACAGGGCTTTCCAGAAACATTTTGGCAAAATGGCTCTTGATTGCCGACTTGAATCGGATCACGATCATATTCGATGAGGCGATGACCACCCCTTCGGTCTTCGGAAACACAGCCAGCTTGATCACGGTGCCGCGGCATGTCATAACCAGATCGCCTGGGAGAATCTCGTAACGCTTCACTTTCCGCTCTTCCTCGTCAATCGTTTCAAGCTGATCCAATAGCACTTCGCCGTCATCCAGATTGGATATATTCAGCACCTTAATGTTCCCGGGCTTTAGATCCTGCTTAAGAATCGATTTTCCCCGAAAAATTTCTGCCACATCGCGCAACTTCACTTTCGGGGTTGCCGCCTGCTGAAACGAACGAAGTATATCCTGATCTTCATCCAGCAGCAGTTCGATTCGCCAATGATCCAGCTCTCGGAACCGATCCGGATGGATGGTAATCTCCCGTTCCCCCACAAGCTTTGACTTCTCCATATGGAGTCGCCCGAGGATCACCTCTTTCACAGGCACTTTGCCGAAGTCAACCTGATAGGTCTTGATAGAAGTGTAGGGACGAAACAAGCCGTCCGGAAGCGAATAGATCGTTTGCACCGGCGCCTGTTCATTCATTTTCTTCCGCCAGCTGGCGATCGCGCCGGATTGAAACAGCATCCGTGCAGGAAAGGTCACGCTCAATCTCCCGCCGTCTTGCAAGAGTGGAAGGAGGTAGCTGGCCGCTGCGCCTTCGGATTCCCGAACCGCGACATCGTCATCGTTCATCTTCATACCAAAATTCGGCATCGCCAGGATCGCTTCGAATTGATGTTCTGCAGGCAACGGTTGATAAATGGACCCTTGAACGATGCGGATATTGGAATAGGGCTCGAAATACGTTTTGAACAATCTGCCGATGATGTAGTTTTCCGTTAACAATGTGATTGTCCATGGTCGATGGTAACATTTCGTTTCGATAAGTCCTTTGATATACTTTTCAGCTTCTGCAAACAGGATGTTCGTGCAACCATGTCGCTCACACTGATCGACAAACCGCTCGACGATTCCCGGATGGACGACAATGCTCCCTGTAACACGATCTTGTTGGATGGTTAGCATGGCGTATTCCAACAAGTCCATATCCTTGCCTGCATGGTATAATTTATAAAATAAATCCCGATCGCCGGGAAAATGGCCTAATTCTTTGTCTAAGGCTCGTTCCTTCATCCACTGAAACAGCTTCTCAGGTTCTGTCATTAGCTCCGTTTCGGCCAACTGTTGCTGTTCCAGAAGTTGTTGCGTCCGTTTCACTCGAATGGCTTCGCGAAGCAACTGATCACGTGTTGATATATCATGGAGCAGACAGATATTCCAGAACGATTCAATCAATTTATCACCTTCTTTCAAGATAAAAGTTAGGTTACTTCCTTATTTTATAATCGAGAAATTTATAACAAGAAGATTCGGGATTAGTCCCTTTTGATCAACATAACTTCTACCCAAATACTACCACGGATAAATCGAGTATTTCAATACTAAATTCAGTTCAGTATTCACCGGGAATTTGATTGAATTTTTTATTGGCTCTGGACATTTTTAATTTACAGATTACGGGATATTTTCGTTAAGATTGCATCGTAAAAAACTACGAAAAATCCGAGAAACTCTTTGCCGCACTTAGTTTTGTATCTTCTCGTCTTAAATTCCGGTTTCATCACGAGTGATAAGAATCATAGTGGATTAACATGCGAAAACCAGTGAAATGATGAATTCGGATAATGGTGTTGTTGGAAAACTGGAGAAAATTAATAAACAAGGGATTAGCTAGGGATCACAGCAACAAAAATGAAAAAAGCCGAGGAAAACTCAGGAGTGACTCTGAGTTTCCTAGGCTTTTTGATACCGACTCCATAATCTTTAGATCGACTTCACAATCCTTGTGGCGACTTTAATTACTTGTTATAGATAGCACCAATTTTATTTCCTCTTACTCCACCGTCACGCTCTTCGCCAAGTTCCGTGGCTTGTCGACGTCGTTGCCGCGAGCCAGGGAAGCGTAGTAAGCGAGCAATTGGAGCGGTACGACCGACAGGGCTGGTGTCAGCAGCGGCAGCGTCTTCGGAATGGACAGCGCTTGGTCAACCGACTTCAGCAGGTCAGGCACATGCTCCTCGTGCGTGATCGCCATGACTTCTGCGCCACGCGCTTTTACTTCCTTGATGTTGCTGACGGTTTTCTCCAGCACAGATTCCTGGGTTGCCAGCGCAATCACCGGAACGCCTTCTTCGATTAAGGCCAGGGTGCCGTGCTTCAACTCACCGGCAGCGTACGCTTCAGAGTGAATGTAGGAAATTTCCTTCAGCTTCAGCGAACCTTCCTGCACGACGGAATAGTCGAGACCGCGACCGATAAAGAACAGATGCTCATTGCTAGCAATTTGCTCCGCATAAGCCTTCACCACATCGGCCTGAGCCAGCATGCTTTCCACCTGCTCCGGCAGCGACTGCATGGCCGCAATCACATGAGCCACTTGATCTTCGCTTTGCGTACCGCGAACCTGAGCCATGTACAGAGCAAGCAGGTAAAAGGCAATCAACTGGGACGTATACGCCTTCGTCGAAGCGACGGCGATTTCCGGACCAGCGAGCGTAGCGATCACATCGTCTGCATCGCGGGCAATCGAGCTGCCAACCACGTTGGTGATCGCCAGCACATGGGCACCGTTTGCTTGCGCTTCACGCAGTGCTGCCAACGTATCGGCCGTTTCGCCCGATTGGCTGACAACGATCACGAGCGTATCCGGTGTAATCAACGGCGAGCGATAACGATATTCCGAAGCGACATCGGTCATCACCGGAATGCGTACAAGTTGCTCAATCGCTGACCCGCCGACCAGACCGGCGTTATATGCCGTACCGCAAGCAACGATATGAATCGCTCTCAGGCTGCGGATCTTCTCGTCCGTCAGTTTCAAGCCAGGCAACACGACTTTGCGTCCACTTTCGTCGATCCGACCCAGCATCGTGTCCCGGTAAGCCTTCGGCTGCTCGTGGATCTCCTTCAGCATGAAATGATCGAACCCGCCTTTTTCTGCGGTGACAGCGTCCCAATCGACACGAATCATTTCCCGAGAAATAAAATTCCCTTCAATGGTCATCAGTTCGACAGAATCCTTCGTCAGCACCGCCATCTCGCCATCGTTCAAAATATAGACGTTCCGCGTGTAATTCAACAACGCAGGAATGTCGGAGCCGATAAAGTTCTCGCCTTCGCCAAGACCAATGATCAACGGGCTAGCTTGACGGACAGCCACCAGTTTGTCAGGTTCATACTCCGTCAGCACCCCAAGTGCAAAAGCGCCGCGCATATAGCTGATCGCCTTCTGAACCGCCTTCACGATATCGCCTTGATACTCGCGAGCGACCAGATGGGAAATGACCTCCGTATCCGTTTCAGAAACAAAGACATACCCTTGACTGATCAGCTCTTCCTTCAATTCCAGATAGTTTTCGACGATCCCATTATGCACGACCGAAAATTTCTGGGTATGATCGGTATGCGGATGAGAATTCACGTCAGACGGTTTGCCGTGCGTAGCCCAACGGGTGTGACCAATCCCGGCCGAACCCTTGAGCGGTGCATCCTCCAGCTTGGATTCCAGGTTCGCCAGACGGCCGAGCGATTTTGCAATCTTCAGACCCTCCGACGTAAACACAGCAATCCCTGCGGAGTCGTACCCGCGATACTCCAGTTTCTTTAATCCCTCAAGCAACACCGACTGCGTATCCCGATTCCCAATGTATCCAACAATACCACACATAATCATTTATCCTCCGTTTCATTCTTACAAGATGGTTTTTTGGCCGTAAGAAATGAAACACGGAAGAAGCCTTACGCGGTACACCGAGACAGAACTATTCAATTGTAAAAAAATATATCCAACCAATCATCAACAGATTGATCATCACTCAAACGTTACGCAACTTTCATTCATTTTTTCACGAATGTCCAGATTGCTCCGTCTACCGCGGCTCTTTCCGCGTCACTTGCTTACGTACATTCATGAACGATCTATGAATGTGATTATCCATCTGCCCGCACGGTTTGTGGGAAAGGTCGCCCCATCCTTTTGCCGATACGGTTACGGTGCGATGCAGCACCGGGAGGCCCCCGCCGAACATTCCGAACACCTCCACCTCGTCAACTTCGCTTTGCCGTACGCTTGAACCGATAATAACGCCTCAAGGATTCACCGTTGTCGCTGCAAGCCAGCCTTCCGCCCCTGCTTCTCAACAACGTTCCCTTGATCGCGCCGATTTCCTAAATCGGTCCAAACGAAACGCGCACAATGAAGTTCTGGCGCTTAAAATCCGGTAAACCTAACTACCCTCACTTTCTCTGCTCGAATATGCTTAATTATATGCACCTTCACACGATTTGGCAATGATCATCTTGTCCTGATTCGTCGAACCGTGTTTTTTACCCTATTGGCCTAGAAAAAAACGGGAATTCCTTCTCCCGTCGAGCTTGTCCCCCTGTACCCTAATGGAACTTAAGGCTCTAATGTCCCTTATTCGCCCTTCATTTCCCTTTTCGCCCGACACTTTGCACCATGATCCCTTTCGTTCAGATCTGGGTGAATACGCACCCGAATGAGGCATTTAATGCCCTTAAGTTGCACCTGCTTTTCACCTCTCCTCAACCTGATGCAACCGGATAATCGTCAAAAAGAGAGCCAAACAGACGCCCTCTCCCTAGCAAAAACCGCCCGACAGGCATCCTCACCCGTCCGGCGGTTCTCAAAGTCCTATATCATGAACCAAACAATCAGGTCGTTACACCAACTGCTTCTCTACAACCTCTACAATTTGCGCGACCAGCTTCTCCAGCTCCGCTTTCTCCGGCCCTTCGGCCATAACGCGGATGAGGGATTCCGTTCCCGACGGCCGAACCAGCACGCGCCCGTTATCGCCCAATTCTTGCTCTACTTCCGCAATCGCTTCAGCAATCACAGCGTTACCCGCGAACTTGCTCTTGTCCTGTACGCGAACGTTCACCAGCACCTGCGGATACTGCTTCATGACCTTCTTCAGCTCGCTAAGCGGCTTGCCGGAAGCCAGCATCGTATCGACCAACTGAATCGCCGTCAAAATGCCATCCCCGGTTGTATTGTAGTCCAGGAAAATCACGTGACCGGACTGCTCCCCGCCCAGATTGTAGCCGCCGCGCAGCATTTCCGCCATAACATAGCGGTCGCCTACTGCAGTTTGCTGGGTAGCCAGCCCCAATTTCTTGGCCGCTTTATAGAAGCCAAAATTACTCATCACTGTCGAGACAATCGTGCTGTCTTTCAGCTTACCGGCTTTGTTCATCGCATCGCCGCAGATGCACAGGATATAGTCGCCGTCCACTTCTTGACCTAGCTCGTCAATCGCAATCAACCGGTCCGCGTCGCCGTCGAACGCAAGCCCTACATGAGCGCCAAGTCGAACGACTTCTTCCTTCAGCCGCTCCGGATGCGTGGATCCGCAATGATCGTTAATGTTGAGCCCGTTAGGCTCAGCTGCCAGCGTATGCACTTCGGCTCCCAGCTCGCGGAACAATCTTGGTGCCAGCTCATAGGCCGCCCCGTTCGCGCAATCCAGCACCACCTTCAGCCCTTTAAACGAGGAGTTGATCGTCGTTTTCAAGTGCTCAAGGTACTTCAGCTTCGATTCATTGTCCACCGTCACGGTCCCCAAGTCGCCGCCGATCGGCCGCGGTAACTCGTCGACAGCCTTGTCGAGCAGTTCTTCGATTTGCAGCTCCGTTTCATCCGACAGCTTAAAGCCGTCACTGCCGAAGAACTTAATCCCGTTATCCTCCACCGGATTGTGGGATGCGGAAATCATGACGCCCGCGTCCGCTTTAAGCAAGCGAGTGAGATAAGCAACCGCAGGTGTCGTCACGACGCCAAGTCGAATTACTTCGGCGCCAATCGACAACAGCCCCGCCACCAACGCAGACTCCAGCATTACGCCGGAAATACGCGTATCCATACCAATGACAACCTTGGGCTTAGGTACCTGCCCTGCAAGCACATAACCGCCGCAGCGGCCGATCTGGTAAGCCAGTTCTGCTGTTAATTCTTTATTCGCAATTCCTCTTACGCCATCCGTTCCAAAATACTTCCCCATGATTTCACTCCTTCAACTGTTTGCCAGTACCGCACCGTTCTCCTCATCTCCCAGGAGGCGTCTGACCGGTCTATGTTCGTCGTTGTCTGCTTATGTTCATGTTACGTGCCATTACCGTTCCCTGAGGTATCGTCGTCTGTCGCATTGCTTCCATCCTCTTGATGAGATGGCGATCCATGCGATGATCCATTACCGGCTGGGCTTTGTGTACCGTCTGACGGATTTGGATGCTCCACAGGAACACCGGAGGTTGGATTTCCTTTCTCCGTCAGCTCCACGTCCACGGACAATGAAGTGTTCGGGTCGGCCAGAGCCACACCCTCCGGCAATTTAATCTCAATCGGGATCGTATGCGTCCCCGCCCCCAGATGTGCAAGATCAGCGGTCAACTGAATGTTCTCCGGCTGGAGCGCGTCCAACACCACGCTGGCCCCAATCACTGTCAGACTCAAGCTCGGCTCAGTTGGCCGGATCCACTTGACATCGTACATGGATCCGACATTTTTCAACGTGATCGGGATGTCGTCCAGCTGCTTCTGTCCTCCGGGCATTACATGCAATGTGATCGTGGCAGAGCTCGGCTCGATTTTCTCAAAACCTTTTGGAGGAGTCAAGTCCACCGAGTATTTAGTCTCATTCGAACCGTTATAACGGCTTAGATCCACCGTCAACGGATAGGAGGATATACCCTCCAACGCTTCCTTTGTACCGTATAGAACGACTCCCTCTACGTCAATATCCACATCGGTTAAGACGTATCCGGAAGGTAATTGCCCGGTTTTGCGTATTTCGATCGGCACATTTTTGTATAGCTTATTGATTGGGATGTCTACAACCACGGAACTAGGTGAAATCTTCGCATTCTCCATGGGCATCCCTTGCTTATCATATGCTGTCAGTTTGACACTTTTGCCTTTAACGGATTCCTTCAGTCCCGTCACATCCACCGTACCTTCGACTTTGCTCAGCTCCTGCGCCTCACTCGCCGGCAGGGTCACATCAACGGTGCCGCTCCCGGCAACAATTGGCGTCCCAAGCACTAAACCGTCGGCCGGCTCCCCTTTCGTGACAATGGTCACGGGAATCGTCCGGGTTTCCTTCGCTTCAATCGTTACCTTTACGATGGAGGGTTCCATGGAGACCAGTTGGACCCCAGGAGGAAGCTCATGGGTTAAAGGAAGGGTAAATGTCCCAGGTCCCAGATTTTCCAGATTTAGCCTCGCCTTATAATCCGAGAAATTCGTCGTCAAATCGATCCGTTTCCCCTTCACTTCCATACGCACGGTGCTGGGATCCAGATCGTACAAAACGTATTTGTCCTCGTCAAATCCGGTCACTTCGATTTTGACGTTGTCGATGTAACGCGACTGCGCCAAGGTAGTGGAGTCTACGGGAGTCCCGCTGTCCAAATGAACCATCGCCCACAACATGATACTAAACACCAGCGCAAGGACCTTGGCAAAATTGTTGTGAGTTAGCCATTTATCCATTTTTGTCGGCCTCCTTCCGTCTACGGAACGGGCTGCGCTTGTCTTGGGTGCGCGAGTTCGGACCTAATTCCGCATACAGCTTGGAAATCAACGACTCCTCGTTAATGTCCCTGACGACCTGACCGTCAATCGCAAGCGAAATTTGTCCCGTCTCCTCCGACACGACGATCGAGACAGCATCTCCGACCTCACTAATTCCGATCGCTGCCCGGTGCCTTGTACCCAACTCCTTACTGATGAACGGATTCTCCGACAGCGGCAAATAACAGGCGGCCGCAGAGATCCGGTGGCCTTGAATAATCACGGCTCCATCATGAAGCGGCGTATTTGGGATAAAGATGTTGATCAGCAGCTGCGAAGAAATAATCGACTGCATCGGAATTCCCGATTCGGTATATTCATTTAACCCCGTATCGCGTTCAAACACGATCAGAGCCCCAATCTTCCGGCGCGATAAATAATTCACGGCTTTTATAATTTCACCGATCTCTTTGCCAAACTCTTCCTCGTCCGCGCTGTTTCGCCCGAACAGCTTGCCCCGGCCAAGCTGCTCCAGCGCACGTCTAAGCTCCGGTTGGAAAATAATGAAGATCGCCAGCACGCCAAACGTAAACATTTGATTCATCAGCCATTTCAGCGTATACAAGTCGAACCAGGTACTTACGGCCCAAATAAAGACCAGAACTAAAATTCCCTTGAGCAACTGAACGGCCCGTGTTCCGCGGACAAGCAAAATCAAGTGATATATTATATAGGTAACAATTAGGATATCGATGACATCCTTAATGGTATCCTGCCAAGTCAAATTCGCAAAATAGTTCATGCTGCGACCCCCGGAAAGTTCCTTGCGGACGTTTGGCCCGCCAACAAGGAAACAATATGTACAGCTTCATTCACGCCTGTCTCTATAAGTTTCCCCTAAATACTAGGTTATAACGTTCACATGTCAGATGCAAGCGTCCAGCAAAAATAGGTTCATTTCGTAACGATTGCAAATTTTTACCTGGTCCCAAAAAATAAAAAAAGCGCCAATTCCCGATGGAAGGGCGCCCAAAAACTCATTATCGCCTTACGATCACCTAGAGGCGACTTCCGTAAACGTATTGATGATCCGGTACCAGATCCAGTCCAGCGCTTGATCGATCTGTTTAACTTCGCCCGAAATATGCGCCGTGGAGGCTTGGTAATAGGAGCCATCAATTACGGTTAGGTTGCCTTGAACTTCACCATAGATTTCGGCTTTCCCGTTCTCAATGGTCAAGTTCCCGGCAATCACGGCGTCACTTGGTACCGTGACCGTATCGCCCTGAATGATGACCTGATCCAGACCCGCTCCTTTTACGACCAGCTGATCGTCGCTATCCCAAAGCGATACCGCGCTGAATAACATCACCAGCAAGAACATTGCTGCCGCTGTCAACGCCGGATGGCGTCTGATCCACTGGATCCATGCCTGCTGTTTGGGTTGACTTGGAATCTGACTGATGATCCGGTTCACCAGTTCATCGGGAGCCGAGATGTTGCTATGCTGCTTGATGGTGGCAAACAACATCATTTCGGTTCGTTCCAATTCCCTGAATTCCTTGAGGCAATCCGGACACTCGTCTAGATGCTGCTTCAGCTGTTCGGCTTGGTCGCGGCTTAATTCGCCGTCCAGATAATCATGCATCAAAGATGAGGCATGTTTGCATTCCATATCAGCCAATCCTTTCAGTAGTATCAATCTATGCGAAATGCGGAAGGCACGGCTAAGATCATAGTCGTCCTACATCCTACCTTACAATACGTAATGGTGCAGAATTCGTTTCAAAAAATAATTCCCCGGGCGGAGCCCAAATTTCAGAGCATTTTATGCTCCAGTTTTTTACGTAAAAATTCGCGTCCGCGGTGAACCCGCGTCTTCACCGTGGTCACCGGCATATCCAAAACTTCGCTGATCTCCTGCAGCGACAGTTCCTGCAAATAACGGAGCACGATCACCGACTTATATTTGGCAGGCAAGCCTTCGATCGCTTGATGAATCGTTAGCTGCGTTTCCGACAGCAAGTATTCCGTTTCCGGTGTCCGTTCATCCCCAGGAATCAGAGTGTATCCGTCCAAGCCATCCTGATCGTTCATCTCCGCGTCCAAGTAATAACTTGGCTTCCGCTTACGCAGTCGGTCAATACACAAGTTCGTCGCGATCCGGTAAATCCAGGTTGAGAACTTCTGTTTATCGTCGTAGCGGTTCCAGTTTTTATGTACCCTTAAGAACGTCTCCTGCACGACATCTTCCGCTTCGTGCCGGTTGGACAGCATCCGGTATCCGAGATGATAAAGCTTATCCTTATATAGATCAACAAGTTCGGCGAAGGCTTCCTGATCCCCTTTACGGGCCAGCTTCACCAGTCTTGCATCGAAATGTTCCACCACCATATTTTCCCCCAAATCGGTTGGAAGGGCTCAGGTACTTGTACCCTGCCTGTCCGGCTATTCGTCCCTTGGTCTAAGGCAATGCAATAGGTCGTCCTTGATCCGAATCCTGACCATTAAATCCTTGAAAGGGTACTTCCAGTCGTCGGCACTTCATTCAAATGTTAAAGCAACTTATCCCAAAATGCAATACATCCAGCCAAGCCAACAGCAAAAAAGCCGGACCTTCTTATGAAGAAGGTCTGGCTTGGCATCCTGAGCCAATAATGGATCAGCCCGTATTCCGGAGTCCGGCAGCAATTCCGTTAATCGTAAGCAGCACTTCACGTAACAGTTCGGCATCATCCTGCCCTTTTTCACGCGCAGACCGCAATTCCGTTAACAGCTGCACCTGTAAATAGCTCAGCGGATCAACATAAGGATTACGCAATCGGATTGATTCTTGCAGGCCAGGAAGGTTGTCGAAAATTTCTGAAATCCCGCAAATCTTCAGCACCATTTCCCGCGTCAAATGGAATTCCTCTTCAATTTGACCCAGGATCCGCTCCCTCACTTCATCATCCTTGCACATCTTGGCGTATTCCTTCGCGATGACCAAGTCCGCTTTACTTAACGCAAATTGCAAGGTATCGATCACCGTGCGGAAGAACGAGAAGTTCTGATACATATCCTGAAGAACCTTGAGGTTCTCTTCATTATTTTGATAGAAATTATACAGGCCGGTTCCAGCCGCATACCATGCCGGGAACAAATACCGGCTTTGCGTCCAGGCAAACACCCAAGGGATCGCCCGCAAATCCTCAAACCGATCACTGTTCTTCCGCTTGGATGGACGGGAGCCGATATTCAGCTCACCCACTTCGACCAATGGCGTTGACTCACGGAAGAACTTCAAGAAATCCGGCTCTCGGAAAACCAGGTCCTGATATTTTTGAAGCGATGTCTCGGAAATGCCGCTCATGATCTCTTCCCAGCGTTGTTCTTCTGCGCTTGGCCCTTGATCTTGATGCAGCTTCGCTTGAATCGCTGCGGTGATCAGCGCCGAAGTCGCCTGCTCCAAGCTGCGGTACGCGATACCACGCAAGGAATAACGTGACGAGATCACTTCGCCTTGCTCCGTGATCTTGATACCGCCGCCGATCGTCTCCGGCGGTTGCACAAGGATGCTGCGGTTGAGCGGCATGCCGCCGCGGCCAAGCGCGCCACCGCGCCCGTGGAAGAATTTCAGCTTAATGCCAAATTCATTGGCCGTCGCTGTGATTTGTTTCAAGGCTACGCGCAGCTCCCAGTTTGCTGTAACTACGCCGCCGTCTTTGTTACTGTCGGAGTAGCCGAGCATAATTTCCTGGAGTTCGTTCATCGCCGCCACCGACTCCCGGTAAATCGGCATGCTGAACAACTGACGCATAATGCCTGGTGCGGCGTGCAGATCGTCGATCGTTTCGAACAGCGGAACCGATTGAAGCGTGCAAACGACGGTACCGTCCGCTTCTTTACGGAACAAGCCTACTTCTTTCGAGAAGACCATGACCTCAAGGATATCGCTGGCCGCCTCTGTCATACTAATCAGGTAACTGGTGATACACTGTGTGCCGTATTCTTTTTGCGCCTGATACACCGTACGATATACGTCCAGACATTCTCTTGTGCTCTCCGAGTAATCCTGATAAGGAGAAGTTAATGGACGCGGGTCGTTTAACAACCGTTCCAACAGTTGAATCTTCTCTTGCTCCTCCAGCTCGGCATAGTTCTCCACAATATTCATTTTCGCCAAAATTTCCGTCATGGCGTTCTCATGCTCTTTACTGTGCTGACGGATATCCAGCGTGGCAGTATGGAAGCCAAACAGCTCCGCCTGACGGATCAGCTTCTTGATATGCGTATCCGCCACATAGTCTGCGTAGTGATGACGCAAGCTGCGGTCGATGATTTTCAAATCCTGGATAAATGCCTCTACGTTTGGATAACGCTCTGGCGTATCCTTTGTGCTATCATCCAGAACATTGTGCAGCTTCTCCGTCATATACGTCAGCTTAATACGGTAAGGTTCCTTCTCGTTGTTCCATTGCTGCGTTTTGCGCAGGGTCACTTGCAGGCGATCCCGCTGAATGGAAGCCATCAGCTCGTCCGTAACGTCCACGATGGTGGTGCTGAAGCTAAGGTGCTTGAACAAATCGGACAAAATCCGCTGATATTCGCGCACCGCCAGTTTACGTTGCATCCGCAACGTCTCCCAGGTCACGTCGGAGGTTACCGAAGGATTCCCGTCCCGATCGCCGCCGATCCACGAGCCGAAGCGCAAGTACGTTGGGACGTGCCAGTAGTGCTCTGGATAGTATTTGGTCAGGCAGCGTTCCAGTTCTTGATAAACCTCAGGCAGCACATGGAATAAGGTTTCGTGAAAATAGTACATCCCATTTCGGACCTCATCCAGTACGGTAGGCTTGCGATCCCGCAATTCATCGGTCTGCCAAAGGGTAATGACCTCGTTAAGCAGCTTCTCCCGCAATTGCTCCCGTTCGCGGAAGGTCAGCGTGGGGTTATCCAACTGCATGACATCGTCAGCGATCCGTTTGTGGATGTCCAGAATCGCACGGCGCATCGCTTCCGTTGGGTGGGCGGTCATGACCAGCTCCAGAGACATGCCGCTCAGGAGCTCCTGAGCTTCGCTATAACTAAAACCCTGTTCCTTCAAATCGCGGACAGCGGCCTCGATCGTACCGCTCTGAACCTCTTCCCCTGCAGAACGCTCATAATCGCGTTTACGGCGAATGCGGTGGTTCTGCTCCGCAATATTCACTAATTGGAAATAGATCGCAAATGCACGAATCACCTGATGACGGATGCCGGGTTCTAAAGAATTGATCATTCCCTTAAACTCTTCATGTAACTCCGGTAAAAATACAGCCCGCAGGGATTTACTGGCTTCACGTATCTTCTCGACAATATCCAAGAGCTCATTGCCGCCCTGATGCACCAGGACCTCTCCTAGAATATTGCCCAAAAAACGAATGTCGCGCCGAAGCAGGTTATTCGAGTTGCCTTTACCTGCGGTAACCGTTAACTCTGTCATGTTTCTCCCCCTTTTCATCCCAATGCAGCATGCTAAATTCAGCATGGTCATGATCTTTGTCGGTTAGACCTAATGACGTGCGCCAAGCGTTTCCTAACATCATACAACAAACTGACCTGAAAATCTTCACTTAATTTGTAAGAAATTCTTGGACGCTATGACTGCGGATTCGATTCCGTCGCAACTTTACTTACCTTAACACGGTAAAGCAGTAAAACGCAAGGGTATAAGGCGTCGATAGAAAACTTTTATACCCGGGAGGAAGGCCGCAATGGTAATAAGGTTAAAATTATAACAAAAAACATCATCTTATCCGATGATGTTGCTGTTATGTATGGAGCGGGTGATGGGAATCGAACCCACGCTACCAGCTTGGAAGGCTGGAGTTCTACCATTGAACTACACCCGCACCTTAAAGAGATGGTCGGGATGACACGATTCGAACATGCGACCCCCTGGTCCCAAACCAGGTGCTCTACCAAGCTGAGCTACATCCCGTCAATAAGGTGAAATATGAAATTGAAAAAGTGGCGCGCCCTAAGAGATTCGAACTCCTGACCTTTTGATTCGTAGTCAAACGCTCTATCCAGCTGAGCTAAGGGCGCGTATTAAGATGGAGCGGACGACGGGAATCGAACCCGCGACCCTCGCCTTGGCAAGGCGATGCTCTACCGCTGAGCCACGTCCGCATAATAAATATGAAACTGGTGAGCCATGAAGGACTCGAACCTTCGACACCCTGATTAAAAGTCAGGTGCTCTACCAACTGAGCTAATGGCTCGTACAAGTCTTAACTAAGAAGATAAATGGCGGAGCCGACGGGATTCGAACCCGCGGTCTCCTGCGTGACAGGCAGGCATGTTAGGCCTCTACACCACGGCTCCACACGAGAATAATGCCATCCTCTTGAAGAGGATAATTGCGGGGGCAGGATTTGAACCTGCGGCCTTCGGGTTATGAGCCCGACGAGCTACCGGGCTGCTCCACCCCGCGTCAGTAATAAGAAGTATGGTGGAGGCTGAGGGGATCGAACCCCCGACCCTCTGCTTGTAAGGCAGATGCTCTCCCAGCTGAGCTAAGCCTCCAGATCTGGGATGACTAAAGAAAAGAGATGGTGACCCGTAGGGGATTCGAACCCCTGTTACCTCCGTGAAAGGGAGGTGTCTTAACCCCTTGACCAACGGGCCATATTCAAGTCCTTGCTGGCGGAGAGAGAGGGATTCGAACCCTCGAGACGCTTGTGACGCCTACACGATTTCCAATCGTGCTCCTTCGGCCAACTCGGACACCTCTCCATAAGAGTTGGTTTCCCCGGAAGAGAAGGAAATATGCAAAACATATATCCTTCCTTCCAGGATAGACTCCCCGAACAGGACTCGAACCTGTGACAACTCGATTAACAGTCGAGTGCTCTACCGACTGAGCTATCGGGGAACATTGCTTGGCAGCGTCCTACTCTCCCAGGACCCTTCGGTCCAAGTACCATCGGCGCTGGAGGGCTTAACGGTCGTGTTCGGGATGGGAACGAGTGGAACCCCTCCGCCATTGCCACCAAACAAGATTTTTGCGCTGCTTTTACTTCCGCACTTTCCGCTTCAGCAAAAGATCAAACCTTATAAAAGGCTTGCAGCTAAAAATCGGTTCAAGGTTGAATCCTTGAAAACTGGATACGAAACTAGATTTGCATTTTATTTTTTGGATAAGCCCTCGACCGATTAGTACCTGTCAGCTCCATGCCTTACGGCACTTCCACCTCAGGCCTATCAACCTTGTCGTCTTCAAGGGGTCTTACATACGGGGAAATCTCATCTTGAGGGGGGCTTCACGCTTAGATGCTTTCAGCGCTTATCCCGTCCGCACTTAGCTACCCAGCTGTGCTCCTGGCGGAACAACTGGTGCACCAGCGGTGCGTCCATCCCGGTCCTCTCGTACTAAGGACAGCTCCTCTCAAATTTCCTACGCCCACGACAGATAGGGACCGAACTGTCTCACGACGTTCTGAACCCAGCTCGCGTACCGCTTTAATGGGCGAACAGCCCAACCCTTGGGACCTACTTCAGCCCCAGGATGCGATGAGCCGACATCGAGGTGCCAAACCTCCCCGTCGATGTGGACTCTTGGGGGAGATAAGCCTGTTATCCCCAGGGTAGCTTTTATCCGTTGAGCGATGGCCCTTCCATGCGGTACCACCGGATCACTAAGCCCGACTTTCGTCCCTGCTCGACTTGTCAGTCTCGCAGTCAAGCTCCCTTCTGCCTTTGCACTCTTCGAATGATTTCCAACCATTCTGAGGGAACCTTGGGGCGCCTCCGTTACTCTTTAGGAGGCGACCGCCCCAGTCAAACTGCCCACCTGACACTGTCCCCGTACCGGATTACGGTACCAGGTTAGAACCTAGATACGATCAGGGTGGTATCCCAACGGCGCCTCCACCGAAGCTGGCGCTCCGGCTTCCTAGGCTCCCACCTATCCTGTACAAATCGTATCCAAGTCCAATATCAAGCTGCAGTAAAGCTCCATGGGGTCTTTCCGTCTTGTCGCGGGTAACCTGCATCTTCACAGGTATTAAAATTTCACCGGATCTCTCGTTGAGACAGCGCCCAAGTCGTTACGCCATTCGTGCGGGTCAGAATTTACCTGACAAGGAATTTCGCTACCTTAGGACCGTTATAGTTACGGCCGCCGTTTACTGGGGCTTCGGTTCAC
>NZ_CP150174.1:3990000-4055000 GCF_037964765.1 Paenibacillus sp. FSL K6-2441
ATTTGCTGCCCCCAGAACTAGTCCCGCTGCAAAAATCAAAATCGATAGCAGCATGGCTTTCTTATATTTACGTAAGTCGCGGATAAACTTCCGAATCGAGAACATTGCATCAATCTCCTTCAAATTATGATCGGCCAAGCGTCATAAAGCTGTGGAACAAGCATACATTTGTACAAGCGGATCAGTTCAGATCATTTCATTCTGATAACGAGAGGGGCTTAAAGGTTCATGAACAACTTCTTCTATGTCCTTAACGGAAAGAAAATCAAACGCTTTTTCTTTGTCTTCGCTGCGGCCCTCTTTGCTGCCGGCGTCATTTACGTGGAGCAGGGCCATGTCACGGTATTCTCAGAGGAAAGCGCTCCGTCGGCTATTTATAGCGTGTCCACGAACAAAAAAGTCATAGCCCTTACCTTCGATATCAGTTGGGGCGATACGCGGGCCGAGCCGATTCTCAACGTGCTGAAGGAGAAGAATGTGCAGAAAGCCACCTTCTTCCTGTCTTCGCCTTGGAGCAAGACCCATCCAGACATCGTCAAAGCAATTCAGAAGGAAGGTTATGAAATTGGAAGCCACGGGCATAAGCATACGAATTACAGCAGCCTGAGCGACGAGGAAATTGCCCGTCAGATTTCAACCGCACATACGATTTTGACCGAAGTAACAGGCCAACCTCCTAAGCTGCTGCGGCTTCCAAACGGTGACTTCGATAAGCGCGTGCTTAGAATTGCTGCAAGTCAGGGCTACCAAGTCATTCAATGGGATACGGACTCTCAGGATTGGATGAACAAAGGAGTTCAAACCATCGTTGACCGCGTCGTTAAAAAAGCCCATCCCGGGGATATCGTTCTCCTTCACGCCAGCGATTCGGTGAAGCAAACGCATGAAGCGTTGCCGATTATCATCGATGAGCTCCGCAAGAAAGGCTATGAGTTTGTGACCGTAACGGACCTGCTGCAGGAAGCCAGCGTTCAAGGCAACGAAGTCCGTGATCAAGCGTGGCTGAAGAAGCAGTTTGAGTACGCAATTGGATTGTAAACTGTAGCAAAAAAGCCCAGTTTAGGCTGGGCTTTTTGGTATTTCTGTACTTCCTGAATTCAGAACGCGCTGCAGAATTAAGATTTGATATGCATTACATGCGACTAATGGCGCAACAATCCAGGCCGTCGCGGAATTGACCCCAATCTTCAATACGCCAACGGTCTCTACAATCGTAACCGCAATCATAAAGAACAACGTGGGAATCCAGGCAGTTGCATTCGTCAATTTCGCCTTATAAAACGCAGTCCCCACAGCCACAATAAGAATGACAATGCCAAGGACTATGTCAGAATACCCGTTCTTCTCCCCGCCTACGAAAATGCGGAAGAACATGAGTTCCAGCAACGCTAAAGCAGTTAAGACCAACTGGATATATTGCCACGTTCTTCTGGAGAAGACACCGTTCCCCATATAATTGATCATTAAATATGCGAAAAAGCCCATTTGGGAATACACGCTAACCATAATGCCAACGCCAAGTAATATCCCGACATTGACCAAAATATCGGTCAGGCCTTTATATTGCAGGGTATCGGTCCATTGCAGCAACAGCCCGACCATCAGCGACCCCGCCGCCCCTACGGCTAAGGTTGTCCCAAATAAGTAAAGCCACTTTTTTAAGTTCAAGCCCCTTCCACCTCCACTAACGAAATATTTTACCAACGATCCCGGTAAAAAACCATTGTTTTTAAGCTTTTCGTTGGGATATTTCCGTTTTTAAGCCGCATACTAACTTCAGCAATGATGATAAGGAGGAAGGGAACCATGAAATGGCGGGGTACCCGTTGGATTTTATGCTTCTTATGTACATTCACTCTTCCGCTTGCAGCCTGCGGTTCTGAACAAAGCTCCCCCTCCTCTTCCCAGGGTGGGGGATATAAAGAAACGAAATCGATGGTTATCGATATTCTTAAGACTGACGAAGGTAAAAAGGCTATATATGAGGCGTTAAGCAATCCTCCAAGCAGCAGCGAAAGCGGAAGCGGAAGCAGCGGCTCAGAATCCGGTTCGGAGTCCGGTTCTGATTCCGGTTCCGGGTCGGGCGGATCCGGAGGAAGCAGCGGAGGCGGAACGTTTGGGGTGAAGATGATTCTCCCGTCCCAAACCTCCAATGAGGTGCGTATGGCTGTCAAGGAGACGATTACTTCCCCGGAATACAAGAAGGAAATCGAGAAGATCATGACCGATCCGCAGTTTGCCGGGGATTTTGCGAAGGCGATCAACGCCCAAAGCAAAGAGCTCCATATGCAGCTGATCAAAGACCCTACTTATCAGAAATCGATCAGCGAAATCCTGAAATCGCCGGAAGTCATGAAGATGTTCCTCGATTTAACCAAGACGCCGGATTACCGCAAGCAATCCATGACGGTCATGCAGGAAGCGATGCAAAGTCCGTTGTTCAAATTGGAAGTGCTTGAGCTGTTGAAAACCGTCGTTCAAGAGCAACTGCAGCCGAAGGTGGAAAAAGAGCCTAAGCAGGACGAAGGCGGCGGTAACGAAGGCAGCGGCGATGAAGGCGGCCAAAGCAAAGAGGGCGAAGGCAGCGGTGGATCTTCTTAAGCCGCAAGCTAACGCTCATCCCCCCCCCAAAAAAAGACCGACCCGTTAAGGGTCAGTCTTTTTTGCATTTCAACACGATGCGCTGCGCCAGTTCGTCATACAGCTGACCCACCGGGGTCTCTGCTTTGTACACTGACGGAGAAAAGTCCGGCTCGGAGGGATGGTTATCCGGCGCCCCCAGCGGGAATTGTGCCAGCAATTCCGTATGTAAGGACTCTGCCAACCGAGCACCGCCGCCGCGCCCGAAGATATAATCCTTCTCGCCGCATTTGGAGCACTCGTAGTAAGCCATATTTTCGACGACGCCCAGCACTTCATGTTCCGTGCGCAGCGCCATAGCCCCTGCTCGGGCAGCAACAAAAGCAGCAGTAGCATGCGGGGTAGTGACGATGATCTCCTTGCTTTGCGGAATCATCTGGTGCACGTCAAGGGCGATATCCCCTGTACCCGGCGGAAAATCAAGCAGCATATAATCCAAATCGCCCCACTGAACATCGCTGAAAAATTGCCGAAGCATTTTCCCCAGCATCGGGCCCCGCCAAATGACCGGGTTATTGTCCT
Organism: Paenibacillus sp. FSL K6-2441; assembly: GCF_037964765.1. Taxonomy (NCBI): domain Bacteria; kingdom Bacillati; phylum Bacillota; class Bacilli; order Caryophanales; family Paenibacillaceae; genus Paenibacillus; species Paenibacillus sp. FSL K6-2441. The sequence continues at coordinate 3,993,163 of NZ_CP150174.1, forward strand.
GGATAAAAAAGCCCATCGACATCACCTTGACGCCAAACCGTTCTACAGGTAAGATTTGGCCGTTCTCCACCACCGGAGCCTCTTCAATCCCCATCATATCGGGAACGCTAAAGCCATAGATGTCGGCGTCAATTAAGCCCACCTTCTTGCCTTGACGCGCCAGGGCCACCGCCAAATTCACCGTGACGGTGGATTTGCCTACTCCCCCCTTACCGCTGGCAACAGCAATAAATTGCACGCCAGATCTTGGATCAAGAATCGGCAGCCCCTCCAACCCTGCTCCATGCCCCTTCAGTTCGTTGCTTTGGCCATGAGATGAGTCCGAAGGTTGACGAGCCGCGCTAAACGCGGCCTCACGCTCCTGCTCCGAAGCTTCACGGAAGCGAAGATGCACATCCTTCACCCCTGCTTCGGATAAACGAAATCGGATCTCCCGCTCGGCTTCCACTTGTGCTGCACTGCCTTTCTCAAAGCCAACGACGGTTAATGAGACGCGGTCTTCCTTGATCATAATATCGCGAATCCACTGGAGGTCGACTAGACTGAGACCTGTGGTTGGTTCTGCAACCGGGCGTAATGTTGCCTGAAGCTGTTCTTTCGTAATCACTGACAGCACCTCGACTTCATCAGATAGTTAGGTCTATTAAGATAGTTAGTTCTATTATATCATTACCTGACATCCTCTGCCGGGGTTTGTACCTTTTCTCCAGAATAATATCGCAAGATCCCCTGATAAATGGAAGCAGCTACTTTCCGTTGGTACGATTCCGTGCCAAGCAACCCCGCTTCCTCTGGGTTCGATAGGAACCCGACCTCCACCAGGACAGCCGGAATCTTCATCGCTTCAAGCAAATACACTTTCTTATCCGAACGATTCGCTACCCGGTCGGTGTTCTCCAGATTCCGTCGAAGCTCTTCCTGTACGAGCGCAGCCAAGTTGGCGTTATCTGCATGATTGGGATAATAGAACGTTTGTGCGCCTCGCCAGCGCGGCGAAGGAATGCTGTTCATGTGTATACTCACGAGCAGATCGGCCTGCTGTTCCTCAATAAAGCGGACCCGTGTCATTAAATCCTCGGTCTTCCGTTTGCTGTAGCCCTTCGTGTCCGCCGCGGCCAGGTCCTTGTCCTCCTCGCGGGTCATGACAACCACCGCACCCGCCTGCTGCAAATAATCGCGCAGGTACAAAGAGACGGCGAGATTGATGTCTTTCTCGATCAGCCCCTGCTTACTGCTGGCTCCGCCATCCGGTCCGCCATGGCCAGCATCCAGGGCGATCACTTGACCCGCCAGCGGGAGGCTCCAATAATTCCAGGCTTTCTGCGCCGGCACTCGGTAGAAGGCCAACCCAAGGATCACGGCAGCCAGACCCACGCCGATCAGCGCTATTTTGATGTGGTTCAGAGTAATCCATAACGTCACCTTATCTCGATCGCGCATAAAAAAAGCCACCTTTCTCCCTTCATGACATTACTCATGATATGGGACAAGGTGGACAAATATGACTCTTATCGGATTAGGCTAACCTGTGATTTAAGTGGGTTGCACCTGTTGCTTCATACCTTCGATCAGGACCTCCGCAACCTCCGGCCGGGTAAATTCCGGCGGCGGACAAATCCCATCGCGCAACAAGCCGCGAACCTTCGTGCCGGACAAGGTCAGATGATCCTCTTTCGGATGCGGGCAGGTCTTGCTGGAAGCCATATTCCCGCATTTCGTACAGAAGAAGCTGTGTTCAAAGAACAGCGGCGTGATGCCCAGCTCCTCGGGCGTGAAGTTCGAGAAAATTTCTTGGGCCTCATACGTGCCGTAGTAATCGCCAACCCCCGCATGATCGCGGCCTACGATAAAATGCGTACATCCGTAATTTTTGCGAACCATCGCATGGAAAATCGCTTCACGTGGTCCGGCATACCGCATGGCTGCCGGGAACACCCCTAGAAACGTGCGATTTGCGGGATAGTAGTGTTTCAGCAGAGTCAAATAGCTCTTCATCCGAACATCTGCCGGTACGTCGTCCGATTTTGTCTCGCCAACCAGCGGATTCAGGAATAACGCATCCACGATTTCCATCGCACTCTTCTGAATATATTCATGTGCCCGGTGAACCGGATTGCGGGTCTGGAACCCGACCACCGTTCTCCAACCCTTCTCAGCAAAGATCCGCCGCGTCTCCGCCGGATCAAAATAAAACTCCTTAAACCGCGCCGGTTCGGGCCGGTTCAACACCTGAATCGAACCGCCAACGTAGTAAGGCGAACGTTCCAGCAGCTTCTTCACTCCGGGATGTGCAGGATCATCGGTTTTGAACACTTTGCGTGCTTCCTCTGCCTGATCAACGGAATAGATACTGCCAATCTCAAGCAGACCGTAAACAACGCCGTCCTGCTCACCAACCAACGCGACCTGTTCTCCAATTTCCAGGCTTTCCGCTTGTACCCGGGCTACGGAGAGGGTAATCGGGATGCTCCATACCGTTCCGTCAGCCAGCCTCATGCGATCGACAACCGACCGATAATCGTCTTCGTTCATAAACCCGGTTAATGGCGAAAATGCCCCCACCCCAATGAGGTCCAGGTCCGAAATCGTCCAGTTATTAATGAGAATGGCCGGAAGGCCCTTCGCCTGTTCCAGGAGGCTTTCTCGTTGTGGTCCGGTCACAACCCGGTTAATCAGGCTCCCACCATGCGGTAATATTGACGTCACCCGTATCTCCCCCACTTCTGATTTTTTTCTCCTCACCGTTTATTGATGTAGTCCGCATTCCGTCTTTTCCGTTCCAGACCAGCGTCCTGCGCGTGGATCTTCTCCTGGCATTACCGGACGGGTACAATGTTCGCAGCCAATGCTAGGATAATTGCGGTCGTGCAAAGGATTATAAATGAGCTGATGCTCGCGAATGTAGTTCCATACATCGTCCGAGGTCCAGTTGGCGATAGGATTAAACTTCACCAGACCAAACTTAGTGTCGTATTCAATTTTCTTCGCATTTGCCCGGGTTGGCGCCTGGTCGCGGCGAATCCCTGTGATCCATGCCTCGTAGCGGCCCAACACCCGCGTCAGCGGCTCAACCTTACGCAGGTTGCAGCAAGCGTTAGGATCCGACTTCCACAGTTCCTCCCCATACTTCTGCGCCTGTTCCTCCGGCGTTAACGTAGGGGATACCCGTACAAATTCCAGTCCGTATTTGGCCGCAATCGCGTCCCGCGTCTCATAAGTCTCTTTAAAATGAAAATCCGTGTCTAAGTAAAAAATGTCGGTAGACGGGCTGATTTGCTGCAGCATATCGACCAAAACGACATCCTCAGCCCCAAAGCTGCAGGCAAAGGCGATATTCGGAAACGTCTCTACCGCCCAGGCGAGGATTTCTTGGGGGGATAACGACTCAAATTCCTCGGCCCTGGCCGCAATTAACTGCTCTTTTTCCAATAAATTCACTTTTCTTCAGACCTCCCGCATCAGGTTAAACAAGGCATACGATTATTCCAACTAATCAGATTTGAATTATATTTAAAAGTATATGGCATTCCCCCTAGAAGTCAATACTAAAAAATCCAAAATGAAAAAAAGTCCGAAGAAACCTTCAATATAAACGCAAAAAAGCCCCTTTCCAAAACGGAAAGGGACTTTCGTATGCAATATAAAGATTAACGTTTCGAGAACTGAGGAGCACGGCGAGCTGCTTTGAGGCCGTATTTCTTCCGTTCTTTCATCCGTGGGTCACGCGTCAAGAAGCCTGCTTTCTTCAATGCAGGACGGAGTTCCGGATCTGCTTTGAGCAGTGCACGGGAAATCCCGTGGCGGATTGCGCCAGCTTGACCGGAGATACCGCCGCCATGAGCGATGACGATAACGTCGTAGTTACCCAGCGTTTCCGTCAAAGTCAGCGGTTGTTTTACGATCAGCTTCAGCGTTTCCAGACCAAAATAATCGTTGATGTCGCGTTTATTGATGACAATGCGTCCTTCACCCGGTACAAGGCGAACACGAGCTACCGAATGTTTACGACGACCTGTCCCATAGTATTGTACTTGTGCCATGAAACTGTCCTCCCTTTTAATTATCCGCGAAGTTCGTAAACTTCAGGTTTTTGTGCCGCATGTGGATGCTCAGTGCCCGCGTAAGCTTTCAGTCTCAGCTTCATTTTCTCGCCAAGGCGAGTTTTAGGCAGCATGCCGTGAACGGCGGACTCAATTACACGTTCAGGTTTCGTTCTCAGCAAATCCTTGGCAACAGTCACTTTCAAACCGCCCGGATGAAGGGAATGACGATAATATTTTTTGTTATCGAGCTTTTTGCCGGTCAGGGCGATTTTCTCCGCGTTGATGACGATCACAAAGTCGCCGCAGTCAACATGTGGAGTAAATTGTGGTTTGTGTTTACCGCGGATAAGAGCTGCAGCTTCGCTAGCCAAGCGGCCCAGCGTTTTGCCTTCGGCATCGATGATGTGCCATTTGCGCTCTACTTCGCCTGGCTTCGCCATATAAGTGGTACGCATGTAAAGATCCTCCTTCAAATTCGTCCGAAATGGTTCATCCTGCTGAACACGATCATGCTCTTCGGGTCGCTTGACCAAAGTCAGCAGATTTATCTTCGATCGTTTCATTCATGTTTAGCAAGCATAAAATTCTTGTTTAAGCGGCTTTCTTGACTGGGGGCTGTGGGATAGCCATCAAGAAAACACAACTTTTATTTTACAGGAAGCCAAGTTAATACGCAAGCCTTTTTCAAAGGTTATCCCGAAAAAATCAAGCTTCCAGCCGCAACCGCTTCAATCACACAAATCTTCTTCTTCGTATTCCACACTCCAGAGCATCAGCCCTTTGCTCTCGGCCGTTGGGCCTGCGGCAGTCCGGTCTTTCGCCTCCAAAATCGCCTGGATCGATTCAGGCGTACGTTTGCCTTCACCGATCTCGATTAAGGTGCCAACGATGATTCGGACCATATGCTGCAGGAATCCGCTCCCCGTGACATAAAAATGGACAATCCCCTGGCCCGTTGTTCCAGGTATTTTTGCTAATGAATCCACCACGATCCGGGCATCATATATCGTACGAACATGGCTTAGCTTCGTGGACTGACGCGAGGCGAACGAAGTGAAGTCGTGGGTACCAACCAAATACGGCAGACTTGCCTGCATAGCATCAACATTGAGTTGTCCGGGATGATGAAACTGATAGTTCCGTTGGAACACATCCGGGAATCGGTTGGTATTAATGGTGTAGCGGTAGGTTTTCCGCTTGGCCGAATGCCGTGAATGGAAGGTCAGAGGGACCTCCCGAGCCGTCAATACGCGGATATCGGAAGGAAGACGCGCATTAAGCGCCAAACACCAACGTTCCACGGGAATTCGCGAATCGGTGTGAAAGTGAAATGGCTGCTGCCTGGCATGCACTCCGGCGTCGGTTCGTCCAGAGCCATGGATTTTCACCGTTTCTCCCGTTAATTGGCGGATGGCTCCCTCAATATGATCCTGAACCGTATTTCCGCCCGGTTGGGTCTGAAAGCCGAAATAGTTGGTTCCGTCATAGCTGACGGTCATCAGCAAGTTGCGCATCGGTCCCTTCCTTTCTCAAGGCTACACATTTTCTCAATAAAAAAACTCTCCGAAAGCTTAGCCGTAAGGCGAGCCGACAGAGAGTTTTACACGCTAGATTGGGGAATCCCCGAATTACGCGCGATCTACCAGTTCCAGATAAACCATAGGAGCAGCGTCGCCGCGGCGAGGTCCCAGCTTCAGGATACGAGTGTATCCGCCTGGACGGCTGGAATAACGAGTTGCCAGTTCGGTGAACAGCTTTTGGATTGCATCCTGCTCGCCATCGATCGATTCGCGACGAACGTAAGCTGCCACTTGACGACGGGCATGCAGGTCACCACGTTTTGCCTTGGTGATCAGCTTCTCAGCGATCGAACGAACTTCTTTCGCCTTCGCTTCCGTCGTTTGGATGCGTTCGTATAAGAACAGGTCGGTTACCAGGTCACGGAACAATGCTTTACGTGCGCTGGAATCGCGGCCCAACTTTTGGTATGCCATGAGTTTTCCCTCCTTCGCTAGAACGATTCAAGTCAACTTATTCTTCAGTGCGCAATCCCAAACCTAACTCTTGGAGCTTCTCTTGAACTTCCTCCAAAGATTTGCGACCAAGGTTACGTACCTTCATCATATCTTCTTCGGTTTTCGTCGTAAGCTCTTGTACCGTATTGATACCGGCACGTTTGAGGCAGTTATAGGAACGAACGGAGAGATCAAGCTCTTCAATCGTCATTTCAAGCACTTTTTCTTTCTTGTCTTCTTCCTTCTCGACCATGATTTCCGCGTCTTTCGCTTCGTCCGTAAGGCCTACGAACAAGAAGAGATGCTCGGTCAAAATTTTCGCGCCGAGGCTTACCGCTTCTTCAGGTCTGATACTGCCATCGGTCCACACTTCAAGCGTAAGCTTGTCGTAGTTGGTCACTTGGCCAACCCGGGTATTCTCTACCACGTAATTGACCCGAGTAATCGGGGTATAGATCGAATCGACGGGAATGACACCGATCGGTTGATCATCTCGTTTATTTCGATCTGCCTGAACGTAACCACGTCCGCGGCCTGCGTAGATGCGCATGTGAAGTCTCGAACCCGGTTCAAGCGTAGCAATATGCAGATCCGTATTCAAAATTTCCACATCGCTGTCCGCACGGATATCTCCTGCCGTAACAACGCCTTCGCCTTCTGCATCGATTTCGAGGATCTTCTCCTCATCCGAATGAATTTTCAGCGAGAGTGCTTTCAGGTTCAGGATGATCTCCGTAACGTCCTCCATAACGCCCGGTACGGTCGCGAATTCATGCAGAACTCCATCGATTTGGACCGAGGTTACCGCAGCACCCGGCAGAGAAGAGAGCAAAATCCGGCGAAGCGAGTTGCCCAGTGTGGTGCCATACCCACGTTCAAGTGGTTCTACTACAAATTTCCCATAGGTGCCTTCATCGTTAACTTCTACGGTCTCGATTTTTGGCTTTTCGATTTCTATCACGAAAGTACCCCTCCTTCAAAACGTCGTTCCTTTCAATCTGCCTAAGGTGCTGAAGTTCGTAACGTAGTATGCCTAAACATCCATTGTTCCCAATTGACGCTGGTGTTATACCACGGCTTCAGCGCGGCTTCATTAAACGCGGCGGCGTTTTGGAGGACGGCAGCCGTTATGAGGAATTGGAGTAACGTCTTTGATCATGTTGACTTCAAGGCCTGCCGCTTGCAAGGAGCGGATAGCGGCCTCACGGCCGGCACCAGGGCCTTTAACCATAACCTCAACGGTTTTCATGCCATGTTCCATCGCAGCTTTGGCAGCAGATTCAGCAGCCATTTGCGCAGCAAACGGAGTCGACTTACGGGAACCTTTGAATCCAAGACCGCCGGAGCTCGCCCAGGAAATCGCGTTACCGTGTGGATCCGTAATGGTGACGATCGTGTTATTGAACGTGGAGCGGATATGAGCCACACCAGATTCAATATTTTTCCGGTCACGACGTTTCGTACGTACGACTTTCTTTGGTTTAGCCATTGTCTGTTATCCCCCCTTCTTATTTCTTCTTGTTCGCTACAGTACGACGAGGACCCTTACGAGTACGGGCATTCGTTTTCGTACGTTGTCCGCGAACCGGCAAGCCGCGACGATGACGCACTCCGCGGTAGCAGCCAATTTCGATCAAACGTTTAATATTTAAGGAAATTTCACGACGCAGGTCACCTTCAACCTTGACCGTTTTGTCGATCGTTTCGCGTAGTTTGCTAACCTCATCTTCCGTCAAATCACGAACACGAGTGTCCGGATTGATGCCTGTTGTTTTCAGGATTTTCTGGGAAGTCGTTTTACCGATTCCGAAAATGTAAGTTAAGGCGATCTCAACGCGTTTATCACGTGGCAAATCCACACCAGCAATACGTGCCATTTTACGCTACACCCCCTTCAATTAACCTTGTTTTTGTTTGTGTTTCGGATTTTCGCAAATCACCATGACATTGCCTTTGCGACGAATGACTTTGCATTTTTCGCAAATCGGCTTTACAGAAGGTCTTACCTTCATGCTGATTACCTCCTAAAAGTTTTACAGAAGTAAAACTGGGATCGAAAGCATACGTTCTTATTTTGCGAAAGCAAAAATCCAATCGCACGCATTCTAATCATAAACTACTCTCTGAAACAACTCAACCTGAATATTGTACCACAACTTTACCGTAATGGGTATAGTCTATTTGCGGTAAGTGATCCGGCCTTTCGTCAAATCATATGGCGAAAGCTGAACGACCACTTTGTCTCCCGTCAAAATGCGGATAAAGTGCATCCGCAACTTACCGGAAACGTGAGCGAGAATTTGATGACCATTCTCCAACTCTACTCTAAAGGTTGCATTCGGCAACGGTTCAATGACCGTACCTTCGACTTCAATGACATCTTCTTTAGCCACAGTCAGTCTCCTTTCTCTTCAGCCATAGAATTGGCGGACTTCTGATAAGCAAGAACTGCATGCCGCAGTTTCCCGTTCGTCACCCGTCCGCTTTCCTGCAAACTATGAACAACCTCGCTGCTAACTATGGGCAGTAGTTCAAGATGCTGGGCATTTTTACGTTTGGGTCCATCAAACTTCCGTTTGTTTCCGTCCGCGATCCAGACGAATTTGTCGTCCAGAATCCCGACAATCACATAAATCGCACCGGCATCCCTGCCTTTGAGAACTTTCACCAACTGACCGATTTGCGGCGCTGAGCGCTCTTTCACGTTCATCACCTACGCATCCAGCTTCGTGAAAATTTCCATCCCGTCCGGTGTAACAGCTACCGTATGCTCAAAGTGAGCGCACAACGAGCCATCCACCGTAACCACTGTCCAGTTGTCTTCCAGCGTTTTAACATATCGCTTCCCCATGTTAACCATCGGTTCGATCGCCAGGACCATCCCCGGCTTAAGCCGCGGGCCCCGGTCGGGCAAACCATAATTCGGAATTTGCGGTTCTTCATGTAAGCTCGCGCCAATGCCATGACCCACATATTCCCGAACGACGGAAAAACCGGCAGCTTCGATGAATTGCTGAATTGCATGCGAGATCGTGTACAATCGAACATCCGGTTTAACGAGCGCAAGGCCCGCATACAAGGAACCTTCGGTGACCTCCAAGAGTCGCTTGGCTTCCTCCGAAATTTTACCTACCGGATACGTCCACGCCGAGTCCCCATGGAAACCACGGTACTCCGCGCCGATATCCAATGTAATGATATCGCCTTCGTTCAATTTGCGTTTGCCGGGAAATCCGTGTACCAATTCTTCGTTGACCGAAGCGCAAATGCTGTAAGGAAAACCGTTGTAACCTTTAAAGGACGGCACGGCGCCCTGACTGCGAATGTATTTATCGGCGAGTTGATCGAGTTCTCCCGTCGTAATTCCAGGCTCAATCGCTTGGGCCATGAGCCTGTGCGTTTCCGCGACGATCCGCCCAGCTTCTCGCATAAAGCCTAGTTCCGTTTCGGATTTACAAATGATCATTACACCTAACCTCGCAGTAGTGACACGATTTCCTTCGAAACCGCATCGATTTCCTGTTCACCATCTACCTGACGCAACAGGCCTTTATCTTCATAGAACTTCAGAAGCGGTGCGGTTTTGTTGATATATTCGTCCAAACGAGTTCCTACGCTCTCTTCGTTATCATCCGAGCGTTGGTATAACTCGCCGCCGCATTTATCACAAACACCTTCCTGCCCCGGAGGATTAAAGATCACATGATAAGTGGCGCCGCAGGATTTGCAAATCCGGCGTCCCGTCAGCCGCGCCAGCAGCTTGTTCCGGTCCACTTTCAGGTTGATGACGTGGTCCAGCTTGCGACCCATGCTATCAAGCAGCTCATCCAGCGATTCCGCTTGCGAAAGGGTTCTTGGAAAACCGTCCAATAAGAAACCTTTTTCGCAATCGGGCTGCTGCAAGCGTTCGCGAACGATCCCCACTGTCACATCATCAGGCACGAGCAGTCCCTGATCCATATATTCCTTCGCTTTCATCCCCACAGGTGTTCCCTGTTTGATTGCCAGGCGAAATGCGTCGCCGGTAGAGATATGAGGAATACCGAATTCGTTAACGATTGTCTCGGCTTGTGTTCCTTTTCCTGCTCCGGGAGGCCCCATGAATAGTAGGTTCATGTTTCTCACTCCCTCCAACACTTCTCTACAACAAGAAATAGCTCAGTTAGGTGCCAGGCAAGGACGTTTGCACGTCCTCTGTTCCTGGTACCTACCGACTATTTATTGATAAAACCTTTATAGTGACGTTTGATCAATTGGCCTTCAATCGTCTTCATCGTATCCAGCGCAACGCCGATCACGATGAGGATCGATGTACCGCCGATCAAGACCGTGCTTGGCAACCCTGCGATAGCCCCCAATCCCATAGGGAGAATGGAGATGGCAGCAAGGAAAAGCGCACCGGTCATCGTCAAACGGGTTAACACCCGAGTCAAATAGGTTTCCGTCGCTTTACCAGGACGGATCCCTGGAATGTAGCCGCCGTTTTTCTTCATGTTCTCAGCCATCTGCTGCGGGTTCATCTGCACGAACGTATAGAAGAACGTAAAGCCGATGATCATGATCACATAAAGCACCATCCCAAGCGGACGGTTGGTAGACAAATGGGTCGTAATCCACTGCGCCCAAGCGTGCGTCGACCAGAAGCTGGCGATCACGACCGGGAATTGCAGCAAGGAAACTGCAAAAATGACCGGAATCACGCCGGCAGCGTTGATCTTGAGCGGAATATGCGTATTCTGCCCGCCATACATTTTGTTACCTACCACACGCTTTGCGTATTGGACCGGGATTTTCCGGATCGCTTGTTGTACGTAGATAACACCGATGACGATCAAGATGCACACCAAGAAAATCGCGATGGATTTCACCACATTGATGAAAGGCTGGCCTTCAATGATAAAATCCGATTGCGCAATCGTCGTAATGTGCGTAGGGATGGAGGCAACGATCCCGGCAAAGATAATCAGCGAGATCCCGTTACCAATCCCTCTTTCGGTAATCTGCTCACCTAACCACATCAGGAAAGAAGTACCGGCTGTCAACACGATGGCGATCACGAGATAGTCGCCAAAGGTTGCGTTCGGCACCATTTCCGTTCCGTACAAACGGTTAAAACCAATCGACGTAGCAAACGCCTGAATGAGGGCCAAAATGACCGTTCCGTAACGGGTCACTTGGGCCATTTTCTTCTTACCGTGTTCCCCTTGCTTAGCCCATTCCGCAAATTTCGGAATGACGTCCATCGACAAGAGCTGTACGATGATGGAAGCCGTGATATAAGGCATGATCCCGAGGGCAAAGATCGAGAAGTTCTTCAGGGCGCCGCCCGAGAAGGTGTTCAAGAGCCCTAACAAGTTGTTTCCTGCTGCGTTGTTTGTCGCCTCAAAGACCTCTTTATTAACGCCCGGAACCGGAACGAAGGAACCGATCCGGTAAATGAGGAAGATAAACAACGTAAACAAGATGCGGTTGCGAAGGTCTTGAACATGCCATATGTTCTTAATGGTTTTAAACATTAGATCACCTCGGTTTTACCGCCGGCAGCCTCGATTTTCTCTACCGCAGATTGGGAGAACTTATTCGCTTTAACTGTCAGTTTGACAGTAACTTCACCGTTGCCGAGAATCTTGATGCCGCTCTTCGCGTCTTTCACGATTCCTTGTTCAAACAACAGCTCAGGAGTTACTTCCGTATCCGCCGCAAAGTTGTTCAAATCTTCGATGTTCACAATCGCATACTCTTTCCGCGTCGGATTGATGAACCCGCGTTTTGGCAAGCGACGATACAGCGGGTTTTGACCGCCTTCGAAGCCCGGACGCACACCACCGCCGGAACGAGCGTTTTGACCTTTGTGACCGCGAGTAGATGTTTTACCCATACCGCTGCCTGTACCGCGGCCGACACGTTTGCGCGTGTGGCGGGAACCAGGAGCTGGGGAAAGCTCATGTAACTTCATCGTTCGTTGCACCTCCTTATTTATTGTTGGCAATTAATAAGCTTACGCTATCCTTAGCCTTCGATTTCTTTAACCGAAACCAGGTGGCTCACTTGATTCACCATGCCGCGAATGGCTGGGTTATCGTTGTGAACAACAGATTGGTTAATTTTGCGAAGACCCAAGGTTTTCACGGTAGTACGTTGGTTCTCCGGACGACCGATCAAACTACGCACGAGGGTAATTTGCAGTTTAGCCATGAGATTCCCTCCTTAACCGAGAAGTTCTTCGACGGTTTTACCGCGCAATTTCGCAACATCCTCAGCACGTTTCAGACGGGACAAGCCCTCCAAAGTCGCGTTGACCATGTTGATGGAATTCGAAGAACCCAAAGATTTAGTCAAAATGTCGCCTACGCCAGCCAGTTCAAGAACCGCACGAACTGGACCGCCGGCGATAACCCCGGTACCTTCGGATGCCGGTTTCAACAGAACGCGGCCAGCTCCGAAATGCCCGATTACTTGGTGAGGGATCGTAGTACCTACGAGCGGAACATGCACAAGATTTTTCTTCGCATCTTCAATGCCTTTACGGATCGCGTCAGGTACTTCGCCTGCCTTACCGATCCCAGCGCCAACCCAGCCTTTGCCGTCGCCGACAACCACGAGTGCACTGAAGCTGAAACGGCGTCCGCCTTTAACTACTTTAGCTACGCGGTTAATGTTTACAACTCTTTCTGTCAGTTCTAAAGTGTTCGGATCTACACGCAAGTCGTTAACCTCCTTTTAGTGATGATTTTTAGAATTCCAGGCCTGCTTCGCGGGCTGCGTCAGCCAGCGCCTGAATCCGTCCATGGTACAGATATCCTCCACGGTCAAAAACAACGCTCTTGTATCCTTTCGCTTGTGCGCGTTTTGCGATCAATTCGCCCACTTTACGAGCGGATTCCACGTTGCCGCCGTTACCGATCGAACCGCTCAGTTCTTTATCGACCGTCGATGCGCTAGCCACCGTTACGCCTGCTACGTCGTCGATCAGTTGAGCGTAGATATGTTTGGAAGAACGGTATACGTTCAGTCTTGGACGAGCTGCCGTTCCTTGGACTTTCTTACGTACACGCAGATGTCTTTTCAGACGTGCTTTGTTCTTATCAGCTTTTGTAATCATGACTTCCATTTCACTCCCTTCGGTTTACCGCTATCGGACATTTCGTTTCAAGACGCCAGAAGGCTAGGCACGTTAAGAAGAAACTTATTTCTTCTTACCGGCTTTACCTTCCTTGCGAATAATGCGTTCGCCTTCATACTTGATCCCTTTGCCTTTATATGGCTCAGGCTCACGGACAGAACGAATTTTAGCGGCATATTCGCCTACGCGTTCTTTATTGATCCCTTTAACGATGATCTTCGTATTCGAAGGTACTTCGAATTCGATGCCCTCTTCCGGCGTAATTTCTACCGGATGGGAGTAACCAACGTTCAGAACCAGTTTTTTGCCGGACAAGCTTGCGCGGTAACCGACACCAACCAGCTCGAGCGATTTGGAGAAACCTTCCGTTACCCCGCTGACCATGTTGCTGACAACGGAACGGGTCGTGCCATGCAGGGAACGATGTAATTTATTGTCAGAAGGACGTTCAACGGTAATGACGTTACCTTCAACCGTTACCTTGATGTCCTTGTGAAGCTCACGAGTCAAAGTACCTTTCGGACCTTTAACTGTAATGACGCTATTATCAAGTGTGACATCCACACCACTTGGTACTGTGATTGGTTTGCGACCAATACGAGACATGTATTGCACCTCCTTGTTATAAGACGTAAATTACCAAACGTAGCAGAGGACTTCGCCGCCGGCTTTGGACTGACGAGCTTCCTTGTCAGTCATGACACCTTTGGAAGTGGAGATAATCGCGATACCCAAGCCGCCGAGGACACGAGGAATTTCATTGCTTTTCGTGTACACGCGAAGGCCTGGTTTACTGATTCTCTTAAGTCCAGAGATAACGCGTTCGTTGTTCGGGCCGTATTTCAGGAAAATACGGATGATCCCTTGTTTGTTATCATCGATATATTCAGCGTCACGGATGAAACCTTCACGCTTCAGGATCTCAGCGATTTGTTTCTTGATCGTGGACGCAGGCAGTTCAACCGTCTCGTGACGCACCGTGTTGGCGTTACGAATACGAGTAAGCATATCTGCAATTGGATCTGACATAGTCATACGTGTAAACCTCCTTCCCGTTGTTGATTAATTACCAGCTTGCTTTTTTCACGCCAGGAATCTGGCCTTTATAAGCTAATTCACGGAAGCAAATTCTGCAAATTTTGTACTTTTGCAATACCGAATGTGGGCGACCACAACGTTCACACCGGGTGTAAGCCCGAACTTTGAATTTAGGTGTACGTTGTTGTTTAACTTTCATCGAAGTTTTAGCCACTTAGCCTGACACCTCCTAAATAGTTTCGGAGAAAATGGACGGATTACTTAGCAAACGGCATGCCGAGCCCGCTCAAGAGCTCGCGGGATTCTTCGTCGGTTTTCGCCGTCGTTACGATGACGATATCCATACCGCGTACTTTATCCACTTGATCGTATTCGATCTCAGGGAAGATCAGTTGCTCTTTCAGGCCCAGCGTATAGTTACCGCGACCGTCAAATGCTTTCGTCGATACACCGTGGAAGTCACGGACACGCGGAAGCGTTACGTTAAACAGTTTGTCAAGGAAATGATACATGCGGTCTCCGCGAAGAGTTACCTTCACACCGATCGGCATGTTCTCACGCAGTTTGAAACCAGCGATAGATTTCTTTGCGCGGGTGATAACCGGCTTTTGACCAGCGATCAGCTGCATATCGTTTACTGCGGAATCAAGTACCTTCGAGTTCGCTACAGCGTCACCAACACCCATGTTGATAACCACTTTCTCGATCTTCGGCACTTGCATTACGGTTGTATAGTTGAATTTTTGAATCAAAGCAGGTGTTACTTCGTTCAAAAAGCGTTCTTTCAATCTTGCTGCCATGAATCATGGACCTCCTTTCTTAACGTTTCTCGATTAGTCGATTACTTCTCCGGATCTCTTCGCTACGCGAACTTTTTTGCCGTTGTCCAATACTTTGTAACCGATACGGGTTACTTTTCCGCTCTTCGGATCAACGTGCATAACGTTCGAAACGTGAATCGGAGCTTCCTTCTCGATGATGCCGCCTTGTGGGTTCAGTTGGTTTGGTTTTTGATGTTTCTTAACCATGTTCACGCCTTCCACAAGCACGCGGTTTTCACGAGGATATGCGGCGATGACGCGGCCTTTTTTGCCTTTGTCTTTACCGGAAATCACGATAACCGTGTCGTCCTTTTTGACGTGCAGCTTATTGTTATGAGATTCAAGAATCTTCTTCAGTCTAGGCACTTGGTTTACACCTCCTGTTAAATCGGGCTCCCCGTTGGCTTATGGGGTGTTCTTAGATAACTTCCGGAGCCAAGGAAACGATCTTCATAAAGTCCTTGTCGCGAAGTTCACGGGCAACAGGTCCGAAGATACGCGTTCCGCGTGGGCTCTTATCTTCTTTAACAACAACTGCTGCGTTTTCGTCGAATGCGATGTAGGAACCGTCTTTACGACGAACCGAACGTTTCGTACGAACGACTACCGCTCTAACTACATCACCTTTTTTGACAACGCCGCCTGGTGTTGCTTGTTTGACGGAGCAAACGATCAGATCTCCGATTTGTGCCGTACGACGACCCGTACCACCCAAAACGCGGATACACATCAGTTCCTTCGCGCCGGAGTTGTCAGCAACCTGCAAACGTGTAAATGGTTGAATCATGGATATTTCCTCCTTTCGGTCTAAGCTACCGTGCTATTAAATGATAACCGCTTCTTCAACGACTTCAACGAGTCTCCAGCGTTTGTCTTTGGACAGCGGGCGAGTTTCGGCGATTTTAACGATGTCACCGATTTTCGCGGTGTTGTTCTCATCATGCGCTTTAAATTTCTTCGTGTATTTAATGCGCTTATGGTACAAGTCATGCTTCTTGTAAGTTTCAACAGCTACAACGATCGTTTTGTCCATCTTGTCGCTGACAACTTTACCAATTTGCACTTTACGGCTGTTACGTTCGCTCATGGTTTGCCTCCTTCCTGGACTTAGGCGCTTTGCTAGATTCGCTCAGCGCTTCTTAACTAGTAATCCCAAGTTCTCTTTCACGGATAACGGTTTTAGCACGAGCTATTTCCTTACGCACATCGCGGATCCGAGTCGGATTATCGAGTTGGCCGGTAGCCAACTGAAAACGGAGGTTAAAGAGTTCTTCTTTAAAACCTGCGATTTTTTGTTCGATTTCTGCAGTGGTTAAGTTGCGAAGTTCATTAGCTTTCATTTGCTTCACCACCCAATTCTTCACGTTTCACAAACTTCGTTTTGATCGGCAGTTTGTGGGCAGCAAGACGCATAGCTTCGCGTGCAACTTCCTCCGATACCCCGGCAAGCTCAAACATGATTTTGCCCGGCTTCACAACTGCGACCCATTTTTCGACGTTACCTTTACCGCTACCCATCCGGACTTCAAGAGGCTTCTGAGTAATCGGCTTGTCAGGGAAAATCTTAATCCATACTTTACCGCCACGTTTGATGTAACGAGTCATCGCGATACGCGCTGCTTCGATTTGACGGTTTGTGATCCAAGACGGCTCCAGAGCCTGCAGGCCGTATTCACCGAAGTTCAGTTCGGTGCCGCCTTTTGCTTGGCCTCTCATATTCCCGCGTTGTTGCTTGCGGTGTTTTACGCGTTTTGGTACCAACATGATTAGTTGCCTCCTTCCTGAGCAGCTTGTTGTTTCTTAGCCGTAGGAAGAACCTCTCCACGATAAATCCATACTTTTACGCCGATGCGGCCATAAGTCGTATGCGCTTCTGCCGTACCGTAATCGATGTCGGCGCGGAGCGTATGAAGTGGAACAGTTCCTTCACTGTAGCCTTCCGTACGAGCAATTTCAGCACCGCCGAGACGACCGCTGACTGCCGTTTTAATCCCTTTCGCTCCCGAACGCATTGTTCTTTGAATTGCTTGTTTCAGCGCACGACGGAAAGAAACGCGACGTTCCAATTGTTGTGCGATGCTTTCAGCAACCAAGATTGCGTCAAGATCAGGGTGTTTGATTTCAGAAATGTTGATGTGAACCTTTTTGCCGCCTGCAATTTTCGTAATTTCACCGCGCAGGTTTTCAACTTCCGAACCGCCTTTACCGATAACCATGCCCGGTTTAGCAGTGTGGATCGTAACGTTCACACGATTTGCCGCTCTCTCGATCTCAATCCGAGATACCGCGGAGTCTTTCAGTTTATTTTTCAGGTGTTCACGAATTTTTACGTCTTCCAGCAAAAGATCACCGAAATCTTTGCCTGCGTACCATTTGGATTCCCAATCACGGATAATCCCTACTCGTAATCCGACCGGATTTACCTTTTGGCCCACACGTTTTCCCTCCTTATTTTTCGGATACCACCAAAGTAATGTGGCTGGTGCGTTTGTTGATCCGGCTAGCACGTCCCATTGCCCGCGGACGGAAACGTTTCATCGTCGGGCCTTGGTTAACGTAGGCTTGCGTAATCACCAATTTATTTACATCCATAGAATAGTTATGTTCAGCATTGGCAATCGCCGAGTTCAACAGCTTCTCCACGATCGGGGATGCTGCTTTTGGCGTATGGCGCAGAATTGCAATCGCGTCGCCAACTTGCTTACCGCGGATCAGATCAACCACGAGTTGAGCTTTGCGGGGAGCAATACGAATCGATCTTGCATGTGCTTTAGCTTCCATGTAGTATTACCTCCTCTCAAACGAAGAACTTATCGTTATTAACGTCTCGTTTTCTTATCGTCATCCGTATGACCTTTGTAGGTCCGGGTTGGAGCAAATTCGCCCAGTTTATGTCCGACCATATCCTCGGTTACGTACACCGGTACGTGCTTGCGGCCGTCATAGACACCAAACGTATGACCAATGAATTGCGGATAGATCGTGGAGCGACGGGACCAAGTTTTGATCACGACCTTCTTGTTCGAAGCGCTCGCTTCTTCCACTTTCTTAAGCAGGTACCCGTCGACAAAAGGCCCCTTTTTCAGACTGCGACTCATTCATTTATCCTCCCTTCACAATGCGCTGCAAGTTACGCTTCGTTCATGCCGCGAAGTGATCCGCAAGATGCGGATTACTTCGTGCGACGGCGAACGATATATTTATCAGAAGCTTTGCCTTTTTTACGCGTTTTGTAACCAAGGGTCGGTTTGCCCCAAGGAGACAACGGAGATTTACGGCCGATCGGAGCGCGACCTTCACCACCACCGTGTGGGTGATCGTTCGGGTTCATGACGACACCGCGGACTTCTGGACGTTTGCCCAGCCAGCGGCTGCGTCCGGCTTTACCGATTTTCACGAGCTCGTGGTCACCGTTACCTACGGAACCGATGGTTGCGCGGCAAACTTTCAGAACTTTACGAACTTCGCCAGAAGACAGGCGGATCGTTACGTATTTGTCCTCTTTACCGAGCAATTGAGCTTCTGTACCAGCTGCACGAACAAGTTGTCCGCCTTTGCCTGGTTTCAGCTCGATGTTGTGGATCACGGTACCTACCGGGATATTCTCCAGCGGCAATGCGTTACCGATTTTGATGTCGGAACCTGCGCCAGATTCGATCACATCGCCCACTTTCAAACCTTTAGGAGCGATGATATAGCGTTTCTCACCATCGGCATAATGGATCAAAGCGATGTTCGAAGTCCGGTTTGGATCGTATTCGATCGTAGCAACGCGGCCTGGAATTCCATCTTTGTTCCGCTTGAAGTCGATGATCCGATATTTACGTTTATGTCCGCCGCCATGGTGACGAACAGTGATTTTACCTTGGTTGTTGCGGCCGGCCGTTTTGCTCAGCGGCGCAAGCAAAGATTTCTCCGGCTGATCCGTCGTAATTTCTTCGAAGGTCGACACGCTCATCGCACGTCTAGCCGGGGAAGTCGGTTTGTACTTTTTAATTGGCACGAGATTTCCCTCCTTACTTTAAGCGATTTTATACCGATTCAAAAAATTGGAGCGGCTTGCTTTCAGGTGTTAATGTAACAAACGCTTTTTTCCATTCTGGAGTGTATCCGGAGTAGCGTCCGTAACGTTTCAACTTCCCGGGAACACGCAGGGTGTTTACGTTCTTCACCTTCACGCCGAAAATCGACTCAACTGCTTGTTTGATTTCCGTTTTGTTCGCGCGAATGTCTACTTCAAAGACATATTTCAGGTCGTTCATATATTCCGTGGAACGTTCCGTAATCACCGGGCGTTTGATAATATCGCGAGGATCCTTCATTACGCGAGCACCTCCTCTACCTTCTGAACCGCTTCTTTCGTAATGATCAGTTTGTCGTGCGTCAGCACGTCAAGAACATTAATGCCGTCTGCTGCCACGAACTTCACGCCTGGAATGTTACGAGCGGAAAGCGCAATGTTGTCGTCATAGTTAGGAGCTACAACCAGAGCTTTACGTTCCACTTTCAGGTTATTCAAGATCGCTGCAAATTCTTTCGTTTTTGGAGCATTCATCGCAAGGGCATCCAATACGATGATGTCCTGATCGATCACTTTCGACGAAAGCGCCGATTTGATCGCCAAACGACGAACTTTCTTAGGCAGTTTATAGGAATAGCTGCGCGGAGTTGGTCCGAATACCGTACCGCCGCCTTTCCATTGAGGAGCGCGGATCGAACCTTGGCGTGCACGACCTGTACCTTTTTGTTTCCAAGGTTTACGGCCGCCGCCACGAACTTCGGAGCGTCCTTTAACTTTGTGCGTACCGAAACGCAGGGAAGCACGTTGCATCACTACAGCTTCATGAAGAACATGAGTATTCGGCTCAATTCCGAATACGGCATCGTTCAATTCTACTTCGCCCACTTGGCTACCGCTAATATTGAAAAGTGCTACTTTTGGCATTTGTTGTTCCTCCTTTCCTGAGGGTTAATTATTTCTTAGTAGTTTGTTTTACTTTAACGAAGCTGTTTTTCGGTCCAGGAATGGAACCTTTCACGAGCAAGACATTGCGTTCTGCATCGACTTTAACAACTTCAAGGTTTTGAATCGTTACAGTTTCATGCCCCATATGTCCAGGCAGGTTTTTACCTTTAAATACGCGGTTTGCTGCGATGGAACCCATGGAACCAGGTCTACGATGGTAACGGGAACCGTGAGCCATCGGGCCGCGGCTTTGTCCCCAGCGTTTGATTACGCCTTGGAACCCTTTACCTTTCGAAATACCTGTTACGTCAACAAATTCGCCTTCAGCAAAAATATCGACTTTGACCTCTTGGCCAACCTCGTATCCTGCCAAATCAACACCGCGAATTTCGCGAACGTAGCGCTTAGGCGTTGTGCCTGCTTTCTTTGCATGCCCAACTTCTGGCTTGTTAGCTCTAGCTTCCTTCTTATCGGAGTAGCCAAGCTGAATCGCTTCGTAACCGTCGTTCTCCAGGTCTTTCTTCTGCAGAACTACGTTAGAGCTAGCCTCAATCACCGTTACAGGAATGACATTCCCTTCCGGAGTAAACACTTGAGTCATACCAAGTTTCTTCCCTAAGATACCTTTCATGTTGACACCTCTTTTCCTTTCCTGGTTACCTTACAATAGTAGGTATTACAATTTAATTTCGATATCTACACCGGACGGCAGGTCCAAGCGCATCAAGGCATCCACAGTTTGTGGAGTCGGGTTCACAATGTCGATCAGACGCTTATGCGTACGTTGTTCGAATTGTTCCCGGGAATCCTTGTACTTGTGCACCGCACGGAGAATAGTAATCACTTGTTTCTCAGTTGGCAACGGGATCGGCCCGGATACGCCTGCACCCGAACGTTTTGCCGTTTCAACGATTTTCTCTGCGGATTGATCAAGAATTCTGTGGTCGTAAGCTTTCAAACGAATACGAATTTTTTGCTTTGCCATTTTAGTCCCTCCTTCTATCGCCCAATTTAGTATCGGACATACTCCGTGGAAATTTTCTGGCCACCCTCCCATGGCAAAGGGGCCGGGTGTGTCAGTAACCTCCCACATCATCGCAACGTCACAGAACAACATTCACTATTATATAGAAAAGGTAGGCGGAATGCAAGTATAATTCGCAAATTTTCATTCCCTAAATAAAGTAAAAGAGCTGCACTCCGAAATCGGAGAGCAGCTCCTTCTATCAGGCGGTTAAGCCTTCTTATTTGTTGATGGAAACAACGGCACCGGATCCAACTGTACGGCCGCCTTCACGGATGGAGAAGCGAGTTCCTTCTTCGATCGCGATCGGGGAGATCAGTTGAACGGTAACTTCGATGTTGTCGCCAGGCATAACCATTTCAGTTCCTTCTGGCAGGTTGATGATGCCAGTTACGTCCGTTGTACGGAAGTAGAACTGAGGACGGTAGCCGGAGAAGAACGGCTTATGGCGTCCGCCTTCTTCTTTCGTCAATACGTATACTTGAGCGGTGAACTCAGTATGCGGGTTAACGGTAGCTGGTTTAGCCAATACTTGACCGCGTTCGATTTCTTTACGGTCAATACCGCGAAGCAGAGCACCGATGTTGTCGCCCGCTTGAGCGGAGTCGAGCAACTTACGGAACATTTCAACGCCGGTAACGACGGATTTTTTCGTTTCTTCAACGATACCCACGATTTCAACTTCGTCGCCGACTTTAACCGTACCGCGTTCTACACGGCCAGTAGCAACTGTACCGCGGCCAGTGATCGAGAATACGTCCTCGACAGGCATCAGGAACGGTTTGTCGATTGGGCGCTCAGGCAGCGGAATGTACTCGTCGATCACTTCGAACATTTCGATGATCTTTTGAGCCCATTCGCCTTCTGGGTTTTGCAGAGCTTCACGAGCGGAACCGCGGATGATTGGAGTGTCGTCGCCTGGGAACTCGTATTCGTTCAGCAGGTCGCGAACTTCCATTTCAACCAGTTCAAGCAACTCTTCGTCTTCAACCATGTCGCATTTGTTCAAGAATACAACGATGTAAGGAACACCTACGTTACGGGACAGCAGGATGTGTTCGCGAGTTTGCGGCATTGGGCCGTCAGCTGCGGATACAACCAGGATAGCGCCGTCCATTTGAGCAGCACCGGTGATCATGTTTTTAACATAGTCGGCGTGCCCTGGGCAGTCAACGTGTGCGTAGTGGCGGTTGTTCGTTTCGTACTCAACGTGTGCCGTCGAGATTGTGATACCGCGTTCGCGTTCTTCTGGAGCTTTGTCGATTTGGTCGAAAGCTACGGCTGCACCGCCGTATTTTTTGGACAATACAGTCGTGATGGCCGCAGTCAGAGTTGTTTTACCATGGTCGACGTGACCAATCGTACCGATATTAACGTGCGGTTTTGTACGTTCGTATTTAGCCTTTGCCATTTTAAACAGTTCCTCCTTAAAATATGGATTGTTATGTGTGACCGATCAAAGGAGTATGCCCTTCGATCGGCAAATACATTAAATTATTCGGCCCCTTTATGCTTGGACACGATTTCTTCAGCGATGTTCTTCGGAACTTCTTCATAGTGGGAGAGTTCCATCGAGAACACGCCGCGTCCTTGTGTACCGGAGCGAAGGGTCGTCGAGTAACCGAACATTTCGGAGAGAGGCACTTTCGCACGGATAATTTGCGCACCACCACGGGAATCCATACCTTCGATACGGCCACGGCGAGAGTTCAGCATACCCATAACGTCACCCATGTACTCCTCAGGTACCGTTACTTCAACTTTCATGATTGGCTCAAGCAGAACAGGTTGACATTTGTCTTTAGCTGCTTTCAGAGCCATCGAACCAGCGATCTTAAACGCCATTTCACTGGAGTCGACGTCATGGTAGGAACCATCGACGATCGTCGCTTTTACGTCAACAACCGGGAAGCCAGCAAGAACACCGTTCTGCATTGCTTCTTCGATACCTTGTTGAGCAGGTCCGATGTATTCTTTAGGAACAGCACCGCCGACGATTCTGCTGTCGAATTGGTTACCTGTACCTGGTTCGAGCGGTTCAAATTCAACCCAGACGTGACCGTATTGACCACGACCACCGGACTGACGTACGAACTTACCTTCAACGCGAGCCGGAACACGGAACGTTTCACGATAAGCAACCTGAGGTTTACCTACGTTCGTTTCTACTTTGAATTCACGACGCATCCGATCGATGATGATATCCAGGTGAAGCTCACCCATACCTGCAAGGATCGTTTGTCCCGTTTCTTCATCTGTATGTGCACGAAGCGTTGGGTCTTCTTCCGTCAGCTTCGCAAGTGCAACGCCCATTTTGTCTTGGTCGGCTTTTGTCTTCGGTTCAACCGCGATTTCGATAACTGGTTCTGGGAAGTTCATCGATTCAAGAATAACCGGTGCCTTCTCATCACACAGTGTATCACCTGTCCCGGTGTCTTTCAAACCTACAGCTGCAGCAATGTCACCGGCGTAAACTTCGTTGATTTCTTGACGGTGGTTTGCGTGCATTTGCAGGATCCGGCCGATCCGTTCGCGTTTACCTTTCGTTGCATTCAGCACGTAGGAACCGGATTGCAGAATACCGGAGTATACGCGGAAGAACGTCAGTTTACCCACGTAAGGGTCGGTCATGATTTTAAATGCCAATGCCGCGAACGGCTCTTCATCAGAAGAGTGACGTTCAACTTCTGTACCATCTTCCAGATGACCTTTGATGCTTGGTACATCAACTGGGGATGGCAAGTAATCGATGACGGCATCCAGCATCAGCTGAACCCCTTTATTACGGTAGGAAGAACCGCAGATAACTGGGAAGATTTTAACTTCACATACGCCCTTACGAAGCGCTGCTTTAAGTTCTTCAACGGTGATTTCCTCGCCTTCGAGGTATTTCATCGTCAATTCTTCGTCCAGTTCAGCAACTTTCTCTACCAATTCCGCACGAAGCTCTTCAACTTGTGCAGCGTATTCAGCAGGGATTTCTACTTCATCGATTTGTTGTCCCAGATCGTCTCTGTACATATACGCTTTTTGAGCGACAATGTCGATGATCCCGACAAAATCATTTTCTGCACCGATTGGCAGTTGGATAGCAACTGCATTCGCTTGCAGACGATCGCGCATATCCTTAACGACGTTCAGGAAGTCTGCACCGATGATATCCATTTTGTTGACGTAGGCGATCCGAGGGACACCATAGCGGTCAGCCTGTCTCCATACGGTTTCAGACTGCGGCTCAACGCCTTCCTTCGCACTAAACACGCCTACAGCCCCGTCCAATACACGCAGGGAACGTTCGACTTCAACAGTGAAGTCGACGTGTCCCGGGGTATCGATGATATTTACGCGGTGACCTTTCCATTGAGCGGTCGTCGCAGCGGATGTAATCGTGATTCCGCGCTCTTGTTCTTGTTCCATCCAGTCCATCGTTGCCGCACCTTCGTGAACTTCCCCGATTTTGTGCGTACGACCTGTGTAGAACAAGATCCGTTCCGTCGTGGTTGTCTTACCGGCGTCAATATGCGCCATGATCCCGATATTACGTGTATTTTTCAAGGAGAACTCTCTTGCCATGAATCTGTCTCCCTTCAAAATATAAATTTTGAAATACGGGCGTTATCCTACCAACGGTAGTGCGCGAACGCTTTGTTCGCTTCCGCCATTTTATGCGTATCTTCACGTTTCTTAACGGAAGCGCCTGTGTTGTTGGATGCGTCGATGATCTCGGCAGCCAAACGTTCTTCCATTGTCTTCTCACCGCGAGTGCGGGAATAGTTTACGAGCCAACGTAATCCCAAGGATGTACGTCTCTCTGGTTTAACCTCGATCGGAACTTGGTAGTTTGCACCGCCGACACGACGAGCTTTAACTTCCAGTACAGGCATAATATTTTTGATCGCTGCTTCAAATACTTCCATCGGGTCATTCCCCGTACGTTCACGGATGATGTCGAACGCATTGTAAAGGATGCTTTGAGCAACGCCGCGTTTACCGTCGAGCATGATGCGGTTGATCAAGCGAGTAACCAATTTGCTGTTATACACTGGATCTGGCAACACATCTCTCTTAGCAACTGGACCTTTGCGTGGCATAGTTTGTTATCCCCCTTTCAGTAAAAATTCAATCCTAGTAGTAGTTGTTCAAAAACCGTCTTTTGATCACCATGCACATCATGATGCTGGTTCGACTTCGAATCTTGAATTCAGCCGGACCTTCCGTTGCTCACGTAGAACTGTCTACGCTCCGCTACTCAGTCCCTAGCTTCATCCAACCTCCTCGGTGCTGAAAACCCGATTTTTGAACTCCCATTTAAAATTCCAAGCGATCTTATTTCTTCGCTTTCGGACGTTTCGCGCCGTATTTGGAACGAGCTTGCATACGGTTGTTAACCCCAGCCGTATCCAAGGCACCGCGCACGATATGATAACGGACACCCGGAAGGTCTTTGACCCGGCCGCCGCGAATCAGTACAACGCTGTGCTCTTGCAGGTTGTGTCCGATACCCGGAATGTAAGCCGTCACCTCTACACGGTTCGTCAAGCGAACACGGGCATATTTACGAAGCGCGGAGTTCGGTTTCTTCGGAGTCATCGTACCTACACGAGTGCAGACGCCGCGTTTTTGCGGAGAGCTCAAATCCGTAGCTTCACGTTTCAGAGCGTTAAACCCTCTTTGCAACGCTGGCGATTTGGATTTGTACACCTTATCTTGGCGTCCTTTACGTACTAATTGGTTAATTGTTGGCATGTTGTTGCCACCCCCTTCCTCAGAGTTCAAAATTCCATTTACAAACCACTTGTTTAAGCCCACAGACCCAGGCGGCTCATAAAAGAACAAAGGAAATGTTTTTGCCAAAGAGTTCCCCTCATTAGCAAAAACATTTTCGATCAACTATGACTTTACGATCACAGCCATCGCCGCTCCTACTTCAATCCCACAAGCCTTGCCGAGATTCGCCATTGTATCTACAAAGGTGACTTTCACGGCATGTTGGTTGCATAAGGCGACGATCCTTGACGTAAGGCGTGGATCTGCATTCTCAGCAACATAAACTTCCTCGGCCCGTCCAAGTTCAACCATTCGCATAGTCTGCTTGGTGCCGACTTTAATCGGTGCGTCCCGTAGTCCTTTATCATTAGACATCATAACGTCCTCCAAAGCACAGGGTTATCCGTACTCACGCACTATGATATAGTATCACTCCGCTATAGTTGGTGTCAAGCGAAATATTCAGCGGAATTTTCATAGAAAAATAAACCCGGCGCACCCCGGATCAAACTCGCTTCAGGGGCGCGCCGGCTTATCTTTACCTTCGTCGTTATTCGACCGAAACAGGTTCCAAGCTTTCTTCCGTAACTTCATCTTGTTCCGGCTCTTCGAATTGAATGTTGCGGTAGCGACTCATGCCGGTACCGGCCGGAATCAACTTACCGATAATGACATTCTCTTTCAAGCCGAGCAGCTTGTCGACTTTGCCTTTGATGGCAGCGTCGGTAAGCACCCGCGTAGTTTCCTGGAAGGAAGCCGCGGACAAGAAGGAGTCGGTTTCCAGCGACGCTTTCGTAATCCCGAGCAGGACTGGTTTAGCCACTGCCGGCTCTTTGCCAGACAGAATCGCTTCTTTGTTGGCCGTTTCATACTCATGCAGGTCAACGAATGATCCTGGCAGAAGTGGTGTATCGCCGGCATCCACGATCCGAATCTTGCGCAGCATCTGGCGAATCATGACCTCAACGTGCTTGTCGTTGATTTCTACGCCTTGGTTCCGGTATACGCGTTGTACTTCCTGCAGAATGTAGTTCTGTACACCGCGAATCCCTTTGATGCGCAAAATTTCTTTCGGGTCGATGGAACCATCCGTCAGTTCATCGCCGGCCTCGATCTCGTCGCCTTCGCTAACGCGCAGACGAGAACCGTAAGTGACGGAGTATACTTTCGTTTCCGCTTCGCCTTGAACCTCGATTTCGCGACGGTCCTTCGCTTCGCGGATTTCTTTGATTACGCCGTCAATCTCACTGATCGTTGCTTGACCTTTCGGATTCCGAGCTTCGAAGAGCTCCTGAATCCGCGGAAGACCTTGGGTAATATCGTCACCCGCAACGCCCCCGGTATGGAACGTACGCATGGTGAGCTGGGTCCCTGGTTCACCGATCGATTGAGCTGCGATGATACCGACAGCTTCCCCAATCTCCACGTGTTTACCCGTAGCCAGGTTGCGTCCGTAGCACTTCTTGCACACGCCATGACGGGCGCGGCAGCTGAGCACGGAGCGGATTTGCAGCTTCGTAATTCCTGCGTTGACGATTTCATGCGCTTTGTCGGAATCGATCAGCTCGTTCCGGTGAATGATGATCTCGCCGGTTTCCGGATGGCGCACCGTTTCGAACGAGTAACGGCCTTCAATCCGGTCGTACAGATTTTCGATCACTTCTTTACCGTCTTGGATAACGCCAACGGTAAAGCCTTTATCCGTACCGCAATCCTCTTCGCGTACGATGACGTCTTGGGCCACGTCGACGAGACGACGGGTCAAGTAACCGGAGTCCGCAGTCCGCAACGCGGTATCCGCCAGACCTTTCCGGGCACCGTGCGTCGAAATAAAGTATTCCAAGACCGTGAGGCCTTCGCGGAAGTTCGATTTGATCGGCAATTCGATGATCCGGCCCGCCGGGTTCGCCATCAGGCCGCGCATACCGCCCAGCTGGGTGATCTGCGATTTGTTACCCCGCGCTTTAGAGTCGACCATCATCATGATGGAATTGTAGCGATCCATCGACTTCATCAGGATGTCGGTAATTTGATCCTTACACTTGGACCAGATATCGATAACGCGGTCGTAACGCTCTTCGTTGGTGATCAGACCGCGGCGGTATTGGTTGGTAACAACCCGTACCTTCTCCTCGGATTCCCGAAGGATTTCTTGCTTTTCCTTCGGAACAATAACGTCCGCCACCGCAATACTTACGCCGGCACGCGTGGAGTAAGTAAAGCCGGTTTGCTTGATTCTGTCCAGAATAACGGAGGTTTCCGTCGTTTGGTAGATTTCGAAGCAGCGGCCGATGATTTCGCCGAGGTATTCTTTGCCCACACCGCCTGGTTGCGGTGCAGCCATGATCCGTTCCACAACATTGGCGCCCTTCTCATAAATAAAGTAATGATCCGGAGTGCCTTGGAACAGGTTCGCACGTGTTGGTTCATTAATATATGGGAAGCTGGCCGGGAAAATCTCGTTGAAAATAATTTTACCAACGGTCGTAATCAGCAAAGCGTTTTGCTGTGCTTCCGTAAAGCTGGTTTTGCCCAGCGCTTTCGCCGGAATGGCTACCCGTGCATGCAACGAAGCGGTGCCGCGTTGATAAGCCGATACGGCTTCATTAACCGAAGACAGGATCATACCGGTACCTTTGGCTTCCTTGTTATCCATGGTCAGATAGTAGGAGCCGAGGACCATATCCTGCGAAGGCGTAACGACCGGTTTACCGTCTTTCGGGTTCAGGATGTTACCGGACGCCAGCATCAGGATGCGGGCTTCCGCCTGAGCTTCCGCGGACAACGGTACGTGCACGGCCATCTGGTCACCGTCGAAGTCAGCGTTGTACGCCGTACATACGAGTGGATGCAGACGGATAGCGCGACCTTCCACAAGAATTGGTTCGAACGCCTGAATCCCGAGACGGTGAAGCGTAGGAGCACGGTTCAACAGAACCGGATGCTCTTTAATAACTTCCTCAAGAACATCCCAAACTTCTGGGCTTACACGTTCTACTTTGCGTTTTGCACTCTTAATGTTATGGGCCAGACCTTTGTTAACCAGTTCTTTCATAACGAAAGGCTTGAACAGTTCCAGCGCCATTTCTTTTGGCAAACCGCATTGGTACATTTTCAAATATGGACCTACGACGATAACGGAACGACCGGAGTAGTCAACCCGTTTACCGAGCAGGTTCTGCCGGAAACGACCTTGTTTCCCTTTGAGCATGTGGCTCAAAGATTTCAGCGGACGGTTACCCGGACCTGTTACGGGACGACCGCGGCGACCGTTGTCGATCAAGGCGTCAACGGCTTCCTGAAGCATCCGTTTCTCGTTCTGTACGATGATGTCCGGCGCGCCAAGGTCAAGCAGACGTTTCAACCGGTTGTTCCGGTTGATGACGCGGCGGTACAGATCGTTCAAGTCGGACGTCGCGAAACGGCCGCCATCGAGTTGAACCATCGGACGCAATTCCGGCGGAATAACCGGAAGCACGTCGAGGATCATCCACTCCGGCTGGTTGCCGGAGCTTTTGAACGCTTCGATGACTTCCAAACGTTTGATTGCACGGTTGCGGCGTTGACCTTGAGCCGTGCGCAATTCTTCTTTCAGGAATTCCAGCTCTTTGTCGATATCGAGATCCTGAAGCAGCTTCTTCACGGCTTCCGCACCCATACCGGCTTGGAATCCGTATCCGTATTTCTCACGGTAGCTGCGATATTCTTTCTCGGACAAAAGCTGCTTTTTCTCCAGCGGCGTTTCGCCTGGATCGGTTACGACATAAGATGCAAAATAAATAATCTCTTCCAGGGAACGCGGCGACATGTCGAGCGCAAGACCCATCCGGCTCGGAATCCCTTTGAAATACCAAATGTGGGATACCGGAGCAGCCAACTCGATATGCCCCATCCGTTCGCGGCGTACTTTCGCGCGAGTGACCTCAACGCCGCAGCGATCGCAGACAACGCCTTTGTAGCGAACGCGTTTATATTTACCGCAATGACATTCCCAGTCTTTGGTCGGGCCAAAAATCTTTTCGCAGAACAGCCCTTCCTTCTCTGGCTTCAACGTGCGGTAGTTGATCGTTTCCGGTTTCTTTACTTCTCCGCGGGACCAAGAACGAATTTTATCTGGGGAAGCAAGCCCAATTTTCATAAACTCGAAGTTGTTGACGTCCAACAAGGAGCATCCCTCCTTAACCAAGTCCTGATTTGACTGTATAACGCTCTATTCTACGCCGACTTCTGCGCCTTCCAGATTGAGACTGAGCTTGTCGCCCGACGCATCGTCCTCGTCGTCGATTTCTTTCATCTCGATCTCTTCTTCGTTTTCGGTCAAGATCTTGACGTCCATACCCAAGCTTTGCAGCTCTTTGATCAAGACCTTAAACGATTCAGGCACGCCCGGTTCAGGCACGTTTTCCCCTTTAACGATGGATTCGTAGGTTTTCACCCGACCCACCACGTCATCCGATTTGACGGTAAGAATCTCTTGCAGCGTATAAGCAGCACCGTAAGCTTCGAGCGCCCATACTTCCATCTCCCCGAAACGCTGACCACCGAACTGAGCTTTACCACCCAGCGGCTGCTGCGTAACGAGCGAGTAAGGACCTGTCGAGCGAGCATGGATCTTATCGTCAACCATGTGCGCCAGCTTGATCATGTGCATGACACCAACGGTAACTTCACGTTCAAACGGTTCACCTGTGCGGCCATCGTACAGGATCGTTTTACCGTTCCGCTGCATGCCGGCTTCTTCCATCGTATCGAATACGTCTTCTTCATTGGCGCCGTCGAATACTGGCGTTGCCACGTGAATCCCCATCTGCAGGGCGGCCATACCCAAGTGAATCTCCAGCACCTGCCCGATGTTCATCCGCGAAGGTACGCCCAGCGGATTCAGGACAACCTGTACCGGCGTTCCGTCTGGCATAAATGGCATATCTTCTTCCGGCAAAATCCGAGCCACGACCCCTTTGTTACCATGGCGTCCGGCCATCTTGTCGCCTTCGGAGATTTTCCGTTTCTGCGCAATGTACACCCGAACGAGCTGATTAACGCCTGGCGGCAATTCGTCGCCGTTCTCGCGGGTAAACACCTTCACGTCAACAACAATCCCGTCGGTACCGTGAGGTACACGCAGGGAAGTATCACGAACTTCGCGAGCTTTCTCACCAAAGATGGCGTGCAGCAAGCGCTCTTCTGCCGTCAGTTCCGTTACGCCCTTAGGCGTTACTTTACCAACCAGGATGTCGCCGGCAGCAATTTCCGCACCAACGCGGATAATACCGCGTTCATCCAGATTACGCAGCGCTTCTTCGCCGACGTTCGGGATGTCGCGAGTAATTTCTTCCGGTCCCAGCTTCGTGTCGCGGGCTTCGGATTCGTATTCCTCGATATGGATCGAAGTATATACGTCTTCCTTCACCAGCTTCTCGCTCAGCAGGATCGCATCCTCGTAGTTGTAACCTTCCCAAGTCATAAAGGCAACGACCACGTTGCGGCCCAGTGCCAATTCGCCCAGTTCCGTCGATGGACCGTCCGCCAGGATGTCACCCTTCTTAACAATGTCGCCCCGTTTGACGATCGGACGTTGGTTAATACAGGTTCCTTGGTTAGAACGCATAAATTTGTGCAACTTATATTTCACAAGGTCGCCTTTGACTTCTTTCCCGTCTACGACTTCGATACGGCGAAGCCAAATTTGGTTCGCTTCCGACCGTTCGATGATCCCGTCATATTTCGACACGATGCAGACGCCGGAGTCTTTCGCAGCCTTGTGTTCCATCCCCGTACCAACAAGCGGAGCTTTAGGAACAAGCAACGGCACCGCTTGACGCTGCATGTTCGAACCCATGAGCGCACGGTTAGAGTCGTCGTTCTCCAAGAATGGAATCAGCGCTGTAGCGACGGATACAACCTGTTTCGGCGAAATATCCATGTAGTCTACGCGGCTGCTTGGCATCGTCAAGATGTTATCCGATTGCTTGTTGTAACGAACGATGACGAACTCGTCTTCGAACTTGTTGTCTGGCGTCAGCTTCGCGTTCGCTTGCGCAATGACATAGTTGTCTTCTTCGTCGGCCGTCAGGTAGGTCACTTGATCCGTAACGGTTCCCGTCTTCGGATCAACCCATCGATACGGCGCTTCGATGAAGCCATACTCATTGATTCGCGCATAAGTAGACAGGGAGTTGATCAAACCGATGTTCGGACCTTCCGGCGTTTCGATCGGACACATCCGGCCATAGTGGGACGGGTGAACGTCACGCACTTCCATGCCGGCACGTTCCCGAGTCAAACCGCCTGGACCGAGCGCAGACAAACGGCGTTTGTGCGTCAGTTCAGCGAGCGGGTTCGTTTGGTCCATAAACTGAGACAGCTGCGAGCTGCCGAAGAACTCTTTGATCGATGCGATGACAGGACGGATATTTATGAGCGCCTGCGGCGTAATCACGTTCGCATCCTGAATCGACATTCTTTCGCGCACGACACGTTCCATCCGGGACAAGCCGATGCGGAACTGGTTCTGCAGAAGCTCACCCACGGAGCGCAGACGACGGTTACCCAAATGGTCAATATCGTCCGTGCTGCCGATGCCGTGCAGCAAATTGATAAAATAGCTGATCGAAGAAATAATATCAGCAGGTGTAATATGTTTCACCGATTTATCGATATTACGGTTGGCAATCACCTTAACCACTTTACCGTCTTCAATCGGGGAGAATACGTCGATAGTTTGCAGCGGCACATCATCTACGTCAAGGACGCCGCCGGCAACATGGTAGTTCTTGAAGCCAACGCCGTTCTCAAGGTACGGTAAAATTTCATCCAGCAAGCGGCGGTCAACCATTTGACCGGCTTCGGCGATAATTTCACCCGTCGTCGTATCAATCAGCGTCTCAGCAAGACGTTGGTTGAATAAGCGATTCTTGATGTGCAGCTTTTTATTGATTTTATAACGACCGACATTCGCCAGATCGTAACGTTTTGGATCGAAGAAGCGCGCTACCAGCAAGCTCTTCGCATTCTCAAGCGTCGGCGGTTCACCCGGACGCAAACGTTCATAGATCTCGATCAAGGCTTTCTCTGTCGAATCCGTATTGTCTTTATCCAGCGTATTGCGGATATACTCGTCGTTGCCGAGCAAATCCAAAATTTCCGCATCGGTTCCGAAGCCAAGCGCACGCAGCAACACGGTTACCGGAATTTTGCGGGTGCGGTCGATCCGCACGTAGATAATATCTTTCGCATCCGTCTCCAACTCGAGCCAAGCGCCGCGGTTAGGGATAACGGTTGCGGTGTACATTTTCTTACCGTTCTTATCCACTTTCGTACTGAAATAGACGCTAGGAGAGCGAACCAACTGGCTGACAATAACCCGTTCCGCACCGTTAATAATAAACGTACCGGTTTCGGTCATCAGCGGGAAATCTCCCATGAACACTTCCTGCTCTTTGACTTCGCCGGTTTCCTTATTAATGAGCCGGACTTTTACCCGAAGCGGCGCCGCATAGGTAACGTCGCGTTCTTTCGCGTCATCCACCGTATACTTCGGTTCGCCCAGGCTGTAATCGATAAACTCCAACACCAGATTTCCGGTGAAATCCTGAATTGGCGAGATATCTTGGAACATTTCCCGAAGACCTTCTTCCAAGAACCACTCATAGGATTTCTGTTGGATTTCGATCAGGTTCGGTACTTCGAGTATCTCGTTAATTCGCGCATAACTACGCCGAGTGCGTCGACCATATTGAACAAGATGTCCTGCCAACTTAAACTCACCCCTCATGTCTACTCACTTAAAAATACATTGCGAACCCGTGTTTGTGCCCTTATAATAGACCCATACGGATTCATCCACAAATAAAGAAAAGCCCTTATCGAATGCTTTCGAAAAAAGAGCATCATTTATCCGTGTCTGTTTCTGCTCTGATGTCCTCATAATCATTAGTTTATCCAAAATGTGCATATTATACGTAGAACGACACATTTTTATGCATTGTTCCCGTAAAACTATTGACATTTCAGCAAACTAAAGCCACAGAGGGCATCCTAATGCTGACATTTTATAATAATAACATATCGGATTTGTCAAGTCAACCTTCGTCTTTAACCGCCCGATAAATGCGGTACCCCTTGTCCTTGGTCACTTCCACCACTCGGGAAAACAGCGACTCCAACTTCTCCTTCGCCGACGGCGCCCCTTGTTTCTTCTGAATAACCACCCATAACGATCCTCCAGAACGCAACCGTTCATAGGCACCTTCAAAAATGGCATGCACCGTAGCTTTACCAGCCCGAATCGGCGGATTGGTCAACACCACGTCGAACTTCCGATTCTCTATCGCCGAGAACAAATCGCTTTCCAACACGGTGACGTTGTTCACACCGTTCGCAGCAGCATTCTCTTTCGCTAATTCAACAGCCCGGGAGTTCACATCGATCATCGTCACATGACCCTTGGTCGCCAGCCTCGCCGCTGCCAGTCCGATCGGTCCATATCCGCAGCCTACATCCAGTACCTCCGCATCCTCTGGAATATCCATGGCTTCAATTAAGGTACGACTGCCGAAGTCAACGCCTCCCTTAGCAAAAACGCCGGCATCGCTGACGAAGCGGTAGCTTTGCCCCCGCAACACTGTATCCCAGGTTTTCCGATCATGCGCCGCATTCGGTTGGCTTGCGTAGTAGTGATCCGCCATGTTTTCTTGTTTCCCTCCATTAGCATCTAGTCATCTATCTGTACTCGTCCCCTATTATATCCATTTCCACATATTCATGTAAGGGGAGAAAGGCAACAAACCCCTTGAATCAAATTCAAGGGGTTTGTGATCGAGAAACAAGCTACTACTTCAGTTCTACAGTTGCGCCTGCTTCTTCCAGTTTTGCTTTGATGCTGTCTGCTTCTTCTTTGCCTACTTTTTCTTTCAGCGGTTTTGGAGCGTTGTCAACCAGGTCTTTGGCTTCTTTCAAGCCGAGGCCAGTGATTTCGCGAACCACTTTGATAACGTTGATTTTGGAAGCACCAGCGTTAGTCAGGATTACGTCGAATTCGGATTGTTCTTCAGCTGCGCCGCCGCCAGCTGCACCGCCGCCAGCTACAACAACCGGAGCTGCTGCAGTTACGCCGAATTCTTCTTCGATTGCTTTAACGAGATCGTTCAGTTCAAGAACGGTCATACCTTTGATTGCTTCCAAGATTGCTTCTTTACTCATGGTAGAACCTCCATTATATAATAGTTTGTTTGTTGCGAATCAGATAACTTGCATCCGCAAGGCTAACTTACGCGCTTGCTTCTTCTTTCTCGGCAACGGCTTTGACAGCCAGTGCGAAGTTGCGAACAGGTGCTTGAAGTACGCTGAGGAGCATCGAAAGCAGACCTTCGCGGGAAGGAAGATCCGCGAGCGCTTTGATTTGGTCGACGCCAACAACACGGCCTTCAACCACGCCACCTTTAACTTTCAGAGCATCGTTCTTCTTGGCGAATTCGCTCAAGATTTTCGCTGGAGCTACTGCATCTTCCTTACTGAACGCGATGGCCGTAGGACCGGTCAACACTTCGTCCAGCTCGGTCAATTCTGCAGCAGCCGTAGCGCGGCGAATGAGCGTGTTCTTCAGCACTTGGAATTCCACGCCAGCTTCACGAAGCTGTTTGCGGAGTTCGGTAACTTGAGCAACATTCAATCCGCGATAATCCGCAACGACGGTCGTTGCGCTTTCGCGCAATTTGGACGTTACAGCTTCAACGGCTTCTTGTTTTGCTTGAATGACTTTTGCGTTTGCCAAACTGCACACCTCCTATTAGATTCATGAGCCTCTTGCTACTTCCGCAAGGCATTGAAAAAAGCCTCCGCAGAATCACGAAGGCTTTGATGGATCATCCGCACACAGCCCAGCTGTGTACAGCGACGTTCTATCACAACACCTCGGTAGGAAATTAAGCCTCACGGCACCTACTGTCTACGGTAAGCATATTCATATTTAAGTCTCACTTCAAAACAACTGTTTCAGTATACCAAGGCGACACCGTGGTGTCAATCCCCGTTCCGTCAAGAACGAAAGGTATTATCTGTAAGCAGCTGTATTTACGCGAGCGCTTGGGCCCATGGTCGAAGAAATCGCGATATTCTTCAAGTAAACGCCCTTCGCAGCGGCCGGTTTAGCCCGGTTCAATGCGTCGATGAGAGCCTTGAGGTTCTCATTCAATTGTTCGGCAGTAAAGGATACTTTACCGATTGGCGCATGAATTTGACCCGCTTTGTCCAGACGGTACTCGATTTTACCGGCTTTGATTTCTTGAACGGCTTTCGCTACGTCAAACGTAACTGTGCCTGCTTTCGGGTTAGGCATAAGGCCTTTACCACCGAGCAGACGGCCGAGTTTACCAACTTCGCTCATCATGTCCGGTGTAGCTACGCAGACATCGAACTCGAACCAGCCTTGTTGGATTTTGTTGATCATGTCTTGATCGCCGACGAAATCTGCTCCGGCTGCTTCTGCTTCCTTCGCTTTGTCGCCTTTGGCGAATACCAATACGCGTTGGGTTTTGCCCGTGCCATGCGGCAGAACAACGACACCACGAACGGCTTGGTCTTGTTTACGAGGGTCTACGCCCAAACGAACTGCAGCTTCAACGGTTTCGTCGAATTTTGCAGTCGCTGCCTTCTTCACCAGTTCAACGGCTTCCAAAGGCTCATACGTCGCTTCGCTGTCAATCAGCTTAGCGGCTTCCAGGTATTTCTTACCGTGTTTAGCCATGAATTCGTCCTCCTATGTGGTATTAGCGGAAATTCCTCCCACTGTTGATGGGTCATATAAACAAGCTTCGCTCATCTATAAAACTCCATCCGAGGATGAAATTTAATCACGTGAATTCAGATTAAGAAATTTCATCCATTCGACCAAGATTAGTCTTGGATCGCGATGCCCATGCTGCGGGCAGTACCTTCAACCATACGCATAGCCGCTTCAACGGATGCTGCGTTAAGATCAGGCATTTTTTGCTCCGCGATTTGACGAACGGTGTCGCGTTTCACGGTAGCCACTTTCTTCTTGTTCGGTTCGCCAGAACCTTTCTCGATCTTCGCTGCAACACGAAGCAGAACGGCCGCCGGTGGAGTTTTGGTGATGAATGTAAAAGAGCGGTCTTCAAACACCGAAATTTCAACCGGAATGATCAAACCTGCTTGATCGGCAGTACGCGCGTTGAATTCCTTACAGAATGCCATGATGTTGACACCTGCTTGACCCAGCGCCGGACCTACCGGAGGTGCAGGGTTCGCTTTCCCCGCAGGAATTTGCAGTTTTACCACTTTGATAACTTTTTTCGCCATGTAAAACACCTCCTTGCCCTAATAGTGGTAAACGGAAGCCTTGCGGCCCCTCCCACTTTGAAACCCTAAGAAACCTTTAGAAGCTGCAAAATTATATCTTCTCCACCTGAGAGTAATCCAGCTCAAGCGGGGTTTCTCGTCCAAACATGTTGACGTGAACCTTAACCTTGCTCTTGTCGGTCAGAATTTCCTCAATTGAGCCTACAAAATTGGCAAATGGACCAACTTTGATGCGCACATTTTCCTTGAGCTCAAATTCGATGACCGGCTTTGGTTCCTCCATGCCCATATGCGCCAGAATCTGATCCACTTCTTCAGGGAGCAACGGCGTTGGCTTGGAACCGGAACCCGTAGAGCCGACGAACCCGGTGACTCCCGGCGTGTTGCGAACAACATACCAAGAATCGTCGGTTTGGATCATTTCCACCAAGACGTAACCGGGGTAAACTTTACGCATGACAGTCTTCTTCTTACCGTCTTTGTTCACCACTTCTTCTTCCATTGGAACAAGAACGCGGAATATCTTGTCTTCCATGCCCATGGACTCGACGCGTTTTTCCAAATTGGCTTTGACTTTGTTCTCATACCCGGAATAGGTATGAACGACGTACCATCTTTTTTCCATATCAAGCCACCTAGGGACCCTTCTTAAATTATCGCTTCGATCACAGCAGAAATGCCGATGTCCAGAACCCAAAAATAAATCGCGACAACGGTAATTGTACCGAGCACAATCAGCGTATAATTAGTCAGCTCTTTACGATTAGGCCAGCGAACCTTTTTAAGCTCA
Source organism: Paenibacillus sp. FSL K6-2441 (assembly GCF_037964765.1). Lineage (NCBI taxonomy): Bacteria > Bacillati > Bacillota > Bacilli > Caryophanales > Paenibacillaceae > Paenibacillus > Paenibacillus sp. FSL K6-2441. Next base: position 4,031,069 of record NZ_CP150174.1, read on the forward strand.
GCCCAGCTCTCAGAGAAAAAAGAAAACAACGACTTGAAACTACGTTTCATGCGCGACTACACCTCCAAGGACTATCTGGTTTCGCGATGAGGAACTTGCTCGTTGCAGAACTTGCAATATTTCTTCATCTCCATGCGGTCGGGGTGGTTACGCTTGTTTTTCGTTGTCGTGTAGTTTCTTTGTTTGCAATTCGTACAAGCCAACGTAATTATTACCCGCATGATGTGCACCTCCCGAAGACATTCTTTAATGAGCTGTCTCTATATTGACCTAAAATCGAATGTTCGCCACCTAAAAAAGGGAAACACAAAATTAGGCCTACCTAAAACACTTTATCATATGGCACAACCCGTGTCAACGAGGCATCCTGCTAATGCTCTACGATTATTTACAGTATAGCTCACGATTTTGGAAGATAAACCCTGGGGAGAGAAATCGATGGGGACAACCCTTCAGCAAAGTGAAGGAGAAAAAGCATATGTATCAAGCGAATCCGTGCGGCTTCGCCTCCGGTGGGGGAAGTAAAGAACCGTGTCGTCGTGGTAAAAAAAGGGTTCCCTGCAACCAGGTCACCCTTGGGTCTGCTTATTGAATGGTATGTAGCGTTATGATGAAAAGAATAAGTTCAGATACCGCCGTCGCGAACTTCCAGATAACGCTCCAGCTTGCGCTTGACGCGCTGCAGGGCGTTGTCGATCGATTTGACGTGGCGATTCAAATCCACCGCGATCTCCTGATAGGACTTTCCGTCCAAATACAGCATAAGCACTTTGCGCTCCAAATCGCTGAGGATCTCGGACATCTTGTCCTCCAGGCCGGTAAACTCTTCCTGGTTGATGATCAATTCTTCCGGATCGCTCACCTGAGAGCCGCAAATGACGTCGAGCAACGTTCGGTCCGATTCCTCATCGTAGATCGGCTTGTCCAAGGAAACGTACGAATTCAGCGGAATATGCTTCTGCCTCGTTGCCGTCTTGATCGCGGTAATGATCTGGCGCGTAATGCACAGCTCCGCGAACGCTTTGAACGAAGCAAGCTTATCCCCCCGAAAGTCCCGGATCGATTTGTAGAGTCCGATCATGCCTTCCTGTATGATATCTTCGCGGTCGGCACCGATGAGAAAATAAGACCTAGCCTTAGCACGCACGAAGCTCCGATACTTGTTGATCAAGTATTCCAACGCTTCACTGTCGCCTTCCCGAACCGCCTCGACAATGTCTTCGTCACTTTGGATCTCATAGTCAAACCTTACCCATGTATCGAGTTTGACACTCACCACAAATCCCTCCGGCCGCAACGCACGGTTCCCCGTCACTCATTCAAGTAATACGAACAGTATATATGAAGGTGCATACTAGCGTCAACCGCAAAAGTACCAAAAGATGTAAAGTCGAACTTTGTCAAGGGTATATGGTAGTAGAACTCGAGAATGCCCTTTCATTCCCTACGCCATCGTTCAAACAACTGTCTCAGCTCCGGACTTAGCTTGGCATCCAGCGTATTGCGGCTGGAATTGGCGCTGCGCTCAGCGATTTTGGCCTGGATTTCCTTCTCGCTTTGCTCCACCTGGATCAAGAGTTCCCTGGCCGAAATCCGCAGTGCGCCCTGTCCAAAAATCACATGCTGCTCCACCATATCGCTCGTGGCAACATAGATTTGCCGGCGACGGTGGCTCAGCTCGCCGACCAGCCGTTCAATGCATTCGTCCGCCGTTTCCTTCTCCTTGGTGAATACCAGCTCCACCTTGTTTTGGGTATAGGACTTTCCCAGCCCCGGAACCCGATAAGCATCAAAGACGACGATCACCTTTCTCCCGGAAAAAGCTTGATAATCGGCGAGCCGCTCAAGCAGCCTGTCCCTTGCGGCTTGCAGATCCCGCTTGGACAGTTCCGCCAGCTCGGGCCAGCCGCCGATCATATTGTATCCGTCAACCAATAGCACATCGCGCACATCGCGCATGCCTTTATCCTTCAGCGCGTCGTCTGCGCAGCACTTCGTACATAATGACCCCGGCGGCAACCGAGGCGTTCAGGGAATTGAGCCGTCCGTTCATCGGGAGCTTGACCAGGACGTCGCACGTTTCCCGAACGAGGCGTCCCATACCTTTGTTCTCATTGCCGATGACGATCGCCACCGGCCCAGTCAGCACGTTGCCGCTGCGGTACATCTCTTCTTTTGCGCCTACGTCTGTACCAACGATCCATACGCCTGCTTCCTTCAATTGCTCCATGGTCTGAACCAAATTCGTTACTCGTGCCACGGGAACGTACTCCACCGCTCCGGCCGAGGTTTTCGATACGGTGGCAGTCACCGCCGCCGAGCGGCGTTTAGGAATGATCACTCCATGCACCCCGGTACACTCTGCCGTCCGGAGAATCGAGCCCAGATTATGCGGGTCTTCGATCTCGTCCAGAATCAGCAAGAAAGGCGGTTCCCCGCGTTCCTGCGCACGGGCTAGCAAATCGTCCACTTCCGCGTAGGCGTAAGGGGCAACTTGAGCGACCACGCCCTGATGCTGCAAGCCCGGCGCCATTTGGTCCAGCTTGCGCTTGTCCACAAATTGCACGACAATGCCGTGTTTTTTCGCTTCAGCCACGATCGGCTGGGTGAGATGCTTCTGGGCGCCTTCGGCTACCCATATTTTATTGATTGTGCGGCCAGCATGCAGCGCTTCAAGCAGCGAATGCTTGCCGCCAATCCATTCTTGTTCCTCCATCGGAATCCTCCTATGCAATGGTAACGCGTTGTTAGTCACGGTCCCGATTGTCCTCCAAATCGGCAAACCCGTGGGCGATCAACTCGCGGAGGCGGTCATGCGCTCCGGTGTAATACAGATAACCGACCAAGCTCTCAAAAGCGGTGGCAAGGCGGTAATCCTGCACGTTGGCGTTCTTCGGCACCGTGCCGGATTTGGCGTTGCGCCCTTGGCGGACAACGTCTTTCTCTTCTTCTGTGAGCAGCGGCTCGATTCGCTCCAGCAGCCGCGCCTGGGCCTTGGCCGAGACGTACTTCGTCGATTGGCCATGCAGGTGATGGGGCCGCAAGTTCGGGCGGGCCATCACGTGCTGGCGGACGGCGACCTCGTAGACGGCGTCGCCGATGTAGGCGAGGGCGAGCGGCGGCAGCAGCCGAGCCGGCTTGGCGGGCGGATCCGGGAACCAGAGCGCGGCGGGTGCGCCGAGCTCGGGGGCCGCAGGACCGCCCTCTGGGGCGCGCGGCGGCTCGGGAGCCGCGGATTGCGCGGCGGCGCTGGGCGCCTCAGCCGCTAGGTCTGGCCGCGCCGCTGCGGCGGCGTCTTGGCCCGGCCAGACGTCTGTGCCTAGGCCATGCCGGTCGCCTGCGCCGGCCCTTGGCTCATGCGGCCCGCTCATTTGCGCCGCCATCTCATGCCCTGCGGCGTATCTTCGAGCACGATGCCGCGGGCATCCAACAGGTCGCGGATTTCGTCCGCGCGCGCCCAGTTTTTGGCCTTCCGCGCTTCGGCCCGCTCCGCGATCAGCGCCTCGATCTCTTCCCCGGGCAGTTCGGTCTCCGGCGGCAAAGCGATGCGCAGCACGCCGTTCATCTCCTCGAACAACTGCAGCGCCGCTTCCAGATCGCCGCGTACCGTCACCGGCTGCTGCAGCAGCGCATTCACCTCGCTCACCCACTCAAACACCGCCGTAATCGCGTCCGGGGTGTTGAAGTCGTCCTGCATTTTGGCATGGAACAAATTGCGGATCGTTTCCAGCTTCTCTGCCCACTCCGGCGTAACCTTCGTTTCGCCGCCCTGCGGTGCCGTATTCAGCCGATGACGAAGGTTGTTCGCGGCGTTGCTGATCCGTTCCACGCTGCGCTCAGCTTGCTGCATCGTCTCTTCCGAGAAATTCAGCGGATTGCGATAGTGGGTCGACAGCATGAAGTAACGGATCGCTTCCCGTTTATATTGTGCGCGCAAGTCCTTGACAAGTACGCCGTTGCCCAGGGATTTGGACATTTTTTCCCCGTCGATATTGATATATCCGTTATGCATCCAGTATCTGGCCAACGGCTTGCCAGTGGCGGCTTCCGACTGCGCGACTTCGCATTCATGGTGAGGGAACTGCAGGTCCTGGCCCCCGCCGTGAATATCCAGCGTGTCCCCTAGCAGCTGCCGGGACATCGCCGAGCATTCGATATGCCAGCCGGGACGGCCTTCGCCCCATGGGCTGCTCCAATGGATTTCGCCGGGCTTGGCCGCTTTCCAGAGCACGAAATCCTCCGGATGTTCCTTGCGTTCGTCCACGTCGATGCGGATGCCGAACTGCAGCTCGCCGATATTTTGACCGGACAGCTTGCCGTATTCCGGGAATTTGTGCGTACGGAAAAATACGTCCCCGCCGCTTTCATAGGCAAATCCTTTTTGCTCCAGGTCGCGGATAAAGTTGATGATCACATCCATGTTCTCCGTAACCCGCGGATTTGCTGTGGCGCGCGGAATCCCCAGCCCGTCCAGATCCTCGTAATAGGCTTTAATGAACATCTCGGCGACTTCCGGCACGGTGAGGTTCATCTCTTCTGCTTTGCGAATCAGCTTGTCATCTACATCCGTAAAGTTCACGACGTAGTTCACGTCGTATCGCTGATTCTCCAGGTAGCTGCGCACCACATCAAAAAAGATCATCGGCCGCGCATTTCCAATATGAATATAACCGTATACGGTAGGTCCGCAAACATACATCTTCACTTTCCCCGGCGTCAGGCTGACGAACTCTTCCTTCGCCCGGGTGAGGGTGTTATAGATCTGCAATCCCATACTACACTTTCCTTCCCTGTAAGGTTGATTTCTTGTGGTAGTTTTCCAATCGGCTTCCCATCACGATGTATCTCAAAGGGTGGGCTCGGCGTCGAATCGGTCCCCATCGCTAACGGACCTCAGAGACCTTATTGTCTCATTTCCCGGGGATTTCCCGGTTTAACGGACTCCAGCGGCCTTATTCCGCCAAAATCCCATACAGAGCGAGCAATCTTGGGCAAATAACGTCATCTCTGTCCGTTAGGTTTGAGACAGCCCGTATTCCAGTACATTAACGTCTCTAGAGTCCGCTAGATGCGGGAAGCTCGACCGCCAGCACCCGTTCACATCTCCGTCGGCTGCTTCTCGCGCAGCTGTTGCTTGAGCTCTCGAACTTCGCTGCGCAATTGCTCAATCTCACGCTGCATTTCGCGCATCGCGTCGACCACCGGGTCCGGCAGTTGATGGCTGAGCCGGTCCAGACGTTTTCCGTCCTGGCGAACCACTTTCCCCGGGATGCCAACCACGGTGCTGCCGGCAGGTACCTCCTTCAGGACAACCGAGTTCGCTCCAATGTTCGCCTGATCTCCGATCTTAAACGAACCAAGCACCTTCGCCCCGGAACCGATCACAACATTGTTGCCGACGGTTGGATGCCGTTTGCCTTTTTCCTTCCCGCTGCCGCCCAGCGTGACTCCCTGATAGATAACCACATCGTCCCCGATTTCGCAAGTTTCCCCAATGACGACGCCCATGCCATGGTCAATGAACAGCCGATTGCCAATTCGCGCTCCAGGATGGATTTCAATGCCGGTAAAAAAGCGACTGACCTGCGAAATGATGCGTGCCGTCGTATACCAGCGGTGACGATAGAAAAAGTGCGCAATCCGGTGGCTCCAAATCGCATGCAGACCGGAATAGGTAAAGATCACTTCGAACCAGCTGCGTGCCGCCGGGTCGTTGTCGAACACCGCCTGGATATCGGATCGGATTCTCTTGAACATAGTCTTCCCCACCTTCTTTTCCTATCGCAAACAGATACCTAATAAGAAAAACGTCTATCGACGTACATTCAAAGTAGACAGACCGCGTTTAGCGGAAGTTTTTCTTGCGATATCAGGATGCCAATCCCCCGAAGTTTATACTTTCTGGCGTGTAATATAATCAAAATATAAAGAGGAAATCCCCAGCGACTATCGAAGAAAGAAGCACCTGACAGGGAAGCTTCAATCTTACCTACCAACCACAGGAGGTTAAAGTCGCATGGGGAAATCCTCGCACATTCAAGGCCGTAAGGGAACTAAGTTCAGTCAACAGCTAAGGGGCGTTAACCTGGAGCAAGTCCTCATCGTTGCAATCGATGCGGCCAAGCTCCACCAAAAAGCCTTAATATGCAATTATTTCGGCGACATCATTGAAAAACCCTTCTTTTTCTCAGCGAATAATTCTGGTATGGAGCTGCTTTGCAAGAAGATTAATCAAGCGGTTACAGCCACAGAGGCTGTTCGCTTGTTCCTGGGTATTGAGGCAACAGGCCATTACTATGAAGACATCGTCCGCGAGATGGCGAAACGAGGGTACCACGTTCAGATCTTGAATCCGTATACCACCTTCGAGGAACGCGCCGGCGCACTGAATTGGTGCAAAACAGATGATCTTGATCTTGTGGCCATCGCCCATGCCATCAAAAGCAACAAAGCCACTGAAAACCAGCTTTTGAATGGCGTGCAGCGTCAGCTCCATGTCTTGACTCGAGCACGGCGCTCTGAGACACGGAAGCGTGCTTCCTTGCGTACAGAGATTCGAGCACTTATGGACCTCATCTGGCGCGAGTACCAAGGATATGCAGATTATTCAGCCGGTAGAGCTCGAAAAATCAAAGTATTCAGTGACTTCTGGGGGAAAGCCTCGCTCTTCTTCATGGAGCATTATCCACACCCCGCTGCTGTCCTGAAACTAGGGGAGACCGGGCTACGGAAGCTCTCGATTCAGCATAATCTCAAATTGCGAAACACCACCATCCAGAAGCTCTTGCACGTCGCTGAACAAGCGTTATCGAGAAACTTACAGGAACTTCGGCCTGAGCTTATGTTACTGAAAATGAAGCTACGTGACTTACGAACATTTGATGCCAAAATTAATGTTTTGGAACAAGAGATCGAGAACCTTCTCCTTCAGACAGACGGACGACTGCTTCTTACCGTCCCGGGCTTAGGAGTGACTACCGCGGCTGAGCTTTATGCTGAAATCGGCGATGTATCTCAGTACTCGAACGCAAACCAGTTAATTAAGAAAGCTGGCACAAACCCCATTGTTAAGCAAACAGGTGGCGGCAAAGGCTCCTACCGCAAGATTTCCAAACAGGGAAACGATCACCTTCGTTATGCGGTATATCTAGCAGGTAAGAGTCTCTGCATGCATAATAAGGACCTTAAGCCTTTCTATGATCGTCTGAAGGAAAAAGGAAAACATGAACGAGCCATCTTTGTTGCAATGGGTAATAAGATGCTCAAAGTCGCTTTCGCCATGCTGCGAGACCGTTTACCGTTTCAATCGCAGTGCTCTGATTATCACATCCTTGATGAGGTCAATAAGAAGTTGAACTTCAATTGCGTTATGCCGACACTAGCGGTGGCCTAACTAAGCAAGATCTTGGAACCGGTCTTTCTGGGACTGAGGGAAGATCGGATCACTTTCTTGGAGACCTTGGATCTCGTATGTCAGCTTTATCCACCTCGCCCTGTGAATGCGAATTGTACGTTAGCGTATACTCTGCACTCAGCCAGATTGCATCGCAGGATTGAAAAAACGAGGCTATTTCCTTTCAAGTCCGAGAAAGGCCGGTTTCAAGCATCGCTTCTCTGTCAGTTGCTAACTTTTTTGAAAATCTGGGTGGTTAGGTGTGTTTGGGTTACCCAGAAACCTAAAAATTCTACTTGACATAGTACGCTGATATCTAAAAAAAAACGCCCCTGCAGCTTACGCTGCAGAGACGCCTGACGACGCGGTTCCACTCTGCTTTGGATGAGTTAGCCTCAGGGGCCGGTTGATGCCCATCACAGGTTCAATCAAGCCTTTGTCTTAAGCCGACTCCTCCCTCTTAAGGTCCTTAACGCGGACAAAACGGCGAAAGCTACCTTCGCCTCATTCAAGGCGTGTTCGCATTCGCGGCTCCCGGGTGCATTTCCGCCAGCACGTATCCGGATAACTTCCAGCCTGGTATCTTCTTTGCGTGGTCCGCTCTGAAGGGTCCCGGTTATCCTCTCTGGTCGATACGGCTGATCGCGTACTTCTCCCGATCTATGCCGTTTGGCTCTCAAGGCGGCGGTCTGCCGCCATTCCTCTAGTTGTAAGGTCTATCTGCATTAATATTACCTAATGGACGTCCTACTGACAATGGCAGCCGAAAAAATTTCTCCCTCTCTAACGCTGATCACAGACGCTAATCGAGCAAAAAAGGGGCACATTCAGCGCTAACGCTTGCCAGAAACCTTATTCCTTGATTTCAGCAAGGAAATGAGCATAATTTGCCACAATAAGCACACTGACAAGCGTTAGAACAGAAAACTCGTTCGTTTCGCCTAAATAAGTGCTGTGGCAAGCGTTAGCGCAATATCGATATGCACCGTGTGAACTCTTCTCCCAAGTCAGCTTTGACCTAGCCGCCCGGCGCCCTACAAAGCGGCGATCCGCGCCTTCAACCGATCAACGACCTTGTCCCGGCCCAGCAGGAAAATCGTCTGGTTCAAGTCACGGCCATGCATTTGGCCGGTCAACGCCACGCGGATCGGCATGAACAGGCCTTTCCCTTTGCTGCCGGTCTCTTTCTGCACCTCTTTGATGGCGGCGCCGATGTTCTCCACGCTGAAGTCGGCAAGGCCTTCAACCTTAGCCAAGAACGTCGACAGCACGCTTGGCACTTGCGGCTCGGCCAGCACGGCAGCTGCTTCTTCGTCCACCGACAGCTCGCTGCGGAAGAACAACTCCGACAGCTCCACGATATCTGAAGCAGCCGTCATTTGCTCTTGATACAACGCAACAAGCGCCTCGGCCCATGCTTGCTGCTCCGGCGACAGCTCGGCCGGTAGCCGTCCAGCCCGTTGCAGATGCGGGATAGCCAGCGAAGCGATCCGCTTCGGATCGGCGTTCTTGATGTAATGATTGTTCAGGTGCGCCAGCTTGTTCGTATCAAACACCGCCGGGCTGCGCGATAAACGGTTCGCATCGAAGATCGAAATCAGCTCATCCTTGCTGAAAATCTCCTCTTCCCCTTCCGGCGACCAGCCAAGCAGGGCGATAAAGTTAAACATCGCTTCCGGCAAATAACCGAGCTGATCGTACTGCTCGATAAATTGAATGACCGATTCGTCGCGTTTGCTTAGCTTTTTGTGGTTCTCCCCGACGATCAGCGTCATGTGCCCAAATACCGGCGGTTCCCAACCAAACGCATCATAGATCATTAACTGACGAGGCGTATTGGACACGTGGTCCTCTCCGCGCAGCACGTGCGTGATGTTCATCAGATGATCGTCCAGCACTACGGCGAAGTTGTAGGTTGGGATGCCGTCTTTTTTCACAATGACAAAATCCCCGCTGACGTCGGATTCAAACGAAATCGGCCCTTTCACCAAATCGTCGAACGTAAACGTACGGCCTTCCGGTACACGGAATCGGATGCTGTATTGGCGGCCTTCCGCGTCGTATGCAGCCAGTTGCTCCGGCGTCAGGTGACGGCATTTCCCGGAGTATCGCGGAGTCTCGCCGCGAGCCATCTGCTCCTCGCGTTCCTTCTCGAGCTCTTCTTCCGTACAGTAGCAACGATAAGCAAGCCCCCGGTCCAGCAAATCCTGCACCAGCGGGCGATACAAATCCAGACGCTCCGTTTGCCGGTACGGTCCGTAATTCCCGCCGACATCTACGCTTTCGTCCCAATCCATGCCCAACCACTTGAGGTAGGTCAGCTGGTTCTCCTCACCGCCGGCCACGTTGCGCTTCACGTCCGTATCTTCGATGCGGATGATGAATTTCCCCCCGTGATGTCTGGCAAACAAATAATTAAATAACGCCGTTCTGGCGTTCCCGATATGTAAATGACCCGTTGGACTCGGCGCATAGCGCACGCGTACTTCAGCCATTCCAATCCCCTCCCTAGTTTTAAGACGTTGCCGTCAAGGCTCTATCCTTTAGCGAAAATACTACCTCACAAGTTTATGATGATAACACATTCTGAACCAGACAGACAACGCATTGCGCCGCAATGCCTTCACCGCGTCCAGCAAACCCGAGCTGCTCGGTGGTCGTAGCCTTTACGTTAATGAGCTCCGGCTCGGCGCCCAGGGTGCGGGCAATAACCTCCACCATTTGCGGGATGTGCGGGGCCATCTTCGGTTTTTGTGCAATAATCGTTGCGTCCAGGTTGCCGATGCGGTACCCTTTCTCAATAGCCATATCCCATACTCGCTGCAACAATACCACGCTATCCGCATCTTTAAACGCCGGATCGGTATCCGGGAAATGGCGGCCGATATCACCTAACCCCAGCGCCCCCAAAATGGCGTCGCTGATCGCATGCAACAACACGTCGGCGTCCGAGTGCCCCAGCAAGCCTTTCTCATATGGGATATGCACCCCACCGATAATACACGGCCTGCCCTCCACGAGCTGATGCACGTCAAAGCCTTGTCCTACTCTAAACATCCTCTACCCTCTCCCAGTCATCTTTTAATCACGAAGCAGCTCGAGGAGGTGAACTCGACATTGAATCTTGAATTCACTCAGTCGCTCCGCGATGAACTTTACCCCTGCCTCTTCCTCCGGATAAACTCCGCGTAATCCAGGTCCTCGGGCGTCGTGATTTTAATATTGTCATAGGCCCCTTCCACCAGCTTGACGGGGATGCCCAGCCGTTCGACCAGCATCGCGTCATCGGTGCCGACGAAGCCTTCCTCCACGGCCCGATCATGGGCCGCCAGCAGGTCGGTACGCCGAAAAGCCTGCGGTGTCTGTATCGCCCACAGGCTGCGCCGGTCCGGGGTCGCTGCGACAAAGCCCTGCGCGTCCGCCTGCTTGATCGTATCCTTCACCGGTACGGCAAGGACGGCCGCGCCATGCGTTCTTACGGCTTCGCAGCAAGCCGTTATCTGCTCACTCGTGACAAAAGGGCGGACGCCGTCATGCACCAGTACCCAAGGCGTGCTGAGATGCAGCAAGCCTTGGCGCACCGAGTCTTGACGCTCAGCCCCGCCCGGAATAATTTGTATTTGTTCGCCTATGCCATATTCGGCAATCCATGACCGGCACCGGTCCACATCCTGCTTCCCGGTGACAAGCACGATTTGCGAGATCAACGGATGACGCCGAAACACCTCCAGCGTATGAATAAAGATCGGTTTCCCGTCCAGCAGAAGATACTGCTTGCTTTCCACCGTCCCCATCCGTGTGCCGCGGCCTGCCGCCACCACGATGACTCCCGTATCGCCGCTTGCTTGCAACCCTATCATGATCTGCCTCACCTTTAACTGAATTCAACCGCACCGCAGCTAGTGCAGCGCAGTTAATTCCATCATACCGAATTACTGGGCTTTTTCCAACAGTTTTGGTTTGGCAAAAATCATTCGTCCCGCCGAGGTCTGCAGCACACTGGTCACCAGCACCTCCGTAATGGTGCCAATGTAGTCGCGTCCGCCTTCGACGACGATCATCGTCCCGTCATCCAAGTAAGCGACCCCTTGTCCATGCTCCTTGCCGTCCTTGATCACCTGAACCATAATTTCTTCACCAGGCAGCACGACCGGTTTGACCGCATTGGCCAAATCGTTGATGTTCAGCACAGATACGCCCTGCAGCTCGCACACCTTGTTCAAGTTAAAATCGTTCGTCACGACCTTCCCCTGCAGGACCTTGGCCAGTTTGACGAGCTTGCTGTCCACCTCGGAGATTTCCTCGAAATCCCCTTCATAAATCATAACCTTAACATCCAGCTCTTTCTGGATTTTGTTCAGGATATCCAGCCCCCGCCGCCCGCGGTTTCGCTTGAGCAAGTCCGAGGAATCGGCGATATGCTGAAGCTCCTCCAGTACGAACTCCGGAATGACAATCGTTCCTTCGATAAAGCCGGTTTTACAGATGTCGGCAATTCGTCCGTCGATAATCACGCTCGTATCCAAAATTTTGTGTTCCTCTGCCCAGCGCTCCTCTTCCGGAGCGGGAGCCCCCCATTTACCGGACTTCCAAAGCGAGGACAGCTCTTCCTTCTTCGCCAGCCCAACGTAGAGCCCAATGTAGCCAAACAGCGCCGATACCGCGAATTGCGCCATGCTCTCCAGCGTGCCGAGCCAGGACAGCAGGGGGTAGACCATTAAGGAAAGAAGAAGTCCCGCAGTCAAACCGGCCGCACCGGCAGCCATTTCATTCATCGGGATCCGCGTTAAAGCGGCAATCCATGTTTTTACTTTGGAAGAAACGACGTCTGCAGCCATAGAGAACAGGAACAAGAACAGTAGCGCACCAGCCGCAGCCCAGATCAAATTAGCTGCGATCGGGTTCATTTCGCGAAACCAGTCGCTCGCAGCCCCCGGTAACACACCGGACAAGCCGCCGGTCGTATAACCGAACCAGGCCCCGCATAAACCAGCTAGAATCATCGAGTATTTTTTCAGCACGTCTCTCTTCACCTCCTGAATAAGTATCTTCTTTAGCCAGTATGAACCAATTTCAGAGCACCTAATCCTGGACCCTCACTTTTTTCCAAAAAAGTACCAACGAAAATCCAAATGCACCCCATAACGATGGGATTTCAGGTTGATCTTGAAGGAAAAGGTGGAATATAATGAATTCAATTCATAATATTGAGGTGGATGGAAAATGAGCGCACCAAGCCTACAGTCTTTTCAAGACCAAGTTTCTGAACTGTTGCTCCGTCACCGCAGCCTGTTGGATGTCTTGTCGAAGATGGGACAAACCAACGCCGCTGCCGTCCGTTCCGTGACCAAATCCGTAACCGAATGTGGTTGCATCGAGCTGCACGCCACCAAACAAGACTTCGAGCCAGGCATGAATTTGCAGCAAGCCAAAGAAACAATCGCCAAGCACGTCCATGGTGAGCTGTGCGAAAATTGCCGGGATGTCATTACTAATGAGCTTGGACGCAACCTTTTCTATATGTCCGCCCTTTGCAATTTGCTGGATATTAACATGGAAGAGATCGTGGAGCGCGAATCGCAAAAATGCGCCACGCTGGGTTTTTTTAACTTATCGTAAGCGTATCTTGTACTTAGGTAATGGGGAAAATGCATCGTAAGAGGAAATCAAAAAGGCATCGATCCTTTCCGCCCGCGGGAGATCCATGCCTTTTTTCTTATTGGTGGGGTTGTTTGGTTATTCTCATCGTTTGGGACGATACGCTTCTTGAGCATCATTGTCTTCATCGTCCTGATGTTTGCGGCGAAGCAGCCGGTTGATGTTCTGCCGAAGACCGTATGCCGCGTAAATGACCAATGGGATAAAAATCAACTTGGCTGTCTGATCCGGAAATACGACGGCGATCACCACCGCAAAAATTACAACCAGCGGCGTATACACGATGGTTCTCTTTGGTAAGCCGATCTTTTTGAAATTCGGATATCTTACCGTGCTAATCATCAAATACGATAACAGAATCATGGATACCACAAAGTATGGTGCCGAAATTTCCCGGTAAAACAGCGACAGTGTTGCCAGAACCCCGCCTGCAGCCGGAATCGGCAACCCGATGAAATAGCCCGGAGCCCCCTTCTGAACGTTAAACCGGGCCAGCCGCAACGCCCCGCACATCGGGAAGATGATCGTGACTGCCCAAGCGACGCCGGAAGGAAGGCTGTGAAAAGAAATCATGTACATAATCAGTGCTGGAGCCAAACCAAATGATATCAGATCCGATAAAGAATCGAGCTCTTTGCCGAACTCGCTTTGAGCGTTCAGCGCACGGGCGACCCGTCCGTCTAAACCATCGAGCAGCATAGCGACAATTACCATAATGGCGGCCAAGCTAAATCGGCCTTCCATTGCCAGCAAAATCGCCAGCATTCCGAGAACCAAATTACCTAATGTAAAAAGGTTCGGAAGGGATTTTGTAATCATCTCTTCACCTCGAGTAGATATTCCTGAACCATTCATTGATGATAGGTGATTTAGATTTGTCTGTCAATGAACACCTGTTCCTGCAAGCGTTTGAGCCCCTCTTTGATGGAGCGTGCCCGCACCTCGCCGATCCCGTCGACTTCATCCAGCTCCTCGATGCTGGCCATCATCACATTTGGTAAGCGGCCAAACCGTTCGACCAGATTGTGAATAATGACATTGGGCAAACGGGGAATTTTATTCAACACGCGATATCCCCGCGGTGAGATCAACTCCTCCGAAGTCGCGGCGGAAGAAGGATAACCCAAGAGCTTCGTGATATGGTTATCATCCAGCAGCTCATCGTCGGTGGAGCGTTTCAGCCCCATAATAATTTCTCGGATCGCTTCGTCGGAGTCTTCTTTGGCATAGTCTTTATACAGCAGCCAAGCCTCTTCCTCCATGTTGCTGACCAGTTCCTCCATCTGCATGCTGATCAGACGTCCCTCGGTCCCCAATTCGTTGATGAACCGTTTGATCTCCATCTTGATCCGGATGACCATTTCCACCCGTTGAATGACGTTGATCACCTCTGGCAAGGATACAAGCTCCTCAAATTCGGAGGCCGTCAGGTTCGTTAAGGCTTGATTCAGAACGGAGCGGTACTTCTCCAACGTCTGAATCGCTTGGTTCGCCTTGGTCAGGATCACGCCGATTTCCTTCAGGGCATACCGTAATCCCCCTTGATACAGCGTGATAATGTTCCGGCGCTGGGAGATGGAGACGACCAGCTTGCCGGTCTGTTTGGCCACCCGTTCGGCCGTACGGTGCCGGATCCCTGTCTCCGAGGAAGCGATCGAGGAGTCGGGGATAAGTTGAGTATTGGCATACAGGATTCGCTTCAAGTCTTCGCTAAGGATAATGGCTCCGTCCATTTTGGCCAGCTCATAGAGATAGTTCGGCGAGAAATCACAGTTGATGGAGAAGCCGCCCTCAACGACTTCCATGACCTCCGGGCTGTAACCAACAACAATCAGACCACCGGTTTTGGCCCGTAACACGTTTTCGAGTCCGTCACGAAAAGCCGTTCCCGGTGCGACAAGTTTCAGCAATTCGTTCATTTTCTCTGCATGGGTAGTTTCCTTCATCATCTAATGCCCCCTAATCTAACGCAACAGCTAGCGCATCTGCAACGGTATTTACACCTATTAATTGGATCCCTTGCGGACCTTTCCACCCTTTCATGCTCTTCTCCGGCAAAATGACTCGTTTAAAGCCCAGCTTGGCCGCTTCCTTCACGCGTTGCTCCGCCCGGGAAACTGCCCGCACTTCGCCGGTCAAACCAACTTCTCCAAAGAACACGTCATACGGCTTCGTTGGGATGTCGCGGAAGCTTGAAGCTACACTTACCGCGATGGCCAGATCGACCGCCGGTTCATCCAGCTTCACCCCGCCGGCCAGGTTGACGTAAGCGTCCTGATTTTGCAGGAACATCCCCATTCGCTTCTCAAGGACGGCGATAATCAGGTTCATCCGCTGATAGTCTACCCCCGTGGCCATCCGTCTTGGCGAAGGAAAATGGGTGGCTGAAATCAAGGCCTGCAGCTCGACCAGCATCGGGCGCGTCCCCTCCATGCTGGCAACGACAGTGGAGCCCGCCACGCCGAGCGGCCGTTCGGATAGAAACAGCTCCGACGGATTTGCCACCTCCGCCAGGCCGGATTCGTTCATTTCAAAAATGCCAATTTCGTTAGTCGAACCAAAGCGGTTCTTCACGGCCCGAAGCAGCCGATAGGAATGATGCCGTTCGCCTTCGAAATACAACACGCAATCGACCATATGCTCCAGCAGACGCGGTCCGGCGATCGCCCCTTCCTTGGTCACGTGACCGACCAGCACCGTGGCAATGCCTTGCCCTTTGGCAATCCGCATAAACCTTGCAGTACATTCCCGCACCTGCGATACACTTCCGGGAGCGCTGGTAACCTCCGGCAAGTAAACCGTCTGGATCGAATCGATCACCAGGAAATTCGGTTTGACCTGTTCGATCGCTTCTTCGATCCCGTCCATGCTGCTTTCGCACAAGACGAACAGTTCCGCAGACAAGGTTCCCAACCGTTCCGCCCGTAACTTCGTCTGGCGGACGGATTCCTCCCCTGAGATATACAAGACTCTCAGGCCGCTGCGCGCCATTTCATGCGAGGTCTGCAGCAACAGGGTCGATTTCCCGATACCGGGATCTCCCCCAACCAGGACCAGCGAGCCCGGCACGACACCGCCGCCAAGCACCCGGTTTAATTCCCCGATGCCCGTTTGAATTCGCGGTTCTTTGCCGCTCTCTATATTTATGATCGATTCCGGCTTTTCTTTCGCATGAAAAATCCCGGAAGTCATTCCCTGCGTTTTGACGGGTTTCTCCACTTCTTCTACCATGGAGTTCCAAGCGCCGCAGCCCGGGCATTTTCCATACCATTTGGGCGATTCATAACCGCAATCGGAGCAAAAAAACTTATGTTTTACTTTAACCATTTATCTCTCCTTCTCGCCTCTGCAATATTTTACAGACTTAGCAGACACCGTATCGTTAGGGTTACTAAAATTTTACCACCCTTTCGCTTTGATCGAAAGCTATGAGACCACGGCCGCCATGGCGGCAGGATTTAAAAAAGGCAGCCCCAAAGCATCGCTTTGGAAGCTGCCTTTCACTTATTTCATCGGCTTTAACGTTACGGATTTGTAGAATTTAACTACATTTTTTTACACAAGTTACGCATTTTTGATGAACGTTCCCGTACGTTCGACCTTCAGTTCACCATTTTCTTCGTCAATCGTCAACGAGTCGCCTTTCTTCACGTTGCCGGTCAGCAGTTCTTCGGACAGGCGGTCTTCGATATGCTTCTGAATTGCCCGGCGGAGCGGACGTGCGCCATACGCAGGATCGTAGCCCACCTTCGCCAGGAACGCCTTCGCCCGATCAGTCAGCGTAAAGTCGACATCGTATTCGCGCAGGCGTTTACGCAGTTCTTCGGACATCAGTGTGACGATTTGACCGATATGCGCTTCCTCGAGCGAATGGAAGACGATAATTTCGTCGATCCGGTTCAGGAACTCCGGACGGAAGCTCTTCTTCAGCTCTTCCATCACTTTGTCCTTCATGTTGTCGTAATCCGCACCCGCATCTTGAACCGCGGTGAAACCGAGCCGCGTATTGCGTTTGATCGCTTCGGCACCAACATTCGAGGTCAGGATGATCAGCGTGTTGCGGAAATCGACCACACGGCCCTTGGAGTCGGTCAACCGGCCGTCTTCCAGCACTTGCAGCAGAATATTAAACACTTCCGGATGCGCCTTCTCGATTTCGTCCAGCAGGACAACAGAATACGGTTTGCGGCGCACTTTCTCGGTCAGCTGGCCGCCTTCTTCATATCCGACATATCCTGGAGGTGCGCCAACGAGACGGGCTGTGGAGTGTTTCTCCATGTACTCGGACATGTCGATCCGGATCACGGCGTTCTCGTCGCCAAACATCGCTTCGGCAAGTGCGCGAGCCAGCTCGGTTTTACCTACCCCGGTTGGACCCAGGAAGATAAAGGAGCCCATCGGACGCTTCGGATCCTTGAGTCCTGCACGTGCCCGGCGGATCGCCCGGCTGACCGCCTTCACGGCTTCCTCTTGCCCGATGACACGCTCATGCAGGATTTTCTCCATATTGAGCAAGCGTTCGGTTTCCTCTTCCTTCAGCTTGTTAACCGGAATTCCCGTCCAGCTGGCAACGACTTGGGCGATATCCTCCGGCGTAACTTCGGAATCGGTGCGTCCTTGTTTTTCTTTCCATTGGTTCTTCGTCGTGTCGAGCTCTTCGCGAATCTTCTGTTCTGTATCACGAAGCGCCGCCGCTTTCTCGAATTCCTGGCTTTGCACCGCCGCGTCTTTCTCCTTGCGGATGTCCTCCAGGCGGCTTTCCAGCTGTTTCAGATTCGGCGGTACCGTGTACGAGTTGAGCCTTACTTTAGACCCCGCCTCGTCAATCAGGTCGATCGCTTTGTCCGGCAGGAAGCGGTCTTGGATGTAACGGTCGGACAATTTGACCGCTTGCTCGATCGCCTCGTCGGTGATTTTCACGCGATGGTGCGCTTCATAGCGATCACGCAGCCCGTGCAGGATTTGGATCGCTTCTTCGACCGACGGCTGATCCACCGTGATCGGTTGGAAACGACGTTCCAGCGCGGCGTCTTTTTCAATATATTTCCGGTATTCATCCAGCGTGGTTGCGCCGATGCATTGCAGCTCGCCGCGAGCCAGCGCCGGCTTCAAGATGTTCGAAGCGTCGATCGCGCCTTCTGCACCGCCCGCTCCAATCAGCGTATGCAGCTCGTCGATAAAGAGGATGATATTCCCGGCTTGGCGAATTTCGTCCATGATCTTTTTCAAGCGGTCCTCAAACTCACCGCGGTATTTCGTCCCCGCAACGACGGAGCCCATATCCAACGTCATGACGCGTTTGTCACGCAGCGTCTCCGGAATTTCGTTGTTGATGATCTTTTGCGCGAGACCTTCAGCGATGGCTGTTTTCCCGACGCCGGGTTCCCCGATCAGCACCGGATTGTTCTTCGTCCGGCGGCTCAACACCTGGATCACCCGTTCGATTTCTTTGCTGCGGCCGATCACCGGATCCAAATTGCCCTCTTTAGCCGCAGCTGTCAAGTCGCGGGCCAAGCTGTCCAACGTTGGGGTATTCACGTTCGTTGGGGTGCCGTGATGGCTGGATACGGCCTCACTGCTGCCCAGTAGCTGCAGCACTTGCTGGCGCGCTTTGTTCAAGCTGATGCCAAGGTTGTTTAGGACGCGGGCCGCTACGCCTTCCCCTTCACGAATCAGGCCGAGCAAAATATGCTCTGTCCCAACATACGTATGGCCGAGTTTACGCGCTTCATCCATGGACAGCTCGATCACTTTCTTGGCACGCGGTGTATAAGCGATATTGGTCGGTTGCTCTTGTCCGCGGCCGATCAGCGTTTCCACTTCATCCTGTATTTTCTCAAGTCCCAGACCCAATCCGATCAGTGCCTTGGCGGCGATGCCTTCGCCTTCACGGATCAGGCCGAGCAGTACGTGTTCTGTACCGATATTGTTATGTCCGAGTCTTACGGCTTCTTCTTGAGCTAGTGCCAACACCTTCTGCGCACGCTCCGTAAATCTTCCAAACATCATCTTCTCCTACACCTCCATAGTTGGTACTACCCGTTATTTTCCCATTCGCTCCCGAATGAGTTTGGCGCGGTACATATCCCGTTCCCCCGGGGACATGCTGCTGCTAAATTTCTTCTGCAAAAAACCGGGCTGCGTCATGACGTTCAATTCATTTAGCGCTTGAGTTGATACGCCTTCGATTAACCCTAAGTCAACGCCGAGCCGGACATCCGACAGCCGCTGGGCGGCTTCCTTCGAGTCGATGATGTACGCCTGGGACAAAATCCCGTAGGAGCGCATCACCCGGTCCATCATGCGCAGCCGCGATTCGCTGATCAGCTTCTCACGCGCCGTCTTCTCATGCTGAATGATCTGCAGAACCACGCCGTATAAATTTTCGATGATCTCAGCTTCGCTTTGTCCTAGTGTAATCTGATTTGAGATTTGAAACAAGTTACCCATCGCTTCGCTGCCTTCGCCGTAGATCCCGCGAACAGTTAAGCCGACCTGCGATACCGCAGATAAAATCCGCCCGATCTGCTGCGTCAGCACCAGTGCCGGCAAATGCATCATGACCGAAGCACGAAGTCCGGTTCCTACATTCGTCGGACAGCTGGTTAAGTATCCGCGCCGGTCGTCGAAGGCATAATCCACATGGGATTCGAAAATGTCGTCGATTGCCGTCGCTTTTTCCCAAGCCTCTTGGACCTGGAGCCCCGGATATAAACACTGGATACGCAAATGATCCTCTTCGTTCACCATAATGCTCAGGCTCTCATCTTCGCTGATGAAGACCGCTCCATTTCTGGAGTCATTCGCCAGGTTCGGACTGATCAAATGCTTCTCAACCAGTACTCGTTTATCCAATTCATCCAAGTCTGCAAGAAGCACCGGGTATAGCTTGCCGTGAGCCTGGAGTGCTTTATCGCTTAGAACCCCCTGCAGAAGCTTCAGCACCTCTTCCGATTGCGTGTTGGTGGCCAACATCGGGAAGGGATGGTGCAGGATGTTACGGGCGATCCGTACCCGGCTGCTCATAACGATATCGGACTCTTTCCCTTTGCGGCTCATCCATTCGCTCAGCGGCTGTTCGGTAAATCGGAGATTGGTCACCCTACATCCCTCCTACTCTGCAGATAAGTTCTTCTCAAGCTCGCGAATTTGGTCCCGCAGCGCTGCTGCCACCTCGAACTCCTCTTGGAGGATCCGGTATTGCAGCTCACGGCGAAGATCATCGAGCTTACGTTTTACTTGAATATGACCGCCGATCCGTTTTGGCACCTTCCCGACATGAACGGTATTGCCGTGGACCTTCTTAAACAGCGGATCCAGACGATCATTAAAATATTTGTAACAAGAGCTGCACCCAAAACGCCCGATTTTGCTGAACTGGGAATACGTCATACCGCATTCTTCGCAGCGCAGATGTTCTGGTGTGCTGTGCCCGGAAATCTGACCTTTGGTCGCCGGGCCTAAATCAAGGAAGCCCGACAGCAGGTTATGAATCGAAAAGCCGCCCGAGGTGCCGGGAATCAGCTCCCCTTTTTCCCTGGCGCAGGTTTCACAGAAGTGAAACTCCGTCTTCTCACCATTCACGATTTTCGTAAAATGCAAGGTTGCCGGGCGTTTGCCGCATTCTTGGCATTGCATCGCACGTCCCTCCTTACGGGATAGACTAAGACAGCAGATCCTTAAACCTGTATTTGTGTTACATCATGCTGTTAACTCAACAATGAGATTAACATCGCTCGCATCATTCTTGCCCGGATCTGGTCGCGATACGGCAGTTTCACTGCCAGCACATCGCGGGATATCGCCGAGCGCATCATTGCGGCCTCCCGAGGGGTCAAAATACGGGCTTCCTCCAGGCGATAAATCAATCCTTCCGCCGCAGATTGCCCGATCTCTTCCCCAATCGTTTCATGCAAGTGGGTGTGCAGCGATGATGGTCCCGGCAGTTGAAGGCGCCGAATCCGAACATAACCGCCACCGCCGCGCTTGCTCTCGACCAGGTACCCTTTCTCCAGAGTAAAACGGGTGCTGATGACATAGTTTATTTGCGACGGCACGCAGGAAAATTGGTCGGCAAGTTCGTTACGTTGAATCTCTATAATCCCCTCAGGACTTTCATGCAAAATACTCTTGAGATATTTTTCGATGATATCGGAGATATTACGCATCACTCATCCTCCATTATTCCATACGTGTATCTCATGTTGCGGTTTGACACCATTAAGTCGTCAAGAACGGATGCGCGTCTCGGCCTAGAGGCACATCGCAATCATTAAGAACGGTTGCTTGTGATCATGGCCTTAGAAGCACATATCATCGTCAAGAACGGATGCTGGCCGCTTGCTATGACATAAGATGCTTGTCGCGTCGAATTGGTCATGGCCCGCGAGGCACATCGCATCATCAAGAACGGACGCTGTCATGGCCTAAGAGCATCGCACCGGATGCAGGTAATCACCTATAGGGCGCACTGTGATCCGGTTCTGTTCTGTTGACTTTGACTTTCTTTGACTTTATAAACATTATACCATAATTTGATGATTTGCCAAGAGGGGCTACAGTTTCAGTTCCAGTGTGGACTTTACGCTTACAAAATATTCGTGCTAAAGCGTATGAGAACACAGCCCAGTTGGTGCCTTTAGCACAGCGTGTCCTTCATCTTCAGGCGATTCCTGCAAAAATACAGTTATTTTGCGGGGGAGTGGCCGTTTTGCCTGGAATGCCTGCAAAAGTGCAGGCTTTTTGCGCCGATTTGCTCGAATTGACCTAAATCGAGAAAAATAACTGCACTTTTGCAGGCTTTGACCGAGAAATCGAGATTTCTCCGAAAAAAACTGTACTTTTGCAGGTTTCCAGCTCGGGGCAAGCACAAGTCAAACACAAAAAGAGCACCACCGATCATCGGCAGTGCTCTTTCTTCTTTGCTTGGCAGCGTCCTACTCTCCCAGGACCCTTCGGTCCAAGTACCATCGGCGCTGGAGGGCTTAACGGTCGTGTTCGGGATGGGAACGAGTGGAACCCCTCCGCCATTGCCACCAAACATGATTTTTGCGCTGCTTTTACTTCCGCGCTTTCCGCTTCAGCAAAAGATCAAACCTTATAAAAGGCGTGCAGCTAAAAATCGGTTCAAGGTTGAATCCTTGAAAACTGGATACGAAACTAGATTTGCATTTTATTTTTTGGATAAGCCCTCGACCGATTAGTACCTGTCAGCTCCATGCCTTACGGCACTTCCACCTCAGGCCTATCAACCTTGTCGTCTTCAAGGGGTCTTACATACGGGGAAATCTCATCTTGAGGGGGCTTCACGCTTAGATGCTTTCAGCGCTTATCCCGTCCGCACTTAGCTACCCAGCTGTGCTCCTGGCGGAACAACTGGTGCACCAGCGGTGCGTCCATCCCGGTCCTCTCGTACTAAGGACAGCTCCTCTCAAATTTCCTACGCCCACGACAGATAGGGACCGAACTGTCTCACGACGTTCTGAACCCAGCTCGCGTACCGCTTTAATGGGCGAACAGCCCAACCCTTGGGACCTACTTCAGCCCCAGGATGCGATGAGCCGACATCGAGGTGCCAAACCTCCCCGTCGATGTGGACTCTTGGGGGAGATAAGCCTGTTATCCCCAGGGTAGCTTTTATCCGTTGAGCGATGGCCCTTCCATGCGGTACCACCGGATCACTAAGCCCGACTTTCGTCCCTGCTCGACTTGTCAGTCTCGCAGTCAAGCTCCCTTCTGCCTTTGCACTCTTCGAATGATTTCCAACCATTCTGAGGGAACCTTGGGGCGCCTCCGTTACTCTTTAGGAGGCGACCGCCCCAGTCAAACTGCCCGCCTGACACTGTCCCCGTACCGGTTCACGGTACCAGGTTAGAACCTAGATACGATCAGGGTGGTATCCCAACGGCGCCTCCACCGAAGCTGGCGCTCCGGCTTCCTAGGCTCCCACCTATCCTGTACAAATCGTATCCAAGTCCAATATCAAGCTGCAGTAAAGCTCCATGGGGTCTTTCCGTCTTGTCGCGGGTAACCTGCATCTTCACAGGTATTAAAATTTCACCGGATCTCTCGTTGAGACAGCGCCCAAGTCGTTACGCCATTCGTGCGGGTCAGAATTTACCTGACAAGGAATTTCGCTACCTTAGGACCGTTATAGTTACGGCCGCCGTTTACTGGGGCTTCGGTTCACAGCTTCGGAGGTATTCCTCCTAACCGCTCCCCTTAACCTTCCAGCACCGGGCAGGCGTCAGCCCGTATACTTCGCCTTGCGGCTTCGCACAGACCTGTGTTTTTGCTAAACAGTCGCTTGGGCCTTTTCACTGCGGCCCCCTCGGGCTATTCACCCTACCGAGGCACCCCTTCTCCCGAAGTTACGGGGTCATTTTGCCGAGTTCCTTAACGAGAGTTCTTCCGCGCGCCTTAGAATTCTCTTCTCGCCTACCTGTGTCGGTTTGCGGTACGGGCACCTTCTCCTGGCTAGAGGCTTTTCTTGGCAGTGTGAGATCATGACCTTCGGTACTGTAAATTTTCCCTCCCCATCACAGCCTAGCCTTATCGGTGTGCGGATTTGCCTACACACCAGCCTCACTGCTTGGACGAGCATCCATCAGCTCGCGTCACTACCCTACTGCGTCACCCCATCGCTCATAACGGATTACGGTGGTACAGGAATTTCTACCTGTTGTCCTTCGACTACGCCTTTCGGCCTCGCCTTAGGTCCCGACTTACCCTGAGCGGACGAACCTTCCTCAGGAACCCTTAGGCTTTCGGCGGATCAGATTCTCACTGATCTTTTCGTTACTCATACCGGCATTCTCACTTGTATGAAGTCCAGCTGTCCTTCCGGTCAACCTTCAACCCGCATACAACGCTCCCCTACCC
>NZ_CP150174.1:4060000-4654919 GCF_037964765.1 Paenibacillus sp. FSL K6-2441
ACTCCGGACGCGTCGGATTCCGCGCTGCCTTCGGAGCCCTTTTTGGCCGTTTCGTCTTTCAACGCTTTGTCCAACAGCGCCTGGGCTTCGTCCTGTACCGTTTGCAATGCTTCATCAATCGATTTCTTTTTCTCCTGAGCTAGCTTGATCTCTCGCTCCAGAATCGGCCGGTATTGCATATGGAAATCGTCTGGTATTTTCGCGTAGTCGCGGCTTGAATTCGAATCGAACTTCGGTTTCAGTTTATAGAAAGCCTCCAGGTTGACCCCGTTGTATTCGGTGGAAATCCCCATCCGGGACAGCAATCCGTTATTCAACGTTCTGGATTTGACCCTGGCGAATTCTTCACCATTAATAAACTTGATAAACTCCCATGCCGCATCCGCATTTGGCGAATTGGCCCGGATCGCGAAGATATCGCTAAAGTACAAAGACCGTGTCGTCTGAGGATCGGCAGGATCCACCGGCCCGGCAGCAACACCAAGCTGGAATGGCTTGTAATCTGTAATGACATCCTGAGCCTGCTTCATGTCTTGCAATAAGTAGGGGCTTTCCACAGACATAGCCACCCGTCCCATCAAGAAAGGCCGGCTCTTATAGTACTCTTCCATCGTCCCGCCTTGGAAGCCATTTTCGTCGGGAATATAAATCGCTTTGGAGTCAATCGCATCCATCGCCAGCTTATACGTTTGTTTCCAGGAATCCGTATTGATCGTTACCTTCATCGTGTCCGGATTCAAGAACTGCAACCCCTGGGCGGATGCAATGTACGAGGCCAGATTTTCCATCGACATCCCGTATTGCACTCCAAATCCATAGACGCGGGTATCCTTATCCCCTTCCGTTGGGAAGCGACGCGCCAAGTCGAGAATTTCCTGCCAGGTCATCCCGTCATGCGGAAGTTCGATACCATATTTCGCAAACAAATCGGCGTTATAAAAAATCGCGTTGCCGCTAAAGGTCGGAGCCAGCCCGTATAACTTGCCGCCGCCTTTCTCCTTCAGCAATTCGATGAGCGCCGGATAAATGCTCTCCGTATCATATTTATCCCGCGCGATGAACGTATCCAGTTCCATGAGCTTCCCATCATTCACGTATTTCTCGTAGTTGCTGGAGTCCAATAGGATGACGTCCGGCTGTTCTTTCTCGAGGAAATCAGAGAAGGCTTTCTCATAATCGATCTGCTCACCATTCGAGCTGTTGTAGATGCTGTTCATGTTGACCACTTCGATATTTACGTTCGGGTGCCCGATCGCGAATAAATCACCGTATTGCTGAAAAAAGTACTGTTCATCCCAAAACATGATTTTAAAGCTCGACGTTTGCTCCTTCTCCTGCGCAGGGCGGCTGGTACAACCTGCAAACAGCATGCAGGCCAGTACAATCAGCAGCCCCTTCATGAACTTGTCCCTCTTCATTACGACCTCCAAATGAATGTTTTTTAATGATGACTCTATGATAATAACGTATGTAAGTAGTGATAGTTTCATATTTTGGTAAAAAAAACCGATCCTCTTTGCAGCTACCTGCCTTGAGAATCGGTCTATAGATGAGCGAGATCAGATTAGCTCAGGTTACCCGGAACGGATTTGGATACCCGGCCGGTTTTGACGTGTGCGGGCTGTGCCGCGGAACGGATGACCTTCATGCCTATCACCTCCTTGCTAGGGTGTACAGGAACTAGGCGCCCCCCAACAACGTTAAGACAAAGCTTCGGAAGTAGGAGCCGTCGCTTCCCGCTGCGCTTGCAGGCAAATCGTGCGCAAGGTCTTTTTGATTTGACGTTTCTCATAAGAGCAAGGGCGATTCCCCGTCCGCATCCGGTACAGCGGGCAGTGGTTCCCTTGGCAGGCCGGCCGGAAGAAACAAGCCTGGCATTTCTCATCCGTCTCCTCGCCGGAAGTCGTCCACAGCGCCAGCTTGTCAACATCGAGATCCATCGTGCCGTCCTCATAAATCCGGCCTAAGCGGTTATTGTCCTGCTCCAGTGCAACCGAGCACTTATACAGCATACCGTCCGATCCAACAATCAAGGAGTTGGGCTTCGCCGCATAACAAACCGCTCCCGTTGGCAGCAAAATATCCGAGATAAACGAACTGACCGTAAGCCCTTCAGCGATCGCTTGCTCGTTGAAAGCCCAAATGCTGCGATCTTTCGTTCGCTCATCGCATACCGGCAGATTGAGATCGTTCTCCCCGCCCATACACCCAACGGGGCGAAAATAAACTTTAAACCGCGGATCATCCCCAAATAAATCGCGAAGCACCGGGATGAACCGGGAAACCTCCTCCAGATTGCTGTTATCGAAGTTCACGCGCAAATTGATTTCAAACGGCCGGTCTACCTCTTTTAATGACATTAAATTATTTACGATGGTTTGGTAGGTGTCCCCGCCTCCGTTCAGGCCGCGGCGGGCGTTGTGCGTCTCGCCTTCTCCATCCAAGGTCACCATAAACCGCTCCACGCGAAGATCCAGCATCTGCTTGAATCTGTCACGCGTCAAATAATATCCGTTTGTCGACATTTCCGCGCCGTATACCGCTCCGTTTGCCTCGCAGGCGGCCATGAACGAACGGGATAATCGTTCAATGACATGCGGGACCAACAGCGGTTCTCCGCCGTGCCAGCTGATCGTCAGCTGCTTCAGCGTGCGGGCGCGCTCAGCCATATAAGCCTCCAGCCCCCGGATCACCTCCTCGCGCATCGTCGCCCGCGGAAACGATTCATAACAATACGTGCAACGGAAATTGCACGCCTCCGTCACCAGTAATACCAGATGCATCGCATCCTGCGCATGCATGGATTGATGCAGGAACAAGGCACGCCGCAATTCGTCCGTATCGCCGGGGACAAGGAACCCCTGTTCAATCAGCGATTCGTACAGCGGAGGCGCAGGTTCAGGAACGGGCGCGGCCGGGGTCAGCCACTCCAGAACCTGATTCCGTTCGGCAGGCGAACAGGCGGCAATCGCCCCGGTGTAGCTGTTGTACAGCATCAGTCCGCCGTCATCGGTTTCGCTGTGCGCATTAAAGCGCGAAGGCTTCCACTGTAACGCATCGTGATTCATGTGTTCTCCATCCTTTTTATGATGATATTTAACTATCGAACCCTCCGGTCCACCGCCCTATGATGAAGAAAACGCCGCTGGTTTGCCATGATTCTCGTCACTTTTGTGATCGCTGGCCGCAAAAAAATCCCCGAACCCACCCGCGGATGTCCGCAGATGTGCTCAGGGATAGGAAAAGGAATTGGTGTAAGCTCTCTATGCGTTCTGATTTCTATTCGCTTTCGTTTAACAGCCGGATCAACTCGTTCTCGTCTTCGATGACCGGGATGCCCAGCTCCTGGGCTTTCGCCAGCTTGCTGCCGGCCTTCTCGCCGGCGATGACCAGATCGGTCTTCTTCGATACACTGCCGGTCACCTTGGCGCCCAGCGCCTCAAGCCGTTCGGTTGCTTCGTCCCGGCTCATCTGATGCAGCGTGCCCGTCAGCACGACCGTTTTGCCGGAGAAGAAGGAGCCCGTCACCGGTGCGGCCGACTTAACCGGAGCCTTCGGCGAAACGCCAAGGTCCAGCATTTTGCGGATGCCCGCCTGATAGAACGGATCGGCAAAGAAGTTCACAATGCTGTCGGCCACAATCCCGCCGATGTCCGGCAGAGCCGTCAGATCTTCCGTAGTGGCGGACATTACCGCTTCCAGGCTGCCGAAATGATCGGCCAGCACCTTGGTCGTCGATTTACCGGTGTTCGGAATGCCCAACGCGAACAAGAAGGAAGCCAGATCGCGCCCTTTGCTCACCTCGATCGCCTGGAGGAGTTTGTTGGCTTTCTTTTCGCCAAAGCGCTCCAGCTTGATTAGGTCATCAAACGTCAACGTATACAGATCAGCCGGCTCCCGAAGGTTCAGCTCATCGTGCAGCTGCTCGGCGGTTTTCTCACTGAACGTCTCAATATCCATGGCGTCCCGGGAGGCAAAATGCGTAATCCGCGCCACAATTTGCGGTTTGCAGCCCAAGCGATTATTGCAGAACAAATGCGCGCCCCGCTGCTCCAGCGGCGTGCCGCAGGCCGGACAAACCTCAGGGTAGATGATCTCTCCGCCTTCCGGTTCGTCAGGCACTTTGCCGAGAATTTCCGGAATGACATCGTTAGACCGACGGATGAATACGCGGGTGCCCAAAGCGTACTTCAAGTTTTTGCGTTCGATATCGCCGATGTTGTTGAGCGTACAGTTTTGGACGGTGACGCCGGCCAGCTCCACCGGTTCGACTTTGGCCAGCGGCGTGATTTTCCCGGTTCGCCCGACGTTCCAAGAGACGGACTCCAATATCGTTGTCGTCTCTTCCGCTTCAAATTTGAAAGCCACCGCCCAGCGCGGGAACTTGTCCGTATATCCCAGCACTTCGCGTGTGCGCATATCGGTGATTTTGATGACGGCCCCGTCGATGAGGTAATCGAGGGTCGGACGCTTTTCCACGATTTCATGAAGCGCTCCGATCACCTTGTCAAAGCTGGCATGGTAGGTGACATAAGGGTTCACCTTGAAACGGTTGTCCTTGAGGAAGGCCATCATTTCCCGATGATCCTGAAATTTCAGGTTGTCCGAATACCCCACATTGTAGAAAAAAGCGTTGAGCTTGCGCTCCGCCGTTGTCCGCGGGTTCAAGTTGCGCAAAGCGCCGGCAGCGGCATTCCGGGCGTTCTTCAGCGGCTCAGCCGCCGTCTCGTTATATTTGGCCAGCACCGACAAATTCATGATGCCTTCGCCTTGCACCTCGATGGTGCCATCCCGGTAAGGAATGGTCAGCGGCACGGATTTGATCGTTTTGACCTGGGGTAAGATCCCCTCACCAACGACGCCGTTCCCCCGGGTGGCAGCCTGAACGAGCTGTCCATAGGTATAGGTGAGGTTGAGCGTCAACCCGTCAAATTTCAGCTCGACCACGTAGGTCGGATCTGGCAGCGGTGTAGTTGGGTTTTTGCTGTTGTAGTCGGCGATCAGCTTGAGAACCCGGTTGTTCCAGTTCAGCAACTGCTCTTCGTTTTGCGCTTTGTCCAAGCTCCACAGCGGAGCCAGATGGCGGTGTGGCTTGAAGCCCTCCAGCAGCTCGCCGCCCACGCGCCCCGTCGGCGAATCGGGCAGGGTGATCCCCGTCTCCGCCTCAAGCGCGGTCAGTTCATCATACAACTGGTCGTATTCCTTGTCGCTGATGATCGGCTCGTCCAAGGTGTAGTAATGATAGTTGTAGCGGTTCAGCTGCTCGACGAGCTGCTCCATCCTTTGCATCGCATCCATGCAGGGACAACCCTCCTTCATGCAGGTATGTTATGTATAGCAACGGAGGAACCCGATTGGGTTCACTCCGTAGGTTAAGCGATTGGGGCAAGTGCACTATGTGCCGCCCATGATCTTAAGGGTATTTTTTACCGCTATTTATCGGGAATACGCTAGTTTGCGGGGAATAAGGGAAAAATATGGCGCTATCCCTAGCCAATCCAAGCAAATCTGGGCCATAGGAGCAAAATAAGAACATAAAATGGTCTTATTTCACGAGGAAGGCCCGATTCAATGATCATAAGGACATAAATTACCCTTATTTTCTACTGATGGAGCCCACCCCACCTCTATTCTCCTCAACCTTCCCCGGATTGAGGCAAATATACTCGGTTATCCGCCATCGGTCACTCGCCGTTGGTCACCTTCGTGATCGGAGCGAATCCGGCCAGCAGCCGCTTGACCCCCACCGGTGCGGGGAAAGCGATCTGCAGCTCCGTGTCGTTGCCGGTGCCTTTGATGGCAACGACCGTGCCCACGCCCCACTTGGCGTGGGCGACCTTGTCCCCGGCGCTGAAATCGCCGGGGGCGGTCTTGGCGGCGGCTCCTGACGCGCCGCCGCCGGTCACGGTCACGCCGCTCCGCATCGGAGCGGCGGTGCCGCGCCCGGCCGGTCCGCTAGGCGCAGCAGCGGACCGGCCCCATGGGCCGCCGGCCGCGTCCGTGGCCGGGCGGCCGAAGTTGCCGCCGCCGGCGCTGCTGAAGCCGCGGCCGCTGTAGGCGCCGCCCACGCCGGCGCCCCGGCCGTAGCGGTCGCGCGGCACGCGACCGCCGTCCTCCTTGAGTTCCTCGGGGATTTCATCGAGGAACCGGGACGGCGGATTCGCCGTCGTGCGGCCGAACAGCGTGCGCATCTGCGCGCACGAGAGGTACAGCTTCTCCTCGGCCCGGGTGATGCCCACGTACGCCAAGCGGCGCTCTTCCTCCAGTTCCTCGTTATCGAGGAACGCCCGGCTATGCGGGAAGACGCCTTCCTCCATGCCGATGATGAACACGACGGGGAACTCCAGGCCCTTCGCACTGTGCATCGTCATCAGCACAACCGCGTCGTCGTTTGGTTTCTCCGCGTCACTGTTATCGTTCATGCTGTCGATATCGGCGATCAGCGCCAGATCCGTCAGGAAGGAAACCAGTGACTTGTCTTCATTATTGTTCTCGAATTCCATCGTAACGGAGAGAAACTCGTCGATGTTCTCCAGCCGCGAGCGTGCTTCGAGCGTATTTTCATTTTGCAGCTCCAGCCGGTATTGGGTGACTTCCAGCAGCTTTTCCGTCAACTCCGTAACAGACAAATACGGGACCATCTGATGCAACCCATGAATCATGTCAAAAAACTCAACCAACGCATTCCGCGTCCGCCCGGCAATCCCCAGATCGTCCACAACCTCAAGCACGCGGTAGATCGACGTCCCTCGCTGCGCTGCAGCATCTGCCAGCTTAGCCACGGTCGTATCGCCGATGCCCCGTTTGGGCACGTTGATGATCCGCGTCAAGCTGATATCATCATCCGGGTTGGACAGCACGCGCAGGTAGGCGAGCAAGTCCTTGATCTCTTTGCGGTCATAGAACTTGATACCGCCCACGATCTGGTACGGGATATCCGATTTGATCAGAATTTCCTCGATGACCCGGGACTGCGCGTTGGTCCGGTACAAAATCGCATGATCGCGGTAGTTACGCCCGCTTTTGACGCTATTATGAATTTCCGTTGTAACAAAATACCCCTCGTCATGCTCCGTTTCCGCACGGTACACCTTGATCTTGTCCCCGCCGGCCTTGTCCGTCCACAGCTTCTTCGGCTTGCGTCCGGTGTTATGTCCAATGACTTCGTTGGCCGCGTTCAGAATCGTCGACGTGGAACGGTAGTTCTGCTCCAGCAGAATCGTCTTGGCCTCAGGATAATCCTTCTCGAAATTCAGGATATTGCTGATATCCGCCCCGCGCCAACGATAGATCGACTGGTCGCTGTCGCCAACGACGCAGATGCGGTGATGCTTGTCCGCGAGCATCCGGCACAGCATATACTGTGCACGGTTCGTATCCTGGTATTCGTCAACGTGGATGTATTGGAATTTTTTCTGATAAAAATCGAGCACATCCGGCGCTGCTTTAAACAATTCGATGGTCTTCATAATCAGGTCGTCGAAGTCCAGGGAGTTGTTTTGGCGCAGCTGTCTCTGGTATTGGGCATAAATCTTCGCCACGATGCCTTCAAAATAATCGCCGATCTTATGCTCATACTGCTGCGGCGTGATCAATTCGTTCTTCGCTGTGCTGATGGCCGCTTGAACCGCCTTCGGCTCAAATTTCTTCGTGTCGATGTTCTGTTCTTTCATGCAGTTGCGAATGACCGACAGCTGATCCGTGGAATCCAGGATGGAGAAGTTGGAGGTGAACCCGATCCGCTCAATATCCCGCCGCAAAATGCGTACGCACATCGAGTGAAACGTAGACACCCAAATGTCCCGTCCCTCCGGACCGCCTACTAATCGAGATACCCGATCCTGCATTTCACGGGCGGCTTTGTTCGTAAACGTAATCGCAAGAATCGCCCACGGCGGAGCTTTGCGCGTTGCGATCAGGTAGGCGATGCGGTGCGTTAGCACGCGCGTCTTGCCGCTGCCTGCGCCGGCCATAATCAGAAGCGGCCCTTCGGTCGCCTCGACGGCTTGTCTTTGCTGCGGATTCAGGCGGCTTACCGCCTCTTGTATGTTCACAGGTTGCATCAAACTTGCTCCTTCCATAGAAAACATCTTCTTATCGTCATTGTGCACCTTTATTTCTTAGCGGTATCCTTCGCCGCCGCTACCGTTTCCAGCGCCCGCTCCAGGTTATCGTACACCGCGTTGCCTACAACCACCGTATCGCTCACGGCAGCTGCGCAGCGCGCAATTTCGGCATCCACGATCCCGCCGCCATAAAATAGACGGGCTTGATCTAAGGTTCGCCGTACGTCCGCTACCAACTCAAAATCTCCGGTCTGCCCGCTGTATTCCAAATAGACAATCGGAAGCTGAAGCAAACGATCAGCCACTTGGGCATATGACCGGGCTGACGCCGGCTCCAACAGGGCTTGCGCCTCCGTTACCTTAGCGACCGTTGCCTCCGGATTGAGCACGAGATACCCCTCCGGCACGAGCAGTTCCCAAGGGATCAGGTATCCGTACTGCTCGATCGCCTTGGCATGCTGCCCGATGATCCAATCTTGATGTCCTGCGTTCAGTACGATCGGAATCATATAGAGATCAAATCCCGGCACCACCGCCTCAAGATCGGAGATCTCCAACACGCAAGGAACCTCAAAACGGCGTACGCGAGACAGCAGGTCCACCGTATTCTCATAGGTCACCCCGCTCGATCCGCCGATCATCACGGCGTCTGTCCCTGACAGACACACCGCTTCCAGTGACCGATCGTCCAGCTGACGGTCGGGATCCAGCTTAAACACATGCCGCCAGCCAGCTATCATCTGCTTCAATTTCCATTCCTCCAACGACAAATTCAGCAGAAGGACCGCGAAAAACGGGGCATTTCGCTCCGCCCCGCTCTCTCATCCATCTGATATATGACTACTGTTCATGACTAGATTTCCAGTTCTGTTTCTAGTCTATGTTACCGGGGGTACCCTGTCAATGTTCGCGTCAGATGCGAACACAAAAACGCCGCAGTTCTTGCGGCTCTATGATGTTCCTTATAACCTTTCTGGCGCCTCTTTGCGCGATTATCCCTTTCGTTCAGACGGGTGAGGTCTAGCTGGCGTGATCATAGAGGAGATCTTGTAGATGAGGCTGACTGGAGAGCGGATCACTTCCTCACTCCCTGATGCAAAGGGATAATCTTGAGAAGAGAGCGGACAACCTACAACCTATGAGTCCCCCTTCAAGATGCGGTTTTTACCAGGCAAACCCGTCTAACAAGGACAGCATTCCCGTGTTTTTCGCCAAATCCGCCTCCGTCAAAAAGTCGGTGTAGAAGCCGTAAGCCCCCATCCTTTTGAACTTGGCGATGGTCTTCAGGTCGTTGATCGTATGGATGTAAGAGGGCACGCCAATCCGGTTGAGCTCCTGGATCAACTGCGCGTTCGCCCGCGTATCCGACATGGTGACGGCTGCGAGATGCTTGTCCGCTGCAAAAGCCACCACTTCATCGTCTGTATCATGTGTTTGGTATAACGTAAAAATCACCGAGTCAAACGGATAGATCGATTGGACAGGCTCCAACATCTCCCGGTTGTAGATTTGCGGCACCACGCGCTTCAGGAGCTCTGGGTCCTTCGCCTTGGCCTCATCGACAATCTGGGTGAAGATCTGCTGGATTTCGTCCGGGCTAGACTGCTTTGTGTCGGTGACGATATACACATCCGGGTACTGCTCCATCAACTCCAGCACATCGTCCCAATCCAACGGCTCGTACACACCTTGAATTTTCGCCGCCTTAAACTCGGCGTAGCTCAGAACCGCACCTTGTCGATCCGCTGCCAACTCGTCCTCCTGCCCTAATTGCCGGGTGAAGCTCTCTCCCCACTCATGACGCGCCACGAGTCTGCCTTCACTGCTGAGCAGCAAATCGACTTCAAACACGCGGAAGCCTTGATCATAGTTTACGAGAAAGGCGTCATAAGTGTTCGTATACGTCAGACCTTCGATCCCGCCCATAGCGTGCGCGACCATACGATGGGCTCGAAAGCCATCTTCCTCCGACTTTGGCGTCTCCGGCAGCCAGCTTAGCGCCAGCAGCACGATGCCCAAGATCAGCAGGAGGTTGTAGAAAAGTTTATTTTTCATGAGTATATGATCCTATTCTACTTGGAGGTGTTCGACCTAAAAAATGTCGTTTATTGTCAATGGTCATTATAGCATATCTCACAACGTCATAGAGTTCCGGTAGATTCAGGAATACGGTTGACGAATGCGCACATTTTCTTTATGGTCTTTCTATGCCAAACCCCTATGGAGGACATTATGGAGAGAAAGACAAAACTGGAAGAGATTGAAGCGCTTCGCGGGATCGCCTTCTTAGCGGTCGTGCTGCAGCACGCCATTGCCGGCTTGTTTGTTCAACCCGACATGTCGCCGTTATCCGTCAGCTTGGGGACAACCTTTCTGGGATTGATTCGGTTCGCTGTACCGCTCTTTGTGTTTATCACCGGCGTGGTGTTGTTTTATAATTACGACCGATCCTTTCAATATGGACGTTTCTTAAAAAGAAGAGGGAAGCAGGTCGTCCTTCCCTATCTGTTTTGGACGGTCTTCTACTATATATGGGTGAGTCTTCGCAGCGGAGATGCCGTTTTCATCCATTGGAAGGACCTTCTTCATGTGCTGGAGCTGGCTCTGACGGGAAAAGCCTCGTATCACTTGTGGTTTATGGTCATGATTATCCCGTTTTATCTGCTGTTTCCCGTGTTCCGCCTGTTTCTGTCCGGTAAGCGGCCGGCTCCGATGAACCTGGCTGTAACTTTAGCGTTCCTGGCAGCCAACTTGTTCTTGCTGGAGGCGCTGGCGAAGGGCGTTTTTCAATCGGATCAACCTATCCTGAACACCCTCAATCGCTACCTGGACCGTAACTTTCTGTTCTGGACGTTTTATTTTGTATTGGGCGGATTAGTCGGCTTGTACTATGAACGCTGGAAAAAAGCCGTACGCTCCCTCTGGGGCATCAGCCTTGCGCTTACTGTACTTTTCTTGATCTATATAGGAACCAAAATAGCCGCCATCAACCAAGGCGCGGCAGCTGGCGACTACCTGGCTAGTGCCAACGTTACAGGGCCGCTTAAGCCGCTGATGCTGTTGGCCACGCTCGCGATGCTTCCGTTTCTTTTTTATGCGGTACAGCGTCTACTTACCCGGCCCACCAAGGCGGGGCTAACGTTAAGCCTCATCGGTAAATACTCCTTTGGCGCCTATCTGGTGCATGCCTTTATTCTGCGATATACGAACCTGCTGGCCTTAAATTATCTCGGCGGCCTTGGCGTATACGCCCAGACTCTCATTTCCTTTATCCTGTGCGCCTGCGTCAGCGTAGGCTTGTGCATCGGTTACCGAAAAATGAGAGATCGTTGGCGGAAGGTGCAAGTTGGTGCGGATCGAGGGATGGCAGGGTGAGGGGTTGGAAATAAAAACGGCCTCTTCGAAATGAAGAGACCGTTTTTACTGCCAGGGATAGCCCCGTCAGTACGCGTTCTTATTGACGAAACCATTTACGACGGTTTTTAGCACGATTTTTATATCTAATAAGATTGACCAGTTCTCAATATAGAAAATATCGTATTTAATCCGCTCCTCGATCGACGTGTCTCCGCGAAGCCCATGTGTTTGTGCCCAACCGGTGATGCCCGGCCGGACATGGTGCTTCACCATGTATTTCGGGATCTCCTCCTTAAACTGATCCACATAATAAGGCCGTTCCGGACGCGGGCCCACCACACTCATATGCCCGGCCAGTACATTAAAAAACTGCGGCAGCTCGTCAAGGCTCGCCTTCCGAATAAACGCCCCGAACTTGGTGCGACGCGGATCGTTTTGGGTCGTCCATCCCGTGTCCTCAACCCCTTCGGGCAATACCCGCATGGAACGGAACTTGTACATTTGGAATGTCCGCCGATTCAGCCCTACCCGCTCCTGCTTAAAGATGATCGGGCCTTTGGACGTCAGTTTGACGCCAATCGCAACAATCAACATAATTGGTGAGGTGATGATGATCGCCAGCAGCGAAAAGACGATATCAAATATCCGCTTGGCGACCCGGTTCCCGGCCAAATCCAGCGGAATATCTCTAACGTTAATCATCGGCATTCCCGCGAAGTTGTCAAAGTAAGGCCGGGCCGGCAAATAATCAAAGAAGTCCGGAATAATTAACGTTCTTACGCCGGCTTTTTCACATATGGATATAATTCGAGCATATCGGTGATGCGCCTCCAGCGGGAGCGCCAGAACCACTTCGTCAATCAACTTCTGTTCCAGGATACGCTCCAACTCATCGATCCTTCCGAGGATCGGTTTATAACGAGCTGCCTCGCCTCTCCCCCAAACTTTCTGATCATCTAGAAATCCGACGATCTCATAGCCAAGTTCAGGATATTGCCGCAAATTATCATGGAAGCGTTGGCCCAATGATCCGGCTCCAAGAATCAAGACAAACTGTTTATTGTAGCCCTTCTTCCGCAGCTGCTTTAGGGCATTTTTCAAGAAATACCGATAGAACATGATCAGGAGCAAATTGAACGTCATGTATATCGCCAAATAGTGACGGGAGATGTCCACTTGCCGGAAGAAGAACATCAAGCTCAGCAGAAGGAACAAGCTAGCAACATGAACCTGCAAGATCTTCCAGGCTTCATCGGCGAAGCGCTTTTTGCGTTTCGGGGTGTACAAAGAAATTAAGATCCCCACAATCACCGCAATCGCACCATAGACGACGCTCCAGAAAGCGTAAATTTCCACGGGAAGCGGCTGCTCGTACTGAATCCAACCGCTTTCGAACTTCACCCACCAAGCAAGCAGAAAGGAAATTTGGATGAAAACAAAATCCGTCAGAATATATAATTGAGTTAAGAACCGTTGGTTCTTACGGATCATGATCTCACCTCCACTTTGACTTCCGCCGACTCCGGCTGGTTTGCGCCCGATGGAGTTCTCGTGCCTACCGGGAGTAATTTGTTTTTTGCTAGAGATAAGAGGAACTTTAGTGAAATACCACAGTACACGGCTGCATTCGTTACCCAAGAGTAGTTGCGAAGATAATGCTTCCTATGAAAAACCCACATCGCGCGGTGAAATTCATAGATGATCTTGAAAGGCTTACGCCGGCTGCTAGCTCCCTTATAGTGAACAATGTATGTAGCAGGATGATAATGTATCCCCCAACCCGCTTGCTTGATGCGATAGCACCAATCCACATCTTCTCCGTACATAAAAAAGGTTTCGTCCAAACCGCCCACCTGACGAATGGTCTCCTGTCTCACCAGCATAAAGGCGCCAACCAGACAGTCGACCGGATACGTCTCGTTTGGATCCATATACCCGAGCTGGTACTGGTTAAAGCGCGGATGGTTTGGAAAGAACTTCGAGAATCCGAAAGCATAGTAAAAGGACGCGGACGGTGTAGGAAATCCTCTTCTACACGCTTTATCCAGCGAGCCGTCCGGCAGGATAACTTTGCATCCTGATGCCCCGAGCTCTGGGTGTTCATCCATATAGGAAACCATAATTTGAAAAGTATCGGGCTGCACTACGGTGTCTGAATTCAAGAGAAGAACATAGCGTCCCTTGGCGATCGCCATCCCTTGATTGTTCGCTTTGGCAAATCCCGTGTTCTCCTGATTCGCAATCAGCACCACTTCCGGATACTCGGCTCGAATGGCCTCCACCGAACCATCCCTTGAAGCATTGTCCACGACAATGACTTCATACGAATAGACCGTCTCGGAGTCGTATACCGACCGCAGACAGTCCAACGTCAGCTGGCGTGTATTATAATTGACGATCAATATACTTAAATCCATGATATGTGCGCTCCGAATCTACAAATAAATTAATCTATCGACATTATAGCACATCATGGCATGAGGGAGGTGAAAGAGGGAGAAGGCGGAAGAAAAGGTGAACATTGCAGCTATTCCATTCATCTTCTGCGCTGGATCTCCCGCCGTTTCTTTTTCAATTCTGGCATTTTATCAAAAAAGTCCTTCCAGGCCCCAAGCACCTTAGGTTCTCTTAATAGCATATATCCATTGCTCGCCAGCTCATAAGCCAGCAGCTTCGGCAAATGCTTCATCCATCGTGCTCCCGATAGATTCTTATAAATCATTTTATATCGGTTGATGTAAGAATACCGGCGAATGAACAAAGGCTGCGTATGACGGCTCCCCTTCTTCCACCCTCTCTCATGAGTGGCTACGGCTTCCGCACAATAATAGGCTTTCCAGCCAAGCAAGTTAGCTCGCCAAGCGACATCAACATCCTCTTTGTAAGCAAAAAAATCCGCATCAAAAAACTCGCCATCCATCGATAGCTCTTCGATCATCTTGCGTCTGTACATGGCCGCGGCACCCGATACGCCAAATACTCCGCCGGATGCGCTCCATCGACTCGCCGGTTCCCCTGCCCCACGATCAAAAGCACGCCATATCCCATTCATCAGCAAACCGGTACTGTCCACGATATCCGGGGACGACTTTAGGATAAGCAACCCAGTAGCACTTCCCACCTCTGGACGTTGCTCCATGACACCCACAAGCCGCTCGACATATTCGGTTCCAAGCTGTACGTCCGGATTCAACACCAACACATAATCGCTTTGCGTCATGCGAATCCCCTGATTGTGGGCTGGAGCAAATCCGGTATTTGTTGCATTAGCAACCAAGTGGATGTTGTTCGCTCGGGTCTGCTCAATATAGGCTCGTACCCGCTCCACCGTACCATCTGTGGACGCATTATCGATAACGATAATGTCCTGGATCGGATAGGTTTGTTGTCGAACGGCGTTCAGGCATTCCTCGATGTCCTTCGCGCTGTTATAGGTAACGATTTGGATGCTGACGGTTGGATTCATGGGGTGGGTTTCCTTTGCTATAGTTTGTTGTATGTATTATATCAAACCCTCTATGTATCGTGGTAATTCAGAAGTTAAAAGCAAAAGCTAACCAGAATTTATATCTCCTGGTTAGCTTTTAGTTCAATCAGAAATGCTTTAAGAGCCTCTCTCCATGGCCGTATATCCTGAAAGCCATTTGTGCGAATGGATAGATGATCCATAACCGAGTTTCGAGGCCTTGGAGCTGGGCGCGGAAAATCTTCGGTTGTACATGGATCTACACGTACCGAATAACCTTGCCCAAACACGCTAGATGCTTCTTCAAAAATTGCCTGTGCAAATTCAAACCATGTGCATTCCCCAGTATTTGAAGCATGATAGATCCCATATTTCTCGGTCTGAATCAATTCCAGCAGAAATGCAGCCAGATCTACCGTGTAAGTAGGGGAACCCTTTTGATCGTTTACAACATTAAGTAATGGCTTTTCCTGACCAAGCTTCAGCATCGTCTTCACGAAATTTTGTCCATGCAAACCAAATACCCAGGATGTCCGAACAATAAAAAACGCGGAAGACAGGCTTTGAACCAATGTTTCTCCAGCTCGCTTCGACTTCCCATATACACTCTGGGGATTGGTATTATCGTATTCCTGATAAGGTGAAACAGCAGTTCCATCGAAAACATAATCCGTACTGATGTAGCAGAACTTCGCCTTCACTCGCTCTGCCGTTAACACCATGTTACGCGTTCCTACAGCATTCACGGCATATGCGGCATCAACATCGGTTTCCGCCTGATCGACCGCCGTATATGCTGCACAATGGATAATCGCATCCGGCTTAAACTGTTGTACACGTTCGAGACACATCGTCTCATCAGTGATGTCCAACGAGTCCCGATCACATCCCAGCACAAGATGCCCTGCACTCCCAAAAAGCTCCACAACATCATGGCCCAGCTGACCATTCGCTCCGGTTACAAGCACTCTCATGATGGATCACCCAAACGATGACCGTACTGTTTGGCATAATACTCTTGATAGGCCCCCGTTTGAAT
The DNA here is from genome assembly GCF_037964765.1 of Paenibacillus sp. FSL K6-2441. Classification (NCBI taxonomy): domain Bacteria; kingdom Bacillati; phylum Bacillota; class Bacilli; order Caryophanales; family Paenibacillaceae; genus Paenibacillus; species Paenibacillus sp. FSL K6-2441. The sequence goes on from NZ_CP150174.1 coordinate 4,075,929, forward strand.
CCGGGTCCACCATTCCTTATTGTCCAAATACCAACGAATGGTTTCCTTTATCCCCGTTTCAAACGTGTGCTTTGGTTTCCAGCCAAGCTCCTTCATGATTTTAGTAGGATCAATTCCATAGCGGCGATCATGCCCAGGACGATCCTGCACATGCTTGATCAACGATTCCGGTTTACCAAGCTGCTCGAGAATCGTACGTACAATATGCAAATTGGTCCGCTCGTTATTTCCACCGATATTGTAAACTTCGCCATCACGTCCTTGATGAATGACGAGGTCAATCGCACTGCAATGATCCTCTACATAAAGCCAGTCGCGAATATTGAGACCATCCCCATACACAGGCAACGCTTCATCCGCAAGGGCTCTGGATATCATTAATGGGATTAACTTCTCCGGGAATTGATAAGGGCCGTAGTTATTGGAACAGCGCGTGATATTTACAGGAAGTCCGAAGGTCTCATGATAAGCACGAACAAGCAAATCCCCGCCAGCTTTACTTGCCGAATAAGGACTGTTCGGAGCAAGCGGCGTTTCTTCCGTGAACAATCCCGTTTCTCCCAACGTTCCATAAACTTCATCAGTAGAGACTTGAACGAACTTCTTGACCCCGTGCTTTTTCGCCGCATCAAGCAAGACTTGCGTCCCCAGTACATTCGTTTTCACAAAAATATCCGGTTCCAAGATACTGCGATCCACGTGCGACTCTGCCGCAAAGTTAACGATAACGTCAACGCCTTGGCCGATTAAAGCGTCCATGGCCTTAGCTTCTGTAATGTCCGCTCTAATAAACGTATGATTGGGATTGCCTTCCACCGACTTCAAGTTTTCCAGGTTTCCGGCATAAGTAAGTGCATCCACGTTAAGAATCTGATAGCTCGGATGCTGCTTCAGCATATATAAAACAAAGTTGCTGCCGATGAAGCCGGCACCGCCTGTAACGAGAAGTTTCATCTGAAGGAATCCTCCTAATCGAAATTCATTTCAGCCTCCGCAAATATTGGATGCCTCCGGTCTTTGTCCGAAAGCAACGGTTCACTGACCGGCCAATTGATCTTTAAAGCTGGATCATTCCATAGTATGCCGCGATCATGTTCCGGAGAATAATATTCGTCTACTTTATAGAAAACTTGGGTGTTCGGTTCTAGGGTGCAAAACCCATGCGCAAAGCCTTTAGGTACTAAAAGCTGACGCTTGTTTTCTTCACTTAAAGTAACCCCAATCCATTGACCAAAAGTTGGTGAGGACTTGCGGATATCTAATACAACATCATAGATGGCACCTGTCAGGACGCGAACCAGTTTGGTTTGCGCCTTCGGATTCAGTTGATAATGTAATCCCCTCAGGACACCTACTTCTGAAGACAAGGATTGATTATCTTGGACAAAATGATAGTTAATCCCCAGTTGCTTCAATACAGCTTCATTATAACTCTCCATAAAAAAACCCCGGTGATCTCCATGTACCACCGGTTCAAGCAAGAAAACCCCTTCCAACTTTAATGGGGTTAATTTCATAACCAAGTTCCCTCCCCGTCAAAGCTTGAGTTGCCCAAATTCCTCACCATATACTAAATCCTTAGCTAATTCATTAGCTCTAGCCAATGACGAATGCGTTCCTGCATCCGTCCACCAACCTTGCAGCACGTCAAAGGTGAGTTCTCCTCGTTTAATATATGCGTTATTGACATCCGTGATCTCCAATTCTCCACGGGCAGACGGCTTTAAGCTCCGTATAATCTCAAAAACATGGTGATCGTACATATAAATACCGGTCACCGCATAACTTGACTTCGGATTCTGAGGCTTCTCTTCGATGGAAATGATCCGATCTCCTTCAAGTTCAGGCACGCCGAAGCGAGAGGGATCTGGGACTTTCTGAATCAATATCTTTGCTCCAGTCCGCTGATTTCTAAAGTGCTCAACATACGGTGTGATGTCATCAGCAAACACATTATCGCCGAGTATGACGACCATTTGATCATTTCCCACAAACTGCTCGGCCAAACCGAGAGCTTGCGCAATTCCCCCGGCTTCATCCTGTACTTTATAAGTAAAGGAAACCCCCATCTCACTTCCACTGCCGAGTAAACTCACAACGTCACCCATGTGCTCTTTACCGGTAACTAAGAGAATGTCGGTAAGTCCTGCTTGTTTAAGCTTATATACGGCATGAAAAACCATGGGGTACTTTCCAACGGGAAGCAGATGTTTGTTGGTGACTTTAGTTAAGGGAAACAGGCGGGAGCCTGTCCCGCCTGCAAGGATGATGGCTTTCATATTGGCCTCCCAATTCATATGAATCCTTTTAACAAATAAACCTAAGATTCTTTTAAAACTTGAAATACTCGTTTGCAATTATCTTTATCTGAATATGCATAAAAAGCATTTACCCGGTTCACATACTCTTCTTTCATTTCACAATTTTCTTTTAGATATTGTATTATCAATTGAATTAAAATTTCATGGTCATTGATCACTTCTCCAAAACCCATCGTATTGTAATCAAAATACCCTTTTTCTAAATGATTTTCATCAAATTGGTAATATATAACCGGCTTTTTTAAATATGCAAAATCAAAAGCAACTGACGAATAATCTGTTATTAGAATACTTGATTCATTAAAAAGCTTCTGATAACTAGTATTATAATCTGGAACCTCTACTTTCTGATTAATATTAAAATCTTTCATCTGTTGCCTAATATTTGGGTGAGGGAAAAACACTATTTTATAACCCATTGTTTCAGCTGTGTCTAATAATTTTACATCATTTATCAAATCATTGATTCTTTTAAAGTAATGGGATTTCTTAAAACTATCCCTATAAGGTCTCTCTCCCGTGACTTGGTTAACTTTAGAAACTAAATAGCTCCTCCATGTCGGTGAAATTAATATTTGCTTTTTATTGTCATTCGATAAATTATCATATCTTGGAAAACCAGTAAGAACTATGTTATTTTTGTTATAACCATAGTTACCATTAATAATTGAGTCAAATTCAAAATAACTTGCAGTTACAAACTTCTCTATATTTTTGTTATATTTATTTAGCCATTTTGACATATCATCTTTAGTAATTCCGTGCTGTAAGAAAACAAATTTATATTGAAACAAATCTCTATAATAGACTTCCATTCCTTTAAATGGATTAATACTCATTTCATCAACATGTGACGATATTAATTTCTCTGATAATAATAAATTTATTTTGTGCCTAAAGGACCCATACTTAATTACTTTTCCATATAAACCTATGCGATTATAATCTGGTGAATCTTTTTTTATAACAAAATAGTGTTTAATTTTATCAGGCTGATTAATTGCATATTTATAAAGATGTTCAGCATTATCATCAGCTTTATCAAGCCGGTCAAAATAAAGCCATATAGGCTTCCTTTTAAGCAATTTTAACATCCAAAAAAACAACCTTACTATTATAGCCTTCTTAGTACCCGGTGCATTTGATTTTATGAGCTCAAAAAGGAAGTTATATTCACTTGTCAATCTTACAAAGTGTGTAGCTTTGATAATATTTATTTGTGAACCGACTATTTGAATTTTATAGAAATTACTTATTTTATAACTATTATTAAAATTGCTTAATTTTGTATGTTTCAAAGGGATCAATTTTAATTCATATTCTTTCTCATCATATTGGTAGTAGAATTTCACTTCATTTTTGGCTGACTCGATTGGAATATCGATATTGAATCCGTAATATTCCTTAATTAAACAATTTAAAGAATAAACATCTTTACTTGGTCTTTTTATATAAGAAGTATTAATAATTTCTCCATTAACTTTGGCAATTAACTTAATTTCATCAATATAAAAAACAGACCCAAAAGTTCCTTCAATATGAAGTAATTGTTTGTGTTTTTTTTCAATTATGTCAATAAAGTCAATATATACAGGAGATTTTACAACCGAAGTAATCTGATTTCCTTTAAACCAGACTAATAAATCATTTCGGGTAGCGACTTTTTTAGTAATACTTGAAAAATTTTGTATTGAGTATTTTATTTTTAGAGCAAATAGTTTTCTGTGTATATCCATATGTTTTTGTTCTAAAATAATTGAATCTTCAATATAAGATAAGACTTCCTTCAATTTTAAAAAGAAATTTTTATATTCTTCTTCACTAAGAACACCGTTTTCAATATGTTTGACATTAAATTTCCATTGTAAATCATACATTAATAAGTATTGAATATACTTTGGAACATAGCCAAAAATGTTAGCACAATAATTAATGAGATTTAATGAGTAGTTAATTAAACTTTGAGTGTACCATTCAGGGCATGATGTACTTCCTTGCACCGCAGAGTTTCCAGCCCAACGTTTTCTATAATAGTATTGTGATGATGATACGACACCCAATTTATTCTTATTTAGTAGTATTTTATTTACAAACTCAGAATCTTCAACAAATTTCAATTTTTCATCAAATTTCCGATCTTCTATTGCCTCATATTTAATAAATGAACTAGAAGCTGACAATAAAATTTTATCATATTCTTGATTAAGATCTATTATTCTTGTACTTTTAAATTTATTGTTTAATATATGTTCACCACTATAAGCTTCAAAAAAATACATCGGAATTGCAACTACATCAATCTCTTCATAATTACTTTCAAAAAAACAAAAAACGTCCTCCAATGTTCCCTCTGAAAATTTATCATCTGGATCTAAAAAATTTATATACTTACCCTGAGCTAACTCTAACCCTTTATTTCTAGCGCTGCTTACTCCACCGTTTTCTTTAGCGATATAAACAATATTTTCCGGATATTTCTCTTTATATCTAAGGCAAATCTGTTCACTATGATCAGGACTACCATCGTTAATGAGTATAAGCTGAACATGATTACGGAAATCTAGTGTTTGATTAATTACACTCTCAATTGCCTCTTCTAGATATTCCTCGACATTGTAAATCGCCATAATAATAGAAAATAAATAGTTTTTTTCCTTTGCAGTGTCCAAACTTTCGTCCTCCCGATAGTTCTCGCTAAAATATATGTTGTATTCTTTCAATCAGCTTTTTTATTTTATTTATTGGCTTATAATTTTTCTGTTTTATATAATCATAATACTTATTTATTATTTTAATTTCATATTGCTTTAATTGTTGATGTCTTATCCTTAATTTTCTTTTATCCCCAGGAACATGAAAGACTGATGTTACTTCATCATTATATTTAAATTTACAAAACATACTATATTTGATCCACAAATCCCAATCTTCAAGCAATTCAAGGCTCTCGTCTATACCACCATACTGTTCAAACAGTCTCCTTCTGAACATAGCTGCTTGAATGGGGAACATATTCTCAAAGAAAATCCTTTTGTGATCAAACGGTCTGTTGTATTTTACTTTTTCACTAATCGTTGTAATTACTAATGGATCTGATGAGGCAACCCTCACTTTTCTTTCAATAGAAGCAGCATGAACAACATCGACATTTTCATATATATCCAAGACTTTTACCATTGAGTCCACATGAGTAGGCAGTAATATATCGTCATCATCTAGAAAGTTAATATATTTACCTTTTGAGTGACTCAATCCGATATTAGCCGCCCGGGATCTCCCAACAGAATATCCTGTATAAATATAATTGATATTTAAGTAATCAAATTTTGCTATAACAGGCTGAGATGCTGGTAGACCATCCTCAACAATTACAATCTCAAAGTCCTTATATTTTTGTCCCGCCAGACTATGTAATGCTTGAACAAGATAAGAAGGCCTTTGATGTGTTCGAATAATGATTGAGACTCTGGGAACATGTTCTTCCATGCAACCACTCATTTCAATTGGATAATTGACTCATAAATTCTTTCACAATTATTGCGGTCTTTAATTGTAAAGAATTTTTTAATTCGTTGACGATATTCTTCATCAACCTGGCAGTTATAATGAATAAGGTTTTTCAGGTAATCAACAACTTCAGCCTCTTCAGTCAGGACTGGGCCAAATCCATCCAACTCATAACTGAAATAACCCTGTTTGTAATGTGTTTTGAAAAAATCATTTGAATCAAATTGGTAATATAATACCGGTTTGTCCATGTAGCCAAAATCAAAAAACACGCTAGAGTAGTCAGTAATCAATATTGCAGAATCCTTAAGTAATGCCTGAACATCAAATTTGTGTTCCTCAGCTATTACAACACGTACAGAACGAGTTGAGAAACAATTAATAAATTGCTGCATTTCATGATGAGGATAAAATATTAGTTCGAAACCTGTACGTTCTAACTCTCTGATTAATTCTTCATTGCTAATTAGTGATTGATATCTATGATAATACTCAGATTGAACAAATGAGTCTCTTAAGTTTTGAACATGAGACCACGCTAATTTTTTACGCCAAGTTGGCATTAATAGGATCTGTTTCTTGGTCTGTACCTCATACAAATCATCGAATCTGGCAAATCCGGTATAAACCACTTCGCCGTTCTTGTATCCGAATGTAGAGTTAATATATTCATACTCAGGTTTAGCCCCAGTTATAAAGAGATCAAATGATGTACTGAGCCTTCCAAGCACGTTACTGACATCATCTTTAGTAATTCCATGTTGCAAAAAAATGTATTTTTGATTTTTGGAAAAAAAACCAAAGTATTTTCTGTAACTCTGATAATTCCATGGTTCAATCGTCCCTCGGTGTGCCGTAACCAAATACTTTGCCAAAATGAAAAGAATTTTGTGCTGATACCCCCCGTAATATGCGAACGGTCCTATGGATTTAACCTTAATTAAATCATGAACATTCGAATCATCAATTAGATAATAAGCATTAACTTCGGGATGCTTCTCACGTAAATATTTATAGAAACTGAATCCATTATCCCTTGCGTCATTTCCACGTTCGCATATGAGCCATACATTCTTATATTTCTTGTTAAAGCGAAGAAAGAAGGAAACAGCTAAACATCCAGCTAACATAACTAACTTCTTCGCTTTATTCATTCCAGAGAATAATCTTCTTGGTAAATTATACACCCTTATAAAATATCTCGTTGCATAAAAATTTAAGAATGATTGTCTTTGAACTAATCTGACGATCTTCTTGGAAATTGGCTTTTCTAACTGATCAATAATTTCAGGTCTAACTTCAGCTAAAACTTCTTTAGATTTATTGTAGAAAGCCTTCTTTTCGCTGAAGGAAAACAAGTTGTTATTTAACATACCATAAATAAATGGGTGAAGTGAGCGAGCGTTGAACCACTCTATTAACTCTTTATATTCGGGATATTTTTTTATTAACTGGTGCATCTCGACGTTCACATCTAAATGATCCAAGTAGCTTGCCTTATTAGTATAGTATTCATCAGTTTTAGATTTGCCTTGTTCACGTTTTCTATAAAAGTATTTGCATTCACTACTAATTGAAATTTTACGGGCGCGAAAAGTAGTTATAGTAGAAAACATCACATCTTCAATTCGCGATTCGGCGAATCTTAATTCTCCAATAAGTTCTTTATTAAAAACTTTGTTGCAAACGGAAGTTGCAAAGATAATTTCAGGGAATTGGAGAATATCAACAATGGACCTATCTTCCGAAAATAATTTGGCAGAGGGATTCCTTGGATATAAGGTATTCGAAGGACTATAATACTCGTACTCATAAATGAATAAATCGGAGTTGGTCTCGCGCATGCTATTCATCGCTATTTCGAAAGTGTTATACGAAATAAAGTCATCACCATCAACAAAGGCAATGAAATCAGAGGAAGCAAGGTTAAGCCCAGTGTTTCTTGCAGAGCCTGATCCCAAATTGGTTACATGATTAACGATTTTGATTGTTTGATATCTATTCGCATAACGTTGTGCAATCTTCAAACTATTGTCTGTAGATTGATCATTTACTAAGATAACCTCAATATGATCAATACCAATTGACTGATTCACAATCGAATCCAAACAGTCTTCAATATATTGCTCAACATTATATATAGGTATTATTACAGAAATCCAGTAAGACACGAGGCATTCCCCTATTTATTTAGTGTAATTTTCTTGTACTCTTCGATGATCTCCTTCGTTTGCCCGATTTTTCGAACTTTACCACTTTCCAGCCACACTACCCTTTTACAAAGCTTTTCAACTTGACCTAGTGAGTGAGAAACGAATAATACCGTTACACCTTGATTCATCATGCTTGCTATTTTCTTCTCGCTCTTCTCTTTAAACTTGATATCCCCCACGGACAATACTTCATCAACAATCAGTACTTCGGGTTGAACAATTGTAGCAATCGAAAATCCTAGTCTGGCCTTCATACCAGAGGAATAGTTTTTCAATGGTGTATGAATAAATTTTCCTAATTCGCTAAACTCTACGATTTCATCAATTTTTGAGCGAATCATCTTCTTGGAATATCCAAGAATAAGTCCATTAAGATAAATGTTCTCTATTCCGGTTAAATCACCATTAAATCCTGCACCAAGTTCAATCAGTGGAGCAATTGATCCATGAACCTTCACTGAACCCGAAGTAGGCTTCAATATTCCCGAAATAACTTTTAGCAATGTGCTTTTACCAGCGCCATTCAGTCCAATAATTCCAAATACTTCGCCTTTTGGTACAGAAAAGGTGATATCATTAAGTGCATAGAAATCCTCATAATGAATCTCTTTTTTGGCGCGCTTAATCAGATATTGTTTAATGGAATCAACTTTCTCCGTAGCTAGTTTATATTTCATTGATACATTATTGACTTCAATTGCGTTCATAATGCTCCCCTTATCTGGTTCCATAACTTAAATATGGAATATAAATCGATCCTGCTTTTTATAAAAGACGAAGACTCCAATCAAGAAGTAGATGACGGCATACACACCAGCAATAAGCAGTTCATTCCATTCAAACATTTGTCCATACAGCATCAGGTCTCTAAACATCTTAAGCAGTGGGTACAGTGGATTCAATTCAATTATCCAATGGTATTTATCCGGAATAATGGTGGCCGGGTAAAATATTGGTGTCATGTACATCAGGATCATTAGAACTACAGAATACAAATGTCCCATATCTCTAAAAAACACAAAGATGGTGGACAAGATCAAACCCGCCCCCATTGCAATCACTAATAATAGAACCAAAGGAATAACGATAAGAAAATTATATACAGAGAAGTTTACACCCGTGATCAGCATTACCAATATAATCGGTATCAGTGAAATTAATGATGTAATGAACGATGAACAAACTCGTGATAACGGAAAGAAATACTTTGGAACATACACCTTTCTAATTAATTGGCTGTTATTAATAATGGAGTTCATGGCAAAGTTGGTTGCTTCCGAGAAGAAGGAATACAGCATCCTGCCAGTAAGGACATATACAGGAAAGTTTTCGATCTTGCTTTTAAAAACCTCAGAAAAGATAATCGTCAGCACGACCATCATCAGTAAAGGATTAAGTAAGCTCCAGAGCACTCCCAAATATGAGTTTTTATATTTCAAGTTTATATCTTTCTTTATTAACTCAAAAAATAAATCCTTATATTTAATAAAATTATAAATATGAGTTCTCATGCCATTCTCCTTATGAAACTTGTAAGTACTGTGTCCTGGTACCTACAAGAAACAAATTTATGCTAAAATAATACCCGTATCTATTCGCAAAGGAGATAAACACGTGTCGAAACCAGTATACGGGAAAATGGCCGCAGCGTCGAGAAATCGGGAGAAGTTACCTGCGGCGCTGTTGGTGTTGATGATTGGGTTGATTTTGTTCCTGGTTTGGGCGCCGTTTCAAGCCGGGTTGTTTAACGGGCTTGTCCTAGACTTCGAGAGACCCATCTATTGGGCGGTGCTTGTGGGAAGTCTACTAATGCTAGGTTGGGTTGCCACCTATTTCAAAAGCCTCAAGCTAGAAGACCAGCGGGATTGGACGGTTTTGTTCGTTCTGCTTATTCCCATAACTTACATTATCGCACTGATTTCGGCAGCAAGCCAGTACTTTGCTTCCAATATGGTGCTGATTCAGTCGCTTTATGCCTTTATGTTTGTCATTTCATTGTATTTGCTGCAAAACCGCAAGTCGAACCTTGTCATTGAAACGACGGTAATCACCGTTGGATATATCATTATGCTTTTTGGCCTGTTCAACTGGCTGGGACAAGGGAAAACTGTGTCGGCCATCGTTGGCTGGTTTACAGGTACGGTAGTTAACGGGCAATACACCCAAGCGATCTGGGTGGACGCGAACGGTCCACGTCTCGCTTCGGTGTTCCAATATCCGAATACGTATGCGGCGTTTTTGATGGCATTTTTCTTTGTAGCCGTCTTCGCCATTACACGTTCAAAAAGATGGTACAGCCAAGCAATCCATGCATTTATGCTTGTACCGATCGCCCTTTCGATTCTATTAACGTTATCCCGGGGCGGTTTGGTGTTTTTGCCGATCGTATTTATCATCTTACTGTTGTTCCTAAAGCCGGCCAAACAAATCCTCTGGATCGTATACTGCCTGATCGCCGGAATCGGTACGCTGGTCATTGCCAAGCCTGTCACAGAGCTGGGACAGCAATTCCATCTGGGACAGATCGGTGACCCGGCCAAGGGCTGGTTCTACGTCCTGGCAGCTTCCATCGTGCTGGCTGTCATTGCTTGCCTGATTCAACGTTTTGTTGCTCCTCGATTGGAGAACGGAACTCGCAAATGGGCAAGCAAGAAACTTGCCAGCTTGTGGCTGCCTCTCGTTTCGGTACTTGCGGTTGCTGTTTTAGCTGCGTTATTCCTCGGGACGAACCTGAAGCATATATTGCCGGGGAATATCGGGGAACGCCTGGAGAACCTTAACCTGCAGCAGCACAGCTTCCTGGAACGGATGACTTTCTATAAGGATGCAGCGAAGGTTGTCAAAGACTATCCGATTATTGGGGCCGGCGGCGGTGCCTGGGCGTCGATCTATGAAAAATACCAGAACAACCCATACACCAGCCGTCAAGCACACAGCTTTGTGATGCAGTACTTGGTTGAGGTAGGCCTCTTAGGCTTCCTTGTGTTGATCGCATTTTTGGCTTTTATTTTCTATAAATATATTCGTGGATATATCCAAGCAGATGAACAGAAGCAGGAGTCCTATTTCGTCTACTTCATCATTGTCCTTTCGATCCTGATGCACAGCTTGATGGACTTTAACATGAGCTATGTGTTCCTGGGCATCTTAGTATTCCTGGGGCTTGCAGGGATGGCAGCAGCGATGGACAGCCGACCGGTCGAAAAATTCACCGTTAAACCGGGAATGATGCGCGGGTTGTACAGTACGATCATGGTGGTCGCTTCCTTGATCTTGATCTTTGTATCGATCCGGAATATTCAAGCCGTCGATGCTGCGGCCAAAGGCAAAGAATTGATCGCGACCAGCACAGATTTCCAGGAGATCAAGGCTCCTTTGGATAAAGCGCTCAAGAAACGCAGCGGCCAACCCGATGCGGTGCTGTACTTAAGCTCTCTGTTGCAAGCCGGGTTTGATCAAACGAAAGACGAAGCATTCTACAATCAGGAGCAGGCGCTCCTTACGAATGCGCTGAAAAAAGAACCTTTCAATAAGGACATGTATAAACAATTGATTAAGCTATACCAGTCCAAAGGCGAATACGACAAGGCTTATGAGGTTTACCGCGATAACGCGAATCGTTATGCATATGATATGAGTTGGTACGAAACCCTGATCGTTCAATCCTATGAGCTTGGATATCAAAAGCTTGGTGAGCAGGATATCGCTCAGAAGGAGCAATATTTCCAAACCGGGTTAGCTGCCTATCAGCATGTTGTCGATGGTGTAGAGCACCTGAAGACGTTGCCTAAGGGGCAAATGCAGGGGAATCCGTTTGAGATTACGCAGCCAATGGTCTTAAATGCCGGTAAAATGCAATTTATGATGAATGAACCGGCCAAGGCGGCGGAAATCTTCAAAGTCGGAATTAAGGATGATTTGTCCGATAGTACAAACCGCGAAATTGCTCGTTGGTATCTAGCAGCTTTGCAGAAGACGGGAGCTACCGACCAAGCGGTGTACGACCAATTGCTGAAGGTCGATCCGTCCGAGAAGGAATCGATTGAGCAGTTGGCTAACCTAACATTCTAAAAACGTACAACAAAAAACCGGTCTCTCCTTAAGGAGAGGCCGGCTTTATTTAGTTTAAGCTATCCAAGATAATCTCTGACATATATTTAATTAACTCATCGCGAAGCTCCGGATTTTCGAGGGCGTAGTGGATCGAAGTCTTGATGAAGCCCAACTTCTCGCCGACATCGTGGCGGGTGCCTTCGAAGTGGTAGGCCAATACTCGTTCAGTTTCGCCGAGCCGCGAAATGGCGTCGGTTAATTGGATTTCACCGTTAACTCCAATGCGCTGGTTGTCCAGGATGTCAAAAATCGCGGGTGTTAAAATATAACGTCCCATAATCGCCAGATTGGATGGGGCTTGGCCAACCTCTGGCTTTTCCACCAGTTGCTTCGCCTCGTAGACGCGATCCCGAACCGCCACCGGATCAACGATCCCGTAACGGGATACCTCATCCCAGCTCACCGGTTGAACCCCTACGATGGAAGCCTGATGTTCACTATATACATCGATCATCTGCTTCAGGCAAGGGACTTCCGACTCCACAATATCATCGCCAAGCAATACCGCGAAGGGCTCGTCACCGACGAACTTGCGCGCACACCAAATGGCATGTCCAAGACCTTTTGGTTCCTTCTGACGAATGTAATGAATATCCGCCATTTCCGATGATTTGCGGACCTCTTCAAGCAATTGGTACTTGCCCTTCTCGTTAAGGTTATACTCTAGTTCAAATGAAGCGTCAAAGTGGTCCTCAATCGCCCGTTTCCCTTTACCGGTTACAATAATAATATCCTCGATCCCCGAAGCCACGGCTTCCTCTACAATATATTGAATCGTCGGCTTATCGACGATGGGCAGCATTTCTTTGGGCATGGCTTTCGTGGCAGGCAGGAAACGCGTTCCCAGCCCGGCCGCGGGAATGATGGCTTTGCGGATTTTCATGAAATTGTGACTCCCTCGTTCTTAAATGATCTATCTAGTATCATTATATCATACTCCAAGTTGACGGTTAGCAAAAAAGACCCGGGGATTCCCCCGAGCCCGACTTAAAGCACAAGATATTTTATTTCTTAGAAACAGAACGAAATTAATGAGTCCAAAATCTCCGCCATGTGAAGCGCTGAGGAAGCTCTTCCTCGTTTCGGATCCGATTCCCCGGTTCCGGCGTGTGCAGGAAACGTTCCGTGCCGAACTCGATTTTGCGGTATTCTTGTTCGCCGTCAATTTCCAATTGTCCGTGTACACGAGTCACGACTGACTGCATCTCGAGGAAACCTTCAAACATCACCTTCACCCTCCTAAAGGTTTGTGAAAACTACGGCACAAGCGAGATTTAGACGGGGTTCAACTTACAATCGTCTAGTTTTTCAACGCGATCTGAACATCGCTAAAACCCGCTCTACAACTCGCTTGTTTACGCTTTCATTATAGCATATCGACAAGATTTTTATAAGCGATAAAGAAGGGTTATCGCCTCTTTGAACAGCGAATTCACAAACGTTCCACAAGTTGTATTTGATAGGAAAACAGATGTCTTTGCAGGGTGTTTTTCTTCAAGATTCTGGAATTTTTAGGATTGACTTTTTGTGTCACAAAATATTATATTTATTGTGTGGCACAGAAAGTGAGGTGGGTAAACTGAGCCCACGAACAGGGCGGCCAAAAGCGGAAAGTCCCAAGAAATACATTATCAAGGCACGTTTTGATGAAGAAACTTATAACGCCTTAATCGCTTACTGTGACAAGCATCAACTTACCGTCACCGAGGCGATACGGCTGGGGATCAAGAAGCTTTTGTCCGAACAAAAGTAAAGGGAAGCGGCGCAATCTCGCAAAAGAACCCGCCACTTCCCCCCAGAGGCAACCCTCCAAAGGAAGGCCGCATAAATATGCTACCATGTGCTGCCCTCCCTTTCAAGGCGCTGCCTCTCTATCAATAAGGAGGATGCGTATGAGTAGTCTGATTGAAGAGCTTTATACCGGGCATATTTTGCCGGACGAAATGATTGTCTCCCGAGATCCGAAGTATCGTCCTCTATGCCGGCAAATCTCGGAGCTTACGGAATCATGGCGTAAGAAGCTGACCGAAGAAGAATTTAGCGAACTGGAATACCTGATGGATCTGCAGGCACAAGCTAACGACATGCATTCGATGGCAGTGTTTAAATACGGTTTCAGGCTTGGCGCCTCCCTCCTCACGGAAGTACTCACCGGTACAGATGAGCTTGTCCGACATCCTCTCACCCCTTAGATCTCGCAAACCTTGGATGGCAGGAGCGAGTCGGGGTGATTTGCGTTGAGGCGGTTGGTTCGTGTCGGCTTGCTTGGTTCCGTTTGGCGTCTAGTGGAAAATGTCCTGAATACGAGCAATGTTAGGCTTCTCTGCGAAAAATGTTCGCAAACGTGTATATTTTATTTTGATTGTGATACAATGAAAGTAACGATTAAGGAGCCGTGCTTGGGGCACGGCCCCGGGCAACAACCGCTTTTAAGGGCGGTAGGCTGTGTAAGAATGGGCACAAATAGACCGATTCCTTTGCCGAGGGCGGTCTATTTGTGTTTATGGAAGGGAGCCCCCTACGGTATAGCTACCGCGAACCATGGGGCTCCCTTCGTTTTTTATTTTACCAACTGTCCGCGCGTGACGCCGAGTTGGTTGGTCGCTTTGAGGGTTTTCCATACCTGGGTGCCGCTGATTTCTCCGCGTAACGCTTTGTTGTAGAGGTCGATGACCTCATGCACCTGCTCCGGCGTTTCTTCGAGGAACTCAACACGGTATTTGGACACGCCCAGCTCGAGAAAATGGTTCAGATACTCTGCGCCCGACTGTTCGATGGCGTTGTACACCGTGTTGCGGCAGCCTTCGTCCACGCGGACAGGGTGGGACATGCCGATCCGGTCCTGCAGGGAAGCGCGGTGCTTTTCACACGGGCGCCCGCAGTTGGTGTAGTCCGTACCTTCGCTGAGGAAGGTACAGTACACGCAGTGCTCCGTATGGAACATCGGCAGATGCTGATGGATAACGATCTCCATGTCGGCCGTCGGGCTGACCCGGAGCAGGTCGACCATCTGCTGGATGTTCAGGTCGTAGGACGGCGTCACCACGTCGCAGCCGACCTCCAGGAACAGCTCGGCCGTCAGGTGGTTGGCGATGTTCAGCGAAAAATCGCCGATCAACCGCGGATGCACGGCCGACGGGTTCTCTTGCCGGTGGCGCAGGTAGTAATACAGCGCCCCGGTGTTGCGCACCAGCACTGCGTCGGGCTGGAGGCGCAGGATGTTGTTGTGGTAGCCGTTTTCGCCCGGCATGTGGATGCGCGGCGTCGCCAGCGCGATTCTAGCTCCGGCTGCGCGAACGGCTTCAACTGCTGCCGGGAATTGCTTGATAAACTCGAAGTCGGCGTAGATGAACGATACGCCGGCTTCCAAGGCAGCCTGCACCTGCGGCAGGCTGCGGCACAGCGCGGCGAGCTGCGCTTCGCCGTGCTTCACGGGCGCTGCGGGCCCGCGGCCCTGCGCCTGCTGCGGTTGCCCCGCAACCGCAGCGGCTGCCGCCGCCGGCGCCAGCGGCGCCGAAGACGCCCCGCCCACGGCTGGGGCGTCCAACACCCCCGCCGCCCGTGTGCGCGTCCACACGGGCGGCTTCGGCCGCTCGGCGGCGAGCAGCTCCACCGCCCGCCGGCGGATGCTGTTCAGCTCTCGAATCGGCAGGATGACGTCGCCATAAAGCTCCGCATCCAGCTTCTCGAGCTGAAACACCGTGCCGCCGAGACGCCCGAACTGCTCTTCGAGCAGAGCGGCGTCCATCGGCCGTTTTTGCGCGACCTCGAGCTCCAGCTCCGAGTCGACTTGCACCGTCGTTCCCTTCTGTACATCCGTCCAGAAGGTATTCAGCAGCCCGCCGGCGTAGCCCACCGCCCGCACATGCACCGGGAAGACGCGGTACGGCTTCTCGGTCTCGTACGTCTGGCGCAGCCGCTTGTCGAGCGCCGGGTCGTTCGTCTTCCAGATGCGATCCCCGACGTGCACGCGGCGCAGATCCACGTCATTACGTCCCGGCACGATATCGACGATCCAACCCTCTCCGGCTTCGCCTTCCTGCTTCACGCCTTGACGGCGCAGGTCGTAGACGCGGCCGCCTTCTTCTTTTTGCGTCGGATCCCCGGCATCAAACACGATCCCGTCCCCACGCTTCAGCGGCGCCTCCAGCTTGCAGACGACGCCGTCGCGCAGCACCTTCTCTACGCGGCCCAGGTACACGCCCCGGCTTTTCGGGAACGTCCCGTCGACCAGCTTCTTATTGTTCGTCCCCTCCAGGAAGCCATGCGTAAAGCCGCGCGAAAAGCTCTGCTGCAGCTCACGGATCTCCTCCTTCGACGGACGCGTATCGTCCCCGTCAAAATAACGGTCAATCGCCTTCCGATATTTGCTCACCACGTTGGCAACGTACTCCGGACTTTTCAGCCGTCCTTCGATCTTAAAGGAGGTCACGCCCGCCTCAATCAGCTCCGGCATGATGTCGATCGCCGCCAAATCCTTTGGCGACAACAGGTAGGCGACATCGCCCATCGGCTTCTGCTCCCCATCGACGATCAGGTCGTACGGCAACCGGCACGCCTGCGCGCATTCGCCGCGGTTGGCCGAGCGCCCGCCCCACATTTCTGACGTCAGACATTGGCCAGAGTAAGACACGCACAGTGCCCCGTGCACGAACACCTCCATCGGCAGCTTGGCCTGCTCCCCGATGACTTTGATTTGCTTGAGGTTATTTTCCCGGCCCAGCACCACGCGTTCCAAATTCCATGGCTTCACGAACTCCACCGCTTCCGGCGAAGTGATCGTCATCTGCGTCGAGCCATGAATCGGAAAATCCGGCGACAACTCGCGGATCAGCTTCACCAACCCGAGGTCCTGCACAATAACCGCATCCACCCCCGCGTTGATGCACGCCTCAACCAACTCTTGCGCATCCCGCAGCTCGTCCTCGAACACAAGAATATTGAAGGTCAGGAACCCCTTCACCCCATAGCTATGCAAAAAAGCCATAATCTCCGGCAGCTCGTCCATCCGGAAATTGTTCGCCCGCGCCCGGGCATTAAACTTCTCTACGCCAAAAAAGATCGCGTCCGCTCCGTTCGCCACCGCCGCCCGCATGCAATCCCAATCGCCGGCCGGCGCCAGCAGCTCCACATCCTGCCGCGTTAACGTCGTCTTGCTCATGTATGTCCTCCCAATCCGGCCGCAGCCGGCGTCTATTCTACTTGATTGCAAAAATTCAAAATTTAAGCGAATTATCAACTTATATATTCTAGCAGACATTGCCCGTGCACTCTAGCTTTTCCATCCATTCGCAAGGAAAAACATGGCGCCCGCCCTCAGGGTCCTTACGCCCCTTCTCAGGCCTCTTTTACACCATTATCCCTTTCGTTCAGAAAAGGGGATCAAGAGAGGGGGCGAAATGAGGTAGCCTTGTCCGCGCAACCTATTCTCTTTTTGCAAGTATTCTCTGTCCCCAAGCTCTGACGCAACGGGATAATCATCAAAGAGAGCCCCAAACACACCTATCCTATCCGAGCCAAGCCCACCCTCCACCACGAAATCCCCTATCAACATAAAAAAAGAAGCCAACAGAAGCCCCAGCTTCCATTGACCTCTTGCTATACTTAACCGTTTCACTTCGCCCGCGACGCATGAATGATTTCTGCCGCCTGGCGGATAATTTCATCCAATGATGCTTCATCTGTGGCATCGTACTCATCAATGTTCAGCCGCAGCACCGGGCAGGCATCAAACTCCTCGATCCATTTTGCGTACCGTTCATGCATATGCTCCCAATAGGAGACGTCCGTCTGGATCTCCATTTCCCGGCCCCGCAGCCGGATCCGATTCAGGATGGACGATAGATTCCCTTCCAGGTAAATAAGCACGTCTGGATGCGGAAAATACGGCGTCATCACCATCGCCTCAAACAAGCTGGTGTACGTCTCGTAATCTGTCTTGGACATCGTGCCTTGATCGGCATGCATTTTGGCGAAAATCCCGGTGTCCTCGTAAATCGAACGGTCCTGAACAAACCCGCCGCCCGCTTCAACGATTGCCTTCTGCTCTTTAAACCGCTCCGCCAGAAAATAAATCTGCAGATGAAAGCTCCAGCGCTCGAAATCCTGATAGAACTTCTCCAGATACGGATTGTTATCGACCTTCTCCATCGAAGTGCGAAAGCCAAGCCGGGCAGCCAGCGCAGTGGTCAACGTGGATTTACCAACGCCGACGGTACCTGCTACCGTGATTAAGGCGTCTTTAGGGATGTGCAATTCATGACTCATCTTTTATAAGTGCTCCTTTATCTTCGCAACGATCTGCTCAAAATGCTCCGGATGCTCCACAAAATCCAGCATATTGCCATCAATCGTAATCACGACCGTCTCCGGTTCACGCGTTTGAATCTGCGTAATCGCCGTTTCATAATCCTCGATCAACCGCTCCAGATAGCCGGGATCGATGTCCTGCTCAAAGCTGCGGCCGCGTTTTTCGATTCTTTTTAACAAGGTCGCCAATTCCGCCCGGATATACACAATCACATTGGGTTTAGGCAGATCGTCGGTCAGCAGATGATAAATCTGCCGATACTTCTCCCGTTTGTCCCCTTGCAGCGTCCGCTGGGCAAAAATCCAGTTTTTATAAATATGATAGTCCGACACGACCGGCACCCCCCGGGACACATAGTTTTTCACCGTATCCTCCAATTGCTTATACCGGTTGCACAAAAAGAACATTTCCAGCTGAAACGCCCATTCCTCGATATTTTGATAAAACTTGTCCAGGAACGGATTCTCCTCCACGATCTCCTTCAACAGCGGAAAATCAAACCGCTCAGCGAGCATCGTGGCCAGCGTGGTTTTTCCGGCTCCGATGGCGCCTTCCACGGCGATAAACGGGCATGGCTTCTTCACTTGAGGGTCCTCCCACATCTCACTTGCCTGAAAAATAGACTAGAATATTGTATCACAGAATTCAGGCAAACGGCTTTTTCATTTTAAGTAGGCTAGTAGAAGAGAGGCGATAAATGATTTGGAGAAAAAGGTATTTATGGTTTGAGCTTACAGGAAATTTTGAAGTTATGTCGAATTACTGTATGGATGAACCTATAGGAGGTAAGCCGATGAGAAGAAGAGGAATCGTTCGAGCACTGGATGAACTCGGGCGTATCGTATTGCCGATTGAATGGAGAAGGGTATTAGACATCGAGGAAAAGGATCCGATGGAGTTTTTCATTGACCCCGATTCTCGATGGATCATGATTCGTAAATATCAATCTCAAGCCTGCATGTTCTGCCAGACCCTGGATAACCTGCTCTATTATCATGAAAAATTTATTTGTCCCTCTTGCATCCAGGAGCTTCGTCTTCAGGCTACCCTGGAACTCAGTTCACCACCTGCCTCGCCGGGAACAGAGGAGGTTGCGGTAACCGCATCCGCAGAAAATAGGGGGCCGGGTCGTCCCACCAAGGATATCGCTGCAAGAAAACGAGGTCGAAAACGCGGTAAAACCTACGAAAAGCTATTGGAAGCCATGCGCACCCACCCCAACTCCACACAGAGCGAATGGGCCAGAAGGATAGGCATTTCCCAGAGTCGGGTGAGTCAACTACTCCAGGAATTAAGACAATCCGATCCAGCTATGAAAACGATGAAAAAGGATGGCCAAACCTAAAAAGCTCCTCCCTCTAGGGAAAGGAGCCATTAGTCCGAATACAATTAATGCGTCACGAGCGGCCTGAAATCATCCCGACTCGACAGATCCGCATGGTAAAACGCCACATCCCCATCCTTCAGCGTGAAGCGCCGACCGTAAGGGTCTACAACGCTCCGTGCAAATCCTTCCATGCCAGTCCACTGGTTCATCAGCGGCGCGCGGATATATTGAAGATATGGCTTCTCCGTCTCCCCGTTTCGCACCGTCTCGATGTTGAAGTTCACCACGATATACCCTTTTTTCAAAAAGATCTCCGACCGATCCGTCAACCCGCCATGCGTCCGTCCATACTCCGCTACGTTCGTCCCCGCCGGGACGGCGTAAAGCTCAGCTGGTAGGCTATATTCGCCATACCATCGTTGCACTGCGGCATTAACCCGAGCTGGATCAACGCCCGCAGGAATTCCCGTCTTCGGACCGATCAGCGTGCGGACGCCCTCCGGTAACCGCAGCAGGCTAAAGCTGCCGACGGGTGTTTTTTGCATCGACTGCTTCTGGATAAACCGCTGCACGAACTGGCTGCGACCAATCCCGGCTATCTGGTCAAACGTGTAGTCGTGATCGTATTTGTAAAGCGCTGTATCCGTCAACTCTTCCATCGGCACATTCCGCAGACGATCATTCAGAATCACGTAGCGCTGCACCTGATCCAGGGCTGACCCAATCCGAACGTAACTCCTGTTCCCGGTATGGTAATACAGATCGACGGGCTGACGCTTCCCGCTTACGGCGTCGATGAAATCAAACGAGGGGGTAATCACGATTTGATCTAAAGGCCCGAACATATTCCCTTTCGTTTTCAGATCAAACTTGAAGTGGTATCCCGTTTTGATGACCGCGTTTTTGTACAGCGGATGGCTTCCGGGGCGGATCGGCAGCGTATACTGCGGCGTATTACCTCTTGGCGCCCCATCAATTCCGTTGAGCCCAACCCAGTAAACGGCCCCTGTGGGCACCGGACTTCCCGGAGCCGTCCGAAACACACTTTCCCAGTTGTAATCGGCGATATCCGTCACGTTAAGATCGAACACCCGCCCAATCACGTCAACCGGCACCGTGCCATAAGCGATATGATGGGTGAGGTTCAAGTTGGCGTTCGTCTGCTCCGTCGCTCCGGCCGGCGCATTATGCGCGATGGTGCGGAATTCCACGGTATAGAACCCTTCATCCACCCAAACGGGCAGGTAGAAGTCAAATTGCTCCCGAGCCTTGTCGACTTCAATCCAGGTATTTTTCGGATAAAATCTCGCTTTCGCCCCCTCATAGACATCAAACGGGAAGCGAACCTGCTTGCTGCCGATATACTTCAAATAGTCCCGGTTGCCATACCCCAGGTAATTGGCATGCTGGCCGCTGTTTGGCATCGTGACGGTAAACGGCCGGTCCAAGATCACCGCCGAACGTCCCGCCGCTGGCGTCGTTTTCTGATTATGCGCCTGGTCGTCGGAGACACCGGGGTACATCACTACAGGCGTATGTACGGTCACACTGTTAATCCCGTTAATAGGGAAGCTTTTGTCAGAACCGCCATTGATGTTGCCGCTCATCAGCCCGTAATAAATCGTGCCGGTGCCAGGTTGGTTCGCCTTATTCGTCTTGCTGGTCGGAATCACATGACCTGGACTGTACAGCACATTTTCGTTGATTTGCGGTGCTGCTGGGATCTGACCCGGCCGTGCTCCCGATCGGCTCGTTTCAGCACCATTCATAATGGTGTTTCCGTTGAATATCAGGGTGTCATTCTTCACTTTCACATCTTCTACGGCACTCTCAGCAAAAGAACTCAAATCCTCCCCGCTTGGATCAGGTCTCTCCTCCCCTCCTGACATACTGCCCGGCGGTGCTTCTACCGGATTTTCCGGATCCGGTGGCGTAAACCCATGTGAAAGGTCCGTTGAATATGTCGGTGGCGTGTACCCTGAAGGCCGTATCCGAATGCCATTGCCTTCAAAAGCGTAATTTATCAATGCGGCCTCGTTAATTTGATACACTTCCAGGTTATCGATCACCCAAAAAGAGTATGGACGTTCAATCGTGTACGATTTCGTCACGGTTTCCGTGTCCGTTTGCGGATCCGGCTCCTTATAGGTTGTGCCATCCGGCCCTTCCACCTCTTTGCCTGGATCCCACGTTAACGTATACTCACGATTAACCGTAATCTCAAAGGTACATTTCCCGGCCATCTCAACGAATTTATTTTTCGATAAGTAGCTTTTGGCAAAGACATTCCCATAAAGGCTTTCGGAAGTCGGAATCCCATCCAACACATTAAATCGCTCAGCCCCCCGACTATCTGCTTTAATAACTGCGCTTACTGCAGGATCATTTAAGGGAACATCAATGACATTGCCGCTCGGGGCTGGCTGCGTGCATTGGCCGCCAGGGGGAGGGTCTGTAGGATTCGGCGTGCCTCCCCCACCGGTTCCTACGGTTATTGTGGCTGATCCGTATAACCAGTAAGGTCCTTTTTTCCATTGGGCTGTGATCATGGCGGTTCCTTGTGATTTCGCGGTCACTTTTCCGTCCCCATCAACTGTTGCCACGCTAGCGTTACTGGAGGACCAAGACGTCTCACTAGCTGATGTAACATCAAACCATTTATCGCTCCAGTCGGACATGTTGTACTCCAACGTGTTGACTTGAGCCTTCAATTCCTTGGTTTGGCCTACCGCCAACGTAGCATTATCCAACACGCGCATTCTCTTTTTCTCAACTACATAGCCCTTGAATTTAACAAACATAGGGATATAATATTCCGCCATAAATTTATCTTCGCCATCATACCGGGTCGCGTACTTGTACTTGTTGCTAACGATTAAAGGATATCCAGTCGAAACTTTAATTGTTGCATTAATGCTCCCTTGATTAAATACTGGTTTAGCTCCAACCGGCTCATAACTATCCTCATCTCTCCACTCCATATCTTCGATGGACAAATCTCTAATATATGATTTTAAGAACTTATTACCAAGAACATCCTGCATAGTTTCTGGAGTATATGAAGTCAAGTCAAGAGTGAAATCGATTCGTTTTTTTAAGGGCTCAGCACTGGAGCCTCGATCATGTGTACCCGTGTCTACACGAGTTCCGTCATCAAAGGTAGCAGTCCAAATATCTGTATCGCTTTGTACCCAAACTACCTTTGGTCTGGCAGAAGCCTCTCCCTTCACCTCTACTCTAACTGTTTGCATTTGAGCTGGCCCAGCTGGGGAAATCTCAATTCCTTCGGCAGGGTAACCATTTTCAAAAGCAGCATCGGCAACATTCCAGGGAACGATAAATAGAGTGAGTAATAAACATCCGACACTCCATTTTTTCATTCTTTTCCCCCTTATTTAACTCTTAATGATGAAAACGAGCCATCATCTGTTGTAAGTTGATCATTAGGATTCTTCTTTACATCTAGAATTGTTTTTACCCATAGAGTGATACCGTCACTGGAATTGTGCTCTTTAAAAAATTCTTTAGTGTACATATTAGGTAATGTAAGATACCCATACTTTTCCGTTAGCTTGGTATTTGCAATTCTACTGCCATTGACAAGGCCATAAATTGAACCGTTCATGTAATGATCCAAGTCAAAATCCTTTGTTTTCGGATAAATAGTAATTTGAATGTATGCTCTGTATCTACCCGGTTGATCCAAGCGAGCGTCAAAATCGGTTTGATCAATAAATAATGGCGCGTAAATACTTTTAATGTCCTTAAAGTCCTGACTATCCGTAATGATATAGTTGCGGAGTTTTAAACTGCCAGCATGGTTTCGGAACGTCAGCGTCTTATCTACTACATTTGTCAAAGGATTATTTCCAGTCGTAAATGGACTGATCGTTTCCATATTTGTACGTTGAGTTCCGACTTCTCGGAGTTCATTTAATCCTAAAAAACTCCCCGCTTCTCTATTACTTACCTGCTCGTAATTTTGCAGAATGATGGCTGTCTCCGCGCGAGTCGCTTTCTTATCCAACCCAAAGGAGCCGTCCAGATACCCGCTCATCAGCTTTGTCCCTAACGCGACGGCAACGTACGAAGATTTCGACTGTGGAATCCCCGGTTTAAAATATTCTCTCACCGGGATTACCGTTGTCTTGGTGTCCTCCAACGCTTGCTTAAAGTCATCATTGTTGGCTGCCAGTCCCGACGTCATCCACTTGGCCATTTCAAAGCGGGTGATCGGCGTATTCGGCTGAAACCCGTTCGGATAGTCGCTCGGCTGAATAAAACCAAGGGATACCGCACGTTCGACCTCCGCTTCACTCCAGTGTCCCGATAAATCCGAAAACGAATGCCCCGTCACCTCTGACTCCTCAGCTTTAGCTACCCGCGCCAATAAGGCCGCAAATTCAGCTCGAGTTACTGTTCCATTCGGCTTGAAGTTTCCATCTGCATAGCCTTTGAAATATCCCTTGGCCACGGCTGAATCAATCGCCGCTTCAGCCCAGTGCCCCTGCTTAACGTCTGGGAACCCGCCAGCAGCATGAAGGTGAGGCTCACCCGGTATCAAGCTGATCACCAACAATCCAACCAGCCACACCATCAGCATCTTTTTCACTTTCATCACTCCCACGCCTAATTTTTTAGATTTTCATGCAAAGGAAAAATATGTATCTTCACTTATTCGCTACCATTCGCTGTATACCTCCTTTGTTCTTGCTCTTCTGATAAAATCATCCATTTGTTGCAAATAAAAAAACACACCTCGCCATCCAAAAGATGTCAAGGTGTGCTTCACCTGGCCTTATTATAATCCAGATCCTGTAAAATGAAAAGACACCTTACTCCTTTATCAAGAATAAAGTGCCTTGGCTTATTTCACATAATGAAATATGTATCGCTCGCCTTGGCTTAGCTAAACCAGGTCTTAATCATGATCGCATCCGATGCCAAAAAGACCAGCAAGCTGATAATCCCGAAAGCGATCGCAAACAGGTTCTTCTTCGGACGCTCTCTCAACAGGCGGATCACGCCAATAAAAATCACAATCGTAAACAAAATCATAAAAATATCGAACCCGTTAAAATTCGTTGTTTTTGCTGTTTCTTCCGCTGCCTGGAGCAACATCGCGAAACCTCCTCTTGAAATCCACGAAATCACAACTCTTCTTCTATGTTATCTTCCCTCTGGTTCGGATGCAAGAGGAAAGACAAGATTTTGTCAAAGTTTTCGCTGAATTTACGTGTTTGTTGCCGGATTCAAGCTTTATTTTATGCAGGATATCATTGACAAATACATTATCACCAGATCTTTAGTTGTTCATAAGGAAGTTTTATGCCCGAAAGCCCCCTTACTTTATTTACGCTCTCAGGCTTCTATGGTACCATGAAAAATAACCTTATTCATAGTTTTATTGTCGGAATTAATGAACGGGATCCATTGAGGATTCTTTACCCAAACGTAACATAGGGAGGTTATCGCATGGCTTATGAACCGATATGGACCAAAGAGCCGGAGAAATTAAACAAATTCGAGTTCGTCAAATTGGAAAAAGACGGGCTGGACGTCATCCGCACGATTATTGAGGAGTACGCGGTGAAAGGCTACGACTCGATTCCAGCTGACGATATGGATCGTTTCAAATGGGCCGGCGTATATCAGCAAAAACCAAAGGATGGTCACTTCATGATGCGCGTGCGCATCAATACCGGTATTATGACCACGAAGCAAGCACGTGCGCTGGCGGAAATTTCTCGCTTGTACGGCCGCAACCTGGTGGACGTGACGACACGTCAAGCCATTCAATTCCACTGGCTGCGGGTGGAGAACTTGCCGGATATTTTCGAGCGTCTAGATAAGGTTGGTATGTATTCGTTTGAAGCCTGCGGTGACTGCCCGCGTACCATCGTAGGGAATCCGCTCGCCGGGATCGACAAGGATGAATTAATCGATACGACGGAGATCGTGGAGGAAGTGAACCGATTCTTCCTGCTAAACCGTGACTTCTCCAACCTGCCGAGAAAATATAAAATGTCGATCTCCGCAAACATCTACAATAATGCGCAAGCGGAAATCAACGATTTAGCCTTTACACCAGCGGTCAAGGTGATCGACGGAAAAGAGACCATCGGGTTCCATGTCATGGTAGGCGGCGGTTTATCCGCGAAGCCGCATTTAGCGAAACCGCTGGATATTTTCGTCAGACCGGAGGAAGTGCTGAAGGTTGCGATTGGAGTCACCACGATTTTCCGCGATTACGGCTACCGGGAGAAACGCCACCACGCTCGCCTGAAATTCCTCGTCGCCGACTGGGGACCGGAGAAATTTAAAGAGAAGCTGATCGAGCTGGTTGGTGAGCTGGAGTCGCGCGGGGAAGATAAAACCGTCGGCTGGCAAGCTGCCTATTTCGACGGGGTGCACCCGCAGAAACAGGAAGGCCTCAATTATATAGGCCTTAATGTACCGGTTGGCCGGTTAAACGCCGATGAACTGGAGCAACTGGCCGATGTAGCTGACCAATACGGCGAAGGCAAAATCCGCACCACAATGTCGCAAAATATTTTGATCAGCGGTATTCCGGACGACAAGGTGGAAGAAGCGCTCAAAGCGCCAGTTCTTCAGCGGTTAACTCCGTTTCCGAAGCATTTTATGAGCCGGACCGTTTCCTGCACAGGCAATGAATTTTGCAACTTGGCCATCGTTGAAACGAAACGCCGTGCCGCTGAAGTTGCAGAATACCTGGACCAGCATGTCGAACTGGACGAGAAGGTTCGCATCCACTTTATCGGTTGCCCGAATGCCTGCGGCCACAAGCATATTGCCGATATCGGCTTGCAGGGCTCTCTGATCAAGACGCCGGAAGGTATGGTGGATGCATTTGATATTGCCGTAGGCGGTACATTAGGCGGTGGAGCAAACGGGCCGCATGCCCAGTTTAACCAAGCGCTTAAAGGCCGCGTCAAAGGCGACCAAGTGGCATATGTTCTCGAGCAGTTGCTATTATTCTATAAAACGAATCGCAATGCCTCCGAATCCTTCCATGATTTCGTTCGGCGCGTCGGAGTTCCGGCATTCCAAGAACAGCTGAACCAAATTTTAGCTGCGGGAATCGCCTCTTAAGTAGAGATGCTTGAGCATCTTCACTCGACATCTATTGAACTAGACTGGTACCCTATGGGGGCCGGTCTAGTTCTTTCTTTTGGCCCTTTTTGCACGATTATCCCTTTCGTTCAGAGTGTGGATCAAGCGAGACTGGGAGTGCCGTGTGAAAAGGGCATGCCTTACTTTCTGTATCTCATTTCCACGATCTGATGCAACGGGATAATCCTCAAAAAGAGGGGGCCAAGAGGGGATCGGACAGCTATATTGTCCTCGTTTATCGATCAAGCCAAAAAAGGAGCAACCTCTAAACAGAGACTGCTCCTTTTTCTTCTAAACGACTTCCCGATCTTTCTCTTCGACTTGGTTGAGTTCCGCGGTGCGTTTCGTATCCCGCTTGAGAATCGGCGCCAGATATCGTCCGGTATAGGATTTGTCTACCTTCACGATGTCCTCCGGCGTGCCGGTAGCGATCACCGTTCCTCCCCCGCTGCCGCCTTCCGGCCCTAGATCGATCAAGTAGTCGGCCGTCTTGATCACGTCCAGATTGTGCTCAATCACAAGCACCGTCTCGCCGGAATCAACCAGGCGATGAAGCACCTTGAGCAATCGGTCGATATCGTCGACATGCAAGCCGGTTGTAGGCTCATCGAGAATATAAATCGTTTTGCCGGTGCTGCGGCGATACAATTCCGAAGCCAGCTTCACACGTTGGGCTTCCCCGCCAGACAACGTCGTTGCCGGCTGCCCTAAGGTCACATAACCTAAACCAACGTCCATCAGCGTTTGCAGCTTGCGGTGAATTTTCGGGATGTTCTGGAAGAACTCCGTAGCATTCTCGATCGTCATCTCCAGCACATCGGCAATGCTCTTGTTTTTATATTTGACTTCCAGCGTCTCCCGGTTGTACCGTTTGCCTTTGCAGACTTCGCAAGGAACGTATACGTCCGGCAGGAAGTGCATTTCAATTTTGATGATCCCGTCGCCTTTGCAGGCTTCGCAGCGACCGCCCTTGATGTTGAAGCTGAAGCGGCCTTTCTTATAGCCGCGTACCTTCGCCTCGTTCGTCTGCGAGAATAGGTCGCGAATATCGTCAAACACTCCGGTGTACGTTGCCGGATTGGATCGCGGCGTACGCCCGATTGGGGACTGGTCGATATCAACGACTTTCTCCACGTGCTCGAGGCCTTTGATTTCCTTGTATTGGCCTGGACGCACTCTCGCCCGGTTCAAGTCGCGAGCCAACGTTTTATACAAAATCTCGTTGACCAGGGTCGACTTACCGGAGCCGGATACCCCGGTCACCGCCGTAAACACACCGATTGGGAATTTCACGTTGATGTTCTTCAGGTTGTTTTCCTTCGCCCCTTTGATCTCCAACCAACGGCCATCCGGCTTCCGCCGAGACAAAGGTACCGGGATAAACTTCTTGCCGCTCAAATATTGACCCGTTAGGGAACGCGGATCGTTCATGATTTCCTGAGGTGTCCCTTGCGAGATCACTTGACCCCCGTGAATCCCTGCCCCAGGCCCGATATCGATGATATGGTCCGCGGCTAGCATCGTATCCTCGTCATGCTCAACGACGATCAATGTATTGCCGAGATCGCGCATGTGGGTTAACGCCGAGATCAGCTTATCGTTATCCCGTTGATGCAGCCCGATACTAGGCTCGTCCAGGATGTATAGGACGCCCATCAGGCTCGAGCCGATTTGCGTTGCCAGCCGGATGCGCTGCGCTTCGCCGCCGGACAAGGTTCCAGCTGCACGACTAAGCGTCAAATAGTCCAAGCCGACGTTCACTAAGAACCCAAGCCGGTTATTGATCTCTTTCAGGATCAGGTGGGCAATGGATTTTTCCTTATCCGTCAGCTCCAGATTCCCAAAGAACTCCCTTGCTTGGCCGATCGACAAAGACGTCACATGGGCGATGTTCTGACCGTTCACCGTTACGGCCAGAACCTCTTTCTTCAAACGGTGGCCATGACAGGTACCACAGGGCTTGGAGCCCATAAACTCTTCGATGAACTCACGAATGCCCTCCGAAGCCGTTTCCCGGTAGCGCCGCTCCAGGTTAGGGATAATCCCTTCAAACGTCACATAGGCTTCTCGACTCATGCCAAAATCATTCTCATAGCGGAACCGAACCTTAACATCACCTGTGCCATACAGCAACTTGTCCATCTGGTCCGCTGTCAGCTCGGAAACCGGTACATTTTGCGGGATATTAAAGTGCTCACAAACCGATCTCAAAAACTGCGGATAGTAGTTGGAGGTGCCGCCGGCCCAAGCCTCAAATGCACCCTCCTCAATCGATTTGGAAGGATCCGAGATGAGCAGGTCCTTATCGATGATCATTTTCACACCAAGTCCGTCGCACTCTGGGCAAGCCCCGTACGGACTGTTAAACGAGAACATCCGCGGCGACAGCTCTTCGATACTGAACCCACAGATCGGGCAAGCATAGTTCGAGCTAAAGCGAAGCTCCTCTTGGCCAATAATATCAACGAGAATTTGCCCGCCGGACATTTTGAGCGCCGTTTCGATAGAATCAGCCAGCCGGCTGCGCGCATCTTCCTTCACCACGATCCGGTCGACGATGACCTCGATGGTGTGCTTCTTGTTCTTCTCCAGTTCAATATTTTCCGACAAATCGCGTTGCTCTCCATCCACCCGAACCCGGACGAAGCCTTGCTTGGCGATTTCGCTGAGCAGGCTTTTGTGCTCGCCCTTTTTGCCGGAAATGACAGGAGCTAAGATCTGCAATCTCGTTCGCTCCGGATATTGCATGATGCGGTCAACCATCTGCTCAACGGTCTGCGACGTAATTTCAATGCCATGCTCCGGGCAGTGCGGATGACCGATCCGGGCGTACAACAGACGAAGATAGTCATAGATTTCCGTAACGGTCCCTACCGTTGAACGCGGGTTGCGGCTTGTCGTCTTCTGGTCGATGGAGATGGCTGGGGACAATCCTTCGATCGAATCCACATCCGGCTTATCCATTTGCCCCAAAAACTGCCGGGCATACGCAGACAACGACTCCACGTAACGGCGTTGCCCTTCGGCATAAATCGTATCGAAGGCAAGCGATGATTTGCCGGAGCCGCTCAACCCCGTAAGCACGACAAACTTGTCGCGCGGTATCGTGACATCTATGTTTTTCAGATTGTGCGCTCTGGCGCCTTTGATGACTATATTCTCGCGACCCAACAACTTCATCTCCCTTTTTTATATGATGTTTAAAAATCGGCTTCTCATCACGATGCTATTCACTCACAGGAGTATCTTCGACGTCGAATCTTGAATTCAGTCAGTCGCTCCGTTGCTCACGTAGCCCTAACTACGCTCCGCTACTCACTCCCTCCTTCATCCAACCTTCTCGGTGCTGAAAACCCGATTTTTAAACTTGATTTAACTTTCACTTCTCTAAAACCGGCTTCCCATCACGATGCTATTCACATAGGGTTGGTTTGCCGACGCTCCACTCCAGGGCGCCCGGATTCTAACGGAACGTAGCGACGTTATTCGTTGATTTCCTGGATATTTCCCGTCCTAACGGAACCCAGAGACCTTATTCACCAGCTATAACGACGTTTAGTGCATTATCAAGCCAAATAGCGTCTCCTCGTTCCGTTAGAACGAGAAACCTTGCTCTCTAGAGCAAATAAGGTCTCTCCGTTCCGTTACAGCAACTTACAACCTAAGAGCCCCGTATCAGCCGCCCCAAGCCAAGTGCCATAGGTCAGCGCTCTTGTTTGGCTACCCTATGGCTGGCTCATATTTGCTAAACGGGGCAGCAGCTCGCCTACGCTTATGCCTCTGCCCGCAGCTCCAGGATCGCGTCGCGCAGCTCGGCAGCGCGTTCGAATTGCAGGTTCTTGGCCGCTTCTTTCATCTCGGCCTCGAGACGAGCGATCATCGCTTCGCGATCGCGCTTGGACATCTTGCCCTTGGCATCGGCCAGGTAGTCCGCTTTGCTCTCCGCGACCTTGGTCGCCTCGATCACGTCGCGGACCTTCTTGCGGATCGTCTGCGGCGTGATGCCGTGCTTCTCGTTGTACGCGATCTGGATTTTGCGCCGCCGCTCGGTTTCCTTGATGGCTTTATCCATCGACTCGGTGATCGTATCGGCGTACATCAGCACGCGGCCGTCCGCGTTCCGCGCAGCCCGCCCAATCGTCTGAATCAGCGATCGCTCCGAGCGGAGGAACCCTTCTTTGTCGGCATCCAAAATCGCCACCAGCGAAACTTCCGGCAAATCCAGCCCTTCCCGCAGCAGGTTGATCCCGATCAGGACATGGAACGTCCCCAATCGCAGGTCGCGCAAAATACTCATCCGCTCCAGCGTTTTGATATCGGAGTGAAGATACCTTACCTTGATTCCGACTTCCTTGAGGTAATCGGTCAAGTCCTCGGCCATCTTCTTGGTTAACGTCGTCACCAGTACGCGTTCGTCTTTGGCAATGCGATCGCGGATTTCTCCGATCAGATCGTCGATCTGCCCCTTCGTTGGCCGCACCTCGATGACCGGATCCAGCAGACCTGTCGGACGGATAATCTGTTCGACCATCGTGTCGCAGTGCTCCAATTCGTAAGGCCCCGGCGTCGCCGAGACGTAAATCAGCTGCGTCGCCTTCTCCTCGAACTCCTCGAACCGCAGCGGACGGTTATCCAGCGCCGACGGCAGGCGGAAGCCGTGTTCTACCAGCACATTCTTACGCGCCTGGTCTCCATTGTACATCGCCCGGATCTGCGGCAGTGTGACGTGAGACTCGTCGATGACGATCAGCATATCGTCCGGAAAATAATCCAGCAACGTATACGGCGTCGCCCCCCGCTCACGGAAGGTTAACGGTCCGGAGTAGTTCTCGATGCCGGAGCAGAAGCCGACCTCCCTCATCATTTCGATGTCGTACCGTGTCCGCTGCTCCAGGCGCTGCGCCTCCAGCAGCTTGCCTTGCGCGCGGAATTCCGCCAGCCGCTCTTCCAGCTCGCGTTCAATGTTCTGGAGGGCGATCTTCATCGTTTCTTCCTGGGTCACAAAGTGAGACGCCGGGAAAATCGCCACATGCTCCCGTTCGCCAACCAACTCGCCGGTCAGCACGTCAATCTCTGTAATCCGCTCGATCTCATCGCCAAAAAACTCCACGCGAATCGCCTTCTCCCCATGCGAAGCCGGGAAGATCTCGAGCACATCGCCGCGCACCCGAAACGTACCGCGTACAAAATTGATATCGTTCCGTTGGTATTGGATATCCACCAGCCGGCTTAAAATCTGATTGCGCGGTTTCTCCATCCCTACCCGCAGAGACAGCACCAAATTCCGGTACTCCATCGGCGAACCGAGACCGTAAATGCACGACACACTCGCCACAATGATGACATCCCGCCGCTCGAACAGCGCGCTAGTCGCCGAGTGCCGCAGTTTATCGATTTCTTCATTAATGCTGGAATCTTTCTCGATGTAGGTGTCGGAGGAAGGAATGTAGGCTTCCGGCTGGTAGTAGTCGTAGTAACTGACGAAGTAATCAACAGAGTTTTTGGGGAAAAATTCACGAAATTCGCTGGCCAGCTGCGCTGCCAACGTCTTGTTGTGCGCAATGACGAGGGTGGGCCGTCCGAGCTTCGCTATCGTATTCGCGATCGTAAACGTTTTACCCGTCCCCGTGGCCCCGAGCAGAGTTTGGTGCTTTTTCCCGGCCAGCACGCCTTCCACCAATTGACGCACCGCCTCCGGCTGGTCGCCTTGCAGCGTATATTCGGAGATCAGCTCGAATTTATTGTCGCTAACCACGATTTCACTCATTGTCCAACATCACCCTATCGTCTAAAATGGAATACTAGAGGCATCATTTGACATTATTTTTATCTATGACATGAGTTGGTTACTCAAGAAGTTTGTTTCTACATATAAACTAGGATCGTCATCCTTCCGATGAATAAACCAAGCTTAACGCCTGAGCCTTTCCTAAATTTATCAAAATAGGAATAGGTGTTCCCATGTATTATACCTTTTTCATCCTATAGATGCAAACGGTAAGTCGAAGATAGGAGTTGTTCATATTTCATGGATATTGCAACGTTGATAGGCATCATTGTTGGTCTCGCCGCCCTTGTTGGCGGATTTACGCTCGAAGGCGGTCAATTAGGCGGTCTGTTGCAGGTTACAGCCGCTTTAATTGTGTTCGGCGGCACCTTTGCAGCCGTGTTGATCAGCTTCCCGGTCGCCAAGCTGCGAACGGTTCCGAAGGCGCTGGCACTCGCGTTTATGACCAAATCCCCGGCGCAGGACGGCGTGATCGAGGATATCGTGGAGATGTCTTCCACTTCCCGGCGCGAAGGCGTCTTGGCTTTGGAGAAGAAGGCGGCGGAGCATCGGGATCCTTTTTTGCGCGAGGGTATTCAACTGGTGGTGGACGGAACGGATCGGGCGATGGTGCGGCAAATCATGGAGCTGGAAATCGATGCGGTATCGAAAAAATATGACGGCTACGCCAAAATCTTCGAATCAGCCGGCGGATACGCCCCAACGATGGGGATCATCGGTACGGTGATGGGGCTCATCCACGTCCTTGGCAGCTTGTCCGAACCAACGGCATTGGGGCCTTCGATTGCGCTTGCTTTTACGGCGACGTTGTACGGGGTGGCCAGCGCCAACCTGATTTTTCTTCCGATCGCCTCCAAAATCAAAGCGCGCGGCGAAGACGAAATCGACCGGATGGAGATGATGCTGGAGGGGATTTTGTCGATCCAAAACGGCGACCATCCTCTGCTTGTGCGGCGGAAGCTGGAGTCTTTTACCGCGGAAACCGCGCGTCTTCTGCCGGATGACGGTCCGGCGGAAAAACCCGCCAGCTTCGGAAGCGGCGCTCGCATTCAAGCCTCCGAGGAGAATGAACTATGAGACCGTCCAGCAAATCGGGGAAAATAAACGAGCCGGACGTTTCGACGCGTGAATCCCGCAGGCGTGCACGCCGCTCGGAACGAAACGATGCGAAGGACCGCTGGATGATCACCTATGCGGATTTGATTACGCTGTTGTTGATTTTTTTCGTGATGATGTATGCCATGAGCCGGTTAGACGTGGAAAAATATGAAGTTGTGACCTCCTCCCTCCAGCAAACGTTTAAAGGCGGCGATTCCATTCTGGAGTTAGGCAGCGGGATTACAGGCACCGCAGCCCGGTACAGTCACAAAAATCCGCCGGCCTCGGCAGATAGCGGCAGCAAGCAAGGCGAAGGACAAGGCACGACAGGACAAGCGGACAGCAGCGGACAGGCTCCGTTGACCGAACGGGAGCTTGCTTTTCGCAAGCAGGAGGAAGAGCTCGCCAACTTGATGAAGCTCATTGAGAGTTACATCAAGGACAATTCGCTGGAGGATCAAATCCACGTGGCTGACTTGCCTCAGGGCATTTCGATCACGTTAAGCGACCGGTTTCTGTTCGACACCGGCAAGGCCGACCTCAAAAGCGGCTCCGCCAAAACGCTCGCCAAGCTAGCCAGCTTGTTCCGGCAGCTCGACACCGTGATCAGTATCGAGGGCCATACCGATAACCTGCCGATTGTGTACGCGTCGGAGTTCAAAGACAACTGGGAGCTGTCGGGGGCAAGGGCACTTTCGGTGTTGCGGTTTTTCGTCGACAAGGAGAAGCTGGATCCGCAGCAATTCCAATACGCCGGCTACGCCGACACCCGCCCCGCCGCCGACAACGACACCCCCGAAGGCCGCCAGAAGAACCGCCGGGTGGAAATCACGGTGTTGCGGCAGTTGCAGCAGTAGGGGGGATGTGGAATGGGACTACGTTTGTTTGAGCGTCCGCAATGATGCTGGTGCTCTTTTCCCTTATCCCGCGCTCTAACGGACCGGAATGACGTTATTTGCTATTTCCCGGACGATTTCCCCGGCTAACGGACCGGAATGACCTTATTACTTGTTTTTTCGTTATTTATGTCTGATATCACGCCAAATAACGTCACTGGAGTCCGTTAGATTTCACGAGGGGGAACTGTGAACGAAATAAGGGCTCTACGGTCCGTTACCGTTACAGACAACATAACACCTGAGCTTTTTATGAAGCACTCAACCATTGCATGCATACGTCAAACGAGATAAACTAAGCTCAAATCGGACGTGAAGCACACGCCGTCTTGATACCTCGCCCCTTAGTGGTGAAAAGGTATCGGGACGGCGTTTTTGTTTTCACAATTGGAGAAAGGTGGAGATGGGATGAAATTTGAACAAGCATTTGATGCGTGGATGGCACAACAAATGGAGGAGGAGAAGAATCCTAGACGATTGGAGCTCCTCAAAAAGGGGTTGGGGCACGGCACCATGGAGTTTTTGAGGTTCGTATGGTTCCCTGCCGTTGGACAATTTGATCACTTATATCCAGAATGGGAGGTACGCGACTTTAATAACGGTTACCGATACTTGGACCTCGCTTATCTCCCAGGGGCAGGCTCGGCTAAGGGGGCGATTGAGATTCAAGGATACGGCCCCCATGCAAGAGATCTAGATGTCCGACGTTTTAAAGATTTATGTTGGCGTCACAGTTTATTGGCTTTGGATGGTTGGACGTTACTCCCTATCGCTTACTTGTCTATTGTAGAGGAGCCGAAGCAATGCCAACAGCTGGTCCTGTCTTTTGTCGGCAAATTCATGACCCTTGCAGTACAACCAGATTTAGATTGGCTTGAGGCGGAAACAGTACGTTTTGCGAGACGTCTGCTACGGCCCTTCAGTCCATTGGAACTTTCGGAGCATTTGCGGATTACGGATCGACACGCCAGACGCATATTGCACGGGTTAGCTCAAAAACAGCAATTATCTGTTGCAAGCGGGAAGCACCGATATCGGACATATTGTCTTGTGCGTTGAGAAGCGGGGGTCGGGCAACTTCCAGCAGTGGATTTGCCGTATGGTGGGTCTACCCATATGTGATGTGAGACGTGGCCCTCTGCTCCGGATTTCTAGCTAAGATGAACGTAAACAAAAGACAGCCCTCCAAATTGCTACATCTCGTAGGTTAAAATGGAAAGTGTAAACCAAACCATTTCAGAGCTACATAGCAAAGGAGAGCTGATACTATGTAGTCTACCACAAAATTCGTCGGTTTAGATGTATCCAAAGAAAAAATTTCGGTTGCGATTGCAGATGTGGGTGGGGAGTCACCCCGCTATTATGGGACTATCCCTCATACGGCGGCGGCATTACGCAAACTTATCAAGGAACTGGGTCCGGCCGAAAACCTCTCGTTTTGTTATGAGGCCGGTCCCACAGGCTATGAAACTTACCGGTGGATTACTTCCATGGGAGCCGAGTGCGTTGTCATTGCGCCTTCACTTATTCCCAAACGCCCCGGCGACCAAGTGAAAACAGATCGACGGGATGCCGAGCAACTCGCACGTTTGTTTCGTGCAGGAGAGCTCACTCCCGTTTACGTACCCGAACGGGAAGATAAGGCTCTGCGAGAATTGGTTCGCACCCGGGAAACGGCCAAGGAAGATGCCCATCGGGCTCGTCAGCGGATCTTGAAGTTCCTGCTTCGTCACCAGATTGAACCGCCAGCCACCATAAAGCGTCGCTGGACCAAGAAGTATCGCGTCTGGTTAGGGCAGCTTACGTTCCCATATGAGTCCGTGCACGTGGCATTCAGTGAAATGCTTCATGCCTTAGATGAAATCGAGCAGCGCAAGGGGCGCCTAGAAAAAGCACTGGTCCAGCAAGCTGCGACCGGTTCTAAGGCTTCTCTGATCCAAGCTCTTCAGTCCCTACGGGGGATTGGATTGCTTACAGCCATTACCCTTGAGACACTTGACAAGCTCACGCCGGAGCACGAGGCCCGGGAGCAAACGAAGGTTTGGGAGAGAATTTGCGTGGTCCGTTTGCACTAGGTTTTGAAAGAAACTGACCGTGCGTTTCTAGCTTGCAAAAGCTCTCCTTGACGAAAGTAACCAACCCACGGATAGCAGCGTGCCGACCGTCGCTCGCATTTTTGCTCTCGCGCCACGTGCTCAGGCAGATTTAAAACCGAGGGCTTGACAAAAACGTTCATAGCAACGGACCCAAATGACCTTATTTTCGATTTCCCGCATCATTTCCCGTTCTAACGGACTGAGGTGGCCTTATTTCAGGTAAAGTAGGACAGTTCATCCCTAATTTCAATCAAATAAGAGCATCTGGGTCCGTTACATTCTCATGGCTGCTTATCTCATGCAAATAGCGTCACCTGGGGTCCGTTAGCGAACGCAAAAAACGCCTGGGAGGCCTTGCCTCTCCCAGGCGGGTTTGTCGTCGCACCGCGCGGCAGCCCGCCACCGCGGTGCAGCCATTGGCCGCCGCAGACGCGTGCATCCGCGCTGCGCACGGGCATGGCGCCACGGCGCCGCGGGGTGCACAGCCCCCGCGGCGCGGGCGCACCCTTACGCCTTGGCGGCCGGCCCATCGGCCGCCGCCGGCGCGCCGCCGCCCGCCCGCGCATCGCGCTGCGGCTCGGGCGTGGCGCCCCGAGCGCCGCGCGTCGCACGGGCGCTCGCGCGCGGGCGCAGCAGCTGCAGCAGCGAGAGCGGCTGCAGCCTTACTGCCGCCGGCGCCAGCTCGTCCGGCGCGAGAATCGCGCCGAGCTGGTGGTGATCGCCGGCGTAGATGGCGCGCTGGAGGAATTTGCTCTCGCCCGCGAGATTCTGCACCTCCAGCTTGCAAAAAGCCGGGTTGATCCGCAGCGCCGCATGCAGATCTTCCTTCGTTGTCACCGGCATGCCGTTGACCTTCACGATCGACTCGCCGGCCCGGATGCCCAGCTCTTCCGCCGGACTGCCCGGCAGCACCGCGAGCACCTTGAGTCCCCCTTGCGGATGGACAAACATCGGGCTGCGCTGCTGCTCCTCATAGCGGCTCAGCCAAATCAACGCTTCGTGCAGCCCAAACGCCGCGATTGCGGCCACCAGCATCAGCGGGCTCCACCACGCCGCAAGCAGCGCCAGCACGGTGATGACTGCACCATACCCCAGCAGTCGACCAGACGAAACGCGCGCCTTATCCTTAGGCAGCATCCCCAACGTCATCTCCGAAAATCCGAGCACGATCGGCAGCCCCATCAGGCTAAAGCCGTCTTGCCATGCTTCCCCGCCAAACAATGGCGTCCACGGCAGGACCCCGCCCAACGTCTGCGCCGGGACGAGCAGGAACAGCGGCACCGGCCACAAGCTTTGCATTTGATACCCGCCGATCAGCTTGCCCCGTTTGCCTTCAAAAAACAACGGCCCCGCAAACGAAGCGCCCTGCCACCGGACCAACAGTCCCTCGGCCAAATGCAGCAGGCCGACCAGACAAAGCAATGCCGGAATATCCAGCTCCCGAATGACGCGAACGACGTCGCTCAGAACCGCAACCCCTGCCGTATCCGGGATCAGATTGAATACAAACTGGAGTACCCCCAGCAAGCCCACGGCGTAAGCGAGACACAAATAGCGGATGCGGAACAGCATCAGCACCAGCGTAACCACCCAAAGGCAGAGAATTCCCTCCATCGTCAGATTCATTCCGAGGAAGACGAAGACGACGGAAACCGCCAGCCCCGCCAGCAGCCCGCCAAGGGCGGTTCGCCAAGTCTGCAAGCCCCATCTGTGCAGGCGAACATGAAACAGACGGCGTTCCAGCACAACCTGTCTGCGATAGAGCAGCAGGATGACGATGATCGAGATATAGTAGAACGGCTGCAGCAATAGCTGCGCCCCTGCTTCCGCCAGACTCCACAATCCTTCCAGAATGAGATCCAAGAGGTATTCACGCTCCTTTTTTGGTGTATAAGTTCAAGCTTGTCATCTTGCCCTAGGAGTAATGATCGGTTTACCTATGTACTCCAACGAAATTCAGCAAAAAAGAGGGCCGCACATCAGCCCTCTAAGGGATTCGACATTCACTTCGCAATTTCCTTCCGCATGATCTCCAGCGCACGATTTAACTGCATGTCGTTTTTCGGATCGCGGATTTGTTGGATGATGCTGGCTTCCAAAGCCTCGGCGGTTTTCGCGTCCAGCACACCGTTTGCCGTAAGCTTCTGGTCTGTTTGGAACTTTTTCAGCGCCTTCTCGGTGTTTTTATCGAAATAACCGTCCTTCCGGCCCGGATTGTATCCGAGTCCGTCCAGCATCGTTTGGGCGCTTTTGATATCCTCACCGAGCATATCGTATTTGTACGTTTTTTCCTTATTGATCGGAGCTACCGTAAAATAGTCCGGCTGGGACACCTCAACATCCGGCTTGATCCCCTTCTTATGAATCCATTCGCCGTTTGGCGTCAGCCACTTGGCGATGGTGATCTTCAGCATGCTGCCGTCGCCCATTTCCTGACTATAGCTGGATTGCACCGTTCCTTTGCCGTAAGTCGTTTCACCGACCAGCTTCGCTCCTGCGGATTCCTGCAGGGCTCCGGCCAAAATCTCCGAGGCGCTTGCACTGCCCTTGTTGGTCAACACAGCGATCGGGTAGGATTTGCCG
This sequence comes from Paenibacillus sp. FSL K6-2441, assembly GCF_037964765.1. NCBI lineage: Bacteria > Bacillati > Bacillota > Bacilli > Caryophanales > Paenibacillaceae > Paenibacillus > Paenibacillus sp. FSL K6-2441. Next base: position 4,115,315 of record NZ_CP150174.1, read on the forward strand.
CTTCCCTTGGAAACCGACTGCTGCCGACGCTTATATTTATCCTCGATTTGGACGATGGCTTTCCCCTTCGGCACAAACTGCTCCGACATCGCCTCAACGACGTCCAGCACCCCGCCCGGGTTGTTACGCACATCGATGATCAAGCCCTTCATGCCCTGTTTCTCAAGGTTTTCCAGCTCTTTCTTGAAATGATCCGCCGTATTCAACGAAAACTCGGTCACCGTAATGACCCCGATTTTGCCATCCTTCATCTCGGCATAGACCGTTTCCAGCGCAATGTCATCACGGACGATCTCGAATTCCAGCGTATCCGCAACTCCCGCCCGTTTAACCTTCACCTTAGCCGTTGTGCCTTTCGGGCCGCGAATTTTGGCCACCGCCTCATTCAAGCTTAAGCCCTCAAACGACTCCCCGTTCACCGACAACAGGATATCCTTCGGTTGAATGCCAGCTTTTTCTGCAGGAGAGCCCTTGATCGGGGAAACAACGACGACATTGCCGTTCTCCATGGACACCTCTGCCCCAATTCCGGTAAAAGACCCCTCAATCTGCTCCGAGAATTGCTGCGCCGTATCCGGGGCCATGTATGAGGAGAATGGATCCTCCAGCGCATTCATCATCCCGTCAATCGCACCATCAATTAACTTGTTCGTATCCACGTCCTCGACGTAGTTTTTTTGGACAAGCTGCAACGCCGTCTCGATTTTTTTGATGTCTTGCTTCGAGCCGGTGCTGGCCGTGTCGGCAAAACTTCCGCTGCGCAGCGGTCCCGTTCCAGCAAAGCTCCATTCCCCCGTCAGCGTTAACGTCAACAAGCTGCTGACCAGCATGGCTGCGACAACGAGCAGGGCTACCGTACGACCTTTAAACATCCTTGATCACCGCCTCCGAAAAATGAACATGTCCGGGCGGCGTGCCCGGCACGTCCGAATTTGAACGTCACATAGTATATGTTCCACCCATGAGAAATATTTACAATTTAAGGTGGATTTAAAATTGGCTTCTTATCACGAAGCACTTTCTAAGGAGCATAATCGACGTCGAATCTTGAATTCAGCCGAGTCTTCCGTTGCTCACGTAGGATTTGCCTACGCTCCGCTACTCAGCCTCTAGCTTCATCCAACCTTCTCGGTGCTAATAACCCAATTTTAAATCTTCCATGCTAACCAGGTGGTTTTAAAATTGGCTTCTTATCACGATGCACTTTCTAAGGAGCATAATCGACGTCGAATCTTGAATTCAGCCGAGTCTTCCGTTGCTCACGTAGGATTTGCCTACGCTCCGCTACTCAGCCTCTAGCTTCATCCAACCTTCTCGGTGCTAATAACCCAATTTTAAATCTTCCATGCTAACCAGGTGGTTTTAAAATTGGCTTCTTATCACTAAACCCCAAAATTGCAATTTAACGGTGAAAACGGACCCTGCCCCAGAGAGGCGGTATCCGTTTTCGCTCGAACACTATAGTTATTTTATTACAAATAAGGCATCGGGTCTACTGGGTTGCCGTTGATCCGGACTTCGAAATGGCAGTGAGGGCCGGTGGAGTTGCCCGTGCTTCCAACTTCGGCAATTTTCTCGCCTTTCTTGACGTGTTGGCCTTTCTCTACCTTAATCCCGCCATTGCGGATATGGCCGTAAAGCGTCCATACGTTGTCACCGTGGTCGATGATTACTGTGTTGCCGTAACCGCTCCACCATTCTGCAACGATGACGACGCCATCCTCCGCCGCATGGATATCCGTCCCTTGGGCAACGGCGAAATCCACACCGGTATGCATTTTCTTCACGCCGGTAATCGGATGGATTCGTGAACCGTATCCAGAGGAGATTCGGGCGCCATCCACCGGCAATCCAAACGAACCGCCGTTGCCCTTAAATCCGCCGGATCCGGAAGAACTCTTCTTATATTTGTATACCTGAGCAGCCTTCAGCTTGTTCTTCTCTTGCTCAAGCGCCGACCGTTTCTTCGCCAACTCAACCAGGAGCGCTTCTTGCTCCTCGCTGATATCTTCGGATTCCTCGATGTCAGCGTTGTATTTCGCGATCAGCTGCTGCTTCTCGATCTCCTTAGCTTCCAGATCGCTCTTACGCGACTCGGCATCCGCATAAAGCTGCTTCACTTTTGCATAATCCTGCTCCAGCTGCTTCTGCTGCTGCACGATCAGTTCCTTGTCCCGTTTATGCTCATCCAGCAGGATATGGTCCTGATTGGCAATCGCCTGCAGGGAGTCCGCCCGCTCAAGAAAATCGGTAAAGCTGGTGGAGGACAGCAGCACGTCCAAATAGGAAACGACGCCATCCGTATACATCAACCGAACGCGGGTGTCGAGCAAGTGGGACCGCTCTTCAATTCTCGCTTGGGTCTCGTCCAATTTTTCCGCAGTTTCGCGCAAATCCTCTTCCGTTTTCTCAATTTCGAGTGAAATTTGCGTTAACTCGTTGCTCACGACCTCAATCTGACTCATTAATTGTTTCAGATAATTGGTATTTTTATTGACGTAATGCTGTGCTTCCTGCTTCTGATTCTCGGCTTTCTCCTGCTGCGCTTTGGCCTGCTTAGCCTGCTCCTGAAGCTGCTTCAGCTCTTTGTCGATCTGGCTGATGGTTTTGGTCTTGGCGAAGCCTTCAGTAGGTTGGAAAATCAAAGCGGCTAATGCGACAACGGTGAGTGTGGTTATCCATTTCTTCAACTTCGTTTCCCCATCCTTCTTAAAAGGTAATTAAAAATTCCGACTTTTGTAGATATAACAATGTATCGGCTCGTTTCCTTCGCTTCCTTAATTCCGTTACACCTTCAAAAACTTCCGAATCGACATCGTACTTCCCCAAATGCCAATCAAAAGTCCTAAGCCGACAAGCAATCCGCCTAGTTCCAGACCGATTTCTTGGAGCGGTACCAGCTGAATGGCCAGCGTCACGTCGGATTTGACCGATGTCACCAGCTCGTTGTAACTAAAGAACAGCACGCCTACGGTGATCAGGGAACCGATCAGACCTATTAAGGCGCCTTCTACGAAGAAAGGCCAACGAATAAAGGTATTCGTCGCGCCAACCAGCTTCATGATGCCAATCTCGCGGCGGCGGGCTAAGATCGTCACCCGGATCGTATTGGAGATAAGGAACATCGCCATCAGGGCAAGGCCAGCCACAAAAGCAAATCCGATATTGCGGATCGCCCGGGTGATTTTGAACAATTTTTCCACCGTACCTTGTCCGTAATTGACTTTATAGATCGGCTTCTCCTCGTATTTATCGTTCAGGGCATTGATTTTGCTGGCTACGTAAGGCACCGTAGTGGGTTCAATCACCTGAACCTCAAACGTGTCAGGAATCGGGTTCGTCGTCTCATCGTACCCTTCCAGCAGGTCCTTGCCTTCCTCGCCGAGCTTCTCCCGGAAATCCTTTAGGCCTTCGGCTTTGGGGATCAGCTTTACTTTGCTGACTTCTTCCATCGAGCCGATCTCGTTATAGATCTGGTCGCGCAGGGCTTCAGACACATCTGAGTTTAGGTAAGCCTTGATCTGTACCTGGCTGTCCGCCTCATCGGCAAACGCATTGACGTTCAGCACAAGCAAGGTGAACACGCCTAAGATCAGCAACGATACGATGATCGAGGTGATGGACGCCACCGACATCCAACCGTTGCGGAACACGCTCTTTGCGCCTTCCCGCAAATGCCGCAAGAAGGTGCTAATAGTCATAACCATATTCCCCTCTCAGCTGGTCTCGCACGATATTGCCGTGTTCAATCGCGATGACGCGTTTGCGCATCGTATTTACAATCTCTTTGTTGTGGGTAGCCATAACGATGGTGGTACCGCGGAAGTTGATTTCGTCCAGCAGCTGCATAATCCCCCAGGAGGTCTCAGGATCGAGGTTCCCCGTGGGCTCGTCCGCAATAATGACGGACGGATTATTGACGATCGCCCGGGCAATCGCCACCCGCTGTTGCTCTCCGCCGGATAGTTGGGAAGGATCGCGATCCGCTTTATTTTTCAGCCCGACCAGGTCGAGCACTTCCATCACGCGTTTCTTGATGATCTTCTTCGGGGCTTCGATCACCTCCAAAGCAAAAGCCACGTTCTCGTAAGCCGTCAGCTTCGGAAGCAGCCGAAAGTCTTGGAAAATCACCCCGATATTTCGGCGCACATAGGGAATTTTGCGAGGTTTTAGCTTGCCAATGTTAAAGCCGTTAACGGAAATCTGCCCCTTAGTGGGCACTTCTTCCCGGTAAATCAGTTTCATGAAAGTCGATTTCCCTGCGCCGGAGGGACCAACCAGATACACGAATTCATTACGGTCGATCTTGACCGAAACGCCTTTAAGGGCGTGGGTACCATTCGGATACGTCTTCCAGACATCCTGCATTTCTATCACTTGATCACGTCCTAAATCTATGATTCCGTTTCTATAGGTGGCCCTATCTTACATTCGACATGTTCCAGCCAAATCCTTTAAAAGTTGAGGAAATTCCTTGAAGTCCGATATTTATTGTAACAAAGATGTTACCACTTGAGTACCCGAAAGTTTCCAGCCGTTTGATCATACATATGGTTGTACAAGGTTCTTTTCTATGAATCTCAAGGGCTTCGCCTAAAGGAGACGGCTATGAAAAAGAAACATTTGGCAGCTATATTACTCTGCGTTGGGCTTCTCGGCGCCGCAAGTTGGGGAGCGCTCGCACTCTATGTCTCGCAGGACACCTTGCCTTCGGGCACGGTCGTGGCCGGATTGGATCTGGGCCGGCGCCAGCGCGATGAAGCTCTGCGGCTCCTTGACCAGGAGATCGCCGCATTAAACCGGAAGCAAGCTGTGTTTACGGTCGACGGCACTACCAAAACCCTAACTTGGGAGCATGCCGGGATTACGTTTGACGCAGAAGCTTTTCATGATGAGGTACAGCGACTGGAAGAAGGCTCCTTATGGGAACGGGGAATGGCGAGAAGAAGTTTTCCTCGGCAGCAGACGCTCAGCATCACCTTCGATCCGAAGAAGCTGCAGACGATGTTTTCCCCGGAGTGGGAAAAGAATCGATTTGGCTCCCCAGTGAACGCCGTGCGAACGATTACGCCACAGGACCAAATTCGTTATTTGCCGGGTACGGCCGTGCAACGCATCGACTGGGAACGCTTATTGGAAATGGTGCCGAAGCAGCTTGGTGAAGAAGTACGTCGTTTGGAAAAGAATTTATGGCATGAACCAACCCCAAACGCATTATCGAAACAGCTTCCTACGTTGCAGTTTACCGTGCCGCTCAAAACTGTAGAGCCCGAAATCACCGTAGAACGGCTCCAAAAAGAAGGCATCCGCCGCAAAATCGTCCAGTTCTCCACAAGCCTGATGTCCAGCGGGGCCGGGCGGGTGCATAACGTGGACGCGGCAGCCCGCAGCATCGACGGGATGGTATTGGCTCCAGACGAAGTTTTCGATTACAACGAAGTGATTGAGTATGCCGAGAAAACGTACGGCTTCCGGGAGGCGCCGGTTATTTTTGGCGGGCGGCTGACCCCTGGGGTTGGAGGCGGGATTTGCCAGGTGTCGAGCACGCTCTACAATGCGGCGGTTCGCGCCGGGCTGACCATCGTGGAGCGGCGCAACCACTCCCTTCCGGTCAAATACTTGCCCAAAGGTCAGGACGCCACGTTCGCCAAAGGCTACATCAATTTCCGCTTCCAAAACACCTCCGGCCACCATCTCCTCATCCGCGCCGAGGTGAAAAACGGTCAACTAACTGTTAAGCTTTTTGGCGATATGCCGGAGAACGTGAGTTACACGCTGGAGTCGCGTACAACCGAAGTCATTTCCCCGCCCAACAAGTATGTGATCAACCGCTCCTTGCCTGCGGGCAGCCAGCAAGTGCTCGTGCGCGGGAAGCAGGGATATGTCGTGGAGACGTACCGCATCAAAAAAGTAGACGGCAAGACGGTCGAACGCACGTTGCTCTCCAAAGACACGTATCCGGCGCAACCTAATGTCATCGCAGTGCGTGAAGTCAAGGCGGGGTCCACCGGGAGCAGCAATGGCGAAGATGCAGGCAGTGGCAATCGCGAGAACAATCGGAGCGGAAATGGCGGCAGCAAAGGTAGCGGCACGGGCGGTTCAGGAACCGGCGGTCAAGTCGGCTCGGGCAGCTCGGGTGGCAACTCCAGCGGCGGCAACTCCTCTGATAGCTTACCTAAGCAGATTTTGGAGGACGGCGTCACCGGGCCGAATTTTCGGTAAGAATCACGGGGAGGCGGCATCGCCCCTCCTCCCTCCCTTCTAACCCCGAGGATAACGGTAAAAATAGGCCTTATTTCGTCAATTTCACGCCGTTTCACTGAAATAAGGGAAAATTGTGGCGTTATTTTACGATATGAAATCTAAACCCGCCCTTATTGCGACGTTTCCTTAAGGATAAGGACATTTTTTACCGTTATTTCCCCGGAAATTGTCTGGGGGAGTCAAATAAGACCACAAAAGGGCGTTATTCCCTCTTGGTCTACAAAAGAAGACGCTCGGCGTCGAGCGAAAGTCGATAAGAACGGATCCGTACGCTGCCGCTGGCCGGCTGGATCCACCGCTTCTCCAACAACTGCCGCAGCCATTTGCGCGCAGTTTTATTTTCCACGCCCATCGTTTGGCAGATATCCGCCGGTGTTAACGGTCTTCCCGCACGAAGAAACTGACGAAGCAGTTCCCTCTCCTGGTAGTTGATCTGCCTCAAATTATCCGCCTCCCCCAACCACCGTCCCATAAACTGCTGCAGAGTTTGCTGACAGTAACGCGGGTTCTCGCTGACATCATCGTAAGTAAATCGCAGCACCTTCCAGCCATCTAGGATCAGGTCGTTTTGCCGGCGGCATTGGTCCGAGAAGCGATCCCGGCTGATCCCGCGCAGATGCGGGCCATATCCGTCGATTTCAATGGCAAGCTTAATTCCGGAACGTAGGTAAGCAAAGTCAAGATAGCGGTATCCGTCTTTAAAATCGGTCACCTCATATTCAGGATGAAGCTGCCGAAAATGCCCGAAAGCGGGCCACCACACTTTTTCGACAAATGCCTTTTCCGCATACCCATGCCCCTCCCTCAATCTTCGTTCTCTCTCCCCTTGCCGGCGTCCCAAATGATCGCTGATCCACTGCGCATAGGTCTCCTGAAATCCCATCCAACCAACCTCCTCCAATGGAAAAATAAAACGCCTTCCGTCGACGGACGAGACAACTACATCGTCCAACAACAAAAGGCGTGTGCTTCACGGCTCTATATTTGTTTTGTGATTTACTCATTATTATACCACATGCTCGCCATATTCTTCCATATACTTCTCCAACTGGAACAGGTGACCAATCACCCAAAATTTGCCGCATGATGTAAACTTGAAGTATACTGGACTGCATCTGAGACCTGCCGCAACGTTCACAATAAATTTACTGCATAAAATATTTCGCGGCGTCTCCAAACTAGGGTATCAAGCTTCGAACTAATCTATCCTTGTTGCCGAAATCGCGATGTAAGAAGGAGGCTTCCTTAATATATGAATAAAACGATCGCATCTGCCTCTACCCCAGCCTTAAATCAGACGCGCAGCGCTTCTGTTTGGCTGCTGGTAACCGCCGTGCTCCTGACCGCCGCCGCCTTGCGGTCGCCCATCACCGGTGTAGGCGCCCTCATTGGCGAAATCGAGGCGGCCACGGGCTTGTCGCACGCGATGTCGGGCATGCTGACGACACTGCCGCTGATCGCCTTCGCGGTGTTTGCGCTGGCTGCACCCGGCTTGTCCGCAAAGCTTGGGATCGAGCGGACGCTGTTCTACAGCATGGTCCTGATGACCGGCGGCATCCTCGTCCGCTCTCTGCCGTCCGTTGCTGCGCTGTTTGCCGGCACCGCGTTGATCGGCATCGCGATCGCGGTCTGTAACGTGCTGCTGCCTGGGTTGATCAAACGCGACTTCCCGCAGCAAGTCGGTTTGATGACCAGCCTGTTCACCACGTGCTTGACTTTCTGGGCGGCGATTTCCTCCGGGATCAGTGTACCGCTGTCCCAAGGTCCACTGGGGTGGCGTGGCGCATTAACCATTTGGGTGGTGTTGACGGCGATCGCCAGCTTGGTCTGGCTGCCGCTGTTGCCAAAACGCACCGAAGCTGGCCAGAACCTGAACAAAGCAACCGTTGCGGGCCGCTCCGCCACCCCGGAGGGTGAAGTAACCAACACTACGGCACGCCCGCAGTCCGATCTGAGCCAAGCTTCCGGCCCGCGCCTTCGTATTTGGCGTTCACGGGTTGCCTGGCTGGTGACGATGTTTATGGGCTTCCAGTCGATCCTGTTTTACGTCAGCATTTCGTGGCTGCCGGACATTCTGCAGGAGCGCGGGATGAGCGCCGAACAAGCCGGCTGGATGTTATCAATGATGCAGTTGATCAGTATGGCCGGCTCGTTCCTGATGCCGCTGTACGCCGCGCGGTCGGACAGCCAGAAGTGGATGACTGCCGCCACTGCCGCGTTATGCGTAATTGGCTTCGGCGGCATCTGGGCCGGATCGGTCGCGCTGGCCCCACTCTTCATCCTCTTACTTGGGATTGGTGCCGGCTCCACCTTTGGCCTAGCCATCGTTTTCTTCTCGCTGCGCTCACGCACGACGGAGCAAGCCAACGCCCTGTCGGGCATGGCGCAATCCATCGGTTACATATTGGCCGCGTTTGGGCCAACGCTGTTTGGCTATCTCCACGATCTCAGCGGCAACTGGGACACCCCGCTTGCCGTGATCACGGGCGTGTCGATGTTAACCGCCCTCTTTGGCTACGCCGCCGGGCGCAAGGGATATGTCGACGCACGATAAAAACAGCCCCAAGCCCCGCAACGCAAAAAAGCTGTCCCCGAGGACCTCTCATAGGCCCCATGGGGACAGCTTTTTGCTTTACTGCCAACCTCAGCTCGTTGGCTGTCCTTCCAGCTGCGGCTGCGGCTGCGCCGCCGGCTTGTGCTTGAAGATCGGCACCAGGATCATCGCGCCTAGCAGCATGATGATGCCGGATACGGCGTAAATGCTGACGAGCGGAAAGAACTTTTTCAACACGCCGGACACCGACATCATGATGACCATCATGCCCATGAACATCGGGCTGAGTACACCATTGACGCGACCGACATAGGATTGCTCCGTCCATTGCAGGATCATCGTGTTGATCCCGATTTGGATGCAAGGGAACGTCAAGCCGTTCAGGAACTGCAACGCCAACGTCAACGGAACGCTGGTCGACAGCCCCATCCCCACGATACAGACGGCGCTGACCGCCATCCCGAAGGCTAGGAGCATTTGGGGCGGGATCTTTTTAGCTAAGCCCATAATCACACCGCCGCCAATCAGCATCGCAACCCCGTTCACCGCCAGCAAAAATTGCAGGAATTCCTTAGGCTGACCCAAACGTTCAGTGACGACAAACAATCCCAGAGTTTGGATAATCCCGACCGAGAAGCCGGCGATGGCAAACGTGGCGCCCAGTACCTTCAGTACAGGACTCCGCCATACATAGCGGAAGCCATCCGCCAGTTCCTTGCGGATATTCGAGGTTTTCTCTTGTTTTTCCTCTAGCTCTACGTCCGCCGGAAGCCGGAATAGCACCAAAGCAGAGATCAGGAAAGCCACGCCCATCACGCCAATCGAGATGTAAATCCCAAATTGGTGATAGGAGTAAATCCCCAGCGAAGGCCCAATCACCATGAAAATAGCGACCAACGACTGGAACAACGCCATCCCTTGTTGCACTTTATCCGGATGGACATGCTGCTTGAACAGCTTCATGACCGACGGTTGCGAGAACTGCGACAGAATCGCCGAGATAAAGGTCGCAAAATAGACCGTTTCCCACGAACCGTACAGCAACGTCAGCAGCACGGCGAAGACCGAGACGGCGGACAGGAAGTCGCACCAGATCATCGTCCGCTTCGGCTTCCATCGATCCGCAAACGCCCCACCGATGAAGGAGAACACGAAGATCGGGGCAAACTCTACGACGGAAATGAGCGAGATCGCAAGCGGATCGTTATTGGTCTGGTCTGTGACGAACATCAGAATCGCAAAATTGCGGACCCAGATTCCAATCTGCAAGAACAGGTTAGAGATCAGGATTGTCTGGTAGAACCGATTCCGGAACAAGCTCCCGAAACCAGGCAAAGCCTGTGACTCGTTACTTTTCACGTAAACACCTCATTATTGCTCAGGATAAACTATAGATTATCCATATCAACTGTAGGGATGTCAATTGTTTCTTTGATTCCCTTGAATCTGGATATATCTCACTCCGAAACCACCGGCTTCGTTTCATTTCGACCCGCCGCATTAGGCCCAAACCCGCTCATTTTGGCATGGCCCATAAAACATACCGTGATCAAAGCCAGTACAGCTGGCACCAGCGTCCACCAAAACATCGTGGTAATCGACTTCGACAGATCCGTTACAATCTGCTCCAGAACCGGTGCCGGAATGGCTTTACGTGCTTCCGAAGCCAGGAGCGTCCGCGGATCATCCAGGGATGGAAGCCCTTCGGCTCCGCCGCCCATGCGGGATAACGATTCGTTTAACCGGTTCGCAAACAGGTTCCGCTGCACGATCCCAAAGATGGTGATCCCCACTGTCATCCCCAGCGAGCGAATGAACGACATCGTCGAGCTGGCAGCTCCCCGCTGTGAAGGTCCAAAATCTTGAATGGCCGACATTCCCAATACAGAGAAGGAGAACCCCACGCCAAAGCCTGCGATGGCCATATAAATCGACAGCATCAACTTGGTCGTGTCTGGCGCAATGGTAGCCAGCAAAGCGATCCCCAAGATAAAAATAACCGCCGATAAGATCATCACATTACGGAAGCTGGTACGCTGCACGAGAAAGCCCCCGACTTGCGAGGCAACTACAGAGCTCAGCGTCATCGGCAACAGGATCAAGCCCGAATTGGTAGCTGTACCGCCCGTGACTCCTTGCACGAACAACGGAATATACACCGAAGCTGCGATAAATGCAGCACCGTAAAACAACCCGGCGAGATTGCTGCTGGCAAACAACCGCTTCCGGAACATTGCGAAGGAAACGATCGGCTCCTCTGCTTTACGTTCCACCAGCAGGAAAATCGTGAACAAGACGGCAAATGCCGCGAACAGTCCAAGAATCTGCCCAGAGTCCCAGGCGTACAGCTGCCCGCCCAGTTCCAACGCAAACATCAGGGCAACCACCGCACCAATCAAGGTCACTGCACCCCACCAATCGATGCGTTGCTTGGAGTGAACGGCCGATTCTCGGTAAAAAGCCAGAATCAAGAACAAGGCGAGAATGCCAATCGGGATATTGATGTAAAAATTCCAGCGCCAGTTCAGATGGTCGGTAATAAATGCCCCAAGCAGCGGACCGGCCAGGCTGGAGATCCCAAATACTGCGCCAAACAAACCGCCCATGGCGCCGCGTTTCTCCACCGGGAACACATCAAACACGATGGCAAAAGCGATTGGCATCAGCGCTCCGCCCCCGATCCCCTGGATCGCTCGGTAGATGCTAAGCTGCACGATGGTGTCAGCCGTACCACAGAGAATAGACCCTAACAAGAACAATGCTATGCCAAAAACAAAGAAACGTTTCCGTCCATACATATCGGACAGCTTGCCGAAGATCGGCATCGCCGCCATTTCCGCGACCATGTATGCGGAGGTCACCCATACGTATTTATCCAGTCCGCCGAGCTCGGACACGATCGTGGCCATTGCCGTAGACACGATCGTATTGTCCATGGCGGACATTAATATTCCGAGCAGTAGACCGGCAACCACGAAGCCGAGACGGCTGCTTTTTTGTGTGTTCATCTTATTCATTCCTCCAAACGTTCAAGTGCTCCCCCACCTCGCTGTGCGGGTCTTGATGATAGTGCTTTGTATATTCCACGAGTCGGATCCGACAGCCCGGACCAATATGGACATCCCCGCCGCGCACGACATCGGCTACGGTATTTTCCAGGCGAATGACATCCCCTTCAATCACCCTTGCCTGCAACGCCGGTGTGCCCCAAGGCTTAAACAGCGATACCCACTTCCAGGTCGGGTGCGGGGCGATGCGGATTTGCCCGCCGACGATTTCTCCCGCTTCGCTGCGGCCAAACATCCCAATCTCCACCCGCTCGGCATTGATCGTGCCTTGGGTTTGTAGTGCCCCCTTAAGTCGCAACCGTTCGGCCTGACAGTCACCATTCAACTCGCAGCTTCCAAACAGCCCGATCTCCTCTCCTGCGATGCCGCCATCGATGCGGATTTCTCCATTCAGCTTGGCTTTGCCGGCTTGAAGGCTGCCCCGGACGTTAAGGGTGCCGGTGAGGTTCAGCTCTTCTCCGCGCATCGGTCCGGTGACTGCAATCGTACCTGTCGCCTTGACGGTCTCGGCACGCAAGCCTCCATCAACCTCCAGCGTCCCCGTGCAACTTAAGCTGCGACAATCTACATCTCCGTTGATTTCGCCTTCGCCGACAATTTTGACTTTATTAAAAAACCCGCCGTTTGACGTCCCGTTGCCGACGATTTTCAAATCGGCGCTGCGGTCTTGCATGACTTGTTCAGCCATCCCCAATCCCTCCTTCGTGATCCTTCGTTTTATTTCTGTTCCGCGTGCCCGACCGAAGCCTGCGGCGAAACCTCATAGTGTTCCTTATACTCCACGCGGCCAATCTCGCAGTCCGGTCCAATCACTACCGAGTTGCCGCGTACCACTTCGGCTTTCGTCCCCTCTAACCGTATGTCATCGCCCTCGATCACATCGGCCGTTAACCGGGAAGCCCACAGCGGGGAGATATAGTCCAGCAGTCGTTTGCCTTTGCGTTGGCGGACTACGATCTGTTCCCCGCCGATTTCCTTCGCATGGCAAGGGCCTTCCAAATCAATCTTCAGCTTTCCCGCATTCAGCATCCCGCCAACCTGAATTTGGCCGTATACCTCCGCGGTTTCAAATTCGGCATTGCCTTCCAGCTTTAATGCGCCGTCCACCTTGGCCGTTTCTCCGATCACAGAGCCCCTGGCTTGGAGCATCCCCCGGACATGCAGCGAGTTACATCGTACATCGTTGCCGACTTTAAACATCCCATCCAACTCGAATTTGCCGCCCTGCAGCAACCCATCCGAGGAACCGGTGCCGTTGAGGCTGAATTCGTCCGCATGGATCGTTCCTTTGATTTTCAGCGTTCCATTGGCAGTAAGCGCCTCGCACGTAATGTCTCCGTTCAGCCTAGCAATGCCCTCGGCTTGGATTTCACGGTACGCGCCGCCGGATGCCTGACCTACGCCGTTAATTTTCAAATCCTTAACGCTTCGTTCTGCCATTATCCTTCACTCCCGCTCACTAAAAGTTTTAATTCCTCTGTACAGCGCGCCAGCGATAACCGAACGATCGTCCGGACACTGCGGTCTACATAGATGTCTCCATCCCCCGGCACCAGGATAAAAGCGGCTACCCCCATTTTGCGGATGAGATGCACGCCGCATTCCTGCCCGGCCAAGCCCGGTAAATGATCCTCGAGCGCCTGAACTAATAAACGCCCTTCCTCCAGGGAAATATCCCCGCTTTGCAGCAGCTTGTCGAGCACGTAGACGATCAACATCTGATCGAAGCCAAAGTTCGGCTGCGCCTCTTTCTTCTCTGTGGTCTCCATATATAAGTTCAATGATGTTGATGTAACAATGTTTCGTTCCAAAAGTTCGCCTGCGCTTAAACGGATATCCTTCGGACTCCCCGAGAAGACGTCCGCCAGAGCATCCAGCGATAAATCATCCTTCATGCCCAGAATGCGGTCAATGCGCTGCAGGATTTTTTCCCTTGGAAAATACGTTTCCTGCCCGGTAAAAGACGATTTGCGGATAAACCACTGCTCCGGGATCAGGTTCTTGCGCTTCCAGCGATACAACTGTCCATATGAAATGCCCGTCAGATCCAGCAATTCCTTCTTGGAAATCAAATCCTCACTCATTGTCATGCTCCTTTCATTGCACAAACAGCGTAACATAACATTGTTACGTTGTAAAGCGGGCGTGAATGGAGATCGATCCAAGTCGTTGCTGCTATTCATCTTAATCGACCCTCGGATCTTCTCCATCCGTCTCGGGGCGGATTTATGCGCCCGGCCCGGGGTGGAAATCCGGCAAAAAATGCCCCTTCGCCACGAACTGTGACTAGGGGCATGAACTGCATTGATTCGATGTTTATCCCTTTAGAGCTTAAACCGGTCGATCTGAGCATGCATATCCGCTGCCATTCGAGCCAAGCCTTCCGATGCGGAAGAGATCTCCTCCATCGACGCCAGCTGTTCCTGGGTTGCGGCCGTCACCTCTTGCAAGCCCTCCATGCTGCTGGCCGAGGTCGCCGCGATTTGTTCGACCGCGTGAGCGATTTGATCGGCACTCGCTGACATTTGTTGCGTAATGGCCGACACTTCGTGAATTTGCTCCGAAATCCGCTGCGTCGACCGCTCGATCGCTTGGAAAGCCGTTTGCGCTTCCTCTGTCACGGCTCTTCCTCGCTCGACATTCGTATTCACCTTATGATTCATCACTTCATAGGCTTTGCTCGTAAGTTCGGTCATCTGCCCGATGGTCCGTTGAATCAATTCCGCCGTCGCTCCGGACTGCTCCGCCAATTTACGCACTTCGCCCGCTACCACGGCGAAGCCGCGTCCTTCCTCGCCGGCACGCGCCGCTTCGATCGCTGCATTTAGCGCCAGCAGATTGGTTTGGTTGGCAATCTCCGTAATCGCGCTGCTCATTCCGGCAACCTGTCCGCTGAGCTCATTCATCTGCTGCAGAATCTCCGCCGATTCCAGCGTTGACCGGCGAATCTCTTCCATTTGCAATCCGACGAGGTTCACCTTCCCGCTGCCCTCCCGGACATCCTCTACCGTTTGCAACGACGACTCAACGATGAGACCGGACGCGTCCGCGATTTTCCGGATGCCTTGGGACATTTCATCCATCGTCTTGGCGCTTTCTAACGAAGCAGCGGCTTGTTTCTCGGCATGATTCGAGGCGTCCGACACCAGCTGGGCGACATGCTCAACCGCCTTGGCATTCTGCTCAGTTCCCGCATTTAATTCTTCGCTGGAGGCGGCCAGCTGGCTGGCCGTTTCAGACATCTCCCGTACCATTTCCCGCAGAGAGGCCAACATGCCGTTGTAGTTCGCGGTCAGCTCACCGATCTCGTCCTTACGCTTCGTGGCTACATCCTCGTTCAAGTAACCTTCACTCACCCGTTTGGCCGAGCGGTTAAGCCGCTCGATCGGGCGCGTGATGCTCAAGATCACGAGGATGAGCAGGATGCCCGCAACGATCATTGAGACAGCCAGGACAATGAGGGAAGTCCACATGACTGGCTTTGAGGCGTCGCGGAATTCCTGCACATCCAGAACCCCAACGATTTTAAACCCGGTCAGTGGGTTGGTCGTAAAAAACGCGCTTTCTTCCTTCCCGGTTTCTGGATCGGTATACGTCAAATAGCCCGATTCCGCCTCATGGATTTTCGCCAGATGTTCACCTGAAGCCTCTTCACCAACCGTTTTGGTCGGATGCGAGACGAACTTGTTCGAACGGTCCAAGATATAAATATACCCGCGTTCCCCCAAGTGAATGCTGCTGACGTCCGCATTCAGTTTTGCCAAGTCCAGGGCGACCGTGATCGCTCCTCGATGGTCTTTTAACGCGCGGCTGATATAAAGATTAAAATTGCCGGTCGTCGCCGATACAAATGGATCGATGATTACGGTTTCCTCCGGGTTTTCCATGGAGGTGATATACCAATCCCGTTTGCGCGGGTCATAGTCCTGTTTGCCAGGATCGGGGGCTTTCATCCACGCTCCGTTCTGATTGCCAACCACCAGATTCTCTAGCTCTGGATGTTTTTCTACGAAGAGGTCAATGAGTTTCCGCAGCTCCGGAGATTTGGCATCCACCTGGGCGGAATCGATTTGCTGCACCAGCTGCTCCACGTTGCGAACCTCTGCCTCCACGATATGGTTAATCGTATCATTCAACAGATTTACGCTCGATCGGGTGTTGTCATCCATTTGTTCATGTAACTGTTCGCTGGCGCGGGTATAGCTGGAGTAAGAGGTCGCCAGATTAGGGACCGCCAGCAGTACGGCAAAAATGATGAGCATCCGGTTGCGTAAGGTACGGACCTCCAGTAGTTGTCGAATCTGCATCCATCTTTTTTTCATCGTCGTTCTTCTCCTTTTATTTTGTAATGGGCATCCTGTGCTTCTTGTTGTCTGCCAAGGGTTGATCAACTACAAAACCGCGCCAATGTTGCTTCAGTCTGAGTCAATGCACCAAAATAAAAGGCTTGGCAAGATAAGTTATTACTATATTTCGACAAAAACCGACGAATCCTTTAGTGTTTTCTGAAATTTTCATGTAATTTCCATAAAATTCAAAATGTACAGAAGGCGCCCTCTCGAGGGCGTCGAAGCAAGGTAAATAAGAAAAACGCCTGGCGGCGTCCTTTTAAGTTCGTTCAACTGAGTTCATACGTGTAAAATGGCCGGGTGTGGGAGAAAAACTTATACCCGGCTATTTTCTTACATCGCTAATCCTGTACTCGTAACCATGAATTCCCTCGTAATATTCCGGGTACATGCCTCCTCCACATTCTTCGCAGCTGAATTGCGGAGGTACGGTTGGATCTCCATCATCCATCGCATCGAAATTCCGAACGACATTCAGCGGAATCTCTTCTGTTGTATGACATTGAAGACAGATGTAGGTTACTTTCGCTTTGCTATGCAGCCCGCTTTGCGGCTTTTTCTTTTTCTTCGCTACCTTTCGTTTCTTTGACACCGGCGACATCCCGAATCATCCTCTCCAGACATGCCTTTGAGGTGGAGCACACCGCGTACTTCACCTTCAACTTCCCATCCTCAAGGCAGGCTTCTCCCTTGTATTCGTAATAACTTTCGCATTTTGGGCAACATGGCGGCTTCCCCGTCTGCTCCTTGATCCGTTCACTCCACGTTCTGCGTTTTAATATCCGCTTTGCCTTGACAATCCATCTTCTCGCGGCTTTTTGCCACTCACTGACTAACTTCTTGCACAGGCTCTTGATCCGCCGCGAATAAACCCCGTAGTAACGGATCGTTTTGAAGTTTTCATCCGGAATATGCCGCACAAGTCTACCCATAAATTCTTCTACCGAAATCGTCTCGGTCTTCTCTTCCCCGTCATTCTTATCCCGGTAACGAAATGTCACCTTTTCTCCGTCATACGCTTCGATCCGGCTAACCGCTATCGCTGGTCTTCTCATGTATCGCCCGATATACCCGAGTTGCTGCTTGACGTTCCCTTTCTGTTTCGGAGCATGCACATAAAAGCCTTCTCCGTTCTCGCAGTAAGCTTTTTGCAAACGGGACTGCACTTGCTTTTTCTCTTGTTCACTTAACTTTCGACGAATCAGCTTCAAAACAACCGTCTGCCATTGCTTACGCAGCATCTCGAACGGAATAAAATCGTATGTTTTCCACTCGCCGGTCTTCTTCATTCCTCCCATCGTTACAAGCATATGTACATGAGGATTGAAGTTAAGCCGTGCCCCAAACGTATGCAACCCGGCTACGATTCCGGGAGTTACCTTATGTTTCTTCTCAAAATGTTCTTTGACTAAGCGTACCGCTTCATCCATAAATTCTTTGAGTAATTTTGCCCGATGGAGCAGAAAGATTTCCCGTAATCCTTCGTCGATCGTGAAGACGACATGGCGGTGGTTGACTTGGAATACATCTTGTTCCAGGAGACGTGCCCATTCCTCTGTTTCTCCGCATGAACAGGTCGTACAGAATCTTCCTTTACAACGATACGGAACGAGCCGTAGGTCATGACATCCTTCACATACCATCAGCTTAAAACCGTTTCTGGGATCCCCGCATCGACGGAACTTCTCTACTTCTTTCCGCACATTGGCACGCAGCTTGCCACCATGTTTTGCCACAAACCGATCCCAGTGCCCTCGCTCATCAAAGAAGATTCGTTTCAAAATGTTCGTCTCCATATCCTAACCTTACCAAAAACAGAAATAAGGCGGAAGACCTGCTTCCACCCCAAAATTTATAAATTCTATAATGTTAAAAAAAACAGCCGTTCGTCTATCGACGAAGGCTGTCTCCGAGCTCTGCCTGCGAATTGGCTAATCGCTTATTTACTTTTTTCCAGATACTCTTGCGTCCATTGGCGGCCCGCTTCCAGCTTGCTCTCTGCACGTTCGATGGCAGCCGTCACTTGAGCAGTAGCTGTCCCGCCGTATACGTTACGAGCATTTACCACCGTCTCCG
This sequence comes from Paenibacillus sp. FSL K6-2441, assembly GCF_037964765.1. Classification (NCBI taxonomy): domain Bacteria; kingdom Bacillati; phylum Bacillota; class Bacilli; order Caryophanales; family Paenibacillaceae; genus Paenibacillus; species Paenibacillus sp. FSL K6-2441. The sequence continues at coordinate 4,133,626 of NZ_CP150174.1, forward strand.
GCTGGAGCACGTCATAAATGGTATCGTCAAACAATTGCGAAAACTGCTTGAACTCGTCTAACGTCAGATCCAGCAGGTATTTGCCATTTTGGATGCAGTATAGGACGGTTTTGCCGATAACTTCGTGCGCCTGACGGAACGGCAGACCCTTGCTTGCCAGGAAGTCGGCAATGTCGGTGGCGTTGGAGAAGTCCTGGTTGACCGCTTCGCGCATCCGCTCCTTGTTCACCTTCATCGTGGCGATCATCGGCGCGAACAGCTGCAGCGCTCCTTGCAGCGTGGCGACGGTGTCGAACATGCCTTCCTTGTCCTCCTGCATGTCCTTGTTGTACGCCAGCGGCAGTGACTTCAGCACGGTTAACAGGCCCATCAGGTTGCCGTAGACCCGGCCCGTTTTGCCGCGAACCAGCTCCGGCACGTCCGGATTTTTCTTCTGCGGCATAATGCTGCTGCCGGTGCAGAACGCGTCATCCAGCTCGATGAAGCGGAATTCGGTGCTGCTCCACAGCACGAGCTCTTCGCTGAGACGCGAGAGGTGCATCATCAGGATGGAGGCGTTCGCGAGAAACTCGACGATAAAGTCTCGGTCGCTCACGGCATCCAGACTGTTTTCATACACCCCGTCAAAATGCAGCTGCTCGGCTACAAAATGGCGGTCGATCGGGAACGTCGTGCCGGCCAGCGCCCCCGCGCCCAGCGGCAGCACATTGATCCGCTTGTAGCTGTCCTGCAGGCGCTCGATATCGCGTTGGAACATCGACACGTACGCCAGCAAATGATGGGCGAACAGGATCGGCTGCGCCCGCTGCAGATGGGTGTAGCCCGGCACAATCGTGTCGAGGTTCGCTTTGGCTTGTCCCAGCAGCGCCTCCTGCAGTTCCTGCAACAGGCCCACGAATTCGACCACCCGCTTGCGCAGGTAAAGGTGCATGTCCGTCGCTACCTGGTCGTTGCGGCTGCGCCCGGTGTGCAGCTTCCCGCCAACCGGCCCCACCTCGTCGATCAGTTGCTTCTCAATGTTCATATGGATGTCTTCGTCCGACACGGAGTATTCCATCTCGCCGCGGCGGATCTTCAGCAGGACCTGATGCAGACCTTCCTTGATCTTCTCGACATCCTCTTCCGGCAAGATCCCGCATTTGCCCAGCATGGTGACATGCGCGAGACTTCCTTGCACATCCTCTTCCGCCAACGCTTTATCAAACCCGATGGAGGCGGTATACTCCTCAACTAAACGGTTGGTCTGCTTCGTAAAGCGGCCACCCCACAGCTTGCTCACCTGACCCACTCCTTAACTCGAAACTTGATTGCTATTTCCAATCAATTCAGAACAGAAACAGAAGGAAATGTATTCGAAATTTCGACTACATTTCCTCGCGAACCATCGAAATTGCAAATTCTATTCGAAAAATCATACACATTCCCGCCTCATCCCCGCAAAATGCTCAATTATATACGAAATTTCATACACATTGGGTTCGAATCGCTGAAAATCGGCGAATTGTACTCGATTTTTCGAATAGATTTTGGGTACACCCTTTACTTGCCGCTGTTTTGCGCCACACCCGCGCCGACTTTCAGCCGCAGCGCGTTCAGATGGATGAAGCCGGTCGCGTCACCTTGATCGTACGCCTGTGTTGGATCGGCTTCCATCGTAGCGATGTCTGGGTTGTACAAGCTGACCGGACTTTTCACGCCGGCAGCGATGATGTTACCTTTGTACAGCTTCACGCGCACCGTCCCCGTCACATTCTTCTGGCTCTCGGTCACCAGCGCTTGCAGCGCCAACCGTTCCGGCGCAAACCAGAAGCCGTTGTAAACGAGCGTGCTGTAACGGGTGATCAGGCTGTCGCGCAGGTTCATGACCTCGCGGTCCATCGTCAGCGACTCCATTTTGCGATGAGCCGTGAACAGGATGGTTCCGCCCGGCGTCTCGTATACCCCGCGGCTCTTCATGCCGACAAAGCGGTTCTCGACCATGTCGACGCGGCCGATGCCATGTTTGCCGCCCAGCTCATTCAGCTTCTCCATCACCCCGAGCGGACTTAACCGTTCGCCGTTCAGCGCCACGCAGTTGCCTTGCTCGAACTCCAGCTCCAGATACTCCGGTTGATCCGGGGCATCTTCCGGCGAAACGCTAAGCAGGTACATGTCTTTGTTTTCCGGTGCAGATGCGTCGAACCACGGATCCTCCAACACGCCGCTCTCATAGCTGATATGCAGCAGGTTGCGGTCCATCGAATACGGCTTGGCTGCCGAGGCCGTTACTGGAATGCCGTTTGCTTCCGCATACGCGATCATTTCGGCGCGTCCCGGGAAGCGATCGCGGAACTCGCTCAGCCGCCAAGGGGCAATCACGCGAATTTCCGGCGCCAACGCCGCTGCTGCCAGCTCAAAGCGCACTTGGTCGTTGCCTTTGCCGGTGGCGCCGTGAGCGATCGCCGTTGCGCCTTCCGCGCGGGCGATTTCCACCATGCGCTTGGCGATCAGCGGACGGGCGATGCTGGTGCCCAGCAGATATTGCCCCTCATACAAAGCGCCCGCCTGGAACATCGGATAGATGAAGTCCTTAGCGAATTCGTCGCGCAGATCATCGATGTATACTTTGGAAGCTCCCGTTGCCAAAGCCTTCGCTTCAAGCCCGTCCAGCTCTTCCTTCTGGCCGATGTCGGCCGTAAACGCGATAATTTCCGCATCGTATGTTTCTTTTAACCACTTTAGAATGACCGACGTATCCAGGCCCCCGGAGTATGCCAGTACGATTTTTTCCTTTGCCATGATTCCTAGTCCTCCCGAAAAAAATTATCCCATCAATGCGGCCATCAGCGCCTTTTGCGCATGCAACCGATTCTCGGCCTGATCAAAAATAATCGAATGCGGCCCGTCGATCACGCCTTCGCTTACTTCCTCGCCCCGATGGGCCGGCAGGCAATGCATAAAGACGTAATCCGGCTTCGCATACCGCGCCAGCTGCTCGTCGACCTGGTAATTGCGGAAGGCCGCTTCGCGGATCTTCTGCTCTTCCTCGAAGCCCATGCTCGCCCACACGTCGGTGTAAATGGCGTCCGCCTCTTGCACCGCCGCCTTCGGATCGCGCACCACCTCGATGACTGCGCCCGTCGCTTTGGCGATTTCCTGCGCATCCGCAACGATCTGTGGATCCGGTTCATACCCTTCCGGGCTGGCCACGGACACGTGGACACCTAGCTTCGCCCCGCCGATCATCAGCGAGTGCGCCATGTTGTTGCCGTCGCCCACGTAAGCCAGCTTCAAGCCCTGCAGCTTGCCCTTATGCTCATACAGCGTCTGATAGTCAGCCAGCACCTGGCACGGATGGGCCAAGTCGCTAAGTCCATTAATGACCGGTACGGTAGCATAGCGGGCCAGATCAGCCACCTTATCATGACCGAAGGTCCGAATCATGATCCCGTCCAGGTAGCGCGACATGACCCCCGCCGTATCGGCGATCGTTTCGCCGCGTCCAAGTTGGATGTCGTTTTTGCTGAGAAACAGCGCATGACCTCCCAACTGATACGTCCCCACTTCAAAAGACACCCGTGTCCGCGTTGACGATTTTTCAAAAATCAGCCCGACGGTTTTTCCCAGCAGCGGTTGGTACACCTCGCCGTTCTTCTGCTTGCGCTTGAGCTCAATCGCCAAATCGATCAAATAGTGGATCTCGTCGGTTGAATAATCCGTCAGCTCGATAAAATCGCGGCCGCTTAAATTCATGCTGCTGCGTTTCGATGGTTCCAGCAAAGTCATTGATTAGTTCCCCTCCTTGGAAGTATAAGCGGCGATGACGTCTGCCAAAATCGCTACGGCCTGGTCGATCTCTTCCTTCGACACCTTGAGGTTCGGCAACAGCCGAATGACCTCAGGGCCGGCGGTGACGAACAGCAGTCCATGTTGTTGTCCGAGCAGTACGATGTCGCCCACCGGTCCGGCGCACCCAATGCCGATCAGCAAGCCTTTGCCGCGCACTTCTTGGACGAACGGCTCGTCCTTAAATGTCTCCTTCAGGAGGCCCGTCAAATATTCGCCCATCTCCGCGGCATGTTCCGGAATCCGCTCCTCCTGCATCGTCTCCAGCGTGGCAATGATTGCCGACGTGACGATCGGATTGCCGCCAAATGTAGACGCATGGCTGCCCGGAGGAAACGCTTCGCGTAAATACTCTTTGGCCAGCATGGCCCCAGCCGGCAAGCCGCTGGCAATCCCTTTCGCCAATGTAAAAATATCCGGCTCGATGCCGTAATGCTGATGCGCAAACCATTTGCCCGTACGGCCCATGCCGGTTTGGACCTCGTCGATGATGAGCAGCAGCCCCTCTGCCTTGCACAGCTCAGACAGCTCTTGCACGAACGCCGGCTCCACCGGGTACACACCGCCTTCGGCTTGCACCATTTCCAGCATCACTGCCGCCGTTTGCGGGCCGATCGCTGCTTTCAGTGCTGGCAGGTCATGCAGAGGTACGGACTTGAAGCCTTCAGGAAGCGGTAGAAAACCGTCCTTGACCTTCTGCTGGCCGGTCGCGGTCAGCGTAGCCAACGTCCGCCCATGGAAGGATTGGTTGAACGTAATCATCTCGAAGCGGTTCGTTCCTTTCACCTTTTGATGGTAGCGCCGCGCCAGCTTGATCGCCGCTTCGTTTGCTTCGGCGCCGCTGTTGCAGAAGAAAACGACGTCCGCGCAGCTAATCTCCGTCAGCTTCCGCGCTGCAGCTTCCTGCTGCGGAATATGGAACAGGTTGCTCACATGCCAGAGCTCATCCAGCTGAGCCTTCACCTTGGCCGCCACCTTCTCCGGGGCATGCCCCAGGTTGGCGACCGCAAGACCGCTCATGAAATCAAGGTAGCGGTTGCCTTTGTCGTCCCACAGCCAGCTGCCTTTCCCTTTAACCAAATGAATCGGGTACCGGGCATAACTTGGGAACAACGCGCTGGGGCTGCTCCCTTCCGCCGCAGCTGCTACGGCGTTTGCTCCGGTGCCCGGAGCCGTTGTTGCTTCTTTCAGATCACTTTGCGCCATCGTTTTTTCCACTCCCATCTACTTAATTACTAATATAACCTTCCGACATCCGCTTCGCTACGCCATCCGCACGATTCGGGTACCGATGCGTTCCCCGGACAGCACTTTTCCGAGTACGCCCGGCTCGTTGCCGCCTACAATCACTGCTTCCTTGACACTGCCGCTGATGCAAGCCACGGCGGCGCGCACCTTCGGGATCATTCCGCCGTAAATTTCCCCGGTCGAAATCATATCCTCGATTTGCTGTACGGTAATGGAATCGAGTACTTTTCTTTCGGTTCCGGTCATTTTCAAAATTCCGGGCACATCGGTGACGACGATCATACGTGAAACACCCAATGCCGAAGCAACCGCTCCTGCGGCCGTGTCCGCGTTGATGTTATAACGTTGTGCTCCGCTGGCATCAATACCAACGGGCGCAATGACCGGAATGTAGCCGAGATCCAGTACGCCGCGGATCAAATCCGCGTTAACACCCGTCACATCCCCAACGAATCCGACTTCCTTGCTGTTCGCAACCGGCTTCGCCTGCAGCAAACTGCCGTCCACACCGGATAAGCCCAGCGCTTTCCCGCCATTCTGAGCGATGCGGCGCACGATCAACTTATTAATACTGCCGGCCAGCACCATTTCCACGACGTCCAGGACTTCATCCGTCGTATAACGCAGTCCGTCGACGAACGTGCTCTCAATCCCCAGCTTACCGAGGTTCTCCGAAATGGCTGGGCCGCCGCCATGGACGATCACCGGGTTTGCCCCTTCTTTTTGCAGCTTCACCAAGTCGGCAAAAAAAGAATTCGGCAGCTCCGCGAGCGTGCTGCCGCCACATTTCATCACAAACATTAGTCTGCCTGCTCCTTTCCGGAGTTCATCTCATCTGATAAATGATTTAGGATATGAATTCAAATTAAGTGCGATAAGCCGCGTTAATCCGGACGTAGTCATAGGTCAAATCGCAGCCCCAGGCGGTGGCTTCGCCTTGGCCGTTATGCAGGTCAACGGAGATGTTGATCGTGTCGCCTTTCAGGTAAGCAAGCGCCACATCCTCATCGAAAGGAACCGGACGCGAGCCCTCCAACACGACGATGTCCCCCAGCTTGATGTCCACCGTCTCTGGGTTGACCGGCTCTCCCGCACGGCCGACCGCAGCGATGATGCGGCCCCAGTTGGCGTCGGCGCCAAACACCGCCGACTTCACGAGGCTCGAGCCAACGATCGTCTTCGCGATCGCGCGAGCCGAGTTGTCGCTCACGGCGCCTTGGACCGTGACCTCAACGAGGCGGGTTGCTCCTTCCCCGTCGCGGGCGATCGCCTTGGCCAACGTCTCGCACACGTGGCGGAACGCCGCAGCGAACGCGTCCCAATCGGCGTGTCCGGGGGATAGCTCCCGATTGCCGGCCAACCCGCTCGCCATCGCCAGCAGCATATCGTTCGTGCTCGTATCGCCATCAACGGTGATCATGTTAAACGTCACGTTGGTCGTTTGCCCGAGCAGGCTTTGCAGCGCCTGTGGCTCAATCGCGGCGTCGGTCGTGACGAACGCCAGCATCGTGGCCATGTTCGGGTGGATCATGCCCGAGCCCTTGGCAGCCCCCGCGATCGTCACCTCGCGGCCGTCCACGTCAAGCTTCACGCACACCTCTTTCTTCACGAGGTCCGTGGTCAAAATCGCCTGGCAGAACTGCTCGGCCCCCTCGCCGTTCGCTGCCACCGCCGCCGGCAATCCAGCGATGCCGGCGCGGACGCGGTCCATCGGCAATAGCTCGCCGATGACGCCGGTGGAGGCTACGGCGACTTCGTGTTCGCCGAGCCCAAACGCCTCCGCCGCCGCAGCGCGCATCGCGTACGCGTCGGCTTCGCCTTGCGCGCCGGTGCACGCGTTGGCGTTGCCGCTGTTGACGACGACGGCCCGCAGCCGCTGCCCGCTGGACGCGACGCTCTCACGCGTCACTTTCAGCGGTGCCGCCTGGAAGACGTTCGTCGTATAAACAGCGGCGGCTACCGCCGGCACCTCGCAGAGGATTGCGCCGAGATCGTTGCGGGTCGTTTTCTTCAGACCGCAATGCAGCCCGCCGGCCTGAAAGCCTTTTGGCGTGGTGATGCTCCCCTCCGGCGCTGCACGAAATAAACTAACCACTCCCATGACGTACTCCTTTCACAAGCCTAAATAAGTTGATATCTCCCTATGGGTAAACCGGTGTGAACTTCAAGCCGGTCGTTTCCTCCCAGCCCATCATCAGGTTCAAATTCTGAATCGCTTGCCCCGCCGCGCCTTTGACCAAATTATCAATGACGGACACGATCGTCAGCCGACCTGTACGTGCATCCGCCGCAAAGCCGATGTCGCAAAAGTTCGAGCCGAACACTTCCTTGGTCGCCGGCCACTTGCCTTTGTCCCGGATGCGGACGAACGGACGTCCTTCGTAATATTGACGGTACAGCTGGATCAAATCTTCCTCTGTATAGGCGCCCTTCAACGTGGCGTACATCGTGCACATAATCCCCCGCGTCATCGGCGTCAGGTGCGTCGTGAACGTCACCGTGACCGGTTCACCGGTGATTTTCCCTAAGGTTTGCTCGATCTCTGGGATGTGCTGGTGCTTGTTGACCTTATATACTTTCATATTTTCATTGATTTCCGCGTAATGGTTTGTCAGGTTCATGCCCCGGCCCGCGCCGGATACACCCGACTTGGCATCGATGATGATGCTGCCCGGATCAATCCAGCCTGCACTCAGCGCCGGGATCAGACCAAGCAGCGTAGCGGTTGGATAGCAGCCCGGGTTGGAGACGAACTCCTTGCCTTTCACCTCATCGCCGTAAATCTCCGCCAAGCCATACACCGCCTGCTCAAGCAACGCTGCTGCCGGAGCCTCATGTTTATACCAAGCCTCGTATTCACGGCCGTCTTTGAGCCGAAAATCACCGGACAAATCAATAACCTTCAGTCCAACCTCCAGCAGCTGCGGCACCAGCTTCGTGCTGACCCCGGATGGCGTTGCGGTAAATACCACATCGACCTTCGTCGCAAGCTCCTCCGGATTCAAGCCGTCCAGCGGCTGAACGATGATCTCGGATAAATGCGGGAACCCGTCCGTTAAGGGCTCTCCCGCGCTGGAAACGGAAATCACCGAAGCGATCTCGACATGCGGATGTCCCCATAAAAAACGAATCAGCTCCACGCCCCCATACCCCGTGGAACCGACGATGGCTACTTTTATTTTCTCCCCGTTCACAATGCTAACCTCGCTTCCTCTCCCGATGAATCAAACCTATGAAATCAACAATATGCATAAATCCGTTATAAATATGTATTATTATACGTCTGAACTTATATAAATACAACAACTCTCACAAAAAATTTCCCCTCCCATCTCAGGCCTCTCTTTGGCCGCCCAACTTTTATGCAGGGGCTGAATCAGGTATATTTAGAAGGTGCTCATGTACCGCACTAAAAGGAGGAGAAGCACCATGTCGAACGAAAAAACGATCGCATTCGTATACGCTCATCCCGATGATGAAACATTTGGGTGTTCTTATTTAATCCGGCAAATCGCCGATGAAGGAGGCAAGGCGGTGCTGCTGACCGCCACCCGGGGAGACGCGGGTAAAACCGGTCGCTTAGGGGAATTGACACGCGAACAGTTAGCTGCCCGCAGGGATCAGGAGTTGGCCAAAGCCGCCGAGATCCTTGGCATCTCCGTTGTCGAGCAGCTGGGGCTGCCGGACGGCAAGCTGAAGGAGGCGGACCCGGCGATGCTGCGGGAGAAGATTGCCGACTTCTTGTGGCGCCATCAGGCGGAGGTCGTCGTGACGTTCCCGGAAGACGGCCTATCCGGACACCCGGATCATATCGTCATCCATCACGCCGTAAACGATGTCGTTTTTGGCGGCCAAGCGCCTACCGTGCAGAAATTGTATTATAACCAACTGGGATCGTATACTTCGGATCATTCCAGCGTGCTGCGCGTGGCGGCCGGCAACCGTTGGGAAGCCAAACGCCAAGCCCTGGCCGCCCATGAGTCGCAAATTTGGAGCGTGGAGCGGGTATTTGGCGTTTTAGGACCGCAGGTACCGCCGCATCACCAATTCGAGTCATTTGAGCTGATCTGGGAGCGGGGCGAACGGTATCCACAAAAAAACGAGCAGTCTATCTATGATGGGTTGGTCCGAACCATGAAAAAAAGCACGGGCTGAAGTGTTTACTTCAACCCGTGCTTTCTAACGTTATTAATATTCTTCTGGATATGGAGCAGGGTATTCCCCATCCTCCTCCGGCCCGCTCGTACTGACATCGTATCCATTCACTTCAAAAGTAATAATTTTATCAAAAAATACGTAGTCTTTGCGACTTTTGAACGGCCCCTTATTATTGTTGTGCTTATCAAAGGCATACATCACCGTTCCAACTCCATTTGCCCGGCCTTCGTACCAATTAATGAAGTCGTTTACCTCTGCCATAGACAGGTCGTACTCTTTCTCAATGCCGTTGTTTAAAGTAATCCGAAGCAGCGCCCGCTCTCCAGTCTGCCCAGGAGGAGTAACTACATCGGCTTTGGGTGTAGCAAATGCCTCGTTAGAATTGGCGCTTTCACCTGCCGTTCCAACCGCAGAGACGACATAATAATATGTCGTGCCATTTACAACATTAGTGTCCGTATAAGTTGTTGTGTTCCCCGGCACTGTGGCAATAGCCGTATACGGCCCGCCAGGAACCAGAGAGCGTTTCACAATATAACTCGTTACATTACTGCCAGAGCTTACCCAATTCAAAACAACTTTTTTATTCCCTGCCGATGCTGTCAAATTCATTGGTACATCGGTAGGTTCTCCGCCTTTGCCAAAGACGTTCCATTCGTAGACACTTATATTACTTGTACCTACGTTTTTAAGTACAACGGTCGTAACGTTTTGGATAGGGGTAGGAAGGGTTTCAACCTGGTCTTTATTGATAATTGTGTATTGCTGCAGCAGGTTATTATTAGCGTCATAAAACTCAATAGCCAGGTTATTGCCATTTGCGATCACCGAATCGATTTCCACCGGCGAAGAAAATGTATACCAAGCTACTCCCTTGGTAGTTAAGACGAATCTCGAACTTGTATTATTGTCTGTCAACTCACGCACGGTACTCGTCGGGGTCCCTACCGTATTACCCGCTTGAATTAACAATCCATCCAACAATCCACCCGTATATTTGGTTGCATCCGGTTTGATGCTTTTTTCCGCTGAATTGCCGCTTTCCCCAGCCTCATTCACCGCGCTGACTACATAATAGTAGGTCGTTCCATTGGTTACGGCTCGATCTACATATGTTGTGCCTTTAACATTCGCCAGTAAGCTGTATGGGCCGCCGGGGGATGTCGAACGCTTTACATTATAGGAGGCAGCTCCTGTGTTATCCCATTCCAATTTTACAATCTGATCTCCGCCCTGGATCCAGTTGATGGTTGTCACAAGTGGCGGTGCTGAAGGGTTTGTAAATACATTCCATTCATACACAGAAACGTTACTGCTTGATCCGTTCTTTAAAACAACCGTCGTCACATCCTGTACTGGGGTCGGGAGCGTTTGAATTCCGTCATTTTTGATAAGATCATATTTCTGCAGCAAGTTATTATTGGCATCGTAGAACTCAACAGCCAAAACGTTGCTGCTATTCACAATCACAGAATTGATTTCTACCGGTGAAGTAAATGTATACCAAGCCACTCCCCCAGTAGTTAAAACGAATCTCGTCCCCGTATTGTTGTCCGTTATTTCACGTGTTGTTCTCGTTGGAGTCCCAACTGTATTACCCGCTTCGATTAATAACCCATCTAACAATCCGCCCGTATATTTGGTTGTATTCGGTTTAGCACTTTTTTCAGACGAATCGCTGCTTTCCCCCGCCTCATTGACCGCACTAACTACATAATAATAGGTCGTTCCATTGGTGACGGCTTGATCTACATACGTTGTTCCTTTAATGTTCGCCAGTAAGGTGTAAGGGCCGCCAGCGGATGTTGAACGTTTTACATTATAAGAGGCAGCTCCTGTATGATCCCAATCCAATTTTACAATTTGATCCCCGGCCTGGATCCAATTGATGGTCGTCGCTGTTGGTGGCACGGAAGGGACCGTAAATACATTCCACTCGTACACATTGATATTGCTTGATGCACCTTTTAAAACAACAGTCGTAACATTCTGTACTGGAGTTGGAAGGGTTTGAATCCCATCATTGCTTATAACATTATATCTTTGCAGCAGGCTATTTTGATTATCATAAAATTCAATGATTCCTGCCCCACTACTCTTCAGCACGACAGAAGAAATTTCTACTGGGGAAGAAAAGGAATGCCATGCTACATTTGATGTACTAAGTATTCCTCTTGTCGACACATCGCCATCTGTCATTTCTGCAACCGTAGTCGTCGATTGCCCAACCGAAGCTCCAATCTCTATCAAAATCCCGTCCAATAATCCACCCGTAAATTGAGATGCCGCGTGGGTGGACGCGGGATATGTAATTGAGCCAGTTATAATACCAATCACAAGTGCAATGATGCCAATAAATCGTTTCAAAAGAATTCCTCCTATGAGAAATAATAACTATCAGGCCTGATGCTTAAAGGCTACCACTCACAGTACCGCTTGTCCAAACATAAATTCCTAGAATAGGATGAAAAATCTATATTTTCCTTAACGGTATTGTTTATGTAAAATTTCATTTTAAAAATAAAAAAATCCATAAGGACGGTCAGGTAGATCAAGCTACTTGTCCCACTTATGGATTACGCGGCATCTCTCTATGCTCTCTTAAACCCTTCCCCCAATACCTCATGTGCATTCGTGATGATGACAAAGGCATTGGGATCCAGCGTCTGCACCAAGGTCTTGAGCCGGGTGACTTCGCTCTGCCCTACAACGACCATCAGCACGGTCCGCGCATCGCCGGTGTACCCGCCGTGACCGTCCAGCTTAGTCAGCCCCCGGTCCAGGTGAGTGAGCACAGCCTGCGAGATCTCCTCCGTCCGGTCGGCAATAATGTAAGCGACCTTCGTGTAATTGAAGCCCAGCTCGATGGCATCGATGATTTTACCGGTGATGTACAGTCCGATCAGGGCATAGAGCGCTTTTTCCGGGGTCAGCAAAAATAACGCCAACACAATCACAATCCCGTCCATCATCACAACGCAAACGGAGAGGCTGAGGCCGCTGTATTTTTGAATAATTTGCGCCAAGGTGGACAGCCCGCCGGTGGATCCCCGGCCTCGGAACACAATACCGAGTCCTATCCCCACCCCGATGCCTCCATATAACGAAGCCAGCAACGGATCTGTCGTTGGTACGGGAATGTCCCGTGTCAAAAAGACGAAGAACGGCAGCACCACCGTGCCCAGCAGAGAACGGATGGAGTAGTCCCGCCCGAGCAGCACGTAGCCTGCGATGAACAGCGGGATGTTCAGGGCCCATTGGGTGTAGGCTGGTTCGATTCCAAATTGCGACTGAACGATGATAGATAACCCCGAGACACCGCCCGAGGCGATATGACTGGGGACCAAAAACAAATTAAACGCCAAGGCAGTGATCAGCGAGCCTACGATAATCATCAACGTATCCAGCGTATGGCGTATCGGACCGGTGACCGGAATATAGTCTTGAAATCGGCGTTTGCGAACTTTCGGCGGCATTGCTTCCCCTCCTTACTTGCATTTCATGAAATATGTAAAAATAGAAAAACCCACCCGTACCAAACGTGGCCAAGGTGGGTCGTATTTAGTAGCGGCTCGGGCGGGAAGGCACATCAAGGCGCTCCCGTCCCGCTGATTAGCTCTCCGTCTTAATCTGGCTGCGCAGATAACCGTCGATAAAAGCGTCCAGATCCCCGTCCATCACCGCGCCGACATTCCCCGTCTCCACGTTCGTCCGGTGATCCTTCACCATGCTGTACGGGTGGAACACGTACGAGCGGATTTGGCTGCCCCAGGCGATATCCGATTGCTCGCCGCGGATCTCATCCAACTCGCGTTGTTGCTCCTCGATCTTGCGTTCGTACAGCTTGGAGCGGAGCATCGTCATCGCCCGTTCTCGGTTCTTGATCTGTGAGCGTTCGTTCTGGCAGGTCACCACGATCCCGGTCGGGATGTGGGTAATCCGCACGGCCGAGTCGGTCGTGTTGATGTGCTGACCGCCGGCACCGCTGGCGCGGTACGTATCGATTTTTAAATCCTCATTACGGATTTCGATCTCCACGTCATCGCTGATCTCCGGCACGACGTCACAGGAGACGAACGACGTATGACGGCGTCCGGAAGCGTCAAACGGCGAGATCCGCACCAGCCGGTGAACGCCCTTCTCCGCCTTCAGGTAGCCGTAGGCGTTGTAGCCTTTGATCAACAGCGTAACGCTCTTGATCCCGGCTTCGTCGCCCGGCAGGTAGTCCAGCGTCTCGACCTTAAAGCCGCGTTTCTCCGCCCAGCGAGTATACATCCGCAGCAGCATTTGGCCCCAGTCCTGGGACTCGGTGCCGCCTGCGCCAGGATGCAACTCGAGAATCGCGTTCATTTTGTCGTACGGCTGGTTCAGCAGCAGCTGGAGCTCGAACTCCTCCAACTTCTTCACGAGCTTCTCTACGGAGTCTGCAACCTCCGCAGCCAGCGATTCATCGCCTTCTTCCTCGGCGAGCTCCGCCATCATTTCCAGCTCATCGTATTCGTTCTGCAGCGCCGTATACTGGTCCACCTGGGATTTCACCGCATTCATCTCCGCGATAATCCCTTGAGCTTTCTCATTGTCGTCCCAGAAATCCGGTGCCGCCATTTTCTCCTCATAGTTGGCGATCATCTCTTGCTTCAGATCTAAGTCAAAGAGACCCCCTAAGGTTAGTTAATTTCTTTGCGATTTCGCGCATGTCTTGTTTCACGTTCGCATCGATCATACAGTAGATCACCTTTCTTTGTAAAAGTTTATTTGTAGCTGCCACTTTGGTTTAAAGGTAACGCCCTTTTGTACCCTTATTCAACTCCCGGGCACCGAATTTCAAAAAATAAGGCCAAAATCTACCTTTATTTCATTCCTAAACCTGGAAAAACCCTGTTTTGAGCCATAGTCTGCAAAAATAAGGCCAAAAAACTCCCTTATTTACCAGACATCCGCCCAAAAAAGCAAAATAAGGCCCTTTTTTACCCCTATTTCGCCTGTGGCTGAACCAACGTCGAGGTGGCTACCTCGGATGAACCAACATCGGCGCGGCCGCTGCGGCCGAGAACAGGTTTTCCCTCCAAACGGAGCAAAAAGCGGGCAGCCTAAGGAAATCCTCAGGCTCCCCGCCGCACCCAGCTTATGCCGACATTACGCGTTTTGGCCGTGGCAGTGTTTATACTTCTTGCCGCTGCCGCATGGGCACAAGTCGTTGCGGCCGATCGTTTCGCCACGTTTGACTGGGCGTTTCTCTGCCGGCTCGCCGCTCGTGGTGATTTTGTTCTCATCCACGACCGCTTGGCGTTCCTGGTTCGTTTCGATCTGCGCCTTCATGATGTACGTCGCGACTTCCTCCTGAATGCTGGCGATCATCGCGTTGAACATCTCATAGCCTTCAAATTGGTATTCGCGCAGCGGATCGGTACCGCCGTATGCACGAAGATGAATGCCTTGACGCAGCTGATCCATCGCGTCGATATGGTCCATCCATTTGCTGTCGACCGCACGGAGAGCGATAACCTTCTCGAACTCCCGTACCATTTCCGGACCAATCGCTTCTTCGCGAGCGTTGTATTTCGTCAGGACGCGTTCAAAAATATACTCGACCATCTCATTCGGCTCTTTGCCCCACAGATCGTCTTTCGTAATGGCGCCTTCGTCCAGCAGCTTGCTGTTGACGTAATCGGCAATCTCTTGCAGTTCCCAGTTCTCCGGCAGCTCGTCAGCGGTATGGGCTTCAACCACCCGTTCGATGACCGGCTTGATCATATCGAGAACGATTTGCTTAATGTTCTCCGATTCCAGCAGCTCGCGGCGCTGTTTATAGATAATTTCACGCTGTTGGTTCATAACGTCGTCATATTGCAGGACGACTTTGCGCACGTCGAAGTTGTTGCCTTCTACGCGTTTTTGCGCCGACTCAATCGCGCGGGTGATCATCTTGCTCTCGATTGGTTGGTCTTCCTCGAAGCCCAAGCGCTCCATCATGTTCAGCACGTTGTCCGCGCCAAACCGCTTCATCAGTTCATCGCCCAGCGACAGGTAGAATTGCGTGGAGCCGGGGTCGCCTTGACGACCGGCACGACCGCGCAACTGGTTATCGATCCGGCGCGATTCGTGGCGTTCGGTACCTATGATATGCAGGCCACCTAATTCGGCCACGCCTTCGCCAAGCAAAATGTCGGTACCGCGGCCCGCCATGTTGGTAGCGATCGTCACGGAACCCGGTTCCCCTGCGTGAGAGATAATTTCGGCTTCCTCCGCATGGTATTTCGCGTTCAGCACCTTGTGCGGGATGCCTTTGCGCTTCAGCATCTCGGATACGCGTTCGGAGTTCTCGATCGAGATCGTACCGACGAGCACCGGTTGTTTTTTCTTATGGCGCTTAACGATTTCTTCGACAACCGCCTTGAACTTGCCTTCAACGCTCTTGTAAACGACGTCCGGCAAGTCGATACGACGGTTCGGCCGGTTGGTCGGCACTTGCAGCACTTCGAGGCCGTAGATTTTCTTGAACTCTTCTTCCTCGGTCTTCGCTGTACCGGTCATCCCGGCCAGCTTGCGATACATCCGGAAGTAGTTCTGGAACGTAATCGTCGCCAGCGTCATGCTTTCGTTCTGTACCTCGATGCCTTCTTTGGCTTCGATCGCCTGGTGCAGTCCGTCACTGTAACGGCGACCTTGCATGATCCGGCCGGTAAATTCGTCGACGATCAGCACCTCATCATCGGTCACAACGTAATCGACGTCGCGGCGCATGATAACGTTCGCTTTAAGTGCCTGCACCACGTGGTGGTTCAGAGTAACGTGTTTATGATCGTACAAGTTATCAATGCCAAAAGCGCGTTCCGCTTTAGCGACCCCTTTTTCGGTCAGCGAAACGGCCTTTACTTTAATATCAACGGTATAATCTTCCTCCGGCGTCAGCGTCTTCACGAAACGATCAGCTGCATAATACAGCTCGGTGGATTTCTGAGCTTGGCCGGATATAATGAGCGGTGTCCGCGCTTCATCGATCAAAATGGAGTCCACTTCATCAATAATGCAATAATACAGCGGCCGCTGTACCATCTGTTCTTTGTAGAGCACCATGTTGTCGCGCAGGTAGTCAAACCCAAATTCGTTGTTCGTGCCATACGTGATGTCGCAAGCGTAAGCTTCTTGTTTCTGCTCATGCTCCATGCCGTTGAGGTTCACCCCAACCGTCATGCCGAGGAAGTTGTAAATCTGCCCCATCTGCTGGCTATCGCGTTGTGCCAAATAGTCGTTGACGGTAACGACATGCACACCTTTCCCCAGGAGCGCATTCAAATAAACCGGCAGGGTTCCGACCAGCGTCTTCCCTTCACCGGTTTTCATCTCCGCAATCTTACCTTCGTGAAGCGCCATCCCGCCGATCAGCTGCACATCAAAGTGACGCATCCCCAGCGTGCGTTTCGAAGCTTCCCGTACTGTGGCAAAAGCTTCTGGCAACAGCTCATCCAGCGTCTCGCCTTTCTCGATCCGTTCCCGGAACTCGGCGGTTTTCCCTTTTAACTGCTCGTCCGAAAGCGCCTCAAATTGCGGTTCTAATGAATTAATATAATCGACCGTCTTCATCAGACGTTTGACATCACGTTCATTCGTGTCGCCAAATATCTTCTTTACTAATCCCAGCATGATTTACCCCTTTCACGCATAAACAGATGATTTGCCTAAATTGTAACAGTTTGTAAGGCACGCCGCAACACGCTCCGTCACGTCTGCATTGCGGTAAAGCGCCTTTGTATACGAATAAAGAGCCCTATCCGCGGGCGGATAAGGCTCGTTTCCTTTGCGTTAGTATCACAGGAATTACCACCTAGTTTGAAACAACTTGCCATGATTGCACGGAGTGCAGGGGGTTAATCCTGTTCAATCAAACCGTATTTGCCGTCATTGCGCTTGTAGACGACGTTAACTTCCTTGGTGTCGATGTTCGAGAAAACGAAGAAGTTGTGTCCTACCATATTCATTTGCAAAATCGCTTCCTCTACGTCCATCGGCTTCAAGGTAAAACGTTTCGTGCGAACCACTTCCAGCTCTTCCTCGCCTTCATCCAGCGCAACGGAGCCTGTGGTCGCGTCCTCTACAAAGAGGCTGTTCTTCACGCCCTTCTGGCGCAGCTTACGGTTGATTTTCGTTTTGTGCTTGCGGATTTGACGTTCAAGCTTGTCCACAACCGCATCAATGGATGCGTACATGTCGTCGCTGCGGTCTTCCGCACGGAGCACAACGCCGGTCAAAGGAATCGTTACCTCGACCGCGTGCAAGCCTCGTACCACACTTAACGTGACAGTACCGTCTGAGGTAGGGGGTGCATCAAAGTACTTGTCTAGCCGGCTGAGCTTCTTGTCTACGTAGTCACGCAAGGCCTCAGTCACTTCAATCTGCTGTCCTCGAATACTAAAATTCATAGGGCACTCCTCCTTTGCTTTGCACCTTTATTATACCATGACGTAAAGGCAAAGTAAAAAGTGTTAAAGGGCTGTAAACCATCGCGACATCCGTAAAAAGACATGCAGACGGCCGGCAAATTCCCCGCGTTTTCAAGCCCGGCGACGCTTCCCGGTTCTCCACCGGGATTTCAACAAAATCGTGAACGCCGCGCCGCATGCCGCCCCGATCGTATCCAGCAGCACGTCCTGCACCATCGCCGTCCGCCCCGGCGTAAAGCTCTGGTGCAGCTCATCCGTGCAGGCATAGAGGAACGCGATCAGGATCGCGAAGAGCAGTCGCCGATTGGAGCGCCCACAACCGCCTAAGGCGTAAACCAGGAATGCCGCCAGTAAAGCATAACTGCCGAAATGCGCCGCTTTGCGAATAAAAAACTCGATGAAGCTCGCCCCGCCCACACTGTCCACACTGATTTCATAGTCACCATAGCTGAACCGGATCCCGCCGAATCGATTCTCAATCCACTGGTCCGAGGTGCTCTTCTCAATTTCCGGCACCAGCGACTGCTCCTCATAAGACTGCGAAGAAAACCCAAAAAGAATCGCCATCATTGCGATCGCCGGCAGCCAGCGCAGCCAAGGCCGAAGGTTGTGCAAGGGAGGTCACCTCATTCGTTTGCGAACTCATTCATTTTACGAAATTATAACATAAGAAAAACGTCTATCGACGCACATTCAAGTAGACAGAATATCATAAGAAAACCCCGGGTTTCCCCGGGGAATTGCTAGCGAATCTTTAATTGTTAACCATCGTACCGTTCATATGTAGGTCGGCTGTGCCGGGATGATTACAGTTTGATTACGTTAGCGGCTTGTGGACCACGTGCGCCTTCAACGATTTCGAACTCGACGGATTGGCCTTCTTCCAGCGTTTTGAAGCCTTCAGCTTGGATCGCGGAGAAGTGTACGAATACGTCGCCGCCTTCTTCAGTTTCGATGAAACCGTAGCCTTTTTCTGCGTTGAACCATTTTACTTTACCTTGCATGCACTAACATTCCCTTCATTATCAAATAAGAGTGTGATCCTTGTAACCAAGCCCCACACGTCTGACTATACCACCCAAGGTTATCCAGTGTCAATTGCCAAGGAAAAGGTTTTACTGTAAGGAATTTGTAATTTTATGTCGAAAAAGCAAATTAAAGGGCAGTAAAGTTTCTAATCTTTGAACTACCCAGAACAACTATCGTTGAAACTTTGGATAATGTCATAATTCGATTATCTCTGTTTCCAATTGTCTTAGTTGATATACATTCTTCCCGGAACATTGATTAAAACCATTCTATATTTATCTTTTAGATAAATACTCCAGAAGTTCGTTCTTAATATTCACTCCGGCCTGGTGTAAATCTGGATAGTGATCTTTAATGAGGTTAATTACGATACTATAAGATTCGTACAAATTCTGTCGATAACCAACACCAAATCTAACCTTTGAGAAGTCTAAAATTTCTTTAATCTGATTAGTATCATTCAAGATAGTTAAGAATATCATTTTTAATACTTTAGCACTAAACCCATAAAGTATAAAAGGTGTAACATGCTTTTTCTGGTAATTAGTAATTGTTGCTTCATAGCAAGAAAGCAATTTTGGTACCACATTCCTTGCTGCAAATGTTTTTGATCTTTCATATGCTAGATCTCGGTATTCATTAGTTCTCTCGTTGGAACTAAAAATCTCTAATATCCCCTCAACTAAAGCATTACTATTTTGCATCGGAACTAACCTTCCCCACTGTCCCACCACTTCCTTAAGACCGCCCACTTCGCTAGCAACCACTGGTGTCCCCATAGTAAATGATTCAATCGCTGTGAAAGATGAAGTTTCAGTATGCGTTCCTTTTTTTATTGATGGAATCACACATAAGTCTGCCGCAGCATATAAAGATGACATGACTTCATTCGATACAGGTTGAATAACTTTTATTCGGCTTTGAAGATTACGTTTTTCAATCTCTTCTTGCAATTTAGTTTTTCCATTATCAATCAATAAAAGTGAATAGTTGTTCGGCAACAATAACATAGCATCTAGTAAATACTCTATTCCTTTTATTAATTCAAATCGGCTTGGGGAAAAAAGCAATATTTGATCTTCTCTTACTGACAACTGTTTTCGTACATCACTTAATGTAATTTCTGAAAAACTGTGATGTAAAAAATTCGGGATGTGTACAATATTGGCTCGATCATTTATACCTTTTAGATAGTCGACTAGCTCTTCTCCGACACTAACCACTGTATCCAATTCTTTTAATGCGAACCACTCGCATTTTCTCCAATATCTGTACTCTATTGAATTATATTCAATATGGCCGTGATTTACCTCTTCATCAGGAACGTGGCCATGAACAGTCAAAATAATAGGAATATTACGTTCCTCTGCTAAAACTTTTATTTGTTGGTATGTAATAACGTCATGGCAATGGACGATATCGGGCGTTGCTTCACTAAGTTTTAGACGAAAATTCATCTCTAACCGTACTGCCCAAGTTTCTATAATGTCTACTGATAAATTATTGGGATACCGATTAAAAAGTTGTTGATTTGTATTGATTACAATATTAGATAAGTGCTCTGTAATTTCGCCATTTGGGGTTACCCATTCGACATTGTGGCCTATCTCAATTAGTTGTCGCGTCAAAGCCTTTATATGAGTTGTAATACCACCATTTCCATGAGCATCTAATGCCGCTATCCAAATATTCATATCTTTTCTCCTCACTAGAATATATCCATATATTTGCATTTTTCAAAGAGAATCACTTCTTCTCTAGTTGCCGAAACAGAAACAGTAGGTTCTAAAAAGTTATTATTAAGCGGAATCTTTGAATACAGCATTCCGCCCATATAATTAAATTTCTTCAGTATCTCGTGATCTGTTATAACCTCAAAACCTCTTTTTACAAACTCTTCATTCCACCATGATTTGGGGTATAAGGTTACATGTGTCTCATCTAAATCCCAAGGGTCATAAAAATGAGGCATCTTTAAAAATACTGTGTCCCCAAGACGCGCTAATTCATCAATTGCAGTAAACACTTCAGGTTCTGGAATATGTTCCAAAATATCAAAAGCTACAACTAATTCAAATTTCTCATTAAATGGAATGCTTGTTGCACTTGAACATCTCACATACTCCTTAGCTAGTTCATCCGCATTTTCGATCGCATAACTACTTATGTCAACTCCTTTGGCATTAACGCCAAGTAATCGTAACGAACGAACTAAGTATCCCTTGGCACACCCTACATCCAATAATGTTTTTGGATTGAGATATTTTTTTATATCGTAAGCCCATTGAATAAACCGTGTATCATATTGATAAGAAGAATAGTTGCTGTTTCCACTATAATATTTTTCATCATACTGATTAGTCATACTCTTTCCACCTTGTTATATTATATTTTTACTTTTTGAGATAAATTATAAAAACACTCATTTTGATCAATTGCATCTCCTATAATCTGGATACTAGTTATCAGTTTATTACTATCATGATAGCCGTTAAGTAGATTGATCTGGAGATTTAAATAAAGTAGATCAGTATTATGAGGGTATAACTTAATGGCATCTGAAAGAAGTTGGACAGCCTCGGCATCACGTTCCTGTTCAATTAAACAAAGTATTAACCATTTTAAGATTACTGGTTTCCATGTTTCATCTGAGGTCGAGTAAGCACCAGTAAAAAAATCGATTGCTAGGTCGTAGGATTTCGATAAAAGATAATTAATTCCTTTCCCCAAATAAATAGCATCCAATGCATTAACATTACCTATTAAGGGCGCAAAAACTCTAACAAAGCTTCCATTATTTCGGTTTTTTCGACAAGCAGCCAATTCCCATCTTATAATAGGATGATCCTCCAACCAGTTATAAATTACGGGCAAGTAAACTCTATCATCAGGCACTTGATTTAAAGCTTGCTTGAACTTTAAGTAGCCATCATTATCAATAAAGGCACCAATATCAGCCTTTATCTCCCATTCACCGGACGAATTTTCCAAATCATATTCTGAAACATGTTGCAAGAAAGTATCTAAATGGGAAATAATATTCTTCCAGTCATACTGCTGAGCAGTTTTTAAACCATTGAACATTAGCTTTTTGCGCAATTCATTATCTTCTATAAGGGTTTGCATTTTAACGACTAAATCATCAATATCACCGAATCGAGTCAACAATATATTGAAGTTATTAATTCCATATTCTAATACACCGCTATTATCCGTGGAAATAACGGGGCAACCAGAAGACATTGCTTCTAAAACAGGTAATGAGAACGTTTCATATTCTGAAGCCGATACATAAAAAAGTGCATTTCTGAATAGCTCTGCGATCTCTAACTGTTTTGGGTTAACAAAAATTTTATCCGCAACACATTTCCACCCTTCACTTGGTTCCTTTGGATTAATCCAATATAGCTTCAGATCAGGATATTTTTCATTTATTTTACTAAACGCTTTAACGATCGTAGGAATACCTTTAAATGAAATATTTTCGTTTCCCATCATTAAGATATATTTTTGATTATTAGAGGAAGGGTGATCTATTGGCTTAAAAATACCATGATCAATTGCGTTAGGTATAACAATAGCTTCTCGTTCATAATTATTTTTAATTAATAAAGATGCTTGGTTTGAAACAGTCATGACAAATTGCGGCAAATCAAATTGAACTTTAACAAAAGAGCGTATTTCTTCTGATAAACGTTCAATATGGAATAGATGCTCATCACCTTGCTCAAAATAAACTACAGGAGCAATACCAGTTTCAATACATGCCTGGATATGATCCCAATAAGTTGCTACAATAACGTCACATTGAGGAATTCCTTGTGCTAGTTCAATTCCAAAAGGTACTTGACGATAATCAGCATATATAGGATACCAGTCCGGTTTAGGAAAGTGTGAAATTACATAAACTTCCCATCCTAACTCTTTCAATCGATTTGTGTGTTCGAAAATAATTTTTACTCCACCGCAAATACTAACATGAGTCATAACATAAGTAACGCTTGGCTTCCTATTTCGATTTTTTTTTGAGCGTTTTTCTAATTTTTGCGGTTTAGCTAAATTTACTCTTTCAAGTCTATTTAACAGTTCTCTCTGTCTTAAAGCTGCTATCATTCAAAGTCCACCATTCTTATTCAAAATTGACCCCGCTTTTCAATTGTGACGCCCAATTAGACATTGGATAAAGTCTTTCTATTTTTTCTAGAAGCTCAATTTCGCCTTGTTTATCTAACTCACTAATAGTTCTCCATTGTTCAAACAATATCGTATAATCAACTTTAATTTGCTCAGCCCTTTTAAAATAATAAAGTGCATCATCAGGATGTCCCAGTGCTCTTAGTGATTTAGCAGCAGTTATAAATATTTTTCGGTTAAGTTCCCTGTGATTGCTTTCTACTAATACTTCTAGGGCTAGTTCATTAAAACCGAACGACTGTAAGCTCTCTGCTATGATGAATCTTAGCTGTGGGTTATTCGTTGAATTAATTAATTGATCTAAGATTACATAATATTGAAACTGAATTGAATCCACGACAAGTTGCCTCCAAAGAGTTAGCAACTTTTTACTTGTTGGTACTTTTGATATTTTCCCCTCTACAACCATTTCTCTCAACCATTTATATTCTTGGGATGAGAGTTGCATTTTAATACGGAAACGGTCCATTAAATCATATTTCCGAGTTAAAATTATTAATAATAATAGATTATTAATTAAAAAGGGATCCTCTTCTTTCGATGCATCTATTTTATTCATTAACTCGGATATTGCTTGTTCATAGTTTCCAGAAATAATATTAATTAACGTCGAAACAGGGTAATAGACGTCCATGTTAAAATATGATATGAATTCTTTTAGTAATGGATTTCTCTGTTTATACAAATACCCCACAAATTCAGTATATCTTTGAACTGAAAATGGCCATAATTTATTAATGGTATTAAACAAGTCCTTACTGTTTGCGTTTGGATAAAGTGACAAAAATATATCAAATAAGGCTAATGTATCTGGCGATTCTTTTACAGCTAAAACAATGTAATTTAATGCTTCATTCGTCTTATCCAGATACAAGCAAATTTCGGCCAATTTTGCACGAGCTAAATAAGACCCCGTTCCGTCATAGTGCTGAACTAACATATGCGAGTTCTCTTCACCAATTTCTAGACATTTCAGAAAACAAAGTTCTGCGTCCTTATACATGCCCCATTCCATATATGTCAAACCTTTTTGATACCAAAAATCAGGGTATTCTTTATACAATAGAACCGCATCAGCTCCTATTTTTATCGCTTCTTCGTATTGTCCTAATGACTGTAAACATTTCATAATATCCAGCACTACTTTTTGAGAAAAAGCAAAATGACTTCCAAGTGAGTAAGACTTTTTTAAAGCAGTTAGCGCCTCTGAATACCTCTCTTCAATTAAGTATTGCATCCCGAGATTATAATAATTAAACGCTGTGGGTTCTTCTTTAATTGCTTTTATAAGAATGTTCAAATTCCTCTGAATTTTGTTCTTTTCATTCACAATATGAGTCTTATATCCTTCATGAAGGATTACCAACGAGAGATGACCATACTTATGATTATTGGGATCGTATGAAACTTGTTCATGCAAGGCACCACGATATCGTATTTCTGGAGAATTCTTAAAGAGTCTAATAAAATGATGAGATAGGTATTGACCGGATCCGAGATCATTCTTAATACGGATATAGTAAAAATCCTTATCGAGATTTTTTTTAAGTTCATTTTCTGGATCGTCAAGTATTTCGTCAGCATCCATGTGAAGAATATAGTCAGAGGTTGCAAAGTTTAAAGAATAGTTTCTTGCAGCTGAGAAATCATTTATCCATTCAAAATCATAAACCTGATCAGTATATTTCCTTGCAATCTCTTTTGTGCAGTCGTTTGAACCTGTATCTACAATAATTATCTCATCAACTTTTCCTTGTACGCTTTTCAGACACCGTTCTAAACATTTTTCCTCATTTTTGACTATCATACACAATGACACAGATTTATTCTTCATTCTTATCGGGTCCTTTCTCAGAGGTTGTGTTTCAAGCGTTTTAGAGCCGGTTCATACCCACTTTGACTGCTTAACTCGTAGTAATATCGTGATAAATCTAGGTTGTTAGTTAATTCATAATATAAGCCTAAATTGAAAAATGCTTTAAAAGAACCGACTCCTCTCACCGTCTCATATTTTAAAGATGACGGTTCACCTAACTCAACACAATGTTTAAAAATGTTCGGTATTTCTTTAAATGCATTCAAATTTTTTACTTCAATTAATCCAACACCGTACATAAAATATAAATCGGTATAATCAGGGTAAATTTCAATAGCCAAATTATAGTAAAACAGCATTTCGTCAAATTTCCGTAAGAAGATACAACAATATCCTAATAACAAGAGTGCATTACTCAAAAAAATACGTCTGTTGGTATTGATTTCAATTTCAACACATTCTTGAAAATACTGTTTAGCAAGAGTATATTCTTTTTGACTGTAGTAAGTTTTTCCGATTTGATATAAAACATAACTTTTATCATCACGCTCTTTTAGTTCTTTAATCAATAATTGCCTGTTACGGTCATATTTGTTTTTTTTCTTAATTTGTAAAGGAGTGTATCCTATATGATTTATTTTGATCAGGGAATCAATTATTGTATGAATAGGTTTACCATGGAAGGTTAACTGCTCGTGTATTCTACCCTCGTAGCGATAGCGGGCATCATTTGGGAAAATACGTGTTATTGACGAAATTGATTTATCGCCCGTTAATGTTTCACTCATTATGGATACAGCCCCTGCAGAACCTTCGTTACTTTCTAAATATCGGAACAAGTCTTGCATCTCACAAAGTTTACTATCCACTATCACCTCATCAGCATCCAAAATTAATATAAAAGGATGACTCGCTAGTTGAATCGAATAATTTCTTAGATCTGAAAAGTTATCATTCCATTCCTTATACGATACTCTTGCACCAAGCTTGCGAGCAATTTCAGGAGTCCCGTCGGTTGAGCCAGTATCTACGACTATCATTTCTTTAACAAGTGGATTCGCTGAAAGAAGTGTCTTTTCAATCAGATCCGCTTCGTTTTTCACTATCATACATAGAGACAAACCCTTCATCATAATAAGAACCTCCAGAAAATAAGGAGCAGGCGTCCCCGCCTACTCCTATTTGTAACTCAATTATAAGTATACCCGTCTTCTAAAATTACAAACTGACCATCACTGTTAACAACTTTTATGTCAACGGCCTCTGGAACTGTTCCCGCAGGAACCCTAGCTCTAACCTCTCCAGTGGAATAAAACAATGTTTGAACACTAATATCATTAATATACACCTTTGTAGCTCCTTCAAAATTAGTCCCTTTGATTGAGATAAAGGAGCCTCCCCCCAACGGACCTGAATTAGGAGTAACACTTGTTATTGTCGGAGCAGGTTTTTTAGGGGGTTCTTCATAAACAAAGCCTCCTACAGCCTCGGCAAATTGCCTATCTTTATTTACTACCTTAACATCAATCGGGCCGCTTGTAGTAGATGCTGGAACTAGTCCTCTGACTTCGTTAATACTATAAAATAATGTATTAACTTGTACATTATTTAGCCATACTTTCGTGTCGCTATCAAAATTAGCCCCTTTGATAATGATGTAATATCCACCTGTCATTTGACCCTTATTAGGAGTAATAGAAGTAATGACAGGTGCAGGCGGTAATGGAGGAGAATTATAAGTAAAACCTCCAGACACTGTCACTTCTTGACCATCGCTATTCACTACTCTAACATCTACTATCCCAGGTTGTGAAGCCTGCGGCACTTTAGCCCGTATTTCACTTGTTGAATAAAAAAGTGTTTGAGAGGCTACGTTATTAATGTAAACCATAGAGGTCGAATTGAAATTCGAACCTTTTATGACTATATAGTATCCCCCTATCATTTCTCCATTATTTGGAGTAATTTGAGTAACTGTAGGTGGAGGTGGAGCTAAATAAGTAAAACCATTTACCATAACAGCTTCTTGACCATCACCATTTATAACTTTTACAGTAACTGGACCAGTCGCTGAGTTGGCAGGAACCAGCACTCTAAGCTGTGTTTTTGAGTAAAATGTAGATCCTACGAGAGAATCGTTAAAGTATACTTTGGATGTGGTGTTAAAGTTTTCACCATTAATGAAACTATAATATCCTCCTGTTAACACACCATTATTTGGCGATAAGGAAGATATGGTTGGACCTGGTGGAAGTGGTGGTGCAACATATTTGAATGCACCTGCTGCGATTGCGGACTGACCATCCGAGTTCAAAACTTTAACATCCACCACTTTTTCAATAGACGAAGCTGGAACTAAACCTCTTAATTCACTCGTTGAATAATATAGAGTTGAAACTGGTTGATTATCAATGTGAATTTTAGAGGTACTAGAAAAATTAGATCCTTTAACAATAATATAATAACCGCCATCAATCTTCCCTTCATTTGGTGTTACTGAAGTAATTGTTGGAGCTGGCGGAGGTGGCGGGGCCAAATAGGTAAAAGCATCTGTTGCAACGAATTCTTGGCCATCCGAATTGACAACCTTCACATCGACAGTTCCAGCAACCTGAGCAGGAGGTACCGTCAACCGAATTTCTGAACTTGAATAATACGTTGATTGGACAATAGAGTCATTAAAGTAAAGCTTTGCAGTTGAGTCAAAGTTACTACCAAGAATCCTAACTATATATCCTCCTTGTAACGCACCTTCACTCGGGGTCACAGTAGAGATAACTGGGGCTGCCTTTGGTGGTGGAGCAAGATACGTAAACGCATCAGCTGCAACAGCCTCTTCCCCACTCAAATTAACCACTTTCACATCAACTGTACCACTAACAGTCGACGCTGGAACAGTTGCTCTAAGTTCTTTGCTGCTATAAAAAAGGGTTGGAGCCGCAATATTGTTAATGTATACTTTTGACGTTCCCTCGAAGTTAGTTCCTTTTATAATTACTGTAATACCGCCTTTCATTTCACTCTCATTAGGAGTAACAGAAACGATAGTAGGCAATGGCGGTGGTGGCGGAGCAAGATATTCGAAAGCTTTTACTAATATGGACTCTCTACCATATTTATCAACTACCTTGATATCTACCTTGCCAGGAGTTGTTGCTTTTAAAGTGGTGATTATAATATCCGTTCCACTATTCGATTTAATTGGAACATTTGCATTATCAAGATAGACATTAGTAACTAATCCAAGATTCTTACCTGTTATCTTGACACTAGTTCCGCCACTTAAAGGCCCTTCAATCGGGCTTATTTCTGTTAGTTGGGGAGCTGCAGGTAAGGTATATGCAAATCCATCTGTTACAGTTGCTGCTTGAGCGTCCGGATTAACTACTTTAACATCAACAATATCTTGATCTGCCCAGCTTGGAGTTCTTACCTTGAGCTGTGTTCCGGAGTAGAAAATAACTCCAGTTAGTTCAACATTATCAAAAAATACTTTAGCCCCATTTTGAAAATATTCTCCTCTTATATCTAACATAAGATTACCCGTAACTTCCCCTTGGTTTGGGGTGACACTTACGATAGATGGGGCCGGGTAGACATATTGATATCCAGGATTAAGAACAGTTTCTTGTCCATCGGGATTTACTACCGTAATTTTTACATTTTCAGCAACGGCCCAAGTGGGTGTTGTTGCTTCAATTATTCCACCTGAAATTACCGATGACGAAATTAATGTATTATTAAAATAAACTTTTGCTCCACTAAGAAAATTATTACCTTTAATGTTTATCTTTTCTTGACCAAGTGTTAGTCCTTTAGCAGGTGTTACACTTATAATTTCTGGTGCAAGTACATACGAATATCCATTCGGAACAACAACGAATGTCCCATCAGGATTTTCAATTGTAACATCAACTGAGCCTGCTGCAGAAACTGCAGGGGTAGTCACAACAATCTGTTTCGGGGAAACAGAAATAACTTCTCCTGGCAAATCACCAAATTTTACAATCGCTCCCGGAAGGAAATAATCTCCGATGATTGTGACCTTTGTTCCTCCTGCCAAGGGGCCGATATTCGGTTGAATTGAAGTTACAACAGGATTTGCGATATATCTATAAGAAGCAGTAGCATATTGAGAATCTGTATTTATTACCTTGACTACTACCTCTCCTTGTGTACCCTTCGGCGTTGTTACAATCAATTTCGTAGAATCAACATATTGGACTGATGTAGCAGGAGTATTACCGAAAAGAACTGATGGATTTGGGAGAAAATTTTTACCGTTTATGATTACATTTTCACCACCAACAATTGCTCCCTTATTTTCAACTATTGATGTGATTTCCGGTGCAGGGTATTTAACATTAATAGTTGGATGTGCTACAGTGAATTGACGCTGAGAACCTGCATAATCCTTATAGGTGACATTGATGTTCGCCCCACCTACAGACAGATTACCAACTCTAGATCCTGGCTTATGTCTAATCTTATATGTAAGGGTAAGAGTTTCCTCTTTTAGCTCATTAAACTTAAAGGTAACAGTATTTCCGTTTATAACAGGCTGTGGGATATTATGTGTATAGGAATCAGGTACGATTTCGAACTCCGGTCCTATTGTATCGGTTACCGAAACATCATAGGCACTTGCTACCCCTATTTCGTCAACAATAGCCTTATAAATTTCGGTAAGTCCTACTGAACCTAGTACAAAATGATGGTGATGAGCTGTAGTGGCCATCTCCTTCATCAATTGGTTTGGGGCACTAGTTTCAGGATCTTCGTTGGATTTTAATAGGGCAATTGTATAAAAGACAATTCCTTCATCTTTAGCAAGTCCAGCTTGTTCCAGCGCTTTAACACGTGCAGTTTCAGGATTAGTTGGCTCTGTAGCTTCACCGTCAGTCAGTAATAGGATTACAGGCTGGGCATCAGTTCTATGGTTGCTTAACAGCTCACGTGCCTTTTCAATAGAACTTTTTGTGTTAGTACCACCACCTGCTTGTATTCCATTAATGTAGTTTTTCAAATCATTTGGGTCAGACGATAGACCTTTATATTTCACATCACTCGAGAAGTCTACAATACCAATTCGGTGCTTGCTAAAGTCGACCAAATCAATGAATCCTTTGGCCGCATTTTTAGCATTAGTCATTTTGTCTTCGCCGGAGACCATACTTCCAGAACGGTCAATGATCAAAATAATATCATTAGGCTTTACAAAATTAACATCTCCTGAACCTGAAACATCCAGTCTTACTTCAGCTTCTCCCCCCTCAATAATTGCAATAGGATTCACTGTCTTGTTAATTTGGACGGCTTCATTCCCTGATGCAATTGCATTTGTCATTGGAAACTGCACGAAGATGAGGACAGCAGCTAGAAGTATTAACATTCCTTTGGTTATGGGGAACTTCATAAACTAAACCTCCTTTTTATTTTTTATAATCTAGGAAAAAAGCATCCATACCACTTTCGTAATTGGATACTTTTCCATATTGATACTTAGCACGTTTTTTTTTATTAAAGACGGAAATAGTTTCTCCAAGACTTTCTTTTTCTAATAGAATTATACTTATTACGTGATCATGTAATTGTTTGAGTTCAAGTATTTTCAAGTGGTCGACATTACCGAGATCTTGTTGTTTCAGTTCGTCAAACAGAGCCCCTATTTCATTCTCTCTTGATTCATAACTTTCAAAAGAAGGGGCTTTCAGAAACTCTCTATAAAGCGAGAGGATCTGATCGATAGTCGTTTCAGGTGTGTTTGTCATTTCACTTAATTACCTTTACCAGTTTTCAAAGTCATTAATGCTTGCTTCCATGTATCTACCATCAATCTAGCAAATTCAAGAGTTTCATCAAGAAGAACCTCGTCCTTACTAACGATAAATCTGGCAATATGAGCATTATAAAATAAATATAAATCTCTAAGATCCTCGGATATCTCGTACTTGAAATTCAATGTTATGATCAGTTCATTAAAAATGCTTCGCACTTTGTGCAACACCGTATTCATCTCTTCATATTGTTTCCAAGCATAAAATTGCTTTGCTTTAAGCAAAGATTTTACGATCTCTTGATACAACATTAAAGTCAACTCGCCAGGGCTAGCTGTTTCAACCTGTACTTTTAGGTATTGCAATTGTTGTGTGTTCTGCATGTTTAATCTCTCCATAAGTTAATTCTATTAACATTCTCAAAACTATCCGCCTAATTGAGAAGATAACCAAGAACTTTGGCTGTTGAGTTTTTGAAGAGCTTGTTCCATAGCCGTAAACTTCTTGTAATATCTTGTCTCAATATCCTCCAATTTCCGTTCCAAATCCGACTCTCTATCACCAAGTTCTTTGAGTTGCTTTCCTAACACACTATCATCCAAAGCTTCGATCGATCCAGAGCCGATTTTTTTTGTAAGATTTGTCAATTGCTTTGTTATTTCTTCATAAATACGCTCGGCAAAACCTAGCTCTCCTCTACGCTTCTTGACATTATCCGAAGTATCGGCAATTGTGTCAGATGTCTTTGTAAACAACTGAACAACTTCATCAAAACGAGTATTTATAGCCTCACTCAATTTGGTTTCGTCGATTTCTAACTTACCATTCTCCCTCCAGTCTGACTTGACTGTAATCCCTATGTCAGATAGCATATCCAATTGACTTTTATTGGATAAATCTAGTGGGGTATTCAATGCTGAACGAAAAGATCCAAGCGCCCCCGTAAGCAAGCTATCTTGATACAATGTACCTGCTCTCGCCTTTTTCTCCCACAATTCAATTTCGCTTTCGGACATTGCACTTTTCTCTTCAGTTGTCAAAGGCTGATAATCCCGGTTCCGCTTAGTAGAAGTAGCAGTAGAAAACAAGTCTATTATTTCATTGTATTTTGCTACGAAATTCTTGATTTTATCAATTGCTGTACTTCGATCCGTAACTGCACTAATAGTCGCCTCGCCACTGCCACGAAGTGTAACTTGAGCTCCGTTAATAGTTATATTATTTGAGTTTGACTTAATTACTGAGCCACCATTTACAGTAAATTCCGCATCGCCCCCGGTCGCTGATAACTTGTCCAACTGAAAAACTTGAGCCAGCGCATTAGTTCCACTCGATGTGATTTCGATTTTGGATGCTGCCCCTGTAGAATTTGAGCTAAGATATAACACACCTGTTGTGTTATCAAAACTTGCCTTTACTCCAGTTATAGAGGAGTTGCTGTTTATGTCCTTTACTATGGAATCCATCGTTGATGTCCCTGCAGTTATCGTAATTTCTGCCGAACCCGTAGCACCGGTTATGGTTACTGTACCGCCCACAGACACCGGATCAGTTGGAGATTGAGTAACTTGACCGCCTACAATAGTTGCAGACGTTGCCAGTTTAGTAACATTGACCAGACTCAAACTAGGGTTCGCCCCACCAGATGCCACTTCTAGCACACTAGAATTAGAGGAACTTGCTCTAACTGTTTGGAAGTTTGACTCATAACGCAGATCGTTAACAACAGATCGAAAAGATAATAATGCTGTGTTCATTGAACGATAATCTTCACGCTGCCAAAGAGTAAACTGTTTTTTTCTCAGAACATTATCAAGGGGGATACGTTCCGCTTTCATCAAATCTTTAATAAGACTATCTGTATCCAACATCCCGCTAAATCCTGTCAATCGAATTGGAGAAGTCACTCTATCTCCCCCTTTCTACATTTTTTCATCCATGAATATCCCTGCCCGAACACACATACTATACATCAGGTCGAGGGTCTTTTCTCTGGGAATCTCCATAACAACTTCATTAGTTTCATCAGATACTACAGTCACCATAATAGTATTCGTTTTTTCATGTAGCTTTACTTTGATATGAGTCCCTGCTTCAGCTAGATTTTTATTAATCTTATCCGCAAGTTCCTCTACCGTATAATCCTCCTTGTTCGGGGTGTCTTTTGAATCAATTGGTCTCAACAAAGCGGAGGAATGAACATCCCTTATACCCGGTGTCAGAAAAGCAGATGAAGAGTTCGGATCAACTCTCACTTCGTTTCCTCCTCTTCACATTAAACTAACTTATATAAAAAAACCGGCCGGTATCCCGGCCGGCTAAGATGAAAATTAACGCAGCAACTGCAATACACCTTGAGGTTGCTGGTTGGCTTGTGCCAACATTGCAGTAGCAGCTTGTTGAAGAATGTTGTTCTTCGTAAATTCGGACATTTCTTTAGCCATATCAACATCACGAATACGGGATTCAGCTGCTTGAAGGTTCTCGGAAGTAGTGCCCAAATTGTTAATTGTATGTTCCAGACGGTTTTGAACAGCACCGAGATCAGAACGAATTGCAGAAATCGAGTTGATTGCCGCTTGAACAGAAGCAAGGTTTGCAGCAGCAGTCGAGTTCATTGCTGTTGGATTCGAAGACAAACTAGTCAAACCAGCAATATCTAGAGAAGTTGCAAGCGCAGCTTGCAGATTAAGAGTAATCGTCTCGCCACCATTAGCACCAACTTGAAAAATAACGGATGATGTGGACCCGTCAAGCAATTTTTTGGTATTAAATTGCGTTTGTTGTGCAATGGAACCGATCTGCTGAGTAAGTTGATTAATTTCCGCATCGATTTTAGCAGCATCTGTAGTAGTCAAAACTTCGTTAGCGCCTTGTACATACAATTCAGCCATACGTTGCAGCATAGCATGAGTTTCGTTCAACGCACCTTCAGCTGTTTGGATCAAAGAAATGCCGTCCAAAGCGTTTCTGGAAGCTTGCTCCAAGCCACGGATTTGGTTACGCATTTTTTCGGAGATTGCCAGACCAGCAGCATCGTCCGCAGCACGGTTGATCCGGTAGCCGGAAGACAATTTCTCCAGAGATTTACCTTGTTGCGTGTTGTTAAAAGACAATTGACGTTGAGTGTTGTAAGAACTGATGTTGTGGTTAATACGCATACTAGAATTCCTCCTTGGAATGTGTTGGTGATTAGCATCCTTGCTTCACCCGTTAGTTTGGTCGATTTTATGGCTTGCGGCCGCCAATACCATAACTTTCGCCCCATAATATATATATCGGAGACCTTTTTTATATTGTTTACAGGCAAATCAACATTTTTAAAAAATTATTTTGGTTTTGGTGGATCAATTTCAAGCAAAAATTGCTTAATATCCCCATTTATTACAATCGCATCTTTATTTTGTTGTTGAATGGCATTGTAAATTTCTTCTCTATATATAGTTACTTGCTTAGGGGCCTCGATACCGATTCGCACTTGATCTCCGGAAACATCGACAATAGAAATCACAATATCGTGGTTGATCATGATTTTTTGCCCTTTATTTCTCGACAATATCAACATGGCTGACCTCCCGCTGATTTGCATTAAAAATCGAATGTCGAGTATTGAACTCTGGGCGATCCAAAATAATTTGAGCCGCTTCCTTTGTTTTCAAATTTATCACTAGCGGGGCTTTAAGGTTCATCGTTATATCCGCAGAGGAGCGAACTGTTACTATGGATCTTACAAGAACTTGATCTTTCGTTTGAATATTGAGGATATCGAGCCAACGTTGATCCAATGAAAACTCATAGTTCGCCTCGAATTGAAATGGATCTGCAACAACAAAAGCTAGATTTTCATCATTCACGGATTGAATAAATTCAAAAGGACTATTGGTCTGAGTCAGGTGAACAAAGGTTTTAAAGTTTTCAAAACCTAGAATGGGTGAAGCAAAAGTCCAAGTGTTATCGGAATTAGCTTCTATTTCACCAAATCTTACTGATTTTATTTTCACAGAGAGACCTCCTTGAATTAACAAAAAATAGCTATATGAAACAACTTGTTTTCAATATAGCTATACTCCTTTAGACAACTTCATCTAGTTGCCTTCCTGTTGCCGTCATAAATATAAAGTTTTTTTGGACTAAGTACGGATTAACTTTACCTGGATAATAATCAATAACCGGCTTACGAAGCTCGGGATCAACGGTAACTTTGCCTGGAAGATAATTCATTGAGAGTGACCCTGGAGTAAAGGTCACATCAACATTATCGTAATCCGGAGAACCGCGATATTCGATAGGCCTATCCTTAAGTGCGTTTTGTCGTGCAATTTCGGCAAAGGCATTTCCCGGCTTATGAAACGCCATCATCCGGTCACCCGCTTGCGCAATTTCAGCAATATTTTGCAAGGATGACTCTAACGAGCTTTGTGCTATTCGATCCGTAAACTCATCAAATTTAGCTAACCCTAGAGCCGACCAAGCTCTTCTCGCATCAACCTCAAGTGTTCCGTCTGTTCGCTGCATTTCTAACTTCCCAGGCTCTTGATGCAAGTTAAGTGAAGGCCTGGGTTGCTCAATGCTCCAACGTCCTGGAGTCGTCTCTAACGCAATCTTGCTATAGCCTTGTTGAATCTGAATGCGAGGAATTTGCACCAAAATCCCTCCTAGTTCAGAAAGTCGAGTAAACTTGGTCTAATGATCCGTGCCATTGTATCTAGCGAGGCCTGATAAATACTTTCCGCTGTCTTTAGCTCGGTAATAACGGAAGGCATATCGGCATCTTCCGTCAAAGACTGAAGCGAGACGTAGTTTAAATTCAGATCCTCTAGTCGACTCATTGTGAATTCAAGTCGGTTTTGCTTACCGCCAACTTCAGCCTGAGCGGTAATCACATTTTCTAGATTTTTTTGAAGCTGTGGGATGATATCTTGGATAGCCTGGGTTCCAGCAGGACTTGTATCAGTTAAGGCATTTTTAAATCTATCAATAACAGCAAATAGGCCCGTTGGATCTCCTGATGCTCCAAATACCTTGTCTCCTAAAAGGTTAACAGAGATATAGATTCCCGCTCCAATCTGATAATCAACTTCTCCTTGATCCAAACTATATGCTGTATTAGCTGGATCGCTTGGATATGGCTGTTCATTCACGCGTTCCCCGTTAAAGATGTATTTCCCCTTGAATTGAGAATTGCCGAGGGAAACCAGTTGCTTGTAAAGCTGATCCACTTCTTGAGCTATATTATTTCTCGCATCAGCCGGGACGGTATCCGTTCCACCTTGCACCGCGAGTTCAGACAAACGCTGTATAATTTGCGTTGTTTCCGTTAATACGCTATCCGTAAAAGCCATCCAAGAATCCGCATCTTCCACATTCTCTTCAAACTTCGTAGTCGAGCTAATCTCTGCCCGATATTGCAAGGCGCTTGCGACGCCAACTGGATCGTCGGAAGGACGGTTGAGGCGACGGTTCGTCATCATTTGCTCCTGATACTTGTCCAAACGTCGGTAGTTATTTTGCAGATTGCTCATCATGGATCTGCTCATCATCGATTGAGTAATACGCATTTGTCATTCATCTCCTATCTACCGCCCGACTACACCGGTACCATTAATTAGTTTATCCAACATCTCGTCAATGGTTGTAATCACACGAGAGGATGCACTGTAGGCATGCTGGAATTTGATCATGTCCGCCATTTCTTCATCAAGCGATACACTACTTACGGCCTGTCGCATACTATCAGCATGATCGGACAACAACGTGCCGTTCTGAACCATACGGTAAGCGTCGTCCGAATCCGTACCTAATTGAGCTATAACCGATTGAAGATAGCTCCCAAAGGTACCTTCATTAGTAAGCGCACCGTTCTGAGTACTGTAATCAAACTTCCCTTCGGATAGTGAAGCGATGAGCAAAGCAAGGTCACCGTTCCCTTGAAGCACTTTCTCCGTTACAACACCGTTCACTGTTACCTGCTCTGTGCGCATCGATGCCGCTATATTAGCAAGATTAGCTTGAATTTCCGGGTTAACACGAATATTAGCCGCTGTAATAGCTCCGCCATCGCTAGATACAAAGAAATCTTTCCCCACGGTCGCTGGCTCCTGGAGAGTGTACCCCAACTTATGCAGACCATTTAACCCATCAACGGTATATTTAATATCCTGCATCAATTTCCGCGGGTTGGCTGGATCCATTTGGGCTCCAGGAATTGTAACGCCATCCGGCAAAATAGATCCGGCAGGTAATGTGACTTCAATTTTACCTGTTGCCAAAGTGTTTGCCATCACATTCATTTGGTTAATGTAGCCTTGAACAAATACATCACGAGATTCAATATATCCTGCAATCTCACCCTTGGTGAGAGACGCTGTATTAGCCAAAGTAAACTCTACTGGTGCCTGCGTACCATTCACAACTAGTACATCACCAAACATAACCTGATAGTTATCATCAGTTTCTGTAACCTGGACATTGCCTAAAGAAGATAATTGATCCACGAGTAAGTCCCGCTGATCTCGCAGATCGTTTGCGTTATCCCCCAAACCTTCCACTCGATTGATCATTATCGTCAAGTCGGAGATTTGTTGAATCGTATTGTTAGCTTCAGCCACTTTCACATCAATTCGCTGAGTAATATTGCTACTAAGCGTATTTAATTGTGATGCAATATGATTGAAAGTTTCGGTCAAAGCAATTGCTTTCTGCTGAACGACTGTACGTGAGGACAAGTCCGAACTACTGGGGTTTTTGCTCAATTGTTGCCAAGCGTTCCAAAACTCCGAGATACTTGTGGCGATGCTGTTTTCAGAAGGTTCGTTGAAGATCCCCTCAATATTGGACAGTGCCTCTTGTTTAACATTCCAAGTGGATAGATCTGAATTTTGATTCCGATACTCAATATCGAGCAGAAAGTCGCGGATTCTTCTGATACTGGTAACTTCTACACCCATGCCGAGTTGGTTGGGGTTTGTTGATTTGGTTAATCCTGGGAACTCAATGGGTCTTGCCGCTGCCATTTTCGCAACTTGACGAGAGTAGCCAGGTGCATTGGCATTCGTAATATTATGACCAGTTGTGGCAAGTGCTGTTTGCTGTGCCAGAATTCCTCGCTTGCCCACTTCGAGCGTATGAAAAGTCGATCTCATAATTTACCTCGCTTCCTGTCGTCCCTTATGCTCTAGTATCGAAATAACTTCTATTTTTCTTCGTAGCCTGTTGTTTCGTTGGATCAGTGTACATCAATTCGTCCTCAGGCAGGCTTGTTAACAGATTCAAGCTATAATCAATAAACGTAAGCGACTGCTCAATTAGCTCTTTATTAATAGCGTTAAGACGTTTCAATTCTTGTAATGTTATTGATAATTGCCTCTGTGCGTCCAAAAGCATCTGCTTCTCCTCGGTATCAAATACCAAGCGACTCATTTCCGTGATCGTAAGGTTTAATTGTGAGCGAATTCCCTTCTCCTTCAAAAACCGGAATACGGACTCCTCACGCAGTTCGTCTAACTCAGCTGCTTGTTTCAGCAATCGGGTTTCCTTGGTCATGACTTGAGTCAAACCAGCCACATCATTAGCCATAATCGCTTTTTGCTTCTCAGCCCCAAGTTCAATCAAGGTGCGGTACAACTCGTCCAAATGTCGCAATGCGTCGACAACTTGTTGTACACTCATTCTTTTTCACCTGATTCGATAAACGACTTAAAGTATGGAGCTAGCTTCTCTGCGATTTTCCCGGCTTCCACATGGTATGTCCCCGACGACACCTCTTCCTTCAATTTGGCAATCCGTTCAATACGCTGAGGGTCCTGAACCTTTTTATATTCCTCAAGCATCCCCTTAGCCTCCAATGAGATGGAAACTTGGTCTACTTGTTTCTTTTTTGGTAAATGGTTGTCACGATTTTCAATATTTCGTAGATATGGATTAATTCCGCCGATTCTTCCCGTTTCATTGATTTTCAACTTACATTCACCTCGCTTCAAATAAAAAAGCCGATAATCTTTACTAAGTTTATCGGCGTTGGTTTAGGCTTTTTTAATAGCGAACGATTGGAGGTTAAAGAATATTATGCCAAAGAATCAGGGTTTTAGTCATTAAGGACTACGGAATTTGTCGATTGCATTGTAAGCACCATTGCCACGCTTATCGCCAAATTCCTGGCCATTCTGGGAGTCCTCTCTAGCTGCTGCAGCAAAACCGCGTACAAGACGAGTGCGGCAAGAATCGCACATATTTCCATCCCGAATTAATACACCACATACTTCGCAGGGATACATCATGTTCGGGTTATTTGCAACGGAAATGCGACCTTCTTTTATGAATTTAGTGATTTGACGAATAGAAACACCAGTTGCTTCATGAACTTCCTGGATTGTGGCCATTTTCTCTTCACGCAAATATTTCAGGCATTTTTCGTACTCTTCTTCAATTTCCTTGATACAAGAAGGACAAATATCTCTGAAATTATTGGCAAACAATCTCCCGCAGCGCGGACAATTCTCTAGATTGATCCCCATATGCTTCGACGTCCTTTCAAGAATCGCTTCGTTTGATGCTAGATTACCTCATTTATAGGGGGTTCGTCTATATATTTGATCAGAAGAATTAGGAAGTTTACATTTTCTAGGATCGAGCCCAAGTCAAACAATAAACTTCGGCGCGGCGACCTATGCGTCCACAAAGCTCATGAAGTACGCGGGAGCAAGCCTCAAGCGTGCTTCCCGTCGTATAGACATCATCGACTAGTAATATACGAATCGGCTCAGGCGACTGATCATGTAGGATTTGGGAAAAGTAATTCGGTTTTGCAACATCTGAATCGTTGGACTTCTGTGCGGTAGCCTGAGGTTTGGCATGCATCTCCCCTCCAAAAGCCCACGCCCAAGATGTCGCCCAGTAGGAGGGCTGGCTTCGATTCAGCTTCACCTCGTTTGCTGCTGCCAAAAGTTTTTCTGCGGCAAGAGCAGTCGGGCGAAAAACATCGCGCAGGTCATGCAGGCGCTCCCATCGTGTCTTGAAGCTTTGTTTCTCGGTGTGGCGCGAACGTTCCAGCAAATTCAGCAAAGGGATTCGCCCTGCCGTTGCAGCACCATAGGCCAACCGAGCGGCTTGATTGAATCCACGTTCCTGCATGCGTTCGCTGCTGACTGGAACGGCGGTTACCGCATGAAATCGGAAGGAAGATTCGCCGATTTTACCTTTGCTGATATAACCTGCTTCTTCTAATTCCTTCACCATTTGCCGGTAAGCCACACCCGTCATTCGAGCTAGAATCGTGCCATAGGTTTCATTTCCACGGTATTT
The DNA here is from genome assembly GCF_037964765.1 of Paenibacillus sp. FSL K6-2441. Lineage (NCBI taxonomy): Bacteria > Bacillati > Bacillota > Bacilli > Caryophanales > Paenibacillaceae > Paenibacillus > Paenibacillus sp. FSL K6-2441. The sequence goes on from NZ_CP150174.1 coordinate 4,173,414, forward strand.
ATATTGGGCAAGCCACTCGCGCATCGCCGGGCTATAGGCAACAGCACTTCGATTCATCACGAAGCTGCGGGGGGCTTGTCCTTTCCGAGTGCAATCCGGGCAACCCATTGACCGACCACAGATTTGGCAACGAGGGTTTTTGATCCAAGGGATCGAGAGATAGCAGGATAGGCAGATTTCTGGATAACCTCGTACGCGCTCGGATATTGTCTTTCCACACGTTAAGCAAGGGATGGCGGGAGGTGCCAACAACTGATGTAACGGAGCTAACAATCCGTTCCAGGAAAAGCTTTTCTCCTCAGTATTGAAAAAAGTGCTGGAAGACAAAGCGTCAGAGCCTGATATGAAATCATCCGCAGAACGGAGCCAGGTTGCCGCTGGTGCTCCTATTCCAGCTGAATGAGACAGGCTAGAATTCATCAGATCAACATGAGTCTCGTCGAAATGCCCTGAAATCCATCTGCCGACGGATTGTCCCGCAGGACTTTGCTTGGAATATCGGAACTTGGCAACCCCACGCCGATTTCGGTTTCGCGTGCTTGAACCATCATTCGCAACACTCTGGGATGACTTCATCATCTTATTGAACCTCCTTTACCTGTATAAAGCCGTTTTTGTAAGCCGCCGCGTTCATCATCCGGATTTGCCGAATCGCATCTCGCTGCGACTTGGTCCACGCCGGTGCGGCAAACACAACCTTTCCGTTCGGATCGTCCTTGGAGCGGCCGGCTCTTCCTGCCATCTGCACCAATGAGGCTTCATCAAACAAGTCGCTGTCCGCATCCACTATGTATACATCGCTTTTGGGTACGGTGACCCCGCGCTCCAGAATCGTTGTCGTCACCAGCATGCGAATTCGCCCTTCCCGAAAGGCGCGCACTTTCTCATTCCGGTCCGGATCGGTGGAAGAAGTCCCTTCAATACGGATCCCGGGAAAATAAGTCCGCAAGAGCTCAGAAAAAGTTGCAATTTGGCGAATCCGCGTGACAAAGAGAAAAATCTGCGCCCCGCGCTGAACGGAATGCCGCAGCGGGTGAAGCAGTGCTGAGGGCAACACGCGGCGGCGAAGGCACAACTCCACGCTCGCCATAGTGATTCTTTCAGGAACCGGCAACGGGTGGCCGTGATACCTTGCCGGTACTTTCGCATGCGGTAACCGCCCCGCCCGGATCTCTCTTCGCATCCGCGCAGGCGGCGTCGCAGAGAGGAGAATAAACCGCCCCTCCGGTTTGCAAGCGGCCTCCGCCGCGAAGTTCAGCATCGGATCGTTGTGATACGGAAAAGCATCCAGCTCGTCGATCACAACCAAATCAAAGGCCTGGTAAAACCGCATCAGCTGATGGGTTGTAGCCAAGATCAACCGCGCCTCCTCCCATCGCTGCGGGCTTCCGCCATACAAGACCGCCATCGGCTCCTCGGGAAAAGCCTTCGCCACCCGCGGCGCCAACTCCAGCACGACATCACGGCGCGGCGTCGCGACCAGCACCCGGCCGCCGCTATCCAATGCATAGCGCAGCAACGGGAAGATCATTTCGGTTTTGCCGGCACCGGTTACGGCCCAGAGGAGGAAGCGCGGCGGTCTTGGCTCGGTTTCCATCTGGCGCGAGAGGGAGCGCCGCGAGACCAGAGAGAGAGCCTGCCTTCCGTGAGCTGCTGCTGCCCCTGGCCGCTGCGAAGCCGCTTCCTGCGCTTGCGCCAGGAAGCGCAGCGCCTGCCCCGCCGCGCTGCGCTGGGCGGTGCTCAGCCCCCACCGGTCCAGCAGGGACCCGGTGGGGGCCAGGCCCGCGGCCGTGCCGCCTCCGGCATGCGGCGGCACGGCGCCCGCGCTGCTGCCGCGCAGCAGCAGCGCGCAGGAGCGGCTGCGCCCGAGCGCGAGGCACGCCTCGCAGTAGGCGCAGCCGCGGGAGCCGCACGACCCGCAGGGCGTGCGGCGATGCACCCCGCTGCCGCAGCGCCGGCAGCGGGGGTTCGGGCCCGGCGCCAACGCGGGCCCGGATCTTGGCGGGCGGAGGCCACGCCCGCCGTGAGCTGCACGCGCCCTTGCAGGTGCGCGTGCTGGAGGGCGGAACGCCAGACCGGGGCAAGGCCCGGCAGGCGTTCCGCCAGCAGCTGCTGGAGCTCGGCCTCCAGCAGCGAGCGGCCCTCCAGCGCAGCGGCAAGGCGCTGCGCCGCATCGGCGAGCTCAGCCAGCTCGCCGCGCATCTCCTCTCGCCGTGGTTTCGCCACCCCCGCGCCGCCCAAGTCAGCTGACAGTTCTTTCCCCTGTCTCCCGCCGACCCGATCCATCAACCTCATTTCCGTCCTAAGATCCTCATGCTCCTCGTCATTCCCGCGATGGTTAAACATTCGTCCCCATGCCGTGATTTGGCCAGCCTTCATCAGCCACCCCCGATGCCGTCCTATCAAAGCATCTTTATCTAGCCGCTCAGCCGGATGGGTCAGCTTAGCCTCCGCTTTAATCTCCTCCTGCAAGATCCGCATCAAAAAAAGGTCCCATTCCCGCTTGGTCCACCGATCCATCGCGTTGAACGTCTTGAAGGAATCTCTAGCCTCAACCGCCCAGCCGAACGGTAATCCTTCGGATAATAAATACATTGCGTGCGCCTCTCGATCGACCCACCACAACAAGTCAACGTGCAAATCTAAGCTAACACGAAGCTGCCATCCAGATTTAGTGCGTACGGCATACAGACTCCCTCTCACAATTTCCACCGTCCTCCTAATTTCTAACATCTTTATCCATATTTCAACAGTTTTCGGATAATTCCTCTTTTTCGGATCTTAGTTTTTTCAATTTCAAAATATCTCCGATACTTCGACTTCTTTCACCAAAATCCTCACACCTTCTGTCGCATCTTGGGCCCTATATAAGTTTCCCTATTGAGTTGCCCTGATGACCCGGAGATCCCTTTTCATTCGTAACGGAACTGAGCGACCTTATTTGCCTATTTCCCCGCTATTTCCCGGGCTAACGGAACCAGCAGACCTTATCCGACCAAAAAGAGAAACAAAACTCCCATGTATAGTGCAAATAAGGTCTCCTCGTTCCGTTAAAATCACCAATCTCGTATTTCCAGGCTAATAACGTCCCTGTGTTCCGTTAGAACGGCTGACCGCCTCACTCCCCGCCGCCCCATCCGCTTTACACTACTGATCACCCCCTATCACTTCCAATGTCACTCCTTGATGCCCCTTCTCCTGCTCCCCCAATCCAACTCCATGCGCCATCACCTCACTCCCCATCTCACCCGTAAAAATACAAAAAAGCACACTCCTCGGCATCTCGCCATAAAAGAGTGTGCTTCACACTTTAATCTGCGCATTGCTATGCGCCTGCCTGATCCTATGTTGTTTACACATGGACATATGGAATTTTGTCCGCCTCCCGCGGTACGCGAAGGTCGATGCAGACCGGCGCGTCCTCGGCCACCATGGCCGCATGCGCTTCCACATCCTCTTGCTGCACCACCGCCAAACCGATGACGGTGAGCTCTATCCCGCCTTGCTTTTCGAGCTTCCGCAAGATCGCCAGCGTATCGTCCTGCGAGCTTTCGTCCAACACCGTGACCTGCAGGGATAAACCACGCAGCCGCGCATACCACGAGAGCGCCCGCAAATACCATTCCAATTGGTTCTCATGATTGCTCGTCACCAAAATATAATGAACCCTGCAATCCTTCCGTTTTCCCTGCCGAACCATTCCGTGCAAAACATGGACCAACGCCGCAGCCAAGCCGTAGCTGAGAAGGATCCAGCCAATATAAGAAACCACCGTACCCACCTCCCTTATAGCGACAATATATGCCGCCGCCAAGAGGTCGGTTACTGGGCTCGCACAGAAGGAGCCGCAGAGCAAGGTATATCAACAAATCCGTTAGCCTTCCACCCACTATGTATATTGGCCGGTGCCGTTCGTTCGAGAGGCGATCATGATGCAACCGGGACACCAAAGCAGTCAAGACACTGGATGTAACCGCAACTTCGCCTCACTTTTCAAGATCATGAATAAAATGGTAACCCCGGCCGCAGACAGCCTCCTGTCCGTTTCCCGCCAAGCCTCCAAAACCCAGCTGCAGGACGGTAAGCACCATTTGGAATCCCCCTGCTGTCTTACAGGGTTACCCAGCCGAACTTAATCGCATTAATCACCGCTTGGGTACGATCGTCGACGTCCATTTTTTGCAAAATACTGCTGACATGGTTCTTAACCGTCTTCTCACTAATAAACAAATGCTCGCCAATCATCTTGTTGCTGCGGCCTTCCGCCATCAAGCGAAGCACTTCGGCCTCCCGGCGGGTCAGCGGGTTGTCGTCGCCGGCTACAAATTTCACGCCTGCTTCGCGGATCGCGGTATCCTCGGCAATCGCTCCCGTTTCGCTCAGGTATTCCATCCGGCGCAGCTGCTGAATCAATTTGCCCGTCACCTTCGGGTGAATGAACGCATTGCCCTCCGCTACCGTGCGAATCGCATTGATCAGGGACTCCGCCTCCATATCCTTGAGCAGGTAACCCGTCGCCCCTTTGCGCAGCGTTTCAAAAACATAACTCTCATCGTCATGAATCGACAGAATGATGACCTTCACATTCGGCAGCGATTCGCGCAACTCGGCCGTAGCGTCCACGCCGTTCAGCAATGGCATGTTAATGTCCATCAGTACGATTTCCGGCTGAAGCTGCAAGCAGCTTTCCAGCACCTGGGCGCCATCGCCGCATTCGCCAACGACTTCGATGTCTTTCTCCATATTCAAAATCCGCTTCAGACCCTCACGAAATAACTGGTGATCGTCCGCCAGGAGAACTTTAATCACTTGTCTGGTTCCACTAGTAAGACTATCCATCCTGGTACTCCTTTCTCTTATCTGAGTTGGTTGGGATATGAATGATGATTTTCGTGCCCAAGTTGGCCGCCGATTCAATTTCCATCCGGCCTTCGAGCAGCTCCACTCTCTCCCGCATGCCAATCAATCCAAAGTGCGTATGCTCTTTCGTCTTCTGTTCCAGCTGGTCCACTTTGAAGCCTAACCCGTTGTCGGTTACCACAATCCGGATCATTTGTGCCTGGTACGTGATTTCAACGCCCACATAAGTTGGAAAAGCATGCTTCGCCGCATTGGTCAGCGCTTCCTGTACCAACCTGAAGATCGCTGCCTCCATCGGAGAGGACAACCGGTGCTCTTTGCCCCGGGTTTCAAAGGTCGCTCTAATTTTCGTCTTTTCTTCGTAGTCATGTACATACTTCCGCAGCGTCGGAATCAATCCCAGATCATCCAATGCCATCGGCCGCAGATTAAAAATAACCTTCCGCATCTCTTCCAAACTCGAGCGGACCTGCGCTTTCAAATCTACTATTTCGTCTTGTACTAGTTTAAATTCCTGCTTAGCAAGCATTCTTTCTACAATTTCCGTCCTTAGCACTAGATTCGCCAGCAGCTGGGCAGGACCGTCGTGAATCTCGCGGGAGATCCGTTTGCGCTCCTCTTCCTGAGCCAAAATAATTTTCAATCCGATCAACTGACGGTTCTTCGCAGATTCCAAAATCCGGGTCACTTGTCCTAATTCACCGGAAAAATACTCCAGCACAACACTCATCTGCGAGCTGATCGTTTCGGCGCGCTCCACCGACTTCTCCACGTTGCGTGCACGCTTCTGCAGTTCGTCGCGGCGAGCCTTCAGATACATTTCCTTCTCCCGGTAAATGAGCAGGTCGAGCTGGAGCTGGGTTGCTTTTTCATAGGCTTGCTTAATATCTTCTTCAGTATAACGCACGAAGTCCCGGCTGACTTCCGTCAGCCGGATGCGGGATTTTCGGTAGTTGATCTCGAGCTGGTCTACCTTCTCTACCGTTTCCGCCGTTTCCTTCATGACATTTTGCAGCTCGTTGTTGAGCATCTTCAGCTCATTGCGGGCCGAATCTAGTATTTCCAGGATCTGCAGCTTGCTGTCTTTCAATACGCTTACGGCGTTATTAATAACGCGATCTATGGCATCCGCTTGAAAATCCACACAATCCTTCTCCGTTTCTTAGTCCGTATAGTCCCAGACTAATCATATCATGATTCGAGGGTAATGGATTTGGTTTTCTTCTCCCAATTTACGCCAATTCCAAGCTGTTCGGAGACCAAACGTAATGGGACTAAAGTCCTTCCGTTAACAATAATTGGAGAAACCTCCGCTTTGGAAGAGACCCCGTTAAGCAAAAATGTCTTCTGCCCCACCGTCAGCTCCAATACCGTAGCACCGCGGGTTACCGTGATTTTTTTGGCTGCCCCGTTCCAAGCTGCGTTCCCGCCAAAGACGTCCAGCACGTACTTGATCGGCACGTAGGTCGTGTTGTCTTTGAGCAATGGCGCAACTTCCAGGTTTTGCTTCTTCCCGTTTACCGTCATCGACTTCTGGCCGATTACCATCACTGCCTTCGCGCTTGGGAAATCTTGGTTGCTGCCGCCGGATGCAGGAGCCGTAAACCGTACATTGTCAAAAGATACGCTGCCTGTCAGCGCCCGTTCGTCCTGGCCTTCTTCGACGTTTACGACATAAAGCCGCTTCAGCTTTGCCGGGAATTTGATGTTATTTGCGGTCAGATCCGCCGTCAGCGTCTTCCAGCCGGTGTAATCCATCGGACGCGCGAGGTCGATGTAAACTGGCTTGCCGTCCGCGTCAGACAACTCGGCGCGCACCCAGTTCAGACTCGCATCGCCTAGCACATCCACCGTCAAGGTCGTTGCGTTGTCCGGGATCGCTCTGCCGCTCGTGCCGTTAAATTGGGCATAAGCAAACTTGCTGCCGGAACCGCCGGTCAGATCGTAATCTAGCTTCAACACCTTGGAGTTGGCGCGCTCGCCGGTTCCTTGCACAATGCTTACCGATCCTTTCGCTTCAGCCGGAAGACCGGTGAAGGAAATCGGGTAGGCGACGTTTTCGAAGCTTTCCCAGATCGTTTCGGTGGAAGCAGACAGCACGACCGGTGTTCCGTTAAAGCCGTCATAGGATGGCGTCGCATACGCAAACTTCGCCCCATTGTTCACGGATTGGACTGTCAGCACGCCGCCTTGTACGCTGGCTTTCATACCGCTGAACGTCCATTTCACCGATTCCGCTGGAACGTCAACCGTACGTCCATCCTTCAGCTTGGCGGTTACGGCGACCGTTACGCTGGTTCCTGCTTGCAGCGGAGCAAACGTTGTGCCCGGCGTCAGGCTTTCCAGATCCGTGCCGCCCAGCACCTTCACGTCCATGCTGGTTTTGGCTTGCCCGCTGGTGGCGGTAATTTTGGCGGTGCCCGCCTTCACGCCTTTAAAGCCGCTGTCGGTCCATACCACGTTGCCGTTGCTGGCTTGCCACGAAGCTTGGATGCCGCTCGTATCGATCGGATTGTAGTACGTATCATATCCTTTCAAAGCGTACGGCACAGTTTGCCCGATGAACAACGTGGAGGAGCCGCTGACTTTGAGACCAAGCAGCGAACCTTGCGGTGCCGTCGTAAATACGCCAAGCCCGTTGGCAACCGCGCGCTGCCCCGCCGCCCCGTTGGACGTCGTAAAAGTGAGCTGCGGCGTCGTTTCCGCCAGCGGCCGCGTGACCATCGTTGTGGAGCCGCCGCCGTCCAGGTTCAAGCCTTTCCAGACACCGATTCCCGTCATGAAGCCTTGCAGCTCCTTCAAGGTGAGGCCGGTGCTGTTGCTGTTTTTCTCGGCGGTAATGATATAGGCCGTTTTCCCGTCTTTGGAGTAACCTACTGCGGTCCGTGCCACGGCGCTGCCTCCGCTGATCGATGTCGTTGAACGGGTAAACGCCGATGCTTTGCCTTGGTCGACCAATAGCGTGTGGCCGCCAATCATCATTTTCAGATCCGCCGGGTCTACGAGTTGCCCGTCAGTCAAAGATTGCAGCTGATAGACTGTATCCACGCGCTGACCGACTTGCAGGTGAGCGGCTACATAGTCCGCCGCCGTGCCATGCGCACGCAAAATATACCCATCCGCCGGCACCGGTCCCGGAATCGCCGCTTTGATGGAGATTTGCGTAATCACGCCGCCTTGCACCAGTACCTCGGTTGGGGTTGTTGCGCTGGCCGCTGGACGTTCCTCCGCTTTCCAGGCACTCGTATAAATAAACATCTTGTTCACGTGGCTATAGGCCTTGTCCGGCTCAGTCATATAGGATTCCTGGTTGATGCCCGCAAGCGGGAACGTCGAACCGTCCTCGGCGAACACCGTACCGCTGAAGCCAAAACGGTCGATCAGCGGGGTCCCGTCATTGCGCACGGCAAAAGCATACATCCCCTGCAGCTGAGCCGGGCTGGTAACAACGGTCCCTTTCGACACCGCCGGTCCCATCGGAACGCCTTGGCCGCCGGTCGCAAAGAAATCACCGTTCACCCCGGCGACAGCCCCGGTTTCCTTGACCATCCCTTCCACGCTTTGTCTCGTCGTTACTTGTCCCCCTTTGCCGGTCATCACGTCCAGCTGGACGTAAGGATTCGTCAAATCCACCTCAATTACATCGGTCAGCACCTTCACCGGTTTGCCCGACCGGGTCACCGTGTACTCGTATTTCACGAGCTTGGCCCCCGACGTGATCATTTCTTCGCTAAGCTTCACCGTTTGGCTTGCTGCTGCTTCCGCAGTCAAAGCCGGTCCCGCGATCGGTCCAATGCCAATCACAGGCTGAATCCATATCAATCCCGCCAGCGTGACAAGTGCGATGCGTTTGCCGCTCTTTGCCACCAGGTGGGCCAACTTCGAGTTTTGACGTTCGACAACTTCCAGATCCATATTCACTTGGATTTGGTTTGTTCCGGTTTCGTCTCTTCTGACTACCATTTTGTTAGACAACTCTCCCATCTGTTCATGCTTCTAACGCGCTTCTATAAAGCTAGTCCCTTATTAATAGACTACTTTTGAGCCGAAAAGTTACGAAATTTAGCAAGATTGTTAAAGGAACCTATCAATTTCTTTAACTTTTGTGGAATATCTATGTGGGTAATGTGGATATTGGGGATAAATTCTGTGGAAAACTAGGATAACTTTTGTTCGTTCCTCTTATCGCATGTGCTTAACTTCTGTGGATAATGTGGATTTGGTAGATAACTTGTGAGCAAAACTTTCCCCGAAGGAAGGCCTCGCTCCGCCTTGCTCAACTCCGAACACCGCACTTATGCACATACGCACTTACTCACAAACACATTTACAATCTGCACGCCCCTTCTCGCACCTCTTTTACACGATTATCCCTTTCGTTCAGAAGGGAGAGCTTGAGATTTTTCGGTTCCCTTGGAGCGCCGCTTCACCCAAAGTAACGGTTGCTGGGGCAGCTTCAACTGAGCATCTCTCCCCTCTTCTCCACAACCGGATTCAAACTGATGCAACGGGATAATCCCCGCAAGAGATCTGGCCGCCTACACCCCCTCCTCAGTCAAAAAAAATCCCGACACCTGGGTTCCTCCCCTAGTGCCGGGAAACGTTGTGGATTAAATGTAGTTCAGTTTATCCAGGACACGTTTCAGCATGACCGCCGCTTGCGCACGTGTCGCATTGCCTTGCGGCTGGAACGTATTTGTCGTCACACCTTGAATGATGCCTTCCTTCACGGCTTTGGCCACCGTGTCCTTGGACTGGATCTTGGCCGCGTCCTTGAACTTCGTTAGCGTTGCCGTGCTCGCACCGGTCATCGACGTATTGTAGCCGGCGTATTCCATCGCCCGCACCATCATCAGCGCCATTTGCTCCCGCGTAATGTTGCTGTTCGGCTTAAACGTGCCGTCCGCGTTACCGTTGATAATCCCGGCCTTCGCCGCAGCCCCGATGTACGCCGCTGTCGTCCCAGAAGAAACGTCCGGGAAGCGACGGGCATAGGATTCATCTCCAGTCAGTCCGAGGCCTTTTGCAATGTAGACCGCAAATTCAGCACGGGTAATTTTTTTCTCCGGTTCAAACTTCGACCCCGAAGCAGCCGTTACGATCAAGCGACTGGCCAACTCATTAATGTCCGCACGAGCCCAATGCTTGGTCGTGTCAGAGAAGTAACTGTAGCCCACCGCCGGACCAACTACAGCATTGCCGTTAATCTTCCCGTTAAAGATGATTGCACTGCCGCTAGTTGTTGTTTTAGACGGAACAAAAGATACGGTTTGTGTATTTACGTCATATTTCATAAGCAAAAATTGACCATTAGGCGAAGTATTTGTCGCTCGGAAGTAAAGTTGTCCGTTGTGGGACACCTCTACCGCGTTTTGCGAATTCACTCCGTTAAATGCTGACACATAGATTTGCACCGGGTCCGTCATCGGGGTTGTTGTGACGCCATTACTGTAGTTCGTCCCCGGTAATTGTGCTTTCGTGACCGTCTCCAGTTGAATGGTAAGATAAGCTGAGTTTAATGCACTGACATTAAGCAACCTGGAAATTTCGGTAAACGGAATCTTTTCCACCGGCAATTCATACATCACATGATTATATTTGACCATAAACGAAGCCGTTTTTCCTCTACTATAAACATCCATCAGTGCACTAAGTGGAACAGCCACTTCTGCTGCTTTCTCGGTAGAAGGTACCTCAAATACCACTTTGCGGACTGAAGCGTTGCTGTCTACTAAATATCTAAAGGCCGTCTGCAGCTTGGTATTATCGATTGTATATTTTTTTGTTCCTGCGCCTAAACGCGACCGGCTGTCAGTAGCTTGGGCCGTATTCACGTTTAACAGATATCCACTAACTCCGAACTGAGCATTACTCATGACGGTCAGATAATCCGGTTGGACCCCGTTTGGCGTTGTAGACTGACCACCCATTAAGTTTTGTACCGATAAATTATTAAAGCTTTTTATCATGTTGCCCAGATTATCATATAAAGGTGCCGCACCTGTCAGATAGGACAATGTTACGACCTGCCCGGCTGTTACAGCAGAGCTCAGTTTCAGGATGACCGTATTGCCACTAATAGTCGCGGATTGAACCCCACGGTTCACGTTATCCACATTTACGTAGAATTGATTAACCGGAACATATGACGCCGACTTTAATGTAGAATTGAACGTTATGGTTAGCGTATCTCCCGTGACCGTGGCTGAACGAACCCCCTCAACTACGGTACTGTATGTTACCGGCTGCAGGTTGATGTAACCCGCCAGGTTTCCATTTAGATCCGCGATGCCACCTGTACCCGATACATAAGATAACGTTACGTTCTGATCTTTTGTAAATGACGAAGCCAAGGTTAGGATCACTTGGTTGGATACAATTTCAACACCTGTGACATATACCGGTGCATTATTAACCAGTATCGAAAATTGGCTTTTTAACGGTGTCGGGCTGGTACGCAATGCTTCATTATACGTTAAGATCACTTTGTTGCCAGAACCCTCAACCCCTTGAAATACAGGTGCCACTGAATCATATGTGTTGCGAACAAAGTAATCGGTGAAGCCCGCGATATCAAAACCGCGGTAATCCTGCAGTGGATAAGAACCTGGTGTATAGGATACTTTGACAACATCACCGTTCGAAATCAAGCTGGACAAATACAGCGTAATGGTTGAGCCGCTATGGGATAGACTACTTATCCCCCTGGAACTTCCATTAGCCGTAACCGTGAATTGTTGATAAGCATAACTCGAAGGGCTCTTAAGTGAATCACTAAAATACAACGTGACCGTGTTGCTTGTTGCATACCCGTCTTTTGGCTTCGGCATAACCGAGTCAATCCCGTTAGTAACTACTTTTCCGGTGAAGGCAGCCGCAGCATTTCCGGCCACATCCCGAATCCCCGAAGTGCTACCCGTATAACTGATTTTCACATCCTGCCCGACAGCTACACCAGTCTCTAGGTTTACATATACAGCATCCCCGGATACGGTAACATAACTAATCCGACGTGTTTCTCCATTCACCGTCACTGTGAAATAGGAAGTGGGCAAATTTGAAGTGGACAGCAATGGCTCATTGTACAATAATCGAATAGCTGTGTTGCTATACATCGTTGCGCTTTGGAGTACGGGTGCAGTTTTATCAGGAGCAGCAGTTTGGAAGCTCCAACGATTACTTCCACTTATTCCTGCATAATAAATTAATGTATTCTGAGCATCGTAAATCCCGTTCCCCGCAATTTCAATATAATAACTAGTACCCGCCTCCAGCGTTGAACTTGTTGGATAGATTGTCACAAGATTGGAACTCGCCGACACCGTAATAGGTACGATTGCATTGTTGCTAGATTTTTTAAGCGTAATTCCCCCATTTGCAACACCAGGATTCAATCTAATATTTCGGTTAAACGTAATCGTTGGTTTGGTGTTAATGCTGACATTCGTACTCCCATTGCTCGGACTAAAGGATGCAGATAGTGCCGTCGTTGAAGATTTGGCTGTCGTAAAAGACCAGCTATAGGCTGCCGTAGTTTCACCGCTTCCTTCGATAGTAAAAGCATCCTCAGGCAAAGAAACGGTGTACACTGTGTTATATTGCAATAAAGTTGGTGGCGTCAATATAATAGAATCTCTATAAGTAGATTCCGTAACGGTAATTTCTTTTTTATCTGTCACCCCGCCCAAACTTGTAGATATCGTATACATCTGCGTTCCGTTCGTCTTGATTCTCGCCCCAGGAACGCTGATCTGCAGTTTGGTATCGACTGGAACATTCGTAGAACCGTTCGCGGGAACCACAGTAGGTAATGGTGCAGTGGCACTTGCCGCGCTCGCAACGTCCTCTCCCCATACTCCTATGAACATATTAAATATCATCGCAATAACAATCCATAACGAGAGTTTCTTTTTCATTTCCTTTCCCCTTCCCCGGTTGCAATCATATATGTAAAGTAAAAAATGATACGAGTTCAAGACATACCTATAATTAATAACGGCAAAAGGTAGCAGCGAGTTTAGAATTCAGGGAATAAAAAAAGGATACTCACCCAAATAGATGAATATCCTTGTCTTAAACAATATACAATTACAGCCCTGCTTGTGCCTTCAACAACTCGGCCTTGTCCACTCTTTCCCAAGGCAGATCGATGTCCGTACGGCCGAAATGACCATAAGCCGCGGTTTGACGATAAATTGGACGACGCAGATCCAACATACGGATGATTCCCGCCGGGCGAAGGTCGAAGTTCTGACGCACGAGCTCCACCAGCTTCTCTTCCGACACCTTACCAGTTCCATACGTGTCAACGTTAATAGATACCGGGTTGGCAACGCCAATCGCATACGCTAATTGGATTTCCACCTTATCGGCCAGCCCTGCAGCAACAAGGTTCTTCGCAACATAGCGAGCGGCATACGCTGCGGAACGGTCTACCTTTGTCGGGTCTTTGCCCGAGAAAGCGCCGCCGCCATGACGAGCATAACCGCCATACGTATCCACGATGATTTTACGTCCGGTCAAACCGGCATCCCCTTGAGGACCGCCAATAACGAAACGGCCTGTCGGGTTAATAAAATATTTTGTATCCCCGTCCAGCAACTCTGCCGGAACAACAGGGAGAATCACATGTTCTTTAATATCCCTTTGGATTTGTTCCAAAGTGATTTCCTCAGCGTGCTGCGTCGACACGACAATCGTGTCTACACGTTTCGGTTTGCCGTCAATATATTCAATCGTCACCTGGGTTTTGCCGTCGGGACGAAGATAATCAAGCGTACCGTGTTTACGCACTTCGGAGAGGCGGCGTGCAATTCGATGCGACAGAGCGATCGGAAGCGGCATCAGCTCCGGCGTTTCGTTCGTAGCAAACCCGAACATTAACCCCTGATCGCCGGCCCCGATATTTTCCGTCTCTTGATCGACTTGAGCCTGATCGCGACTTTCCAGAGCGGCGTTTACGCCTTGCGCGATATCAGCCGACTGTTCATTCAGCGATGTCAGAACGGCGCAGGTACTGTAGTCAAAACCATATTTAGCACGCGTATAGCCGATTTCCTTAACCGTTTTACGAACGATCGCTGGAATATCGACATACTCGGATTTCGTACTGATCTCCCCGATTACCAGCACCAACCCGGTGGCTACAGACACTTCACAGGCTACCCGAGCATAAGGGTCATTTGCCAAAAAAGCATCAAGTACCGCGTCGGAAATTTGGTCACAAATTTTATCCGGGTGCCCCTCAGTGACAGACTCGGAAGTAAATAGGTGTCGCCCTTGTACGGACATAGTTTCAACCTCCCTTGGATAGTATGGCTATAGCCTGTCTATCCAATACAATATACAGCCCAATCAAAAAATGAACCTTTCCCAAATCGGAAAAGGTTGGATTAACATCCTCAAAGGAAATAGTATCGCATTTGCCAAGTCATGTCAAAATAATTCATGACTTTTGTGGAATAATTTATAGGATAAAGTTCCGTTCAGCATGGGCGATGAGGCGTTTCGTAATTTCTCCGCCGACAGAGCCGTTTTCGCGGGAAGTTAAATGTCCCCAGCTTCCGCCATGGCTTTGCCCGCCGCCAAGAGCACCCAATTCACCGGCGAATTCTGTATCCGCTCCCGCTCCTGTCGCACCATATCCTACGGGCAAACCAAACTCAGCGGCGATTTCATATTTCCATTGTTGTAAGACTTGACGACTTTCCGGTACGATTTTCCGATTGCCTCTTGCCATAATCCAGACACCTCCTGAAAAATTGGTTTCAGAAGTAGCATAGCCTCACTTAACCTTCGTTACGCTCAGGAAGTATTGTCTGTGCTGCCCAATCTTGCCATATGGCAACCGGGCGGCCTAGGCTATTTAATTTGGTATCCGCCCCGCACCATGACAGTTAAGTTGTGGGTGTCGCCTTCCTGAACCTGAATCCCACGGCCTTCCCTTGGGAAAGACAACAGGTGGTTGTTCGTAACCGTCCCGCCATTCGGAATATCCTTCCCGTCAGTGAGGTCCGCGACACCATTGGCATCCGCACTATATACTACAGCTTTACCAGCGCGAACGATAAACTCCGCCCCTGCAGAAGCGATAAGAATCTTGCCGGGTTTAACATTCACGATTTTAATCCCATCGTTGCTGGAACTGCTGTCAGAATCTCCAGTGGAAGGTGCGCTTGGTGAACTGGAGCCTCCATTCCCAAGAGCTTGCTGAATGGCTTGATCCACATAGCTCTTCGTAACCACGGGATCATCTGCGGTCCCTGGCGTTGTCCCTGCCCCTTCCGCCTGCATATTCAGCAGCGATCCTGCCCAAACACTGCCGCCAATCAATACCACGGCCGTTGCGATTTTCCAACCCGTCTTCATCATGTTCCTCCTCTATGACTCTGTTATTGTCTATGATAGAGGTTTTGGTAGAAAGGAACAAGCCCAAATCCGAGAGGGATTTGGGCTTGCTTCATATGGATGTTAGCGATTCGAAGAAGAAATATAATAATAGCCTTGGCTGCCTAATTTAAGTTTTTGACCCTGGAATACATCGTACACATTAAATTGGAAGCTTCCAGAAGTTCTATCTTGGAAAGCAGCATCATCAAAAGAGAAGCTTGCACTTCCACCATTGGTCACTTTAAGGTCAGATTCTGGCACAAATTCTTTCTCGAAAGCCCGGCCTGAAGAGTCAACGAGTTCGATTAAGTATTTATGACCAAATTCGCCAATCGCATAGTCCATGTTTCTCGTGAGATTGTAATCAAATACAACATTCACTGACGTCGAACCAGTCAAGGTGGCTCTAACATTTTTTACAGTCAACGAGTATGGGAACAAATCCAAGTTAGTTAAATTGGATTTGATACTTGGAGTTGTTAACTGAAGCTCCAATGCAGCTGCGTTGACATAACCAGTTGGTTCACCTTTAATCGGTGTCATTTTGTTGTCAGTGATACCTTCACCAACGACCAACTTCATATCCGAAGTCGAAATATTTCTTGGTACTTTTGCCCAGAATGCCACGATGCTCTTCTCTCCAGGACCCGCAGAAGTTTCAATCTGGCTCACCGTTGCCTTATATGTCTGACCCTCAGATCCTACGAAAGCACCCGCAAATTGAGACAGATCGATTTGACGATCTTCTTTATTTTGGGCTTCCAACTCAGTGTAAACTAGATTGGAGGAAGTACCACTATAAACAAACGAACGAAGTACCTTTAATTCTTCATTACGCCCAGGAGTCTCCAAACTATAAGTTGATCCGGTTGCGATAGTTGGAAGCTCTGGCAACGAACCCCCATTGACAAATTGCACCCACTCAGAAGTGCTATTTTCACCCAGCTTCTCCAATAGGGCAATTTGCAACTGGCTGAAGCTCAAATAACTTGGCACCTTAGTCACCACATAAACATCCGTTGAAGTATTTGGCCCTAATAAACCTACGCTCTGTGAGGTAATGAAGTTTGTGCTTGAAGTAAGAATAGCACTATCAAGCTTCACTTGTCCTGACAATTCCGGAAGCAAGATGGTTTTAAATCCGGTGTTATTGATTGTGATTTTTGCGGAAACCAGGTCGCCATCACTCCACGGCAATCTTTGGATCGAGCTAAGCGTGACACCTAAAATGCCGTTTGGAGTCTGAATAAATTGCTTCTGACCGATCATATTCTGCAGAGGTTGAACCTCCGGTAAAGCAAATATCCCGGCCGGATAACTAAAGTTATCCTTCGAATCTGAAGCAACAGGCAGATTCATAAAGAGCTGCGCATTCTGTGCACTCACATTTGCAGGCACGCTTACACTTAAATTCATGGTCTTCTCTTCAAGAGGTTCTAGTACGTAATTGTCTGGAACCTGAGTGGTAATCGGAAGGCGGTATCCATCCTTAGTTTGAAGTTGGAATTGATATTTAGGGATAGTAACCGTCGTTCCCGTCGTATTTCTAAAGTTAAAACGAATCGATAAACTATGTTCATCAAAGCTCTGCAACAACGTTGCGCCGCTAACCTTAACGGCTATTTTGCCGCTCCCTAAGGCGATAAACTTCTCGATATTCGGTTGAACAGCTAAGGACTGACTTGTTGCATTCGGTAATTGCATGGTTGCGATTGGTAAATTAAGCTTCGAGGTTTCATCCTCTTGGATTAGTTGCAATTCTAAATTAGTGAGCTTGATACTCTTAGGAATTTCAGCCATCAAATTTAAAGTTTTATTGTCCTGAGGCTGAATCTTATAATCCGAGCTGGTTGGATCTGCAGACATCGGATAGCTTGCTCCATTTGCCGTTTTAATGACAAACTTAATTTTAGGATCTTGGAACAGGTTATAGCCAATGTTTTGTAGATTCAACCCTACGCTGACATAGTTATAATCACCAGAGGTAAAGGAAGCGAATTGGTTTACCTTCGCCTTAACTGGTGTATCGAACATTTTTAATGTCTTAGATTGATTGGACGGTGTTGATGTTAAATATGCAGCAGGGATCTTAAACTGACCCTTTATACTTTCATAATTTGCCTGATTAAAATCCCATTTTATCACTTGGAACACCAAATTGCTAATGGTTACATTCTTACCTACTTTAGCAACATAGGTCAAAGTAGTAGAAGATCCCGCAGACAGTGTTTTCTTTGACTTGTCCTTAGTCATAAGAGATGTGCTGTACGTCGTGCCACTAGTAGTTTTAACTTTGGACCAATAATCCAACAAATCTAATGTCTTATTATCGCCATTTTGAATTGTTAATGTGTAAGTAAGTATATTTTCCTCGTCAAGATTCAGAATATTAACATCAGTCAGGCGCATTGTACTTTTTGCCGTGATCTTTATAGAGTTTAAATTAGCCAAAGTATGTACAACTGTCTTCGTTGGTTGAACAGTAGTCTTCGTTGTTGCGCTTGTTGCGGCCAGGGCTCCATGAGCGCCACTAATTAACATGGTTATGCACAATATAACTGCTGTTACTGGCTTCTTACTCAACTTTTTACCTCCTCATAAAATATAGTTCTCTTAATAATAACGTTTGATTGAGAAAAATGTTTCAGTACGTTACTATATCGTCATTTCAAAGTTACTGACTACTTTTTAGAAAGTTGTTCTACAAGATTATTTTTCTCCATACAGTTTTCTGTAAGTAAAATTCTAATTATTTTCGCGAGCAACTATTATAAAACTCACCTTATAATAGAAGCAAAAAAAGAAAGAGAGCCTATTTTTAGGCTCTCTTTCGGTACAGCTTACTAATTACAACTATTATTGTACTTCGTAAACAGTAACACCAGCAACTGCATTACCAGCGTTATCTTTAATTACCTTAGCACCTTCGTTACTGTCAGAAAGGGCAATTCCAACATACGAACCAGATGTCAGTGCAATTGGGCTTGTGAATGTTACTTGAACTTGATTTGGTGCCGATTGAGTGTAAGAAATATTAGTAGCATCAGCGCCATTTACAGTTACAGTGAATACGCTGCTGTTAGCAGCAACAACAACATTTTCACTGAAGGTCAAGGTTGCAACATACACATTTGTACCAGCCCCAGCAGCTACTGTGAACTTCTTACCATCAACTTCAACGATGACAGGCTTAATGCCATCTTTAATCGGAGATGTTGCAGTAGTATCTACTTTGAAACCAAATACATCTTGAGTATTTGCAGTTGGAGCTTGAGTATTTGTACCAGCAGTTCTCGAAATAAAGTGCGCATCCAGGGTTGCAGTACCTACTCCATACGCCAAGTCTTTGCTAACCTTGAACGTAGCAATTGTATCATTTCCATCATACTTATAACCTGCAAGGGAAACGTCATATACATCAGATGTTACAGTGGATTTAACACCAAACTCTCTTGCATCGATGTTAACCAATTTCCCATCGAATTTAACTTCAACCGTGTTCTTATCCAACGCCTTAACGTCGGTTGCACCTACTACATGAGCGGAAGTAACAGCAATTTCACCAATATAAGCATTGTTTTCGTATGCATAGCTTCCATCTTTATCTGCAATCAGAGAAACGCGAAGCTTATTAGCTCCTCCAATGATTGCATGATCTGCAGTGTAAGGTACAGTGATTTTAACAGTTTCAGGAGTGATCAGTTCAACAGTCGAATCAGTTGGCAATGCTTTGTAAGTTACTCCATTGTCAGTGCTATAATTGTACTTCGCTGCAGTCAAAGCACTTCCGTTACCTTCAGTAGCAACTGGTCTGCTGAAAGTTACATAGAAATATACATCACGTTTTGCACTTGTACCAGTTTGAACTTCAACCCAGAACTTTTTAGCTTCAAAAGTTGCGGTTTTGTTTACGGAGAAACCAACAGAAGTTGGCAAAATTGTGTTTGGAACATAAGCCGTATCTTGAACACCAGTAATATCAATTGTGTAGTCACCGTTGTCAAGACGACCAGCTAATGTAAATTTAACTTTTTTACCGTCAACAGTACCGGCAACAATTGGATGTCCGTTAGCGTCCAAGCCTTTGCCTACAACTACCTTGCCATCCTTGTCACGGAAAGTAAAGTTTGCAGTAGCACCAGCATTAGAAGCAACATTTTCATTGAACTCAATTGTTACTACAGAGTTACCACTTGCATTTGCCTCTTCAGAAGCACCTTTAACTTCTGGACGTTCAGCATCAGGTGTTGGGCTAACTTTAACTTCGCGTGTTGCGGAGTTATTGCTGTAGTCTGTAACGCCTTCAATAACAATGTTGTTCTCACCAAGGCTCAAAGCGTTAGCTTTATCAAATTCAACTGTGATTTCATCGGAACCTTTAGTCCAGCTGATTGGCGTTTTAGAACCTTTGGAAGAAACTGTGTTGTACACTTTGCCAATCGATTTTACTGGTTCATTGAATTTAATTGTAACTTTGGTGAAGTCTCCACCCGTTGCAGATACAATACTTGGAGCTTCTTTATCCTCAGCAACTGTAAACTCTGTTTCCAAAGGAACGACTTTCAGACCCGAGAAATCTTGAACATCGCTTACTACAAGTTTATGAGTTCCCAGTTCCAATTCAGTGTTAACAACTACCGTTTTGCTGTCGACATAGTCGATAAATGCAGTAATTGCTTTACCGTCAACTTTATAGTTAGAAGATTTAACTACATCAGCACGATCAACTGGTTCAGAGAACACTACTTTGTAAGCCTTTGTACCAAGACCAACGACTTCTTTAACACTAGGAGTCGTTACATCGACAGGAGTGAAAGTAACTTCTTGTTTGATAGTCTTGGACTTATCAGAGCTCTTAACCCCATCAACAGTCAACTTAGTTTCCTTTTGATTTTCCAAGTTATTGCCTTCGGATTTGAACTCTTTAGCCAAAGTTAACACAACAGTTTTTCCGTCTTCAGAAAGAACTGCATCTTCAATTACTCTGTTCAATTTGTAGTTTGCTTCATTTTCAGCTGTTTCTTTATCGACTTTACCGTCGAAAACAACTTTAATTTCTTTAAGGTTGTCAGCGGAAACACTTTCCACTTTAGTTGCTTCGGTCACTGTGTATTCTACACTTTCATTGTACTCATGACCATTATGAGTGAATTTAACCTCATTTTTACCAGCTACCAATTCTTTTTCCAACGTTACTTTCACTACTTCGCCATTGGAGAGCGTGAACTCAACGTTCTTGCTGTCCAATACTTTGTAGGATTTAACAGTTGGAACTTGAGCAGCTTCGTAGATAGCATAAGCTGCTACAACTGCTTGGGAGCGAGTTGCTTGAGCTTGGTAGTTGATGCCGTCAGCCAGGTAACCAGCGTTAACAGCTGCTGCTACATAACCTTTCGCCCATGCGGATGCCGTGTTGTTAGCGTCAGCAGGAACTTCCAGTTTCAGAGCAGTTACCAGAACTTTAGCCAGTTCTTGTACAGTTACTGCGCCGTTCGGATCGAACAGTTTTTTAACTGCGTCTTTACCATTGAGGATGCCAGCTTGTGTAGCAGCTTCAATGTAAGGACGGCCCCAGTGGTTCGCATAGTTCTTATCGTTGTAAGAAGTAGCGTCAACTGGTTCCAGGCTCAGGGAGTTAACGATGATTTTCGCGAGTTCAGCGCGAGTCAACGTTCTTTCCAAGTGGGACAGGCCGTCTGGGAAGCCAGATACGATACCTGCTTCTTTCAGAGCGTTAAATTGTTGCTCTGGAGTCAGTTTGGCATCAGCACCGAATGCTACGGAAGCAAACATGGAGAATGCCATTGCTGTAGACAAAGCTACGGACAAAATTTTCTTCATAACCTTTTTTTCTCCTCCTTGATTAACTATCACATGAGAATTTTCTTTAAATGAATAGCTCGTGTTACTCATTAGCCATTGCACCCCCTTTCCAGAGCTTGAGCAGGTTTCCTATAAATTAGGTCTGCAGCAGAACTGCAGAAACTTGTAAACGAGAATGAATAGAATGTAGAAATAGACTAGTTTCCTAATCCTACCTAAACATTATACAATGGGTCCCCAGAGCCGTAAAGCTAATTTTTCTAATAGATAGACAAGTTTCCCTATGAGGGAGACCTTGCCATGTCTAAAACAGTCGCCATTGCCAATGCTCTACATCTTAAACGCAGCAGGTTTCAAAAAGTTGCGGGGGATTTAAAAAAAATTGCGAGATTGTAACTTTTTCTAAGATTCCCCTGTGTTACGCCTTTTTTACTCCCTTACCGCCTGACGGAAATTAGTATAACATGCCGAAATATGTCAGTCATTAAGCAACTTTTCCCATTTTCGCGCTATCTCCATTGTATGTGAGCGCACGACAAATAAGACGTCCAATTTTGGACGCCTTATGGGTAAATCTCGTACCCAAGCGGCCGCAAGTTACCTTACTCTCATGGCCAATTGGATAATACGAGCCCGCATTTGCGGATCGGTATTCAGTTTCTCATACATCTCGTCGATGGCTTTTTTGTTATCTTTGTATGTCTTCTCATGCTTCATCGTGTTATGAGACCATTCAATCAGTTCGTTTTCGGCTGCACGTAGCTCGGTGAATGCGTCATGGAAGCCCGTCTCAATTACAAGGCTCTCCATAACCTCTTGGGTTACTTCTTGAAGCTTAGCCGTTTCTTCAATGCGCTTCTCCAATACTTTGGATCTATCCTCAAATTTGCGCTTAGCTTTGGAATAACCCAACTGCGGTTTCGATAGGATCGGTTTCATCTGTTCAAGTTCACCCTTTTGCATATTGTCTATTACTCTGCTTATTTTAACGTAAAGCTCTGGAAAACACAAAAAGATGTAATTGGAAATAAAGAGACGGCCTTGGTTAACCTTGGCCGCCTCCAGTCATTGAACGCCTATTAGCTTAGGTTTTTAGGGAAGATAGACGAGCTTTTCTTCAGAAGTTCAACCGCAACTTTCCCTGCCTCAGCTCTCGTCATGTTGTTTTTCGGATTGAAATTGACGGATGCTTTCTTGCTGCCTGCCGTCGTAACACTTTGTCCATCCATGATTTTCGCTTTGTAAACAGCTTGCACGGCTGGACGTGCATAAGGATCAATTCTTCCCGAATCCAGGAATTGCTTAGCCAACGTTGCATTCAACTTACTATCATTAGCCGGAAGCTTCAGTTTGAGTGCACGAGCAATCATCATGGCTGCCTGTTCTCTGGTGATCGGCTCCTCAACCCCAAAGTATCCTTCAGTAATACCTGTAATGATCCCTGCACGGGAGGCCGTTTCAATATACTTGAACTCCCAGGTATCTGTTTTGGCATTTGGTACAACGTCAAAATAAGTTTGAACTTTATTGTCATAATTCAATGGGATATTAAGGCCTTTGACCAGCAATGTAGCAAATTCCCCGCGAGTCGTCAGATCGTCGGCTCCGAACGTATTCGGCTGCAGATTTGCCATAATTCCCTTCGAATACAGAGCATTCAGCATATTCCGTGCCCATGGATGGTTCGTGATATCGCTGAATCCACGGCTTTGCTTCATGACAACATAGTAGCCAAAATCATCAAAAGGCACGGTAATGGTATTGTTCTTCGTATCGACAGTCCCGCCGATATTCTCCCATTCCGAATTTTCGGTGAATCGGAATACCGTTACCGTAGTTCCTGCCTCATCCACGACGCTCTTGTTGAAGGCTAGCTTCAACGTGCCGCGTTGGGAAGGTACAAGCTTTCTTTCTGGTTCTCGTAGCAAGAGATCCCGGAAGTTTTGGGAATCGGAGTACTGCGGCAAAATCGAATATGGCGGCAAACCATTTGTCGCCGGCTTATACGAATCTCCGCTTCCATACTCGCCGTAACCCCCGTTAATCCAGTAAACATCAGAAACTCTAGTGAAATTGCTTGTTTTGGCCGTTGAGTTGAACAACTCAGACAAGTCCTCTGGCAAAGTCAAGGTTGCTAAGCCATTTGGTGTTCTTTCGTCCTTATCAATGTTAAAGAAGTTTCCGTAATCGTTCCGGCGCTCCAAGATCCCGTTCTTAGGATCTGCAATCCCAAATAACAACTTATTGTCCGGATAAAATTTAGTTACGCTACCCTCAGGTACATTTGCTGTTTTTAATACGGTACCTTTAGGGAAAGTTAACTCCAACGCTTTATTAAACGCCGAATACTTCGTGGCCGGTTTCTCCGTCATATACTGCGAATCCACAGCAACAGCACTCGTATAATAAACCTCTATAGTGTCATTAAGCGTTTCGGTTCCACGTATAATTTGAATTTTGATCTTGGTCGTCTTATCCGGTTTGAGCCCTACAAAATCATAGATAAATCTTGCCGGTGCATTTTCAGGCAGGTCCGTACGACGAATGGCTTCCCCTTTATCAATAATGACTCGGGTTGCACCTTCAGCCTCAATATCGAACCGAACAAAGTTCTTGTTAACGATGATCTGATCGCCTACCGTCGGAACCGGAGATAGAATCCGATATGGTGCCAATACGCGAGAAATCTCCAGTCTTTGCAAAGTCCGGGCTCCCGTAGAATTGATAAGCTCCAGATTATATACCTGACTTCCCAGCGAATCCAGTGCAATATCCTTAATTCTCAATACAAACTTGCCGTTAAATACAGCCATGTCATAACCAACGTCCGGTTTACCGCTCCGAACAATGGTTCCTGTAATAATTTGAGTGCTTGTCATCGCCGTTGAAGTCAGATCCGCAGTAGGTGCGTCAGTTTGAGAATTAAAGACGCTTTCGGAGCCGCGCATCAAGTTAATAATTTTGGCTCCTGCCCCTTGAATGATCAGATCATAATTCTTGGCGCTAGTTTCATAAATCTCTCCAACCAACTTAAACTCAGGCGAGCCCGCAAGAATTTGGGTCAGCTGTGTGTTAGCTCCGCTCGTATCATTCAGATCCAGACCTGTAAACGTTACTGCTGGATCAAAAATCTTCGGACGGAAAACAGTGATGTTCGAGACATTTGTGTCCAGAATGTACAGTCTCAACTCTTTAACAACCGTTCTGGAATTCCCCTTACCATCCATGGATACCCCGCTGAATTTAATACGGTTCTCACCATAATATAAGGGGCCGTTAACATCGATCGGCAGTTGAATCGAGAAAGTAGGCGCAGCCGTCGTTGGATTAAAGGCAATAGGAGGCGTCAACTTATCATTAGAAACCCCATTCACAAAAAACTGTGGATTTGACAGGTTTTCAAAGTCGCGGTACTCCCCATTAATATCTACGTAAAGGTTCGCTTTACTTGAATCTACCGAAATCGTTTGACCATCATACAAGCCTTCAACATAGATGTAGTTTTTCGTTGCATACGTAATAGTAGCAATTTTGGATGCACTGGAGGTACCAATGCTAAATTTCACTTGTTGTGTACCACTGGAAAATCCTGTGATTTGGAAAACATGCTGTGTTGCTGTCCCCGTAGTTACAGGAGTAATTGTCGGTCCAGTAGTCCCTCTTGGCAAGTAGACTGCTTTAAGATCACTACTGTTAAACGCTTGGTCTGCCGTAACCAAAATGTAAAAATTATCTTTATCGGCTTGAGTACCATCCAGATCTGGAAGATCATTGATGTTGGCTGGCGGCGTTGAACTGTCCTTCATATATTTCAATCCGGTAACACCAATCTCGCCTGGAAGGTATTTGAAGTTGATATTCAGAGATGTCGAATAAGTTCCATCATATTGCACGCTAAGATTAAACTTTTGGTCTCCACTTCCAAAGGTGAATGGCACACTAACTTCAACTAATCTGTATGCACGGGATACACCGTCTGGTGCAGGAATTTCCGTTTCTGTGGCAGTAAATGCCGTGAACGGCGGATTTGTCGTGTTGAAGAAATCCGTCAGTGTCACATTGCCTTTTCCAGCACCTTGCGATGCACCAAAGGCATTACCAGTATCATTTAATAACATCGAGAACTTGAGTGTTCCAGACACAGGCAGTGCCGGTGTTGTGGCTTCTGTGATGGTTGCCACTTTATTGTTCACATCATATTCAGCACCGTTATACTGGACGGCAATCGTATCGAACGGTTTATTTTTATCAAAGTAATAAACGGAGCGCTCAATTGTAACAGAATCCGCGCCGCTTTTAACAGTAATTGTAATTTTGTTAAGGCCTGGTTTCAAATTAAGGGCAGGCGAAAAGAATTTGCCCGTTTGTGTTAATGTAGTGACTAAACCCGTGCCCCCATTCACACTAACGGTTACTTCCGTCGCGTTCTTCACTTCACCGGAGATCGAGACGTTTTCTTTATCTGCAACAACCTCCGAACCCTCGTTTAAGTAAATGGTTCCATAACTGGATCCTAACAATTTCAAATCTTGTACGTAAGGAACTTGATCAAATAAAGCATAGAATGTCGATTCACGTGTTATCCCATTCTGGGAACCCGATAACGTAATTCGGTTAAACCCTGGGAATAACGGCAAGTTGGTAACTTTGAACTTATCCTGGAAAGATGACGAGGTATCCCTAGAGATATTCCCATTTTTAAATTGAGAACTATCTGTCTCCCAGACCCCCTCACCCGTAGCCTGATTTGTAACTTTAAAGGTCAAACGTTCAACTTTAACCTTTAGGGAGTCCTCAGTAACCTGAGAATAAGTACCGGTAAAAGTCATCGTAGGAAGCGTTGTTGTATACATTCGGCTATCCCGAGCGACTTGGTCTGGACCGGGAGTGAGTGTTAACGTAGTCGTATTTCTCAGAGTTAAGTCATCCGGAATAAAATAGTTGCCCTGAGCAGCATTGGCCGTAGGAACGAACCCCGATGGCAACAATGTGATGATCAATGCTGTAAGCATCAACCATATGAAGGGCTTCTTCAAGCGTTGCATGGATTAATCTCTCCTTTGTCATGTAGTGTGTGTTGATGTCCCCGTCAAAGTTCTGCAGGGACTGCCCATAAGCGTCACTTACATATGTTATCGGTCGAAAGTTGGAAGAATTTTAGGAAAACATGAAAGAGAATCCAACAAAAATCCTGGGGCACAAAAAGATGCCGTTTCGGCGTGGCTTGCTCCGGCATAGATCGCTCTTAGATTATCCCGTTCGCTCAGTCTGCCTTTCAGGAATAGTAACCTTCCTCCTCAGCGCACTGCCTCGGCAACCCTCATCCGTCTCGCTAACGGACCGTAATGACCTTATTCGTCGATTTCCCACTCATTTCCCGTCCTAACGGACTACAGAGACCTTATTGAGCTCATTCTGACGTAAAACTTCCGAAGCAGCACGAAATAAGGTCTCTTCCACGGTCCGTTAGAATCCAATTGGCAGCAATCAAGCGCAATTAACGGCTCTGGAGTCCGCTAGATCAGGGGGACTATAAGAGGTGCAGAGCGGTTGAAGGTGCTTCGGGCCGAACAGGGAGGGTACCCGGCTGAATCAAGCACAAAAAAACAACCCCCGCGGCTCATCACCGCCAGGGGTTGTCCTATGAACAAGTAAAGAAATGCATAATTGCCCTGCAATTAGGAATGCTATTATTTCGTACCGCGCTCTTCCGACACCTTCATGCGAAGGCGGGCGAGGAAGTCGAGCACGGGGCGCTTCGTCTTGCCGATCAGGCCGATGACTTCGGCACCGATTTGCAGGAAGAAGACCATCACGCAGATGACGACAAACGTCACCCAGTTCGCGTTGTACATGGCGGCCGATGATTGAATGACGGCCAGCACGCCGAAGAAAGCGGCGATGCCGTAAATGATCAGCACCGTCTGGCGGTGGCTGAATCCGAGCTCACGCAGGCAATGGTGCAAGTGCCCCTTGTCCGGCGAGAAGATCGGCTTCTTTTGCATCCAGCGGCGCACGATGGCGAACATCGTGTCCGAGAGCGGCACGCCGATCAGGATCAGCGGCGTCAGGAACGACACAATCGCAATCTGCTTAAAGCCGAGCAGCGACAACAGCGCTAAGCTAAAGCCCAGGAACAGGGCGCCCGAGTCGCCCATGAAGATTTTGGCCGGGTGGAAGTTAAAGTACAGGAATCCGATAATGCTGCCGAGAAGCAACAAGCAGAGCAGGGCCACCATCACATTGCCCATCAGGAACGCCATGACCGCAATCGTCCCGATCGCAATGGCAGAGACCCCTGCAGCCAATCCGTCCAATCCGTCGATCAGGTTAATGGCATTCGTCACGCCAACGATCCACAGAATGGTGAACGGAATGGCCACCCACGTCTCCACTGCAGCATACGTGTGAAACGGAATATTCGCAAATTCAATCCGGATATCGAACACGAACACGACCACGCAGGCCGTCGCGATTTGAATCAGAAATTTCAGTTTCGCCGGCAAATCGAAGCGATCGTCCAAAGCGCCCAGCAACACGGTAATCGTTCCGCCTACCAGGAAAGCTTTGATGAAGTTCACTTCGCGTACCGTGAATACGTCAGGTAAGAATGGAAGAAGCAGAAAAAACGCGATGACAAAAGATAAAAATATCCCTAAACCACCGAGTCTCGGCATAATTCGTGTATGCACTTTGCGCGCATTGGGCACATCCACGGCGCCGACCTTAACAGCGAATTTCTTTACGAGCGGCGTTAGGCCCAAAGCCAAGCCAAGTGAAACGATAAACCCGATGATATAGATCATCAACATTCAATTTCGACCTCCAATTGTTCTGCACCGGAATGATTATACTCCGATTAAGGAGAAACACCAACCCCGCATTTGCGCAAAAAATCACAGTAATTCATGGAAATCGAGACTTTTAGCCCATTTTCGTAAGGTTTTCTTTCTCCCGCAGCACGCGTACGGCGAATTTCGGCAGCGCCAGCATTCTGCGGAAGCGGGTAGGTTCCTTCAACAACCGGTACAGCCATTCCAGCCGAAGCTTCCGGAAGGCCATCGGAGCTCGTTTGGTTCGCCCGGAAATCACGTCGAAGCTGCCGCCGACGCCCATCATGACAGGGACGCGCAGGACGTCTTTGTATTTGGCGATCCAAGGCTCCTGCGTGTCTGCCCCCCGTGCAACAAACAGCAGATCAGGCGCGGCTTTGACGATTTCATCGATCACTTCTTGGTCTTGATTCGGACCGAAGTAGCCGTCGCGATATCCCACGATCGTCGTCCCGGGATATTGCAAGGCCAATCGGCGAGCCGTTTCCTTCACGACGTCCGGCGCTGCACCAAGCAGGTACACCTTCCAGCTGCGGCGTTCCCCTTGCTTCATCAATTCGTGCAGCAGCTCGTACCCCGGCACGCGTTCTGTCACCGGATCACCGCCTTTTTGCGCGGCCCAGACCAGGCCCGTTCCGTCCGGCACAATCAATTCGGCGGTTCTCATCATCGCTTTATATTCCGGATTCTCAATCGCCGCCATCATCATGATCGGATTGGCCGTAATCACATGATGCGGCGTCTTGGCGGTGACCACATCCGTCAAATAGGCGACTGTCTCCTTCATCCCCCATTTGCAGACGGGAACGCCAAAGACCGAAACCGTCGGGATACCTTCCTTGATCATCGTCATCACCTGTTCACCCATCACTTTCGTAAAAATTCAACGATCCGCCGCGCGGGTACCCTTGCTTCCCGCTTCAGTTCCGCGATTTGCGCGGCGTGGGTCTTGCGCCACGTCCCGGCTTCCTGCAGGAGGCGCTCCCCTTCCGCGGCCAAGATCCGCGGATCCAGCTCCTCCGCGGTCCCGACCGGGACGCTTCCGATGCGACCTAAGAAATGGTCGATCTTCGGGTCATACGAGACGCCGAGCAGCGGGACGTTCTGCGAGGCGGCGTAGATCAAGCTGTGCAGCCGCATGCCGATCAGCAGGCTGCACTGGCTGACCTCCCGCAGCATATCCTGCGGGTGCTCCGCCTCTGGCGCGATGCTCACGGTGCAGCCGCGTTCCGCCACATTTCCCAGCCGTTCCATCACGAAGCGTGAAGCTTCGTCGTCGCCAGGGAAATGGAAGGGCAGGAAGCGGATATGCACCGGCTTGCGGCGGCAGAGCAGCGAGAGCCCCTCGGCCAGCTGCGTGAGATCGGTTCGCGATGGGTTCCAGAAGCGAACCGATACGCCAACGACCGGCAGCTCGGAAGCGGACTCGCCTTCCTCGCGGTGCCCTTCCGAGGAGCGATCCGCAGGCTCCCGAAGCGTCAGCCCCATCACGGGGTCGGGCACGACCTGGATGGCGTCTTTGCCGCGCAGCCCCATGTCCCGGAGCAGGCTGGCCGATTCCGTATCGCGCACGGAAATATAGTCGCAGCGCCGGAACACCGAAGCGATCAAAGGCCGGAACAGCTTGCGGTTCACCGGTCCGATGCCCTGAGCATACACGAAGGTCGGCTTGCCGAGCCATTGCGCCAGCTTGATGATACCCAGATAATACGGGATTGACTTGATCCCCGTCGCATCCTGCAGCAAGCTGCCGCCTCCGCTGATCAATCCGTCGCTGCTCTTTATAGCCTTCCTTACCTCTCCGAGTTTCATCCGGTGTACAGCTTCCACACCATACGTGCGGCTTGTCCACTCCGGATCGATGGACAGCACAACCGGCTTAATGTCCACGCCCGAGGTAAGTCCTTCTTCTTCCAACGCGGTCAGGATGGATTGAAGCACCGCTTCATCCCCGCTGTTGCGAAACCCGTAATACCCCGACAGAACTATGGTTTTAGCAGTCGTGGCGACCATTTATCCCAGCACCTTTCAATGATTTGCCAAACCAGAACGGCAATCAAACCGATCACAAGACCAAGTCCGAGACCCAGAACATCGCGGATCAACGAAAGCACGGCCGGCGTGTGAATATGTGCGAACGTGTCGACCATCGACAATTGGCCCATCACCGCGATAATCATCGCGAACATCGCCCAGCGATAGCGGAACGCGGCAAACAGACCAACGATAAAGAGCGGATGCGCCAGCAAAAATTCTTTGTTCCGCGGCCGAACACCAAAGGTGTTCTCCAGGAAAGAACGGAAGGCCGCTTCACCCGGAAGCAACGTTCCAGAATTCCCAGTACGGGACAGGTAGTACAGCGCCGCCACTCCAAGTACAGCAGCAACGACTACCCAAAGCACCGTAATCCGCATGCTAAGCCATTTGCGCAATTCCTCCCAAACCGAGTTCCCCCGGTATAAGAAAACATATACGGCGATCAGCAGGATTGGCGCCAAATGCAGCAGGCTGACGCCACGGAATTGATTCAGCACCAGGCTGTACGTAATGTTGTTCAAGAGCGCGATCACGAACGGTACAGCGAATAGGGACAGCAACGATGTTTTGATATACAACACAATCGTATGGGTCAGCCGCCGTCCGCCCGAGAGATTCGGATGCTTCTCTTGAAGCTCCTGCACCTTGCGGATCGCCAATACCATCGCAATTGTCGGCGCGCTGATGGCTACGAACAGAGCCAAGGCTTGCTCAAGCAAGACCGGCTTCAGCACGTACAGTCCAGCCGAACCTACCAGGCCGAGCACAAAAGCTGCCAGTGTAAGCGACGGCAGGAAGCAGGAAATCAGCAACGCTACAAACGCTACGCCTCCAAGGACAACCAGCGCTTTCAGGTATCTCTGCCAGCTAGCGTCGTGAATCGTGAAAGCCTCAGCTTGTCCCAGCTCAAATCCGTTGTTTTTGATCCGCTTCATTGCATTCCCCGGAGCTTGCAGCGAACCAATCAGATTATCGATGGGATTCGTAATCGACGCTTTCGCCACGTCCTTGGAAGCAGAAGCGTTGAGATAAACCATCCGGATGTTCCGGTCTTTGGTCGCCAGAACGAACCGGTCGGCCAGCGTCATCTTATCCTGGGAAGCCTCCGCATCCGACAAGGAATGCAGGCGCACCACGTTATAATCGATCAGGTAAGCCAGTTTGTTAAAGCCTTTTTGCGGAGCCTTTAAATTTTCGATGGCCGCGATGCCGATGTTGTATTTTTTCAGCAAATCCGCAAAGCCCTGCAAACTATGCTTCGTCTGATCCTCGTTAAAGCCTTTCACCGCTTCGCCGTCGAACAGAATGCGATTTACCCCGTTTTCAGCGAAAAAGGCCAGCAGTTGATCCATCTCTTCCTGATCATAAGGGATATTGTCCGAAAGCCGCGGCAAAATCGTAAAGCCTTTCTCCCGCAGCATGTTAAACGCAATCGGATCTAGCGGCATCGGCTTCATCATCGCTTCTTCCATGCCCATGCCGATCGCAAGACCGCCATAATCCTGATACTGCCAGTTTGCCACCGGCACGTCCAGCTGGCGGAATGCCGCTTCGATCATCGGCTTCAACTGCGCTTCGTTCTCCGCACTTGTAAACGCCAGGTAGGTGTAATTGCCGCTATTCGTCACGACGGCACCGTTCAGCTTCGCAACTTCCAGCGAACTAAATACCATAATCCGGCGCGCTTTTACCAATTCGTCCAGCGTGCTTTCAAACATCGCCATGGTGCCCACGCCAGCTTCTTTCAGACGGTCCAGCTGCTCATCCATATACGCCTGGGGATTCGCCTGATACGATGCGATATCCAACAATCCTCGATAATTAAAGACGAACTCCACTTTGTTTGCGGAGGATTCCGTTTGAACCCGCTGCGCGATCACCGGCACAGAAGCCAGGATTCCGACAATCACCAAAACCCACAACAATTTTCGGGAAGCGTTATTCCACCGCTGCCAACTTCGAATCACTAAGGTACCTCCTCAAAAATGCATGAATCCACATCTGTTATTTGTTTCCCCAACCTGCTTGCCGATTATTGATCGACGCGGGCAAGAACGTCTTCTTGAATCCGGTTCAGACGCGACTTGGCATCTTCCGCAGATGTGCCGCAAACGCCAAAATAGAATTTGATCTTCGGTTCCGTACCCGAAGGGCGCAGACAGAACCACGAACCGTCATCCAGCAAAAACTTCAGCACATTCTCCTTCGGCAATCCGTCCAGGCCTTGCGAGTAATCGAGTACTTCGGATACACGCACGCCCCCAACTTCCTGCGGCGGGTTGCTGCGGAAGGCTTCCATCAACGCCCCGATTTGGGCCAGGCCGTCCTTGCCTTTCAACGTACGGGAAGCTAACGCTTCGCGGTAATAGCCGAACTGTTGGTACAGCTCCTCCAACACGTCGATCAAGGTCTTTCCTTGGCGTTTGTAATACGCTGCCGCTTCGCAGATCAACATCGAGGCTACGACGGCATCCTTATCGCGCGCATAGTTGCCTGCCAGATATCCGTAGCTTTCCTCATAACCGAACAAATAAGTATACTCGCCGGAAGCTTCAAATTCGTTCATCTTCTCACCGATATATTTGAAGCCGGTCAGCGTGTTAAACACCACAGCCCCATAGTGGCGGGCAATCGCAGCGCCAAATTCGCTGGTTACAATCGTCTTGACAACCGCGCCGTTGTTCGGAAGCTTTCCTCTTTCCTTCATTTGACTCAATACATAATGAACGAGCAAGGAGCCCGATTGGTTACCGGTAAGAATTTCATATTCGCCGTCCCGCGTGCGCACAACGGCCCCCATTCGGTCAGCATCAGGGTCTGTACCGATCAAGATATCCGCGCCCACTTGCTTGCCGAGCTCGATAGCCATCGTGAACGCTTCCCGTTCTTCTGGGTTCGGGGACTTCACCGTTGGAAAATCACCATCCGGCATTTCCTGTTCCTTCACAATATGCACTTGGGTAAAACCAAGCTTCTCCAAAGCACGGCGAACCGGAAGGTTCCCTGTCCCATGCAGCGGCGTAAAGACAACCACCAGATCTTTAGCTGCTCCGGAAGTCATGAGCTCGCGATTGACACTGGTGTTCACCACTGTATCCGCAAAGGCTTCATCCTCGTCGGCGCCAAGCCATACGAGCAATCCCTTCGCTTCTGCTTCTTCGCGGCTTAACCGTTTGACTTGGGCGAAGGAAGCGACCTTCTGAATGCGAGCAATAACCTGCTCCGCTTCATGCGGAACGAGCTGGCCGCCCGTCGAGTTATATACTTTATAGCCGTTGTACTCTGGCGGATTATGACTTGCTGTGATGACGATACCCCCGGTGGCCTTCTGAGCGCGTACAGAGTAGGAGAGCTGCGGCGTTGGGCGCAACGATGGGAACAGCTTGGCTACGATGCCGTTGCCGGCCAGCACCAAAGCAGCTTCCAACGCAAACTCCGGCGAGAAGTGACGGCAATCATGCGCAATGACGACCGAAGGTGCCCCGGCTTGTCCCGCATGCGCTTCCAGAATATATTCGGCAAACCCTTGCGAAGCACGGGCTACCGTATAACGGTTCATGCGGTTGCTCCCCGCGCCGATCACGCCGCGCAACCCGCCTGTCCCAAACTCCAGGTCACGATAGAAACGGTCCTCGAGTTCGGCCGGGTTATTTTCCAAATCACGCAATTCCTGTTTGGTTGCTTCATCAATCGTTGGGTCCTGCAGCCAGCTCGCCAGCTTCTCACGGACGGCATTACTGATTTCAGTCATGATAGGTTCTCCTCCTTAGTGATTACGATTACGCCCGATTAAGACAAGGCGAACATGATGTCTCCCTCGGCAACAATTTTATCGTCCACTTTCGCAATGGCATGGCCTTTACCGATGGAGCCCTTCATCCGGGTCACTTCGACCTCCAAGCGCAGCGTATCTCCCGGGACCACTTGCCCGCGGAAGCGGAATCCATCCAGTCCAGCCAAGAAGCCGATCTTCCCGCGGTTCTCCTCGACGTTAAGGATCGCAACGGCGCCGACCTGCGCGAGCGCTTCCGTAATCAGTACGCCAGGCATTACAGGGTATCCCGGAAAATGCCCGGTAAAGAACGGCTCATTCATCGTGACGTTCTTGATCCCGACGGCGCGTTTGCCTTCTTCCAGCTCAATAATGCGGTCCACCAGCAAAAACGGAGGACGGTGCGGCAGGATTTCCTGAATTTGGTTCGTGTTCAACATATGTAAGTCTCCTTTCGGTTTATGGCATGAGTTTCGGATCGTGCGCATCCCAACTTGAATAAAAATGCGGGTATCCGGTCACACTGTAGTTATCCTTCGCCTCTGCAGAAGCGAAGGTTAAGATAAGGGGCTTATCCGCAAACGACCTCCCGGTCGATTACGGATATAGCCCTTTTGACGGTTTTCCCCACCTAAGTCCCCCATCATTATACATTTTTCGCCTACAAAAAGAAAACTCCCGTCAGCCGAGAGTTCGTGGACATTTTTGTTATTTTCGTTCTGTTTCTTCTATATATATAGAAGCTATATATATAGAAGCGATCTGATTGGCCTTATGGAGCAAAGACCAGATCAAGTACATGCTTCCAAGTTGCCCAGTTCCAAATATCGGACATATCCTGTTTGCCGAACACAACATACCCTACGACCATACCTGCCGCCAGAGCTGCGACAAGAACGAGCAACACAAGCACGATCTTCAGGATGACGATCCAGGCCGGCCGTTTGCTCACCGGTTGACTGTCTTCACTCATGAAGCATCCCACCTATCCGCGCAAGTTGTTGGCTAGACCCATCATCGTTTCACCCGAGGTTAGCGCACGAGCTGTCAATTGGTAGGCGCGCTGCACCTGGAGCATTTCCGCCATCGCTTCCGTTAAATCTACGTTAGAAGCTTCCAGCGCCCCTTGGCGCAGGCTGGCCCGCTGTTCCTGCGGGAGCGACAAGTTATCCACCATCGCTTCGGCAGGGTCAAGACCCGCTGCTAGAACAAAGAGGTTCCCGTCCTTCTGAACGAGTGCATCCGGCCGCTCCGCCGTCAACAACGCGATTCGTCCCACTTCCGTTGTGCCTTCCCCATTGGTTGCCAGGATATTCCCTTCAGCGTCAATGCTAAGCTTGGCATCGGACGGGAACGTGATCGGTTCACCTTCAGCGTTTAAGACCACATACCCTAGTTGATTCACCAAGAAGGCTGACTCGGCATCATCCGGATCCGGTTGAATGTGAAAATCCCCGCCCCGGGTATAGGCAACGACACCTTCCGGCGTCAACACACTAAACATCGCATTGCCTTGAATGGCCAAATCCGTCAAATTGCCGGTCTCTTGAATCGAGCCCTGGGCATAATTGACGGTGACCTGCGACATTCTGGAGCCAAAACCAAGGGTGAACCCGGACGGTGTAGCCCGGCCCGGCAGATTCAGATCGGAAGTCTGGTTCTGCACCCGGGTCAGCGTGTCTTCAAAGTTGGCTTCTTTTCGTTTATACCCTACTGTGTTCGCATTGGCGATATTATCGGCCAGCAAGTCCAAACGCTGTTGAATGCCGCTCATCGATACCATCGCGCTGATGACGGTGTTATTCATGCCGCACCTCCTGTATTAAGCAAAAGCAACCGCACATGATCATTGTACTTTGCCAATTTCATTAACCGCTTTATCCAAGCTTCTATCATAATATTGAATGATTTTTTGGTTGGATTCATAAGCTCGTTGCGCGGCCAGCAAATCCACCATGGATTGGGCGGTATCGACATTGGATACCTCAAGATAGCCTTGGCGTACCACAGCCCCATCCGCTCCAGGCACCAGCTCACGTACTCCCGCCGCCTCTTCATCCGCCACCCGGAAGACGCCGTTGCCTTCACGGACAAGCTGGTAAGGCTGTTCCACCACTGTAATTCCCAAGGCACCCAGATTCACCAGGGCACCGGTGTTATCCACTGCCGTTAAATTTCCGGCTTCATCGCTGGACAACGTGTCCACGGACAAGCCTGCATTCAGGATGATCGGATTGCCGTCAGTGTCCAGCACCCGATAACCGGTGGACGTTCTCAGCTCTCCCGCCGCATTCACCGTGAAGCTGCCGTCCCGGGTATATCGTACATTCCCCTCGTTATCCGCAACGGCGAAAAAGGCCTGCGGCTGATAGATCACTTCGCCGTCCTCTGTGACGAATTTACCGGAAGCGTCAAACGCATAAGGCTCACCCGTTGCCGGGTCATTCAAGCTAAGCTGTGAGATCAAGGCAAAATCGGTATTCTTTCCGGTTTCCTTCAAATCCCCTTGCGTAAACGCCGGCAGGCTCTCTTCCGCAAACACCCCGGTTACCAGCTTCCCGATTTGCTTGTTGTTCCCGGACTGCTTGTCCCCCATCAAGGAAATCAGCATTTCGGGAAAAGAGCGCGCTACGGTATTCACCGATTTGTAGCCCGGTGTGTTGAGATTGGCGATATTCTGCGTAACTGTATCATGCCGCCGTTGTTCGGCGATCATGCCGGATGCTGCGGTATAGAGACCTCTTAGCATGACTTACCTCCAGACGCTATGTATTCTAAATGCCCTATTGTTCCGGGCAATTCATTCCTTCTTTATTTTATCGGACGATTAGAACTTTCTTCTTAGCACCTTGTCCAAATTATCGAGCATAATCCCCGTACCCTTTACCACACAGTGCATCGGATCTTCCGCAATGAGCACCGGTACGTGAAGCTCTTCGGCAAGCAGCTCGTCCAACCCGTTCAGCAGAGCGCCTCCTCCGGTCAAAATCACGCCGCGGTCAATGATGTCGGCGGACAATTCCGGCGGAGTGCGCTCCAGCACCGATTTGGCGGTGGCAACAATGGAGGATACCGGATCAGCCAGGGCCTCCTGGATTTCTTTCGCCGTGATCGTCACGGTCAGCGGCAGTCCGGACACCATGTCCCGTCCGCGGATATCCATCTCCGCCTGCCGTCCGTTCGGGTGCACCGTTCCGATTCCAATTTTGATATCCTCTGCTGTCCGTTCCCCGATCAACAGCTTGTACTTCGTTTTAATATATTTAATGATGGCAGCATCAAACTTGTCCCCAGCGACTTTAAGTGACGAGGCCGTGACGATGTCTCCCATGGAGAGCACCGCCACATCCGTCGTCCCGCCGCCGATATCGACAACCATGTTGCCGCTCGGTTCGAAAATATCCATGCCAGCCCCAATTGCAGCCGCTTTAGGTTCTTCTTCTAAATACACTTCTTTGGCACCGCTGTGTTCGGCTGCTTCGCGAATCGATTTCTGCTCGACCGACGTAATGTTCGTTGGCGCGCAGATCAGAATTCTCGGATGGCTGTACCAGCTTCGCCCGCCCACCCGGTCAATAAAATACTTCAACATCGTTTCCGTAATTTCAAAATCGGCAATGACTCCGTCCTTCAAGGGACGAATTGCAGTGATATTTCCAGGCGTACGACCTACCATCCGTCTAGCTTCCTCACCGACGGCCAGTACCCGTTTCCCGTCGCTGTCAATGGCGACAACGGAAGGTTCGTCAAGTACTACTCCCTTCCCCTTGATATGAATTAGCACATTGGCCGTGCCTAAATCAATCCCAATATCCTTGCCCATCATTCGATCCCCCAAAGCGTATTTTTGTAAATCACGGAAAGGACGTAGCGGTCCTACCTCATGTGATATGGCAGAAGCGTCCCGCTGACTAGGTGTTGTTTATCGACAAAAGTCGAAGAATATCGCGAAATTTCGGGATAAATGGATGAAAATCCACATCATCTTATACCATATTTAAAAATACCATACTTTAGGGGATTGATTCAATGATTATCGTTCGATGAGTGAACTAAATAAATTCATTACTCATTAATTAACGGAGCTAATCACCTCACGTTTGGATTGACCTTTTTTCTTATACTTGATCTTCGTTGCTTCACCGCCGCGCAAGTGTCTAATCGATTTGTGATATTCGAGAATGTGCTTCACCTGATCCGCTAAATCCGGATTAATCTCCGGCAAACGTTCGGTTAAATCCTTGTGCACCGTGCTTTTCGAAACGCCGAATTCCTTGGCGATCGTCCGAACTGTGTGCCGTGTCTCCACGATGCACCGTCCAATCTTTATCGTCCGTTCCTTGATGTAATCGTGCACGCTCCCGCCTCCCTCAACTCGAGATAGTTTGGTACATTATATGAGGGGCGGGCTTAGATATTCTTTGTTTCCAAGCGTGACAAGCCTTTGCGGGGCCTTTTATTTTACCGTTGGTTACTAAGGGAGTAGCTGCAGCTCGGTTGGACAAGTGAAGTGAAGTGCGTAAAACGGAGTAATGGAGTTACCATCTTCATGCTTCATAAAGGACTTTTTTGGCCTTATTTGGGCGTTCGAGCTTGATCTGCACGAGATAAGGACAAAATAGGCTCTTATTTGTCTCGATCCTCAGGAAAACAAGCCTTATGAGGCTTGGATCAAAAAAATAAGGCCAATATTTTCCCTTATTTACTCGGGAAGCCGGAATTTCCGGTAAATAAGGCCTTTTTGTACCCTTATTGCGAATGAGGACAAAAAAACGGAGAGCTCTTCGCTCTCCGTCAGGCCTGCTGCCGTAGTCCTCGATGTTTGGATCGGCTGGCAGTGCCTTACATGGGATGGATGGGTTATTGCAAAACGTTAGTTTTTCGGAAGTACGGATTCCGGATTCACCAGCTCGCCATTTTCATAAATTGCAAAATGGACGTGGTTGTCGAGATCCTTCTCCACTTCGTTGCGGCCGGCGCTGCCGATAATGTCGCCTTGCTTCACTTCGGCATCCTTCTTCACCTTAACTTC
This sequence comes from Paenibacillus sp. FSL K6-2441, assembly GCF_037964765.1. Classification (NCBI taxonomy): domain Bacteria; kingdom Bacillati; phylum Bacillota; class Bacilli; order Caryophanales; family Paenibacillaceae; genus Paenibacillus; species Paenibacillus sp. FSL K6-2441. The sequence goes on from NZ_CP150174.1 coordinate 4,212,160, forward strand.
GCCTAAGCTTTCGTATACCGTCTTCAGGTTGTTAGCGTGCGTAATTTCCACCACGTACCCGAGGAGCGGCACTTCTTCAACCCGCGTCACTTTCCCGCTCATGGCAGCCGTGACTTCGAAAGGCTTACGGTCTTCGCGCGCCAAGTCGATCCCGGTGTTTGGCGTAAACGTATCGTTGTACTGCACCAGGGCGGCTTGATGTTCTTCGGCCGTGCCATCCTTCTCATAGAACGGCTTCACCACACTAACTTCGGCGGCATTCACTACCGGCCAAGCGAGATCTTCGGAGGAGGCGATGACTTCGGTTGCTTCTTCCTCTGTCGTTCCCTCTCCCGTTGCGGCTTCCTCTTCGCCAGACAGGTTCACGGTGTCGGTCACGCTGGCGGGGGTCGAGTCCATCGGCTTGTTGCTCGCATCCTGGTAGACCCACACTAAGGTTAGTATAATTGCCGCTGCCGCCACATACGCTGCCGGGTAAACCCATCTCTTTGACAATAATCTCTTCCACGCGGATACCGGCTTCACCGGTTCTCCCAGTCCCATTTTAGGAGATTCCTCGTGACTTGTTTTTTTCTGGTTTTCATTCATTTGCTCATCACCTCAGTAACCAGTGTTACCGGGGTGAACTCTTTTATACTTCGTCTATATACTTTTTTTCAGAAAAAAGAGAAACTTCGCATTCAAGCCACTACTTGAGAAAATGGGAGACCTGCTGAAACGAGATTCCCGTGTAGTAGTGTTTGAGGATTTGCGTGGTTGTATAACCCTCTTTCGCCATCCCGTTCGCTCCCCACTGGCTCATGCCAACGCCGTGGCCGTAGCCATAGGTGGTGATCTTCACGGTATCGCCGGCCACCGCCAGCGTAAACTGGCTGGAGCGAAGGTCCAGCTTCTCCCTAACTTCCCGGCCGGTGTACACCTTGTCGCCGATGCGAATTTCTTTCACCCGACGCCCGGTGGTCCAAGAGAGGATCTTAAACAGCTTGTCGGCACTCAGCTTCGACGCCGCCGCTTTGGCTTGGGCTTCCCCCTGATCCAGCGCAGCTAATGCGGTCTGCACCGGTTCCGGCACTTTCTGTCCCAGCTTGGCGTAAAGCTGGGTGAGCGGCATTTCCACGGTTTCGCGGTTGTTCGGATTGATCGCCGCATCCCATGGGCTAGGCACGCTGCGCAAATAAGGAATTTTCAGCGACCAATATTCCTCGGAGTTCTCCGTGTATCCGCCGCTGGAAGAGAAGAAGGAAGCGGTGATCGGCTGTCCGCGGAACGTCATGACGATTCCTGCGGTCTGCCGGACGGCTTGACGCAGCTTCTCCAGCTCTGCGCCCTTCCCCCGGCTTGGCCACTCTTCCAATTCCGCACGGGGGAGATAGACTTGATGTTCAATGGTGTCGTTGACATCCGCATCTTTGCTCCCGGTGCCTGAGGGTTCTCCAGCGGCCAGCCGCTGGACGATAAAGGTGCGCGCCGCGATGGCCTGCGCTTTGAGTGCCGCGAGCTCGAAGTCCGCCGGCATCTCGGCGGCGAGCACGCCGGTGACGTATTGCTCGAGCGGCACGGTCTCGACCACGCCGGTGCGCGTGAGATAGACGCGCACCGGCGGCCCGCCCGCGGCCGCCGCGTCAGCGGCGTCCGGCTGCGCGGGCGGCGCCTCCGCGCGAGCCGCGTCCTGCGGGCGCGGCTCCGCTGTCGGCGGCACGGCGGCAGACGGCGTCTGCGCCGCCGCCGGGTCGTGGCGCACGGCGGGCGCCTGCGCCGTGCGCCACGCGATCAGCGCTGGCAGCAGCAGCGCCAGCGCGATCAGCGCCGCCGCCACAGGGGCGGCGCCGGTGCCGCCGAACCATCTCCTGCCCAGGCGGGAGATGGTTCGGCCCGGCCGCGTGCGGACGCTTACGCGCACGCGGGTCTCCGGCGGCACCGCTCGCAGCGGTTGTGCCGCCAAAGGTACCCCGCGGGCACCCTCTATCCCAGCCCTCGCATATTCTGCATCTGCCGGCCTCTCGCTTCCCCCACTTCCTTGCTTCGCGACTCCTCCCTGCCCTCGTTCCTGCTTCAATTCAACTGCTTGTTCCGATTTTGGACGAACCTTCATCATGGATACGGGTGCCGACACTGTGGTTGTTTTCGCTTCGTCATGCCCTAAAGGGCGGATCGCTGCCTTATTGTCTATCTGAAGGTTGCTGCTTTCTTCTTGATTTTGCTTTACCTCTCGGCGAAGTGCCACATTGATTTTTACTGCCTGAGATCGTTCCTGCATCGATTGATTCCCCCCGCCCTCATCATGCTGCCGTGCTAGCGAGCTAGTAACCTAGCTTTCTGCCCTTATATCGTTTGCCCGCTATACTTATAGATATGAGTTTTGAGGAATTGATAGAACACAAAAAAGGACCCGATTTCTCGAATCCTCTGCAAGTACTTCTATATTTATAGAAAAAGTCAACCTTGCCCTTCCATCTTGTTCAGAAACGGAGCCGTCTTCTTGTAGGTTTCGCCCCATTCCTTCATTTTCTGAATGATGGGAATCAGGGTTCTGCCGAATTCCGTTAAGGTGTACTCCACCTTCGGAGGCACCTGATGGTACACCTCGCGATGAACGACGCCATCTTCCTCCAGCTCGCGAAGCTACAGCGTCAGCATCCGTTGGGTAATCCCCGGGCAAATCCGGCGAAACTCGTTAAATCGAATGGGTACCAATTTCGCTGGATTTCGCGGAAGCAGCAGCTCTGCCCTTGACCGGGATTACCGCCTGGGAAGCGTTGTTCGATCGTTTAGGCTTCTCCAAAGACGCCGACCAGAATGCCGGAAAAACGCTCTTGATCATTGGCGCCGCCGGAGGAGTTGGTTCTATCGCGACGCAACTCGCCAAGCATGCCGGACTTACGGTGATCGGCACGGCTTCCCGTCCTGAATCGGTGAAATGGGTGAAGGAGCTTGGTGCCGATGAGGTCATCAATCACTTTGAACCTTTTGTTCCCCAACTCCAAGCGCTGGGGTATGAACATGTTGACTATATCTTTTGCTTGAATACCGCAGAAAAACACTGGAAGAACATGGGGGCGGCATCACCCTGTTGCAGCAGAAAAGCGTCTCCTTCGTGTATGAGCTGATGTTCACCCGCCTGATGTTCCATACAGAGGATATGATTGAGCAGCACCATCTGCTGAACGCTCTAGCTGATTTGATCGATCAAGGGGTGATCCGCACGACAGCTGCGGAAAAGCTATCCCCCATCAACGCCGCCAATCTCCGCAAAGCCCATGCGCTCATCGAGACCGGAAGAACGATTGGCAAAGTGGTGCTGGAGCATTTCAGCTAAAGAAAAAACCATGCCGACGGCATGGTTTATCTTACATCTATGAACTTCACCTTAAGCCCAAGAGGGCTGAATTTTCAATACCGGGATTTCCTCTTTGGCAGCAGCCGATACTTTCTCGGTTTCCGGAGCGGTCTCTTCGACCGAAATGCGCCAAATGTCCGCGCCCAGGCCGGACAGCTTCTCGGCCAAATCCACATATCCCCGGTCAATATGATGCGTACCGCTGACTTCTGTCGTCCCGTCCGCTGCCAGTCCTGCCAAGATCAGTGCCGCTCCGGCACGAAGGTCGGTGGCGCAAACCTTAGCTCCGCTGAGCTTATTGCTCCCGGAGATAATCGCGCTGCGTCCTTCCACCTTAATGTCGGCATTCATTAAACGGAACTGATCCACGTGCATAAAGCGGTTTTCAAATACCGTCTCGGTAATGACACTAGCCCCTTCGGATACGAGCAGCAACGCCATCATTTGCGCTTGCATATCGGTTGGGAAGCCCGGATACGGCAACGTTTTAACATCCACAGCTTTCAGCGGTTTGTCTGCAATCACACGTACTCCGTTCTCCTGTACTTCCACGGTAACGCCCATTTCCTCAAGCTTGGAAATGACCGGTCCCAAGTGATCGGCAATCGCACCTTCAACAAAGACGTTCCCACCGGTAATGGCCGCAGCGACCATAAACGTACCCGCCTCGATCCGGTCCGGGATCACCGTATGCTCGCATCCACGCAACCGTTCGACGCCTTCAATCCGAATCATGCCCGTTCCCGCTCCGCGGACAACGGCTCCCATACTGTTCAAGTAGTTCGCCAAATCAACGATTTCCGGCTCTTTGGCCGCATTTTCAATAATGGTCGTGCCTTCCGCCAAGGTTGCCGCCATCATAATGTTCTCCGTTGCACCTACGCTGGCAACGTCCAAATAAATCTTGGCTCCGCGGAGGCGGCCGTTCGTCTTGGCTTCGATAAACCCGTGGCCGAGGGTGATCTCTGCACCCATCGCTTCGAAGCCCTTCAGATGCTGGTCAATCGGTCTGGTCCCGATCGCGCAGCCACCCGGGAGGGAAATCCGGGTGAATCCCATTCTTGTTAACAACGGACCCATGACAAGAAAAGACGCCCGCATCTTTCGCACCCATTCATAAGGCGCCTCGCAAGAAGCGATTTGCCGCGCATCAACAGTAATGACCTCTCGGTCATAGGTAACGGCTGCTCCTAGCGACTCTAACACTTTATTAATGGTCATTACATCGTCAAGAGGGGGCGCATCGCGAATGACGCTGACTCCTTCTTCACCCAGTAAAGACGCTGCAATGATCGGTAGCACTGAATTTTTAGCACCGCTGACTTTTACGTTCCCGGCCAAAACATTGCCACCGCGGACGATAAATTTGCTCATCATGGTTCCCTCCGCGCGTTCATTTTCACTTTTTTTCCCGATTTGGAAAAAGATTTACCTGGTTCATTCCCTAAATTTCATCATATCACCGGTCATTTAAGGCACACAAGGCTCCAATCTTGTCGAAAAAGCGTGTTTTGGCACAGAAATCGCTTCTTGCCCCGATTATGGACATGCTCTCGAGTTGTAGTCCTTATTCACCATTGTTGACACAATGAAATGATGTTATTCGACAATTTCCTTCCTGATCTGTCTGTAGACGAACCCCACAAACACTCAGTTTAATGCTCAAAACATATACTTCAGCATTTGGGTATATTGCCAATAATCCATAATAAAAGCGGCTACGAAACGGCCTAATACGATCGCCAACAGCAGGTGCAGCAGCTTGCCCTGCGGGCTCTTAGGGTGCCGGATCAATAAATCCAGCTTCAAGTTCTGCAGCGCCCACCATGACAGCACCACACAGGCCAAGGAGACGAGGATCGCTGTCAAGCCGTTTACACCAACCGAAGCCGCTACCTGGTCGACGGGATTCATAATAAATCCTCCATCACGTTTATATTTATGCAGCAAGTACCTAAACGGTTAATCTTCCCCTTTGACGCTGACACATCAATCCAAGTTGCACAGGGACGTATTTATATATCGGTTACTATCCTGTAAAAATATAGACCTTATATATCATACTTGGCATCGCCGTAATAATCCAGCTTTTCTTTGTAATGCAAAGGCTTCCAACGGCATCTATTACCAAAATATCATTCTGACGTCATTCTGAAAGAAAAAACAGGCACCTCAAGAGGTGCCCGTTATTTTGCAGTCTATTGCTGTTTGCGGCTGCTGACCACGTTAATCCGGGTCACCGCCCGTTGCAGCGCCAGCTCTGCGCGGCGATGATCGATACGGTCCTGGTTGCTGCGATTCGCCAATCGGCGTTCCGCACGCTCACGTGCCGCGATGGCCCGCTCCAGGTCGATCTCTTCCGGCAGCTCTGCACTTTCGGCAAGCACGATCACCTTATCGCCCTGTACTTCGATGAATCCGCCGTGTACGGCGATATACGTCTCTTCCTTGCCGGTTTTCGCAACCACCGGAGCAACTTGCAGCGGAGTCACGAGCGGGATATGGCCCCGCAAAACGCCAAACTCCCCTTCAACGCCGCGGACCGTTAAGCTGTCAACCTCTTTCGAGAACACCACATGCTCCGGCGTAACAATTTCCAATAAAAAGGTGCTCAAGTTTTATCCCTCCTGTTCGTGGGACAGTTCATTTCTGAAGCATCCGGATTCGGCTTCGAATTACAGCGTTTTGGCCTTTTCGACAGCTTCTTCAATCGTTCCTACGAACAGGAACGCCGCTTCCGGAAGGTCGTCATGCTTGCCTTCCAAAATTTCTTTGAAGCTGCGGACCGTCTCGGCGATCGGCACATACTTCCCTTTAATCCCCGTAAACTGCTCAGCCACGTGGAATGGCTGCGACAGGAAGCGTTCGATTTTCCGAGCACGGGCAACGAGTGTTTTATCGTCGTCGGACAATTCATCCATACCAAGGATCGCGATAATATCCTGCAGTTCTTTATAACGAGCCAAGATTTGTTTTACGCCTTGGGCTACGGCATAGTGCTCTTCGCCCACGATCTCCGGCGTCAGAATCCGCGAGCTGGAAGCCAGCGGGTCCACGGCCGGGAAGATCCCTTTCTCGGAAATTTTCCGCTCCAAGTTCGTCGTTGCGTCCAAGTGAGCAAACGTCGTAGCCGGAGCCGGGTCCGTATAGTCGTCCGCAGGGACGTAGATCGCTTGAATCGAGGTAACGGAACCTTTCTTCGTCGAAGTGATCCGTTCTTGCAATTGACCCATTTCAGTTGCCAGCGTCGGCTGGTAACCTACTGCGGAAGGCATCCGTCCGAGCAACGCGGAAACCTCAGAACCCGCTTGCGTAAACCGGAAGATGTTGTCGATGAAGAGCAATACGTCGCGGCCTTCTTGGTCGCGGAAGTATTCCGCCATCGTCAGACCCGTCAAGGCAACGCGCAAACGTGCACCTGGCGGTTCGTTCATTTGTCCGAAGACCATCGCCGTTTTCTCGATAACGCCGGATTCCGTCATTTCCATGTAAAGGTCGTTCCCTTCACGGGTACGTTCCCCTACGCCGGCAAATACGGAGATCCCGCCGTGTTCTTGCGCGATGTTATGGATCAATTCCTGAATTGTAACGGTTTTACCTACGCCGGCACCACCGAACAAGCCGATTTTACCGCCTTTGGCATACGGCGCCAGCAGGTCGATAACCTTGATCCCGGTTTCCAGCATTTCCGCTTGCGTCGACAGATCTTCGAACTTCGGCGGTTCGCGGTGGATCGGGTATCTCAATTCGCTGTTGGCTTCGCCTTTGTTATCAATCGGCTCACCCAGCACGTTAAATACGCGGCTCAATGTCGCCGAACCGACTGGAACCGAAATCGGCGCTCCTAAGTCGATTGCTTCCGTACCGCGCACAAGGCCGTCTGTCGAGGCCATTGCGATACAACGAACGAGGTTATCGCCCAGATGATTGGAAGCTTCCAGAACCAAAGCAGACTGGCCGTCTTGCTTCTCAATTTTAATTGCGTTATAGATTTCCGGGAGTTGACCGCGCTCAAATTCGATGTCAACAACCGGACCCATTACGCTGACAACGCGTCCTTTGTTCATCTTCGTTTCCCTCCTAAAATTGCTGCCCGGAACGATCAGCCTTGTGCGTTAGCTCCGGCCACGATCTCCGTAATTTCTTGCGTAATCGCCGCTTGACGAGCGCGGTTGTACGTCAGGGTAAGTTCATTAATCATCTTCGTCGCGTTTTTGGTCGCGCTGCCCATCGCAGTCATTTTCGCACCAAGCTCACTGGCTTTACCGTCAAGAAGCGCACCAAAGATCAACGTTTCGGCATATTTCGGAAGAAGCACTTCTAATACGCCTTCCGGCGAAGGTTCATACTCATAGCTGCTGACCGGCGCCTCGCTCTCCACCGAATCAAAGGGGAGAAGGCGCTCCACGGTTGGCAGTTGGGTAATCGCATTGATGAACCGGTTATAGCAAATGTAAATTTCGTCGAATCGTTCGGTTTCGAAGCCTTGCACCGCTGCATAGGTCAACGACTTAATATCCGCAAATCTCGGAGAGTCCGAAAGCTCAGTCACTTCATGGACAACCGGATAATTGCGGCGTTTGAAATAGTCTCTGCCTTTGCGGCCGATAATGAACAGTTCGTATTCCGAAGTCGAGGCATGGCGAGAACGGATCAAATCCGTTACTTTCCGCAAAATATTCGCGTTATATCCGCCAACCAATCCGCCGTCAGACGTGATCACGATATAAGCGGTCCGTTTAACCGGACGCGACACGAGCATCGGGTGGCTGACGCCTTGAGAGGCAGCCGCAATGCTGGATACCACCTCTTTCAGCTTCTCCGAGTAAGGCCGAGCAGCTTGCGCTCTCTCCTGCGCTTTCCGCAGCTTCGCCGAGGCTACCATTTCCATCGCTTTGGTGATTTGCCGGGTGTTCTGAACGCTTTTAATCTGACGCTTGATTTCGCGCATCCCTTTTGCCATGATTTCACCACCTTAAAACTTTGGCAGAGCCAAAGTTACTTCGTAAGCATGTGCTTAGTTTTGGCGAAGCCAAAACTAACTTCGTAAGCATGAGCTTAACTTTGGCAGAGCCAAAGTATTTTTACACAAAGGCGTAAACCGGCATTGCGCTTAGCCAAGGCCGGTTTGCCGCAAGAACATTCTTATGCCGTAGTCGCGAAACCGCGTTTGAATTGCTCAATAACTTCTTTCAGCTTCGTTTCGTTCTCTGGCGTCAGATCCTTGGTGTCGCGGATCGACTGCAGAACGTCGTCATGCTGATTTTGGATAAAGGACAGGAATTCCGCTTCGAAGCGGCGAACGTCCGCCAATGGAATATCATCCAGATAACCTTTGACTGCGGTATACAAGCTGACTACTTGCAACTCAACAGCCAACGGTTGGTTGACGCCTTGCTTCAGGATTTCCATCATGCGCGAACCGCGGGTCAACCGGGCTTGCGTCGATTTGTCCAGATCGGAACCGAACTGGGAGAACGCTTGAAGCTCGCGGTATTGGGCGAGGTCCAGACGCAGGGTACCGGCAACCTTCTTCATTGCCTTGATTTGCGCGGAGCCGCCGACCCGGGATACGGAGATACCCACGTTAACCGCTGGACGTTGACCGGAGTAGAACAGGTCGGACTCCAGGAAGATCTGACCGTCGGTAATGGAAATGACGTTCGTTGGAATGTACGCCGATACGTCGGAAGCTTGCGTTTCGATAAACGGAAGCGCCGTGATCGATCCGCCGCCAAGCTCGTCGCTCAATTTGGCTGCACGTTCCAGCAGACGGGAGTGCAAGTAGAAGACGTCACCCGGATACGCTTCGCGGCCCGGAGGACGACGGAGCAGCAAGGAAAGTTCGCGGTAAGCTGCTGCTTGTTTCGACAAGTCGTCATAGATAATCAGCACATGCTCGCCTTTGTACATAAAGTACTCCGCCATAGCTACGCCGGCATAAGGAGCAATGTAGAGAAGCGGTGCCGGTTCCGAAGCGGAAGCCGATACCACGATCGTATAATCCAGCGCGCCGTGGCGACGAAGCGTTTCAACAACGCTAACAACGGTCGATTGCTTCTGACCGATCGCTACGTAAATACATTTCACGCCGTTGCCTTTTTGGTTGATGATCGTATCGATGGCAATCGCCGTTTTACCGGTTTGACGGTCACCGATGATGAGCTCCCGTTGGCCGCGGCCGATCGGAACCATCGAGTCGATTGCTTTAATCCCGGTTTGCATCGGTTCATGAACCGATTTCCGGTCGATAACGCCCGGAGCGTTATTTTCTACTGGACGGAATTCCGTCGTTTCAATAGGTCCTTTACCGTCGATCGGTTGACCCAGCGGGTTCACAACGCGACCCAGCAAAGCTTCGCCTACAGGAACCTGCATGATTTGGCCGGTCCGTTTCACTTGATCGCCTTCGCGGATTTCGCTGTAAGGGCCGAGGATTACGACACCCACATTGCTCTCTTCCAGGTTAAGAGCAAGACCATAAATGCCATTTTCAAACTCGAGCAGCTCGTTCGCCATAGCGTTCTCAAGCCCGTGAACACGGGCGATACCGTCACCAACTTGAATAACGGTGCCGACTTCAGCTACTTCGATTTCCGATTTATATTGTTCGATCTGACTTTTAATCAGTGTACTGATCTCTTCAGGTCTGATACTCAAGTGTTTCACCCCTATCTACAGTGCTTGTCTTCGAAAAGACTTTTCGAGCCGTTCCAATTTCCCGGCCAAGCTTCCATCGTACAGCGTGTCGCCAATTCGTACTTTCATCCCGCCAAGCAACGATTTGTCAATCACGTTCTCGACGCGAATCTTCTTATTTAAGAGGGCGCCGAACTCCGCAGCAACCTGCTGCTTCTCCTCTTCGCTGAGCGGATAAGTCGTCGTCACCAACGCGTTGGCAAGTCCAAGCGCTTCGCTGGAAATGCTCACGTAAGCGTCTACCAGCTCCGGCAGGAGCCCGATTCTTCCACGTTCTACCAGAAGCTTCACCGTCGAAACTACAGGTTTGGACAGTTTGCCTTCAATCGCATTGGAGATCGCTTCCCATTTGGCCGATTCCGTAATCTTCGGCGAGGCAAGAAAATGCTCAATGTCATCCCCTGCCCGAAAAGCTGCCGCCAGCGCCTTCAGTTCTTCTTCAACCTCCAGCGTCCGGCTTTCCGCCGCAGCGATCTCATACAATGCTTTGGCATACCGTTTTGCGGCTACGGTCTCGCGGCTCATGAGCGGCCACCGACCTCTTTAAGGTACTTGTCAACCAGTTCGCCTTGAACGCCTTCTTCGCTGACTTCCTTTTCGATCAGCTTGGATGCGATCTTCACCGACACTGCGCCCACTTCGCTGCGAAGTTGTTCCACCGCGCGGTTCTTCTCGTTCTGAATGTCGCGTACCGCTTCTTCTTTCAAGCGGGCCGCCTCGTTCTTGGCTTCCTCAAGCATTTGAGCGGCTTGCTTGCTGCTCGTTTGCTTGGATTGTTCAATAATTTCATACGCCTCTTTGCGCGCTTGCTGAAGGGCAGCTTTTTGCTCCTCCACATAAGCATTTGCCTGTTCACGTGTTTGCGCCGCTTCACTCAGCTGCTGCTGAACGAGTTCACGACGCTTCTCCATCACGGAAAACAGCGGACCAAATGCGTATTTGTTCAACAAGAAGTATAAAATCCCGATCGCAATCAATGCGAGGACGGTGTTTTCCCATACGAATTCCAAACTCAAGTCACTCCTTTCCGAAGCCTATCCGCATATCGCGTATCGCCCGCCCTGGGCTAAAAAGAAGGCGAGGACGTCTGTGGCCTTCCCCGCCAATTCTTTTCTAAAGATCTTATTAAGCCTGACCAAAGAACATAAATGCCAGGACCACGCCGATGATCGGAAGTACCTCGATCAAACCTACGCCGATAAACATCGTTGTTTGCAGAGTGGACTTCGCTTCAGGTTGACGAGCGATCCCTTCAACTGTTTTGCTGATAACCATACCGTTACCCAGCGCTGCGCCGAATGCGCCCAAACCTGCTACGATAGCTGCTGCTAATAATGCCATTGCTCCCATTTTGTATATCCTCCTTAAGTAAAATCAAATTTTATAGTTCAGTCAGGTTGAAGTCTTTCTCCAATCCGTAACTTGAAACTTAGACTAGCTATAGTGGGCTTCAAACATTGCCGGTTAATGCTCTTCGTGACTTTCCAGGTTTTGCGAGATATAAACCATCATCAAGATGACAAAGACGAAAGCCTGGATAGCACCAACGAAAATACTGAATCCATCCCAAACCATCAACAGCGGAACGGAGAAGATTGCACCAACCACGCTCGCTTTGGCCAAAGTCATAATGGTGGAGATCAGTACCTCGCCCGCGAAGATATTCGCGTAAAGACGAACGCCATGCGTTAACAGCTTCGAGAGCTGCTCAATCAAGTTAATTGGCAGAAAGAAAGGATAGGGCTGAACGTAATGTTTAAAATAATTTCTCGTGTTTCTTACCATCCCCAAACCGTGGGACAATACGAATACGAGCAAAGCCAGACCCATCGTTACGCTGAGGTCAGCCGTAGGTGATTTCCACCATGCCACCTCGGCGTGAGCTTCCTCACCCGGATGCTTCTCATGCTCTTCCGCAAGCACCTTCGTAACCGAAGTGATTTCCTGACCGAAAATTTTAGCTTTCGCCGGATCATCATACTCCGTTACGACCCCAAACAGAAGCCCTAGCATGTTGGCGACAAAGATAAACATAATCATCGTCATGGCCAGAGAGAGAAAAGGTCTTCCCTTCTTCAGATCCATGGTGCTGGAGATCAAGTTCTGAACGAACTCAGCCGCCCACTCCATGAAATTCTGCAGCTTGCCGGGATTCTCTACGGATAGATTCCGAGTCGCTAGACGCGCGATGACGAACACGATGGTGCAGGTCACCACCAGCATCAAGATGATGGACAAGTCCAAATGCAGACCGCCCAACTCTATGACCGGAGCTTCATGCATGTTTTCTCACCCCCATTCCAAGTTGAAATGCTACCAAGCTTTAAGGCTTACGAGAAAAACGAATACCTATAAAAAGAAGAAAAAATTGCGCAAAAACCAGACTGCCGGCAACCGCATACACGTTTAGATGCTGCGGATATTTCATCGCGGCAAATACCGCTAGAACCGCCAGTGCTGCACGGGTCAGAAATCCCATGTTCAACCGCTTCGAACCGCCGTTAACCGCGGCATCCAGTACCTGCCGGACCTTGCGGCCTAAGTAAACCGCGTTAATCCAGCTTACTGCTGAGCCGAGCGCGATGCCAAGCATAATGCTTTGATACTCCGGCAATAAAGCGCCTCCCAGAAAACACAGGGCCAAGAAACCTAGGGTTCCGGCTGTCAGAGCGCGGTTGTATTTCGAGAGCTCATCCATCATTTCCTCCCACAACCGACTTAATCAGAGCGACAATGCCGATAATTCCCGCTGCAATGCCGATCAGAACCCCAAGGCCGATGCCCAGTCCATTCTTGAACCACAGCTTATCCAACCAGGCGCCAAGGAAGTAACCTCCCACAGCGCACACGGCAAAGTTCGTTCCTAAAGCGGTTACCACAGCGACAGCCTTCCATACGCTGTTGTTGTTTTTATCAGGTTTAATCGGGTCTTTCATCTCAAATCACCCTAATAATCCCAATTTATTTTACTAATTGTGAAGAGTTATTGTCAATTGAGGTTTTTTAGTGATTTAAAGCCATGAAATGCTAAATTTGCCCTTGCAATCCTGAATAAAACGCATACAGCGTACAGTAATACTGTATACTTTTTTGGGCTCGCGATCAAAACAAATTTTCGCTAGTTTGTGAACTTTCTGTGAAATTCCTCCGGACGATCCTTCAAAAATCCAAAATGGTGACAAATCGCATTGACAATTCTTTGAGATGCTTGTCCATCACCATACGGATTCGCTGCCCGGCTCATTGATTCGTATAGCTTCTGATCGCTAAGCAACGCCTTTGTCCGTTCATAAACCATCTCCTCATTTGTGCCGACCAACTCCAGCGTCCCCGCTTCGATCCCTTCGGGACGCTCCGTCGTATCGCGAAGCACCAGCACCGGAACACCAAAGGAAGGTGCTTCTTCCTGCAAACCGCCCGAATCCGTAAGTATCAAATGCGTATGAGGGTAGAAGTTGTGCAAATCCACCACATCTAATGGATCAATAAGTTTAATACGGGGATGATCGCCCAACGTTGCATAGGCCGGTTCCCTTACCGCAGGGCTGGGGTGAACCGGATACACGATGGCTACATCCTCAAACTCATCGGCAATTCTTCTTACGGCGCGGAAAATATTCAGATGCGGTTCGCCTTGCGACTCGCGGCGGTGCGCCGTCATGAGAATAAGCCGCTTTCCAGCGGCCCAGTCCAGCACAGAATTTGTGTAATTCGGCTGTACTGTATATTGAAACACATCCGTCACCGTGTTGCCTGTGACATATATAGCTGACTCCGGTTTATTTTCCTTACGCAAATTTCCAGCCGACCATTCCGTCGGAGCAAAATGAAGATCGGCCAAAACGCCGGTCAGCTGACGATTCATCTCTTCCGGATAAGGGGAAAGCTTGTTCCACGTCCGCAACCCGGCCTCGACATGCCCCACCTTAATTTGCTGCAGGAAAGCGGCGTAACTTGCCAAGAAAGTCGTTAAAGTATCGCCGTGTACAAGCACAATGTCGGGTTTGGCTTCCTTAAGGACGCCTTCCAATCCTTGCAATACACGAATCGTAATTTCGTTTAGCGTCTGGTTTGGCTTCATGACGTCCAGATCGTAATCCGGAACGATCTTAAAGACGTCCAGCACCTGATCAAGCATTTCGCGGTGCTGCGCCGTCACACACACCACCGATTCGATTTGTTCGGGATGCTTCTGCAATTCCAGAATCAGCGGCGCCATCTTAATCGCTTCGGGTCTGACGCCGAAGATCGTCATTACTTTAATCTTGCCCACCCTACTCAATTCCTTCCATATAGAGGTAATCAAAATAAGTTGTTGTCGTCTGCCTGTCTCGCAGCAACTAACTGTAAAAGCTACCGTTAATTTTGGGATATCCGGCATAAGTGCCTCGATTAGCTGTAAAAGCTACCGTTAATTTCGGCGCAATTCCGCATTTTCGCTGAGATCGGCCAAATTAGAGGTAGGATTTACTGTTATTTCTCTTCATTGCGCAAATAATAGAAAATTAACGGTACAATTTGCCGTTAAACCGGCCCTATGCCCTACGCCTTCGCCCCAACCATCTCCTAAGACGTTGGAGTTCCTATTCAGACGTTTGACTTACTTCGTGCCGTACAACCGGTCACCGGCATCGCCCAAGCCCGGAATGATATAGCCGTGTTCGTTCAGATGGCTGTCCAAAGCCGCTACATAAATGTCTACGTCCGGATGCTCATCATGCACCGCCTTAACCCCTTCCGGCGCGGCGATCAGGTTCATCATTTTGATCTGCGTGCAGCCGCGATTCTTCAACGCGGTGATCGCTGCAATAGCGGATCCCCCGGTGGCCAGCATCGGGTCGATGACGATCAGCTCGCGTTCCTGAACATCGGTAGGAAGCTTGATGTAATACTCAACCGGCTGCAGCGTATCCGGGTCACGGAACAGGCCGACATGTCCCACCTTTGCCGCAGGAAGCAGCTTCAACACTCCGTCAAGCATACCCAGCCCGGCGCGGAGAATCGGAATCAGCCCCAGCATCCGCCCAGAGATGACCTTCGACTCGGCCTCAGCGACCGGCGTCTGCACTTTGATCGACTCGAGCGGAATGTCCCGCGTAATTTCATAAGCCATCAACGTCGCCACCTCATCTACCAGTTCACGAAAATCCTTTGTGTTCGTGCGCATGTCGCGGATAAAAGTCAGTTTGTGTTGAATCAAAGGGTGATCACATACCACCAATTTTCTCATATTTCGTTCGTCCCTCCGGTTTTAATGCTAAGTCTTTACTTGCTTGTTCGTTCCCATTCTTCGAACGCTCCACAAATCTTGTCTATTATATCACTCCAAGATGGCATTTTCACCCTCAAGCCAACTTGTCAGAAAGCCGTCATAAAAACGTCACTCACCCCCATAAATAAGCCGTCTGACGCCCAAAAGCCCCACTTCTCCTCTCAGGCATTCTTGACAATTTGGAAAAAATTCTCACCCTTCCAAGCTGCCATTCCAGCCGGAAGATTCCCCACGTACCAGAAGTGAAACGCCAATAAGCCGGGAGCAGACGCTCCCGGCTTTGTTATGAGGCCTAACGGCCTGCCGCTGTCGTTGATCAAATTAATACTGCAAGTTCGGATACAGCGGGTACCGATCCGTTAATGCCGACACCTGCTTACGCGCTTTATCCAACACCGCTTCGTCCTTCGGCGATTTCAGCACAGTAGCGATAATCTGCCCGATTTCCTTCATCGCTTCCTCATCCATGCCGCGGGAAGTCGCCGCCGGCGTACCGATGCGGATACCGCTGGTGATGAATGGGCTGGTTGGGTCAAACGGAATCGCATTTTTGTTCACCGTGATCCCGATCGAATCCAGAACATGCTCGGCGTCTTTCCCTGTGATGTTCAGGTTGCGCGTATCCACCAGCATCAGGTGGTTATCTGTGCCGCCGGATACGATGTTAAGGCCTTCGGACATCAGCGTTTCCGCCAGGACTTTAGCGTTCTTCACTACATTTTGGGCATAAGTTTTAAAAGAAGGCTGAAGCGCTTCGCCCAAGGCCACTGCTTTCGAAGCAATCACGTGCATCAGCGGGCCGCCTTGCGTACCAGGGAATACCGCTTTGTCAATCGCGGCTGCCCAAGGCTGCTTGCACAGAATCATCCCGCCGCGTGGTCCGCGCAGCGTCTTGTGGGTGGTGGTCGTCACAAAATGAGCATGTGGAACCGGGTTTGGATGCAAGCCCGCAGCCACAAGACCGGCAATATGCGCCATATCGACCATAAACAACGCACCTACGTCGTTGGCGATCGAAGCCAGCTTCTCGAAATCGATGATCCGCGGATATGCGCTCGCTCCAGCCACGATCAGACGTGGACGATGCTTAAAAGCGGCTTTGCGCACTTCATCGTAATCGATCAAGAACGTATCTTCTTGTACCCCATAAGCCACGAAATTATAGTACAAACCGGAAGCGTTGACCGGGCTGCCGTGGGTCAAGTGACCGCCATGCGCCAGGTTCATCCCCAACACGGTGTCGCCAGTTTTGAGGGCAGCCAGGTAAACCGCAAGGTTCGCTTGTGCTCCGGAATGCGGTTGAACGTTGGCGTGGTCAGCGCCAAACAATTCCTTGGCCCGATCGCGGGCGATATTTTCCACGATGTCTACGCGTTCGCAGCCGCCGTAATACCGTTTGCCTGGATAACCTTCAGCGTATTTGTTTGTGAGCACGGATCCCATCGCTTCCATAACCGCCTCACTGACGATGTTCTCGGAAGCGATCAGCTCAATGTTGTTGCGCTGACGCTTGAGCTCCAGATTCATAGCCTCCAGTACCGCTGGATCTTGCTTTCTCAAATTTTCCATCTTCCGTTGTCCTCCTTAGAATCTAATCTATACTTAATCGCAAAGCGTGGAATCCGAATCCGGCGGCAGCGTATAAACGGCTCGTTCCCCGCCGATCAGCTTCGGACGGGTCGTCGCTGCTGTAACGCGTGCTTGCCCAACCAGGCACAGTGAAGGACGAAAAGGCACCGCCACCCGCCGCAAATGCATGCCGATCAGCGTTTCGCCGATATCGATCCCGGCATGGGCTTCAAGCGTCTCGGCCAGGCACGGGTCCGACAAACGCCGATAGGCTGCAGCGGCCATCGAACCGCCTGCCTTCGGCACGGGAACCGCAGCAACTTCCGTCAAGGAAAATCGCTCCAGCACCGCCCGTTCAACCACCAGCGCACGATTTAAGTGCTCGCAGCATTGAAAGGCGACGTCAAAGCCGTATTTGGCCCGAACCTGTTCAATTCCCGCCCACAGCTCAGCCGCGATGTCCTCAGCTCCGCTCGTGCCAATTCGTTTGCCCGCCACTTCACTCGTGCTGGCCCCGATGACCAGCAGCTTCCCCGGACTCAGATGAGCTGCAACGGCTACTTCCTCTGCAATTGTTGCTACCTGTGCCCGCAGGGTACCGAGCTCTTCCTGTTCCATGTGATGCCAGCTCCTTTCTCCGCAAACCAAACAACATGTCACAAAGACTGTCCTTATTATATCAGAGAAAGGCGAACCGCAAACGGATGTCCGTCCGCTTCGTTCAAACCCAACCAACAAAAAAAGAGCATAACGCAACTGACGTGCGTCGTGCTCTTTGCCCAGGCGACCGGCCGTATTCTCCGATGCTCCATCGTGGTTTGATCCACTCTTGTCGCCAGTTACATCGGAGCTAAAACTTCTGCTATTAGAATAAAGCATCCGCGCAGCAAATGCAACTGGTTTAATGCCCCTCGCCGCGCTCCAGCTTGGCGATCAGCTTCTCCAGCGCTGCGCTGATCTCCGCCGCCGTTCGGTCGTAGTCTGCTCGCGAACCGCCAAACGGATCGGAAATATCGAACGCGGGCAGCCGAAGATGCAGCTCATCCAGTCGCCGCTGCTGCTCCGCAGGCCACTCCTTCCCCAGCGCTCGCGCCAGCTCCCGATCCGCCGCAAGGCGTCGGAACTCCTCCAAGGTAGCTAGTATGGAGGCGTCTTCTTCAACGTATTCTTTTAATGTAAATATTTTATCGGCTGTCTCCGGAAATGAATGAATCACCTGGCGCTTATGCCCTTGCGTCAGCGTCAGAATCAGATCAGCCCACTCCGCCAGTTCGGCATAAAGAGGGGTAGATTCGAAAGTCTCTTTAATCCCCCTGTCCCGCAACACCGCTTCCGCATGACGGGAAATGGAGGCCCCTTTCATGGCGGCTACGCCAGCCGAGCGGACTTCCACGTCCAGCCCCCGGTCCCGCGCCAGCTTGCGCAGCATCCCTTCGGCCATCGGGCTGCGGCAGGTATTTCCGGTACATACAAACAAGATGCGCATGCCCTTTCACCTCCATATTCAGCGGGAAGGCTTACCCGCGTTTGGACCTTATTTTATCACGAAAGGCCTCGGTTTCAAAAGATAAACAATAGTCCAAACGCCAGCAAGATTGCTCCGCCAGCCGCCTCCCCGTAATCGCCCAGCGAACGCCCCATGCCTCGTCCCATCGCCAGTCCAAACAAGGACATGATCCCGCCAAAAAATCCAAAGGCCAGCACCGTCAGGAGCCAGTCTCCATGGAACATGCCCAGCGACACCCCGACGGAAAACGAATCGATGCTGACGCTTAACGAAAATAGCAGCGCACCTAACCAAGTCCGATGGTTGATGGACTGTACGCCGCTGCCTTTGATCGAGCTGACGATCATATGCGTCCCAAGCAGGAATAGAAGTCCGCCTGCCACATACCGTGCCAAGCTTCCCAGCAGCGCACCGACATACTGTCCCGCTGCAATTCCCAACAGAGGCATTAACACGTGAAAGAGAGCCACCATCGTCCCGATGCGGAACGCATCTTTCCGCCGGACTCCCTTCATGCCGATGCCGACACCCAGCGATAAAGCATCCATGCCCAGCGCAATCGCCATCAGCAGGATCGTCACCAGCTCTCCCAGCCGCTCATAAGCCTCTGCCATAACCGTAAGTCCCCTTTGTCCGTCTTTTGTACAACCATATGCGGACAGGTCCCGGTTCATGACTTAAGGGGCACGTGGGGCTTTGGGTGAGAAGGGGGAATCGAGGGGCGCGGATCCCCCACCAACGTGGAATTAACGGTAAAAGATGGCGTTATTTTCTCAACATTTGGGGGAGATCGGACAATTAACGGTATTTTGTGTCGCTAATTCGCCCTCTAGTCGGCCGTTCTCCCGATATCCGCAAAAATAACACCACGATTTACCGCTATTTGCGCAAAACAAGGCCTTACCTCTAAAAATAACGCCAGTTTTTACCGCTAATCACTGCCAAAAGCGCCGAACGAGCCTCTACGGTACGAATCGTACTTAATCTCGCCCTTTAGTTCAGCAGGTGAAGCGTTCATTCCACTAATCTTCCCAACCGCCGAACAAATCGATCTGACGCGGCGGAAGCTCGCGCGGCGATTGGCCCAGCAGGCCCATCATGTCTAGAGCGTTTGCCGCTGCATCTCCGCCGGAATTGTTGTTGAAGATCATACAAATCTCCTTCGTCCCTTGGCTGAACAACTGGTCCAGCATTCCAACCCAGTCCTGCAACTCCTCCAGCGAATAGCGGTACAACGTACGAATCTCCCGCCAATTGGGTGCGCTGGCTTGACTCCAACCTGCGGCATTTCGCCCATGCATGCGGACGATCGTTAACTCGGGGTCAGTGGGTTCCAGCACCGTGGGAACCGAGCCTCGTCCGATCTGGGGCTCATCGCAAACGATATGGATCCAGCCCTCCTGGCGCATGAACTCCAATGTGCGCTCTCGGTTAGCGGGCGTGAACCAGCTTTGATGGCGAAACTCCAGCGCTAGCGGTAGGTTCCCCATCCATTTGCGGATCGCGCGCAGCTGCCGGACATGCTCCGCCGTGCAGTCGAACCAGGGCGGGAATTGGAACATCACGGCCTTGAGCCGGCCCGCCTCCACCACCGGGCGAATCGAATCCAGATACGCTTGGAACATGTCCCCCGGACCGCCAAACGGCGATTTCCCCCGGCTATGTCCGGTCATCCCTTGGTACGCTTTGATGATAAACGTGAAATCGGACGGCGTCTCCGCCAACCAGCGGCGATAGACCTCTTCCCCCAGTACGGCGTAAAACGAACTGTCCACCTCTACCACGTTAAAATACTTCGCGTACCAAGCGAGCTTGTCTTTGGCCGGCGTTCGGGCAGGGTATAAATCGTCATGATCGCCCCAGCCGGCCAGGCCGATGCGGATCATGACCTCACCCCCTGCCCTCTTCCGAATCTCCGCCGGCGTCAATCACCCGGTGACCGGCGGCTTTCAGCAGCCGGTTCATCACCGCCGAGCCGAGCCCTTCCTCGGGGCAGGCTTCGGCGAGGATATAGGTGACGCCGCATTCGTCGAAGCGGCGGAGCGCAGCGTAGAGACGGTGCGCCGCCGTCTCCAGCTCATCCTCGCGGCCGAGCGAGAGCGCGCAGTCGGCGCGGTAGGACGGGAGGCGCTCGTCGAAGGCGAGCACGCCCGTCTTCTCCCCGCGCGCCGCGGCCGCCGCGAGCTCGGCCCGGATGCGGTCCGCCACCCGGTCGGCGGACCCGCGCACAATATGCAACACGCCCTGCGGCGCATAGTGCGTGTACTTCATGCCCGGCGCGCGAGGCGCAGCCGCCGGGCCAGGGGCCGCTTCGCCGCCCGCCTTCGCCTTCGGCTGCAGGGCGGCGTCCAGCCGCACGCCCGCGCCAGCCACGCGGGCGAGCTGCTCCACCGTGATCCCGCCAGGGCGGAGCACGGTGACAACCCCGTCCCGGCCGGCTTCCACGACCGTCGACTCTAGGCCCACCCCGGTGGGCCCGCCGTCGACGATGCCGTCAATGCGGCCGGACAAGTCCTCGCCCACGTGGCTCGCCAGCGTGGGGCTCGGGCGGCCCGACCGGTTGGCGCTAGGCGCCGCCACCGGGCACCCCGCTGCGGCGATCAGCCGCAGCGCCACGTCGTGGGCGGGCATGCGCACGCCCACGGTGGACAACCCCGCCGTCACGCGCGGTGAGACGGCGCCTTCGGACACGGGCAGCACCAGCGTGAGCGGCCCGGGCCAAAACGCCTCCATGAGCCGCCGTGCCGTCTCGTTCACTTCCGTGACGAGTCCGTCCAGCTGGCTCACGTCGGCGATGTGCACGATGAGCGGATTATCGGACGGGCGGCCCTTAGCGGCAAAAATCGCCTCCACCGCCGCCGTATTCCGCGCATCCGCGCCAAGCCCATACACCGTCTCCGTCGGGAACGCCACCGTCCCGCCGGAGGCTAGTACAGCGGCGGCTTCTTTCAGCGCCGCCGCTTCCTCCGCATCCACATCATCCGGCACTCCAGCCCCAGCTCCAGTTCCAGGCTGGACATGCCACCAACGTGTCGTTTTGGAGGCCACTTCTTTTAAAGCAGGAAGATCCCCGCTGTGTTCCGCTTGATTTGGTTTCATAGATTCCTGTCGGCTCATTCTCGTTCATCCCAAACTGTTCAATAATATATTCTACTATTATACCCGAACCCAGCCATGCGCATAGCCGCAAAAAAAACCGCCCGGCATCCCCGAACGGTTAAACAGTTCTCAATATATAAATCATTAAGCAAATAGACTGGCAATCCAGTTCCAGAGCTTCACCAGCATATCCCACAGGAAGAAACGCACTTCCGTCTCCTCCGGTTCAACCTGAACGGCATCTCCCGCAGCCCCGGCAGCCGAGGCCTTTGTTGTTGCAGTGGTTACCGCCCCCGCGTCCTTAGCCAACGCGTCCCCGCTCCCGGCGTCGATGAAGCAAAGCGGCGGAAACAACACACACCACCAGTTTTTCCCTTTCCCCTCGCCCAGCGTCACGCGCAGCGCTTCGTAGTCGCCCGCTGGATAAACGGCACCGCCGTACATTTTGGTCGGAAACGGCACGGTGCCGAGCTCAACTTGATAGTCGTAGTTTTTGCCATATTGCTTAAGCGTTTGACCAACTTGCTCCTCGATAGCCGGCAGATGCTCGCGGATCACCTGGCGCGCTTCCTCCAGACTCTGCGGATTCTCCAGCTGTGCAACCCAGCCGTTCATTTGCTCAACGACAGCATCGCGAACACGACGTTTGACGAGTTGATCCGCAGCTCCATCCGAATTTGCAAGAATGCGCAGCCGAATCGATTCCTGCGGAATCTGAGAAATCACCGCTTGCGACCCCGCCGCCGCGGCTGTATCAACCATTTGTCCTTCCCAGGACATCATCAACATAACAATCGAAAAAAAGATAAGTGCGATTTTCTTACGGGAAAATGAACGTCTACCCATGATTCCTTGCTCCTAACCAAACCGGTATTTCAGCCGCTGATGTCTATCAGTATGTCCGGTTAAGAGACTTCTAAACCTAGGAATCTAGTAAAAATGTTATCCCCGATTTTCCGACTGGCGTTTAGATCTGAGCAAGGCATAACGCGACGTAGGTGCCGACGAAGCCACAGGGGGCTTCTCTTCTTCCTTCTCTTGCCCGTAGATCCGGATGCTCATCGCCACGCCGATGCTCGCCATATTAATCAGCAGCGAGGTACCGCCATAGCTGATGAAGGGCAAAGTAATCCCTGTCAAAGGCATGAGACCAATGAACATGCCGATATTTTCAAAAATCTGATACAACAGCATCGCCACAATCCCCACGATTAAGTACGGCCCGCTGGTTTCGCGGGTCTCAAGCGAGATCAGAATGAGCCGGTGAATCAGTACAAAATACAACAGCAGCAACGCCGAGCTCCCGATAAAACCAAACTCCTCAGCGATCACCACAAAGATCGAGTCCGAGTAGGTGAGCGGTACCCGTTCCGACTGCACCGTCTCCCCTTTCATGTACCCTTCCCCGGTCATGCCCCCGGAGGCAATCGCCAGCTTGGCGTTCCGAGTGTGGTAGGAGGCGTCTTCGGACGCTTTCTCCGGCATAAGCCACGGATCGATCCGGTTGATCCAGTGCTCCCGGCCGATATCTACAAAGAAGTTATACACCTGATCATGATACGCTTTGTACGCCGTGATGCCTCCGATCACCGAACCGGCGAAGATCGCAAGCGCGATCAGCGCATGCCAATATTTAATATTCCCAATCCATAACATGCCCGCCAAAATCACGACATAGCTGAGCGCATTTCCTAAGTCATTTTGAGCCATTACCGCAACAAACGGGATAAAGGTCAGCAAGCAGATCGGCACAACGTCCCGCCAGAAAGCTAACCGAAGTTTGCGCTTGCGCAGCAGCATAAACCCAAGAAAAAGAACCAGCAGCAGCTTAAAAAACTCCGCCGGCTGAAAGCTCTGATTAATGACCGGAATCGTCAACCAACCAGTTGCGTTATAGTAGGTATTGCCAATGAACATCACGACGATCAACAGCCCGAAGCCAAACAGGTACAAGTAAGGCGCATATTTGACAAGCAGCCGATAGTCGAGAATCGAAACTCCAAAAAAGGCAACAAACCCCAGCGCATAGTAAACAAGCATGCGAAGGTGATAACCATGATATTGGGTGTTTGACGTAGCGCTGTACAACACCGCGATGCTGATGGCCATGAGCAGCAGCAGGATCACGACGATGGAGTAATCGATTTTTTTCAGTTTGCTCAGCATGAACATCCTCTTTTCTTGATCTAGAAACCCCGTACCTTTACTTTAAAAGAAACCCGGCCCAACTACAAATGAGCCCTTCGACCCAAATAACGGGTCACAGCGTCAAAAGGTTACCTTTTTAGACTTACTTTGCCCCGCGGCGGCATTTCTCACGTCTCCTCCTGCCCTTTTGCACCTTCTCGCCTCCTCTTTGAATCATTATCCCTTTCGTTCAGAAAGGAGGATTCTTTCTCGCTCCTCTTAGCCCAATTATCCCTTTCGCTCAGAAATGAGGGGTCCAAACATTTTTTTCTTCGTCCATTGTTACGCGTTGTTTTCCTCGTCGTCATTATTGTTACGCGTTCCCCAACGATCTGATGCAACGGGATAATCCATAAAAAGAGGGGGCAGATAGACACATTTGCCACAAAAGCTCGACGCACACGCCGTCGCACAGGTTAAACCGGCTCCAGCACCAATCTGGCTCTTATATTGTACCCCTATGTACATTTCTGGCACCTTTTTGCATGATTATCCCTTTCGTTCAGATAGGAGAGATTTTCCTCGCCTCGCTTTGTACCATTATCCCTTTTCTTCAGAAAGGAGGACTCTTCCTTACGCCTCTCTGCACGATTATCCCTCTCGTTCAGAAAGAGGAAGCGAACCTTTTTTTCCTCGCAGCCTCTATTGTTTCGCGTCCCCAACGATCTGATGCAACGGGATAATCCTTAAAAAGAGGGCGGCGGATAGACATGTCGCAAAAAAATGAGCGCCGACGCGTGCGCCGGCGCCCAAGTGGGGTCGGGATAAGAAAGGGAATGGAGGGGGGAGCAGGTTATACGGGAGTGATCAAGGTGATCGTCCCCGTCACTGCCGTCAGCGCATAAATACCGATCGTTTGAATGTTACTCAGCTGAACGGAAAATGTGCTGCCTTGCGTTACAGTCTGGATAAAGTCGGGTGCGTTATACCGGGTAATCCGGAGTTCGACGTTACCCACTGTAGCCTGAACCGTTACGATCCCGGTTGGGCCCAGCGGGTCGGCGGCCACGAAATACCCTTGGCCGACGCCGGCAGCTTGCGCGTACGGAAACGTCAAAGTAAACGCCATGTGATATCTCCCTCCTTTCGGCTTGAGATACCACATTCTATGAAACTATCCTTCCAAAATCAGCGGCTTTTGGTTGAGGTGATTCACCCATTTTCATAGAATCAGCGGAATAGGGTAACGCCCGGGTGCGGCCGCCATCACGTCGCAACGTTGCGGCAAAGAGGATTACCCTCGTGCGATCCCCAGCACGTGGCGGTCGATGCCGGCGAGATCGGGGACGGTCATGATCTCGTCCCAATGGCCGGCGGCGCGGAGCAGGGCCGCGACGTCGGCCGCTTGGCCTTGGCCGAGCTCGAAGCCGATGAGGCGAGGCGGCCGCGGCAGCAGCGCGAGCTGCGCCATCATGGTCCGGTAGGGCGCGAGCCCGTCCGGACCGCCATCCAGCGCGCCGCGCGGCTCATAGTCCCGCACCTCTGGCTGCAGGTGCGGGATGTCCTCCGCCGGTATATACGGCGGATTCGACACCACGATGTCCAGCGGCTCGCCGGCAAAAGGTTCAAGCAGGTCCCCCTGCTTGAATGTCACCGCGAGGCCGAGCCGCCGGACATTGTCCTGCGCCACCGTCAGGGCGTCCGGCGAGATATCGCTCGCCGCGACGCGCCATGCTGGGCGCAGGTGGGCCAGGGCTGCGGCAATCGCGCCGCTGCCCGTGCCGATGTCGGCGGCGTACGGCGCGCCGCCGGGCCACAGCGCATCGCCTTCCAACGCGATGCGCTCCACCAGCAGCTCCGTTTCTGGGCGGGGGATCAGTACCGCCGGATTGACCCGGAAGGTCAATCCGTAGAACTCCTGCTCCCCGATAATATACTGCGCTGGCTCACCCGCCGCTTTGCGGCGGATCACCGCTTCCCAGGCGTCCCGCTTGTCCGCCGGGAACGGGTCACGCAGCGCGGCCAAATACGCCGCGCCCGTCAGGCCCAGCACATGGCGGAGCAGCAGCTCCGCATTCGACCCGGGCTCCCGCACGCCCGCCGCCGCTAAAAAAGAAGAAGCCTCTTTACGGGCTTCCCATATCGTCATTGCACCGGACATCCGGTATCCTTCATTGTGCAACACGTTATTCTCCTTTTTCCATCAGTTCAGCTTGCTCAGCAATCGTCAACGCCGATACGATCTCTTCCAGCTCGCCGTTCATCACCTGATCCAGCTTATGCAGGGTCAGGCCGATCCGGTGGTCGGTTACCCGGCTTTGCGGGAAGTTGTAAGTCCGGATCCGTTCGCTGCGGTCCCCAGTACCCACCTTGCTTTTCCGTTCGCCGGCGTATTTCGCTTCCTCTTCCTGACGCTTCATATCATAGATCCGGGCACGCAGTACCTGTAGTGCCTTCTCTTTGTTGGAGTTCTGCGATTTGCCGTCTTGGCAAGTGGCCACGATACCGGTCGGGATGTGGGTAACCCGCACGGCGGATTTGGTCGTGTTAACCGATTGGCCGCCCGCGCCGCTCGAGCAGAACGTATCAACACGGATATCCTTATCCAAAATCTCGATATCCACTTCCTCAACCTCCGGCAACACCGCAACCGTCGAGGTCGATGTATGAATCCGTCCGCCGGATTCCGTCGCCGGAATGCGCTGCACGCGATGCGCGCCGCTCTCGTATTTCAGCTTGCTGTAAGCGCCCTTGCCGTTAATCATAAAGATAACCTCTTTGAATCCGCCCAGGTCGCTTTCGTTCATATCCATCACTTCGACGCGCCAGCCTTGAGAATCGGCATACCGTGTGTACATCCGGTACAAGTCGGCAGCAAACAGAGCCGCTTCATCTCCTCCGGCCGCGCCGCGAATTTCCACGATTACGTTTTTATCGTCATTCGGGTCCTTCGGCAGCAACAAAATGCGAATTTTTTCTTCCAAAGCCTGCTGGCGCGCGGTCAGTTCCTCGATTTCCATCTTCACCATTTCGCGCATTTCATCATCCAGCTTCTCGGCCTGCATCGCTTTGGCCGCTTCCAGCTCTCCGATTACATTCTTATATTCGGTGTACGCCTCATAAGCCGGCTGTAAATCCGATTGTTCTTTGGAGTAATCCCGCAGTCGTTTCGAGTCGTTCGCCACGTCTGGATCGCAAAGCAGCTCACTTAACTTCTCGTAACGGTCAGCCAAGGATTGTAGTCGGTCCAACAAGGGATATCACCTCTCTTCATTCGATCACAAGATCTTATAAAAAGCCGCTTATCCACTGATTATTATTTCAGGGATAGACGACTTTTTATTATATCATGGAGGTCATGTTTTGGCTAGACCACATTCGCCCAGACCTCCAACTTCCAATTTGGAACTTTCCATCTCAAAAAAAGACGCCGCAAGGGCGCCTTTTCATGAAATGGATGAAACGCCGCTTCCTAGATGTCAAGCGGGCGGCTGCCCTCCCCTAACCCATCCGCGCCGGGCTTCGTAAAGCCTGCCGGCGAGCGAAGGGCAGCGATTTGTTCGATCAGCGACTGCTCCAGCTTTGCGTTCCAATTCCGGACCATGCCAGGCAGCAAGCAAGCATCGACAATGACCCACACGGTCAGCGCCAACCCAAACAAGATGACGGGGATAAGCAAAAACAGGGAGTAGCTCGTATCGGGCGAATCCACGCTTTCAATGGCCGACGCAATGGCAAACCCAAAGTAAAGCCCAATCGCCAGGATGAATAAACACAGCTGTATAACCCCGCTGGCGATCCGCTTCAAGTAGAAACGATGCACGCCCAAATGACCGGCCAGCAGCATCAGATATGCCAGGCCCAGCGATTTTTCGCGCTTATTCATTTCTGAATTCAGGAGCAGCAGCTCGCTTGTGGTCAGATCGCTTTTGGTCAACATGATTAGATCGGATACTCCGGAGATCTGCCGCGGTCATAGAAAATCCGGTCGATAATCCGGTTCTCCACCTCGGCGTTATGACGTTTCACCCAAGTGTGCACCAGGAAAGCGTCCACGATCCACCAGATCCCGGTAACGATCAGCCCAACCACCGTCAGGGACAAGATCAACTGGGTCACGGCCGTTCCGATTTTCCCCATGTAAAAACGATGTCCCCCAACAATACCAAGGAAATACCATAGTATGTAAGCCACAACCATGTTTTTCCCCTGGCTTTTCACCTCGGATTCCAGCAGCAGCAATTCCCGGGTATCCAACTGGGACTTGCGGTGCAAGGCATAATCCATACTCATTACAAAAACTCCCCCTAAATGTAAGAATGAATCAAACTTGAATTAAGTATACAAACTCGAATCTATGAAAACAATGCAATTTTCTCCCATATGGTCATTTTCTATTATGAAGGTATACCGTACACTCCCTCGTGAATCACTTACTATTCGAAAGTAAAAAAATGCAAATAAAAAAACTGCCCCAGGGTTCGCATAAATTCTGCGCCCCTGAGGCAGTGATCCTTCGCTGTTACTCGAGTTGCACTATACGTTAAAGCGGAAATGCATGATATCGCCGTCCTGGACGACGTAGTCTTTCCCTTCCAGCCGCAGCTGGCCGCGTTCGCGAGCCGCGCTCATCGAACCGGCAGCAACGAGGTCTTCATAAGAGACAACCTCCGCACGGATAAAACCGCGCTCGAAATCGGAGTGAATCACGCCGGCGGCTTGCGGCGCTTTCGTGCCTTTGCGGATCGTCCAGGCGCGAACTTCTTGAACGCCAGCCGTGAAATACGTATACAGGCCAAGCAGACGGTATGCTGCCTGGATTAAGCGATCCAAACCGGAAGCGTTCAGACCAAGCTCCTCCAGGAACATCTTCTTGTCTTCGCCTTCCAGCTCCGCGATCTCCGCCTCCACCTTGGCGCTGATCGGAACGACTTCGGCGCCTTCAGCCGCAGCAAATTCTTTGACCTGCTGCACAAAAGGATTGTTGTCCGCATCGCTTACGCCATCCTCGCTAACGTTAGCAGCATACAGCACCGGCTTCAACGTCAGCAGGTGCAAATCGCGCACGATCAACTTCTCTTCGTCCGTCAGCTCTACGCTGCGCGCCGGCTGATCGTTATACAGCGCCTCCTTGATCCGTTCCAGAACCTCAACTTCCTGTGCGTATTGCTTGTTGCCGCCCTTCATATTTTTCTTGGCGCGTTCGATCCGTTTCTCCACGCTCTCCACGTCAGCCAAGATCAATTCCAGGTTAATCGTTTGGATGTCGCTGATCGGGTTGATTTTGCCGTCCACGTGCGTAATGTTCTCGTCCTCGAAGCAGCGAACCACGTGAACGATCGCGTCCACCTCGCGGATATGGGCCAAGAACTTGTTGCCAAGTCCCTCCCCCTTGCTCGCACCGCGGACCAACCCGGCGATATCCACAAATTCAAAAGCTGTCGGAACCGTCCGATTCGGAACCACCAGTTCGGTCAGCTTGTCGAGCCGCTCGTCCGGCACTTCCACGACGCCGACGTTCGGATCGATCGTACAAAACGGATAGTTGGCGGATTCCGCCCCCGCCTGGGTTATCGCGTTAAACAGTGTGGACTTCCCCACGTTCGGCAAACCCACAATGCCTGCTTTCAAAGCCATATCATTGACAACTCCTCATTCGTGTAATTGCTCAACTTCCTTCAACCATAGTAACGATACGCCGGGAATATTTCAAGGATAACGCTCCAAGGTTTTGAACATCTGTATGTCCGTGACCGTGTAACCCATCTTTTGATACAAACGAAACGCCCGCTGGTTATGTCCGAACACATGAAGGCCAATCCTATTCAACCCCAATTCGCGCACCTTTTCCTCCAGCGCGGTCATCGCCGCTTGGCCGTAACCTTGGCCCTGGAATTCATCATAGATCAAGATATCGAGGATAAAAGCTACCGGACCTTTTTCCTGCTCCAGCACATTAAACCAAAGATGGCCCACAGGCGTTTGCTGTTCTTTCTCCTTCACACTGAACAGATAGGCCCCCTCCGTCTCCAAATCATCCGAACCCTAATTCACTCACGATCATCTATCCAAACGGATACCAAAAGCCTTGAAGCAAGCTTTGCTTCAGACCTACGCCGGTCGCCAGCAACACGACGCACAGCAGCGCGATCAGCTTATCGCTTCCCGTCATAACGGTGCCCATGTACCAGGTTCGCCGCGGCTTCGTGCCGAACCCGCGCAGGTCCATGGCATCGGACACCGATTCGATCCGCTGCAGCGAAGATTGCAGCAGCGGCACAACCGCCTGCGTTAAATTCCGCGCCCGTTGCAGCAGTGTGCCATCGCCGCGGGAGATGCCGAGCCCGCGCATCTGCAGCGCATTGAGAATCGTGCGGAATTCCTTTGTCAAATCGGGAATGTAGCGAAAAGCAATGCTGACCGCATATGCCAGCTTGTAAGGCACGCCTAACTTGTTTAAGCTGGCTGCAAAACGGCTGGGGTGCGTCGTAAAGATAAATAGCAGCGTGATCGGCAGCAGCGTGAGATATTTCAGCGACAGCGTCAACACGTAAAACAACGTTTCTGCATTAATCGTATCATAGCCCAGCGGGATGAACGGCGTATCACTTCCGGTCAGCGTCGTGCCGAAGCGAGGCGTAATCAGCAGAATAAAAATGCTGTTAATCACAGTAAAAACCATCAGAGCCCAAAACAAAAGCGCCATTTTTCGGAAAGGAACCCGGGCGAGCAACAGCATCGTAACCCCGCCGGCCAGCATGACGACAAATACACGCAAATCCATGAACAGGAAGGTAACGACAGTCCAGGTCAAGAGCAGGATCAGCTTAACGGCGGCATCCATCCGATGAAAGAAAGATTCCCCGGCAACGTATAATCCGCTCGTTTGGTTCATGCTCGTTTCACCTTCTTTTCCGCTGCGATAAAAGCTTCCACAAAGCGCGAAGGCGAGGTGAGCCCCTGAGCCTTCGCGAAGCGGGCCAGACTCGTCTCCCGCAGGTTCGCCCTAGCGGTTAGATCTCCATCTGCGAGAATCCGTGCCACTGTATCCTCTGCGATAATCCGGCCCCCGGCCATCACTGCTGCCCGATCCGCATATTCCAACGCCAAATGCATATCGTGCGTGATGAACAAGAACGCCATTCCCTCCGCGGCCAGCCGGGCAATAAATTCCATAAATTCGGTATAATGCCGATAATCCTGTCCCGCCGTCGGCTCGTCCAAGATCATGAGCTTCGGCTGAAGCGCCAGGATGGCCGCGATGCTCAGCCGTTTCTTCTGCCCGAAGCTCAGCGCGGAAACCGGCCAGTTGCGGTACGGGTACAGCCCGCAAATCCGCAGCGCCTCATCCGCCCGCCGCCCTCGCTCAGGTTCGGGTACACCGCGTGCCGCGAGGCCAATTCGAACCTCGTCCCGCACGATGTGCTGGGTCAGCATGTGATGCGGGTGTTGCATCACATAGCCGATCGCTTCGCCGCGTCGGCGAATCGACCAGTCATTGATCACCTCGCCGGACAGGCGCATCTCGCCCTTACTCGGCTTAAGCAAGCCGGTGATCAACCCTGACAGCGTCGATTTGCCAGCCCCGTTGCTGCCAAGCAGAGCCACAGTCTCACCTGCACGGACGGTCAGCGAGACGTCCTCCACCGCATTCGTGCCCGGCTCGTAGGCAAACGACACACCCCGCAGCTCAAGCAGCGGCTCTCCGACGCCGCCCCGTACAACCAGCGGAACCGAAGCCGCCCAGGTCTCGAGCCGCTCCCGCAGTTGAGGCTCACTCCCACCCGTCCGCTGTCTGTCATCCTTCATCCGCTCACTGTCGTCCTGCTCGTTCCCTTCACCCTTACCATCCAGCATCACCACATGTTCTTGGAGCCGTAATGCCGCCGGGTCAGTCAAGCCGGTGAAGTTCGACAACGACAGCCCCGCATGACACAGCGCGTCCAAGTACAGCGGCTGGCGCAGGCCGTACTGAGGGAGGATCCCCGCAGCGAGCAGCTCGTCCGGCATGCCAATCGCCGTGATCTCCCCCTCGTTCATGACAATGACGCGGTCGATATGCTCCAGCAGCACATCCTCGGCGCGATGCTCGATAAGGATGACCGTTTTTCCTTGGTTGCGGTGAATCTCGTCAATCAGCCGCATCGCTTTGGCGCCGCTGGCTGGGTCCAAATTCGCGAGCGGCTCGTCAAACAGCAAAATATCCGCTTGCGTCGACAATACACCGGCCAGCGATACCTGCTGTTTTTGCCCGCCGGAAAGCTCATGAGGTCCCCGGGCTTCAAAGGCTCGCATGCCCACCAGATCCAGCGCCGAAAAAACAGCCTCCTTCATCACATCCTGCGGAGTCGCCTCGTTTTCCAGTTGGAACGCCACATCCTCGCCAACCGTCTGACCAACGAACTGGGCATCCGGATTTTGCAGGATCGTACCGACCCGGCGGCTGCGCTCGAAGATCGTCATCGCCGAAGCATCTTGGCCTTCCAGCAGCAGCTGCCCCGAAATTTCACCGCCGTATGAAAAGGGAATTAGCCCATTGATACAATGGGCTAACGTCGACTTGCCGGAGCCGCTGGGGCCGGCGATCCATATTTTCTCCCCGCGTGCGATCTCTAAGTGGATGTTCTTTAGCGTAGGTTCGCTTTGATTTTTGTACCGAAAACTGAAATGTCGGAAAGTTATGACAGGCTGCATTTTTTCAGTAAACTCCTATCTATCCACGCTTAAATTCGAGTTGCTGCGGTTGCGTCTCACATAAGCCAGCACCGCCGGTAATCCCAGAATGAGAAACACGGCTAAGTTGGCCAGCCCAGCGGAAATGACCTGAACCAAAATTTTATCGTTGGGTTCCCCCATCACGAAGATATCAAAATACCCGGAAAACGCCAGGGAAACGAAGATCCCCACAATCCCATACACCACAAACCAGGCCACGTGGTTCTTCTTCATCTGCCCTTCCTGAGCGTTGAAATCCTTAGCCAAATAAATCAGGCCCATAAACGCCGCAGTAATGCCTGAGCCAAGTGCCCAGCCCCACCAAACGGTGCCGCTTGTAATCAAATCGTTGATCACGTGTCCGATAAATCCGGCGATAAAGCCAACAACCGGCCCAAACAACGCACCGAAAATCGCCAGCAAAGCGATCGCCGGCCGAAGCTGCGTATCCGGCGCAATCGGGATGCCAATCCAACTGGTCGCTCCATAGAGCGCAGCGCCAATCCCGATGGTTACCACCGTTCTCGTGCTCCACTTCCACAATGAAGGTTTCATATCCATCTCCCTCTCCTTTACATCAAAGCCCGCAACAAACCCAGGTTTGTAGCAGATATGTATTTACCGGTCGCCGTTTCCCTATCGAAGGAAGATGTCAGGTTGCCGTCACGCAGACCGGTGTTTCCTTCAATATAATAGGGATTCCGTCCGATTGCAACAAATTCTTACTAGATTAGTTGGAATTATGAAACGGGATGATGGAATATGATCTTGGACGATTTGAAACATGACGGGCCAGCTCCGTTCAGCGGACGCCCCCTGCCTGGGCCGACCTCTCACCATTATCCCTCTGAATCAGCCAGAGGGGAGCAAACAACTTCAGGAAGGGAACGCTCATCACGGAACATCAGATTCGTTCTTTTGATACCATTAACTGGTCGGGCCGGTCGGGTTGCGGGTTTTAACCTTGGTTCCCATGTTCCTGGCGTCCCTGACAGAAAGGGATAATTACGTAAAAAGCCCCCAAAGATACCCCACACGGTTCAAATCGGAACCCCATGGGATAAGTAATCCCCTACCAACTTCTAGCTGAATGAGAGGGATACCTGAATAAGGGGGATAATCCATTAAAACGGCCGATCAGCTAACATCCCTTTCCTCAAGGTCGCGATGCACCCCCACTACTCGCGGCGCACGAGCCGCGATGTGTTCCGCAGCGCCGGAATGCTCCCGGCGCCGATGCCGAACATGGCAGTGCGGAGCTCCAGCTCAACGCGCTCCAGAAGCGCGTCCAGCTGCTCCTCCGACTGCACTGCCGGTTCGAGCAGCGCCCGGCCGAACCCGGCCAGGTCCGCACCAAGCGCCAGCGCTTTGGCAGCGTCCACGCCGGTGTTCAGGCCGCCGCTGCCAATCAGGGCGGCGTCGGGCACCGCCGCCCGCACCTCGCGGATGCATTCGGCGGTGGGGATTCCCCAATCCGCGAATGCCTCCGCGGCCGCGCGGCGCACGGGGTCGCTGCCGCGGAACTTCTCGACCTGGCTCCACGAGGTGCCGCCGGCGCCTGCGACGTCGATGAAGGCGACGCCTGCTTCGCGCAGCCGTTTTGCCGTAGCGCCGTCGATGCCCCAGCCGACCTCCTTTACGCCAACTGGAATCGGCAGCTCTCGGCACACCTCCTCGATCCGCCGCAGCAGTCCGCCGAAGTTCGTATCTCCCTCCGGCTGGAACACCTCCTGCAGGCTGTTCAGATGCAGCACCAGCATGTCCGCTCCGGCGATCTCCACCGCCCGCTTGCAATCCTCCGGCCCGTAGCCGTAATTGAGCTGCACCGCGCCTAAGTTGGCGATGATCGGGATGGTCGGCGCAAACCGACGCACGGCAAACGTATGCGCTAGCTCGTTCCGCTCAACGGCGGCCCGGACCGAGCCGACGCCCATGGCCCAACCGCGCCGCTCCGCCGCTTCGGCCAGGCGCGCATTGATCTCGCCGGCCAGCCGGCTGCCGCCGGTCATCGAGCTGATCAGGAGCGGCGTTCGCAACGATGCGCCGAGAAACGCCGTCTTTAGGCTGATCTCGGCGAAATCCAGCTCTGGCAAGGCGTTATGGCGAAAGCGGTATTTTTCAAAGCCGTTCAGGATGCCCTCCGCATTCACTTGCTCCTCCAGACAGAGCCGGATATGCTCGGTTTTGCGTTCCGATGTGGGTTCCATGCCGTACACTCTCCTTTTCCGCGAAATACACAGGGATTACCCCTGTTACAACAGCGGAGATAATAGCCGGGCCGCGGATTCCGCCAGACGTACCGGGATTTTCTTATTCATAAATTCGTCCTTGTCGATCAGCTTCGCCGACAGAAGATCGCGTTCGAAATTGTTGACAACCTTAGTTACGCTTTCGTTTTGCACCAGGAGTGCGTTCACCTCAAAATTCAAATGGAAGCTGCGCATATCCATGTTCGCTGTTCCGATCGTGGCTACTTCCCCGTCAACGATCAGCAGCTTGGAATGCAGAAAGCCTTTTTCGTATTCGAAGATTTTCACCCCAACCTCCAGCAGCGATGGGAAGTACGAATGGGATGCCAGGAACGGCAGCCATTTGTCCGGTCTGGCCGGGAACAGGATACGCACGTCGATCCCCGATAAGCCGGCCACGCGCAGCGCGGTCAGGATATCCTCATCCGGAATAAAGTACGGCGTCGCCAGCCATACCGACTTCTTCGCTGATGTGATCATCGCAAAGAAGATGTTCTTGAGCGTCCGGCTTTCGTTGTCAGGCCCGCTTGGCACGATCTGCACCGCGCCGCTGCAGCCCTGCTCCAGCTCAGGAGACAGGTAGGCGAGATCCATAATTTTCTCCCCGGTGACGTACTGCCAGTCTTGCAGGAAAATGATTTGCAACGACCGGACCGCCTCCCCTTTAACCAGCATGTGGGTATCTCGCCAGAAGCCGTACGTCTTGCTGCGGCTCAAATATTCGTCGCCGACGTTGAGACCGCCGATAAATCCAGTATTGCCGTCGATCACGACGATTTTGCGGTGGTTGCGATAATTCACCCGGCTCGACAAAGACAAAAAACGCATCGGCCCGTAAATCCCAACCTTCACTCCTGCAGCGCGCAGCTCCGCGATAAACGATTTGGGCAAGCCGATGCTGCCTACCGCGTCAAACATAAAACGGACCTCAACCCCGGCCCGTGCCTTTTCTATCAGCGTTTTCTGAATTTCCCGTCCGATGTCGTCGGCACGGTAGATATAGTATTCCATATGGATATGATGCTTGGCTTTCTTTAGCTCGCGCAGCAGGTTCGTAAACGTCTCTTCCCCGTTGGTCAACACGTACGTGCGGGTTGCCATTGAGAATGGCGTGCGAGCCAGCCGCTGGGACAGATGCAGCAAGCGCTGTTGACTGGGACTAAACTGCGACAAATCCCGAGGCAGCGGGTGAGCGCTGCGGTCGATCCGCTCATAGCTGAGGCGATCCTGCTCCGCTTTTTTATCGAATTTACGCCGCTTGAAGTAATTTTGGCCCAGCAGAAAATAAAGCACCAGCCCGACGACCGGCAGCAAAGCAAGCACGAGAATCCAGGCCACCGTGCTGGAAGGATTGCGGTTCTCCATAAAAATGGCGAAGCCGATCGTAATGACGGTCAGCGTTTGGAAGATACTAACGAGCGTACCCCCAAATTTACCGAAGACGCCAAATCCAAAATAATAGAAAGCAAATAATATTGCGGCGATGATAATGATTTGAAGTCCCCGTCTCATGTTATACTCCCTCTTTACCTATTGATGCATGTGATTATATTCTACATGAACGCTCGAATTCTTCCTACTGGTGGGAGGAAAAATGTACATACGCTCATTTGTATCCGCCTGGGCTTTATACTATAATCGATAATGACCATGGAGTCAGAACGAGAACCCATGAGTCAGAGGAAGGGGGTTCAGTTTTTATTTGTCTCATCCATCCATCGACAAAAAGAAGCTGATTTTACGTGCGGCCATGCAGCTATTTTCGACCAAGGGCTCGTCCGCCACGTCGATGCAGGAGATCGCCGAAGCTTGCGGGATGTCCAAGGGCAGTCTCTACCTTCACTTTAAATCGAAAGAGGAACTGGAGCAGAGCTTGTTCGACTACTGCTACCAGATGCTGCTTGACCATCTGACGCAGGTGGAACTGCAGCAGGGATTGACGCCAAGAGAGAAACTGTGGCGCCAGATCATTGTCATGCTCGAACTGGTGCTTGAGCTGCGTGAATTCTTGATCATGCAGTTTCAGGACTGGCACAAAAACGGTACGCCCTACAAAGAACCTGCTTCGGTCAAGGCGCACAATTCCAAGCTGTTACGTCACGGGAAGAACAAGCTGGAGGCCATCTACGGGCCGATGATCGAGCCGTATACGGGCGATCTGTTAACGATCGCTTACGGCATGGTCGGCATGTACATCCGGTTACTGTTCGAGCCCCATGTTTCCGCCTCGCCGGAACAGATGGCGAGCCACTTGATGGATCTGCTCGACTTGGCAGCCCAACATCAGTTAAGCAACCGTCCTGAGCCGTTGATTTCTGAAGAAGCGTTGCGGCTCATGACCGAAGGGGCTCCAGGCAGCCTGGATTTGCAGCAGCATCCGATCATCGCAGTCAAACGCCTCCGTGATCACCTTAGTGCCATCACCGATGCAGACAGACAGCAGGAAGCGCTGGAAACCCTGCAAATTCTGGAGCGTGAAATTTTGGAGCTTCGTCCGCGCCGCGCCATTATTAAGGGCATGCTGGCCAATTTGGCCGCCATCCCGGAGCTGGCTCAGCATTCTGCTGATTTAAAGCAGCTGCTGCAGGTTTATATCCAGCACACGTAAATGAGGAAGTACTCATAGGAAAGAGAGGAGCAGAAACCCGCATATGAAGAGTATCATCCAGTTTTCCCTGCGCAATAAGTTCGCGATTTGGCTTCTGACGGTCATCGTGACTGCCATGGGATTGTACAGCGGTCTAACGATGAAGCAGGAGACCATTCCAAACATTAACGTGCCTTACCTTAGCGTAACCGCGGTCTATCCAGGCGCTGCGCCGGAAGGCGTAGTCGAGGAGATCACCAAGCCGCTGGAAACGCGGCTGCATAATGTCGACGGTGTAAAGACAATTACCTCCACTTCGATGGAGAACGCTGCCTCGCTCATTATTGAATTTGATTACGACACCAACTTGGACAATGCCACCGCGGCGGTTCGCGAGGCATTAAACGATGTGCAGCTTCCGGATGATGCCCAGAAGCCGCAGATCACCCGGTTTAGTCTGAATTCCATGCCGGTCGTTTCCCTCAGCTTGTCGGATAAGGAATCCGGCAGTCTCGAAGATTTGACCCGGATTACGGAGAACGACATCAAACCTGTGCTCGAGGATTTGGACGGCGTCGCTTCCGTGCAAATCGCCGGCCAGTTCGTCCGTGAGGTCAGTTTGAAATTTGACGAAGCCAAGCTGAAGGAGCTCGGCCTGACGGAAGATACCGTAAAAGGAATCGTGCAAGGTTCCGCGCTCCGCGTGCCGCTGGGGTTGTTTAGCCTTGAGGAATCCGAGAAGGCCGTCGTTGTTGACGGGAACATCACAACCGTAGATGATTTGAAAAACTTAGCTATTCCGATCGTACCTAGCTCTGCTGGCGCCAATGCCGCAGGAGGTATGGCTGCGGCTAGTGGCGCTGGTACAGCGGCTGGTACTGCTGCTGGCGCAGCTGGTGGTGCTGGTGGTGCTGGTGGTGCGGATGCGGCTGGCGGCGCAGGCAGCGCAGGTGCGGCTGGCGGTGCGGGTGCAGCAGCCGGCGCTAACGCTGGAGGAGCGATGGGAGCTGTTCCAACCGGCCTCCCGACCGTCAAACTTGGCGACATCGCTGACATCGAAACAGTTGGTAAAGCCGAATCGATCTCCCGGACCAATGGGGAGGAATCGATCGGCATTCAGATCGTCAAATCCAACGATGCCAACACCGTTGACGTTGTCAACGAGGTCAAGGAAGCCGCCAAAGAGCTGAGCAAGCAATACGACCATATCAACTTTACGGTCCTGCTGGACCAAGGTCAGCCGATCACCGACTCGGTGAACACGATGCTGTCCAAAGCGTTGTTTGGCGCCTTGTTCGCCGTGTTGATCATCCTGATCTTCCTGCGTAACATTCGTTCGACGATCATTTCCATTATCTCGATCCCGTTATCGCTGCTGATCGCCATTTTGGCTTTGAAGCAGATGGATATTACACTGAACATGATGACGCTGGGTGCCATGACCGTTGCCATCGGCCGCGTGGTCGACGACTCAATCGTCGTCATCGAGAACATTTACCGGCGCTTGTCCCTGACGGGCGAGAAGCTAAAGGGAAGCAAGCTGATTATCGAAGCAACACGGGAGATGTTCATCCCGATTATGTCCTCGACGATCGTCACGATCGCCGTGTTCCTGCCGCTCGCTTTCGTCAGCGGGATGGTCGGGGAATTGTTCCAGCCGTTTGCGCTCACGATGGTCTTCTCGCTGCTGGCGTCGCTGCTGGTCGCCATTACCCTCGTACCAGCGCTGGCGCATACGCTGTTCCGCCAAGGTCTTAACAAGAAGCATGACCACGATGAGAAGCCAAGAGGCATGGCCCGCGGCTATCGCCGCATCCTAGAATGGTCGCTGTCCCATAAGCTGATCACCTTCGGACTTGCGGTCGTCCTGCTGATCGGCAGCTTGTTCTTGTACCCGCTGGTCGGCGTCAGCTTCCTGCCGGAACAAGAGGATAAATATGTGATGGTTACCTACTCCCCTGAACCCGGAGCTCGACTGGAGGATGTGGAAAGGGATATGCTGCAAGTTGAGAAATATATCCTGGAGCAGCCGAACGTCGATCGAATGCAATATTCCGTTGGCGGCGACAATCCGCTGGGGATGGGTTCCTCGAACTCAGCTTTGTTCTATATCGCCTATGATCCAGATACCAAACAATTTAACGATGTCAAAGAAAAGCTGATCGAAGGCCTGCGGACCGAGCTTCCGAAGGGTGAATGGAACGATATGTCCGAGCTCATGACCGGCGGTCTGGGCGGCAGCACGCTAAGCGTTAATGTCTTTGGAGACGAGCTGGAGCAGATCAAGCCGGTATCGGATCAAATCCTCTCCCTGATTCAAGAGGATACGAAGAACTTTGAAAAAGGCGACACCAGCCTATCCAAAACCTATGAGCAATACACTTTGGTTGCGGATCAACAGAAGTTGAGCTCCCTTGGCTTGACGCCGGGCCAACTGGCAATGAAGCTGAGCCCGGTTCGGGAACGTCCGGTTCTGACCGAGGTCGCCATCGACGGCAAGAAATACAATGTATATATTGAAGCCGACAGCGAGACTTATCACAGCATTACCGATATCGAAAATGCAACGCTGACTTCGCCGCTGGGCATTCAAGTCCCGATCAAGGACGTGGCGAAGGTGGAAAAAGGCACCTCCCCGGATTCCATCATGCGGATCGACGGGAAGATGGTCGTTGAAGTCAGCGCAAAAATCACCTCTACCGACGTACAAAAGGCATCGACCAGCCTGCAGGAGAAAATCGACAAGCTGGATCTGCCGGACGGCGTTACCGTCAAATTCGGCGGCGTCACCGAACAAATCAACGATACGTTTGGCCAGCTCGGCCTCGCCATGTTGGCGGCCATCGCCATCGTCTATTTTGTTCTCGTCGTCACCTTCGGCGGAGGCTTGGCTCCATTTACGATTCTCTTCTCCTTACCGTTCATCGTGATCGGTGCCATGGTAGGCCTTCTGATCGGCGGAGAGACACTAAACGTCTCGGCATTGATGGGCGTGCTCATGCTCATCGGGATCGTCGTGACCAACGCGATTGTCTTGATTGACCGTGTCATCCATAAGGAACGCGAAGGCTTGTCCACCCGCGAAGCCTTGCTCGAAGCGGGAACAACCCGGCTTCGTCCGATTCTGATGACCGCCTTGGCGACGATCGGCGCACTGCTGCCGCTGGTCTTCGGCTGGGAACGCAGCGCAGGGATTATCTCGCGCGGCCTCGGCATCACCGTCATCGGCGGTTTGATCAGCTCGACGCTGCTCACGCTGGTCATCGTGCCAATCGTCTACGAATTCCTGATGAAGTTCCGTCGCCGCGATATGTCGGCCAAGGAACTCGATTAAAACAGCACAAGGACGACGTAGGGAAATATATCCTGCGTCGTCTTTTCCCATTTAGCGCGCTCCATCGAATAGCCGCATCCAATTCCGGCTGTAACGCTGATGACGAACGTTATTTGGGCAAATCTGACTAAGTTGAGATTCTAACGACGATGAGCAACGCTATTGCGGTCAAAACTACAGTTTTCGGCCACGAAATGAGAGAATAAGCGCTGTCCCAAGCGTTAGAATCTCAATACGGCGATTTTGGCCCAAATAAGACCTGTGGCAAGCGTTAGAATTCATATCCTGGCCAGGCAACAAAAAGGACCCCACCCCGCGATCTGCGGAGGCTGAGGTCCTTTTTCTATCCCATCACCGGCTGCTGACTTTCCCGCCAGGCTCGAAGCTGCGACAAATCTTGAACCAGGAATTCATCCAGCAATTCAGCCAATCCGATAAAGAGCGGACTTTGCGTGGCTTGCATCAGCTCTTGGGCAAACGGCTGCGCCCACTTCAGCAAATGCTCCTCCAGGAAGTGGATCTGCACATCCGCCAGCGCCAGGCAGCTTTGCTGCAGATTGGCTTTCGCCAGCATGCCTTCCGCGAGCACGGCCATAAATTCCAGCTCCAGTGCGATATGGTCGTCGCGCTCCCCGTTTAATTTATTGAATACGATCGCATTATCCATATATAATTTGCGGACTTGGGCGATACAAGCCAAAGCGCCGCCACCTTCATGGCGACTGCGGAACAAGCTTTCACAGGACGGAATGATCGCCTCCCGCCCCGAAAACAAGCGCTCGTACTCCTTCGCTTCTTGATGGCAGACACTGCGAAACATTGCTTCGGGAATGCTCTCCAGATAGGCAATCAGTCTACGCCCCCCCTTGCTGGTCCCTGCCTTCGGGTACTGCGCTACCTTACGGCGCCACTGAGCAATCAAGGACATCCGCGGCGGGCGGCTCAGAAAATCCATTAATAGTTGATATACCATCCCGCGAGTTTCCAACCACTCAACCTGCTCCTGCGTATAGACCAAAGGTTTGAACAGCATTGCCATCCAAATTCATCTCCCTCAAAACGACATCGTAAATCAAACTTGCCATGCCATGATATGAAAAAAAAGATGACTCCCTTCATCATGCGGGAAATCATCTCGAAAGCATATACCGACACATGATTAAGGGGGATCACGTATCGCTCACTTGTATTATACCTCTCATTGTAAGCGCTTTAATGTGATCTTTATTACACTTTACTTTCATTGTATCGTTGTCCGATACAGAATATACTTGAACAGTGTGTGTCAACGCATTGACCCCTAGATGAATATATATTAAATTTGAAACACCTGAAGAGAAAAGTCCAGCGGTATGATGTCAAGCTGTTGATTTAATCGAATTGGAAATTTCCCGTGCCTGTTGAGCGCGGAGTCACGAAAAAAGGGCGCATCAAACCAAACCCAGCCAAAAACCATGTCAGATACCAGATTTTTACTGGGAATTCGTGAAGGACTAAGGCAAAGGAGGCGTTAATCCTTGGCGCTATTCACCTTCCTTCGAGGCGTGTAGAGTTGGCCGCTGCGTAGCAGCAC
Source organism: Paenibacillus sp. FSL K6-2441 (assembly GCF_037964765.1). NCBI lineage: Bacteria > Bacillati > Bacillota > Bacilli > Caryophanales > Paenibacillaceae > Paenibacillus > Paenibacillus sp. FSL K6-2441. The sequence goes on from NZ_CP150174.1 coordinate 4,254,228, forward strand.
ATCGACCAGACGCACGAGTTTTCTTGCCGTTAAGACGAGGGCGCGTTTGTGTTGATTCTTGGGCACTTCGTGATACTTCTTCCGGTAATATTCACCGAATTCTTCATCGCGCATCCTAACCGAGTTGGCAGCTTCAACGAGGTAGTAGCGCAGGAATCGGTTGCCGGATTTGATGCGGGCGGTGTCCTCCGCCTCGAAGACGCCGGACTGGTGCCTGCGCCACGTCAGACCCGCGTACTTGGCGACGGCGGCTTGATCCTTGAACCGTTCAATATCGCCGAGTTCGCCGAGCAGACCGGCTGCATAGACTTTGCCGATGCCGGGCACTGACAGCAAGCACTGAGCGCCTTGAATGCCGTCGAGGACCCGCTCGATCGCTTTGTCGAGATCCTTGAGCTGCTTCTGGATGCTGCGGATGGATTCGATGGAGGTGCCGAGCACCAGGTCAATCGAATCCTCCACGACCTTGGACAGCCGATAGGAGGCGCGGGCAGCTTGCTGAATGCAGCGGGCGACCCGCTCGGGATCGGGGAAACGATTGCGTCCCTTGTCCCGCAGATAGTCGGCCAGATCGGCCACGTCCATCTCGGCGATGTCATCGAGGCTGAACTTCTCGGAGAGCATCTCCATGAGCGCATGGCCAAACACGGAGCTGTCGACCTCGGTTGTAAACGCATTGCACTTGTAGAACAGGTTCTGCAAGAAGTACTGCTTCTCGCGAGCCAAGTTATGGACCAAGTGGAAACGCATGCGCGTGAGGCGTTGAAGGGCGACATACTGCTCCTGCATGACGATGGTGGTCGTCAGGCGGCCGAAGCGCAGGCGATCCGCAATGACCCAGGCGTCGAGCCGGTCGGTCTTGTCCATATCCGCATAGGCTTCTCTGAACTTGCTGATGAGCTTGGGGTTCAAGGTGAACACCTTGGCCTTGCGCTCTCGAAGCGCTGGATCCTGATGCAGGTACATGGCAGGGTGCCAGCTGTAGACGGAAGTGGCTTCCAAGCCGATGTGAATCTCGGTGACGGCCAACTTGTCCGCTGCAGCGACGATTTGGTCACGCAAGTGCGAGGCGCCATTCAAATTGTTTTTGACGGTGAGTGTCTCAAGCTTGTCACCGTCAGCGTTCATGAAACACGCTTCGAGCTCTTGCGAGCTCACGTCAATACCGACAAAAAGCTTCAAGTGAAATTCCTCCTTTCGCTAGGGATTCAGGGAATGGACGCTCCGGGATGCCTCCGGCGCACGCGCAGATCTATCACCCTCGCGTATGAGGACACACTTCGGGCCATGAGCTGCCCCGGATCTGCTAAAACCGGGCATGGGATGCCGAAGGGAACAGCCAGCGGGTAAGAAGCTCAGACGCGTACCGGAGAAACAGACTTAAGGAGTAGACGATGCTACTGGAGGCAGAAGGATTTCCCCGAATGGACCCTACGTTCCATTGTCCAGAGGCATACCGGAAAGTCCAGTCCCTGATGGAATTTTCAAAGAACAAGCTGGAAATTTGGAGGCTGTTTTCCATCCCCCGGGGGGATGGAAATGAACCTAAAAGAGCTTTTTAAAGATACTATACGAGGAGGCGTACACATGGAGCAGCTGCTTGACCCCTTTGGGCGAAAACATGATTACCTGCGCATCTCCGTCACTGACCGATGCAATTTGCGCTGCGTCTATTGCATGCCCGCCGAAGGAATGGTGTTTCAACCGCATGAGGAAATCATGAGCTACGAGGAAATTGCCGAGACAGTATCGGCGCTTGCTCCGATGGGCCTCCGCAAAATTCGGCTTACCGGCGGCGAACCGCTGGTGCGCAAAGATTTAGAACAACTTGTTGCCATGCTCTCCAGCATTCCGGGCATTGAAGATATTGCACTAACGACGAACGGCATGTTTCTTGCGAAAAAAGCGGAGCTGCTGAAGCAAGCGGGATTAAAACGGGTGAACATCAGTCTGGATTCACTGCGTCAGGACCGCTTCGCGATGATTACCCGCGGCGGTGAGGTGGAGAAGGTGCTGGAAGGCATTCAGGCCGCCGTCGAGGTCGGTTTTGAGCCGATTAAGCTCAACGTGGTCCTGATGAAAGGAATCAATGAGGATGAAATCCGCGATTTTATCGCGTTAACGTTAGATCAGCCGCTGCATGTTCGCTTTATCGAATATATGCCGATTGGCAGTGCCAGCGACACCTGGCGTAAAACCTACCTGCCTCTGACGGCCGTGGAAGACGTCTGCCGGGAAGCGGGCTGGGAAGTGGAAGGCGTCGAAGGTCCGCGCGGTAACGGTCCTGCCGAAAGCCGCCGCGTTGCGGGTGCCGCCGGAACGTTTGGGCTAATTCATCCGGTCAGCGAGCATTTCTGCGACAGCTGCAACCGGCTGCGCTTGACCGCTGACGGACATATCAAGGCCTGCCTGTATTGGTCGGATGAGCTGCACGTGCGCCCCTATGCCGCAGCCGGCGACCATGAAGGCATCCGCTCCCTGTTCCTGAAGGCGCTGGGAGCCAAGCCGAAGAACCATGAAATGGCGCTGGCTTTGGAGCGTAAGCAACAAAGCCATACGCCAACCGCCCGCCGGATGTCCCAGATCGGCGGCTAAACCCCAGAGCGGCCCGACGCTAACCAAGTCCGGGCCTGCTCATAGTCCTCCGGCTTGTTCATATTAAACGTGCACCACTCCAAGGGGAGGCCCGAAGCGTTGGCGAGGGCCTCCCCTTCGATATATTCGGTGCACAGCGTCTCGGTCCAAGCCGTCATTTTGAGGCGGCCTGCCCGCAGCCGTGCTTCCAAGCCTGGAAGCACGCTGCGCCGATAGGCCGCCAGCAGCGGATGGGCCCGCCCCTCCGTGCGGGCCAGGATCGCCTCGGCCGCTGCGAAGCCGCCCGGGGCGTCTGCTGCCATGCCGCTTGCCCGGTCAACCCGGGCCGCCGTTTCCTCCGCCGCCTCCGCCCGCTCCAGCAAAGCGCGGAACAGGCCGCGATTCGCGAACGGCGTATCGCAAGCGACCGCGAGGTTCCAGCGGGTCGTCGAGCTCTCCAACCCGGCATGCAACCCAGCCAGCGGTCCGTCCCCCGGATAACGGTCGGTCACGACTTCTTTGCCGAACCGTTCATAAACCGCCTTCGTCCCCCCTGCGATCACGATTCTTGAAGCTACTGTCTCCAGCTCTCGAATCAACCGCTCCAACACCGTTAAGCCGCCAAGCTCAAGCAGCGCCTTATCGCTGCCCATCCGGCTGGATCTTCCACCGGCTAAAATGATGGCGGTTGTGTTCATCAGTTTTCCCCCAATGCATAAATTATGGTAAAACCAAAAAAACTTGGTTTGTATCCCCTTTCACCTGTGTGTTACATTGGGATCATAGTCACAAGCTTCCCGCCTGTGACCATATGGACCCGGATAGAAAGGAATGGCTCGTTTGCAGGAAAAAAGACGATATTCGTCCTTTTCGTTGTTGCCGTTAGGTCTGCTTAACTTTTTTATTTACGGAACCTTGGTCATTTTCACTGCCTTTTTTCAATTATATTTACAGGACATCGGGATGGACAAGCTGGAGATTGGCAGCCTGATGGCCATCGGTCCCTTCATTTCTTTGGTGGCCCACCCGTTCTGGAAATCCCTGGGCGACCAAAGGCAGAATCCACGTGCCATCCTGCTAGCCATGCTGCTGGGCTTACTTATCATGGGACATCTCGTGTTTACGGTCAACACCTTTTCGATGTTGTACGTGACGATGATTCTGCTATATTTTTTCCTAAGCCCGCTGCTCTCGCAAAGCAATACCTTGACTCTCGGCTATATCGCAGAAACGCCGAAGCAATTCAGAACGTACCGCATTTGGGGCTCGCTCGGGTGGACGTTCATCGCGCTGGCCGCCGGACCCATCATCGATGCCGTCGGCCACGAGGGAAGCTCGCTGCTGTTTAGCGTAACGTTGATGCTGGCGATCGGTGCTACCCTGTTGCTGCCCACCATTCGCCAAGCGTCTCAAACCCCTTGGCTGAAGGGAGGGGAGCTGCGTCTGGCGCTAAAGAACAAGTACCTGCTGGTGTTCGTCCTCTTTAGCATGCTGGTAGCAATCCCTAATGCAATCAACACCATCTTTATGCCGCTGTTTATGATCGATCTCGGCGGAACGCGGTTGGCGGTCGGCGGTGCCGTGTTCTTATCGACCGTTTTTGAATTTCTCGCATTGATCCTGCTGGACCGCTTGATAAAGCGAAAATTATCCTATTTGCTCGCTTGCATCACTGTCGTCAGCCTGTTGTTTGCGATTCGCTGGGATTTGATGTCTGAAGCGACACTCCCGGTGCACATCTTGCTCATTCAACTGCTGCACTCCGTAACGTTTGGCGGATTCTTCTACGTCGGCACCAAGCTGATCGCTCTGCTGTTGCCGCGGCCGCTGAGATCAGCGGGACAAGCGGTCTATACCTTTGCTGCCAGCGGCCTTGCCTGCGTGATTGCTGGCTTCTGGGGCGGCTGGATATTTCAAAATTTCGGTCCGGTGGTGATGTACCGGTCCGGCGTCGCGTTAACACTAATCGGTGCGCTTGGGTTCGCCGCGATGTGGTATCAAATCCGCCATCACGGCTATTCGCCGGCAATGGACGATCTACATGATGAACCATAACAACCGGCCAGCTATATGCGCTGCCTACCGATCTTACGAAATACGAAAGAAAACAATGCCGGATACCGTAACGCCCTCGCTCCCAAACGAGGTGACGCCGGTTGAGGGCATTGTTTTCTTTATTGCATCTCCATTGTAAAATATGAAATGCATTCCATAGCAACATCCTTTTTGATTTCATACAGGGAAGGAGCGGTTTGCCATGCCGAACATCAAACAGATCGCAGAAGCCGCCGGCGTCTCGGTCACAACCGTGTCCCGGGTACTGAACGGCCACCCCTACGTCAGTTCAGCCAAGCGGGAGGCGGTTGAAGAAGCCATTCGCCGGCTCAACTATTCGCGGAACATGAACGCCGTCCATTTGATTAAAGGTATGACGCAAACCATCGGCGTGATCCTGCCGAACATCAACCATTACTATTTTGCCAGGATCATGGAAGGCGTCGCCAAACAGGCGTTGAAAAACAACTACCAGCTGATGCTGTGCCAGACCGGCTACCGCCCGAACGAGGAACGCAAGGTGCTGGAGATGCTTCGCAACAAGCAGATGGACGGGTTGATCATCTGTTCACGAGCCCTGTCCCTCCGCGATATCGAAGTCTTTGCCGACTACGGTCCGATCGCGTTATGCGAGCGGGTGAGCGGCCGCAACCTCTCCTCGGTGTATATCGATCACTATGCCAGCTTTCAAACCGCGATCCGTTATCTCTGGGAAAAAGGGAAACGCCGCATCGCGTTTACAATCTACCGCCGTAACAGCCCCAGCAGTCGCAGCCGTCTGAAGGCTTACACTGATACCCTGGCGGCCTTGGGCGGGCAAGCCCGGGAGGATTGGGTGCTGGACGGCTACCTCGATTGGGAGGATGGCGCGGCGCTGGTGGACCGGCTGCTCGCGATGAACGAGCGCCCGGACGCCTTGCTCATCACAGGTGACCAAGTCGCCGCGGGGTTTATCCTCTCCGCACGCCTTCGCGGGATCGAGGTGCCGGGCGATTTCGCCGTCATCGGCTTCGATAACCAGCCGATCTCCAGCTTGCTTGGGATTACGACGATTGATAACCGGTTGTCGGAGATCGGAGAACGGGCGTTTTCCATCGTCCACGCGCAAATTTCTGGCGGCGAAGGCCAACCCGTCTCGGAGGAGCTTAGCTTTCAGTTTATCGAGCGAAGCTCGGTGTGAAACAGAAAAAAGGAGCCAGCAGAGATCTGCAAGGCTCCTTTTTGTACGCAGGGTTCTGCCGCCGTTAATGGCTTAGGCCTTCGGCAATTGGAACGAGCTTTTCAGCGACACGATACGGTTAAACACCGGTTGACCCGGCTTCGAATATTTCGTATCCACGTTAAAATACCCGTGCCGGAAGAATTGGAATTTATCCTGCGGCTTGGCATCCTTCATGTTAGGCTCTACGAATCCGTGAGCAATCGTCAGCGAGTTCGGGTTGATGAGATCGAGGAACGATTTCTCCTCGGCAGCTTCAGCGGCCGGTTCCGCAGCATCGCGCAGCTCCTCATCAACCAGGCCCTCCACCGTTTCCTCCAACGCCACGTCTGCCGTCTTCTCCGCTTCCTCTTCCAGGATCAGCGGCTCGTACAACCGGAATTCGGCAGGTACCGCTTGAGTAGCCTCCACCCAGTGGATGGTGCCTTTCACTTTACGGCCGGTGAAGCCGGTGCCGCTCTTCGTTTCCGGATCATACGTGCAGTGGATCTCCACCACATTGCCGTCCGCATCCTTGATCACATCGTTGCATTTCACGAAGTAAGCATTTTTCAGACGGACTTCGTTGCCCGGGAACAAACGGAAATATTTGCTCGGCGGATTCTCCATGAAGTCGTCCCGTTCGATGTATATCTCCCGCGAGAACGGAATTTTACGGCTGCCCATGTCCGGATTTTCAGGATTGTTCTCCGCATCCAGCCATTCGATTTGTCCTTCCGGATAGTTGGTGATTACAACCTTCAGCGGGTCCAGCACCGCCATCGTCCGCGGAGCTTTCAATTTCAAATCCTCGCGGATAAAATGCTCCAGCATTTTCGGATCCACGTTCCCGAAATTTTTGGAAATCCCGGTTTCGTAGACGAACGCTTTGATCGCTTCCGGTGTATAGCCGCGGCGGCGCAGACCGGAAATCGTCGGCATCCGCGGATCGTCCCAACCGTCAACGATGCCTTCATCCACCAGCTTTTTCAGCTTCCGCTTGCTGGTCACCGTTTGCGTCAAATTCAACCGGCCAAATTCGTATTGACGGGACACGTGCGGCATTTCCGTTTCGGCGATCGTCCAATCATAGAACGGGCGTTGATCCTCAAACTCGGTCGAGCATAAGGAATGGGTTATGCCCTCGATCGCATCCTCCAACGGATGAGCAAACGTGTACATCGGATAAATACACCATTTGTCGCCGGTGTTATGATGGGTTGCATGCACGATCCGGTAAATGACAGGGTCACGCAGGTTGATGTTCGGCGACGCCATATCGATTTTCGCACGCAGCACCTTTTCCCCATCCTTAAACTCACCGTTCCGCATCCGTTCGAACAGGTCAAGGTTTTCCTCAACCGATCGGTCGCGATATGGGCTGTTTTTCCCCGGCTCGGTGAGCGTTCCGCGCATCTCGCGAATTTGGTCCGCACTGAGATCATCAACGTAAGCTTTGCCTTTCTTGATCAGCAGCACGGCACGATTATACATCTCTTCAAAATAATCCGACGCAAAATGCAGCTCTTCCCACTCGAAGCCCAGCCATTTTACGTCTTCCTTAATCGAGTTGACGTACTCTACATCTTCTTTAACCGGGTTGGTGTCGTCAAACCGCAGGTGTGTCCGTCCGCCGAACTCGTCCGCCAACGCGAAGTTGATCCAGATCGCTTTGGCGTGTCCGATATGTAGGTAACCGTTTGGTTCCGGCGGGAACCGCGTAACTACGGTTTTCACCTTGCCGGATTTCAAATCTTCCGAAATGATGTTTTTAATAAAATTGGGAGGGGTGAAGTTGTTTTCCACGGGTATCAACCTTTCCATTCGAGTTCTTCCCCGAATTTTCTTCTTCTAAATATACCGATATCTTCCGAATAGTTCAATGCCTTAAGTACTAACGGACGCTTCACGCGCCGCGCTTGAATCGGGACTTCATCGGCTAAACCTTTCTCCACATTAATATATCGTCAACATACGTTCCGTTAATCAAAAATTCTTCAACAAGCCGGCCCTGTTCCACAAACCCGCAGCTTTTGTAAAAAGCGATGGCCCCTGGATTGCTGGCGAGCACGCGCAGCGACAACTTACGCACGCCCCGCTCGGCCGCCAACTTCACTAAGGCATCCATCAGCACCCGCCCTATGCCCTGCCGTTGGTACTTCGGGTGAATCGCGATGTTGATCTCAAGCACATGTTGGTTGCTGGGCAGCGGGGTCGCCGGCTTAAAGCCGATATAGCCGCAGATCTCCTCGCCAATCCCAGCCACGATCTGGCTTCCCGGCGGGCAGCTCTGCAAATACTGCTCCCTCGACTCCCATTCCATTTTTTCCGCTGGCGTGTTGTTATAATCCCAGGTGATCTTGTCAATTTCTATTAAAGCGGCCGCATCACGCATTTCCGATAGACGCGTCCAGATTTCACGGTGATTCATGAACTTCATCCTTTCTACTACTCACTCAGCCAAACCCGACAGCTGCGGTCCACTCTCCCGGTTCACAGCGGCATGCACCAAGAAGGATACCACCGATAGCGCCGCAATGCCCACTGCCAGCCAAGCGACCGGCGTAAGTCCGTTCCAGTCAAACAGCATGCCCATCGCATAAGGTCCAGCAACGCGGCCAGCCGCTCCCATCCCGCCAACCAAACCGAGGTAAAACGGCGCCGCCTTCCCTGTCCGGTCAGAGATAAACGACGGAATCGCCGGAGAGATCAGCATTTCGCCGAAGGTGGTGAGCACCATTGCCGCAACCATGCTCGGGTACGTATGAAAGCTTAAGATTGTAGCGTAACCCAGCATGTAGAATATGGCACTCGCCGTCATTTGGGCTTGCGGGGAACCGGCAAAGGTCCGCTTTATCCATAAAGTAAAAGGTTGCCCCACAAAAATCAATAAACCGTTCAGCGTCCAGAGAATACTATAATTCCACTCCGGCATGCCTTGGGAGATGATATACGGCGATACGCCGTTGTTCCAAATACAGTTCCCGAGCCAGAGAAAAAACGACCCCACGCCCATAAACAGGTAAACAGGATACCAGCGTATCAGCGTCCAGACGCTTTGTCCTTCCACCGTTTTTTTGCGCTTCTGCACTTGCAGCTCGCCTTGAGTTTTTTGAACTTTGTTCAAATAAAACCAAAAAAACAAGGCAAACCCCGCCGATGTGAGTCCATTCAAAATAAAACTGAGGTCATACGATATCTGTGCCAAAAACCCGCTGATCGCCGTCCCCAAAGCCACACCAATATTGTTGGCGACGTAAATGACATTAAACAGTTCCCCGCGCTGCTCGGCAAAACGAAAGCCGATAAACGCTTGGATGGCCGGCATCGTCGTGGCATTAAAAAAACCAACCAGCAGCATCAGCAGCATAAACAAATGCCAATTCCCGCTTCCGTAGGGCAGCAGCATCAGGAATAGTGCCGTCAAAGCAAGACCGCCAACGATCAAGCGCTTGACGCCTAAACGATGGTACAGCGCTCCGCCCAGCAGCTGACCTGCAATCCCGCCGACGGACATGACGAGGATAACCAGACCGGCATCTGTCACTGTCCGCCCCAGCACTTTAAACACGAACATCGTGACCAAAGGCCACATCAACGAACCGCCGGCCGAGCTGATCAAGCTTGCGATTAAAAACACCTTGACTTCCCGCGGATAAGACTGCAGCCATCTCATCGTTATTCCCCCTCTGCTGCAACAGTTACATATATACAAAAAAGGAGGGCCACCAGGGCCCCCCACGATCAAATCAGATGGTTCGGCAAATTTTGCTTGTACAACGCCCAGATTATAATAGTATCGCCTAAAAGCGCAACTCAGGCAAGTACATATCTATCGGCGCTTAACATCCACCACGGTGGAAAAGAATACCGCTCCGCCGCCCATATCAGCCAACCGGTCTGGGGTTAAGGCGTTCGCGCGCGTACGCTTCCCGTCCTCCTGCTGCCACCATAACCCTTGGCTGACCACCGTGCCCGGCAGCATCTTGTCGGTGACGGACGCCGTAACGTCGTAGCTGCCGCGGTCATTCCACACCGTCACTTCGTCCCCATCCGCAATCCCGCGCGCAGCGGCATCGTCCGGATGAATTTGCAACACCGGACCTTTCTCCAGCGCCTTTAACTTCTCCACATTCCCAAACGTTGAGTTGAGGAAGCTTTGGTTTGGCGGGGAGATAAACATCAGCGGATACGGCGTGTCCTTGCCGGGACGGCGCTCACCGTCATAGCCTTCCACCAGCGGCACATACGTTGGTAACGGCGGTAGTCCTGCCCGCTCCAGCGTGGCGGAATACAGCTCGATCTTCCGCGACGGGGTCGGCAGATGGTCGAGCCAGGTTCGCTGCGGTTCCATGTTCAGCTTCACGAACCGCTGCTCCTTCAGCTTCTCCAGCGTCACGCCTTCCAGATACGGATTATGTTTGAAATCCAAAGCCTGCCGGATCATATCCTCTTCCGTGTCGCGGAACGCATCGTCGTCAAACCCCATCGCGGCCGCCAACAGCTTAAACGTTTCGACGTTGCTTTTGCTTTCGCCCCGAGGAGCGATCACTGGCTCTTGAAGCTGGATATAATGATGCCAGTAAGAACCGTACAAGTCCGTATTTTCAAAAGAGGACGTCGCCGGCAACACAATATCCGCGTATTTGGTCGTGTCCGTCAAAAAGAGATCATGCACCACGGTGAACAGGTCCTCCCGTAGAAGACCTTGCTCCACCTTCCCTGTATCCGGGGCTACAACCGCCGGATTGGCGCAGTAGACATACAAGGCGCGGATCGGCGGATCAAGCGTCAACAAGACGTCACCGAGCTGGTTCATGCTGACCGTACGCGCGCCCGGGTTGGGCCGCAGATCGGGGCGCTCGAGCGCGGTCGCGTTCATCTTGCTGTAAGCGCCGTTGGATTTGTAGGCGCCGCCCCCCGGCACGAGCCACTGGCCGGTTAACGCCGGCAGGCAGCTGATCGTGCGGACCGTCATCCCGCCATTGTCGTGATGCTGCAGGCCGTTGCCGATATGAATGTAGGCGGGCGAAGTTTCGCCATACAGAACGGCCAGCTTCACGATCGACTCGGCCGGTACGCCGGTGATCGCCGCCACACGCTCCGGCGTGTACTGCTTCACGTGCTCACGCAGCTCGGCATGGCCAACCGTATAGCGTTCCAAGAACGCTTCGTTCACCAGGCCACGTTCGAACAGCACGTGCATCATCCCAAGCGCCAACGCTGCGTCCGTGCCCGGATAAAGCGGGATAAACCAGTCGGCCCGCTGTCCTGTCCGGTTGCGGTGCACGTCGATGACGACGAGCTGTGCTCCCTGTTTGCGGGCTTTTTCGATCAGGGCAATCTGGTGCATGTTGGTGCTAACGAGGTTGCCACCCCACACGATGATCAGCTTGGCCTTGACCGTCTCTTCCGGGCTCGTCCCGCCGCCGAATCCCATCGTATATCTCCATCCCGCAGTGCCCGCGGAATTGCATATGCCTTGTTGCAGCTGCGTCGCGCCCAAACGGTTGAAGAACCGCCGGTCCATCCCATCGACGCTCAAGATCCCCATATTGCCGTAAAAACTGTACGGCAGGATCGACTCCGACCCATACTCCCGGATCAATCCCTTATAACGATCCGCGATCTCTTGGATCGCTTCATCCCAGGTGATGCGTTCAAACTTCCCTTCCCCCTTGCGTCCAACGCGTTTCAGGGGATACAGCACCCGTTCGGGATGGTAGACCCGCTCCGCCATATTGCGGACCTTGTTGCAGATCGCGCCTTGCGTAATCGGGTGATCGGGGTTGCCGGTCACCTTGACGATTTTTCCATTCTCTTTATGAAGCAGCAAGCTGCACGTATCGGGACAATCCAGCGGACAAACCGCAGGAAACACCCCGTTAGGTTCATGGATCATGCTCCACCCCTCCTGTCTGTAGCCTATTGTAAGAATAAACGTCCCCGGAGTAAACCCCAAGGCGGGAATTTCCTTATGGCGGGATGGTGGGATGCGAAATGGCGAGGTGGTAGGACGGTCAAGATGACGGATGGCCGGATGGCAGGTTGGCAGGGCCGGGGGCCGATGCCGGAGTGTGGGGGTGTTCCGCACACCTCTTTACACGATTATCCCCTTCGTTCAGGTGTATAACTTTGATTAATAATCCATCTTTACAAGTATCCCTTTCGTTCAGATATCCGTATTTGATTAGATATCCATCTTAGGTCGGTATCCATTTTGATCAGGTATCCGCTTTCTTCAGGTATCTTTTCGGGAGGTAGAGATTCGAAGGAAGGGGCGGTTGATGAGAGTTAATGAGGTTAATAAAGATATGAAGGATGATGAGGGTAACTTTCTAGCCCATAGCTGATCGGCTGGTTTGCTGGTTAGCTGGTTTGCTGCTAGTCGAGGCTCACTTTTATCCTTACAAATTCTTTCTGATTCATCGGGATAATGGTGTAAAAAGCGCTCCGGCAGACAGCAAACCCAGCCCAGCCCAACCAAACCGGTTTATCCGTGTTCTCTCGCCGCTACAGATGACGTAGCCAACTCAGTAACCTGTGCGTCTTTGGACCCTTTATCCTTCAGAAAAGCAGTCCAATACGCCGAAGCCACGAAGATGGCCCCGCCGGTCAAATTCCCCAGCCATACCGGCACAAAGTTACCCAAGTATTCGCCCCAGGAGTAATACCCTTCAAAGATCGCTGCGGGAATCAGGAACATATTCGCAACAACGTGCTGGAAGCCGATCGCGACAAAGGCCATCGTTGGGAACCAGATGCCCAAGATTTTACCGCTCATATTGTCTGCACCATAAGACAGCCAAACCGCCAAAGCAACCAGCCAGTTGCAGCCGATCCCGGACACAAACGCTTGCAGGAAGCTGTCGTCCAGCTTATGACCGGCCATATCGACCAGCTTCTCAAGATAAGGTCCGCTGGCTGTTAAGCCAACCACATGCCCGAAAAAATAAGCAACGAACAAAGCGCCAACGAAATTGCTCAAAGTGATGAGGACGAGATTTTTGCACACGTCACCAGTGGAAATCCGCCCCGCCATCCGTGCTAACGGCACAGCCATCATATTGCCGGTCAACAGCTCACCGCCCGCCAGCAGCACGAGGATCAGCCCGATCGGGAAAACCGCAGCCCCAATGAAATTGGCGATACTGCCCCATTCCGCCGGAGCGCTGCTGATCACGCGAATATCAAGAAGGAAGCCAAGCGCGATAAACGCCCCGCCCAAAAAACCAAGAATCAATACGGTAAGCAGCGGATAATGTGCTTTTTTGACGCCATATTCCACGGATACTTCGGCAATTTGCGCAGGTTTTGAATAAGCCATGATCCTGTCTCCTTTATATGTCACTTCTAAACGACACTTCACAGGTCATTCGTCGTTATTAAGACGTGTTTATTGTAGCGTGCGAGTCTACCTCGAAAAAATAACATAGATCACGTTAACGTTTTCACAAAGTCGGTGTTGCATCATGAACACAAAAGACCCCTTCCGGAGCAATCCCGGAAAGGGTCTTTAACCTACACGTTAACCGTGCATTTACTTGGATGGTGCGGCGATCCCGTCCAATATTAACTGCCATACGGCATCGAAATCTGCATCAATCCGTTCATTCGTCCATTGGCGGAAGTGCGCAGGATGATGAAAGTGCAGGAACGCCAGAAAGATGGCTCTTGCGGCTTCCTTCGGCTCCAGCGCTTTGAATTCTCCCGCACGAATGAACTCGCTGATATTTTTTTCTTAGGCGTGAACAGTTTCCCGCTTCGGAACTTCCGGCAGCACCTCTAAGCCTGCGCTGTTCAAGAAATTCCACGGCTTGTTGTAATGAGGTTGGAAGAAGAAATCAACGAAAGCGAGCTCTTCCATTTTCATTCCGTTTTGGATGCATACCGAAATCGTGTTGATCGACTGAGTCAGATCCACCTTCGACATGATTTGTGCACCCAGGATCCGGCGAGTATTTTTCTCATAGACCACCTTCAGCATGACCGGCTCATGGGTTGGCATAAATTCCGGTCGGTAGTTGTCGGTGATGAGTACCGCTTCTGCATCCAAACCGGCGTCCTTGGCCGCTGCTAAAGTTAATCCGGTCCCGGCGATGTTATCCTCGTAAATTTTAATCCCCGAAGTGCCTTGGGTACCCATATACTTCACGGTTGGCGCAACCAAATTTCGCGCTACCAACGTCCCCATGCGAACGGCGTTGGTTGCCAGCGGGATATAGGCATGCTTGCCTGTCGGGTTATAGAAGACGGCGCAGCTGTCGCCTGCCGCATACACATCCGGCTTCGAGGTGCGCATATATTCGTCCACAATGATCGCGCCGTTGTCCAGCATGTCGACCTGACCTTTTAACAGCTCCGTGTTAGGACGGAACCCGATGCACATGATCACCAGGTCTGCAGCGTATGTGCCTTTATCGGTGATGACTTTCGTTACTTTGCCGTTCTCGCCTTCAAAGCGCGTGACCTTTTGGCCTAAAGCCAGCTCGATGCCGTGTTCGCGGAGCGATTGTTCGATCTTGTCCGTGTACTCCGGATCGAGGTATTTGCTCAAAATACGGTCCTCCGCATCGATCAACGTAACTTGCTTCCCATTAAGCTGGAACGCTTCAACCAGCTCCACGCCGATGTAGCCTGCGCCGACAACAACGATATGTTTGGCTTGCTGCGCTTTTTCGATGATGGTGTTGGAGTGGTTATAGTTCTTCGAAAGCAAAATATTCTCCAGATCACTGCCCTCAAATTTCGGTACGATCGGCCACGACCCCGTCGTGACAATCAGCTTGTCGAAGCGATCTTCAAACACTTCGCCCGTCTCCAGGTTCCGGGCTTGAAGGACTTTCGCATCCGTATCTACCGATACGACTTCGTGCCGCATCTTTGTATTTACACCCAGCTCAGCCAATTGCTGCGGCGAGGAATAGAACAGCCCCTGAGGATCCTTAACCATCCCTCCGACATAAAGAGCGATGCCGCACGACAAGAACGAGATATTGTCGTTCCGTTCATATACGGTAATTTCCGCATCCGGGTAAAGTTTGGCCGTATTAACGATCGCCACCGTGCCTGCATGGGTACATCCGATAACTGCTACTTTCATGATTTCTTCCTCCTCCATAATCAATACCTGTTTGATTGTGTATAGCTAATTTCTTAACTTGTGAAAATCGTCACTTATAAAACTCGAGTTGTTGTGAAATATTTCACTTCATGGTTCTTATTATAGTGTGACTTTTTTCACATTGCAAGAGGGAAAAGAAAGTAAAATTTCTCAATTTAAAATATCCGAAAGGCCCCTATGGCTCCTTCTCGCGCGCCTCTTTGCACGATTATCCCTTTGGTTCAGAATTGGGGAACCCTTATCAGACTTCCCTTCGATTTGGGATATTAAGCTGGAAGGTTGAGGGATCGGAAAAAAGAAAAGCACTTAGACAACTCCTGAAGCCTCTTCAGGATCGCCAAGTGCTCGTTATTCATATTGCGTATGTAGAAACCAACAACCGCGCGCATCCTTACCCCTGCGATAGCCGTCTCTTTATTGCGCTTGAGCCGCAGCAAGCTGCTGACGGATCTCGGCGTATTTGGCCTCCCGCTCCGGCTTGGTGAGCTTGGGACATCCGTAACAGTAGCCATGGCCGGTGTCCGTCCGATAGGCTAAGCAACAAGTTGGTTTCATCGGCGATTTCTCGCCTGGCCGATAAGGATCATCCAGCAACACTTCCTTGATCCGATACGGATTGCGCTTTAGGCCAAATACCTCGGCTGGCAGCTCCTTCACGAACTCGTACTCCTCCAGAAGCCGAGAACGCAAGGTTTCCTCCTCCAGACGCCCGGCGATGGCATGGACGTAATATTGCACGCCTAACGGCAGCTGGCCCCACAGCTGCGCAACCGGCAGCTTCGAGACTGCAGCAATATTTTCCATGACTGGTCGCAGCACTTCGCCATAAAAACGGGTCAGCTCGCGGGTCTGCCAGGACAGACGGTCACCGGTTGGCCAAGGCTGTTCAGCCTTATCGTTCAGCACAAAATAAACCCAAGGGAATCCGTTGACCATCACGAGTTGCAGGGTGAGATTTTCGAGCGAAAAATGCAGCTTGCCCGAGGCCACCGACCCCATGTAGTGCAGCGCTGCACACACCACCCGCCAGCTCGTAGCGAAATAGGTTGCGGATACTTGAAGATCAAGCCCCTTAATTTTCTCCTGGTAGATTTCCAAAAAAGCCACCAGCTGCCCGCGATCCAACAGCATCTCAGCGGGCATCGTGAAAAAGGCATCCGTCCGCTGCTCTGTTACAATCGCCAATTGCTGCTCCAGCAGCTGATAATTGATGTTCATCTTTGGTTCCCCCACTACAGGAACGAGACGACTTTGGGCGAAACCTCTTCCGGTCCATCATTTTTGCCCTTGCGTACTTTGCCTTCGGCTGCAGCCCGGTACAGCTCATAAGGGAGGCACAGCGGTACGCCACTCCGCGGATCGGTCACGATATCCGCCTCGATGCCAAACACGTCGCGCAGCACTTTGGAGGTCACAACCTCTTCCGGTGTACCGGAAGCGACGGCCTGGCCTTGCTTGATCGCAATCATGTAATGCGCGTAACGAGCGGCATGATTCAAATCATGGACAACCATTACAATCGTCCGGTTGGATGTGGCATTCAGCTCTTCAAGCAGTTGAAGCACTTCCAACTGATGGGCCATATCCAGGAACGTCGTAGGTTCGTCGAGGAACAGGATATCCGTCTCCTGCGCCAGCGCCATGGCGATCCAGGCCCGCTGCCGTTGACCGCCGGACAGATGCTCTAAGGCCCGGTCACTGAACTCGGTCATGCGGGTGGCTTCGATCGCCCACTCCACAATTTTCCGGTCCTCGGCCTTCAAACCTCCAAACCCCTTCTGATGCGGAAAACGCCCGTACGATACAAGCTCATAGACCGTTAATCCTTCCGGGGCGGTTGGGTTTTGCGGAAGAATCGCCAGCTGCTTGGCTACTTCCCGCGTCGACTGCTTATGGATCGATTTGCCGTTCAGCAGCACGCTGCCGGACTTCGGCTGAAGGATCCGAGCCATCGTTTTCAGGACCGTTGATTTACCGGAACCGTTCGCGCCAACCAACGCCGTGATTTTCCCCTCGGGAATCGAAATGTTTAAGTCTTCGACAATCAGACGATCCTCATAGGCAATGTCTAGATGCGAAGTTTTTAAGGAAACCATGGCACTCATCCTTTCCGTGTCCAACTGAATAAACCCACCAATGTATCATTGTAAAAAGAGTCTATATCACGACTTCATCTTAGATTCATAAAAACTTCATCTTCTTAAAGATACTGATAATCATTATCAGGTGTCAACTGTTAATTTTATTAGGTTCCTTCGCTGGATGGAAAATCTAAAAAAGACGCCCGCAGGCGTCTTTCCTGGATGAGCTCATGATCTCGAAAAATCCCATGAAATCACTGGCCCGAAACCGGGACGGCATCATAGTATTCTTCCAACGTAATGCCGCGTTTGCCGATGTCGGCCGCGATTTCTTTCCCTACATAACGCAGGTGCCATGGCTCATATTTGTAGCCGGTAATGTCTTCCTTCCCTTTCGGATAACGAATGATAAAGCCGTATTCGGTGGCATGATCCGCCAGCCAGGCCGCTTCCTTCGTGTCACCGAAGCAGCTTTCCGCTGCGCATTTGCCATCGCTGCCCGATACGTCGATCGCCAGACCCGTCTCATGCTCGCTGTGGCCCGGAACCGCGCTGTACGTCTTCGCGACTTCCTCGCCGTCCTTCTCCACGTAACGGTTAAACAGCGCCGTTTGGGTCTTATGTGAACGGTACGCCGACACGCCGGCCAGATAGATACCGTCTTTCTCGGCTCCAGCGAACAGCTCCTCGAGCGCCTTTGCCGCCTCTTTGCGCATCATGCGTTTTTCGATTTTTTCTTTGAATGTAAACCGGACGTCGGGATAGACCAGATCCTTCGGCTCGTAATCCTCCGGTAAAGCAAATTGCTTGTTGATCAGCACCGCCACGCTGTACGGATCCCCCATCGCTGCGCGGTCCCCTCCGCTGCTGTCGCTGGAACCGTCAGGGGCCTGTGCCGAATCGCTGGAATCCCCGTTCCCGGTAATGCCGCCGTTTGCTGCGTTATTGCCTTCCGTAGCTTGGTCGTCCATGGTGTCGGTGTCGTTGGCGGCATTGTCCCCCGCACCGTTATTTGCGCCGGCGGCCGTGTTCGTGCTGTTCTGTGCCGGTGTCTGCGGAGCGTCGGCCGCTTGTTTGCCGCAGCCTGCGATTAATACCGCTGTTAACAACAGCGCCATCGCCGCAGTCACCACGCCTTTCTTGCTGTTCATCCTGGTTCCTCCCTGTGGCGGTGCCTGGATTGACGTTTCTCAGGCACCTGTTGTGTATTCTACTATCCTTTTAACGTTAACGGATGGAGTGCGTAAGAAGTTACATGGAAATTCGAGGGCGCCGGCTACCGCCCCCGGCGCCCTCGCCCTCCGCCGCGGCCGCTCTGCCCGCGGCGGCCCGGCCCACGGCGGCCCGGCCCTGGCGCGCGCGAGGCGCCCCCGGCGGCGCCGCTCTTCTCATATCGCTGCCGCTCCAGCTTGCGGCCGATGCCCCGCTCGATCAGGCGCAGCGCCTCCATATCCTTCGGCGCGGCGAACGTCACGGCCACGCCCTTCTCCCCGGCGCGGCCCGTCCGCCCGATGCGGTGGATGTAGCTGTCCACATCGTGCGGAATGTCGTAGTTGAAGACGTGGGTGACCCCTTCCACGTCGATCCCGCGCGCCGCGACGTCCGTCGCGACCAGCAGCTCCAGCTTCGCGCTGCGGAACGCGCGCATCACCTGCTCGCGCTTCGCCTGCGATAAGTCGCCGTGCAGTTCGTCCGACTGGAAGCCCGCGGCCTGCAGCGCTTCATTCAGCGTGCTGGCCCGGCGCTTCGTGCGGCAGAAGATCACGGCCAGATAGGGACGCTGGCTGCGGATCGACTCGATCAGCGCGCTCTGCTTGGTGCGGTCCGTGCATTCCACCAGGATCTGCCGGATGCTGTCCAGCGTCACGCGCGAGGTTTCGGCGATCTGGATGTCGCGCGGCTTGTCCATATACGTTTTTGCCAAGCGCTTCACATTGCCCGGCATCGTTGCCGAGAACAACATCGTTTGGCGGCTGCGCGGAACGAGCGACAGAATCTCCTCCACCTCAGCCAAAAAGCCCATATGCAGCATCTGGTCCGCTTCATCGAGCACCAAGTAGCGAACGGCGCCCAGCGTCAGCGAGCCCCGCCGCAAATGATCCAGCAGCCGGCCCGGCGTGCCGATGACCAGCTGTGCACCATTTTTCAGCTTGCGCAGCTGCCGCTCCACGTCCTGACCGCCGTAGGCAGCCAGGACGGAGAGGCCTTCCATCGCCTCCGCCAGCTTGCGGGCCTCCGCAGTAATTTGAATCGCCAGCTCCCGCGTCGGGGTAATGATCAGCGCCTGCGCCTCAGGGCGCTCCGGGCGGATCTTCTCCAAAATAGGCAGCAGAAACGCCAGCGTCTTGCCCGTGCCGGTCTGCGCCTGCACGATCGCGTCCTCGCCCGACTGCAGCACAGGGATCGCTGCCGCCTGCACCGGCGTCGGGTTCACGATGCCTTGTCCCTGCAGCTTGCGAACCAGGAGGGGCGATACATTTAAACTCTCAAAAGTTGTCAACAGGTTTCACCTCATCTTCTTCAGCTTCCCTATTGTAACACATCCTTAGAACCTTCCCGACCGGAAGATCGAGTAAAGCAGCCACAAGAACATCAGCGTCGCGACCACAAAGCCGATTTCGATTGCCGGAATGTTCCAAAGCAAAGTCGGCATCCGCGAAAGGGAAGAGCCGATGATGAGGCCAACCATAATGATGCTGAAGGCCAGCAATACGATGCTAAACGACAAGCGATTGCTGATCTGGTCCAGCTTACGGAGCAGCTGCTCCATCTCCGGTACGTTCATATCCATCTTCAGCTTGCCGCGAGCTAGTGCGCTCGACAGATTGCGGATCTGCTGCGGAAGATCCACAAGCGAATCCGCCAGCTCGTAAGCTTCGTCAAACAGCTTCTTGCCAAGCCGGCGCGCGGCATATTTCTCACGCATCAGCTTGCGCCCGAAAGGCTCCGCTAAATCCAGAATGCGAAGGTCCGGGTCGAGCGCCAACGCCACCCCTTCGACGGTGAGCAGCGCTTTGCCCAGCAGCAAGAGGTCAGCGGGCAGCACGACGTGATGCTTCTGGGCCGTTGCAAACAGATCCTGTAACGCCTGACCGATCTGGATCTCTGCGAACGGGATATCATAGTAGCGCTCACGAAGCCGATCCAGGTCCATGCGCAGTCCGGCCGTATCGGCATCGTCTCCGACAAGGCCCATGCGCAGAATCGCCCGCACCATCCCCTCCGTGCTGCGCCGCATCAAGGCGATCACCAGCGAGGACAGATGATCCTTCATCTCCTCGCTAAGCCGCCCCACCATACCGAAGTCGATGAAGGCGAGCTCCCCTTTGCTGGTCACCAGCAGGTTGCCGGGATGGGGGTCCGCATGGAAAAAGCCCCCCTCAAAGATTTGCCTAAGCAGCGCATTCACCAGCCGCTCCGCCAGATCCTTACGGTCGTACCCCAGCGCATCAATCCCCAGCAGACGGTTGAGATGCTGCCCCTCCACGAATTCCATCGTTAACACGCGGGAGGTCGTGAGTGGCCAATGGACCGCCGGGATATATATTCCTTCATCCGCCTTGAATTGCCGGCGAATCCGCTCCATGTTCCGGCCCTCGAAGCCGTAATCCAGCTCCGCGCGGATCGAGCGGGCGAACTCTTCGACCATTTGGGGAATTTGATACCGGGATACCCAGGACCAGCGTTTGTTCGCCAGCGTCGTCAGATGCTGCAGGATGTCGAGATCCATCTCGATCACCGGGGCGATGCCGGGCCGCTGGATTTTGATTGCGACCGGCTCTCCTGTTATGAGGCGGGCCCGATGCACCTGGCCAATCGAAGCTGCCGCGAGCGGCGTCTCGTCGAAGCTCTGGAACAGCCCCGCCAGCGGCTGTTCCAGCTCCGCTTCCAAAATGGCGCGAGCCTCCTCCGCCGGAAACGGCGGCACCTGGTCCTGCAGCTTGACGAGCTCTTGGATGATCGCCTCCGGCAGCAAATCCGAGCGCGTGCTGGCCAATTGGCCGACCTTCACGAAAGTTGGGCCCAGCTCCTCCAGCACGAGCCGAATTCGCTCGGCCAAGGTCCGCGAACCGCGCTCGCCGGTGTGCTGCGGCCGCGAAGGCAACCGGATCAGCCGGGCCAAGCCGATCTCCTCGGCCAAATAGCCAAAGCCATGGCGCCCAAGCGCCATGGCGATTTCACGATAACGGCCGGTATGTCGAACGAAGCTGCTCATTGCTTTAAGGCTGCTGCAGCTCGGCGAGCTGAATTTCCAGCTCCGCTACCCGCCGTGTCAACTCCTCTACCTCTTTTGCCGTGGCCAAGCCCATGTTCTGCAACGCGGACCGAACCTGCTCATTCACCAGCTCTTTGAACTTGCTTTGCTCTTCGCTGCCGCGTTCAATCAGCTTCTCCACCAGCTGTTTTGATTCGGAAGGGGCCAGCTCTCCGCGTTTTACCAAATCATCGACGATGCTTTCGATCTTCTCCTTGCTCATGATCGTCAAACCCCAACCCAGCGAAATCGCTTTTTTCAGTAAATCGCTCATTGCCCATCATCCTTTCATTTGAGGTTTGTAGTACCTATACCTATCATTACCCAATTTAGGCTCGTTGTTCATCTCCGCCGCTTGGGGCTGCAAAGAGCGGTTCGGCTTCACCCGCATAATAACGGGCCAACTCAACCATCATGCTGCCCATCCGTTCTTCCTTGGGAGCCAGCACCCGGGGCACCCCGGATTCGTATAGACCGGCTGCCGTCACTTTGCCCACAGCCACCGCTAATACCGGGCCTTTCAGCACCTCCAGCAAAGCGTCAAGTTGCCCCTGACGCTCCGCGTGCTCCATCAGAAAGCGCACCTGCGGTCCGCTTGTAAACGTCACAGCATCAATTTCCCCGGCCAAAATATCGCTCAACAACTTCTCTAACTCCGCTTCGGGAGGCGCAATATGCTTGTAGGGCAGCAACTGGCGGCAGCTCGCCCCTTGCTCCTCTAACCAAGCGACCAGGCGGGGCGCCGGATCACCGTGCAGCTGCAACAACACGCTCGCTCCGCGCAATTCATGTTGCGCTAACCCGCGAATGAGGCCTTCCGTACTGCCGTCATCGTCGCGGACGATCGGGGTTAGCCCCCGTTTTTTCAGAGCGTTAACCGTCTTGTAGCCCCGAGCGGCAATGTTCTCCTCTCGAAGGCGCTCCAACAATTGATCGGCGACGCCCATATCCTGGGCCATATCGAACAGCGCATCCAACCCCATCCCCGTCGTAAAAATCGACCAATCCGGCGGATGCTCCACCCAATCGACAATACCGCTTCGCAACGCCTGATCGTCGAGCAACACGGTTCCCTGTGCCGGACGGTACAGCGGGATACCTCCCATGTTCTCAACCAGCTTGCCTAGTTCCTCTGCCCGACGGGGCCCGGTCAACGCAACTCTTTTCCCTTCCAGTCTCCGTGCCATCGTATACCTCCCAGGTTTATCCTATTAACTACCTTCAGCTTATACGACGGAGAAAGCGAAGTAAATTGCCATTTCGGCGATCGGCCGTTAGCCTGCCTTCGGTTCCGGTTTATTTCGGCGTGGTCGCAGCACCGCAAAGAACAGGATCGGAAAGACAAGGTAAAAGATGAAGCCGATCAACGGAAGCACGAAGTTAAAGTGAAAGAGCTGCAGCGCATTTTTAAAGAACCAGACGGAGCAGGCAAAGGCCAGCGCGCCGGCGGGAGCTGTCATCAGCCGGCCGGACAGCTTGGGGACGACGATTTGCAAGGTGTAACACAGCACATAGAGATCGAATGCGATCTTACTCAAGGCCGTCGGATACCAGAAACCCAAAAGCAGCAAATCGAAGCGGTCGATAAAATCGGTGATCTGAATTTGACGGATCATCTCGTAACTGGGGTGAATCAATCTTTCGACCAAAGGGATCCCCAAAACCATCTGCGTTATCAGCAACAGTACCACCATCAAGACGGTGCCTATGACCAAGCTGACGTAGCCTGCAATTGCCTTGTAGTATTTACCGGAAATCACGAGCGGAAGCACCAGAATTTCAGCCTGATAGGGGAAGACATACCAGGTTCCCTCCATAATCCCAGACCAATCCGGTGAGAAATAAGGTACTAAGTATGTGAAGTTTAGATCACGCATCAATACCAAAACACCAATAAACATGGAGGCGATAAAAATCGGTATGTAAATTTCGCTGAGTCCCAAAAAGGCCCGAATGCCTCCCTGACAGATGTAAACCGCCGTTGCGGTCACCATCAATCCGAGAATCGGGACCGGCGTCCGATTGAGCAGCACGGTATTGGTGAAATCCGAGATAATTCGGATGTCTCTTGCACATATAAACAGCAGAAACAAGAGGTAGATGACCAGCAGGGCCCTGCCGAAAACAGGAAACCTGCCGGCCATCGCCTGCAACAAATTGCGATCAGAGAATCGCTTCAGCGTCGTGGAGACCAACCACAACGACACAAGGCAAATCAGCCCGCTCATTATATAGCTGATGACGGCGTGCTGGTGAGCCGCTTGAGTCGCTAAAGTGTACGTATGCAGATACGATATCGATCCGATGTACAGGACCCCAAGCAGAGTGATTTGCCGTTTGGTAATTTTCATGACAGGCACACTCCTCCATGTTCGGTAGGGTTATCAATGATGATGATCAAACGGTACCAGCGGCTGTAACACCCGTCCCAGCCACTCTGTGGGATAGAAGACTTGGGAGGACCATGTCACATAGATCAGGATCCCGAAGGAAGCGGCCATCACCGAATAAAACGCCCAGCGGCTCAGCGCCCCTCCTTCCCGGAGTGCCTCCCGGTCCCGCCAGCAGTTGAAAGCAATCAACAACAACAATCCAATGTAGGAACTAGTCATTCTTGAGAAGCTCCTCCTTTATTCCCAGCGAGTCGATTAATTCGCCGCTATTCTCCAGATGAACCTTTGTCCGGACACGGACCTCGACTTCCGGCAGCAGGTCATGCCAGCGGTGTTTCATTTTGTTCCATTCGGCAGGGTACTTGCTGTTCAGGGCGGTGCTAAATCCATAAATATCCGATCGATGCTTTTGAAACGTTTCTTTAATGACCGACTGGATCTCCTGATCCAGAAACGTATTGGCATGCTTCTCCAGCGATAACATCATCGTGTGTTCGAAACTTTGCCGGGTCACATTTTCCAAGATCAACCCGGTCGCCTCGATCTCCAAGTCGAACGAGATGCTCCCATCCTCCAGATGAGGATGGATTTTCCTGTGGATTTGATTTAATACGATCGTCGCCGATTCTTGCGGATGATGTTCACCCATCACGACCGTGAATTTGGGATTCAGCGCCTGCCCCATCGCGATCAGCGCCATAGGCGCTTGCTTATCAGTTAAATAACCCGACAGCCTGTCGTCGTGAAATACGCCTAATCCATCCAGCCTGACCAGGCTTTGGCCATTCCCGACCTTCTCGGGAACACTGGGCGTCGTCACCATGACCGGAATTGCAAAATCTCTTCCTTCGGTTAGCAGCGCATTGGCCATGCTTTGGATAGAGATCGGGTCCTGCATGGCCGACTTGGCCAGCTCGCGGATCATTTCCGAAGGGGATTGCTCGATCGGGGCCTCAACGTCCAGCAATTTATATCCTGGCCCGCGGCTAAGCACAACGTAGGTCGTTAGCCGATTTTGCGGAAACCGAGCCAAGACGTCGATAGACCCGGCAATTCCCGATTTGGCGAACTCCTCTCCAATAATCGTCACCCTCCGGTGAGAGAAGTTGATCACCCGCGATAAACTGTCTTGCAACTTTTCATTCGCCTGGAATGGCGTTGGCGCCGTTTGGGAAACCATCAGGTAGGTTTTGCTGCCGGTCGTTCCGCCCCCGCCCCCTTGGGTGCCAGCACCCCCGAGCGAACTGGGCAAGGCGATTTGCGCGGTCGAACGAATTTGGCCTTCATCCAAATCCGTTGAAGTCGCCAGAACAAAGGCAACATCGTTCACTTCGACGCGATCCCAGCAGCCCGTCAGCAGGCAGGGAAGCAGGACGAACACGCTAATCGCCCGAACCCGGGCAAAGCTTGCTTTCACGAACGTTCACCATCCTTCATTGGAATCACTCCCCAATGGACGGGATTTTCCGATTCGACGAACGTTCCCTCGGGTTGCGTCCGAAGGCCGCTCCTTCATCTTCCAGATCGGCACCCTGCTGAAAATATCCTTCATATCTCTTGCCTCATACGGGGCTACCCCCTTCATGTAAGGCACGCCAAACGACTTTAACTGCGTTAGATGGACGACGATCCAAATCGCACCGATCACGATGCCAAATAATCCGAAGGCGCTGGCCAGCAGCATGATCGGAAAACGCAGCATCCGAACCGTCACCGCAAGACTAAAACGGGGAATCGTGAAGGAAGCGATCCCGGTCAGCGAGACGACGATAACCATCGGTGCGGACACGATGCCGGCCTGGACTGCAGCTTGCCCAATCACCAGCGCCCCCAGGATGCTGACCGCTTGCCCAACCGTTTTGGGCAGACGGATGCCGGCCTCCCGCAGCGCTTCAAAGGAGATTTCCATAATAAAGGCCTCCACCAACGCGGGGAAAGGAATCGCTTCCCGGGAAGCAGCGATGCTTAAGATTAAAGTCGAAGGCAGCATATCCTGATGGAAGGTCGTGACCGCGATATACAAGCTGGGCAGAAACAGGGCAAGAAACAAGAAAAAGATGCGAATCCAGCGAATCATATTGCTGATGAAAAAGCGTTCGTAATAATCCTCGCTGGCCTGCAGAAGCTGCCATAACGTCACAGGAGCAATCAGCACAAACGGCGTGCCGTCCACAAAAATGGCGATCCTCCCCTCCAGCAGCTGCGCAGCAACGGAGTCTGGCCGTTCGGAATATTGCATCTGCGGAAACGGCGAGGAAGGATTATCCTCAATCCATTCCTCGATGTATCCGGATTCCAGAATCCCATCGATATCGATGCTCTCGAGCCGGTCCTTTACATCAGCAATCAGCGATTCCTCGGCCACACCTTCGATATAGGCGATCGCGACGTCCGTCTTTGTCATCGAACCGATCACCATATCGATTAATTTCAGCTTTTCCGATTTGATTTTGAACCGGATTAAGGCGGTATTGATCCTTAGCGACTCCGTGAAGCCTTCACGCGGACCGCGGATCACCGCTTCCGTCTGCGGCTCCTGAACGCTCCGGCGCGAACCGCCCTTGACGCTGAACAGCAGCACCTCGTCCATGCCTTCAACAAAAATAGCAACGTTTGCCGTCAATACTCCGTTTATCACCGTCGGCCAGTCGGTAGCAGCCTGCGTTTGGCTTAACGAGATTCTCGTGAACGATAACGGATAGATGTCCCCGTTTGCGTGCGGGTGCTTGGCCAATCCCTCGATCAACGGACGCAGCATATGCTGCTGAACGTCCTCAACTTTAGCTATCCCTTCAATGTATACCAGCAAACCGCGGATATCCTCGGTGAGCTGAATCTCGCGGTAGATGACGTCGGAACAGTCCTGGAATACGTTTTTCACTTGCTTGATATTTTCCGCCAAATCTCGGCTGATTTTGTTCTCTTGTTTTCGTTCCTTGGTCTTCATGGGAACACTCCTTGCCGGTCCGCCGATTCATGGTGATATGATGTAGAATGTACCATTTTGGAAAATCTATGTAGACAAAAAAAGCCCTCCGGCGGTAAACCGGAGAGCAATGCAGTGGATGAATCAGGATTTCCGATCCATCTGGAACTTGTCCACTTTTACTTTTAATTGTTCAGCAATTTGAGCCAGTTGGGCGGCAGAGGAGGCAATTTCCTCAACGGAAGCAAGCTGTTCCTCCGCAGCGGCGGAAATCGTCTGGGTTTTGCTGGCGAGTTCCTCGGATATCTGACGATTCCCTTGAATGGTATCTTTTGCCACTTCCGTGCCGGTGGCCATCTCTTTGACACTCGCAACGAGGCCTTCCATCTTGTCCGCAGCGCTGCGAACCGCTTTGCGAATCCGCGAGAACGAGCGGCCGGAGGTATCAACGGCAAGAATCCCTTCGTGAACCCCCTGCTTGGCCTCCTCCATGGAGACGACCGCGCGTTCGACTTCCGCCTGCACGCTGCCGATCAGCTCCGCAATTTGCTTGGCCGATTGCTCGGACCCTTCCGCCAGCTTACGCACCTCCGAAGCAACTACGGCGAATCCCCGGCCTTCCTCACCGGCTCGCGCCGCTTCGATCGATGCGTTTAGCGCCAGCAAGTTCGTCTGCTGAGCAATACCTGTAATCACTTCGATAATACCACCGATATTGGCCGTATGCTCGCCTAACGTCTGGATGACTTCTCCCAGCTCATCAACGGTTTGCTGAATTCGTTCCATTTTCTCA
The DNA here is from genome assembly GCF_037964765.1 of Paenibacillus sp. FSL K6-2441. Lineage (NCBI taxonomy): Bacteria > Bacillati > Bacillota > Bacilli > Caryophanales > Paenibacillaceae > Paenibacillus > Paenibacillus sp. FSL K6-2441. The sequence continues at coordinate 4,281,627 of NZ_CP150174.1, forward strand.
ACTACGCTCAGCACGGATGAGTTCCCTTCCTCTGCAGCTGCAGTCGTCTTCTCCATCGTCTCGGTAAGGTTAACGATTTGCTCCGACATTTGACTCGCCTGACGGGACATCTCTCCCATGCCTTGGGCTCCGCCTTCCAGTTCCGACAACTGCCGTTCGCTACCAGCTGCAATCTCCTGGAGGGCACCATTGACTTGCCCGATCGTGTCCACCGTTTGCTTCGCACCCGCTGACAGCCGTTCGGACGTGGTAACGACCTGGTTCGTCGTATCCCGAATGCTGGTGATGATCCCCCGAAGATGGTCTACCATCCGTTGATATTGGTTTGCCATGGCGCCGATCTCATCTGTCCGGTTCAAATAGTCCAAGCGCCGGGTCAAATCCCCTTCACTAATATGCTTGGCCGTTTCCGTCAAACGTTCCAGCGGGACGGCAATCATTCGAATCAATACGATAGCTGCCAAGACCGCCAGCACAACAGATATGCCCGTAATCAGGTACCAGGTTGGTTCAACCCCGCCGTTTACGACCAACGCTAGAATACAGGGAACCACCGCCAAAAGAATGGGGATCAATAATAGAGCTAACCTAACGCGTTTTTGCATTGACGACCTTCCTTCTCTTACATAATGAATAAGCTTTTATACTAGATTATACTCGTTGCTCCAAGTCTTGAATATAGATGCAAAAAAAGATCAATCCCCCCTGGTTGGTGGTACTCTCCTGCCCCGTATGGTCTTTCGCGCGCCTCTTTTGATGATTATCCCTTTCGTTCAGAAATAGGGAGGTTTAGGAAGGGGCTCTTCTAGCCTCCCCTTTGCACCATTATCCCTTTCAATCAGAATGGGGATCGAGAAAGGGATCCTCTCGCTGCACCTCTTTGCATGATTATCCCTTTTGCTCAGAATTGGTGGAGCTAGGAAGAGGATCTTCTTGCTACCTCTTTGTACCATTATCCCTTTTGTTCAGAATAGAGGACTCTATGATCGGGATGAGACGAGGTTACCCGGTAGCTGATCATTCCTATTTTTACGAAAATAAGATGGCCCATCTGGAATTTTTTGCTTGCAAAAAGAACATGTGTTTGGTATAATAGAAGAAAAAAGAACATACGTTCGTGTTTATTGAGTTAGAGGATTTGAATTGGAGGAATCGGACATGGAATTAGGGATGAATACGGATCTTCAACCTATTAGCAGCCGTTTTCAAAGTGAGGCGGACTGCATTGAGGCAATCATCGCTATGAAGTGGCCAAACGGATTTATTTGCCCGCGCTGCGCTTATAGCGAGTGCACCCGCCTGTCCTCCCGACGCCTTCCTTTGTTTGAGTGCGGACGATGCGGCTATCAGGCATCGCCTTTGGTCGGCACGATTTTTGAAAGAACCCATCTGCCCCTTGTGAAGTGGTTTCGAGCCCTCGAATTGTTCCTGCTTCCCGACGGCATCTCGGCGCTGCGGTTGAGTCAGGTCATTGAAGTTACCTACAAGACCGCTTGGCTCATGCTGCACAAAATCCGTCATACCCTCGGCGAATGCGATGCCCGGGAACTGCTCTCTGGAGACGTGAAGGTAAACTGCGATCAGTATGCGTATGATTCGTCGCGTTATCATCCGGCTGCTCAGCCATATGCCACCGCGGTTGTAGCCGGCTGCACGGTCACGGAGTATGGCGAGCCGGAGCGGGTGAAGATCCAGCTGATATCGCATAAAAGAGGACAACGTGCCGACCGGCATGATCTCGCCGCGTTCATCCATGATCATATCGATGTCCATACCTCCACCGTTCAGTCGTTCCATTTGGCTTATCGGCTGTATTTGCCTTTGCGGAAAGAAGTAAGAGCGGCGTGGAACTCGCTTAAGCGCACGTATATTGCCTTGGGGCTAACACATTTGCAGGCGTATTTGAATGAATACACCGTCCGCCGCCATCTGCGCATGTCCCCTTCCGAGGAAGAAATGCGTCATAATATGCTACAGATGTGCGTATCCATTCCAGCGATCCCTTACCGCCAATTAATCACACGCCATCAGAAGCCATTCTATGCAGCAGCGGCTTAAAATTAAAGTGCTACCGAGATACTAGTGAGATAATAATGAGGTACTAATGAGATACTAGTGAGGTGCTAGCGAGGTGCTAATGTGTACTGTAGCTAATGTGGTGCTAAGGGTGCTAATGAGATACTTATGAGATACTAGTTACTAATGGCACTAATAGAAGTACTGACATGTCTACTTCCTTCTCTTTCTTCACTCCACCAGCTGACTCAACGGGATAATCATCAAAAGAGGGTGGCAAAGAGACAGCTTCCCCCTGTCGAAACTATCAGCAACTATCGATTTTCTTGTAAAATCTTACTGCTACTTTCTTGCAATATCTTACTTCTACTTTCTTACAGCATCTTACTGCTCCTGCGCATGTTGCAACTTTATCTTTCTCCACTGCCTGATGCAACGGGATAATCGTCAAAAGAAGGCGGCGGAGAGACTAGCTCCCCTATCTCCCTATTAACCAAGAGAAACGGGGACTAGAAAAACCGTCTGTCCGACGACAAACGGTTTTCTTCTGAATTGAGTGTGCTTTAATCCGCCAGCCGATAACCCACGCCGCGGACGGTGGTAATGTAGGTCGGACGCGAGGCATTGTCGCCGAGCTTCTTGCGCAGACTCTTGATATGCACGTCGACGACGTTGCTGCCGCCAAGAAATGTTGTTCCCCATACCTCCGACAGCAGCTCTTCTCGGGACAGCACTGTACCTTCATGTTCCAGCAGCTTGATCAGCAGTTCGAACTCCGTCTTGGTCAGCTCAATTTTGATGCCGCCCCGGTACACTGTCATTTTCTTGCGATCGATCCACAAATCCTTGAAGATCGCCGGGGACGTGCCGGTAAGCAGCCGCGACGACAACGGCCGCGGGCCGCTATTGCGAATAATCCGCTGGGCATGGTACACGATTTCGACCGGGCGGGCTGGCCAAACCAGAAGCTCTTGGTTCCTTAAGGCCGGGTCAAGGTATCCGAGCATCGACTCTCTAACGAGCAACAGCGAGGGGGTGCCGCCGGTTTCCTGTCCCACCAGCGAACGGATCACTGCTGTGTCTATGTTCTCTTGATAGGAGGTCAGATCAAAGATCAGCAGGTCGGCCGCCAAAGCGTTACGAATGCCTTGCTCCAAATGATGGAATACAAGGACATCAAAGCAGCTCTCCGACAACTCGCGCACCAGTTCATGAACCTCGCTCGGAAATGGACTAATCAAAATGACGCGCTGTGTAACCGGGCACGCCACTCTGCCTAGTTCCAAGCCCTCCGGCTCGGCAACTTCAACACCGGAAGGGCGGCGGAAGGGGACCGTATTACCCGAAATTCCGTTTTGCATCACTTCTTCTGCTGACAATTCGGACACACCCCCCCAAATACGACATGTGCATGATGAACATCATATCCCGTTTCCTCAGCCACCGTACGGTTCCATTCCTCCGGCACATGAGACATCACTTCATCCACGCGGCCGCAAACCTCGCACAAGATATGCTGATGATCGTCCAGCTTCGCATCATACCGGCTGGCTGCTTCGCCCAGCTTCAATTCGCGAATCAATTCCTTCTCGGTTAAATACCGCAGTGAGTTGTAAACCGTACCATATGCAAAATTATATCCTTGCTCAACCAGACGGTTCATGACTTCCGCGGCCGTCGGATGGTCCTTGGCGTTGCGAACGACATCATATACCGCTTGGCGTTGGGTCGTTAAATTTAAGGCTTTCATTTATCATCAATCCCTGTAGTTGTTTTTAGATTTAGTATAAGTCTTATTTTATGAAACGTCAATTCCTTTCCCCATTTCCTGCATGTTCCAACGCGCTTTTCCTAATACTATAGGATGAAAGCTAGACTACATTAACCATTTTACCGAGAGGAGCTGCACCTTATGTTGATTCGAAAATACCTGACTACTCTCCTCATAGCGGCTTTTTCAATGGGCTATATCATTTGGACGGACATACTGATTGGACTTCCATGGAATAACTTCTTAATCAACTGGAGCTACTCGCTAACCGATCCTGCCGAACGGATTTGTGCCTATATGCTGTTCCTGTTCCTGATCATCCCGGACATCTATCATTTCGTAAGCCGCAAACGGAATGGAGGCGGACAAACCTCAGGCCATGCGACTAGCTCGCAGCAAAACGAAGAGTCTTCGTCCACCTCGGCGAACAAAGACTCTTCTAACCCATCGGAGGATTTACGTTCCGGAATGCCGCCGGAACCGGAATCGGTAAATCAAGGCGGCTACAATCAGAGCGGCGGGCACAATAACATAAAATAATGGATCCATGATATAGAGGACATCGCCGCCTTTCTTGACGTGCTCACTATACGTTCGAGCGATCGTTATCGAAGTGAACAACACAATCAGGGCCAGCGGATAGAGGACCTTCCGATAGGGAATCTTGAACAAGTCGGAAGCTCCGATAACGGCCGCATAGAAATAGACAGCGATTTTGAAGAAGTCGCCAATGATCAACACCATCACCACTAAAATATCCAGACGTTGAATAAAGTCGGCAATGGAGGCTTTACCAACCATCGTTAGAAGCGGGAATATCGATCGCTCAGCAATGTCCACGCCAAGTATGGAGATCGTAATCACCACCGTCCCCGACAAAATCATCCCTGATAGCAGCACGGACATCAATCCTGCCCGGACCCCTGCTTTTACATTGTTCAAATACGGCAAAACCATGGTGAAACAAATAATCTCACCAAACGGGAACTGGTAATTTTGGCGATAAACGGACTCCAGCACCGGCCCAAACCCATCGCTTAGCACCGGAAGAATCCGGGTGAAATCTATAATTCCCGAGAACAGCAGCAGAAACAAAATGATGATCCCGATCACAAACACAACCCAAAGCAAAATAAACGCCGTGCGGGCCAGCACCTCAATGCCCTTGTGCAGTACATAAATGATCGTTAGCATCATCACCGTATTGATAATGAACAGCGGAGTCTCTTTCAACGTGGAGGCGAAAACCAATAACCCGCCGTCCATCAAATCGCGGCTAGCTTTGTTCATATAAAACAGTATATAGGCAAAACCGATTAGCCCGCCCAAGTATTTGCCTAGCAGCAATCGCATATATTGGGTGGGCAGTTTATCAGGAAAAGCGGTGTACAGAAATGCATACCCCAGAAAGAGCAGACACCCGACCAACATGCCGCACAATACGGCGATCCAGGCATCCTCGCGGGCTGCCATGCCCAAATTCACAACCAGGGCCGTCCCGAGTTGAAACAAGACAAGCAGGGCGAAAAGTTGCATAGGACTTAGCTTCGTGTCTTCCAAGCGTATCCCGCCTCCTATTCTTTCTTTTTCAAATTATATTGGAAGGAACGATCTCTCATTTGGGAATTGCGGACGATCGAATCAATATGATATTCGACCGCGACCTTTGGAAAGATGTCGGACCATTGTCCCTTCAATTGCTTCCAGACCTTTGGATGCTGGAGCTCGAGCGTCCGTCCGAAGCATAAAACATCGCTGTTCAGGGATTGTGCCGTTTGAACGGCAGCCTTGATGTCCTTTAATATTTCCTGATTCACATCCTTTTCCAATGCATCCAGAGTTGCCAGGTCACGGAAATCGATGGGGCTGTCCATTTCCCGAACCGACAGCTGGGCCATCACCTTCACAACGAAGATAGGGTCCTCCCCATCCTTAAGAATCGCCCGAATCGAAGTTTTACTTCTGCGAACATCCAGCGTGATAGTCCCCTGGTCGTCCGGCGTGATCACAATCGAAGTGTTGTGCAGCTTATCTCTAAGCCAGATTAATCCCCGGCTTTCATTCTCATTAAGCCATCCCTTCAACTGATCTCCTTTAAACACCGCCAAATTGGACATGACCAGAAGCCCGAGGTTATCTGTTTCCTCCAGATTGTTTTTCTTTCGTACTTCTCGGACACTCCCTACAATATCAACGCCGTTGATTACCGGCCCCGAATTAGGCACGAGGACCTCGCGTATCAGATCATCAACCTCAACGGGATAATTGGCACCGTACTCTCGGGAGGTCATTTCAGCTTTTTGAGCAAGCGTATACGCGGTGATTTTCCCCATGGGGGACAGCCCGGCAATAACGTCGAGCGCTCGGATGCCTTTTTTCGCTATAAAAATTTTTGCGGTTAGGCGAATATCTGAATCCCGGTCGAGAAAATCGAGGATATCCGATATTCCCTGCCGGGCCAGCTCCTCCGAGATGACCACGATACGAACATGAGCGGTCGACATCAGCCGTGGTACCTGAAGAGAAGCCTTGCGAACGGCCTCCATAATGGATCGTCCTTCGGCGGTATAAACCGTCGTTGGGGTACCGCCTCTGCCGATTTTTCCGGAAATCTCGTCGGCGATAATCACTTGAAAGGACACCAGATAATCCTTATTTCCAGGGCCGCGATCGATACCAATCCCGGACACCACCGCCCGCCGGTTTAACTCTTCCGCATCCCAGCAACCGGACAGGGGCAGCATGACGCACAGGATCACAAGTAACCACATCGCTCTAATTCTCATTTTGGTCCTCCTGCTTCCTTGATTCCGTTTCTTGTCCGCCTTGCTGCGGGCCGCCCTGACTCGCCTCCTCTCCAGAATTCGCCGACCCGCTGGAGTTGTCGGGAGACATCGGTTTGATTTCCCCTATCTTCTTCATATCTTGCTGGCTTGAGGACATTAACGGTTCCCACCCGTGCATCCAAATCGGCAGCCGCAGGATCGCATCCTTCTGAGCCTGTGGTACAAACGGGCTGAACGGCGTCAGATAAGGAACGCCAAACGACCGGATGCTGTTCATATGGGCGATCAGCATAATCAGCCCCAGCGTGATCCCGTAAAACCCAAAAAAGCCGGCCAGCACAAGAAAATAAAACCGGAACAGCCTGCCCGCAATAGATAGGTTATAGGAGGGCAATGCGAAGCTCGCGATCCCCGTCAGCGCTACGACAATAACCATGATCGGCGTGATGATCCCCGCCTCAACGACGGCCTGCCCCAGGATCAACGCACCTACGATCGACACCGTTTGCCCAATCGCCCGCGGCATCCGTACCCCTGCCTCACGTAAAATCTCAAAAACGACCTCCATGATGATGGCCTCTACGAAAGCCGGAAACGGCACTCCCTCGCGCTGAGCCATTAAGCTGACCAGCAGCAGTGTAGGAATCATCTCATAATGGAAGGTCGTCAAGGCAATATAAACCGCCGGACCTAGCAGCAAAATCACAAAGCATATGTAGCGGATAACACGCATCAGAATGCTGATGTCAAAGCGTTGAGCGTAATCCTCCGGCGATTGCATGAACTGGGCAAAGACAGTAGGCAGGATCAGCGTAAACGGCGTACCGTCGACGAGAATAACCACCCGTCCTTCAAGCAAGTTGCCTGCGGCGACATCCGGGCGTTCCGTATTATAAACCGTCGGAAACGCGGTAATGGTCTTATCCTGGATAAACTCCTCGATATAAGCGGATTCCAGGATGCCATCGATGCGAATTTGCTGGAGCCGCCGGCGAATCTCGGCTACTACATTCGGGTCGGCACTGCTTTTCATATACATCATCGCCACGTGGGTGTGGGTCACGGAGCCGATTTTCAACGACTCCAGCCATAGATCCGGTGACTTAATGCGCCTCCGGATCAAGGAGATGTTGGTCGCAATCGATTCCACGAAGCTGTCCTTGGGCCCGCGCACAACCAGCTGCGAGGAAGGCTCATTAACCGCTCTCCATTCCCCGCCCGCCGTGCCGGAAATGATTCCCTGATCACTACCGTCCACCAGCAGCACGGTGTCACCGGATAGAACGGCCAGCATGATGTCGTTCCATTCCTTCACTACCTTGGTCTCTCCCAAGGACAAGGCATCCTCGAGAATGTATTGGATGAGTCGGTCGGCGGGATAAACGTTAACTTTCTCGGGATCCAGCTCCATTAAAGGCTTGATCACGAAATTATTGATCGCTTGCTGGTCGCTGAGGGCGTTCAAATAGACGATCGCCGCCTTCGCGGGTGCCTGAACTGGACCGCCAAGCTTGAGATGACGGATGACAATATCCGGGCTGTTTCCGGATTCCTCCATGATGCGGTCCAGCATTTGCTGCAAATCCCCGGTAATTCGAGGTTGTCTGTTGCTTTTGTTCTGCTGGCCGGAGCGGCCGCGGGATAAGTGGCGCAGCATGATTAGCAACTCCTATTCTGTCTGCATCTCTTCTCTCCATTATTTGCTTTTCATTCCTTTTTCATGCGACAGAGATCGACAGGGCCTTCCGAGAATCTCAAGCGGTTTTTCTGTCCCTAAGCGGGAAATAATGTATCCGAAACGGCTCCCATTTTTAAGGAAAAACCATATGACAGGAGGAAGCCTCAATGGAGGACACCCCATTTATGTCCGGCGGACTTCCGCGATTCCCTGAATCGCTGTGGCGCAAAACAACTCCGTTGCCGGACTTTAGCAAGCTGACCGAGGACATCGATACCGACGTTGCCGTGGTTGGCGCCGGGATCACTGGAATCACCACTGCTTATTTGCTGGTGCAAGCCGGTGTAAAGGTCACCATCCTGGAGGCCGGTAAGGTCCTGGACGGCACAACCGGGTATACAACCGCAAAAATCACGGCGCAGCACGGCCTTATTTACGACAAGCTGATCAACCATTTTGGTGAGGAAGGCGCACGGCTGTATTTTGAAGCGAATGAGGAGGCGCTGCGTTGGATCGGCGAAACCGTGAAGGAGCGGAAGATAGAGTGTAAGTTCCGCCGGGAGGATGCTTATTTGTATGCGGATTCGGACGAGCAGCTCCACAAGCTGGAAGCGGAATGGCGGGCTTATGAACGCTTAGGTCTGCCTGGTGAATGGCGGGATACGATCGAGTTGCCGCTGCAAGCCAGAGGGGCCGTCGTGATGAAAAATCAGGCCCAATTCCATCCGCTTCAATACTTAAACGAATTGCTGGCGTATGTCACCTCCCATGGAGGTGTGGTGTATGAAAATACAACGCTGGAGGATGTCGCCGAACCGCAGTCGGATGGACGGCTTCGCCTGACCACGGAAAACGGCCATCACATCGTTTGCCGCCATGCGGTATCGGCCTCCCATTATCCGTTCTTTGACGGAAAAGGCTGGTACTTCACCCGGCTGCATGCCGAGCGTTCCTATGTCGTGGCCATCGAACCGGAGAAAGCCTACCCTGGCGGCATGTACATTAATTGCGGCTCCCCTACGCGCTCGCTCCGATCCGCAGAGCTGAACGGGAAGCAGGTGGTTCTGGTCGGCGGCGAGTCGCATAAGACTGGCAAAAACGACTGCACGATTCAGTCCTACGAAACCCTGGAGAAATTCGGACGGCAGACGCTCGGGATCAAGTCGATCCCCTTCCGCTGGTCGGCGCAGGATCTGGTGACTCTCGATGGCGTCCCCTACATCGGGCGGATTACATCAAACCATCCGAATATCTACGTCGCCACCGGCTTCTACAAATGGGGAATGACCACCAGCACGCTGTCCGCAATGCTAATCCGCGACCTCATTCTGGAGAAGGAGAACCGCTATGCCGAGCTGTTTACGCCTTCTCGGTTCAAGGCCGACCCCTCGATCAAGCATTTCATCACCCAAAATGCGGACGTAGCCAAAGAGTTCGTCACCGGCAAAATCGAACTCGTCCACCTGAAGCCAGAGGATCTCGTTCCGGGCCAAGGCGGCGTCGTCAAGCACCATGGTAAGCGTGCCGGAGCCTACCGCGACCAAGACGGCCTGCTCTATCTTGTGGATACGACCTGCACCCATATGGGCTGCGAGGTCAAATGGAATGAGGCGGAACGATCCTGGGACTGCCCTTGCCACGGCTCCAGGTTCGATTACAAAGGCGAAGTGATCGAAGGGCCGGCAACAGAGGCGCTCCCTCGCCTTCACCGCCAACCTGAGCAAGCCAAAAGCTGAGTTCCCCCGACACTCCGCAATCTGACTTTGGGGAATAGCACAAATCAAAGCGCATCTGTTCGTCCTATTCCTTTGAAAACAAAGGGCAAAAGGAACAGATGCCTTTTTTCATTCACTACCTTGCTTTAATCAGTACTGTGTGATATTATACTTTTCGGCGATACTAATCAATGTTCAGTACTGATGAAATTTCAACACGTAACGTACACCCAATTTAGAAGAAACGAGGCGAAGCAGGTTTGGATATCAGCATCCAATTTAAGAAAGGCGCCTTGGAGTTATGCGTGCTGGTATTGATCCAAGGCCGCGACCGGTACGGTTACGAGCTCGCCCAATCGGTATCCAAGCATATCGAGGTAGCCGAAGGGGCCTTGTACCCCCTGCTGCGCAGACTGGTCAATGAAGGTTATTGCACCACCTACCTTAAGGAATCCACAGGCGGTCCCCCGCGCAAATACTACAAACTAACTCCCGAGGGCGAAGCGTACACCCAGAAACTGGTCGTCGAGTGGAAGCAGTTCGTACACAATGTTTCAACCTTAATTGAGAAAGGAAGCCGTTTATGAATAAAAGCGAGTTTTTGGCGAATCTTCGGGCGCATTTATCGGTTCTCCCGCCGGAGGAACAAAACGAATTGCTGGAGGATTATGAGGCCCACTTCGCTTTTGGTTTGGAAAGCGGACGGACGGAGCAAGAGATCGTGCTGGAGCTGGGAGACCCGGCGGAGCTGGCCAAAGAGGCCATTGGCAACCGCTACGTGCCCCAGGAGCATGTGTACTGGTTTGGCGGAGCAGAGCCCGCTGCCACACCGGGCGCAGCAGTCAGCACCACGCCGCCGACAGGAGTTGATGATAACGAAGCCGGTGTTCGGCGCCGCAGCGTTTTTGCCAGCGTGATGGTTTACATCGGACTGGTCTTTATCAATCTCATCGTTGTTCCGCTGCTGATCTCCTGCTGGGCTGTCGTCGTCAGCTTAGCTGCGAGTTCTGCTGCCGGAATTCTAAGTCCCTTGCTCCTTGGTCTGGAGTATCTATGGCATGGGGAGATTTTTACAGCAAAGATATTTGCATCAGTCGCTTACGTCGGGTTGGGCATGCTGCTCGCCGTTGTCACACGATACGCTTATAAAGGCATGCTCTGGCTCAGCATCGCTTACCTGCGTTGGAATGTTCGGATCGCGAAAGGGGATCACCAAGCATGAATACGAAGAAATGGTCACTCATAGGGTTGTTGCTGATTTTGATCGGGTTGGCCGGCATGGCTTACCAGCATTTCGAATTTGGGGATGAACTGCCGTCCCACCAGCAGAAGTGGACGTTTGATCAGGGCGGCTTACAGACACTGCTCATTGACAGTGATTATGACGTCGAGCTGGAGTTTATCGACAGCCTTGATGGGACGAACTACGTGGAAATCAACGGGAATATGAATCAGAAGACGATCGATGCGGTGAAAGCTGCTCAAATCTCAGAGGGGACACTAAAGCTGGATCTAAAAGACAAGTTCGACTGGACCTTCTTCTCGATCAACTTCCAGTCCACCAAGCAGCGAATTACCGTGGCGCTGGGCGACAAGGGCGAATTGAATCGGATCGGCTTCAAGTCGGACTCCAGCAACGGGACGTTCCGCGGTCTTCGCGCCGATGATATCGATCTGTCGATCGACTCAGGGAATATTCGTGTCGATCAGTTTGAAGGTACGCTGACCGCGAAGTCGAGCTCCGGCAACATCACCGCCAACCAGGTAAAAGGGACCGTCAAAGCTACGTCCAACTCCGGGGACATCCGGTTTAATCGATTTACAGGCGATGGCAGCTTTAAGTCGAATTCGGGGAATATTACGTTGTCGGAGCAACGCTCAGACAATTTGGACATCTCCGTAGGCTCAGGCAATGCAACACTGTCCGCCGATGCCGAGTTCAAAGGCTATTATGACCTGCAATCCGGCTCCGGCAACACTACCGCGCCGGATTCACCACGGCAGACGCAGGACCTGATTAAGGTCCGGGCGAATTCCGGTAATATTCGCATCCGCTAGAAACACAAAAGAGAGGCCAGAGTTCATATCAAACTCCGACCTCTCTTCTTTATTCGATTTCCCGCTGCGTAATTCGGTTCAGGAAAGAACGGGCTCGATCGCTGGACGGATGATTCAGCACTTGGTCCGGCGTCCCCGATTCGATAATGTTCCCCTCGTCCATCAGTACAACCCGGTCGGCGACCTCGGCGGCGAACTTCATCTCATGGGTAACGACGACCATCGTCCGCCCCTCAAGGGCCAGCTCCTTCATGACCTTCAGCACCTCGCCAACCAGCTCGGGATCTAGCGCCGAGGTGGGCTCGTCAAAGAGCAGCACGTCCGGGCTCATGGCCATCGCCCGCGCAATCCCCACCCGCTGCTGTTGCCCGCCTGACAGCTGATGCGGATAGAAATCCGCTCGGTCACCGAGCCCTACCTTATTTAGCAGCTCCAAGGCAACCCGGCGGGCTTCCTCTTTGCTCTTTTTCAGCACCTGAACCTGGGCTTCCATCACGTTCTGGAGCGCCGTCATATGCGGGAACAAATAATACGCTTGGAACACCATGCCGGTCTTCTTGCGCAGCGCCAGCACTTCGCTTGTCTTCGGTTTCCGGCCAGCGCCGAATTCCAGCTGAACGTCGCTGATTCGAAGCGTTCCTCGCGTTGGAGTTTCCAGCAGGTTCAGGCAACGCAGCAAGGTTGTCTTCCCCGATCCGGAAGGCCCGATGATGACCAACACCTTGCCCTGCTCGACCTCGAGATTAACTCCCTTGAGAACTTCCTGGGTACCAAACGACTTGTGTAAATCGCGAATTTCAATCATGAATGGTTGGCCTCCTTACCGGGCGGTGAAGCGGTCCAGCCGCTTCTCCAGTCGATTTTGCAGCGCCGATAGGATGGTGCTGAATATCAAATAGATCAAGCCCGCTTCCGAGTAAACAACCAGCGGTTCATAGGTCGTTGACGTGATTTGTTGGGCGGTACGGAACATCTCGGTGTACGTCACGGTAGCGGCCAACGACGTATCCTTAACCAAGCTGATAAAGGAGTTGGCCAGCGGCGGCACCGCAACCCGTGCAGCTTGCGGCAGGATGATCCGCCGCAGCGCCTGCAGCCGGGTCATCCCCAGCGAATAAGCCGCTTCCCATTGGCCTTCGTGAATCGACAGGATCGCGGCCCGCACAATTTCCGAGCCGTACGCGCCGACGCTAAGCGTAAAGCCGATGACCGCTGCCGGAAACGGATCTAGAACAATCCCGATGGAGGGAAGACCGTAAAAGATGATGAATAACTGCAACAGCAGCGGCGTCCCGCGGATGATCCAAACATAGAATCTGGCGAGCAGCCGCAGCGGTCCGAAACTCGATAACCGCGCAAGCGCGGTCAGGACGGCTACCAGCAGCCCCAGCGCAAACGTGATTAACGTTAGCGGAACCGTAAAGGCTACCCCTGCTTTTAGCAGGGGAAAAAAAGAGTCTACGATAATATTCCAAATGCGTTCATCCATCGTTTAAGCATCCTTTTCCGAAGGAAGCGGCCCTCACGGGCCGCCTCCAATTGTTTAAATAGCTTATTTCGAAACGTCTTCTCCGAAGTATTTCTCCGAGATTTTCAAGTAGGTTCCATCGGATTTCATCGCGGCCAGTGCCTCGTTCACCGCTTGCACCAGCTCCTCGTTGCCCTTGTTAAACAAGGCTGCGCTCTCCGACGCTTCCGGCATTTCGTCAACCACTTTCAGCTTCACGTCCGGTCTTTGCTTCTTCAGATCCAGGAAGGACAAGCCGTCGTTGACCGTCGCGTCGATCCGTTTGGATAGCAACAGGTCGATCGCTTGGTTAAAGCCTTCCGTTGCAACGATTTCCGCTCCGTTCTCTCTGGCGATATCCGTCAGGTTACTCGTCAGCGATTGTCCGGCCTTCTTCCCTTTCAAATCGGCGAAGGTTTTGATGTCCTCGTTGTCTTCCGGCACGATCAGCACGGCACGGGAAACGATGTACGGGTCGGAAAAGTCGTATTTTTCCTTTCGGTCATCACGAATTGTTACTTCGTTGAATACCGCGTCAAACCGTTTTGCATCCAGTCCGGCAAAAATACCGTCCCACGGTGTCTCGATAAATTCAGCTTCCACGCCCAGACGTTTGGCAACCTCTTCTGCGATCTCTACGTCGAAGCCGGTCAGCTTGCCGTCCTTGTCATGGAAGGTGAAAGGCGCATAAGTTCCCTCCGTACCGATCCGCAGCTTACCGCTGGCTTTCACGGCTTCCAGCAAATTTTGCTCCGCCGGCTGCTCGTTGGCCGCATTACCTGCGCTGCCTTGGTTCGCACCTGCCGCTTGATTTTTCGTATTGTTATTACCGCAAGCTGCAACCAGCACGGTCAGCACCAGTGTCAACAGCAGTAAACTCCATTTTTTCATTGAATCCATCCCCCGTCTATCCATGTTTTTAATTTAAATTCCCTATAAAACCACTAGGTTTAATTGAATATTACACACTTCGCCATGAATCGTCAAATGTTTTTTGTTGCCTGATTGTTGCCCTTAGTATGTCCAACTGATTGAACCTTGATTTCCTATAAATGAACGAATATAATGTTCGTAACTATTTTGTGAAGGAGGTGGGTAGAGTGGATCGCAAATTTGCGTGGAATCGAGTGGGCCAACTGCCGGTGGCAATGTTTGGCATTATTCATGCAGCAGCCAACAACGGGAGAAGTCTGTCCATTTTTGGAAACTCGATATCCAAACCAAATTGCGAAATGCCGCTCCTACCTTAACCTCACTTACGCGTGAGCTTTAAAGGCAGCAGGAAATCCTGCTGCCTTCTTTTTTGTAGGATCGGCATGGGATTAAAGGAGAACGAAACCATGATGATCCAAGGCCAAAATATACAGAAGTATTACGGCGCGGGCAAGACCACCTGATGAAGCTGTTGGCCGGCATCGAGCGTCCGGACCAGGGACTGCTGTCGATTCCAAAAGGCGCCCGAATCGGCAGTCTAGCGCAAATTCCTGACTATAACCGGGAAGAAACGGTTTACGACGTCCTGCTGGGCACCTTCGCCGACGTGCGGAGTCTGGAAACGGAGATGCGTCACTTGGAAGCGGAAATGGCGGAAGCTGAGGATTCCAACGCGCTGGATTCGCTGCTTCAGCAATATGTCCGGCTGCAGGAGCGGCGTGACGCCCTGCAGCTCCGCGCCGACGAGCTCCTCCAGCAGTATGTCACCCTGCTGGAGGAGCATCCAAACTAAAGGAGGTTGTCCCCATGAACCATGGGAAACCGGTATTTGAGCTCCACCCCGATGACCCCCGGGTCAAGGCGCTGGCCAGCGCCGATCCCCGGATGGGCCGGCTGATCGCCCTGATTGGAAGCCTTGCGACCAAACCGCAAGGCCCTTTGTTCACCGAGCTGGCTCGCTCAATCATCAGCCAGCAAATCTCGGTCAAGGCCGCCTCCACCATTCGCGGCCGTGTCATCGAGTTGGCCGGGGAACTGTCCCCGGCCGCCCTCTTGGCCCAAAGCGACGCCGACCTGCGCGCCGCCGGGCTGTCCGCTTCCAAAGTCGCTTACCTCAAAGATTTAAGCGACAAAGTCCAATCCGGTCAGCTTGACCTGGACCGGCTGCAGGAGCTTGATGATGAGGAAGTCATCAAGCAGCTGGTTTCCGTGAAAGGCATCGGCCGTTGGTCGGCCGAGATGTTCCTCATCTTTGCCTTGGGCCGGGATCATGTCGTTTCCTATGGGGATGCCGGTCTGCAGCGGGCGGCAAAATGGGTGTATGACATGGAAGAGCGCCCGGACCGCAAATATTTGCAGCAAGCAGCCGCGCAGTGGCCATCCTACGGCTCCATCGCCTCGCTTTATTTATGGGAAGCCATCAACCGGGGACATGTGGATTCGGGAGAAACCTTCAGCGAGCAGCTGACCAGTTTCGGCATTCAGACAGATTAAGCTTGTCGAAGGAATATTTTGGATATATTATAATATGGAAGGTGATATTTTCTAGTTTTTAGAGATAAATTATAAAAAAAGTGGGGTTGAATCACTGTGTTCTCGTTATCGGAAGTCCGTCGACCGGTCAAGTGGTATTTGTTCGGTCTGATCGCATTTGTGGGCATTGTATCGAGTCTTATCGTCCTGATCTACAACGATTATTTCCTCTTGGGCGACCCGGTTCACCCGAACAATGATGACGTGAAGTATATTCAATCCGCACGCCTTCTCCTGAATGAAGGCGTACTTGCCTATAATACCAAGGAGGCACCTTCCGCCTTCATCATGCCCGGGCTGCCGCTGATGCTGTCCGGGTTTATGGCGGTTTTCGGCCAGGAACAGGGCGGCATCGTCGCCTTTCGCCTGTTCCAGTGCCTTCTGCAAGCGTTGTGCATTTATCTTATCTTTTGGATCGGTCGACGCACTTTCAACACCCGGGCGGCGCTGATCGCCTGCACCGTGTCCGCTTTCTACCCGCCCGATTACTTTTCCTCCGGAGTCATTCTTTCAGAAACGACTTTTCGCACGTTGCTGCTGCTTCTCGTCTGTTGCACCATCCTGGCCA
Source organism: Paenibacillus sp. FSL K6-2441 (assembly GCF_037964765.1). NCBI lineage: Bacteria > Bacillati > Bacillota > Bacilli > Caryophanales > Paenibacillaceae > Paenibacillus > Paenibacillus sp. FSL K6-2441. The sequence goes on from NZ_CP150174.1 coordinate 4,298,192, forward strand.
TGGACCGAGGCGGATCCGCTTTATACGTCCTCATCGGCGTCCTGACGGCTGCGGCAGCTTACTTAAAGCCACATGCTTCCTTGTACCCCGCCGTTTTTCTGATCATTTGGCTGCGCATGAAGCTTCCTTGGCGGACGATGTTGAAATACACCCTTCTCATAGGGGTTACTTATGCTCTGCTGTTGACCCCTTGGTGGATCCGCAACTGGGTCACGTTTCATGAGTTTATCCTGTTCACCAATTCTGGCGGAAGTCCGTTCTTGCTCGGCACGCGCATCCGTTGGCAACTGCCGCCGGCTGGCTTCTTTGAGGCTTATCCTCAATACGATCCGCAAACGATATTCCAAGGCGCCGATTCCGCGGCGATCCGCAAGGGGCTGGATATCCTCCGGTACGGATTTACGCATGAGCCGATGAAATATTTGTATTGGTATACGTTGGGAAGATGGGTGGAGCTGTATTTCCATCCGTTTTATTCGCGCTCGTTTTGGCCGATCAGCCGCCCGGTAATGGACATTATCCAAGTCGTGATGATGTACGTCAATATGGCCGGCATTTTATGGGCCGTAACGAAGAACCGTCTGAAGCTGGACCGCCTGCTCCCTCTCTTGTTGGCGCTGGCTTATTTCACGGTGATTTATATTCCGTTCGTAGCGTTTAACCGATACGGTTATCCCAATATGACGCTGCTGATCCTGTTCGGGTCTTATCTGATTGGCGACCTGGTCGCCCGAGTTCTGCGCCGCTCCCATCACCGGTCCGCGCGAAAGGGGGCCTGTGACTCATGATGCCAAAACCACCGCGTATACTGATCATCATACCGGCTTATAACGAGGAAGCCAGCATCGGCTCGGTCATTCGGGATATCCGTAAGCACGCGCCGGAGGCTGATATCCTCGTCATTAACGACGGTTCCTCCGACCGGACGGAGAACTGTGCCCGGGAAGCCGGAGCCAAGGTGCTGACGCTGCCTTACAATGTCGGGATCGGCGGGGGAATGCAGACCGGTTATCTCTACGCCAAACAAAAAGGCTATGACATTGCCATACAAATGGACGCCGACGGCCAGCATCCGGCAGAAGAATTGCATAAGCTGATCGCCGGAATCGCAGACCAGGATCTTGTAATCGGCTCCCGGTTCCTAGGGACCGCTTCCTTCCGGTCGTCCACGGCGAGACGGGCAGGAATCGTCTTCTTCTCCAAGCTCGTCTCTTGGGTTACCGGCGAACGCTTCACCGACACGACCAGCGGCTTTCGCGCCGCCAGCCGTAAGGTCATCGAGCTGTACGCCCGGTATTATCCAACCGATTATCCCGAAGTGGAATCGATCGTGTATTTGAAGCGCCATGGCTGCCGGATCGTCGAAATCCCGGTGCAAATGCGCGCCCGCACCACCGGAAGATCGTCGATTACCCCTTGGCGTTCGGTTTACTATATGGTGAAGGTGACATTATCCGTGCTCATGAGCGCATTGCGGCGCCCGCTTCACCAGAAGGCGGTGACAGAATAAATGTCGATTTACATTTTATCCGTGTTAGTTGCCGCGGTGTTCCTCTTATTCGTCCTGGAATTGGTCCGCCGCCAAAAACTAAGAGAACAATACTCCCTGCTCTGGATTTTGTTCAGTGTCGTTCTGCTGATCTGCTCCACGCATATCGGGCTCATCGAATGGATCGCTGATCAGCTGGGCGTCAAGTATGCACCTGCAGTATTGTTTCTGTTTGGTCTGCTCTTCTGCTTCGCATTAATTCTGCACCTGACGATCGTCATTACTCGCCTAACCGCCCAGGTGCTGCGCTTAACCCAAGAAATCGTCATCCTTAAAGAACGGGAGGCGGTCCGTGAAAATGGACAAAACCATTAGTTACCTGCTGCTATTCGGCAATATCCTGCTTCTTGTGACAGGACAAGTTCTGTTTAAAATCGGCCTGGCCCGCACCGGCGGGCTTCACTGGAGCAAGCTGGCGTCCTCACCCGCAGTGATCGGCGGCATCGCTTTGTATGGGATAGCTACCCTGCTATGGTTTGCCGTGTTGTCCCGCCTCCCGCTGAGCGTCGCTTATCCGCTCCAAGCGCTGGCGTACGTCCTGGCGCTTCTTCCGGCCTATTTCCTGTTCCACGAAACGATCACTTGGAACAAGCTGCTTGGCGTGATCGTCATTTTACTCGGCGTTTTTTTGTTGGCGAAATCATAGACACAAGTAGAATCAATTAATTATAGATTCGGACTTCATACTCACAGTGTTCGTCGCCACTTACATTACATTTTGTTTCTCGTACGCTCACTTTTCGACCGAGCAGCTTTCCTAGCGCCCCTTCCAGAATGGCGCCCTCCAGATCGCACACCTTCTTCTCCTCCATCACCGGCAAGCCCTTGCAAAAACAATCCTCTATCGCAATCCGCAGCAATCGCTCACTTTGCTCCACAACCTGTGGCAATCCGATCTGCAGCTCAGTAAATAAATGGAGCAGCTCGTCCAACGTGGTGACGGGCAAGCTTTCGCCGATTTTACGGCCGATGGAGGCGGTGGTTCCTTTCCCCTCCAGAGGCAGCCCCTGCCGCATCCCAATCAGGCGAATCGCCCGGAACAACTCCAGCGGCACCTGATCCCCCAGCTCAGTACGGTCGATTTGTCGCAATTCATCAAACGTGAATTCTTTCATCTGTCTTCCTCTCCTAACCATAGAACTGAACTCTATCCGTTGATAGGTTTAATTTCCCATATTCAGGTCCGGAAAACCTTGATCTTCATCAAGAATTCGACAGATATATTGTGATAATAATCACTAGTCAAACACCTAGCAACGGTTAAGTTAGAAGTAGATGAATACATCTTTCCAAGAAAGGAGAGATCACAGATGAAGTCCTGTGCTTGCCACATTCGAGATACAGCCACGGCTCCTTCCTGTCTGGCACGTGTTCCGGTTTTTGCGCAGCTGCGCCAAACGGAGGTAGAACTGCTCCATTCCGTCATGCGTACCTCGCAGTTCCATAAAGGCGAGATCATTTTCCGCGAAGGAGATCGTTCCGATTCGCTGTTTGTGGTGAGCCGCGGAATCATTAAGCTGACGAAGCTGGAGGATAACGGCAAAGAGCATCTCATCCGGCTGCTGTTTCCAGGGGACTTCTTCGGCCAGTTTTCTCTGTTACAGGAAAAACCCCATTACGCTAGTGCCATCGCGGCGGACACGACCGGCATCTGCCGGATTCACCGCAGCGATTTTCTTGATATTTTGCGGCGCGATCCCGATACGGCGGCCCGGTTTATGACCGCGCTTAGCGCCCAACTGGAGGAGGCCGACGCCTGGGCAGCCGTACTGACCTTGCTTGAGGCCGATCGGCGTCTCGCCAAGATGCTCTTATACTTCCGCCGCAAAGCTGCGCCAAACTCCCGGGAATTCACCTTGCCCGTGTCCAAAAAAGACCTCGCCTCCCTCATTGGCGCCACACCAGAGACGCTCAGCCGCAAGCTGCGTCAGCTTAGCGACGAGGGCGTGTTAACCGTAACGCGTCGGCAGTTGCTCATCCGCGATGAAGCAGCACTGTGCCACCTGGCCGGCGAGGGCTAGGCGGCGATAGGAACAGCCCTGGTCTGGCCCTGGCTGCAAGCCAGGGTGAGCTTTTGATTGTCTGTCCTGACGCTTTGCACGATTATCCCTTTTGACCAGCTCTTTTACACCATTATCCCGTTTGCTCAGTTTTCAGATTATAAAGGCTGGAGAGGCTAGTATCCCGTTGACTCAGATTACAGAAGCAGAGAAGAGCGTCTGCGCACAATTCCTCACCATCTGAAGGAAAGGGATAATCGTGTAAAGGGCTCCCTCAGAGATACCTCCCCGCCCCCTATCAAAAGAAAAACGCCCCTGACAAACAGGGGCGTACCTACAATGGTAAGTCTATACGAACGCGGGCGCTTCCGCCGCTTACACGGCCTCTGGCTCGAAGCTGCCTTTGGTGAATTGGCTGTTGTACAGGTCGGCATAGAAGCCGCCCAGTGCCAGCAATTCGTCGTGTGTACCTTTCTCGATTACGGTGCCGTGGTTCATCACGAGGATGAGATCGGCGTCGCGGATCGTGGATAGCCGATGGGCGATGACGAAGCTTGTTCTGCCTTTCATCAGCTCTTTCATCGCTTTTTGGATTTGCACCTCGGTCCGGGTATCGACGCTGCTTGTGGCTTCGTCGAGAATGAGGATCGCCGGATCAGCCAGGATGGCCCGGGCGATCGTCAAGAGCTGCTTCTGCCCTTGCGAAATGTTCGATGCTTCCTCGTTCAGCACGGTATTGTAACCGCCGGGCAGCGTGCGGATAAAGTGGTCGGCGTACGCCGTTTTGGCGGCGCGAACCACTTCCTCATCGGTGGCTCCTTCCCGGCCGTAGGCGATATTGTCGCGGATCGTGCCATTAAACAGCCACGTATCCTGCAGGACCATGCCGAACAGGCTGCGCAGGTCGCCGCGTCTCATCTCGGCGATATTTACTCCGTCCACGGTGATCGAACCGCCATTGACTTCGTAGAAACGCATCAACAGGTTGATCAGCGTCGTTTTGCCGGCGCCGGTTGGCCCGACGATGGCGATCTTTTGTCCCTGTTTCACGTCGATGTTCATGTCTTCGATGAGCAATTGTTCCGGATCGTAACCGAACTGAACGTGATTGAACGCCACGTCGCCGCGAGGCTTCTCCAAAACCACCGGGTTCGCCACTTCCGGCACCTGCTCTTCTTCATCCAGGATTTCAAACACCCGTTCCGCCGAAGCGACGGTCGATTGAATGATGTTAGCGATGTTCGCCGTTTGTGTAATCGGCATCGTGAATTGACGGGCGTACTGGATAAACGCCTGCACGTCACCGATTTCAATCGATCTCTTGGTCACAAGGATCCCGCCGACCACCGACACCAGCACATATCCGATGTTGCCAATAAAGCTCATGATCGGCATGATCACGCCGGAGATAAATTGTGCCTTCCAACCGGCTTCATACAGCCGTTCGTTAATGGTGTCGAACTGCTCCAGCGATTTCGTTTCGCGGCCAAACGCCTTAATCACCTTGTGGCCGGTGTACATTTCTTCTACATGGCCGTTCAGCTGGCCAAGTTCTTTTTGCTGGCGAACAAACTGCTTCTGCGAGCGCTTGGCAATCGAGGTGATTGCCACAATGCTTAGCGGCAGCGTCAGCACCGCAATCAAGGTCATCAGCGGGCTGATCGACAGCATCATCACGATGACACCGATGATCGTCAGGATCGAGGTAATCAGCTGTGTTAAGCTTTGCTGCAACGTACCGGCAATGTTGTCTACGTCATTGGTGACCCGGCTGAGAATTTCCCCGTGCGTCCGGGCGTCAAAGTATTTTAGCGGCAGCTTGTTGAGCTTGGCATTCACGTCCTTCCGCAGGTCATACACCGTCTTCTGGGCCACGCCAGCCATCAAATACTGCTGGAAATAGCTAAACAACGCACTCAGCACATACAGTCCGATCAAAACCATGATGATGTGCCATATATATTGAAAGTCGATCTCCGCGCCGGGAACCCCTTGAACCTTCGCGACGATTCCTTCAAACAGCTTGGTCGTCGCCTTCCCCATCACCTTCGGGCTAAAGATGCTGAACAGGGTGCTCAGGATGGCCATCACGAATACGGCCACTAATTGATATTTATGCGGTCTTAAGTACCGGATCAACCGTCTTAGGGTTCCTTTGAAATCCTTCGCTTTCTCCACCGGCATCCCCATGCCGGGGCCGCCAGGACCCGGACCATGCCCGGGACGAGGACCGCCGAATCCGCGTTTACCAGATGATTGCTCCCGACTCATGCGATCTCCTCCTCCGAAAGCTGCGAATACACGATTTCTTTATAGACATCGCAAGTTTGCATCAATTCTTGGTGCGTGCCGATGCCCGCGATTTGACTTTCGTTCATGACGATGATTTGGTCAGCGTCAAGCACAGTGCTCACCCGCTGCGCGACGATAATGACTGTGGCATCCTTCGTCTCTTCCTTCAAAGCAGCCCTCAGCTTCGCATCGGTCTTGAAGTCCAGCGCTGAGAAGCTGTCGTCAAAAATATAAATCTCCGCCGGACGAACCAAAGCGCGCGCAATCGACAGCCGTTGCTTTTGTCCGCCGGACACGTTAGTGCCGCCTTGAGCGATCGGGGATTCAAAACCTTGCTCCATCTTGGAAATAAAGTCGGTCGCCTGGGCAATATCCGCGGCGCGCCGCACTTCTTCGTCGCTTGCATCCTCTTTGCCATAACGGATGTTTTCGCTGATCGTTCCGGTGAACAACACCGCTTTTTGCGGGACAAACCCGATTTTGCTGCGCAGCTCCTCCTGGGTCATATCGCGGACATCCACACCGTCCACCCGGACACTTCCCTTCTGCACATCGTAAAACCGCGGGATCAAGCTGATCAACGTTGATTTCCCGGAGCCCGTCCCGCCGATGATCGCCGTGACCTGACCCGGCTTGGCGGTAAACGTAATATCCTGCACCGCCGGTTGCTCCGCGCCTGGATAGCTGAAGGTCACGTTTTGGAATTCGACCAGCCCTTGGGCTTCTGTCGCCGATTTGCCCTTCGCGGAATCCTTGATCACCGGAACCATATCCAGCACTTCATTGATCCGGATGGCCGAAGCCGACGCCCGCGGAATCATCACGAACATCATCGATACCATCACCAGCGAGAACATGATTTGCATCGCGTATTGCAGAAACGCCATCAAATCGCCGACTTGCATATGCTCGGAGTTGATCCGCAGCCCGCCAAACCAGATGATCGCTACGGAAGACAGGTTCATGACCAGCATCATGACCGGCATCATAAAAGCCATGATTTTGTTGACCTTGATCGACGTATCGGTCAAATCGAGGTTCGCCGCGTCGAACCGTTTGCTCTCATAGTCCGTCCGATTAAACGAACGGATGACGCGAATCCCGGTCAGGCTTTCGCGCATGACGAGATTCAGCTTATCGATTTTTTTCTGGATCGCTTTAAATAAAGGCAGCCCTTTCCGTGCGATCAGGAAGATCGCTCCGGCCAAGACCGGCAGAATCACCACCAGCACCAGCGACAGCGTGGCGTCCTTCGAGACGGCCATAATAATGCCGCCCAGACACATCATCGGCGCCATAACCATCATCCGCAGCATCATAATCAGCACTTGCTGAACTTGGGTAATATCGTTGGTCGTACGGGTGATCAGTGAGGCGGTACCGATGCGATCAAACTCCTCCAGTGAAAAGTTCGACACATGCTTGAACACCTTGCCCCGGAGCAGCTTCCCGAACCCCGTTGACGCTTTAGCGGAATAGTAGCTGGCGGCGATGGAACAGGCCATTCCTCCAAGCGCAACCAGCAGCATCAGACCGCCGATTTTCCAAATATACGGTGTGTCTCCATTCACGACCCCATTATCAACGATGTCGGACATCAGCGTCGGCAAATACAGCTCAGATAAGGTCTGAAAGAAGACAAATACAAGCACCGCCACCACAAGCCAGCGGTATGGTTTCAAATTGCGGAAAAGCTTGATCAATTTCCATCATCTCCACATGTTCGATTCGTATCATTGCTCTTGGCTTTTATTCGGGTTGGCCCTCATTTCCATATACGTGTAAACCTGCTCCAACAGTTCAATTAACTGCTGGCTCTTCTCCTCGCCTAGGTACTCAACCAATCCCTGGATTTGGGCCGACCTTTTCTTGGCGATCTCCTTGACCTGTGCGATTCCTTGCTCCGTCAGTTTGACGCGAACCGCCCGGCGGTCCTCCTTGTCGTTATAACGCAATACCATCCCGCGCTCTTCCAAGCTGCGAACCAGCGGCGTGACCGTCGGGGAAGCGACCTCTAGCATCGCGCTCAGCTCCGAGACCGTTACTCCGCGCTCATCCTTCTCCATGCCATGCAAAATATAAAACATCAATCGGACTTCGCTTGGTTTAAACTCCGATGGTGTTAGTTTGCTAAGATCCATTCTCCGAAAGCGGTGAAACGTCTTCAGCAGTCGATGCGCCTGCGAGTTGTCACCGGTGAACAAATCAATCCCTCCCGTCGATTTATTTTCATAACTTAATAATTAGGTATGCTATTAATTCGCAAGCCTAATTATAATAACCTGCCGAAGTGAAGTCAAGCGCCGTCAAATTTCAGACATAGATACAAAAAAAGACCGCACAACCGGACGAAACGCCCGATTGTTACGGTCTAAAATGGGAATCAGAGTGAAGGACGCGATTGCCCCGGTTTCAGCTCATACAGACTCTTGAACTCGTAGCCTTGCCGGCGGGCTTCATCGATGATGGCTCCCAGAGCCGCTGCATTGTCCTTGGAGACGGAGTGCAGGAGGATCACGGCGCCGGGATGCAACTGCGATACCACCTTCTGGTAAGCATAATCCGCTCCGCGTTGATCGTTCACATCCCAGTCCTTATAGGCCACGGACCAGAAAACATTCGTATACCCCAGCTCCTTCGTTACACGAAGCGTCCGATCGCTGAATATCCCGCGAGGCGGGCGCAAGAAGTCCATCTTAGCCTGCCCGGTGACCTGTGCCGTGGCTTGTTTTACCTTCTCCAGTTCTTCCCGAATTTGGGCGTCGGAGATCGTCGTCATATCCGGGTGGCTCCAGGAGTGGTTGCCGATCAGATGACCTTCGGCGACCATGCGCTTTAGCAGCTCCGGCTGATCCTTGATGTAGTGGCCAGTGACAAAAAATATCGCCGGCACCTTCTTCGCTTTCAACGTATCCAGGATCAGGGCGGTATAACCGTTCTCGTATCCGTTGTCAAACGTCAGGAATAGTTCTTTGCGCGAGGGATCTCCGAAGAAAATCGCGCCGTGCTTATCGATGATATCTTTGAACCCTTCCTCATTAATGGAGGGGAGCTGACCGCCGACGCTTTTTTTGAATCCGAAATGATGAGCGACGTCCGCTTGAGCATCCGCAACAGGGACCCCTGTCCCGAACAGCAAACCGACCAGCAATGAACAGATTAAAGCAAACTTCACAGCTGTCTCTCCTTCATGCTTTTCAAGGTAATCGAAATTCGACATGCGCCCTTACTATCTGTCAAATTCCCGGGAAATATGCACCTTTTCAAGCAACATCTCACCACATACTCATTCAAATTTATTCCGGATGGGGCGTCAGGACTTCCTGTGCAAACCGGATCCATTCGCGGGTGGCAAAAGACAAATACCGATCGTCACGCCAAATGATGCCAAGCTTCCACGGAATCACCGGGTTGACGAGCGGGATAATCCGCACGCCCTCGTCGTCGATTTCGCGGCAAATCGTTTCCGGCAGTAAAGTGATGCCGAGGCCGACGGCCACCATTTCACTGATCAGATCCCATTGGGAGCTCTCGTAGATGATATGCGGATGAAACCCGACCTTCGCGCACGCCCCGATAATGCGGTCATGCAGCGTAAAGTCCTCACGGAACAACACGAACCCGTCCGGGGCCAGCTCGGCCAATTCCACGCATTCCCGTTCTGCCAGCCGGTGCGAGGGATGGACGACCAAATTCAGCTTCTCCTCAACGAACGGAAAATAGCTCAGCTCCGCCTCCACCGTCGGCAGTACGGCCACGCCCACATCCAATGATCCCTTGGCAACGTCTTGCTCTACTTTTTTGGCGCCGTCCTCAAATAATTGGATCGTAATGTCGGGATAACGTTGATGAAACTCCCCAATCACCCTCGGAAAAAAGCTCGCCCCCACCATCGGCGGCAGCCCGATGCGAAGATGTCCCTTCTTTAAATTTCGTAAGTCGTCAAGCTCTGCCATCAGATTCTGGAAGGAGGTCACGATCTGTTGGGCTTGCGTAGCGATAATCCGTCCCGCGTCGGTCAGCTCGATCTTTTTGCCAACGCGGTCAAACAGCACCACCCCAAGCTCCTCCTCCAACGCCTTGATCGTTTTGCTGATGGTAGGTTGCGTGATATACAGCGCCTCAGCCGCCTTCGTGAAGCTGCGCAGCCGTGCGACTTCGATTAAAACCTGCATTTGTCGGATATCCAACCGCCTGCTCCCCTTTAACTCGATTTTCTATAACAGATTGGAATGGTATTTATTCTGTATATTCATTTTACTCATGAAAATAATCGATGTAAAATTTCATTACTAACCAAAACAAGAAGGGAGCTGCTGAAATGAACAAGATGAAAGAGATCGGCATCGGGATTGTTCAAGTCGCCATCCTGTTCTTCGCCGCGATGGCCTTGAATAAGGTCGCGGAGCTGCTCCATTTACCGATACCGGGTTCCATTATTGGCATTGCCGTGCTGTTTATCTTGTTAAAAACAGGCGTCGTCAAGCTGAAATGGATTGAACGGGGCGCCAATTGGCTGCTGGCCGAGCTGCTGCTGTTCTTCGTTCCTGCTGCCGTCGGCGTCATGCAATACATTCCTTTGCTCGAAAGTGAAGGCGTACGGATCTTGATTGTGGTCATCCTGAGCACCGTCATCGTTATGGTTTGCTCCGGGCTTGTGGCAACACGCATCGAAAAACGAAAGGAGGGCCGAACCTCATGATCATTGGCGCACTATGTTTAGCTTCTACCCTCATTATCTATGCTTTATCTAAACGGCTGTATCGGATACGGCCAAGAGTGTATCTGTCCCCGTTGCTGATTACCCCGTTGATTCTGGTGATCGGCTTACTCTGGGCGCAGATTCCTTATGAAACTTATCATACCGGCGGAAAATGGCTGAGCAGCCTGCTGCAGCCAGCGACGATCGCGTTTGCCGTTCCGCTGTACAAATACTACAACGTCCTGAAAAAACACGCTGTAGAAATTCTCATTAGCGTACTTAGCGGCTCGGTAGTCGCGATGTTCTCTTCGGCTTTTCTGGCGGAATGGCTGCATCTGGACGCCCAATTGATTAACAGCTTGATTCCACGTTCAATTACGACACCTATCGCGATGAATGTATCGCAGGTGATCGGCGGCGTGCCGAATATTACCGCGGTCTTTGTTATTTTGACCGGCTTGCTTGGTGCCATGCTGGGACCGCTCGTGATGAGACTGTTCCGCATTGAAGGCGAGGTTGCCCGAGGCGTATTGTTCGGCACCAGTGCCCATGGCACCGGAACGTCCAAGGCGTTTGAGCTCAGCACTTTGACCGGGACGATCTCCAGCATCTCCATGATCCTGGCCGCCCTGTTTACATTAGGGGTCGCTCCGATGCTGATCGCTGTGTTGCACTTCTAGCCCTACGGCACTTTCAGCCAATCAGGGTACTTCGTTTAGGTTCCTCCAAATTTCATATATTGATGCTTGGAGCCTCGCCGAAGCGGGGCTCTTTTTTTGCCGCTTAAAATCAAAGACCCCCTTGCCTTACGCCCTTCAGACTGCGGCAATGCGGACAATTTTCTTTGACGCACACCTTTTCCTTCAAGGCCTGAAGATTCCGAATAACGAAGCCTTTGCGGCTGACCTGGACGATGCCTTCCTTGCGGAGGCTGGTCAATTTTGGGCTAGATTTCCCTTCATTCCCTCGTCTCTCCTTTCCTCTAGACAGAATCAGGATAAGATGGAGAAAAAATTTTTCCTTACTCCCCAATGCAAACCGGATTCCCCGTCCGGGCCGACTCCAGGGCGGCACAGGTGATCTGCTGCGTTTTCACAGCATCGGCATAATCGGACAAGATCCGCGACGTATCGCCGGTACGCAGGGCATGGATAAACGCCTCCGTTTCAGCTAAGTAGGGGTTGTCCTTCCCCGTGTAGGCCGTCTTGGTCCCCGGCAGATCGATCTCCAGCCGTTCCGGGCTCCAAGACAAAATACCGGCATCGGTATACAATTTCAGCCCTACCTCAGATACGCCGCCGGGCAAGATACAGGTATTGGAGATGGTAGCAACCGCCCCGCTTTGCAGCTTCATCGTGACGGTACCAACATCCGGGACGGTGACGTTATCGAAGCGTTCCTGCACCATGCGATTACCGTAGGCGGCATACACCTCGCGGACCTCGCCGGCGGTATAGCGAAGCAGGTCTACAATATGGGTCGTCTGTTCCACGAACTGTCCGCCGGAACCCTCTTGGCTACGCCACCAGGCCACTTGCGGCATATCGCCCATCCAAGTGCCTAAAGCCATCCCAATCTTCCGGCCTTCCAGCGATTCCTTCAGCTGACGGATCGATTCTTTATAACGAAAATGATAGCCTACCGCATGAACTAACGGCTTTTGCTCCAACCGCGAGAGGATTCGTTGCGGCGTCTCCAAGTCCGCAGCCAGCGGCTTCTCCACGAAAAAGGGAATGCCCCGCTCGATCAGCTCGGTTTCAATCTCCCCGTGCGCCATTGGCGGGATACAGAGGTAAACAGCATCCAGCTTCAACGAGTCCAGCATATCCGTTAGGTTCCCGAAGCCAATCGCCCCTGGGTAGCGGTCCGCCAGGGCCTGTGCTTTTGCGGCCGTCGTTCCGGTAACCCCTGTCACGCGAACGCCGTCCAGACCTGCCAAAATGTCCCCATGCACCTTGCTAAACCAACCTGTTCCAACGATTCCGATCTGCAATGCCATATGTACCCCTCCCTGTATGATCAAACTGTAATCGACCAACTACCTCTTTAAGATACTGTTTATCTTAAGGAACCACAAGTTTTGGGACTCTGCCTTCTCACTTCATTAACTGTACTTGATATTATTACAGTTGCGATTTATACTAGTCACAGGAAAAAAAAGAAAATGAAAGGATGGAGAGAAAATGAGCACGTTAAATCAAGTGGACGCAAAAGATTTTTATACCGTACTCAAAGAAAGACATTCTGTTCGGGTTTACGACCCATCTGTAAAAATCCCACGCGAGGAACTGAAAGAGATCATCGAGCTTTCTTTGTCCGCTCCATCCTCGTCCAATCTGCAGCCATGGCGTTTCTTGATCATCGACGAGCCTGAGCTGAAGCAAAAGCTGCTCCCGATCGCCAACAATCAGCAGCAGGTTGTGGATTCCTCGGCTGTCATTGCGGTATTGGGCGATCTTCGTTCGTATGAACGGGCCGAAGAGATTTATTCCGAGTCTGTGCGGCTGGGTGCAATGACGGAGGAGGTCAAAAATAATTTTGTCGAGCGTCTGCAAAAAGGCTATGGCGGCATGGGACCGGAACGTTTGCATCAAGTCAATCTGTTGGACGCTGGACTGGTGTCGATGCAACTGATGCTGATCGCCAAAGCTAAAGGCTACGACACGGTACCTATGGGCGGATACAATGCGGAGCAATTTGCCGAAGCATTTGACGTACCGGAAACGTTGAAACCGATCTTGCTGATCGCGATTGGTAAAGCGGCAAAACCAGCTCATGCAACGGCGCGTTTGTCGGTAGACCAAGTAACTTATTGGAACTCTTTCCAGAAGTAATTTCCTTAAAAATCAGAACGACCGGAACCGCATGGAGGGATCCTGTGGAGCCGGTCTTTTTTGTCTGAACCGCCCATTCCCCGGACATAATACTCCTGTTCCGCCTTGCCACAAAGCCGTTCTTCCGCTCCAGTTCATCTCATTCGATCATCAAGTTGATCTCAAATTAGCTTTGTTAATAGCTGACATCAATATTACAATAGAGGTCATAATTATCGTGAAATGGTGAACGTACTCATCCGATTACGCACATCAGAAAGGTGGAGTGGATCATGGCTTTAACACAGCAACGCGAAGCAGGCCTGGAGGCGGCTCGCAAATATGTAGATCAGGTATACGAGACCGTTCAAAAACGGAATCCAGGGGAATCGGAATTCCATCAGGCCGTCAAGGAAATCCTTGACTCACTGGTTCCTGTATTCGCCAAACATCCGAAATATCAAGAGCATGGGATTCTCGAACGCATCGTCGAGCCGGAACGAATGATCACTTTCCGCGTCCCTTGGGTGGATGACCAAGGCAAAGTGCAAGTGAACCGCGGCTTCCGGGTTCAATTTAACAGTGCGATTGGTCCTTATAAAGGCGGACTTCGTTTTCACCCGTCTGTCAATGCCAGCATCATCAAATTCCTTGGGTTTGAACAAATTTTCAAGAACTCGTTGACCGGCCAGCCAATCGGCGGCGGCAAAGGCGGATCTGACTTCGATCCGAAAGGCAAATCCGATCTCGAAGTGATGCGCTTTACCCAAAGCTTCATGACGGAGCTGTCCAAATACATCGGTCCAGACACCGACGTGCCTGCAGGCGATATTGGCGTTGGCGCTCGGGAAATCGGCTACATGTTCGGTCAATACAAACGGCTGTATGGCAATGAAACCGGCGTATTGACGGGGAAAGGCTTGAACTACGGCGGCAGCTTGACGCGGACTGAAGCTACCGGCTACGGGCTGGTTTATTTCACCAGCGAAATGCTGGCGAGTCGGGGCGATAGCTTCGCCGGGAAAACCGTCGTCGTCTCCGGTTCCGGGAACGTATCGATCTACGCGATTGAGAAGGCACAACAGCTTGGCGCGAAGGTCGTAGCTTGCAGTGACTCGAACGGATATGTCTACGACAAGAACGGCATTAATCTTGCAACAGTGAAGCGTTTGAAAGAAGTAGAACGCAAGCGGATCAAGGAATACGTGAACGAGCATCCTACTGCTGAATATGTAGAAGGCTGCCAAAATATTTGGAGCATCCCTTGCGACATCGCCTTGCCTTGCGCAACGCAAAACGAAATCAACGAAGCTTCGGCGAAACTGCTGGTGGCCAACGGCGTCAAATATGTAGCTGAAGGAGCCAACATGCCGTCCACGCTGGAAGCTATCGAAGTTTATCTGAACAATGACGTATACTTCGGACCAGCTAAGGCTGCAAATGCCGGCGGGGTTGCCGTTTCCGCTCTGGAAATGGCACAAAACAGCGCAAGACTCGCCTGGTCGTTTGAGGAAGTGGATGCTAAGCTGAAGGACATTATGCGCAACATCTACCAAAGCAGCGTAAACGCGGCTAAAGAATACGGTTATGACGACAACCTGGTTGTCGGCTCCAACATTGCCGGCTTCCTGAAAGTCGCTGACGCAATGATCGCTCACGGGGTTGTATAAAGAGCATAACGTAAAAAAAAGCGTCGCCCAGAGGATTCATCCTCTTGGGCGACGCTTTGTATTTAAGGAGCTTTAGTAAGCCAATGCATCCAGCGCTTTGATGTGGGACAGATAGCGGATGTTACTTGCTTCCTTCATCAACGTAGCTGGCAACCCGCGCAACTGGGTATTGCTTGCCCCGATGGTCGCTACAGCGTCTTTGCGTCCGAGCGAAGCCAGCGTACCGGAGTTGATCGGGCTGAATGCGTTCATCGTCTTGCCGTTGAGATACGCAAACAGATTGTAACCGATCAGCTCGCCCATTTGCCAAGCGATTTGCGCTGTCGGCGGGTAAGGACGACCGTCCGGACCCATAAATACGGCGCTGTCACCCGCAACGAATACGTCCGGATGGGAGACGGACTGCAGGAATTCATTCACCGAAGCACGGCCGCGGTTCACTTCCAGTCCCGATTCGCCAACTAGCGGATTGCCTTGCACGCCGCCCGTCCAAACGAAGGTGTTGGCCACGATCTTTTGCCCATCCTTGAGATCGATCGTGTTGCCTTCCACATTGGTCACCGGCAAGCCGGTCAAGAACTTCACGCCGCGTTTCTCGAGGCTGGCTGTGGCGCGCTCGATCAACTCGTCCGGCAGCACCGGCAAGATCTTAGGTCCAGCTTCCACGAGCATGAGCTTGATCTCGCTTTGAGGTACGCCGTATTTCTTCGTCAGTTCCGGCAGCTTATCCGCGATTTCGCCAACCAGCTCGACGCCAGTCAATCCGCCGCCGCCGATCACGATCGTAGCATCGGCTTCGTTGCCGCTTGCCGCATATTCGCGAATACGCGATTCGATATGCGCATAAATCCGTTTGGCATCGTCCGCCGATTTCAGCACCATGCTGTGCTTCTCCAAGCCCGGGATGCCGAAATACGCAGTAATGCTGCCCAGACCAACCACAAGGGCGTCATAAGACAACACAGTACCGTCGGAGAGCTTAACTTCTTTTTTGTCGACAGAAAAACTCTCAACCTTAGCGATCCGCAAATCGATGTCTTTGCCTTTAAACAGCTTATCGAGCGGCAAG
The DNA here is from genome assembly GCF_037964765.1 of Paenibacillus sp. FSL K6-2441. Taxonomy (NCBI): domain Bacteria; kingdom Bacillati; phylum Bacillota; class Bacilli; order Caryophanales; family Paenibacillaceae; genus Paenibacillus; species Paenibacillus sp. FSL K6-2441. The sequence continues at coordinate 4,314,287 of NZ_CP150174.1, forward strand.
GACACCGCGCGTTCGGAAATGCTGCCTGCGGCAAGGCGATGCAGCTCCGTAATGATTTGATGCGTCGGATATTGGTTCACCACCGTGATCCGCGCCTGCGATTTATCCATAAACTTACGGGCCGACAATGCGCTGAGTACGCCGCCATAGCCGGCGCCCAAAATTAAAATATGTTTTGACATAATCGTATTCCTCCGTTAGTTTTGTTGGCGGTCCCGTTCACCGGACACTTGAAGATACGCGTTAACGAACCGGAGCAGCTTTTGCGTTTGCGGGTCCTTCAGCATCTTCATCAACCCAAACACGCCAATGACTTCTTGGCTGTCCTCGGCACGATCCTTCGCTTCGATGACGTTAGCCGCCAAATGCTTCACCTTGCCAACAACTGGCCCGGCAATTTCCGAAATGGCGCCTACCGTGTCATTCTTCAGAATTTCATCCGTCGCCACCGCTTTGGCAAAATCATACGTTTTCGTCAAAACTCCAACGAGCTCATTTAATTTGGGAAGCTGCTCAACCAGAGCGGTCAGCGATTGCTGCACCTCCGGCTTCAAGAGCTGCTCCAGGAGCTCCTGCTGCCCACTTGCGGTACCAGCTACGGATTGCTCCGTTTTTGTTTCAGTAACTGTCTCTGACATATTCGATTCTCCTTTGCGATAATCTGAGGATTCGCTAGCCGAACTTCTGTTCAAGCATAGTGTTCCTCCTTTGGATGCCTCTAACCAATTTTAAGTTAGTGAAAATTTGCACATCTTAAACCTGAACAATCCGAATAAATTGTAACACATTTTCAAGAAAAAAGGACCATGCAAGTGACAAAATTCACGGCCCTTATCGATATCATTTTTCGATGAATCCTAATTTCCGCATGATAACGGCAGGTTCTCTTTCAAAAAATCATAAAACAGCTTTTCCGTTGGCGCGAGCTCGCGATTCGCCGGAATGATCACCCCAACGTCCCGGGTGACCTGAGGCTCCATCATCGGCAGCGACACGATCGTGGAAGGAATATGCTCGCCGAGCGCAATCTCCGGAAGCAACGTCAACCCCAGCCCGGCGGACACCAGCCCCTTAATCGCGTCCAGATCATCCCCTTCAAACGACACCTTTGGTTGAAATCCGATTTTGTCGCAGGCGTCCACCACGATTTCCCGCAGAACAAAGCCTTTCGGGAATAATACGAATACATCCTCCCGCAGTTCGTCCAGCCCCACGGATTCACGGTCAGCCAAGCGATGTCCGGCAGGCAACAGCACCTTGAACTTTTCGCGGAATAACATTTCCCCTGTGACTTGGGGTTCCCCTTGGGGCACCGGACCAATCATGGCCAGATTCATCAAGCCGCCGCCGACCCAGTCCAGCAGCTCCCGATACGACCCATGCTGCAGTTGAAAATGCACCTCCGGATACCGGCGCCGAAACGCCGACACCACCGTCGGCACCAGGTTGGCCGCCAGACTGCTCGGGAAACCGATGCGGACCGTCCCGCGCTCCGGATCCAGATACTCGTTAATTTCCTGTCGCGCCTGCTCAAGGACCTTCATCATTTGCTCCATATGCTGCAGGAACTGCCGGCCGATGGGTGTCAGCTTCACCTTCCGGCCTTCATGGACAAACAGATCGACGCCCAGCTCTGCCTCCAGCTTAAAGATTTGCCGACTGACCGCCGACTGCGACACATGCAGCGCATACGACGCTTCCGTCACATGCTCCAGCTTGGCCGCCTCAATAAAGTATTGGATTTGTCTGAGCTCCATCCCCTCACCCCGTTAGCTGCATTTTTCAGGCTATACCCGATTGGGATTGACCAAACCCAAACTCTTATAGCTTACACCTCATGTAAATATATTAAGAACCATTATATCGGCTCCCTTGTGAAAACGGAAGCAGAAAAGGCTATTTATTGAGTAATATAACTAGTCCCTTCCTATAGTGGTTATAGTGGTGCCCGAAACGGGGGCTGATGAGACAAGCGGGGCGACAGACGGGCAAAGTGAAGTTGCAGTTACGCAAAGTGAGGCGCTGACAGTAAAGCGAAGCCGCTGATGAGCAAGGTAGGGCCGCATGAGCTGCAGACGAATAAAGTGCGGTGACAAACAACCTAAGTAAAGACACCAAAACGACCCATGCGAGACACCACGACGCCCCAATCCAGACTACAAAAACTCCCCAAACACCTCAGACGTTCCAACCAAGGATGCAGGCGACTGAAGTGAAGCGCAAACGCCCTCTAAACGACCCTCCAAATGTAAAAGTACAGTTCATTTCACCCATTTCGACCGAAAAAAGGCGAATGGGATGTAAAAGTGCAGTTCATTTCAACGATTTCGTGGTTCCAGGGCAAAATTAGCCGAAATCAACTGCACTTTTGCAGCTCAAAGGGCTCATCGGCCGGAATTTGGCGGAAATCAAATGTACTTTTGCAGTTCGGCCATCTTGCTATACTTTTCTTAAATCTAAAAAACGGCGATGCCGGTTTCCCTTGCATCGCCGCCTTATTTTTAGTATGTGTCTTACTCCTCCGGACAATCCAGCCGGTACAAATTGCGGTACCGCGGTTCACGGGCTAGCAGCTCCGCATGGCTGCCGCGCATCACGATCCGTCCGTGCTCCATGAACACGATCTCGTCCATCTTTTCGGCACCAACAAGGTGGTGCGTCACCCAGATGAGCGACTTGCCCTGCGTCGAGCGGAAGATCGTCGCCAGCAGCTCGCGTTCCGTGCGCGGATCGAGGCCGACGGTTGGCTCATCGAGGATGAGCACAGGCGTATCCTGCAGGAGGATCCGCGCCAGGGCGACGCGCTGCCGTTCGCCGCCGGAGAACCGCTGGCCGGTCTCACGCATCGGCGTGTCCAGCCCCTGCGGCAGCGCCGCAATCAACGGGCCGAGCTGCGCCGCCTGCGCGGCCCGCGCGATCTCCTCGTCCGTAGCCGTAGGCCGGCCGAGCCGGATGTTGTTCGCCACCGTGGTGTCGAACAAGTGGGGGCTTTGATTCAGCACGGAGATGACTTCCGGCATCCGCTCGCCGTAGGCGGCGGCTGGGATGCCGTTAATTTCGACCGTGCCTGCGCTAGGGGCAAGCGCCCCCTGGATCAGCTTCAGCAGCGTCGACTTGCCGGCGCCGCTGCGGCCGATCACCATCACCCGCTTGCCCTGCGGGATGTCCAGCGAGACGCCGTCCACGGAATCGGCGTCTTCCGCGGCGTAGGCGAAGCGGACGCCGCGCAGCCGCACCTCGGCGGTGCGGGAAACTCCGCCCGCCACAGCCAGCCCAGCGCCGCCGCCCCCGGTCACGCCGGGGCGGATCGGCCCGCCCGCTGCGCCTGGACGCGGGCCACCCGCCGCCGCTGGGCTCGCGCTGGCGCTGTCGCCGCCCGAGATCCGGGCGAGCCGGTCCAGCGACACGCGGTATTGCGGCGTGCGCTCCACCGCTTCGGACACCGGCAAGAACGCGTCCGACAGCGGGAACACGATCAGCACAAACGCCGCAATCAGCGTGGCATCGATCCGACCGGCCGCCGCTTCGCCGCCGGCCCAATACACCATCGATACGACGACGAGGCCCACGACGAAGTGGCCGATAAAGCTGCGCCAGCGGGCCCAAGCCCGCAGCTTGCGGTCCTTGCGCGCCACCGCGACCTCATCCTCCGCATAGGAAGCAAGGAACTCCGCCGAACGGCCGCTGATCACCCAATCGCCGATCCCCATGACGGCATCGGTCAGCTTCTGGTACAGCCCGTTCCGTTCTTGCTTGACCTCCTCGTTCGTCCGCTTCGTCAACCGCAGCGAAATGTACGGAAGCACGAAGACGAGCACAAGGATATACGCAGCTAACAGCAGTGAAAACGTCACGTCGAACACGCCCATGGCCACGATCACGGCCGCATAGAGGATCAACGCCACTACGCTCGGAAAGACGGTGCGGATATACACGTTCTGCAGCTGCTCAATATCATCGGCAAGGGCGCCAAGAATATCGCCCGTCCGGAATCGGGAGCGGATGAACAAAGCCTGCGGTTCCAGCACGCGATAGAGCCGCACGCGCATTTTCGCCAAAATCCGCAGCACTGTGTCATGTCCAACCAACCGTTCGACATAATGAATCACCGCCCGCCCGATCCCAAACGTGCGAACGCCAACGATCGGTACATACACAAGCAAGATATTATAGGGCTGCAACGCCGATTTCGAGATCAAGAAACCGGAAGTGAACATCAACATCCCGGCGGAAACCAGCGTTAACACGCCCAGAATCAGATATAACGCAAACCGGCCGCTATACAACCGAAAATAAGGCCGAACCCAGGACTCCTGCTTCATTTGATCTCCTCCCGCTGCGCCGCCGCTAACCGATAATAAGCTCCGCGCTTGGCCATCAGCTCGGCATGCGTCCCTGCCTCAGCCACTCGGCCCTGCTCCATGACAACGATCCGATCCATTTCGCGCATCCAGTGCAGCCGATGGGTCGCCAAAATCACCAGCTTCCCTTCAAACAGAGGCAGCATCGTGTTCTTCAGCTCATATTCCGTCTCGATGTCCAAATGCGCCGTCGGTTCATCGAGCAAAATCACCGGCCGCTTACTAAGCAAAGCCCGGGCCAGCGCCACACGCTGCTCCTGACCACCGCTCAATGGACGACCACCGCCGCCAATCCGCTCGTTTAGCCCGCCCGGCAAGCTGCGCACGAGCCCGTCCAGACCGGCTGCCTTCACCGCGCGCTCCACCTCTTCCCGCGTGGCTTCCGGCGCATTAAAGCGGATATTTTCCTCCAAGCTCCCACTGAAAATATACGGTTTCTGCGGGATGTAGGTGATTTGCTCCCGCCAGCCCTGCGCACTCAAATCCCCCAGTTCGGTGCCGTTCAGCACCAACCGGCCCGAAGTTGGCCGCAGAAAACCGCCAAGCACATCGATCAATGTCGATTTGCCGGCCCCGCTTTCGCCGATGATGCCGATTTTGCCCATGCCGCCCAGCGTCAAGTTCACTTCAGCCAAGGAAGGCCTAGCTTCCTCCTCGTGAACGACGCCAACCCCGCGCAGGCTTAACGTGCTTTCCGGCGTCCACGTCCAGTTCATACCGGCCGGAACCGGTGCCGCCTTCGCCGCCTCCTCATCCGCAGTGGCGATGATCTCGTTCATCGCTTCGCCTGCCGCCTTCCCGTCCTGGGTGGCATGGAAGTCAGCGCCAACCATCCGAACGGGCAGGAAGTACTCCGGCGCCAGAATCAGCACGGTCAAGGCCGGCAACAGCACCATCTCGCCATTCACCAATCGAAGCCCCAAGCTGACCGCCACCGAAGCAACGGATAACATCGTAAAGAAGTCCAAAGCAAACGAGGACAGGAAGGCAACCCGCAACGTCTTCATCGTCGCTGACCGGTAAGCATCGCTGACCCGTTCGATCGACGTGACATGCGATTTGCTGCGTCCCAAGAACTTGAGCGTCTCCAGCCCGCGCAGCGAATCCACGAAGTGGTTCGACAGCGTCCGGTACGATTTCAACTGCCGCTCAGTCTGCTTGCGTGCCGCCAGCCCGATCAGGATCATAAAGGCAATCAGAATCGGCATCGTAATCGTCAGGATGATCCCGGAAGCCAGATCGAGCCTATACACATAAGCCAAAATCAAGATCGGGGTGATTCCCGTGGCCAGCATGCGCGGCAGGAACAATTCCAGGTAATTGCGATACTTGGTCACCCCTTCAAGCACCAACGTCACCAAATTCCCGGTTCCCGCGGTCCCGGCAAAACGCGGCCCCAGCTGAAACAACTTCTCCAGCACCCGCTCCCGCAAGCTTCGTCCCGTCTCTTCGGCAAAAGCATACGCTATTTTCTGCTGCATCATGCCGCAGCCCTGACGGACGATAAAAGCAAGCAGGAACAAGCCGGCCCCGCCGGCTTGTTCCTGCAGCTTGGCCCCGGCAAACAGGGCAGAGATCACCTCCGCCAACCATTTGGCCTGCCAGATGATTGCAAAGCTCTGAACGAGGGTCAGCAAGGCCATGATCATCATGACCTGCTTGATCCCCGCGATTTTCATTAATCCGCGTCCCATTAATATTCTAAATGCTCCTTCTCGTGTACGCGTTTATGGAATACGAAATAGCTCCATATTTGATAGCCTAACACGAATGGCAATAAGCTGCATGCGACGATCGTCATGACTTTCAGCGAGTAGTGGCCGGAAGAAGCGGTATCGATCGTTAAGGAGAACGCATCGCTAATCGAGCTGACCATCACCCGCGGGAATAGCCCCACAAATACCGCAGCAATCGACAAAGCGATCATCGCACCGGTCATGCCAAACGCCCAGCCGTCTTTTTGCTTACGAATAAACCAGCCTGCCAGGACAAAAGCAACGACGCCCAGTACAGCCACCAGGCTGATCAGCAAGCCGCGCACTTCAAATACGTCGGTTTCGAAGTACGTCAGCACGCCAAAGATCACGAACAGGGCGGCCAGCGGAATAAGCAGCTTGTGAGCCAGCTTACGGGCACGTTCTTGCAAGCTGCCGGTCGTCCGCAAGGAGGCAAACAGCAGCCCGTGAACGAGGCACAGCATCACAACCGTGATCCCGCCGATCAACGTGTACAGGTTCACCATATCAAACAGTCCGGCCTTCATTTCCATGTCTTCGCCAATCGGCAAGCCCTTCAGCAGGCCGGAGAACACAACGCCCAGCAGGAACGGAGGCAACAGGCTGCCGAGGAAGATCGCCCAGTCCCAGGTGCCTTTCCATTTGCCGCTGTCCACCTTGCCGCGAAACTCAAAGGCAACGCCCCGCGCAATCAAGGCGAGAAGCAAAACGACAAGCGGTGTATAGTAGCCGCTGAACAACGTGGCGTACCAGTTCGGAAAAGCGGCGAACATCGCGCCACCGCCGGTCAGCAGCCAAACTTCGTTCGCATCCCAGAACGGGCCAATCGAGTTGATCAGAACCCGGCGTTCCATATCATTCTTGGCCAAAAACTTGGTGCTCATTCCCACCCCGAAGTCGAAGCCTTCCAAGAAGAAGAACCCCACAAACAACACCGCGACAAGGACAAACCAAAGCTCATTAAGAGACATGATATCCCTCCTTACCAAATGGATCCCCGACCTGATCACGGCTGGTGATGGCGATCTCATTGGGTCCTTTCTTGATCACTTTCACGAACAAGTAAGCCATCACCGCGCCAAGCGCCCCATAAATGAGCGTGAAGGCAATCAGGGAGAACAGAATTTGTCCGCCGGTGACGCTTGGCGATACGCTATCCGCGGTCTGCATCAAGCCAAATACCGTCCATGGCTGACGCCCGATCTCCGTCATAATCCAGCCGGAGGTGTTCGCAATAAACGGCAGCGAAATCGACCACAACATGACACGGTAGAACCAGTTGTTTTTGGGGTTCTCAAGCTTTTTGCGCCATGCCAAATACGTTCCGTACATCCCAAGCACGATCATCAAACAGCCGGCGAGAATCATGATCCGGAAGCTCCAGAAGGTCGTCCGTACCGGAGGAATGTAGTCGCCAGGACCATAAGTTTGTTCATATTCGGCCTGCAGCTCGTGCATGCCTTTAACCTCACCGGAGAACTTACTGTAAGACAGGAAGCTCAGCAGGTAAGGAATTTTGATCTCAAAATTGTTCTTCCCATCGTCCGAATCAATATGGGCATATAGCGTCCAAGGCGCAGGGTCACCCGACTTGCCCCACAGCCCTTCGGAAGCCGCCATTTTCATCGGCTGCGTCTTCACCAGGTACTGCGCTTGTTGGTGACCAAACAACGCCGTGGCGAACGAAGCGATCAAGGCCACGATAATGCCGATCGTAAACGATTTTTTGAAGAACGCCACATCTTGACGTTTCATCAATTTATAAGCGCTGACCCCAGCGATCAAGAAAGCTCCTGTGGCAAAAGCGCCCAACACGGTATGCGGGAATTCCACCCACAATTGCCCGTTGCTGATCAAAGCGAAGAAGTCGTTCATTTCTGCGCGGCCGTTGTTGATCTCGAAACCAACCGGACGTTGCATAAACGAGTTCGCGGCCAAAATCCAGAACGCCGAGACGGTCGTCCCTAAAGCAACTAGCCAAATACACAACAGGTGCACTTTTTTGGACAAACGATCCCAACCGAAGATCCACAGCCCAATAAATGTTGATTCCATAAAGAAGGCAAACAGCGCCTCCACCGCCAGCGGCGCACCAAATACGTCGCCAACAAAGCGAGAGTAATCCGACCAGTTCATCCCGAACTGGAATTCTTGGAGAATCCCCGTCACGACCCCTACCGCAAAGTTGATAAGGAACAGTTTCCCCCAAAACTTGGCCATCCGTTTGTATTCTTCTTTGCCCTTCACGACGTACATCGTTTCCATGATGGCGATCAGCACCACCAGGCCGATGGACAAGGGTACGAAGAAGAAATGGAAAATCGTTGTCACCGCAAACTGAAGGCGAGCAAGCACAATCGGATCCAGCATTTCTTTTCCCCTACTTTCAAATAATTATTATCTAATGTGAATTCTATCACTGATCCATGAAAACGAACGGGGAAAAAGTAATAATTTTGTGACAGAAATCACATGAGAAATGTCACAATTCCGAACATGGCCTGAAACCCGCATCAGATCAACGTTTTTTGAGGGTCGTACAATTTATGACATTACTGTGAATGGCCCTTCTTCACGCCATCGAGGAGGTGCATCAGGGTTAACACCGGGTGCCGCCACAGCATCCGCGGTCCGGCAAAAGCCATCACCCGGCGAATCCGCTCCCGCTGGACCGGCGCATAACAATGCACAGGGCACGCCAGGCACGTGGTCTTGCCTTCACCAAACCGGCAGCGGTCAAGCCGCTGCTCAGCATATCGGTGAAGCTCGGCGCACTCGTCGCATAACAACACTGTCGCAGGATGATGAACCGCTGCGCGCCTGTGGGTCCGCTCCCTGTCGCCATGTTCCTTACGACAATATAAGGCGATCATTCGGGTCACAGTATTCTTTTCCCGGCGAATTCGCGGCCCGTTGTTCTTAGTCATTGCCATCCGGTCTTGCCACCTTCTTCGTTCCCTGCGTCCGAAAAGCCAGTCTCCATCCCAGCCATGTCCCTGCGATCATCAGCAGCCCGTAGGCCACAACCCCAAACGGAAGCGACGTTGCAAGCCAATGCAGCAAGCCAAATCCGCCGAGCAGCAGCATCAACCCCATGAAAACAAAGGATTGGTTTTGCTGCCCCGCCGCTTCAAAGGGTTCAGAGAAAGGTAGTCCCTTGCGCATGCATAGGAAACAAAGAATCGCGTAAGCAAACATCGCGAGTCCTGCCACAATCAAGTCAGGGATAATGGACGCTCCGAACAGCACGGCAAAAATCGCCGCCTCCACCACATACAAAGGCAGCATAAGCCGAACCAAGCTCGCCAGCAAGGCCCCTTTGTAAATAGACGCTTCGCTGGTGATCGGGGCGGTCCGGTAGATCCAAGCCGCTTTATATCGGGAGGAGTAACGCAGCATCATGATGAGCGTTGGCAGCATAATCCCGCTAAAATAAATGAACAAATACGAACGGGAACCGGAGATCCCTTCCAAGCCCTGATCGAGTCCGTTCGAGAATAAGAAGATGAAAGGAAACACGATAGAGAAGCCCAGGGAAGGGTACACCTTCAGCTTAAACTCACGCTCCGTTCCCAGCATCGACCAGGTGAAACGGAAAAAGGCGCTCTCCTGCGGCGTGGAGCATAGCCAATCGGAGATTCGGCGCAGCATCTTCCCCGACCGCTGCCCGCTCTTCGCGCTGGGTTCTGCCAGCTTCTGCAGGTTCCGCTCCAACGCCGGCATCAGCTTCAGGTACAGCAGGAACGCGGCCAGCGGAACAACGACGGACAGCACCGCCAGACCGGCATACGTCATACCTTCGCCCGGGTGAAGCAGCGTTTGGAAGGAAGCGCCCACCCATACCGGCGGCACCAGGTACTGCCACCACGCCGGCTTGAAGACGATGTCCATCTCCGTGAAGTCGAACAGCCGGACCAACACCTGATAACCTACCGCAATCGTGATTGTCATCCCGATTTGCACGTAATTGATCATATCCTTCAGCTTCTCACCGTCAAAAAACCGCAGCACGACCAAATACAACAGCGCGGTTAACACCACGATCAACAGATCCATCAGGATCAGCTCCAGCAGCATCAGAGCAAAGAACCCGATCCCTTGCCGGAATAATCCGACCGCCAGCGGAATCACCGCAATGGCTCCGGTCAAAAAGAACAAATAAATAAAAATATGTACCGTCTTCGCCATCGTGAGCGTGCGGCGGTTGATCGGCTTCGTCGCCAAAATGCTCCGATCCCGAATATCCAGCAGCACCGAGGAGAAATCGGAGATCATCGAAGTCATGACCATAAACATCATAATGCCGAACAAGATGCTCATCTGAAACAGCAGATTGTCCCCCATCAGCACGAACATCGAGCTAAATCCGCCAAACAGGACGTACAACCACAGCGAGCGCAGAAACTGGTTGCTCTCCGCGGTATCCTGTTTCCGCTTCTGATTTGAACTTTTGGCCAGCGTAGGCTTCCTTCTCGCATCCATCGCCAGCTTTACCTGAACGATTCGGCGCATCACCGAATAATCCACGCCCATCTTCTCGAATGCACCACGGAACCGGTCCAACACTAGCAAGCTCTTCATTTCTTCCATCCGCTACACCTCTTGCACGATCGATACAAGCCGGCTGGCAATATCCTGATGCTCATTAAATCCGGTCAACTGGTTGAAGATCTGTTCCAGCGAACCTTCATGGTTCTGGGCCTTTAACTCGTCAAAGCTGCCGTCGGCCACAATGCGTCCTCCGTCCAGCAGGACGATCCGGCTGCTGATCTTCTCGACCACGTCCATGATATGAGAGGAGTAAAAAATCGCCTTGCCTTGCGACGCCAAGAGAGCAAGCACTTCTTTAACGACCATGACACTGTTGGCGTCAAGCCCGCTCAGCGGCTCGTCCAGGAACAGCACGTCCGGATTATGCAGCAGGCTGGAAATCAGCAGCACCTTTTGCTTCATGCCCTTAGAGAACGTCGAAATTCGGGAGTTAAAAACGTCACCGAGGCCAAATTCCGTCATCATTCGCCGGGATTTCATCTCTGCGTCATCGGCGGATAAGCCGTACAGCTCGCCAATGAAGGTCAAGTATTCACATGCCTTCAACGTATCGTAAAGCTCGGCGATTTCCGGGACGTATCCGATACGCTTCTTGTAGCTAACGTCGCCGTCACCGGGATTTTGGCCAAATACCCGGACCTCGCCTTGATACCCTTCGACCAGGCCTAGCATAATCTTGACGGTCGTGCTCTTGCCCGCCCCGTTGGGCCCGATGTAACCGATAATCTGACCCGGATACACCTCCAAATCCACGCCGTTCAGAACGTGATGTCCCCCATAGCTCATGCGCAAATCCGTCAGCTTAATCACTGGATCCTTTGTTGTCATCATCGATTCAACTCCTTTCTACTGCTCTCATTTTACCATACATTTCCTCACGCCCGCGGCTGAAATCTTCACACAAAAAGGCACCTCCCGATCCCAAAAGGTACGGAAGATGCCTTCTTTATATAAAAGGGATATCGATTATCCCTGAGCATTGGATGGAATAAAGCCACTGATATCTACGCCAAGACCTTGCGCCAGGCGCATGCCGTATTCTTTGTCAGCTCGGAAGAAGTTGCACACCGCGCGCAGCTGAACTTGCTCCGGTGTCTGCTTCAAATCGTTCACCAGGTTGGAGATCAAATGATCCTTCTCCTCAGCCGTAAAGCTCCGGTACAGCTCGCCTGCTTGCGTAAAATCATCCGTTTTGGCGATTCTCTCGCGGCCGATATTTCCGCTGACTGGCACTACGCTGTCACGATAGGCCGGATCTTCCTTCGGGCTGGAGTCGAAGCTGTTCGGCTCGTAATTGATTGGAGACGGATCCTGCTTCACGTTCATGAAGCCGTCCCGCTGATGGTTGCGGACCGGGGCATACGGGCAGTTGATCGGGATTTGCAAATAGTTAGCACCAAGCCGGTAACGCTGGGTATCCGGGTAAGAGAACAACCGGCCTTGCAGCAGCTTATCCTCGGACGGTTCGATGCCAGGTACGAGCACGCTTGGCGAGAACGCCGACTGCTCAACTTCCGCGAAGAAGTTCTGCGGATTACGGTTCAGCGTCATCGTGCCGATTTTGATCAAGGGATAGCTGTCTTCCGGCCATACCTTCGTGGGATCCAGCGGATCGAAGCCCCAACGATCCAGATCCTCCACTGGCATGAGCTGTACATTCAACTCCCACTGCGGGAATTCCCCGCGCGCAATATGGTCGTACAGGTCGCGAGTCGCATGATTGAAATCTCGACCTTGTACTTCTTGAGCTTCCGCCGCCGAGAGGTTCTTTACCCCCTGCTTCGTTTTCCAGGTGTATTTGACGTACGTGATCTTGCCTTCGGCATTGATCCACTTAAATGCATGCACGCCAAAGCCGTCCATCTGGCGGTAATTCGCCGGCGTCCCATAGTCCGAGAACACCCAGGTCATCATATGCGTCGATTCGGTGGACAGAGTCATGAAATCCCAATACCGCGCCGGGTCTTGGATGTTCGTGTCCGGAGCCGGCTTCAGCGAGTGCACCATGTCCGGAAATTTAATCGCGTCGCGGATAAAGAAGACCGGAAGATGGTTACCCACCAAATCGTAGTTGCCTTCCTCCGTATAAAACTTCACCGCAAATCCCCGCGGGTCACGCGCCGTTTCCGGAGAGCCTTGCCCGTGAATGACCGTAGAGAAACGGACGAACACCGGAGTTTCGCGTCCTACCTCCTGCAGGAAATGAGCTTTCGTGAACTCCTTCATGCTGCGCTCGGTAACAAATACCCCATGGGCGCCTGCCCCCCGGGCATGCACGACGCGTTCCGGAATCCGTTCGCGGTCGAAATGGCCCAGCTTCTCCAGCAGATGGTAATCCTCCAACAGTGTAGGGCCGCGCTGCCCTACCGTCCGAGAATTTTGATTATCGCCTACCGGAGCTCCCGTATTCGTTGTCAGCCGGTTATCCATGAAATCATCCCTTTCGATTTATTATTACACTAAGACTTATTCTAAAAACTATAATAAATAGTACCATGCCCCCCCTCTAAACTGCATGAAGGTTCCATGAGGGGTTGATGAAGATTGTTCAGCTGCCTTCTTTTTACCCTCCATTATTGAGAATATGGGAGGACCTGCGTGAGTATGTTAATTCTGTGACATCTGTCGTCTGAAGTCATTTGAAAAATGTACCAATTGATGCTATACTCTCCCTGAAATTAGGAAACATTCACCAAAGAAGGAGCGACGCTTCATGGAATTCATCACTTTAAATAATGGTTTACAGATGCCGCAGCTAGGGTTCGGAGTTTGGCAGGTGCCTGATGAGGAGGCTACGGCCGCAGTCGCCAAGGCGCTGGAGGTAGGTTACACCTCCATCGACACGGCGATGATCTACCGCAACGAGGTGGGGGTCGGCAAGGCGATTAAGCAGTCCGGTATCCCTCGTGAGAAGCTGTTCATCACCACGAAAGTATGGAACAGCGACCAGGGTTACGACAGTACGCTCCGAGCTTATGACGAAAGTCTGGCTAGACTTGGTCTCGATTATGTCGATTTGTACTTGATTCACTGGCCGATGCCAAAAGTCGACCGGTACGTGGAAACCTACAAGGCGTTGGAGAAGCTGTACCGCGATGGACGCGTTAAAGCGATTGGCGTATGCAATTTCGAAATCGAGCATTTGGAGCGTCTGCTGAATGAAACGGAAATTAAGCCGGTGTTGAACCAGGTGGAATGCCATCCGCACCTGACTCAGACCGAATTGAAAGCGTTCTGCGCCAAGCATGATATTTACATCGAAGCCTGGAGCCCGCTGGAGCAAGGCGGTGAGGTGCTGACCGATGCGGTGGTGAAGTCCATCGCCGAAGCCCATGGTAAGACGCCGGCACAGGTTGTCCTCCGCTGGCATCTGCAGAACAATACGATCGTGATCCCGAAATCGGTCACCCCGTCTCGGATTGAGGAGAACTTTAACGTGTTCGACTTCCAGCTGTCGGACGCTGAAATGGAGCAGATTAGCGGCTTGAACCTCAATCGCCGCAAAGGCTCGCATCCGAACGACATGTACGTTGGTAAGCCGGAATAAGGCTTCTGTCCAAATACAAAAACGCGGGTTGCCTGAGCGCTCTCAAGCAAACCCGCGTTTTATTTTTCAAATCTATAACTCGACCGTACATAAACGCTTCTGCCAGCAGGACCCCGGCTTTGTCCGCGGCCGCTGCCATTTCCTCCGCCTTGGCGGCCGTCAACGCCAGCGGCTTCTCGCACAATACATGTTTGCCCGCTTCAGCGGCACGAATCGCCCATTCCTTATGCAAGTGGTTCCGTGGTTGTCCCCTTCATTGTACATGTCCGAAGAAGGCAAGTATAGAGCATCCCGACCTGATGAAAAAGGCATGAACGGGGTATAGTAATCCAGAAGAGTCGGATCTATGTGGATCTGCAACCTACCCTATTTCAAGCAAGGAGACGATCAACCTCATGGAAAATCTGCACGAATTCGTCGAGAAGGTTCACGATCAACAGGAGAAGCAAGCCAAAAACAAAAAGCGCGGGCACGGCAACCCGGCCGGCCAGCTTCCAACCAAGCAGCACGGCACGCAAAAATAACATCAAAGTATCTTAGCTACTTCAAGATGGCATCGCCGAAAAAAGCCGCTCACAATCCTGTGCAGCGGCTTTCGGCTTTCGGCTTATCCCTCGTACTTATCATGGCCGGAAATGTATTCGTTCAGCGTCTCTCCGCCTTCAGTGCTATGGTTCTTGATCGTCGCCAAGCGTCCGTTCTGCGCTTCTCCGCCGTTACCGGTCGTTTGATTCTGCCCGTTGCTGCTGCCGTTTCCGGTGCCCGGCTTGCGATGCTGCTTGTTATTTCCCATGTTGTTCTAACCTCCTCAGTAGGATCTGATGGATGGAAAGGCCGCCCTGCCTGTTCCTTCGGTTAGCGTTTCTTCCCCGGGCTGTTTTTATTCCAAGGCAGGGGAACTGGACTAAAGTCCAGCTCTTGTCTCCCCCAGAGACTGAAGTCTTCTTTCGGCTTTTGTAGTATGCTGATCACAGATAAGTACATAAACAAAGGAGTTTGCGTATGAATTGGAATAAAAAATCATGGATTGGGCCCGTGCTCATCCTGCTAGGCCTCTATCTCTTCTTCTTCCGCAAGGAAGCGATCAGCGCGGGAACGCTGTTCGGCACCTTCTGGCCGACCTTATTTGTCCTTCCGCTCGGTCTGTTCTTCCACTGGTTGTATTTCTCGGTCGTTGGGCGCAAGGCAACCGGGCTGCTCATCCCCGGGGGAATTCTCTTCACCGTCGGGCTCGTCTGTCAACTTTCAACATTATTTGACAGCTGGCAGTACCTGTGGCCCGGCTTCATTCTGGCTCCGGCCGTGGGGTTGTTCGAGTTTTACTGGTTCGGGAACCGCAATAAATACCTGCTGATCCCGATCAACATTTTGACCGTGCTTTCGTTATTGTTCTTCGCCGTCTTCTCGCTGGGCGCGTTGTACAACCGCCTGATCTTCGGCCAACCGTTATTAGCGATTGCCTTGATCGCTATCGGTGCAGGGCTGATGATTGCGCCGAAGCGACGGTCTTAACGCCCCCCTTCATGCAAAAAAAGCAGAGTGAATCTTCAGGGACTGGGGACTATCCCCGTTTGTGAGACAGGGATCAAAGCACCTCTCAAGATTAAACAGCCAGTTGTCGGAAATGAATCGGTGACTGGTTGTTTCCGTACACATTTGTGGTTTACCGGACACTTCATCCGGAGCAAAGCAGCGATTTTTCGGTATCCATAGCGATATTTATGCCGGATTCAGAGTTCGCGAATTTTCACTACCATGTGGTTCTCGAGTTTATTTTCTCCCTTGCCTTCAAGCGATAGTAAGTGGCGCGAGGGATTCCGATCCAGGCGCAAGCTTGTTGCACACTCACTTCTCCTCGAATCGACTCAATCCACTCTATTACAATCTTTGACGATGCCCCCTCTCCATCTCGTTGTACTTTTTTAGCAGCTCTAGTTGTTGTTTCACAAACCGGTTCTCCGCCTTAACCTTCCCTAATTCCGAGGTATGTTCGGGTCCTTTGCCATAGCTGTATTGTTTACCTACTGGCTGCTCTAAACGGTTCTGCTCGCCATTGCGATACCATCTCATCCAAGTTTCCGCTTGTGTCTTATTTCGGATATTTAATTGCTCCATAATTTCCTTCACCGGTGTACCAGACATTTTCATTTCAATTGCCTTCATTTTAACTTCTAGGGGGATAACTAACTCTTGTTCCCAATGAAAAAAAAACACCTCCAAGGTTGTCTCCATATCTTACGACATGGGCGAATTTTCTTGAAGGTGTTTTTATTTGTCCCACACTATGGGGTCAGTCCCTGACTTTCCATCCGAGCGATTTAGTCAAATTACAGCCCCAATAAGTTCTACTTGAAAGGATCACTTACAACCTCAAGTTGGACTATTATTATTTTTTGCTTAAAACATACTCTTTAAGGTCATCAAATTTATCCTTGTTTTCTTTTGCCCATTGTACTATGTCAGTCATTTTCAAGGACTTCGTTTGACTATCCGGAACCAAAGACTGAACTGCTGGGAAAAGTTCAGTTTTACCTGCCTCAAGTTGGTCAATAATAAATGGCACAGCAGGAAGACCCAGTTTTTTTAGAGAAGTAATTTTCTCATCTTCAGTTAATTCAGAATTAGCGATTTTTTCAACTTCTTCAGGAAGTGTCTTAAGTTTTGCCTTCCATTTCTCCGAGAACTTGTCTCCAGTATCCCAAGCTGTACTTTCCTCTTCTTTGAGGTTTACTTTTGTGATTTCTTCGATAGCAACTGAAAAAATGTAATCAAAAAGACCGCTTCCTTCACTTTCATCGATTTTCTTTTCTAAAATTGGAACAGCATCTGTTCCGAGATTTACAATATTTGCATACTCTTCGCTGTTCTTGATGTAATCATAGGGATTACTACTCATGGCTAATTCAGTTTTATTAGTGACTTCCGTTTGTAACTGTTCGGCCAAGCTGTTAAGGTTTTGGTTAATTTGCTTCTCAACGGATGCATTAGCACGTACCGCGTATAAAGAAGAAGTAACAGCAAAACCGAGGGCGAACATTCCAATAAGTAACTTTTTGTTCACTTCGATCACCTCACTATATATTATATACTATTCATTACTTGTATACTTGCAACGCAGATCCGTATATGGAAGATGTGTAAGGGTCCCATCCTAAAGATTGGAGTCTCTCCAATTGGCCCCATTTTGCGTTAGAATAGTTAGTTCCTTCCGCTTTGGAAAAATGAGTCCTGTAGCGGACTTTCACCGCCTAGTTATCGCCCATGCCGGGCGCACATGAAAAAAAGCAGAGTGAATCGTCAATGGATTCACCCTGCTTTTTGTTGTTTTTAGATGGCCCAGGGCTGGCGCTCGGTCCGCACCGTCTGCCCAGATTGGACTGCCTGCTCCATCATCAAGGACAGGTATTGGTCCTGAGCTGCCTCCGCCAAGCTGTAGAACGAAGGGCCTCCATGTACGTATTGCCCCATCTTCTCCAAGCTGGTGGCGATGGCGATCTCTTCGTCCGTCAGCCGTCCCGGCCGGAACGGGTTTACGTAAACCCATTCGGAGCCGGCCAGCACGCCCTCGTGGTAATACCCCAAAAGGCTGCCGTTCTGGCCGGCATCCACCCGCCGCAGCTGCAGCTCCACCGGGGTGCGGTAATCACGGAGATAGCGGAGCTCGGTGCCGTCGATTTCACCCCGGACGCCGCGCACCAGCACGCGATGACGCCGGATCGGCGAGAAATATTGATCGTAGGTAAAATCGAACAATGCCGTTCGCTCGCCGAACCGCAACAGCGCGATCGTCTGGGACGAGGTGACGATCCGTTCCTCCTCTGGCCAGCCTCCGCGGCCGGGGCCTTGAACCAGCGGGGACTGAATCTGCTCCCCGCGGATTTCCGCATCCTCGAATCCCACCCCGAGCAGTTGCCGGATCAGGCTGATGCCGTGGTAGCCGTGCCCCTCCGATACCTGCACGTGCGACACCTCGCCCAGCAGGCCAGACCGCACGACGGCAAGGCGAGCCGCATGCATCGGCTGGAACAGGAACTGCTCGGCCACTTGAATTTTCGCTGCGGATCCCACGCTTGCATAGAGTTGGTGCAGCCCGGCCAGATCGGCCGCCGGCGGCGTCTCCGTCAGAACGGGAATGCCCGCTGCGGCGAGCCTGACCAGATACTCCGGTGTGACCGTACGCGGCAACGACAACACCACAAAGTCGAAGTCCCGCCGCTCCAGGAACGCCTCCCAATGCGACGTGACCGGGACGCCCCAAGTCCGGTTGACTTCCCGGCCTTTTGCTTCGTCCCGCATATAAATGTTGCTAACTTCAAAACGCTTCGGCAGCGCGCGGGCAATGCGCAAATAAAATTCAGCCCGCCAACCGCCGCCGACCATTCCAATCCGCAGCTTGCCCCTATTGTCCATCGTGTCTTTGCTTCCTCCTCAAGTCTGCCAACCCACGCGTCAGGCCCGGATCACATGGATGCCTCGCCGCGGGGTCCCATCGTCAGAAGGGCAGAACGGCGGCGACAACCAACGCGAGAATACGCGCCATATTGGTTAGCAGGAAATTTTGCACCGACAAGCCAAACGTCAATTGCTTGGTTGGCTGCGCGGTAAACGTTCGGATATTTTTTGACACTGGCACCACTGTGAGGAGCACGAGCAGCAGAATAATCGGATGAACCCCCAGGATCGCCAGTACGATGACATCTACATAGGCCGCATAATAGAGCAACTTAAACAACATCAGCGCCGGCCCTTTTCCAATGTAGATCGGTAAGGTGTAGCGTTTGTTGTCGATATCCTCTTCCATATCGCAAATATTGTTGGCCAGCATGATGTTGGCAATGCCAAGAATCGCCGGTATGGAGATGAGAAATACCAGCAGCGTCTCCAGCAAATGAACTTGGAGAACTACCGTACCGCCCTGCAGTGTCAGTGAAGCCAAGCGGTCGCCCGCGTGAATGTAAGCCGATACAAATATAATAACAAATCCCATGAACAGTCCGGAAAAAATTTCGCCCAGCGGCATCCGAGAAATCGGAATCGGCCCAAAAGAATACAAGATGCCGACCGCAAACGACAACGCGCCAAGCAACAGCAGCAGCCACCCGGTCTGAAGGAAGAGCAGCACTCCCGCGGTCACCGCGATCATGAACAACAAAATAATCAGTGCTAGCACCGCGGCCGGATTCATGCCGTATTTTACGATGGCATTGTGTTTTTCGTAGCCGTAGCCGTGCTTGCGGTTCGCTTTTTTGTAATCCACATAGTTGTTGATCGCCGTCGTGGTCATGTCGAAGCTGAGCAAGGAAATCAGCATGAGCACAAAATGCCAAGGCTCAAACACATGGAACCGATAGACAGCATAGACCGTGCCGAACAGAAGCGGAATTATACTTGCGGCCTTCGTCTGGATTTCCACCAGCTTGAGAAATTTGGTGATCGCCATTCTCCATCATCCTCTTTTTATCTCGTTAAAAAGAAGATATCTTACTTTTGAAATAATGGCTGTTGGATATGTCCTTGACAAAGGGCATTAGGCTAGAATTCGCAAGCCGATGTATTCGATTCGTTTGCCATGACCTGACGGCTTAAGCTAAAATGCAAGTAAGTTGTACCAAAACCGTAGAAGAGGGGTTCGCGTATTGTCCATGTTCTCCACAGAAGACCTGATTGGATCTTTGATCTTTCTCCTTATCCTCACTGTGATCGCCGTTTGGAATTTGCGGAAAATGAGTTCCGGAGCGTACGATCTCAAGGCGCTGCGCAAACGCGGCCTGGTGTGGACCGAGGTGGCGGTCGCCTTGTTCCTGCTGCAGCTGCTGCTGCGCAAGGGAGACAACCGCTTTCTATTGGTCCTTGGCATGGTGGTCTTGTTTGCGGCAAGCCAGTGGCTCGGAGCTATCTATTTGGAGCGGAAAGAAAACAGAGGGGAGAAGAAATAAGTCAGCTGGGCAGCGGCGTGCTTGGTTCAGCGGTCATCCGGATCGAATCGCCGCCCCGCTTGACGTCATACATCGTTGCATCGGCGAGCCGAAGCATATCCTCTAAGCTGGCGTTCCCGTCCGGCGACAGGCTGATGCCAATGCTGGCCGAGATGCTGATGCGCATTCCCCGATACACATAACCTTCAGCCAGGCTGGATCGAATGCGGTCCAGCACTTTTAATACCCCGTCCTCCTGCAAGTTCACCAGCAGGATCACGAATTCATCCCCGCCCAAACGGCAAACCATATCCTGTGCCCGGACCAGGGAAACCAGCCGGCCTGCGATATGCTTCAACAATTCATCCCCGGCTTCATGGCCGTATGTATCGTTCACTTCCTTGAAATTGTCCAGATCCAGGAACATCAGGGCGACCGGCTCTCCTCGCCCCTGTGTTTCTTCGTATTTCGCATTAAATTTTGCCCGATTGGCAAGTCCAGTCAGCTCGTCATGATAGGCCAAGAATTGAATCTTTTCCTCTAGCTGCTTCCGTTCCGTAATTTCAATAATGACTCCTTCCAGCCTTACGAGGTGCCCGTGCGCGTTGAAATACGGTCGTGCCCGGTTCTGAAGCCATTTGATTTCGCCGTCCGGCCGAACGATGCGGCATTCCTTCACGGAGTTGGTTTTTTGGAGGATGAGTTCATGCTGGATCTCGAAGAATAGCTTTAAGTCCTCAGGGTAAACGATCTCCTGCACCTGCTTCCCCTTCAAACTCTCGCTCGAATATCCGGTAATTTGCTCGAATCCGGCAGAAACCTCCAACTCCATTGTACTGAGATCATAAGTCCAGACCCCAACGGATACGCTTTCAAGGATATCGTTCAATTGCTGTTTGCCACTTTCGGCGCGCGGCGTCCACATCTTCGTGGTCAACACATAGATCAAGCAAAACGATAGAATAAACAGGCCGTATACCAGAAAAAAAGCAGCGTCGGCGCGTTCCAGCTTACCGGTCAGCAGCGCCCCGCGGTCTGCGAGCGCGAAATACAGCATCGACAGGAGATGAAGTGCACCTGCCACAGCGACCGCAAGATAATGATGATACATCAAACTGAGGAGCGGAAGCAGCCCCAGGAATATATAACTGGTCACGGACAAATCCGTGAATACCATAACATTGAGGTAAATGAACAGCATCACAAGCGTTAAAATCATCGTAAGACGCGGCCAGCGGCGTCTGATAACAAATCCGGCCAGCACCAAGAGCAGGGAAGCGCCCAAGATCGGTTGCGCCACTTCGACATGCCGATGGACAAGCATTTGCAGCACACTGGCAACGACAAACAAGCCGACAAGCAATTTTAACATCCAGATGTTTTTGTTATGAATTTGGTGGGCGTTCATCCGTTCTCCCCCCTTGAAGTGAGGCTCATCCTAATGGCGCAATAGGAAATTTTAGGTACAAAGAACTATGTCTAAGGAAATATTATACTACAACTGCAAAATTGTGCTACACGATTTTATCAGCAACACCCAAATGAAAAAGCCGGAGTGAACGCTCCGACTTTGGTCTAATGCATATGCAGGATTTCACGGCACATATTGCTGCACGATCCGGACGGCCTTGCCATCCTTCAGCGTGAGATGATACGGGAATTGGCTGAGATCCAGCAGATCCGTGTTTTGGAATAACTTGCTGAATTTCTGTAAGGTTACGGTTTCATTTGCCCTAATTTCGATATCCTCCGGCTTGCCGGTCCGGTCATAAATTTGCAGCACAACTTCAGCATCCGTAGAAACCGGATAAGTCACCGATTCCTCCGTCTCATTTACGATATAATAACCGTCCGGCGGTCCGTCAATCCCGGCATCCGGTTCGCGTTCTGCGAAGATCGCCGCCGCCTCATCCCCCTGATACCACAAGATCGGGTCCGCCGTGAGAACTGCCCCGTCAGAGCCAAGCTTCACAGCGTTCAAGTATACCGTGACCGTATCGGGGAACTTAAGCTCCGCCGTTCCAACGGCCGACGTCTTGGCTCCCGTTCCCGCTCCCGGAAGGAATCCGAAGGACGACGGCGCATGGGCATCCAGCCCGGGCAACATTACAATGAGCGCCAGGGGAAGCAGCGCTGTAAACCAATTTTTCATGTCAGGTCCGCCTTTCTATGTCAGCACATCCAGCGAATTACCGCCTCAGGATTTCCATTGTATGGCTTACAGGTTCATTATATGACGGCCTACCGAAAAAAGGGTCTCACCCAGGTTAAAACGGGTAACAAAATCTTCTTCAATTTCCTAATGCGCCGGGAAAAAGGCCAGCTGAATCACGAAGATCACGCCAAACACGTAAAGCAGCGGATGAACCTCCCGCCCTTTGCCGCTGACCAGCTTCATCACAGGATACGTGATGAACCCGACGGCGATCCCGGTGGCGATGCTGGCGGTGAGCGGCATCATGAGCAGGATGGCGAAGGCCGGAAACGCCTCGTCGAACGATTTCCACTGAATCCGGGCCAGCCCTTCCATCATAAAGCAGCCGACGATGATCAAGGCGGGTGCGGTGATGGCCGGAAGACCAGAGATGGCTCCCACCAGCGGCGAGATGAACATCGACAGCAGGAACAGTCCGGCGACGACGAGCGATGTTAGGCCGGTGCGGCCGCCCGCAGCCACGCCGGTCGTCGACTCGATGTAGGCGGTCGTAGGGCTTGTACCAAACATCGAGCCGATGGTGGTTGCCGTCGCATCTGCGAGCAGCGCGGCCTTGGCCCGGGGAAGCTCGCCGTTCTTCATCGCGCCGGTTTGTTCAGTAACGCCAATCAGCGTGCCGGTCGTGTCGAACAACGTGACGAGCAGAAATGCGAATACGGTTGTATACAGCCCTTGGCTAAAGACGCCGGACAAATCCAGATCGAAGAAGACCGGTGCCGGCGGGACGGATACGAAGCCGTCCAATTTCAGCTGGCCAGTGAAATAACCAAGCACCGCGGTCAGCGCCATGCCGATAAACAGCGCGCCGGGAACACGGCGGGCCATCAGCACCAGCGTGACAAAGACGCCAAACAAGGTCAGCAAAGTCACCGAGCGGTGCAAATCGCCAAACGTCACCAGGTTGTCGGGATTCGCCACGACGATACCGGACATTTTTAGCCCCAAAAAGGCGATGAATAACCCGATACCTGCGGTAATACCGAATTTCAGCGAATCAGGAATGGCGCGGATCAGCGCTTCCCGCAGCCGGGTGAAGCTCAGCAGCAGAAACAGTACCCCGGCAAAAAACACCGTGCCCAGCACTGTCTGATAAGACAACCCGGTGCTGGCGACAACGCTCGTAAAGTAGGCGTTTAACCCCATGCCGGGTGCGATGGCGATCGGATGCCCGGCGAACAGCGCCATAAACAGCGTGCCGATGACCGCCGCAATCACCGTAGCCATAAACACCTGATCAAACGGAACCCCCGCAGCGCTAAGCACCGCGGGGTTGACGACCAGGATGTAGGCCATCGCCAGAAAGGTGGTTAACCCAGCGAACAGCTCGGTTCGAATGGTCGTTCCATGTTCCTTCAACTTAAAAAACCGTTCCATATAAACGGATGCCCCTTCCTTATGTACTTTCTTGTTGTCAGTATAGCCATTTCGGGAAGTTGTCTTCCCTTGGAAAGCTTGCGGCTTCAGGCCGCGTTCAATTAGTCGTCGATCCAGCCCTTCGTTTGGGTCCGGACAACCTCCGCGAGGACGTCCAGCCAATCCGGCTGATCGTTTAAACAGGGGGCGACCGTAAATCCATCATCGCCCACGGTGCCGCCGCATCGGGCAATGAACTCCTCCTTCGCCTCAATCCCCAGTTCATACAACGTCTCCAGACAGTCGGTGACGAATCCGGGGGTAAACACCAACGGCCGTTTCACGCCGCGGTCGACCAAGCGCTGCAGCTGCTCTGCCGTGGAGGGTCCAAGCCACGTCTCCGGACCAAACCGCGATTGGTACGCGATATCCCATTGCTCAGGCGTCCAGCCCATCGCCTCCGCCAAGAGGCGCGCGGTTTCGCGGCACTGCTCCGGGTACGGGTCGCCGCCGTCGGCATACCGCTGCGGGATACCGTGAAAGCTCAGCAGGAAGTGATCCGGCGGCTGCGGCAGGCGCTGCAGCAGTGCGGTTAGATGCGTCTGCATCGCGCGAATATAGCCGGGATGGTCGAAGAAGGCGCCCGCCAGGCGAAGCTCCGGCACAAAGCGCTTCGCGGATGAACCCGAGCGCCGGTCCTTGCCGAGGGCGGCAAAGCAAGCCGCATCATAAATGGCGGCGGTGGTCGTGGACGAGTACTGCGGATACAGCGGCAACACGAGGATACGGTCCACCCCCGCTGCTTCCAGGCGGCTTACCGCCTGGGCGATGTCCGGTTCGCTGTAGGCGAAGCCCAGCTCAACCTTATAGCGCTCGCCAAGGCGCTGCTGCAGGCCGCTTTGCTGCCGGCGCGAGATCGCCAGCAGGGGCGAACCCTCCTCGCCCCAAATGCGGGCATACAGCCGGGCCGAGCGCTTGGGGCGAACGGCCAGGATCACGCCGCGCAGCAGCGGCTGCCACAGCAGCGGCGGGTAATCGATCACGCGCCGGTCGGATAGAAAACGGCGCAAAAAGGGCCGCACCGCCTTGGCCGTCGGCTCCGCCGGCGTGCCGACCTGCGCCAGCAGCACACCGATCATACGGGATGAAATAGGCACGAAAAACTCACTCCGTTCATCTTGGTTCTTGCCTGCTCCCCATTTGCAGGTAAGCAATAATCCCCTATTCCATCATCCCTGTTAGTTGCCGGATGATCAATCGAAATCCTCAAGTTTTCCAGAATGTTCACATTTGGTAAACGCAACAAACCGGTCCGATGGAAGCTTGCCACCGAACCGGTCTTTGCCCGTCTGGAGCATAGACGGCCTTTGAATTCCTTAGGATTAACGCGATTCCGGTTGAACCTCCGGCTTAAACTCCGGATGGCTGCCCGCAGCGGCCTGCGTTTCCTCCGGCGCGTAGGTGCGGCGCAAGAACAAGCCGATCAACAACGCCACCACGCCAACGTACATCGAAATGGTAAAGGCTTGGTGCATGCCGGACACCAGCGCGTTCCCCAGCTCGGCCGGATCCTGCGGATTTGCCGAAGCCTTCAGGTAACGCTCTTGGCCATGCGAGAAGATGCTGATGAACAGCGCGGTACCAATCGCGCCTGACACCTGCTGCAGCGTGTTCATGATCGCGGTGCCATGCGGATATAAGTTGCGAGGCAGCTGATTCAGCCCCGTCGTTTGCCCCGGCATCATCACCAAGGAAATCCCGATCAATAACGTGATATGCAAGGCGATGACCTCACCGGTCGAGCTGTCCGTCGACAAGCCGCGCATGAACCACAAGGTGGCGATAACGATGATGAGCCCCGGCGCGATCAGCGCGCGCGGACCGAATTTATCGAACAGCCGCCCCGCCACCGGCGACATCAGACCGTTGATTACCCCGCCGGGAAGCAAGACGAGACCGGCTGCGAACGGTGCCAACAGCAGTGCGCCCTGCAGGTACATCGGCAGGATAATCAGCGTCGAGAACAAGGTCATCATCATGACCATGAGCAGCATCGCCGACAAGGTGAACATCGGGTATTTAAAGACGCGGACGTCCAAGGTCGGCTCAGAGACCCGCAGCTGCCGCCAAACGAACAAGATTAAAGCGATAAATCCGACGACCAGGCAAGTGTAGACGACAGGACTCGACCAGCCTTCACCTTCGCCCGCGTGGCTAAACCCGTATACGATGCCGCCGAAGCCAATCGTCGACAGCAGAATGGACAGCAGATCCACCCGCGGTTTCGTCAATACCGACACGTTCCGCAAATACAGCGCTCCGTAGACGATGGATAATACCGCGAGCGGAATCACCAGATAGAACAGCCAACGCCAATCCAACACATCCAGAATCAGGCCGGACAGGGTAGGACCAATCGCCGGACCAAACATGATGACCAGGCCGATCGTACCCATGGCCGCGCCTCTTTTTTCCGGAGGATAGATCGTCAGAATGGTATTCATCATCACCGGAAGCAGCAGCCCTGTTCCAATCGCCTGAATGATCCGACCGAGAAGCAGCACGCCAAACGAAGGCGCAATACCGCAAACGACCGTTCCGACCAGGAACAGAATCATCGCCGACAGGAACATCTGCCTCGTCGTAAACCATTGAATCAACAGCGCCGTAATCGGCACCAGAATCCCAATCACTAACATATAAGAAGTAGAAAGCCATTGTATCGTCGAAGGCCCCACGTGTAGCTCTTGCATCAAGTCAGTGTAGGCCACATTCAGCAAGGTTTCATTTAATATGGACACAAAGGCCCCGATGACCAGGGCTATTGTAATTGGTAAACGCCTGATCCCTTCCACACCGGCGCCTTGAGCCGATGACATCGTTGATGTATTCATTTGTAGGGTTACCTCCATCTTCTCCTATTTTTGGACTTTGCGTCTCTCTCTAGGTTTCATATATATGAACAAGGCAAAGCATGCCTTGGGGTTCGTGCTGGCGACTGAATAGACCGTTCTATATATAAAATTTAAAATAAAGGGGCGCGATCTCGCTTCCTTCTTCTGCCGCAAGGGCCTCCGAGCAACGGGGCTCAGGCAGGAAAGAGCCGCGGAATCAAACGAGCTGCCGTGTGCAAAGGTTGGCTGCTCTTTTGCGTTAAGCACATGATGATCGAACCTTCTACGATCCCATTGATCAGAACGGCTAAATCCGCCGATTCTTCCGCACTGTAGCCGGAAGCGATAAATTTCTTCTCCAATTCAGCGATCCAGGCGTCATACACTTCGCAGCAGGCTTGACGAATATTCTCGTTGCTGCGGGCGGTCTCGTGGGCGACGATGCCAATCGGCACCCCTAGCTTCGCATCCTCGCGGTCATAGTTCTCGGCAATGAGAAGCAGCAGCGCTTGCACGGCCCCAATTGCATCTTCTGTGGATTCCAGCACGGCGCGCAAGCTCGCCAAAGTGACGTTCTTGGTGTAAACGACAGCTTCACACGCGAGTTGTTCTTTGCCTTCAGGGAAATGGTAATACAACGATCCCTTGGGTGCACCGCTCATTTGGGTGATTTGGTTCAGCCCCGTCGCGTTATACCCTTGGCTCTGCAGCAGCTTGGCCGTCGTTTCGATCAGCAACTGTCGGGTTGGATTCTGATTGGGCATGCATACCGGTACCTTTCCGCGTAAGATTAGACCGATTGGTCTACATGATGATAAACGATGTCCAAGGCCAATGTCAACACTTTAGGTCCGGTATGCCCCCATTTTATAAGCGCAGGTACATCTCATGCAGGCTGATTTTATCGCGAACAAACCCGTGCCGGTCCAAAAATCCTTCCAGCAAGGCATTATCGGGCAAAGAGGCTGTGAATTTAACGAAGCCTAATTCCTCGCGGGCAGCGACCAGCATCCGGGTGGCCAAGCCTTGTCCCCGATGCCGATTGCTGACAATCAGCATATTAATCTTGCCAGTTGGACTAATCGAGAGCCCTCCGGCCCATTCACCGTCCACCTGAACGCCGTAATAGACGTTGGAAGGAGTTCGCTGCTGATACTCCAAATCGTTTTGCCAGTTTATGTGAAAATATCTCCAAGGGCCCACCAGATCGGCGAAGGTCTCGAACGTAATCTGCTCCACCGGCACTCCCGCAGAAGCCCCAAGCGGGGCTTCCAGTCGGGAAGCATCGGGAAGGGTGAAGAACGAGACGTCGTACACACGGCGGTATCCTCTTTTTAGATAAAAAGCGATCGCCCGGTCGTTCCCGGCAATGACCTCCAGGAACAACTGCTTGCAACCGGCTTGCAGCGCCTCCTCCCGGTGCAGGCCCATCAAACCTGCACTTACTCCCTTGCCGCGGTATTCCGGGCTGACGGCCAGCGCGCCGCAGCGCATCGTTCGGACGGACTCGTAGACCTTGCTGCCGCCCAAGACAACCCCCACGGGTTCTTCGCCGTCGAGAGCCACGAAGGAGTGCTCACGCGCATTGCCTTCCGGACCAAAAAATCGATCCTCAAACTCCGCTTCGGTCAAATTAAATTGGATGATATAATCGGCAAAACCGCGTTGAAACGCCTGATATATCGTGTTCATGTCCAGGTCCGTGCCCCGTACGTATCGCATCATCGTCTCGTTCTCCTTCCTCGCATAGCCTTTTACCAGGCGTAGGCTTTTGGCGCTTCACCGCCCGGACCCGGGAAGATCTCGTCGATGGCCTTCAGCGTCTCCTCGCTCAGCTCGACTTCGACAACCCGCAGCGATTCCTCAAATTGCTGCAGCGTGCGCGGCCCGATAATCGGCGCCGTAACCGCCGGATGCGCCAGCGTCCAGGCGAGGGCCACCGTGGCTTCCGATTCGCCCAGCTCTTTGCACAGCTGGCTGAACCGCTCCAGCTGCGGGCGCAGCTTCTCGATCCGTTCGGTCTGCTTGGCCGTACGCGAGCCCGGCTGCGGATTCAGATTCCCGCCGAGAATCCCTCCGTCCAACGGGCTCCACGGGATGACGCCGATCCCCAGCTCCTCGGCTGCAGGCAGAACCTCCAGCTCCGGCAGACGGCACAGGAGGCTGTACTTATGCTGCTCGGAGACAAGGCCCAGCGCCCCGCGGGCTTTCGCCTCATATTGGGCTTTCACAAGATCCCGCCCGGCAAAGTTGCTGGCGCCAACGTATCCGATCTTGCCTTGTTTTTGCGCGATGTCAAAAGCATTCCATAACTCATCCCAAGAAACGTTCCGGTCGACATGATGCATCTGGTACAGTTCGATATGGTCCGTGCCGAGCCGCCGCAGCGAATCGTCCAGATGGCGGCGGATTTTGTAGGCCGATAAGCCGGAACTGCCTTCATTCGGATCTGACGCAGGATCGCTCATCGCTCCGTACACCTTCGTCGCCAGCACGACCTTCTCTCTACGACCGCCGCCCTGCGCGAACCAACGGCCGATGATCTCCTCAGTCCAGCCGCGATGCGACGTACCGCCGTAGACGTTAGCCGTATCGAAGAAATTGACGCCGGCATCAATCGCAGCGTCCATGATTTTAAACGCTTCCTTCTCATCCGTCGTTGGCCCAAAATTCATCGTTCCCAGGCACAAACGGCTGACCTTCAATCCGGTTCTTCCCAAACTGACGTACTTCATGTCAACAACCTCCTTGAGCGTTTTTTGGAAGTAACTTGCCATGATGAAATAGTCCACACCCATTATATACCAGATGGGAGACCCGGGGAAGACAGCCTGTCCAAGCCAGAAGGATGTCCGGCCCCCTTTTAATCCCTGAGACCAGTAATCCGCCGTGAACAGGAGGAAAGCCTCCGGCTTACCACCTATTGAGGTGCAGCCGGAGGCTTCATTTATTCGCCCGGAGTCTCGCTTGCGCTGCCGGACGGCGGCGTCGGGACGGGGCGAAGTCCCGCCGGTTCCGCGCCCGGTTCGGATTCAACATAGTGCTTGAGCAGGGACAACTTGTTCTCCCAGAACCGCTCGAAATACGCCAGCCAGCGCTTCAGCTCCAGCAGCGGGTCGGCGTCCAGGCGATAGCGCGTCTCCCGACCGACCTTGCGCTCGCGCACGAGTCCGGCTTCGGCCAAGATGCGCAGGTGCTTGGATACCGCGGTCCGGCTGATCGGGAACCGGCTGCTGATGTCCTTCAACGGCAGCTCTTGCCCGCTCAGCAGCTTCAGAAGCTCCCGGCGCGTTGGGTCGGCAATCGCCTGGAACACGTCATGTTTTGCAGAGGCTGCCTCCGCCATGGCTTACCCCTGTACGTATTCGGCCAGCTTGACGACGATACCGGTCCAGCCTTGATCCATGCGGCCGCGAACCAGCTCGTGCGCCTCGCCGAATTCGGTAACTTGGTCGACGGTCCACCCGCCGTGAATCAATGTAAATTCAGTTTGCTCCCCTTTTTCCTCCAGCTCGAAGGTCACCGTCCAATCCTTGCCCCAATTAAACGATAACCGGTGCGGCGGCTCCAATTCCGTCACCTTGCACGGGGAGTCTCCGAACGGGCCGGCATGCAGGACAAACTCATACCCTAATACCGGCTGGAAGCTGTTTGGCATAAACCAGGCGGCAATCCCCTCCGACGTAGCTACAGCCTCCCATACCCGCGAGATGGGTGCATTGAGCAGGATCGTGTGCCGGATATCCGGCAGCTTGCCCGTATTGTTTTGTTCCATCGTCTATTCTCCTTTTTACTCATGATTGTTCAGTTAATATGAAACCAAAAGGTTTCCTAATAACAGTGATTATATGACACCATTTGGTTTCATGTCAACAACACTAGGATTCCATAGGTTCAAAAAAAAGATCCACATCTCCAGCAAAAAGCAGCGATGCGGATCTTTAGATATAAACTTCCTACCGTTTACGGCGGATTTCGAACAATCGGGCAGACGGTGCGGAAGGCAAGGTGACCGTCAGCTGACCCGCAGCGGCATCCCAGTTCCACGCGCAAACCAAGTCCTGCGGATAGGCACAGCGGATGTCCAGCGCCTCCCCTTGCAGCGCTGGAAGCGGCAAGGCTTGAGACGAGGCTTCCCCGCGCGTACGCCATACGGCCAGATATACCGTATCGCTGTCCGGCCGGCGCAGGCCCAGGCTGATCCAGTCGTCCTGCTGCTTGGGCAGCCCCAGCGGCCAGAACGGCAACGACTCTGGAATGTCCGCGCGAATCGTCTTGTAATAGTCCAGCGCCTGCTTCACCAGCTCCCGGCGCCGCGGGCTTAACTCTGCCAGATGACCGCTCTGATGCACACGCAGCAGCAGCGCATTCACCATGTTGAAGACGACCTCTTCATCGTCGCCTTCCCGCAGCGGATACGACCAGATGGCGGATTGCTCCGGCGTCAGCGCAGACGGGGATGCAGCGGCGATGGCCGCATAGTTCACGTAATTCTCCTGGTCGCTGGTCGATTGGATGCTGTAACGACTTAACATCGCGTAATCCATCCGCATCCCCCCGCTGGAGCAGTTCTCGATGACGAGCTCCGGATAGCGTTCGAAAATCCGATCCAGCCAAGCCAAGTACGCGCGGTTATGCTGCAGCAGTCCGTCGCCGAAGCTGTCTGCCGCTGTTTCCGTCCCGATTCCGGCGTTGATGTTGTAGTCCATTTTGATATAGCCGACACCATAGTCCTCCACCAAGCGGCGAATGACCTCATCGGCGTGGGCCACCACCTTCGGGTTGCGGTAATCCAGCTGGTATCGGCTGCGGTCCATCACCCGTTTGCCGTGCCGGATGAAGAACCAGCTGTCGTCCGTGTCAGCCAGCTTCGGACTGTTGATGCCCATAACCTCCAGCTCAAGCCATAATCCCGGCACCATTCCTTTGCTCCGGATATAATCCAACACGTACTTGATCCCTTCCGGGAACCGTTCTGAAGACGGCAGCCATTCTCCCACGCCGTCCCACCACTCACCCGGAGCGTACCAGCCGGCATCGATGCAGAAGTATTCGCAGCCCGCTTCGGCGGCGGCATCGATCAATGGCAGCAGCTTCGCCGTCGTGGGTGAACCCCAAAGGCAATTCATATAATCGTTGAAAATAATCCGCAGCTCCCGGTTATCCGCGTTTGGCCGGCGAATCCGGCGCCGGTAAGCGGTCAGCTGGCCGATCGCTTCCTCAAAGCCGCCATTGGCCGCGCCAACGGCAACCGGTACGCTGATAAACCGCTCGCCAGGCTGAAGCGATTTCCACCAATGGTTATCGTGCTCGGTCGGACCGCTGAGGAGCAAGGTCAGTTGGTCCACCTGGTCGAAGATCTCCCAGTGCCAAGAGCCGTTATGCTCGATTTGCCAGAACAAGACGCTCCCCGCCTCCCGGTTCTCCAGGACAGCCATCGGGATATGCTCGGCCGCCGACCAGGAACCCGTATTGCTGCAGGAGATCCGCTTGGAGCTGCGGTCCGTCAAATGGGATAAGCCGAGCTCAGGCAATTTGTAAGTGCGCCACTGCAGCTCGCTTTGCCATCCGGTGTGGGGGATGGACAGCCACATTTTTTCGTCCCGATCCTGACTGCCTTCCTTATCCAAACCGGTCAATGCAAAGGAAGAAATGTACTCTATACCTACTGCTTCCGGCCCGGCATTGTACAGTTCTGCCCAAGCCCGGACCGTCTGCACCCCGTCGTAAAATTGGATGTGCTGCACCGCCTGCAGCCCGGTCTTCGGGTCGCGCAGCGCAATTTCCAGCTTCCTCCCCAACTCGTTGCGTCCTTTGGTATGGCCGGCATACACCATCCGTAGTCCCGGGTACGATGCCCGGTGGGTTCGTCCGTGATACTCAGCCCGGTCCTCTCCAGTTAATTGCAGCTCCATCAGGCGGAAGCCCGGTTTCTGCTCCTTCTGGATCACCGCTTCATTCAGCGCGTTTGCCCCAAAATGAAGCAGCCGCACATCCTGCTCGTCGGTGACTTCCAATACGAGATGTAAGCCGTTTTCCCGAAGCTCGATTTGATTCATCACCCTCGCACACTCCTTACCTGTCCTAAGTAAAAGCAAAACCCAGCACCGATAGATGGTGCCGGGTTCATTTTGTGGTTTACGAACAACCGAGATTCTCGATGTTTATTCCGCCGAACCCAGTTGTACCCATGCTTGCTCGATTTCGGTCACAGCTTGATCTTTTGTTTTGCTGCCGCCGATGTAAGCTTGCATGATTTCTCCGAATTTTTGATGGAACGTATCCAGCGAATAGTTGATCGCCAGGTCACCCGATGGCTCAGACTTCAGAATTTCGTTCATTTGCTTCGGCATATCCAGTTCTGGAAGCGGAGCGTCCTTGATTGGAGGAATAACCTTCGCAATCGTGGAGAACCAGCTCTTGCCGTAGTCGGAAGTATACAGCCAGTTAAAGAACTCGATCGTTTCGTTGACGACCGCAGAGTCTTTATTGATGCGCAGAGCTTGGTCCGCACCGGTGATGATCATCGATTGATCTGCTTTGTCGCTGACCGGATAGCCGGCAATGCCGATTTGAATGTCTGGGTTAATTTTCTTGATCGCTTCTTCGTCCCATGCACCTTTCCCTGTCATGATCGCCGCTTTGCCGGATGCAAAGTCGCTGACTTGCGCATTGCTGTCGCGTTCCAGCGGTTTGTCGGTGCCATGCTTCACTGTCGTATCGATGAAGTTAAAGAAGCTGTCGTACAGCGCCGGATAATCCTTGATTTTCGCATCACCGGCAATAAAGCTCTTCACCAGATCTTGCGACGTTACGCCAGCGTCTTGAGCGGCAGCGTTCACGAAATGTTGGAAGATGTGTTTCCATACCCACCATTCTTTATACGCATTCGCAAACGGCGTAATGCCTTTGGCTTCCAGTTTAGCGATGGCGTCGTCCAACTCCGCTGTCGTTTTCGGGAATGTCATCACGCCAGCTTCATCCAACAGCTGCTTGTTATAGATTAAGGAGAACAAGTTCCCTTTAACCGGCAAGCCAAGCACTTTACCGTCGGAGGAAGTCATATTGGCGCGTACCGCATCCGTCATGGCCGCAGCCAGCGGTTGATCCGTCAAATCCGCACTGTACTCAGCAAAGGTGTCGATATCCCCACCCGCCGTAGTTTGGAATACGTCAGGCGTGCTTCCCGCTGCGATTCTGGATTTTAATACGGTGTTGTAGTCCGCCTGCATGATTTCCAGGTTAATCGTCACGTTTGGCTTCACTTTCTTATATTCCTCAATGTAGGCGTTAAACGCGTCGGTATATTCCGGAGAAGCCGTGAACATATTGATGGTTACGGGTTTGGAATCATCCGTCGCCGCGCCATTACCGGCACCTGTGTTGCTTGCCCCGTTATTCGCCGCGTTATTGTTGCCTCCGCATGCGGACAACAGGCCCATGATCAACACCAGGCTGAACGATAAGGCCAGAATCTTTTTCTTCATTACTTTGCCCCCACTTTCTTTATGGTTAATATTAACTATGCTCCCTATTTTAATGAAAGGAGTCGGGTAATAAAATGTAGATATGTGGCGAAAAAAGGGTAAAAAAGTGAAGTCCGGTCGCGAGTTCACTTTTTGCCCCTTTCCTCCTCCTGCTGCTGGCGGTATTCGGACGGTGACAAAGCATAATAATTCCGGAACGCCTTGCTAAAATAGTTCTTATCCTTATAACCCAGCATTTCCGAGATCTCCTGAATTTTGAGCGACGAATCGTCAAGCAGTTCTTTCGCCTTATCCATACGGACCTTCTGCACATATTCATGGATGCCGCAGCCATACTGCTGCTTAAACAGCTTCATCAAATACTCGCGGCTCAAAAAAAATCTCTCCGTGAACATGGAGATTTTGATGTCCTCAAAATAGTGATGGTCGATATATTCCTTGATCACCTCGACGCTGAATGGACGGCCTGCGGCCATGGAGCGGCGGACTTGCTCGTGATAATACTCGGTTAGATGGAGCAGCAAGGCCTCGAACTGATCAAACGTAGCCACATCCGTGCAGATTCCAAGCGCTTGCAACGAACGATCCACGCCGGGGGAAGGAAGCTTGTCCGCCGGAACGCCCAGCTCCGAAGCCGTATCATTCATCAGCACGACGATTTCCCGCAGCAACCGATCGGCTGCGCCGATGCTGAAGAAGCCGGCGGCCTTGATGCTCTTGGTAAACTCGGCCATCACCGATTTGGCATGGTTTACATTGCCTGCCTCTAACGCTCCCCGCAAGATCGGCATCCGGTTGGAGAAGGAGAACGTCTCCTTGTTCGCTGCCTTGTCCGCTTCTCCAATGACGGCGGTCCCTTTGAGCTTCAGCAGGTCGATGCTCTGAATGCCGGCAACGGCCTCATCATACGATTCAGCCAGGTTCAGCACATCCTCGCAATACCGGCCGATCCCTCCGGCTGCCAGCATGCCAAACAGATCGCTTAACGTCGAAACGATTTTCTTCATCAGTTCCCCTGCACGAAAAGCGATCTCTTGCGGGTAGCCCCCCTTCACCGTGTAGACGGCGATCACTTCCCGCTCCTGCTTCGGATTGGCAAAGCTGAAGCACTGCAGATTGTCCACCACGATCTCATTAATCACATTGGCCACCGCGAAATGGAGCAGCTCCCGGTCGCGATGGAACCGGCTGTCCTGCACGGCTTCCATGTTCAAGATTCGCAGGACGAGCGCCCCAAATCGATGATCCGGTTCATCCGCCCCAATTAACGAGAGGAACGCCTGGCTGCTCTGCTTCTTAAAGCTCCGTTCAATAATGGAAAAGTAGATTTTCTCCTTTAATTTCGGGAGCGACATATTAAACGCAATGTTTCGAGTGATCGATTCCTTCTGTCGCTCGCGTTTGGCATTCAGCACATCTACCGCCTTGCGCAGCGCCTGATTCAAATCCTGACGATTGACCGGCTTCAGCAAATAATCGACCACTTTGGCATGAATCGCCTGACGGGTGTATTCAAAGTCGTCATACCCGCTGATCACAATGGTCAGCAGCTCGGGATACTTCTCCTCTACAATCCGCAGGAAGTCGACCCCGTTCAGCTCCGGCATTTTCATATCCACCATAACGATATCCGGCTTGTATTGTTCCAGCATGGCGAGTCCCATCTTGCCGTCCGTTGCTTCCCGGATTTCATCCACCTCAAGCTCCTGCCAATTCCCTAAAATCCGAATCGCTTCGCGAAGCGGTTCCTCATCGTCGATAATCAATACTTTATACATGACTGCTGCCCCCCCGCGGTATTAACATACACATCTCCGTCCCGTGCTCATCGCTCTGGATCCGTAGCTCCGCTTCTTTCCCATAGAGAAGCTTCAAGCGGGTATACAGATTTTTGAGCCCGATGTTCTCTCCTTCCTGCTCCTCCCAATCTTGGAGGAAGGACGCCTGGATTTGCTCCATCTGTTCCGGAGAAATACCTGGACCGTTGTCGCTGACGGAGATTACCGCATGCGTGTCCCCCAGCTCGGCACGAATACGAATGGAGATGCCGCTCGACATTTTCTCTAGCCCATGCTTAATGGAGTTTTCAACCAGGGATTGAATGGACAGCTTGGGAATTTGCAGCTCCTTGAGCGCTTCCTCCCACTCGACCGTTACCTGCAGACGACTGCCAAACCGGGCCTTCTGTAACGCGAGATAACGTTCGATATGCTTCAGCTCCTCCCTAGCGTTCACGATGTCTTTTCCACTTATGCAGTATCTTAGCGTCAGCGCCAAGGCATCCACCATATCGGCCACTTCGTCATCCCCGCTCTTGAGCGCTTTGGTCGAAATTGCCTGCAGCGCATTATACAGAAAATGCGGGTTAATCTCGGCCTCCAGTGCCTTGAGGATCGCGTTCTTCTCAACCAGCTTCATCTTGTAGCGCTCATTGATCAAATCGTTGGTCCGCCGCACCATCCGGTTGAAATGCCGGGATAAATAAGCGATCTCGTCCCGACCTTTCACCGGGATTTCCGCGTCAAAGGTCCCTTCGCTAAAGCGGCGCATCTGAAGAGACAAATCCTTGAGCGGACTCGTAATTTTATTGGAAAACAAAGTCACCAGAATGAGCGAAATCAACAAAAAAATCAAGCCAATCAAATATCCGATATTCCGCGTGGCTCTGGCAGCCGCGTAAAGGTTGCTGTACGGAATCGGTTTGACCAGCTTCCAACCTCCGTTCGCTTCAATGTTGTAAATAATCAAATATTTATCGCCAGCCTCGTCGGTCCAGGTGACCGGCTTCTTAGAACCGTTCTTGTCAAGCCGGGCGAGCCATGGCGCATCCTCAATCTGCTCCAAAAAAGCAGGATCATCCACATGAAAAGGAACATTGTTCGGATCCAGATAAAGCAGATGCTCGCCTTTCTCGAACGGAACATCCTTCAGAATCTGGTCTTTGACCGTTGGCTTCAAATAGAAGGAGACGATCGCTTTCGGCTCGCGAGTCACCAAGGCGCGCAGCACACGGTGGTACCCCATAAAGTCAGGTTCCACGGTCATGTTGTAACCCGACTTCGCCCCCGGCACGATAAACGATTGATAGGCCTCGTTATGACGGCTCTCCATCGCCTGCTTGTACCACGGCTGATTCGGAATGTCTTCCTGATAGCTCACCCGAACCGAAACGTTATAAGCTTCGCGCGTAATGGAGTAGTATTTGTGTTGGTCGATCAAATAGAGATAAATGCTCTCCAGGTCGTTCCGCGAGTAAAACAGTTCACGCAGATAGTCCTCCAGGTACATTTTCGACGCATAATCCGATTCTTCGTTCATAATCGCCTGCAGGATGTCCTCGTAGTGAATCTGCGGAAGAGACATCTGTTCCACGCCGGCGAGGTAATCTTCCAGCTTCTGATTAATCAGCTTCAGATTGTTGGTGGTGCTGATCATGCTGTGCTCCACGGATTCTTGTTCTAGCATCTCATAGGAGATAATCGTCAGAAGACCAACCACTAGAATAATAATCGTCGTAAACAACAAAACAAGCTTATTGACCAGCCTGCGCGAAATCCGGTCAGTAAGCGTTGTCAGCATGCTTCGGATGCGGTTGAACATAGCTCCTCATTTCTAGTACCTCGGGCAAAAAAGCGAGTTCACCTTTTTACCCTTAACTGTTTTCTTAAATCCATTTTGACGGCAAAACCGCTGTTTTATAATCATTATAGTCGAAAAAGCCCAAGTGTATAGGGGAGACGGTAACACCGCTGTTTAAACCAATACGTCACGAAAAAGAGGTGCCATTATGTTCAAACTAGGGAGAAAACGGGACGAGAAATTAGAGTTTGGCGCATTTACCCTGCCGATTCTAATTGCCATCATCGCGGTCTTCTATTATCCGTTTGTCATGACGATCCGTTATTCCCTGACCAAGTGGAACGGGATATCCAAGCATCCGAAATTTATCGGACTGGACAATTTCAAGCAAATTTTCATGGGCGACGCGAACTTCTCGCAGGCCGCCTGGTTTACGATTAAATACGCGATTCTGTATATCGTAATCATCAATGTACTGGCGATTTTGCTGGCGCTGGTGCTGGATATGAAGCTGAAGACGACCAACTGGCTGAGAGCCGCCTTCTTTATTCCGTACATTCTCAGCTTGGTGATTGTCGGCTTTATCTGGAAGTTCATTTTTATGCAAGGCTTTGAGTCCCTTGGCGAAAGCACCGGATGGGGCATATTCTCGCTAAGCTGGCTGGGGGAACCCGGACTCGCCTTCATTTCGATATTGTTTGTCTCCATCTGGCAATCGATTGGTTTTTACATGGTCATTTACATTGCAGGTTTGCAATCGGTTCCAGATGACTTGAAGGAAGCAGCAACCGTGGACGGCGCGGGCCCATTCCGCAGATTCTTTAACGTGACGCTGCCGCTGCTTGCACCATCGATTACGATCTCCGTCTTTATGGCGTTGACCAACTCGATTAAGGTATTTGACGTCATCCTGTCCTTGACCGGCGGCGGCCCTGGCGGCACGACGTACAGTGTGGCGTACGACATTTACCGCGATACGTTCCAGAACAACCTGTACGGCTATGGTACAGCGAAAGCGCTGATCCTGTTCGTCGCCGTGCTGATGATTACAGCGATTCAGCTGACGATCTTCAAACGCAGGGAGGTTGAGGCGTAATGAAAAAGAATACGGCTGGCCGCATCATCCTGGAAATCGTGATGGTGCTGCTCTCAATCCTGTTCCTGTATCCGTTGTTCCTGACGATCATCAACTCGCTGAAGAGCTTCTCCGAGGTCATGACCGACGTCATCGCCTTGCCGAAGAAGCTGGCTTTCGAAAACTACAGCTATGTATGGGAGTTTATCAACTACCCGCGGCTGTTCCTGAATAATGCGGTGGTGACCATCCTCGGCTTGGCCGGGATCGTGTTGATCTCGTCCATCGCCGCGTACAAGCTGGCCCGCACGAAATCCAAAGCCAGCTCGATCATCTACTTTATCTGCATCATGCCGATGCTGATTCCGTTCCAATCGATCATGCTGACGGTGCTGCAGATGGCGAAGAACCTCCATCTCTCCGACAGCACGTGGGGACTTGGTATTCTGTACTGGGGCTTCGGCGCTCCGCTGGCCCTGTTCATCTACCACGGCTTCGTGAAGGGGATTCCGAAGGAAATCGACGAAAGCGCTACGATCGACGGCGCCTCCGGCTTCCGGTTATTCTTCAGCGTCATCTTCCCGCTGCTGAAATCGGTCACCACTACGATCATCATCATCGACGTAATGTGGATCTGGAACGACTTCCTGCTCCCATTGCTGATGGTTAACGGCTCGCCGGCAACCAAAACGCTGACGCTGGCCGCATACACCTTCGTCGGACAATACACCTCCGACTGGCAATATGCGATGACCGCTATGGTGATGGCGGTACTGCCTTCGATCATCGTCTTTATCTTCCTGCAAAAATACATCGTCAAAGGCGTTGTCGCCGGCGCGGTGAAAGGGTAATGAATACAGCCCCTGGTCCAATGGATCGGGGGCTGTTTGCGCGCTTAGACAATAACTGCAAAAGTGTCAAAAGTACAGTTATATTCGGCGAAAACCCGAAATTCCGGCGAAAGCCCCCTCATAAGCGTTAGATTCTCAACGCCCCCGTTTTGGGCCCAATAGCGTTGCTGGCAAGCGTTAGAGCGCAGGTTCGCCATTGCGCCTAACTGCGCTTACCTGCTACGAACCCACCAGGCGACGTGTGCAGCTCCGGCTAACGCTTGCCACAGCGCTTATTTGCGCCAAATGAGGGGGATTTCATTTCTAACGCTTGCCAACGAGCTTATTTGCGCCAAAAGGCCCCGTTTCGAGGGGGAAACCGGCAAATAAGCTCTCTCATAAGCGTTAGATTCTCAACGCCCCCGTTTTGGGCCCAATAGCGTTGCTGGCAAGCGTTAGAGCGCAGGTTCGCCTCAACGGTGTTCGCCGGAGCCCATCAACGCACACGAGTTCCCTCACCGAGTCAGCGGCCCACTCACCGCGATATCGACTCGCTCAGGCTACAGTGGCTTGCTCACGTGACAGCACTCGCTCACCGCAACAGCAAACCCGCACCGGGACTGACATGACTTTGTAACACGTAGATAACTCAACAATATGAGATGTCTTCTTCATTTGCCTAAACCAAGTCCCCCTCGTCCTCGTCTTCATCCTCAAACAACGTGTGAAGCACGCTGTTCCGGTTTTCGAGGAAACGACGCGTAATTTGGTAGTGATCCGTATCCTCGTAACGGATCCGCCCCAGCTGATCGCCATCGAAATTCAGGATGTCCGCGTCCGGATAACCCATCAGAATCGGCGAATGGGTAGCTATGATGAACTGGGCACGATCCGATAAGTCGTGGATGATCCGCAGTAATGACAACTGCCGGGCCGGGGACAAGGCGGCCTCCGGTTCGTCCAACAGATAAATGCCCCGGCTGCCAAATCGATACTTGAACAAGCTGAGGAACGACTCGCCATGCGATTGACTGTGTAAGGACACCCCGCCGTAGGCCCGCGTTGCTGCGACATCATCGATATGCGAGGCAAATGAATAAAACGATTCCGCCCGCAGAAAGAAGCCGTTCGTCACTTTCGGGTTCCATGAGAGACGCAGATAGTCGCCAAGCGCCGATTCCGATCGGTCCACCTCGTAGACGTTGTTTCTCCCGCCCCCGGCTGGATTAAACCCGGGCAATCCCCTCCAGTAACGTGGATTTCCCCGAACCGTTCTCCCCGACAAAAAAGGTGACCGGACGGCGGAGATGAAGCTTATTCATCTTCCGGACCAGCGGGAGTGAGAAAGGGTACTGGTGGAAGGAGGGCATTTTCTCCTTCAAAAGCGTTACCTCTCTTAAATACACCCTCTTACTCCCCCCTTCACATTGAGAATGAATCAAGCTCCTTATAAATAAAATAGTCGAAATCGGCAGGCTTGCGCATCCCGCTGAGGTCCTGGGCGCAGACGCCAAGGAAGGTGCCGGTGAAGCGCACTTTCTCTGCGGGATCGTCGGATAGGTGGCTAACGTCAACGGCTTCGCCTACGGCATGCCAGGTTTCCCCGTCCAGGCTGTAGTAGAAGCGTGCCAGCTCGCGTTCGATGACCACCCGCAGCCAGCAGCGCGAAGCCCCTTCGATCGAGATGTCTTCCGCCAGCAGCTCGTCGTAGACGCCATATTTTGTCTGGATCAAATTCAGGCTCTTGCCTTTCGTCTCATCTCGGGAAATCCGCAAATACACATGATCGTTCGTATCGTAAAACACGGTCAGGCCGGCCATCTGCTGGAACGTCTCCGGCTCGAACTCCACCACCGTCTCCGCCAGGCAATGGAACGATTGCTGCCGCCGCGCCACCAGACTCTGCCGGAACAGCGAGTTCATCGACTCACGGCCATACAAGCGCAGGAAGCCAGGGCGCTCGCGGAGCGTCAGCCAATCCTCCGTGGCCGGAACGCGCAGCGTGCTCCAATGCACCCCCAGCGTCACCGCCTCGAAATCATCCCGTTCCGGCTCCGGCTCAAACGGGTGCGGCGGTAAAGCGGGAGCGGGCACCTTCACCTGCGGCTCATTCCCGCCGGTTTCTAACCGGAACCAGCCGTCTTCCGTCCAGAAGCCGCGCTGGATCGCCGTTTCCCGACCGAGCGTGCAGTAGATGTCCTTCGTTGGCCGCCCGGTCAGGTGCACCATGTACCACTCGCCCGTTTGCGTCTCGACCAGCGAGCCATGTCCCGCCTTTTGCAGCTCCAGGTGCGGTTTGCCCGACGAGGTGAGGATCGGATTGGTTGGGTCCACTTCATACGGTCCGTCGATCGTCCGCGACCGGGCCATTGTGACCGCATGATCGTAATACGTGCCGCCTTCTGCGGTAAGCAGGTAGTAGTAGCCGTTTCTTTTATACAAATGCGGGCCTTCGGTTAACCTAAGCTCGGTGCCTTGGAAAATATTTTTCACCGGACCCACCAACTTCTGCTGCTTCGGATCATATTCTTGAAGCACGATCCCGGCAAACCGGTTCTTCCCTTTCCGGTGATCCCACAGCATGTTGACCAGCCATTTGCGCCCGTCGTCATCATGGAACAAGGAAGGGTCGAAGCCGCTGCTGTTCAGATAGATCGGATCCGACCAGGGGCCGCGGATATCCGGGGCGGTGACCAGAAAGTTTGGAGTGTCCTTGAACGCGCCGTGGCGGCTTTTGACATCGGTATAGATCAGATAGAACAAGCCGTTATCATAGCTAAGGCAGGGGGCCCATACCCCGCAGGAGCCGGGGCTGCCCAGCATGTCCAGCTGAGACACCCTTGTCAACGGGTGACCGATGAGCTGCCAGTGCACGAGATCCCGAGAATGATGAATCTGCACACCCGGGAACCACTCGAAGGTAGAAGTCGCAATATAGTAGTCATCTCCGACCCGCAAGATCGAGGGATCGGGGTTAAAGCCGCGTAAAATCGGATTCGTGATCATTGGACGTTCGCTCATAATTTCCTCCCGTTCAAAACTGTTATCGATTTGA
This sequence comes from Paenibacillus sp. FSL K6-2441, assembly GCF_037964765.1. Taxonomy (NCBI): domain Bacteria; kingdom Bacillati; phylum Bacillota; class Bacilli; order Caryophanales; family Paenibacillaceae; genus Paenibacillus; species Paenibacillus sp. FSL K6-2441. The sequence continues at coordinate 4,356,885 of NZ_CP150174.1, forward strand.
TTATTGTTTTTTCGCTCATTTCTTTAAATTCGATTATAATAGAAATTAGGTTTTTGCATTTCATTCCTGCCTAAGGAGGCTAGATTTTATGCCTGATTCAAGAACAACCAACGATTCATCGCATCGTTTATCCCATATTCCGGTCTCGATTCTCGACCTCGCGCCGATTACCGCCGGCAGCACCGCGGCCGAATCGCTGCGCAATTCGCTGGACCTCGCCCAGCATGCCGAAAACTGGGGTTATCACCGCTATTGGCTTGCGGAGCATCACGGCATGCCCGGCATTGCCAGCTCGGCGACCTCCGTCGTGATCGGTCACATCGCCGGCGGCACCAAGAAGATCCGCGTTGGATCCGGCGGCATCATGCTGCCAAACCATGCGCCGCTCGTCATCGCTGAGCAATTCGGCACGCTGGAGTCGCTGTACCCGGGGCGGATCGATCTCGGCCTCGGTCGGGCGCCCGGCTCCGACCCGCTGACCTCGCACGCGCTGCGGCGCGGGCCGGGCAGTGACGGGCAGGATTTTCCGGAGCGGCTTGCGGAGCTGCGGAATTACTTCCAGCCCGTCTCCGGCTCATCGATGCGCGTGCGCGCGATTCCCGGCGAAGGCCTACACATCCCGATCTGGCTGCTCGGCTCCAGCGGCTTCAGCGCGCAGCTGTCCGCCCAGCTCGGTCTGCCGTTCGCCTTCGCCAGCCATTTCGCGCCGGACTACTTGCTCCCGGCGCTTGATCTGTACCGCACGCACTTCCGCCCGTCGGCGGAACTGGCGAAGCCTTACGCGATGATCGGCGTGAACGTGATCGTCGCCGATACCGATGCGGAGGCCCGCCGTCTGGCGACCTCCCAGCACCAGCAGTTCTTGAACCTGATCCGCCGGCGTACCTCACAGCTTAACCCGCCGGTGGATCAGCTCGATTGGACGCCGCAGGAGCAAGCGGTGGTTGAACGCCAGCTCAGCTATTCGGCAATCGGCTCACCGGAGACAGTGCGGAACCGGCTGGAGCACTTGCTGGCGGAGACCAAAGCCGACGAGATCATCGTCGCGGCCCAGATCTATGATCACAAGGCCCGTTTGCGTTCTTACGAACTGCTGTCAGAGCTGTTCGGAGGACAACGCTCCTTGTAATCCGACGGACTGTATCCCGTGTACTCCTTAAAGACTTTGGAGAAATAGTGCTGATCGCTGAACGATAAGGCGTCAGACACTTCTTTAATTCGCATTTCCGGCTTGCAGGCGATCAGCCTGCAGGCCTCTTTGATTTTTAGGCCGGTATAATACTGCACGAACGTGCTTTGAGCATATCTCTTCATGACCCGGCTGACGTACGAGGGGCTGACGTGAAATTTCTGCGCCACATCGGCGAGCGAAAGATACGAGTACAGGTTGAGCTTGACGTATTCCTCGATTTGCCGAAACAGCTCCTCCCCGCTTTTCCGGTTCAACGCCTGCAGCCACTCGAAGGATTGCTTCGCCCATTCCAACAGGTTCTCACCAAACCTCTCAAAGCTGTCGGCTTCAAGCAAACGGCGGGAGGAAGCCTCGAGCTCCAGCCGATGCCCGGTCTCCTGATCGCCTCCCGCTTGCGAGAAGGCATCGGCCAAGAGCGCGACGAACCGTTCCAGCTCCGCAAGCCGAATGTTGTCGCCGGACCATTTGGTCAGCAGCTCGTTCAGCTTCAACAAGAACTGCTCCTTCCTCCGCCCCAGAATGAGCTCGGTAAAGGCTGCCGCGGCCGCCCGATCCAATTCGGATCCCTCCGGTTTGCCCAACGCATGGGTAATCTCCGTATCCATCACGATTCCCTGGTGAATAGGCTGCCGTTCGTCCAAAATGCCTGACATGCGGTGATACAGCTTAGGCAGCCGATCTGGGTCCCCGGACTGCAGCTGTCCGCCAATCGTCGCCGCAAGCCCCGCCGCCTCCAACGCTTTGCGGACGAACTCCAGGCATTCATACACCGAGGAATACGAGTCCACCACGGTTTTTGGCACCAAAGCAAGAAATTGACCGGGCACTTGAGTCGGGAACACCCAGCACAGCTGCGGAGCAAATAAAGCATCCAATCTGCGCTGAAGCTCATCCGCACGCCAAAGCTCCCGCACGCCGGCAAACGGCTGCCTCCGGATGAGGATCAACAGCTTTCCGTAATGACGGAATTGGTCCCCGAGCTGCAGTTCCTCGTAAACCTCCGGAGCTACAATTTCCTGGAATAGCTCCGCTTCACTGGGAATCCGGCTGCGGAGGCGCTCAAGCGCCCGTTCCATCACTTCCGACAGCTGCTTGCGTTCGACGGGCTTGAGCAAATAGTCAAACACCTGCAAATTAATCGCTTTGCGCGTGTATTCGAAATCGTTGTATCCGCTGATCAAAATAAATAACAGCTGCGGGCGGATCTGCTTCGCCTGTTCAATGAACGCGAGGCCGTCCAGCTTCGGCATGCGGATATCGGTCAGCACCAAGTCCACCGGCTGCTGCCGGACGAGCTCCAACGCTTCCTCTCCGTTGGCCGCCGTGGCCGTCACCTGAAACGGAAGCTCCAGGGAACCCAGGAGCGTTCGAATGTTCCGCAAGATCGGCTTGCTGTCTTCCACGATCATGACGTTGTACATGCTGTGCCCTCCTCGTTCAGTAGAAGTCCTTCGTTAACGAACCGATGATCTGAACCGTGGCGCCCTTTTCCCCATCCGCATGGTTAAACAGATTGAAGAACAGCCGGTTCTGGTACATTAACTTCAGTCGGCCTACGCTGTTCACGATGCCCATGTTGCCGATCGAGGCGGGCCGTTCGTCCCCCTCTCCGGCAGCAGCTTCGCTCTTCCGCAGGTTGTCCATGATTTCATTGATCTTCCCGGGCGGAAACCCGTCTCCGTTATCCTTAATCTCCACCGCCCATAACCCGTTGAACTGCTTCACCGTAATCTCGATCCGCCAAGGCGGGTCGCTGTGGGTGAAGGCATGCTCGATGCAGTTCTCCACGAAGGGCTGGAGCACCAGCCGTGGCAGCTGTACGTTCCGCGCCGATTCGTCCGCATGGATCTCCCAAACGAGATCGTCTTCGTACTTTTGCTGGACGAGGGACAAGTAGTGCCGGGTATGCTCCAGCTCGTCGGCTAAGGTGACATGCGCGTATGGTGAAGATACGATGTAACGCAAGCTGTCCGATAAGTGCTTGCACATATCGGTGACGACATCGGTCTTGCCCTCCTGGGCCGCGATGCTGATCAAATACAGCACGTTATGGATAAAATGCGGTGCAATTTGGGCCTGGAGCGCGGAGTTTCGCGCCTTGACCTCCTCGTGCAGGGCGATTTTCTCCCGTTCAATCGATTCTTGCAGCCGTTCCATCAAATCCTGAAAGGCCTCGTTTAATAGAATTAAATCGTTATTTTGCGTAGGGTTGTCCCATTTGAGATTCATATTGCTATAGCTGATCCGCCAAATCTGGCTGCGCAGCTTCCGGATCGGCAACAGCAGATTTCGCGTAGAAAAATAAATATATACGAAAGACAACAGCATCAACGACGTAATCAGCAGAATGGACAAGTATTTCACCGAGTTGACGGGCCCCAGCACATCCTGCTTGGGTGTCACCAGATAGGTTGTCCACCCGGTGCTTTCCGACCGGGCGTAAGCTACATAGTTCCCGTGATCGTCCACATACACACCGTCAACTGGATTTCGTGCGGTCAGCTCGGCAAGCTCCTCGTCGGGGATGGAACCGACCACCGGCTCACCATTCCGGTCCAAAATGTACACCTGGCCGCTGCCCACGCCTTGCGAAATTCTTTGCAAGAACGCATTGTCCAACAGGATGCTCAGATATCCGAATACGGTGCCGTTCTGATTATTAATTGAACGAATAAACGAAACGGCCTCTCCCTGCCGTTCCAGGATATATCCGCTGCCGCTCCAGCTTCCGTCGATGAGGCTCTTCTTCAGATAGCTCTCGAAAGAGGCCGCGTCCCCTTGTAACTCAATATAGGACACGATCTTGCGGCCGGCCTTGTCGTAAATCACCATATCCTTGATACTCATTCTGGGGCCGATGGCCTGAAACATCAGATCCTTCAGCCTGCGGCTTTGATTCAGCCGTTCGAGATTGACGTCGGTTTGATAACCTCTCTCCAGGATCGAGAAGAGGTCCTTGCTGGATAGGATCCGCTGTGACAGTTGGTTTTGGCTGTCCACATAGTCGTCGAGCTGCTGGCTCACCTTGGTCGCCGCCGCCAGCTTGGCCTCCACCGTTTTCTCCTTCAGCGGTTTGATGACGACCAGATTCACGTAGACGATAAAGCAACCAAGTATAAACAGAAGCAAAGCCACAAAAGTTAAAAAGACTTTATTTTGCAGGCTAAGCTGACTTCTGCGGAGGAAGAAAGGTTTCATGACGTTGGCTTGGGCCTCCTTTGGCTATGGCCAGGTTGCATTAGGATGGTTTAACTGTACCACTTCGCTTCACGTCATGACAACGGTTACAAGTTCACAATTTTACACCTCATCAGTCACCCTCAGACATGTACCTTAGACTCCCAGAAATCTATAATCAAGTTGCAAGCGCATTCAAAGACATATCAAACAGAGGGGGATTTGCCTTGAATTACGCACTGAAAAGAACAACCATCGCAGTCATCGCGGGTTTGCTGGCGCTATCGCTCGCAGCCTGCGGATCCGGAGGCGCCAAGTCCAACAACGCAGCACAAGACGGCAATAACAGCGGTGCCGCCAAGGGCGACAAAGTCACCATCGAGTTAGCCATCTCTAAGAGCTCGCAGGACTCCGCCTTTATCCAACAAGATATCCTCGACGAATTTGAGAAGCAGACGAACATCAAAGTTAATTTGCAGCTGATCCCAGCCGAGCAAACGACAACCGTCCTGCAAACGAAGCTGGCCGTTGAAGAAACGCCGGACATCATTCAATACAATCTGGCCAGCGCAACCACGGACCTAAATCTAGAGCGCAACTTTGAGATTCTTGATAACGAGCCTTGGGCCAGCCGGATTTTGAACAAAGACGTCCTTTCCGCTTACGGGCATATTTACAGCTTCCATGTCAGCCAAGATACAGGGATGCAAGGCGTTGTGTACAACAAGGACATCTTTGACGACCTGGGCCTGTCCATTCCGAAGAACTTTGAAGAGTTCCTCGCTGTCTGTGAGAAGATCAAAGCCAGCGGAGTTACTCCAGTATTTATGCCGTACAAGGACAACTGGGCCGCGAATATTTGGCCGGCTGCCGCTTTTGCGAACTTCGTAGCCAAGAACGATCCAACCTTCTTCGACGACCTGAACAGCAATAAGAAAAAATGGTCCGACATCCCAGAATTCCAAACGTTCCTGCAGCAGCAGTACGAGGTGTATAAGCAAGGTTACACCAACGCCGACGTTCTGAGCGACAGCTACGATATGGCGGTGGGTAAATTCCTGAACAAGGAAGTTGCCATGATGTTCATGGGCGACTGGCTGATCGAAGGCGTGCTCAAGCAGGATCCGAACATGCGCCTTGGCGTCTTCCCGATCCCTTCCGAGGAAGATGCAAGCCTGGGTGCCAGCCCGCTGGGCGGTCAGCTGTTCATTCCGAAGAAAGCCAAGCACTTGGCGGAAGCCAAAGAATTCCTGAACTTCTTAGGCTCGAAAGAAACCGCCCAAAAAATCGTCGATTCCAAAGGGTACGTGTCCAACCTGAGCGATGTCACTACGCCAGAATTGCCGGATTACAAGCAAGAAATCGTCGATAACTACATCACGCCGAAGAAAACCGTATTGACCACCGACGCCTACATGCTGGTTGACCGCAGCGAGCTTTATCGGCTGCTCCAAGACCAATTCGCCGGCGGATTAACCCCGGAAGAAGTGCTGAAGGCTTGGGACGAGAAGTTTAGTCAACTGATGGCAGATAAAGAAATCCCCGGTTTCTAAATCGGAAGAATGGCAGGCAGCATAAGTCCCGTCCGGGGGTTATGCTGCCCCAGTCCATAGTGGGGTGGAGAACATGAAATCAAAAGCATCGGTTAAAAATCTATATTCCTATTATCTCGTATTACCTGCGTTACTCATTTATACGATCTTTTTTGTCATCCCGGCGTTTACGGGCTTTTATTATTCCTTTACCGATTGGCGGCTGGATCGCCTGACGATCAAATTCATCGGATGGGAGAACTTCCAAAAGATCTTCTCCGATAAAACGCTGCTCCTCGCACTCAAAAATACCCTGATCTTCGCCGTCGTCACCGTGGTCGGGAAAAACCTGATCGGGATCGCCCTAGCGGTGGCACTCAATATGCGGCTCAAGACGCGGAACTTGCTGCGGGCAATTTTTTATTCCCCGTCCATCCTGAGTATCCTGGTCATCGGGATCGTGTTTACACCGATCTTGCGCACGGAAGGCGCGATCAACCGGATGTTCGATGCGGTTGGGCTGCACGCGTTAAGCCAAGCTTGGCTCACCAATCCGCATATCGTCATTTGGACCATTGCCGTCATCTCGATCTGGCAGCATGCCGGCTTTCAGATGGCGATTTACTTGGCTGGACTGCAATCCATTTCCCAGGATTATTACGAGGCGGCCACCATCGACGGGGCCGGCTCCTGGAAAAAGTTCACGAATATCACGCTGCCGCTCCTGCTGCCAGCGATTAATATTAACCTCATGCTCACGCTGATCGGCGGTCTGAAGGTCTTCTCAGAGGTCTTCGTCTTGACAGGCGGAGGGCCGGGCAATGCTTCTCAAGTTGTCGGTACGATCATCTTGCGGTCCTTCGGCGAAGGAAGCTGGGGGCTGGGTACCGCCATCAATACGCTGTTGTTCGTGGCTGTCACGATCATTGCCATCCCGCTGCTCATCTTCATGCGGCGTAGGGAGGTCACCGAATAATGGGATTTACACGCAAACTCGCCATTCGTAACTATATTGTCGAAGGCCTTCTGCTGCTGGCTTCATTGCTGATTCTTTTGCCAGTGTTAATCATGATCTTTGGTTCCTTTAAGACCAGCGCCGAAGTGCTGGACTTCTCGCTTAAACTGCCCGAAAAGTGGATGTTCTCCAACTACGTGCGCGTTTTTGAAGAAGGCGGGCTCGCCCGGGCGTTCTGGAACAGCGTGTTGATTACCGGCATTTCCTCGATCATCAACATCGTGGCTTCCTCGGCCGCCTCCTTTATTCTGGCGCGGCGCGAGACGAAACTCGCCAATACGCTGTACATGTATTTCTTTATGGGCCTGATCGCCCCGATGTCGACGATCACGACCATCCGGATCGTGCAGGCGCTGGGCTTCTATGGCAGCATCACCAGCGTTATTCTGATCTACGCTTCGCTGAACACCGCCTTTAGCGTGTTTCTGTACAGCGGGTTCATTAAGACGATCCCAAAAGCGCTCGATGAAGTGGCGTTCCTGGAAGGCGCCAACGTGCTTGGCGTATTCTTCCGGATCGTAACGCCGCTCATCCTCCCGGTCAACGCCACCGTTGCGATCATGGTGTTCATGTCGGTGTGGAACGACATCACGATTCCGCTGTACTTCCTAACCGACAGCTCGACCTGGACGATGCCGCTGTCGATCTACAATTTCTACGGCAAGTACAGCCGGGAGTGGAACCTGATCTTCGCCAACCTCGTGCTGACTTCGCTTCCGGTATTCATTCTCTATCTGTTCGGCCAAAAATACATCGTCAGCGGCCTCACGGCCGGCGCGGTGAAGGGCTGATCGTCACTTTTGAAGCGAGCCAGGGAAGGAATTCCGGGCTCGCTTTTTGTACTTACTGTAACGGACCGAAATGACGTTATTTCTCTATTTCCCGACCATTTCCCGATTTAACGGACACTCCAGCCCTTATTTGCCGCAACACGATGGTGTAGGACAGAGATTTGCCCCAATAACGTCATCTCAGTCCGTTAGAACCCGATTCCCCACGGATCAGGGGAAATAAAGGCACTGGAGTCCGCTAGATCGACTGCTCCCGCCCCATTACTGCCACCGTTCTGGTTTAGCCTTACGCCTTACCCTGCGGCATCCATATCCGGTAGTTCCCGCTCAGCGCCAACAGCGCAAACAAATACAGACAATTGTCGTAATAGCGGCGCTTGCCGGTGCGGACCGGGGTGTTCCAGAACAGCTCAACGCATGCTTTGGCTTGGGGGCCTTCGGCCGCCAGCGAAGCCATCGCGTTGGTTGCCAGCAACCCAACCGGATGCAAAGCCGGTTCCTCAAACGGCTCCCCCGAGATCGTGTAGCGGCGATAATCCTCCGGTTCTTTATCAGCGAAAAACGCCTGAATCTTGCCCACAGTCTCCCGCTGCCAAGGATCGGCGGCAAACCATTCCCATTCGAGGCCAAGATTTGCCGCAACCCGATACGCATCGCTAAAGAAGTGGCCGTACCCCCGCTCATTATTCGGCGTTCCATCATAATATGCATACTCCGGCGCAAGGCCGGTGACCGGGTGGCACGCAAGGTGCAAATATTGCCGGCTCGCCTCGGCCGCCTCCTTCCAGAACGAACGGTCCTCTGGATAAGCCCACAGCGCAAACAGTTCATAGAAATGAGGAAGATGGTAGGAAGGATCGGAAAACTCACAGTTCGGAACAAATTTGATCAGCTTGTTGTCCGGATTCCACATCGGATAACCTGTTCCGTCTTCCCCCTTATGCAGGCAGGTGCGCAATAAGTCCCGAGCCTGGGTGCCGTAGTCGAATGGCGACTCCCGGTCGCCCCAGCGATGGGACGCGAACAGCAGCGCCAGTGCAAAATATTCCTCCCCGTCCGGCGCCGGCCCGTTCGATAGACGCTTGCCGTCCGGCGCACAGGACCAGGCAAAGTACCCGGCGTTATCCCCTTCAGTCAGGTACATATAGGTTTTCGCCCATTTCCAAAGCCGGTCGAACACATCCTGGCGGTCGTACTGAACGGCCATCATCATCCCGTAGGACATTCCCTCCGTCCGCACGTCCAGATTGCCGGTATCCAACATATAGCCCATATCCTCGCCGGAAGGGTAATAGATACGCGTCTCCTCGTCTCCTTCAAATAACTGCTTCCACGTTTCATCCAACCGGCGCTGAATCGCCTCTTCCCCATAACCGTATTCGGCCAACAAGTTCCGGTACGTTCCCGTATAGTAAGCCCCTTGACGCTCCATCATCCCTTCGCCTCCTCCTCGAGTACAGCTGGTTTTGTCGTGATTTCAACGTTAAGGTAACACGCTCCCCCGCACAATTCCATGTGCATTTCGCGCTTATATTTATCCAAATCGAGCCATCATGAAAAAAAAGCCGCACAGTCAAGGTCGGATCAACTCCTCCCATTACTGTGCGGTTCGATTAGGATAACAAGGGAATCCGATCGCGGTAACGAGCGATCAACTGTCGGTTTCGCTCATCAGCCCCGTCGATATTTCCGCTTAAGAATACGGAAGGCTCATAGCCCTGATCGATCATCATCACGATCGCCTCGGCAAAGATGCCGTTCAGAACGGCAGCCCCGATCACCGTTGACGTCGGCGCAAACGGATCCGGCACTCCCGGATAGGACAGCACGGTGTCGCCCTTCACAGCATAATTATCGATGGCCAAGTCGACGGCCTCGTATAAATGCTTCCCGCTGACATACCGAGACGGTTGGCTCTGCGAATACTGGAGCGAGGTGATGCCAATCGTGCAGGCCCCCTTCCGAACAATTCCCCAAGCTCTTCGGCGATTTGCGTCGCCGCCTTGAACTGGAGCGTTTCCCGTAAGGCCGCCTTCTCCTCTTCATCCAACTGAACCGTGTGACCTTGCTTCATGCGGTTGGCGGACAACCAGATGCGCAGGGTCAAATGCATAATCGTCTCGTCCGTCCATTCCATGCCAATCCGCTGCTCCGTGGAGACGATTATCCGGTATACGGAGGCCAGCTCCTCTTCCCGGAACGCTGAAAAGTGACGCCGGAATAAATCCGCGTGGATGAGGCCGTCGATGGTGGGAGACGAAGGATTCCAGTCGGCATACAGCAGTTGCTCGAACAAGAAGCGTGACAGGGCGGCCCTAATGTCTTTCTCATTCCCCTGAATAAAATAGCCCTGTTTTCTGTCGAACTGGATGCTCAGCGCGTAAGCTTCATTGCTGCGGCTGCATGGATTGGGCCATGCTCGGAAGCTGGGATCGCGAGGATTCGGGGAGCAAGAAGCCCCGGCTGCGCACATACTGCACGGGAGCTAGCCCGCCTTGGCGAAGCCAGTGATTGATTTTGTCCATATCATAGTAAATCGTCCGCTTTGAGACATGAAAGACGTCCATCAATTCCTGCACCTAAAATTGGATCAAGGGGTATTCCTACCTCAACCGCGCAATTGTTGTATTTTCGATGTTTGCAAATTTATACGGAAGGAAACATGCGGCGTGCATCGATTTCCTCTTGCTAACCAGCGGTTTCCATACTACCATACAAGTATGGTAGATTAACTGCATCAAAGAAGAGCATGAACAAGAACAAGATTGAACTAGAACAACTGCTAGAGCAGGGCCCCGGCCTAAAGGAGGTGAAAGGATGAGCGACAAATGGCTAACACAGACGGGATCGGCGGGCAACGCGGTATATGCCAAGCTGAAGGAGCAGATCGTCACGCTAGAGCTGCCTCCAGGGACAACGCTATCTGAAAAAGAGATGTCTCTAGCCTTTCAGGTGAGCCGCACCCCGGTGCGGGAGAGCTTCGTACGGCTGGCGCAGGAAGGGCTGGTGGTGGTCCTGCCGCAGCGCGGCACGCGGGTATCGCTAATCGACCCCGAGCTCGTGGAGGAAGCGCGGTTTATGCGGGAGCAGTTGGAGCGTGCCGTGATCCGGCTCGCCTGCGAACAGTTCCCGGAAGCGTTGTTGACCGAGCTGGCCGACAACTTGGCCCGTCAGCAGGACAGCATCCGCCGGCACGACAATCACGCGATGTTTGCGCTGGACGAGGAGTTCCACCGCATTCTATTTGCGGGCTGCCGCAAGCTGGGTACCTGGGACGTCATCCAGCAGATGAACGCCCACCTCAATCGGACGCGAGTGCTTTGGCTGACAACCGATCCGCATTGGGAGAATCTCTACGAGCAGCACCAAGACATGTATGAGGCGATTGTTGCCCGCGACGCCCATCGGGCCGACCGGCTGATGATGGAGCATTTGCAGCTCAGCATCTCCAATTTACCGGTGTTGCAGGAGCGGTATCCGGACTATTTTAAGCAAAGCTAACATCCAGCTCTCCCCCAAATAACCAGATAGGCGGTGAAGGTAAAGTATGCGTATGACATTTCGTTGGTTCGGCGAAGGCAATGACACGGTCACGCTGGATCAGATCAAGCAAATCCCCGGAGTCGAGGGTCTCGTATGGTCGCTGCATGACGTGCCTGCCGGAGAAGAATGGCCGATGGACAAAATCGAAGAGGTGAAGCGGCAAGCTGACCGCTACGGGTTTCACCTCGATGTTGTGGAAAGCGTCAACGTGCATGAGGACATCAAGCTGGGCTTGCCATCGCGCGACCAGTATATCGAAAACTACAAACGGACGATCGAGAAAGTAGCCAAGGTGGGCGTCAAGGTGATCTGCTACAACTTCATGCCAATCTTCGACTGGCTGCGGACGGATTTGCATAAGCCGGGGGCGGACGGTTCGACGGCGTTATTTTATGAAAAAGCCCGCATTCACAATATCGATCCGTTTGAGCTGGTGAAGGTCATCAACCAAAACAGCGCGCTGACGATGCCCGGCTGGGAGCCCGAGCGGCTGGAGCATTTGACCTCCCTGTTTGAGGCGTACCGAGGCGTCACAGAAGAGGATTTGTGGCGGAACCTGGAGTATTTCCTGAAGGAAATCGTTCCGGTGGCTGAGCAGCATGGAATCAAGATGGCTATTCATCCGGACGATCCGCCGTGGTCGATCTTTGGGTTGCCGCGCATCATCACGAATCAGGAAAACCTGCGCCGCTTCCTGAAGCTCGTCGATAGTCCATCCAACGGAATTACCTTGTGCAGCGGATCGCTTGGGGCTAATCCGGACAACGATATCATCGCTATGATCCATGAATTCCATGACCGGATTCCGTTCGCCCATATCCGCAACGTGCGCGTGTTTGATAACGGCGATTTTATGGAAACGTCGCATCGGACTCAGGACGGCACCGTCGATATTGCCGGCATTGTGAAAGCGTATTATGACACCGGTTTCACGGGGTATGCCCGTCCTGATCACGGCCGCCACATTTGGGGCGAAGAATGCCGACCGGGGTACGGCCTGTATGACCGGGCGCTCGGCATCATGTATCTGTGGGGCTTGTGGGACGCCTATGCCAAGCAAGCCGGCCAATTGAACTAGTCCAGGATCATCCTTTATTTATGGTGAAAAAAGGAGTGAAGCAACCGATGAGCAACTTGCCAGTACATCCTGCATTGGCCGGCAAAACGGCCGTCATTACCGGCGGCGCCGGGGTGTTATGCCGGGCGATGGCCCGTGAGCTGGGCCGCCAGGGGGCGAAGGTGGCGATCTTGAACCGCACGCTCGCCAAAGCCGAAGCCGTGGTGGATCAAATTCGCACCGACGGCGGCGTGGCTGCGGCATTTGCCTGCGACGTGACGGATGTCGAGAGCGTGAAGACGGCGGAGGCCGCGGTGCGGGAGCTATTTGGCCCGTGCGATATCCTCGTCAACGGAGCCGGCGGCAACAATGCCAGCGCCAATACGACAAATGAGATTTTTCGGCCGGAAGATGTCACGAATCCAGAGGTCACCAGCTTTTTTGACCTGAGCATCCCCGGCGTGCACGGCGTCCTGGATTTAAACTTCATGGGGACGTTGATCCCGACACAAATCTTCGCCAAAGACATGATCGGGCGCCCCGGCGCTACGATCATCAACATCTCCTCCATGAGCTCGTACAGCCCAATGACGAAGGTTCCTGCCTACAGCGCGGCAAAAGCGGCGATCAACAACCTGACGCAGTGGCTGGCCGTGCATCTGGCGGAATCCGGCATTCGCGTGAACTCGATTGCCCCGGGATTTTTCCTGACTGAGCAGAATCGCAGCTTACTGACGAACCCGGACGGATCGTTAACGGAGCGCTCAAACAAAATTATCACCCATACCCCGATGCGCCGCTTTGGCGTGCCGGAGGATTTGCTGGGTACGCTATTGTGGCTGGCTGATGCGGAGACGTCTGGCTTTGTGACCGGTACGGTGATTCCCGTCGATGGCGGTTTTATGGCTTACTCGGGGGTTTAAAAGGTCGCGGTAGTCGTACGCGGGACTTCGATAAAGAAGGAGATGCGTTAGAAAATGGCTGATTTTCAAGTGATTAACGAGCTGCCTATCCAGGATAAAGCGGTTGCCTTCACGTTCGACGACGGCCCCAATCCGCTGTACACCCCGCAGGTTTTTGAGATTCTAAGGGAGGTACAGGGCAAAGCAACGTTCTTTATGATCGGCACACAGATGGAGAAAAGCCCGGAAACCGCCAAGGCTGTGCACGAGCAAGGCCATGAGATCGGTAACCATACGTACACGCACCCGCACTTGCCGGATCTTCCCCCGGAGGAATGCCGCCGGGAACTACAGCTGACGGAGGAGCTGATCGAGCAGGTCACTGGCGCGAAACCGAAGGTCTTCCGCCCGCCTTACCTCGCCACCTCCGAGGAGGTGGCCGCCATCACCGCCGGTGAGTTCGGCTATCCCGCGATTGGGGCGGTGAATGGCGCGGCGATGGACTGGGAGATGCCCGGCGTGGCGCACATTGTGGAGAAGACGCGGGAGCAGGTCCGCCCAGGCAGCATCCTGCTGTTCCACGACGGCTTCGACGACCGTTCCCAAACCGTGGAAGCCGTGCGCATCCTGGCTGCCGAACTAACGGCCGCCGGATACCGGCTGGTGACGGTCAGCGAGCTGCTGACGTTAAGCAGAGCTGCGTTGGAATAAGGCAAAAGGCCAAAAGGAACCTCACGAATGAGGCGGTCTTTTTGGCCTTTTTTCTGTTCGGATGTATAACGAAATGTAAAAGTGCAGGCGAATCTTGTCGAATGTACCTTGTATCGGTGGATGAAATGCAAAAGTACAGTTCATTTAACCGCCTAGGGCCCATTTTTCTTCAAAACCCGCTTACTCAACTGCATTTTTACACTTAATCTCGCAGAAAAGCCGATTTTCCTCAAAATGAACTGCACTTTTGCAGTTAGTCTATAAGCAAGGGATAGTGGGGCGGTAGTAAGTTAGCAACCACCCATGACCTCCCTCGCTTCACGACCCGTAGTACACCTCCGCCTGATGCTCAAACAACTGCAGCTGCTCGCGGACGCGCACCACCTCGCCGACGACGATCAGCGCCGGATTGCTCAGCTTCACGGCGGCGGCCAGCTTGTGCATGTCGTCCAAGGTACAAGTGAACGTGCGCTGCCGGCAGGTCGTGCCGCGTTCGATCAACGCCACCGGCGTTGAAGCCGACTTGCCATGGCGGAGCAACTCCTCGCGGATGGCGCCGATTTGGCTGACGCCCATGTAGATCGCCAGCGTGTCGACGCTATGCGCCAGCAGGTCCCAGCGGATCGGCGTCTGATCGCCGTGGCAGCGGCTGCCGGTCACACAGGCGAACGAGGCGGCCGCCCCGCGATGCGTCAGCGGCACGCCGGCGGAAGCCGCCGCGCCCAGCGCTGATGTGATGCCGGGAATCACCTCATAGGGGATTCCCGCAGCGGCCAGCGCCAGCGCCTCCTCCCCGCCGCGCCCGAAGACGAACGGGTCGCCGCCCTTCAGGCGCACGACCCGCTTCCCGTCCATGGCGTAGCGGATCAGCCAGCGCTCGATTTCCTCCTGCGGCATCGCGTGGCGTCCCGGCGCCTTGCCGACGTACACCAGCTCCGCGAACGGCCCGGCGTATGCCAGCAGCTCTTCACTGACGAGGCGGTCATACAACACGACCTCGGCTTCCCGCAGCCGGTTCATCGCCTTGACCGTGATCAACTCGGGGTCGCCGGGTCCCGCTCCGATAATACTTACCATCCCGGGGTGCTTCATAGGCGTTCCCCTGCCACGGACAACGCGCGGCCATCCGGCTCAGCCATTTCCGTTCCTGCAACCTGCGCGGCTACTCCGCGCCGCAAGCTGCCTTTTTGCGCCACATACAGCATCAAACCGGTGAACACGACGCCGCCCAGGAAGTTGCCGATCAAGACAGGAATTTGGTTCCACAGCCACCAGTCGGCCATACTGACGTCCGCTCCCAGCATCATGCCAGCCGGGATGACGAACATATTCACGACCGCATGCTCGAACCCTTGTGCAAAAAAGATCAGGATCGGCAACCACATCGCTGCGATTTTGCCTGCCGTCGACTTCGAGGTCATCGCCATCACCACGCCCAGCGTAACCATCCAGTTACACAGAACAGCCTTGATGGTGACCAGCGCGAGACCGCTGCCGCCCATCTGCTTGTAAGCCAGCGTCTTCGCTTCGCTCGTCTGGATCAACATCTGCACAAGCGGGTGGGACAGGTCCGTGCCCATTTTCGTAATCGTCAGCCCATAGAGAACAGCATACACAGCACAGCCGATGAGATGCCCGAGGATCACCCATCCAAAGCTGGACAACATCCGCCCCGGCGAAGCCTGCCGTTCCATCACAGCCAGCGGGATCAAGGCGAAGCTGCCAGTGACAAGCTCCAGGCCCAACAGGACGATCATCACAAAGCCAACCGGGAAAATCACCGCCCCCACGATCCCCAGCGAGGTCTGTTGCGTCGCGGTAAACGCCAAGGTGGTGGCGAACGCCAGGATCGCTCCGCCCAAAAATCCTTTGACCAGCAACTGCAGAATGCTGAGGTTGGCTTTATTTTTCCCGGTCTCAATCATGCTCCCTAGTACTTCTCCTGGTTTGACGTAATCCATGGTTCGTCCACTCCTTTATTCGCACTGCGATTCTCTATACGCTCTATACGCCCTATACGCTACAGTGAAATATATATAGCTCCGGTCGCTTCATCCACTTCGATCTCACAGACCGTGACCTCCCCATGGTCGGGCTCTTGGACACGTCCGCTCCGCAGATTGATCTTCCAATCGTGCAGGGGACAGTGCACGGCTGAACCGCACACCATCCCTTCTGACAACTTGCCGCCTTTGTGCGGACAGCGGTTTTCAATGGCGTGAACACTGCCGTCGCTGAGGCGGAAAATCGCAACCTCCTTCCCCTCAACAAACACCGTACGTGAACCAAGCCGATCAATGTCGTCCAACCGTGCCACTTGAATTTTAGTTATCATGGTATCTGCCCCCCAAAAAAGATCACGAATTTTGCAGTTGTACGTCTTGCAGCGGTTCGAAGTTTTTACGCAGCTCCTGGTTTTCAATAATTTCTTTCCACGGGTCTGTCGTCCGGCTTAAGGTGTCTTGAATCCGCTCAGCCAGTGCTTTCCGTTCATCGGCTTGCTCCAACACTGCCTTGATGGCGTCCAATCCTACCCGCTCAACCCACTGCGCTGTCCGTTCGTTCCAGCTGGCTTGCTCACGGTAATGCTGCAAGAACGCTGCGGTCCATTCGACCACTTCATCTTCGGTCTTCACTACGCAGAGCAAATCTGCCGCCCGAACCTTCACACCGCCGTTACCGCCCACATAGATCTCCCAACCGCCGTCGATAGCCACAACGCCAAGGTCCTTAATCGTGGCTTCGGCGCAGTTCCGCGGGCAACCCGATACCGCCAGTTTAACCTTGCCGGGGGTGTTCAGGCGTTCAAACGTTTTTTCCAGCTGAATGCCCATGCTAATGGAATCTTGGGTCCCGAACCGGCAGAACGTGGAGCCGACGCAGGTCTTCACCGTCCGCAGCGCCTTGCCGTACGCATGACCGGACGGCATATCGAGCTCCTCCCACATTTTCGGCAAATCTTCCTTCTTTACGCCCAGCAGGTCAAGCCGCTGTCCGCCGGTGAACTTCACCATCGGCACTTGGTATTTCTCGGCAACCGCCGCAATTCGCTTGAGTTCAGCCGGTGAGGTTACACCGCCGTAAATCCGAGGCACCACAGAGAACGTTCCGTCCTTTTGAATGTTGGCATGGTAACGTTCGTTGGCGAAGCGGGATTCTTTCTCATCCACATACTCAGCCGGCCACAGCATCCCCAGGTAGTAGTTCAACGCCGGGCGGCACTTCGAGCAGCCCTCCGGCTCGCGCCATTCCAGCACGTTCATCACCTCGTGCACACTCTTGAGCCCCATCTCCTTGATGCTGGCGACAATTTCGTCACGGCCCAGCGGCGTACAGCCGCAGATGCCTTCCTTCACCGCTTTGACATCGCCTTCTGCATATAGATGCAGCAGTCCCTCGACCAGCGGTTTGCAGCCGCCGCAGGAGCCGGACGCCTTCGTGCACGCTTTGATCTCGCCGACGCTGGAGCAGCCGCCCTTCACCGCTTCGACGATGGTGCCTTTGGTGACGCCGTTACAGCCGCAGATGATTTCGTCGTCCGCCATTGCGGCCAACCGGGCATTCGGGGACGAGGCCCCTGCCCCGGCTTGACCCGGAGTAAACCCAAGCAGCAGCTCCTTCTCTTTCCCGGCTACGGATTCTCCGCTTTTGATCTTAGCAAATAACGATGGGCCGTCCGTTGTGTCGCCGAACAGTACCGCGCCGATGAGCCGATCGTCTTGCAGGACGATTTTACGGTACGTGCCCTCCAGTTCGTCTTGAATGCGCAGCGAGCGCGTGCCTGGCGCATCATTGAAATATCCCGCAGAAAAAACATCTACTCCCGACACCTTCAGCTTCGTCGAAGTGACGGATCCTTCGTACGCGGCGGTTTCGACACCAGCCAGCCGCTTGGCCAATACACTGCCTTGCTCATAGAGCGGGGCCACCAGCCCGTAGGCGATGCCGCGATGCTCAGCGCATTCCCCAACGGCATAAACCCCCGGTGCGCTGGTTTCAAGATAATCGTTGACGATAATGCCTCGCGCCACATTAAGGCCTGCCTCTTTTGCCAATTCAATGTTTGGTTTGATGCCGACGGCCATCACAACGAGGTCCGCTTCCAACCGGCTTCCGTCTGCAAATTCCAGCCCCTCGGCCCGCCGTCCGCCGTAAATGCT
The DNA here is from genome assembly GCF_037964765.1 of Paenibacillus sp. FSL K6-2441. Lineage (NCBI taxonomy): Bacteria > Bacillati > Bacillota > Bacilli > Caryophanales > Paenibacillaceae > Paenibacillus > Paenibacillus sp. FSL K6-2441. The sequence continues at coordinate 4,374,965 of NZ_CP150174.1, forward strand.
GGCTGTTTGCTTTTGCATGAGGAACTTCATGCCTTGCGCTTCCAGCTCATGTTGCAGCATCCGCGATGCCGGCTCGTCGAGCTGACGCTCCATCAAGTAAGGATGGATATGCACGACGGTGACGTCCATGCCGAGATTAAGCAACCCGCGGGCCGCTTCCAGGCCTAAGAGACCGCCGCCGATCACCGCAGCTTTTTTATGTTTGCGGGAGGCCTCCATCATCAGCTCGCAGTCCTTGATATTGCGGAACCCGATGACGCCATCCTTGCGTGCCCCGGGAATCGGTAAGATAAATGGATTGGAGCCCGTGGCCAAAATCAATGCGTCGTATTCTGCTTCTACCCCGGAGGCCGATACGACCTTGCGCTTATCGGTATCGAGCCGAACAACCTCATCGCCCAGATAGAGGTTGATGTGATTTTCCTCGTACCAGGCCAAATCGTTAATTACAATCTCCTTCATGTCTGCCCCGCCAGCCAACACCGAAGACAGCATAATCCGATTGTAGTTCGGATACGGCTCTGCACCGAAGACCGTAATCTCGTACGCCTCCGGAGCCAGCTTCAGCACATGCTCCACCGTGCGGATTCCCGCCATCCCGTTACCGACCAGCACCATCTTTTTCTTTTGGTTCATCTCCATCTCCCCTTTTCCCAAATTACCAAGAAAACACAAAAAGCCTGCTTCGCCCCTAGAGACACGCAGCTACACCACGTGATTTCTACGGATTGCGAAGACAGGCTCCATTGCCGCTTCTAGCGGGCACCCCATTGTACCCAGCATGATTACGATCGAATTTTTGAATAAACAAATTTGAATCAAGTGTTGAGTTGACATTAACTATAAAGGAGGTTGGAGGTTATGTCAATATACATTACATAAAATTGTGTGATTAAAATTTTTATGTCAGTTTTCATTACATTTGTATTGATTTTTCAGAAAAAAGGCGAGAAAATACATTTATCCTTTAAAATTTGAAATGTGATGTAAGGTTTTCTTTCCTCGCTGCAATTTCGCAGTTGCAGTTGTTGAAGTTATTCGTGTATCTCGATCCTTTATGACTTTAAAGCTAAACACCGCTTGGATTATGAAACAGATCGTTATGGATAGGAGGGATCCCTCTCGATGCGCTTCTTATTGGTCATTCGCGAAGCCGGTTTACCCGGGACTGCCTCGACAGATCCCCTGAAGTCTTTGCCCTTGGCTGATCCCGAAACCTTCCTCAAAACGAGCGGGTATCAAGTCTTCGCCTCCTGTCAGGAGCCGCAAATTCGCAAACGGATCAAGGAGGTTGACGCTGCGGTGCTGGATATGCCGCTTGAGGGGATGCAGCGCTGGGGCAACATGCTGCTCAAGTGGAAGCCCCTCCCGCTCCTCTGGTGGTGTAGCCCCGAGACGGCAAGCTCCTCATTGGAGGCATGTGAGACAGAGGTCCCCGTTGACGGCCTGCTCTCCCCGTCCATGACGGCATCGGAGCTGCATTGGGCGCTGCATTTCAGCGCTAGGCATTTTTTTGAGAGGCAAACCTGGCAGAATGAACGGGCGCAATTGGTCTCCCGGCTGGAGGAACGGAAGTGGATCGACATGGCCAAGAGTATCTTGTGCGACGTGAACAAAGTGTCCGAAGCCGAGGCTTACGACATGCTGCGCAAGCGGGCGATGAATGAACGGAAACGGATGGTGGATGTGGCGACTTCGGTCGTCAAAGCCCATCAGCAATTAAAATTTTGAACCGATCTTACAAACAAAGGGGGGCTCCCGATGACGATGACAGAAATCCTGAAGGAAGTAGGACGAGGCAAAAGAGGCGCCCGCGACTTGACCTATGAGGAAGCAACCGAAGCCGCCGAATTGATGATCAGCGGCCAAGCGACTCCGGCGCAGATTGGCGCCTTCTTTATGGCACAGCGGATCAAGCTGGAGAGCGTGGCGGAACTGAAAGCATTTGTGACCGTCTTTCGCAAACATGCCCGTCGCTCGCCGATTCCTCAGGGACTCGACTGTGCCGGACCTTATGACGGCCGCACCACCTCCTTTATGGCGACGTTTGCCACCTCCTTTCTGCTGGCTTCAGGAGGTTTACCCGTCACGCTGCACGGCACCCCGTCGCTCCCGCCCAAGTGGGGCGTGACCCTGACCGATCTGCTTGACGAGTTGGGCGTGGACAGCCGCTTGATGGAGTGGGCGCCGGCAGCCCGCCCGGCAGACTTCTCCGGCGTCCGGTTCGTGCCGTCTGAGGTCTGGTGCCCGCCGCTGGAGAAGCTTCGTCCGATCCGCGAAGAGCTGGGTCTGCGGACGATCTTGAATACGATCGAGAAGCTGCTGGACTTCAGCGATTCGCCTTATTTGGTGTATGGTGTATACCATAATACTGTGTTCGACCGGATGGCCCAGCTCATCGAGCAGCTGGATTACCGGAAAGCGTTGATCGTCCAAGGGGCACAAGGCTCAGAGGACCTGTTTATCGATCGGCCGACCCGCACCTATGTGGTGGGCAACGGTGAAGCGAAGCTGAACATTATCGATCCGGAAACGTACGGGCTGGACACCCCGCTGCCCGAAGAAGACGATACCGCCTGGAACGCAGCCAAACAGCTGCACGTTACCGAACAGGTGCTGCAAGGGCAAGCGCACCCGGCTTACGTAAACCAGGTGCTGCTGAACGGAGCGGTTCGCCTGGAGCTCGCCGGGCGCGTCGATTCGATCGAAGAGGGCATTTACACCTGCAAGGCCCTTCTGGACGACGGCAGTCCATGGGCGACTTACTGCAGTTGGCGCGACACGCTGCGCTTGGAGCAATCGGCCGCCGCAGAACGCGCAAAAGCCCCCCATCAAGCCTGATTTCAAGGCGAATGATGGGAGGCTTTCTCGAATCATTCACCTTATTCCCGGGAATCACGCCAATTTGATGGCCACGCTCGGTGAATAAGGGGATTTCGCTTTAATACGCCCCGCGGATATGCTGCGCAACTTCGTTTTGGTAGAAGTTGGCCAGCCGCTCTAACTCTTCCTTGCTGAAGGAAGGCACGTCGATCGCGCCGAGGTTGTCCTCGACCTGACGCACGTTGCGGAAGCCGGGGATCACGCAGGAGACTTGCGGCTGGTCCAGAATCCAGCGCATCGCCGCGCGGGCCATGTCCCCGCGGCCTTCCGCGATCCAGCTGAGCTGCGCTGCCAGCTCGACACCTTTGACGAACGGCAAGCCTGCAAACGTCTCACCGACGTTGAACTGCTCACCGTTCGCGTTAAAGTTGCGGTGATCGTCGGCAGCAAACGTCGTGTCCGGCGTGAATTTGCCGGTCAGCAGGCCGCTGGCCAGCGGAAGCCGCACAAGGATGCCCACGCCGGCTTCCTGCGCCTTCGGCAGCAACTCTGCGAGCGGCTTTTGGCGGAACAGGTTCAGGATGACCTGCAGCGCCTTCACCCCCGGCACCCCCAGGCAGAACAACCCTTCCTCCACCGTCTCTACGCTCACGCCGTAGTGGCGGATTTTTCCCTCCGCCTGCAGCTTGTCCAACACTTCAAATACCCGGCCGTCCTTCAACACGGACAACGGCGGGCAATGAATCTGATACAGATCGATACGCTCGCGCTCCAACCGTTTTAAGCTGGCTTCGCAATAAGCCCGCACCCGCGCTTCGGAATACGTCTCCAGGTCATGAATATCGCCAGCGCGGCAAAATTTTGTCGCGATATAGATCTCGTCTTCCTTCCCTTTGGTCGCTTTGGCAAGCAGACGCTCCGCATGTCCGTCGCCATAAACGTCCGCCGTATCGAAGAAATTGACACCTTCTCCAATCGCTTTATCCAAGCCCTTCAGGGCCTCGTCATCATTCGTGTTGCCCCAGCTTCCGCCGATGGCCCAAGTGCCAAAGCTCACCTCGCTGACTTGAAGACCCGTGTTACCAAGCTCCCGATATTTCATCGATTCTCCTCCTAAGGTTCGATAGGTCTAATCCGAAATAGGTTCAACATACTTCAAAAGAGGCCCTTCCAACCAGAAGGGCCTCTACCATTTTACACCGAAAACGCCACCAGAATAAAGCGTTTTCCGTTATCGTTGTTTTCCCCCATGCGCTGCCTTTATGCCCGCTGCTCCGCAGCCAGGGCCGCAACGCGATGGAACGCCTCCTTCGGCTGGTGCTTGGCGTCGAACAGAAACGGCCAGTTCTTGCGGCCGCGCACCGGAAAATCGTCCAGCCAGGTGTAATCGTCCGCCGCTCCCCAGAAGGTGACTCCGCTGATGACGTCACGATACTCCAGCAACAGCCGGAATACGGCCTCATAACGTTCGGCCTGCCGCTCCAGCATCGCCGGCTCCGGCGCAGTCAAGTCGGTTCGCCGGTCATCGAAGCGGAACATCGAGAGATCCAGCTCCGTCAACTGCAGCTGCAGCCCAAGCGAAGCATACTTCTCGATCGCCGCCTTGATCTCATCCAGCGATGGATCGTACAGGTTCCAGTGCGCCTGCAATCCGATCCCATGGATCGGCACCCCTTGCTCCAGCAGCGATTGGACGAGCGTGTAAATTTTATCGCGTTTCAGAGGGTTCGATTCGTTATAGTCGTTATAAAACAACAGCGCCTGCGGATCGGCTTCATGCGCATATTCGAACGCTTTGGCGATAAATTCATGTCCCGCGATTTTCGTCCATTTGGAAGTGCGCAGCAGCGCTTCCCCTTCGTCCGCGATGACCTCGTTGACGACGTCCCAGGCGTAGATCTCGTTCTTGTACCGGCCCACAACGGTATGAATATGCTCCCGGAGCCTTCCGAGCAGCACCTCCTTGCTTACCCTCCCGCCTTGGCGATCCTGGAACAGCCAATCGGACGTCTGGTTATGCCATACGAGCGTGTGTCCCCGCATGGCCATGCCGTGCTCTCGGGCGAATTCGACCAGCCGGTCCGCCGCCTCGAAGGTATAGGTTTGCTCCTCCGGATGCACGCTGACGAACTTCATCTCGTTCTCCGCAGTCAGGCTGTTAAAATGATAAGCCAGCAACGCCTCCTGCGTCCGGATCGTCGTCGGATTCACCGCCGCCCCGATGTTGAAGTCCGCCGCAAACAGCTCCTTTAATGCCGGTACGGAACTGAACGTTGGATTCATGATGGATCCCCTCCTCTGCCACGCTGGGAAAATACTCAAACGAGCGGTTCACGAAATAAAAACGATTATTCTTTGACACTCCCTACATTAAGGCCTACCACGAAATATTTTTGCATGAAGGGATATACGAGCAGGATCGGAACAGATGCCACCACGGTAACCGCCGCCCGGATCGATAACGGAGTGACCATGGAAGCCGCCGTATCCTGGGTCATGCCCGCCCCGTTGGCAACGGCCGGATTGCTGTTGGCATTCATGCTGGAAGACAGCAGTTTCATCAGCTCATATTGCAGGGTGCTGAGCTCCTGTCTCGAGGACGTATACAGGAACGCATCAAACCAGGAGTTCCAGGCCCCTACGGCCACAAATAACGCGATCGTCGCTAATACCGGTTTGCACAGCGGGAAGATGATGGACCAGAAGATTTTGAAATCGCCTGCCCCGTCAATTCTCGCCGACTCCACCAAGCTCTCGGGAATCGTGCCGATATACGTCCGGATGACGATCAAGTTAAATGCGCTGATCATCGAGGGAACAACGTAAACCCAAAACGTGTTGATCAAATGCAAATCCTTCATCAGGAAATACCCTGGAATCAACCCCGCATTAAAATACATCGTAAGCACGAAAATCAACGTGATCGGCTTGCGGAACACATATTCCCGCCGACTCAGCGTATAGGCGAGCATCGTTGTCAGGAAGATGTTCAGAATCGTGGACAACACCGTTCTCGCCACCGAAATCAGGAAGGCATCGTAGATCGTGCCGGAGACGAAGATCGCCTTATAGTTCTGAAGCGTAAATTGTCTCGGCCACAGGTAGATCCCGCCGCGGATCGTATCGTTCCCCGCGTTAAACGAAACCACGATGGTGTTCAGAAACGGATACAACGTCACGACGACGAGAAAGATCATGAAGATGGTATTCAGTGTATGAAAAATCACCGGCTCCACCTTGCCTCGTCCGACCCGTCTTTGCAAAGCAGCAGCAGATACTCGCTCTGGGGTGATCGTTTGGTTTGCCATCTCTATAACAGCCTCTCTTCCCCTAGCCGTTTGGCGATCCAGTTCGCGAAGAGCAGCATGGTTACGCTAACGACCGTTTTGAATATCCCGCCGGCGGTTGCCAGGGAGTAGTTGCCTTGGGCAATCCCGTATTTCAGCACGAAGATATCAATCGTTTCCGCCCAGTCAACCACCAGACCGTTCCCGAGCAGGTATTGGACCTCGAAGCCGGCTTCCAGAATATGACCGATGGACATGATCAGCAGAATGACAATCGTTGGCTTAATGCCGGGAAGTGTGACATGAAGCATCTTCCGGTATCGGCTGGCTCCGTCGATATCCGCAGCTTCGTATAATGCCGGGTCAATCGCCGCCATCGCAGCCAAATAAATGATCGTGTTCCAGCCAACCTCTTTCCAGACATGGGATGCACCAACGACACCCCAGAAATACTTGCCTTCGCTGAGCCACAGGATCGGCTCCTTGATCAGATGCAGCCGCATCAGGACGTCGTTGACGATGCCATCGGAAGCAAGGGAGGTCGCGACGATCCCGGTGACGATGATCCAGGACAGGAAGTGCGGAAGATACGAGATGGTTTGGACGGTTCTTTTCCAGAAAATCTTCTTGATTTCATTCAGCAGCAAGGCCAGAGCGATTGCGGTGACAAAGCCTAGCACCAGGTTGATGATACTCATTCCCAGCGTATTGCGCAGCACCCGAAGGAAGCTGTCGTCCGTAAACAGGAACTTGAATTGCTTGAACCCGACCCATTCCTGCTGGCCAAAGCTTCTTGCCGGCTTATAATTTTGAAACGCCATCGTCCAGCCCCACACCGGGACATAAGCAAACAATATAATATAAGCCAATAACGGGACCGACATGAAGATCAACTGCCGTTGACTCTTGATCAGGGACCAGGTTATTTGCTGTTGTTTTCGTTTTTTCGCTTTCGGGACGGCGTGTTTTTCCATTAAGGTCTCATCCATAATTTGTTCTCCCCACAAAGCCTAAGATTTCGAAGAATGGAAGGCTTGGATGCCTTCCATTCTCCGCTTGAATCCCTGGATTATTTTACGGTCCAGTTGTCAATTCTCCATTGCAACACTTCGTTGATGCGGTCTTCATAAGCTTTAATGTTGAGCTTGTGGATTTCTCCCACGTATTCATCCCATACCTTGTTGAAGTCGGCTGGGTCAGCCAAAATTGCTTTAGGCAGATATTTCGTAGACAGATCATTTTGTTTGGTGTTCACTACCTTGGCTTCCGAACCCTCCACTAAGTCAACCGACCATGCCGGATAATAGATCGGGTTCTCTGGAGCCGGGCTGAAGAAATCGACATAACTGTTGTATCCGTACGCTTCAAGGAACTTCTTATCATATTCCTCCAGCGAAGCTTTGTATTCTTCCGGTTGAGCGGCGGCATCCGTCGCATTGCCGTCACTGAAATAACCTTGCATTTTCGGGCTGAAGCTATAAAGCGTATCCGCCTTATTGGCCAGCTTCCAAGTGGCATCCGTAAACCGGTCGCGTTGTTCCTGGGTTTTCATAAAGCGGCCCTCTTCGTTCACGATGTAGTCTTCGCCTTCGATCCCCCAGGAGAGGATTTTTTGCCAATCTTCTTGAATCAGGCGATCCCACAGCTTCAGGATCTTGATCGCTTTTTCCTTACCGGCATTTACGCTGATCCCAAAGCCGTTGTTCAAATTCAGCGCCGGGCGGTCAAGATAGTAATCTTTAATGCTTGTATCATAAACCAGCGGCAATCCCACATAGGTTCTTTCATGTTTGTCCGCCGTAATCAACACGTTCTCCGCACTTTGGAAGTTCCAGTGTTGATCGAAAAATCCGAGCACCGTGCCGCTGGAAATTTTCGCTTGATATTGGTCATAGTTCTGCGTAAACGTCTCTTTATCGATCAAACCTAAGGCGTTCATTTCATTCAGCTTCTTGTAGTACCGCATCGCATAATCCTTGTCGGCGAAAATCTCCGCTTTGCCGTTATTCACGACAACGCCGCCGTCATTCGGGTGTCCGATCAGATGCTGCGGCGCATTAAACAGTCCCCAGTTTCTCCAGTCATAGTTCAGAATTTCGAAACCAATCGTTGGGCTGCCATCGATCGTTGGGTGTTTCTCCTTGTACTTGATGAGCAGATCAAAATATTCATCAAGCGTTTTGACTTGAGGATATCCTGCCTCCTCCAGCACAGCCTTTTGGATCCAGAACGCCGGGCCCGAATACCAGGTCGTGCTGACTTCCCCGTTATAAGCCCCGTAGTTTGGCAGGATGTAGATATGGCCGTCGTTCGGGTCCTTCATCATGTTCCAGTACTTCTCATAGTGCTTCTTCAAATTCGGAGCATGTTCTTCAATCAGGTCTTCCAAAGGAATATAAGCGCCTGCCGCCGTCAACTTCGTATTGCCGGTCATAATATCGGGATAATCGGAGCCCGCGATCATAACGCCAAGCTTCTGGTTAATATCCCCGGCAAGAAATTCAAATTTGAACGTGACGCCCAGCTCATCTTTAATCTTCTTGTAAATCTTGTTGTCCGGCGTCGGCTGTTGGCCGGCTTCACCGATAAACGCAGTGATTTCAAACGGTTCGACTTTATCTCCGGCATTGTTTCCTGTAGTGGCTGGATTGCCGGTGTTGGTTTCGGCTGTGGTAGCGTTGTTATTACCGCTGCCGCATCCCGCTAGGATGACGCTGAGCGATAACAGCAGGATGACGCTGAGCCGGAGCATTGATTTGGTCTTGCCCCCCATGTAAAGCACCTCCGTAATGATTTGTTGATGTTCAAGCTTTTTTGAAAGCCCTTTCACCAACTTATCTTTAATTCTAAAAGCGCTACCCAGCCGCAACTAGTTCACAATTAAAGGTTCAACCTTCAAAATTTCAGTTCCTGTTTCGGTATTCGTTAGGCGACATTTGCAATCTTTTTTCAAATTGCTTGAGAAATTGGCCATAGTTCGCGTAACCCACTCGCTCGGCCACCTCGCCGTTATTCAAGCTTCCGTCCCGGAGCAGCCTGACGGCTTCTTCAATGCGATAGTTATGGATCATTTCGTTAAAATGAACGCCGTTCTTCTTCTGCAGCAATTGGCCTAAATAGACCGGATGAAGGTAAAACACCTCTGCCAGCTTCTTGATCGTCAATGGCTCGCGGTAATGCTCCCGGATATAGGCGTTGATGTCTTGGATCACCCCTTGGGACCGTTCGGTTTTGTCCTTCAGGAGCCAATCGATGCATTCCATCCCAAACGCATGGATACGGTCCATTAATTCCCGCAGGGTTGGTGCCGCCGAGGCCATGCCGGGAATATCGTATTTGCTCTGCAGCTCCGCCGCCTTGTCCGGGAGTTCCTCCAGGTGTTCCACCATCAGGTAAGATAAATGAATCACAAATTTACGTACGATGTCCGGCGTAAGGTAATGTTCACGGAACTTATGCTCCGCCTCGGACAGACCTTCCTCCAAGCCCGCTTTGTCCAGCAGCTGGAGCGCCCCCACGATGCGATCCGCCAGCTCCGTTTGATCGTACTGGCGGTGGAACTTCAGCGCGGCCACGTTACGGTATACCCTGATCCCGGCAGGGCCCTCCGCATAAAACTGATGCTGCATCGCTATCTGAGCCTGGCTGAACGCTGCTGCAATCTCTTGCAGGCTTGCCACGCCCTGACCCGCGGATGCTACTGCTCCGAGACCGCAGCACAGGCTCTCCAATTCGCGTATCCGTATAGCGCCGTCCGGTCCATCCTCCCCGGGATGAAATCCGTACACCAAGACCAGGCCGCCATAGTCCAGATCGATGAAATACATCGCTTCCCGCTCCCCGGCATAAGCTGCAACTTGCTCCCGGGCCTCGGCGACGCTGCAGCCTCTAGGCTGAATGAGGCAAACATTCCACACCTCCCGAAGGCTCGAGAGCGCAGCGATCCGCCCCGCATCCATGGGAAGCCCCGGCGAGGGGTGGATCAATCCCTTCAGCAGGCTGACCGTTTCCTCGTAGGAGGCGATTCGGTTAATGCGCTGACGCTCCTGTTCCTCCGCCAGCTCCTCATAAATCGCCCCGAGCTCTTCGGCAGCGATCTCCTCGTCAATCGGCTTCAGCAAATACCGGGTGACGCCGAAGCGGAGTGCTTTTTGCGCATATTGAAATTCACTGTACCCGCTGACGATCGCAAAGCTGACCTGCCGGGAATTCTGCTTCTGCCACGCCTCGATCATTTCCAGTCCGTCCATCCCCGGCATCCGCACGTCGGTGACGACCAGATCCGGCTGCAGCTTGCCGATCTTCTCCAGCGCCTCCGCGCCGTTGCTGCTGGTCCCGCAAATTTCAAAGCCCAGCTCCGGCCAGTTGATCCACAGCTGCATCCCCTCTAAAGCTGCCGGCTCGTCATCCACCAATAACACCTTGAATCTCATGGCTATTCCCTCCCGATTAATCTTCCTGGTGTTGAAGCAGTTTGACCGGGATTTCGATGCATACTTCCGTCCCTTGTCCCGGCTTGCTGTTGATGTTGAAGCGAACCTGATCGTTGTAGTACAACTCAAACCGGCGATACACATTGCGGATGCCGATGCTGTTCCCAGGCGTGTTCTCACTCCGTACGGAAAGCAGGATTTCCCGCAGCTGCTCCGGTTCGATGCCTTTGCCGTTATCCGAAATGACGATGCGAAGCCGGCCGTCTTCCACGCGGGCTTTGACGGCGACGAGCCCGGTGCCCTGCACCGCCTGGATTCCGTGCTTGCAGGCGTTCTCGACCAGCGGCTGGATGCTCATTTTTGGAATGGTATAATGCAGCGCCTCCTCCTCGATGTCGAAGACGTACTCGAATTTGTCCCGGAAGCGGAATTTCTCGATTTTCAAATACATGTCGATAAACCGAATTTCCTCCTCCAGCGTGACAAGGTCCTCCTTCCAGCGGAGCAGCCGGCGCAGCAGCCTGGACAGGTTTTTAATGATGTCCGTAACATCGGAGTAGTTATTTTTCGTACAGACAACCAAAATCGCGTTCAGCGTATTAAACAGAAAATGAGGGTTCATCTGACTCTGCAAGAAGTTCAGCTCTGCCCGCATCCGCTCGGCTTCGAGGCTCTTCTGCTGGATTTCCAGCTTGTAAACGTTATTGATCAACGCGTTGATACGGGCGGTCATCATGTTAAAGTTGCGGATCAAGCCGCCGATCTCATCGCGTCCTTCATCGATGTTGATCAAATCGAACTTCTCGTTGGTGACCTTCTGCATATGGCGAGACAGCCGCTTTACCCGGTAATGGTAAGATCGGAGCATCACGTAGATAAAGAGCGACGTGAATAAAGTGATCGCTGCCGCCAACATCCCGACGAACAGGCGCATATCGAGCATCGCCTTCGATACCCGGGTTCCCTGCGGAATCCCGATCAGCCGCCAGCCTTTCACATATTTGGCATTGCCGATGGCAACGGACACTACGCCCTTCTCCCGATCCTCGGCAGACAATTCAAGCTTGGGATAACCGACGCTTGCGTCCTGCCGATAGCCGCTGTCCGCCGACACGATGATTTCATCGTTCCCGTTGACCAGATACAAATCCAGGTAGTCCCGCTCCCGGACGATCACGTCGTAAATTTTGCTGAGGTCAATGTCGATCCTTAGCAGCTTGTCGAAGGTGTTATAGGAATCGTAGTAGTCCATCTCCTCGATCACGCTGAAATAAGACTCGGTATTCGCCCGGTTAAAGGCTTGAGAGGCACGGTACGCAGCGACGACCACCGGGTCGGACGAGCTGCTCCAGATCCGGTACCATTCGCTGTTCTTCACCTCATCATCGATCAAATGATAATTGCCCCCGGGGACGATCGTCGGATTGGTCGTGTATATCCCGATCCGCAGAATCTGATTATTGACCGGAATGTAGCTGGTAACCCGATTGCGCAGCTGCTCATCAAACGTTTCGTAAAAATCGACCGGGTCCGAGTAGGTCCGATCCATCTTTTCATACAGCGTCTTATCCGTGTTCAGGGCATGACTGACAGCCACCCCGCCGTCGATAAAATCATGAATGTCCTTTCGGGCACGCTCCATGGAAATCTCCAGGTTCTGCTTCTCGCGTTCTTTAATAAAACCGGTCATCCGCCCCATAAACATCAGGTTAATGACCAGGATCGGCAGCAGTACGCCAATCAAGTAGATCAGCAAAAATTTCGTCTTCAGCGGAATATCGTTCACTTTTCCCCGGAATCTCCATCTTCCCATGCTCGCACCACCTTGGGCTTATTCGGCCGATCTGGACCCTTCCACTTTCTTGGAGCCGTCATTTTGAAACTCGGATTTGTAGGCAGAGGGCAGCATACCGATCGACTGTTTGAATTTGCTGATAAAATAGTCCGTATTCGGATACCCCACCTGCAGCGCAATATCGGAAATTTTCATCGAGGTGCGCTTCAGCAGGCGTTTGGCCTCTTCAAGCCGTTTCTCGTTGAGATATTCGTTGAAGCTTTTGCCCGTTTCTTTTTTGAACACCTGCCCCAAATAGGTCGGATTCATGTGAAACTTCTTGGCGAGGGTTTGCAGCTTCAGCTTGCTGCGGAACTCCTCATCTACGTACTGAATGACCTGAAATACCGTGTTATTCTCGTTCTTCCGACGCAATCCGGCCAGCAGCAACGAAGCCTCCTGGCACAGCCTATGAAGATACTGCCTGAGCGCCAGGTAGTCGCTGATGCCGTTCGAATCCCCTTCGTCCCCCTGCATGCGGACCATAAAGGCGTCGGCATCACCGCCGGCTTTCTTGATCCTGCGGCATAACGTCAGCTCCATATTGGCTGCGAAGGCCCGCATGGTTTCCACGCCGATCTGGCTGCAGGCAAGTGCGCCAAACACCTCTTCCACCGCCGCCCCCGCTGTTCCGGGATCCCCTTGAAGCACGGCGTCCAGCAGCAGCTCGACCTTTCCCTTCAACACATCCTCCGTACTCTGGAGCTGCGGGTGATGGCAAGGCAAGAAGAAGCCAGTTCTCCCCTTCTCACGCTTCGCTTTGACGGTCTCCATCGTTTGCAGATACAGCTCCCGGATCGAGCGGATCCCCTTCCCGGCGCGGCTGACGGCGATCACTGCCGGCGAACCTATCTCCGAAAGCTCACTGCTGATCGCCAGTCCCATCTCTTCGATACGCGGCTGCGGTATTTCATCTGTCCGAATAATCATCCCGACCCGGCCTGAGCCGTCCAGGAAGGAACGATCCGCATCCGCAGGTTTCGAGAAATAACCAAGCACCCGCTGCTTTAGAGCTTGCGGATCAATCCCGGCGTCGAACAGCATACACCGCAGCTCCGGCTCGCCCCCGAGCTGAAGCGCGGCTGCCGCCTCCTGCTCCAGCCGGGCGCCTTCTTCCCCCTGAATCAATCGGTTCAGGAGGTTATTTTTAAACAACGTCTGCTTCCTTAGCTTGGACTGCTCCATTTCCCGCTCCTCGGCGATCATCTGACCGAGACGGTCCAGAATCGCCCCGAACTCGTCTTCGTCAATCGGTTTTAGCAGATACTCCGCCACCCGTTGCCGCATCGCCGTAAGTGCGTAGTTAAAATCGTCGTATCCGCTTAAAATAACGAACTTAGGGGGCCTTGCGAGCAGCTGTTTACTCCGTTCAATCAGCTCCAAGCCGCTGATGACGGGCATATGGATATCCGTGACGACCAGCTCAGGCCGCAGCTCCTGCATCTTGGTTAAGGCCTCCGGACCGTCCAGCGCTTCGCCGCAGACTTGAAAGCCGTGCTTTTCCCAATTCACCATAGTTCGAAGACCTTCCAGCACCCAAGGCTCATCATCGACCAGAAGCACTTGCAGCATGACTGCCATCCCTCCCCTTTTACGTAAATTCCATGCATCTATAGTTCAACCAATATCCTCCATGTAAGCGCACACATTTTATGCTAGCATAAAACCTCTCATTTGTGGGCACTTAATTTATCCAACAAACAAAGGCAGTCCAGAGCGATGTGCTCCGAACTGCCTTTGATGATACCTGTCTTATTGGTTCAGCAGATGGTCCTGAAACCACTCTGCCGCAGCCTGAACCTCGGTTTCGGTCAACTGATGTCCATAGGGCTCCCAATGCACATGCACTTGGGCACCCGCACCTCTGAGCACCCCTTCCAGTTCCTCGGTTTCTTCCGGCTTGCACATCGCGTCATTCCGCCCCGCCCCGATGAAGACAGGGATTCCTGCCATCTCCGGCAGCGGCACGCCCCGCCGCGGGACCATCGGATGGTGCAGAATAGCCCCGCTTAGTGCGGCCGCATGGTGGAACAGGAGGCTCGCTGCGATGTTTGCTCCGTTCGAATACCCCACCGCAACGATGCGGCTCCGATCGAAGCCGTAGTGCGCCGCCGCCTCGTCCAGGAAATCGTGCAGCTCCTTCGTGCGCAGCACCAGATCCTCCTCGTCGAACACGCCCATCTCCAACCGCCGGAAGAAACGCGGCATCCCGTTCTCCAATACGTTCCCCCGGACGCTAAGCACTGCCGAAGCCGGGGAGATGATTTCTGCCAATGGCAGCAGATCCCGCTCCGTGCCGCCGGTGCCGTGGAGAAGAAGCAGTGTAGGTGCCGCCGCTTCACCGCTGGCCGTTAGGGTCCCCGGCTTGAAGATATGCTTCAGCTTCATCCCTGCAGATCCTCCTTCAGCGCCCGGACTTCAAACGGGGTCAGATTTTGTTCGATCAGTGCACGGTGCGGTTCATACCAAGCGGGAAGCATCAGCTTTTCACCCAAATGCTCCGGCGACTCGTCATTGGCGAACCCTGGCGGATTCGTGGCAATTTCGAACAAGATGCCGCCTTCCTCCCGGAAATAAAGCGCGTGAAAATATTGCCGGTCAACGATTGGCGTCGGATGGTAGCCGTGCTCGGCAACCCGAACTCTCCATTCTTCATGTTCCGCGAAGTCCCGGGCTCTCCAGGCGATGTGATGCACCGTTCCGGCTCCGCCCGCGCCGTATTCCATCGACTTGACGTTTACATCGATCACGTCGCCAAGGTCACCCTCGGCTTTAAAACGGGTATAATCGCCCTCTGTGCCAAGCTTCTGTAAGCCCATGACGGTTTCGAGCAACGCGGCAGTTTTCTCCGGGGCCATGCTGTAGAGCACCGCGCCGCCAAAGCCTTTGATCGCCTTGTCGGTTGGAATGCCGCCAAACGACCAAGTGCTTAGCGGACCGGTAGCGCGTTCCACCAGCTCGAGCTGGAGTCCGTCTTTGTCACGGAAATGCAGATAGGATTCACCGAATCGGCGGGTTTCGGTCGTGGAGATGCCGAATTTGTGCAGACGCTCCTGCCAGAACCCCATTGTGCCAACCGGTATGGCGAAGGTAGTGACGCCGACCTGGCCGCCGCCAACCCGGCCGCGCCGAGCCCCGGGCGTCGGGAAGAAGGTCATAATCGTTCCCGGATTCCCATCCTCATCGCCGAAGTACAAATGGTACACCTCCGGGGCATCGAAGTTGATCGTTTTTTTGACCAATCTAAGCCCCAGCACTCCTGCGTAAAAATCGACATTCGCCTGCGGATCGGTAGCAAATGCGGTAATATGATGAATCCCTGAAGTTGGATGTACCATGTGTAGCTCCTCCTTGTTTTGGGTGATAAGCATGCTCAAAAACGGTTAAAGCTGACGAACTCGCCAACCGGCTTACGGTAGCCGCGCGGACGGAAGCTCGAGCTGTCTTCTTTGCCGATCGCTATCAGCATCACCGGCACGTAATTGTCCGGAACGTTCAGCAGGCGGCGCATGGCGTCGGGATCAAACCCGATCATCGGGCATGTATCCCAGCCGCGGTCCTTCGCGATGAGCATCATCTGCATGGCCGATAGGCTGGCGCTGCGAATCGCCTCATCCCGCATAAACGCTTCGCCCCGGCTTTCATAGAACCCGATCGTATCCGACACGAGCATGTCGTACTCCTGCTTGCTGAGAACGCCCAAATTCAGAAGGCCTTCATTCATCATCCCGACATCCTTATGGGCATCCAATTTTCCCAGCACCAGGATCACCGCGGAGGCAGTTCGGACTTTATATTGCTTGGCCGCAGCCTCATACACTTGCTCCTTCAATTCGGGATCCTTCACCACCACATAATGGGTATGCTGCAAGTTAAACGCCGACGGCGCGAATTTCGTAAGATGAAAGATTTCTTCCAGTTCCTTGTCTTGGATTTCTACACCCGGGATAAATTTATTCGCCGACCGGCGGGATTTGATAACCGTGGTAAAATCATGCTCATGCGAATTCATCGATAACTTCCTCCTCAATTAAACCTTTATTGCGTTCATAGTAATCTGATTTGTTATAGCAGAGCATCGAGAGAGTATTCCCCGGCCCCGGACAACATCAAGCCAACCAAAACAGCGATCAGCAGCAAATTGTATTCAAAGCCGCCTGACGTCGACCAGAACCCATTCTTACCATGAACGGATACGATCGCCACGATCATCGTAAGAATCAACAGCGCCGTACCTATAGGCGTAAATAAACCTGCCGCCACCAGCAATCCGCCGCCAAATTCAGCGAGACCCGCTAACACGGCCATCAGCACCCCGGGCTTCATCCCTATCGTTTCAAACCAACCGCCGGTTCCTTTAGGGCCGTGACCGCCAAACCAACCAAACAGCTTTTGCGCACCATGCGCCATCATCGTCAATCCCAACACCAAACGAACAATTAATAACGCCAATTCCAAATTCATGTTTAACTCCTTTGTTTTTTGATTTTATTTGTGTACGTACCTGACATACTTTCCTATCAGATATCTCTTAATGTATAGAATCTTTATATTAAGATATTAGACCTGAAAAGACGTCCTCTGACGCCCTTTCCGCCGCCTGTCGGAGCTTCGTTAAGTCAATTTCTTTCGCGAGCAATGATTTGGGTCCCCTTAATCCCTTGCCGCTATTTAAAGCCGGCCTGCGCCGATTTCCCAAGCTTCTTCAGCAGCATCCCCGCGATCTGCTTCTCTTCCGGCGAAAGACCACTGACTGCCTCCTCGATGATGCCGGTAATCTGCGGGAACACCTCTTCGATGAACTCGCGTCCCTGCTCGGTGAGTTCTGCGTAAACTAACCGTCGGTCTTCCACGCAATCCTTCCGGGTGACGTACCCCTTCTTCTCCAGCTTATCCACGACATACGTAATATTGCCACTGCTCATCAACACCTTAGAGCCAATTTGCTGAATCGGCTGTCTGCCTTTATGATACAGCAAGTCTAGTACGCCAAACTCAGTCCGGGTTAATCCGTATTTCCGAATCTCCTTATCCGCATGCGCATGTACCCACTCGCTGGCCCGGGACAAGACGATGAACAAATGCAGCGCCTCATTCTTCGTTGGATCCATCTGTGAACTCACCTCCATGTCGTGTTCGGACTATGATAACTATAGCATAGGGTAACCTCAAGCGTCTTGAATAATTCTTAATATGAGATATCTTGATATTAAGATACATGATATCGAGATAAGTGTCAACCCACCTTTGCAAAAAAAACAGCCGACCAGATCGATCTCCCGGGCAGCTGATGAAGAATGCACCTCTTTCACTCGCGCTATAGTTACTTTCTGCCGCGAGCCGACGCGCTGGTCCGCACGTTCGTCAGCACGTTGACTGCAAATATGATGACACTGATCACGACAAGGGTTCCGCCAATCGCTACCAAAGGCTCCAGTTGTTCGGAACCGTTCAGCACCAGAGATAAACTGATCATCATGACCGGAAGCCCGATGGAGTACGTCCAGAACTGGATTTTGCTCAGCAGACTTTCCCCTGCTCCCGGAAACAACACATAAATGACGCCAGCCAACGCAAAGGACGCCCACCCCAGCAAATTCACATGGGCATGAACGCCCGATAAAGTATAGTCATGTTGCATGGACATGTACATGCCTAGCAATACACCGATGACAAAATAAACAACCGAAACCTTAATATACGTGATCCCCAAACCGTCGCCTCCCCCAACCGGAACAAGTTATCCTTACATGTTCAAAATATGTCACAATTGAAGGGAATATTCGGAGTGCTCTAGCGCCATTCCTCCGGCAGCAGCCGTGCGTAATGCGATTGAAGGTAACGGTCGTCGATCAGGGCCAAGCGGCCATAGTCGGTCTCCGAGCGAATCAGGCGCCCGCCGGCCTGCAACACCTTATTCATGCCGGGGTACACGTAAGCATAATCAAAGCCATCTCGTCCGGTCGCCTGAAAGTAGTCGCGAATCAAGTTGCGTTCCGGACCGATTTGCGGCAAGCCGACACCGACGATCGCCACGCCTGTCAACCGGTCGCCAACAAGATCGATGCCCTCCGAGAACAAGCCTCCCATGACGGCAAAGGCGATAAAGGTCCTGCCCGGTTCAGGGTTTGGCACAAAAGCGGCTAAAAACTGCTCCCGATCCTCCTCGGTCATCCCCGCCTGCTGAAGCAACAGCTCTGTCCCTTTGTCCTTGGAGGCGGCAAATTCTTCGTAAATCATGTTCATATAGGCGTAGGATGGGAAGAAAAACAAATAATTTCCCGGCCGGCCGCGGGTCACTTCCTGTAAAGCACGAACGAGCGGACCACGTGTCTGTTCCCGGTCTTGATACCTGGTGGACAGCGGCACGACCACCACTTCCAGCTGATCCCGGGAGAAGGGAGAAGGCAGCGATATCGAATAATCGTCCGGCCCGGCGCCCAACATGTCGCGATAATACCCCATCGGCGACAACGTCGCCGAGAAATAAATCCGCGAGCGAAACCCCTTGCTCATCTCCTGCAGCAAATGAGAAGGATCCAAGCAAAACAGCTTGATCCGCACGTCCTCCCTGGCGATCTCAGCGTAGGTGACGAACCGCTCATCGTACAGCTTGCCCATTCGGCTGAAATGCAGGGCGTCAAAATAAGCCTGAAGCAGCAGCTCCCGCGCCTCGGCTTCCGAACTGCCTGGAGCATTCGCCTGCCCGGCGGCGGAGGGATCAATCGTCAGCTCCCGTTCGGCAGCCTTGGAAAAAGCTTCCACCCGATGCAGCAGCAGCTCTGGCGCGGCCCGATCAACCCAAAACGACCCTTCCGCCTGCTTCCGCAGCTCGATGAACCCGGCGTTTACCGCCTTAGCCGCCTTCTCTACGGAGGGACTCTTCGCTTTATAGGCCCGTTGCAGCGTTAAGAAGCTGGATTTCAGCAGCTCGGCGGAATACATCTCCCGGGCCCGGTCGACCAGATTATGCGCCTCGTCGATCAGCAGCACGGTTTCCTTCTTCTGCTCGGCGAACATGCGCTGCAAGGACACTTTGGGATCAAACACATAATTGTAATCACAGATCGTTACATCGGCGGCATAGGAGAGGTCCAGCGAAAATTCAAACGGGCACACCCGGTGCTTCCGGGCGTATGCCTCAATCACCGGGCGGGCAAGCTGGGTCTCATTCGCCAGAATATCCTGGATCGCCCCATTAATCCGATCGTAATATCCGTCGGCATACATGCAGTCTTCCTTGGTGCAGCGGACTTCTTCGCGAAAGCAAATTTTCTCCTTGGCGGTCAGCGTGACGACCCAAGCTTGCAGACCCTGCGCTTCCATCAGCGCGAAGGCGTTCTCCGCCGCAGTCCGGGTAATCGTCTTGGCGGTAAGGTAATACAGCTGATTCAGCTTGCCTTCCCCCATCGCCTTAAGCGCCGGAAATGTGGTGGAGATCGTCTTGCCAATGCCTGTTGGCGCTTGGGCAAACAAACCAACGGCTTCCTCGATCGTCTTGTACACCGCGCCCGCCAGCTTCCGTTGCCCGGCCCGGTATCCGGGAAACGGAAACGCCAGCTCCACGATGCTCCGGTTCCGCTCGCGACGATGGTTGCGAAGCAGCCGGGCATACGGGGCATATCGCTGAACAACGTCATACATAAACGTCTCCAGCTCGTCGATCCCGGCGCGCGTCCGAAACTGCTTCCGCTCCCCCGTATCCAGCTGCACATAAGTCAGCTGGATGCCCATCTCGCTCAGCCCGTTGGCTTTGGCGTACATGTAGGCATAGCACTTCGCCTGGGCCCAATGCACGGGATAGGTGTCCTCGTCGATGGCCGACAAATCGCCGGCTGTCGATTTGATCTCGTCCACGGTCAAGCTTCCGTCCTCACCGGCCAGCAGCCCGTCGCAACGCCCGTCCACGACAAAGAGGAGATCCCCGCAGGGAATCTCCGCCTTCAAATACACTTCTTTCTGGTCTCCTTCGCCGTATTGCTTCTGCACCTGCTGATGCGCCTTCGTGCCTTCCGTCAGCGAAACCGCGGCACGAAAGCCGCCTTCCAAGCTGCCGCTGCGGAACACATACTCCACCAGAGGGCGCACCGCGATCGTAACCGTGGACTCTTTTGCCATAATTCTTTGTGTCACCCGCCGATATCCCTAGGGAACATTTGTTCCACCAGTATATCACGATATGACAGGGATCGCCATGCAAAGCGGTGAACTTCCGTGCGCAGATCATTGATCAATCCGGATGTTGTAATCCTTCTTCAAATATTGGTGGATTCGGCGGAAATCAGCTGGGGTCAGCTCGCTTAACCGCTTATGGCCCTTCTTCCATTCGCGCGCGAGCAGGATGCCCATCGTTTCCGCGGCCAGCGCGGTGGTTGGAATGATGCGGGCGCTTCCGTAGGCTTTGATATCCGCACCGATATTTTTGCCAGCTACCAGGACGTTGTCGTAGGACTTCAGCTCAAAGGAACGCAGGGGAATCCCGTAGCGATCCGGCTTACCGTAACCGATGCCCTTCTTCACGGCGCGGGTCGCCTGCAAATCGACGGGATATCCTCCAAGCGTCACATTGTCCCAGAACATCCGGCTCGACATCACGTCCTTATAAGTCAGCACGTACTCCGTTTCATAACGGTTATAGTCGCGGATGTACAAATATTCGGGATACCCGTTCAGCTCAGCTTTGCTGAAGCCGGGAATATGCTGACGCAAAAATTTGGCGATATACGGCGCTTCGGCCTTGCCCTTAGCCACGGCGGAACGGACCGATTTCGGATCGGCCGGATCGACATCGTAAATCAGCAAGCCATTGACGATCACTTCGCCGTCTTTCTGATAGGTGGCATTCAGTCCTCTCAGCAGTAATTGGGAATCCCGCGGCTTGTACTGGTAGGTGATGTTGCTGAAGCCGGTGGCAAAATCCCAATCGACATATGTATTGGGGCCGTATTTCTTGACGACATTCGTCAGCGGATAATCCTCCAGCACCGCTTGATGCAGCTTCCCCCAGTTGACGCCCTTGAACCGCAGCATATAAGTAGCCGCCATATAATCCGGCTTCTTGCCGTTGTACAAGCTTTCCATCCCTGGGATCCGTTTATTGCCAAGATGGACGGTGAGTGCGTTAAAATCGGTATTTTCCACAAAATACCCCGCCTGTACTTGATACAACTTGCCGTCTTTGGCCAGGTAGGTGATCGATTTCAGCGTTTTCCCTTTCCCAGACTTGCCGGTCTCTTCAATCTCCACGCCGTCGATGGCGATGCCGCTGCGCATAGGAATCCCGCGGATCAGCTTGCGGTAATAGCTTTCAAAGGCGGACAATTTGCGAATCGTCCCGGCATTGTAGCCGTCGTACAGGGATTTCATTTCGCCTTGCACCAAGCTGCGCTTGCGATTGTCGTTGGGTTCGTCCAGCACGAGCATCTGCCCTTGGATCAGCTCCCCGCCCGGCTTCTCGCGCGGATCGAGGATCAGTACGCTTAGCCCGGCATCATGCGCTCGCTTTGCCAAGAGCACCCCTTCAATTTCGCTGCCGATCATGACAATGTCATAACGATTGCAGCCCGGCCCGCAAGATACGGGAGATGCAGTTGAAGTTGATGCTGCCATCGCCGAAGTTGACGCGCCCACCGTTTCAAGCATTAGCAGTACGCACAGGAAAGCCAATACACATCGTTGAGCAAAAGTTTGTTGGTTCTTGGGATGAATTGACATAAATTCAGGAAACGCTCCTCTTTATGGGATATAATGACATCTTATCTCCCGAAGAGGTGTCGTATCCAGTAAATTTTTGTTATATTATGGTGTTCCCTGTCGATTTATGCCACGCAATAAACGAGATAAGCTCAGCAGCTTGGAGGGGTCGAGGGGAGCCAGCCCGTCCCCGCCGATTCGTACGGCAGAACCGAAATGCACTTCGGTCACGCCCGTATTGGCAATGACTTGCGAGACCGTCTCCAGGGTCAAGCCGTGTCCAGCTAAAATGCGCAGCGAGCTGCCGCGTGCCAGCTCCACCAGCTCCCGAATCTCGGAAACCGCCTGCGGCGCAGAGCGCGGTCCGCCCGATGTCAGCACCCGGTTTACCTGCGGGTACTTCATGAGCGTGCGCAATCCGGACGGCAAATCGGCCAACTCGTCAAACGCCCGGTGAAACGTAACGTTAAGCCCGCCGGTCAGCGCCAAAATCCGCTCCAGCGCAGCCTCGTCGATCTTACGATCGGCCGTCAGCGCGCCAAACACGATGCCCGCCGCCCCCGCTTCGGCAATCGCTCGGACTTCGGCTTCCATCGTCAACAAATCGGCTTCTCCGTACACAAAAGACCGGCTATGCGGGCGCACCATCACGTGAACGGGAATGGCCACCGCCTTCACCACTTGTTGAACCAAGCCAATACCGGGGGTCAGTCCCCCTTCCGTGATCGCCGTAATCAGCTCCAGCCGATCCGCTCCATTCGCCTCCGCCACGATGGCGTCCTCCACACAGGTTGCTATAACCTCTAGCAGCACCAGAATACCTCCTTCACCTCGAGGATTACGATTGTACCCCATATGTTAGCTTGTCTATGAAAAAATAACAAACCGTTTATAAAGGATCATTGGGAATGAATGAAACCACAACCATCCTGAATACGTAATAATTTCCGAATCGCACTCATACTTACAAAATCAGTCAGAACCAAATCCATGTTGGAGGTAGGTTGAACTATGTCGTTTATCAAGAAAATGCTAGCCAGTGTGGGGATCGGCTCGGCGCAGATCAATACGGAGCTGGATGTCGACGAAGTCCGGCTGGGCGGTGAGATCAGCGGTACCGTTTATGTGGATGGCGGACAGACTGAGCAATCGATCGGTAACATTTACTTGAAGCTGAAAACCAACTACCTGCGCGAATCCAATGACCGCAAAATAAGAACAACCGGCACGATCGCCAAATACCTTGTCACCGAAGGCTTCGAGCTGCGGCCCGGGGAGCGGAAGCAGATCCCGTTCCGGTTCCGGCTTCCAGAGCAAATGCCGGTGACGCTGCATAACGTGCCGATCTGGGTAGAAAGCGGACTCGACATCGAGATGGCCTTGGATCCAAAGGATGAGGACCTGATTCGTGTCCTGCCGGACGCAAAAATGCAAACCGTGCTGGATGCCGTCGATTTGCTGGGCTTTCGGTTGCGCGAAGTGACCAATGACTATGCCCCAAGACTTGGCGGCGCTCTGCCGTTCGTGCAGGAATTTGAATATGTCCCCGGCACCAAGTTCCGCGGATACCTCGACGAGCTGGAGATCCTGTTCTTCCCGCGGGGCGACGCCTTGGAACTGGTGATGCAGATCGATCGCCGGGCCCGCGGCTTAAGCGGCTTGTTCGCCGAGGCGCTGGAGCTGGATGAACGGTTCGTACGACTGCCTCTGTCGAGAGAGGTACTCCAGAGCAGTCCGCATGCGGTGGCCAGCTTACTGGAGGACGTTATCCGAAGACATCTCTAGTGGAGATTCGGTCGGGGCGACCACCCGCTTGTCGCAAGCGCGGTACGCCACCTTTCCACGAAATGCAAAAGTACATTTCATTTGCGTCAAAACCGGGCATTTTTGAAGGTACAAGTGTAAAAGTGCAGTTCATTTTCCGAATATCAGCCGAAATCCATCCTAGGTCTCATTTTCAACTGTACTTTTACAGCTAATCGCCCTAAATTTCAAAAAACCCCCGTTTCAGATGTACTTTTGCAGTTGAACGAACGGACGGATACGAGTTGGTCCTATTCCAGCGCCCACCTCCGACAGCCCAAAAGAAAAGGACTTGGAGCAATTCTCCAAGTCCTGCCATTATCCCGCTCGCTCAGCTTAGTTCAGCTCGGCTGCTTCAGCTGCTTGCTGCGCAGCTGTCCGCAGGCCGCATCGATGTCGGCCCCGTGCTCGAGCCGGACGCTGACGCTGAGGCCGCGTTTTTTGAGCGCATCGTAGAAGGCCAACACGGATTTCTGTTCACTCCGCTGATACTGGCTGTGCTCATCCACCGGATTATACGGAATCAGGTTGACGTTCACAAACCGGTCTCCCAGCAGATCCGCCAATTCCTGCGCATGTTCCGTCCCGTCATTCACGCCCTTGAGCAAAATATACTCAATCGTAAGCCGCCGGTTCGTCCGCTCCAGGTAATAGTCGATCGCCGCCATCAGCTTCTCAATCGGAATCGCCTTATTGATCTTCATGATCCGCGTGCGCAGCTCATTGTTTGGGGCATGCAACGACACAGCCAAATTCACTTGCAGATCGGAATCGGCAAACTCGATGATTTTGTCCGCCAGCCCGCTGGTCGACACGGTAATGTGGCGCGGACCAATCGCAAGTCCTTTGGGGTCTTGGATGACCCGCAGGAAATCAGCCATATTGTCGTAATTATCAAAAGGTTCCCCGATCCCCATCACCACGATGTGGGAGACGCGTTCACCTTTGCCCTGCCGGTCCAAATGCATCTGCACCTTCATGACCTGCTCTACGATTTCTCCGCTCGTCAGATCCCGGCTCTTCTTCAACAGCCCGCTGGCGCAGAAGCTGCAGCCGATATTACATCCAACCTGGGTTGTCACGCAAACCGACAGACCAAATTTATGGCGCATGAGCACCGTCTCGATCAGGTTGCCGTCCTGCAAGCGGAATAGGAACTTGATCGTCCCATCGATCGACTCTTGGCGGACATGCTCCTCCAAGGTTTCGATAACAAACTGTTCCTTCAGCAGGGCGAGGCATTCGGGATGAACGCCTTCCATTGCATCGAACGCAGTAACCCGTTTGCGGTATAGACCCTCCCATACCATCTCGGCCCGGCCTCGTTTATGTCCACGGTCCAGCAGCCAAGCGGCCAGCTGATCCTTCGTCATACCATAAATCGATTGTTTATTCATCCATATCCTCTTTCTAAACGAACTCAAGTCATTTTTTAATTATACCTAATCCGCCATCCCGAATGCCACAGGTAAAAAAACGAATCCCATCGCCTCACCTCAACGCCCATTTACACAGATACCTATCCCCCTTAAACGAACGTTAACATTAACACTCTAAAGTGAAGGTATATTCACTTGGGTTACTCGGATGTCCTAGGGGGGTTATAATCCCAAGCGGTCCGGCCCGCATACTGGACTAAGGTCGGAATGAAATCACGCCGAACGTCCGGTTTGATTCTTCCAACCTTCCTATATACTGGAACTCGGAATAAATCAACGGAATGAACCGTGCATTTTCGATTTCGGTGGAAAGGCGGCAGCTATCATGAAGCAAAACATGCATATCGTCATCCTGACCGCCGGATACGGCAACGGCCATATCCAGGTAGCGCGGACGCTGGAGCAATCCCTGACCCGTTCGGGCGTCCGTTCGGTCAGCGTGATCGACCTGTACCGTGAAGCCCATCCGGGACTCAATTCTATTTCCCGGCATCTCTACTTATACAGCCCGTGGTTCTCAACCTACGGCTTAGATTATTACGGTTGGAGCTATTACGCAACGAAGGATCTCCAGCAGACGAGCGCTATAGCGAAATGGGGAAACCAGCTGGGCATGAAAAAACTCATCGCCCTGCTCCAAAAGCAGCGGCCAGACGCGATCATCAACACCTTCCCCTTCGGCGGCATTACGGAACACTTGCGAAAACACGGCATTCGGGGGCCGGTCTTTACAGTTGTGACCGACTTCAGCCTGCACAACCGCTGGTTGTTCACGCAGCCGGACCGTTATTATGTGGCGACCGCCGATTTGAAGCGGGAGATGATGGAGCGCGGCGTGCCGGAAGAGGCGATTGTGGTCAGCGGCATCCCCGTGCGGGAGCATTTTTATGAGCCGGGGCGATCCTCAAATCCGCTGACGCAGACCCAGGCAAGGCGATCCTTGGAGAGATCCCGCTCCATTCTGGTCATGATGGGGGCGCATATTCCTTTGCCCGACGCCCAGCGGATCACCGCCAAGCTGTTGGCGCTGCCGGACGTGCGAGTGGACCTCGTCTGCGGAGGCAACGAGAAGCTGCGGCGTCGCCTGGAACGGCGTTTTGCCGGTTACGAACGGCTCCGCCTATTCGGTTACGTCGAAACGATCCACGACCGCATGCGGGAAGCCGCTTGCATCGTGACGAAGGCTGGCGGTATTACATTGTCGGAAGCGATCCAGATCCGCACGCCGATCGTGGTCTACAAGCCGTTCTCCGGCCAGGAGCGGGAAAACGCGAGGTACCTGGAGCGCAAAGGCGCAGCCGTAGTGGCCTCCTCGCCGCGAACCTTGGCGGAGCAGGTGCAAGAGCTGCTTGATTCCGAGGTCCGCCGGGCCCGGATGCTCCAGCAATACGACGAACTGGCCGCGGGTTGCGCCACCGAGACGATCGTCCGGGACGTACTGCGCCTGGCGGGCCAACTGCCGGCGTTGGCGGACGGCTAATGATTCAGCGAGCCGCACCGTTGACGATGAAGGCACGAATAAGAAGCAAGGGGTCTTACACATATGAAAAGTACTCGCCGATGGATATCCAGTCATCATCTTACTCCAGCATTTCTGCACTGCGCGGCCATTTTGTTTTTCACAGAAATCGCCCGTAGCGCCTTTCTTATCTCATTCCTGCCCGCCTATGCCAAAGAACGCCAGATTACGCTGGCGGCGGTTGGTTTAGCGATCTCGGTCCATTATTTGGCCGACACGCTGATTAAGGTTCTCGCAGGATACGTGCTGGATCGGTTCCCCGCCCGGGTGATCTTGAATATCTTCCTGCTGCTCGGACTGCTCGGCCTGTTCGTCTCTTACGGAGTTCATGCTCCTTGGGCGATTGTACTTGGGGCGGGCCTGATCGGGATTGGGGTCTCGCCCGTCTGGCTGCTCTGCCTCTCCGAGATCCGGGAGGACCGCCGCGGCTCACAGATGGGATCGATTTATACGATTTGGCTCGTCTCGCTGGGCCTAGGCCCAGTTGGCGTCAATTTTCTGATCGACCGCAGCTATGTGTTATCGTTCTGGCTATTGGCCGGATGCTGGGCCGCGGGGTGGCTGCTGGCCGCCCTGAAACGGATGGATTTCTCATCCCGACGCTTGCTGGAGTCTACGGTCCCATTTAAACAGCAAATACGTGAAATCGGGAGCAAGCTTGCGCAAATGAAGCCGCTTGTGCCCGGCATGATTGTGCAAACGCTTGCCGCCGGTCTGCTGGTGCCCGTCCTGCCGAGCTTTGCCTCCGAGTATTTGGCGCTGGATTATTCGGATTATTCCATCGTGTTGATGGCTGGGGGCTGCATGACCGTCCTGCTGCTCGTTCCGATGGGCCGGCTTGCCGACAAATGGGGTTACAAATGGCTGTTGATCGCCGGTTTTGGTGCCTTAGCCGCCTGCCTTGGATTGCTGATCTACTCCCGGCAGATCTTCAGCACGATGCTGCTCGCCGTCTGTCTTGGTGCGGCGTATGCCGCTGTACTCCCGGCATGGAACGCCATCCTGTCCCACTACGTTCCTGCCGAACAAAAAGCGACCGGCTGGGGCGTCCTCTCCGGCATCGAAGGGATTGGTGTCATCCTCGGCCCCATTCTGGGCGGCTGGATGGCAGAAAGCTTCGACGTCACGGTGACGGTTGGGATCAGCTCACTGTTGTTGTTCGGCATCATGCTGTTTTACTGGATTCGTCCCGTGCGGCAGCATCAACGGGGACAATACCGGCAGCGTAGTTGAGTTGGAGGTTTGGTTTAAATGGTTGGAGTAAGTGGTTTGGGGCGTGTAGAACGTGTTCTTTTTCAGGGATTGGAGGGGTTGGTATGAAACATCGCTATTATCTTCGGCTGCGCGAGTACGATAACCGGCTGTTTCGGTGGTGCAATCATTCGCTGAGTCACCCGTGGCTGGATCGGATTCTGAAAGGACTTACTCATCTGGGGAGTGCTGCGTTTACGATCGCTTTAACCCTTTCTGTGGTCCTCTTCACCACGGGTTCATGGCAACGGGCAGGATGGCACAGCCTGATCGCTCTAACCGTTAGCCATCTGCTTGCGGTAGTGATTAAGAAGCGATTCCAGCGTACGCGCCCATACGAAGCGTTGCAGAATGCAAGGATCTCCATCCACCCGCTCAAGGACTACTCGTTCCCATCCGGGCACACAACGGCCGCTTTTTCGACGTTTATCCCGCTCCTATACGCGGCTCCGGGTCTGGCGCAACTGCTTCTGCCGCTTGCTTTTATCGTTGGCCTGTCGCGAATTTACCTTGGCGTCCATTACCCCTCCGATGTGCTGGCGGGCGGCTTACTTGGAGCCATGACTGCCCTCCTCGTTGTTTTAAGCGCCGGGCTGGTCTAGATGCAGACATCTAAGCACTTCACGATTTAAAAAAGAAAGTGAGGACATTCCATGCAAGTGAAAACGATCATGAAGCAATCCGTCCAAACGGTTTGGATGGGCTGGGAGCGGGTATTTGAGCTGTTTAGCCGACTGCGCTCCAAGTACGCCGGAGAGTTCGGCATCTGCAAAATGTTTGTCACCCAATACCGCGGCAAAAGCATGCAATGCGAGGACGGGACGTGGATTCAGGATGGGGATTGGATTGGGGAGCTGCATTTGGATAACCGCCAAATCCTCGCCATGCTGCAATCCAATGAGGCGAACCGGGTCGCCTTGAAGGTCGCCCGGCTTGCAAAAAACGCGATGTCGCAAATCTGCGTCGAAATGCAAAGAAACCCGCAGCTTAGTCAGGTGAAGGCGCTGCAAGGGATTACGTTGCTGCATCGGGGCATCACGCATGGGTTGGGCTTCGAAACGCACCACGTTGAACAGGGGGCCTTCCGGACATTGACGACCACCTATCTGCGGTTGCTGCTCACCGTCTTTCATCCGAGCCATCGCAAACGGATCACCGGCCATGCGGACAAGCTGATTCCGGTGAAGCTGGTGATGAGCCGCGCGTCACTGTTCCGGAAATTTGGGCAATTGGGGATGGAGAAGGTGATGTAAGGCACGGCAGAGAGGTACGGTTTTTCAGGCTAATCGATGGATCCGGCAAGTCCGTGCTCCGTTAAATAATCCATCTCCAATTCGGATTCGCCTTCGCTAGGGCCAAGGCCAATGTTCCCCAACCCGCTCCCACCTCAACGATGGGGTTGATGAGGGCCTGCGGAGCCACTCCCGCAAGGGCAGCGGCCCGTTCCAGCTGCTTCATTTCCGTAATGACCGCCTGCCTCACGGGAGCGGAAGTGGGCGTGGGCGAAATGCCGTTTCGCCAGCTCCGGTAGACGATCCCTTAATCACTCTCCAGTTCCCATCACATGACGCATAAATCGTACCGTGCCGCTGAATGTACTCCGCCACCAGCTCCGCCATGTCGGTCTGGATCTCGCGAATCACCGGCTTGCCTCGGTACATCTCGTAATCGCCGCCCCCACTGGCGCGGTAATTGTTCATCACGACGTCAACCACGGTGTCGTCTTGCAGCGGCGCTCCGTTCCGGGTCAGCTTCACGACCCGTTGCCCTACAGGCCGGGTGATGTCAAGCTCGTATTCAATGCCCTCCCACATGTCGTAATTGTAATGCTGCGCCTTCGGCCGAGAGTATGCCGGATTCACCGCGATTTCGCCATCCTCACCCATAACAAAATAGTTCGCCGTCTGCTCCAGCGCCTCCCGGATATCCTTCCCGGTCAAACGCAGGACGGTTAACGTGTTCGGGTACATGAAGTTCGTCAGCACGTCCCGCAACGTGATGCTGCCGGCAAACCCTTTGGATGCCTCGCTCAGCAACGCTGCATTGGAGACGTCTACTCCAGCTGCCTCCATCTGAACCCGGTTAACAAACTCCATAAACGGATGATCCGCCAAGCGGCAGGCGAGCGGGCTTTCGATCGTCATATCCCCCTCCACCCGGCCGATCGGCTGGTCGAGCCAAGCCTGCGTAGCCGATTCCAGCGGCCGCACCAGCTCCAGCACCTCTGCATCCGCCTCCACGGCGGCATCCGGAACGAGCAGCTCCGCCGTTTTCTCGCGGACGATCCAGCGTCCGTCAGCCCCGCGCTTGAAGCGGACGGTGATTTGCCCCAACGCTTGTCCGCCTGTCCCCGGCTGGAGCACCGTGACCCCGCCGACTTCGCCCGCGATCATCCGATGCTGATGGCCCGTGATCAACACGTCGATGCCCGGCACTTCGAGGCACATCGCGTAGCCCTGATTTTCTCCGGTTAACCGTTCCGTTGGCGCTCCCGTCGCCAAATCCCGCTCGAACCCGCCGTGATAGCTGACCACCAGCAAATCCGGTTGCTCCGCTTCCCGGATGCGGGGAACCCAGGCTTTCACCGTCTCGAGTGCATCCTGAAACGTCCAACCCGGGATGTGCCGGGGGTGCTCCCAATGCGGGATATAGTGGGTTGTGACACCCAAGATGGCGATTCGCACGCCCTCCTGGGTGGTCTTTATCACGTAGGGCTTACCAAACGCCGGTTCTCCCGACCCCTCATCCAATATCCCCGCCGACAACCACGGAAATCGGGCATCCTTTATCGCCTTCCCTAGCAACTCTTGCCCGTAATTGAACTCGTGGTTCCCTGGTACCGCGGCGTCATACCCCAACAGGTTCATCACCGTGATGGACGGATGAACGTCGTGGGGGTGATTTTTGACGTGAAACGTGCACAGCGGCGTCCCCTGAATGGCATCCCCGTTATCGATCAGCAGCAAGCCGGGCGTATGGGCGCGCTCGCGCCGAATGAGCGTAGCCAGCTTGGCCAGACCCAGCGGCCGTTCCTCCGTCGTACGGTAATCTGTTGGATAAATAAAGCCGTGGATGTCGCTGGTGACCAGGATTTTACAGAGAACTTCCTCCTGCCTCGATGAGATCGCACCAGCACCACGTTCCGTATGTTGTCCCATCACCTTCACCTCGGATTCCAATTCATTGCACTCCTCATTCTAGCAACGAAGATCGCGAGTTTTGTAAACTCCTGAAAAAATGGAATTTTTACATACTTCCACCATTCCGCTGACGGCAGGTTAATAAATCTTTTTTATAGTAGTCACGAACCTAAAAATGAGAATAGTGGAGGTCATACGCTTGAAGAAGATGGGTAAGTTTGTTTTGCCTTTATTTTTGACAATCTCCGTGATCCTGAGCGCTTGTGCAAGCAACGCTCCGGCGAACACTAGCGGAAATGCATCGGCCGAATCCGGTCAATCGAATGCTGCGTCTTCCAATGCCGGATCCAACGCATCCACGAATGCGGCTGACACGTCCGCAGATACTGGCTACGTTCCTGAAACGCTGACCGTCCAATTTGTGCCTTCGCAAAACGCTGATACGCTGGAAGCTAAAGCGAAGCCGCTCGAGAAGCTGCTGTCCGACCGTCTGGGCGTTCCGGTTAAAGTCAGCGTGTCGACTGACTACAATACGATCATTGAAGCGATGGCTTCCAAGCAAGTGGATGTCGGCTTCCTGCCTCCCACGGCTTACGTGCTGGCCAAAGAAAAAGGTGCCGCCGAGGTCATTTTGCAAGCACAGCGTTTCGGGGTACAAGATGAGACCGGTGCACCAACGGATGAACTGGTAGATTTCTACAAAGCGATGATTATCGTCAAGAAAGATTCCGACATCCAGTCCGTGGCCGACCTGAAAGGCAAAAAAATCGCCTACCAAAACGTAACGTCTTCCGCCGGTTATGTCTGGCCGGCCGCCAAGCTCCAAGAAGCTGGCTTGGATCCGCTGTCCGACGTGGAGCCGATCACGGTGAAAGGCCATGACCAAGGCGTTATCGCGGTCCTGAACGGCGATGTCGATGCTGCGGCGATCTTCCAGGATGCCCGGAACACGGTCGTGAAGGATTATCCAACCGTGTTCGAAGACACTCGCGTGCTGACGTACACGGAGCCGATTCCAAACGATACGATCTCCGTCCGTTCCGACATGAGCGCCGAATGGGCGCAAAAGCTGAAGGATGCCTTCATCGAGATCGGCAAAGATCCGGAAGGGCACCAAATCATCGCGGATATCTACACGCATGAAGGCTATGTCGATTCCAACGACAGCGTGTTCGACATCGTCCGCGAGTATAACGAGAAAGTGAAAACGGAATAGGCAATTGTACGAAATTTGACGAATAGCCCCTGCAAGCCAGTCGGAGCACTGTATGCTCCCGGCTGGCTGTGCGTTTTTCCAGATTATTTTTTGTGAAAAAGGAGCCCAAACGTGATAGAACTGCGCAATGTAACAAAAACGTATCCGAACGGCACCAAAGGTCTGGATCAAATCAACCTAAAAATCGAGCCCGGCGAATTCGTAGCCATCGTGGGCTTGTCCGGTGCCGGCAAATCGACGCTGCTGCGGTCCATCAACCGGCTGCACGACATTTCGGAAGGCGATATCCTCATCGACGGCAAGTCGATCACGCAAGCCGCCGGCAAGCCGCTGCGGATAATTCGCCGCGACATCGGCATGATCTTCCAAAGCTTCAATCTCGTAAAGCGCTCCTCCGTGTTGCGCAACGTGCTGGCTGGCCGGGTCGGCTACCATTCCACGCTGCGCACCCTGTTTGGCCGTTTTCCGGAGGCGGATGTGGAGTTAGCTTTTCAGGCGCTGGAGCGCGTGAACATCGTGGAAAAAGCCTACGTCCGGGCCGACCAGCTCTCCGGCGGACAGCAGCAGCGGGTGGCGATCGCCCGCGTATTGGCGCAGGAGGCCAAAATCATCCTCGCCGACGAGCCCGTGGCGTCCCTTGATCCCTTGACGACCAAGCAGGTCATGGATGATTTGAAGCGCATTAACGTCGAGCTTGGCATAACGACGGTCGTTAACCTGCATTTTATCAACTTGGCGCGCAGCTATGCCACGCGCATTATCGGGCTCCGCGCGGGCCAGGTTGTCTTCGACGGACCTGTGTCGGAGGCGACGGACGAGCGGTTCGCGGAAATTTACGGCCGCGCGATCGACCGGGAAGAGCTGTTGGCCAGCCGACTCCCGGGGCCGCAAGTGCTGGAGGCGCAGGCTTGATGCACACGAATCCACGTCCAAGCACCGATACGAAGGCCAAAGCTGGAGCAAATATTGCTCCTAGCGCTGATGCCCATGTCAGTACGAGCGCCGACACTAAGACCAATACTAACGCCTACACCAACGCTAACATTAACGCCAGTCTAAGCACTAACCCGTCCGGCCAAGCCGGCTTTAATCAGAATTGGCCCCAGGCCCCCAGCAAGCTGAGGCATTATTTGACCGCTGTGATCATTCTGCTCCTGCTGTGGGGCAGCGCTGTGGACACCGACGCCTCGTGGGGCAAGCTGATCCAGGGCTCGCCGAACATGCTGGATCTGCTGCGGGAGATGTTCCCGCCGAAGTGGAGCTACTTCGACAATATCGTTCCGGCGATGCTAGAGACGATCCGCATGGCGCTGATCGGCACGACGTCTGGCGCGATCCTCGCCGTACCGGTGGCGCTGCTCTGCGCCTCTAACCTCAGCCGCAGCGCTTGGATCTACCAGCCCGTCCGCTTCTTACTGAACCTCGTGCGAACGATTCCAGACCTGCTGCTGGCGGCCATTTTCGTCGCCATCTTTGGACTCGGCCCGCTTCCCGGCATCATGGCGCTGACCGTCTTCTCGTTTGGCCTGATCGCCAAACTGACGTACGAAGCGCTGGAGACGATTGACCGCGGGCAGCTGGAAGCGATGACGGCCGTCGGGGCCACGCCCGTCCAGCGGATCGCCTTTGGCGTTGTGCCGCAGATTCAGGCCCATTTTATTTCTTACGTGTTGTACACGTTCGAAATTAACATTCGCGCCGCGGCGGTGCTGGGTCTGGTTGGGGCCGGCGGGATCGGACATTATTACGAAGTCACTTTAGGTTTCCTGGAGTATGACAAGACGTGCATGATCATCTTGTTTACGCTCGCGGTCGTCCTGTTGATCGATTATGCAAGCACTAAACTGCGGGAGAAATTATTATGACGACAAACACAACGACTTGGCAGCACAAAGTGCCGAAGCCCAAAAAGAACCGTTACCGCTGGCTGATCTATATCCTGCTCCTTCTTCTCTATGTATGGGCTTTTGCTGGAATCCCATTTGACGGAATCAAACAAACGGCCGGCCAAATTACAAAGTCGATCCTCTCGGGCTTGTTCTCGCCAGATTGGGATTACGTCTATTTGCCGGACGGGGAGGATCTGCTGCGCGGCCTGCTGGAGACCCTAACCATCTCGATCCTGGGCACGTTCGTTTCCACACTGGTCTGCCTGCCGTTCGCCTTCTGGGCGGCGGCCAATCGGGGCAAGTCGCGTTTCGTATCCGGCTCAGGCAAAATGCTGCTCAGCTTTGTCCGCACCTTCCCGGAAATCGTGATGGCGCTGCTGTTCATCAAAGCGGTGGGACCTAACGCTTTTGCTGGTGTGCTGGCGCTTGGGCTGCACTCGGTCGGCATGCTCGGCAAGCTGTTCGCCGACGAAATCGAGAACATGGATCACGGTCCCGCCGAAGCGTTGATCGCAGCCGGGGCGAACCGCCTGCAAATCCTGTGGTTTGCTGTGCTCCCCCAAGTGCTGCCGGGATTCCTGTCCTACACGCTGTACCGGTTCGAGATCAACCTGCGCTCCGCGACGATCCTTGGCGTCATCGGTGCCGGCGGCATCGGCACCCCGCTGATCTTCGCCCTGAGCTCGCGGGATTGGGAGCGCGTTGGCATCATCCTGCTCGGAATCATCGCGATGATCACTCTCGTGGACTGGATGTCCGGTTACCTGCGGAAGAAGCTGGTCTAGCCCTAAATCATCAGCAGCCATCCCCGGCCAGTATACTTTGTCTTGCCCTAAGCTTGAACTAGGTCTTGGTATGGACCTGGCCTTGGCGTGGGTTCTGGTGTCGCTCTGGTGCAGCTCTTGTTCCGCTCTGGTGCTGACGCCGTCTCTGAACTGATGCTGGATCTGGCCCTCATTCTATATGATTTTTCGAATACATTTCCTCGAATCCCCGCCAAATCGCTCATTCTATATGAAATTTCGAATACATTTCACCACTTCGCTCTCAATTCGGCCTAATATATATGATTTTTCATATATATTGGGCCATTTCCATCCACTGAGGCCCAAATGTATATGATTTTTCGAATACATTTCCCCAAATCAGCGCCACCCCGCCAATCACACCAAATCCGGGCTCAGCAACGAACCCACATACTCATATGAAGTGACGCGTCCGGAGCTCCCTTTGGCTATGGCGCGGAACTTCCCTTTTTCCACGAGGATTCGGCAGTACTTAATGACTGTCAACGTGTGCAGCTCCAGTTCTCGCGCCACCTCGGTTGGGCGAATGACCCGATGATGGCGAATGGCGGCACGCATGAGCTCCCTTTCAATCTTAGTGTAGGCCCGCGGCGTCACATCCAGGGATCCCCCCTGAACGACAGATAAATACGGTGCCAGAATACTCCGCAAGGAGGAGAGGATAAACGCAGGGTTCTCCTTCATCTCATCCAATGCAATGTAGTAGATCTGAAAGCCTTGGGACTGCAAAAACAGCCCCCTGTTCAAATCCATCCGATATTTCGTTCGATCCGTGCCATGAGAGCCGTAATCCATAATTTCAAACACGACCCGTGCAGTTCCAACCTCCCACATAAAATCTGCAAAGTAGGATCTCCCCCGCCAATCCTTCACCTCGTATTCGGGATGCAATCCGTCAAAGTGTCCCACCAGCGGCCACCAAATCCGCTCGACGAACAACCGATTCCCATAACCATGCCCTCGCCGAAGTGCATCCAGGCGCTCCCCCGTTCTTCGTTTCATATGCTCTTGCAGCCAGGTATCATGTTCCGCTTCGAATCCCATTTGAAACCCTCCCTACATATCCATAGTAAAAAATAAAAAGCCCCGCTCCTCTCCATCTTAGAAAGGAAACGGGGCAGGCTTTGCCTCACGTAAGTTGCTCTATTGATACTAGTGTGACACAGGAGAAAAAGTTACGCAATAGGATCTCGGTCGTTTCCGCGCTGCGCCACGTTGACTTAAACCCCAAGCAGCTCGCGAATCTGCCCTTCGATGCTCTCAGGTTCATCTGTTGGTGCGAAACGCTTAACGACCTTGCCGTCCCGATCCACAAGGAACTTCGTAAAGTTCCATTTGATCGACTTGGAGCCCAGCAAGCCCGGGGCTTCCTTGGTCAAATGCTTGAACAGCGGATGAGCGTTCTTTCCATTCACATCGATTTTCGAAAATAACGGGAACGACACGCCGAAATTCAGCTCGCAAGCCTGTGCCACCTCTTCATCTGTCCCGAGCTCCTGGTTGGCGAACTGGCTTGAAGGAAAACCTAACACCGTGAAGCCTTGGTCCTTGTACGTATCGTGCAGCTTCTGCAGCCCTTTAAATTGCGGAGCAAACCCGCATTTGGTCGCCGTATTCACAATCAGCATCACTTGGCCGCGATAAGGCTCCAGCGTTTGCACTTGGCCTTGAATTGTTTTGACTTCAATATCGAATAATGACATCCATGGCACCTCCAACACCAATTTAATTAAGTGTAATTTAATTGTATACAATCTTTATGTGCGTGTCAATTTCGACCTCTTCTCTTTACGTAAAAGAAGAAGCAATGCTATAATGGCTCAACAGCAATTACATTGTATGCAATTAAATGGCAGGTGGATATGGATGAATACAGACGAAATGTTGAAGCTGGAGAATCAGCTTTGCTTTGCTTTTTACACTTGCTCCCGGGAGATTATGAAGCTGTACCGGCCTTTGCTGTCGGAACTCGGCTTGACCTATACGCAATACATTACGTTGCTCGCGTTGTGGGAGCGGGACGGGATCACGGTGAAGGAGCTGGGTTCGATGCTATACCTTGACTCGGGCACCTTAACTCCGCTGCTCAAAAAGCTGGAGCACATGAACCTGGTCACCCGGACGCGCGACAAATCCGACGAACGCAACGTCATCATCGCGTTAACCGATGAGGGCAAAGCCTTGAAGGACAAAGCCTGCACCGTACCGATGCGGCTGTTTGAAGGCACCCATGCCGAGGTGGAGGACGTCATTTCCATGCACCGACACATCAACGAGTTTCTCCGCAAAATTGGCGGCGGCTCCGTTCAACCCGAACAATCTGAATAAGCCCAACCTAAACCCTCCATAATAGGAAAGAATCACGGAGTAACCAATGGAGGAGATCAGCATGCTGGAAAATCTCGAGAGTGACTATAACTGCGCCAACGCAGGCGAGGACCTGCACCGGTTGAAGCAAGAACTTGCCGAGATGCGAGGCTTGGGCCACGCCGATCAGGAGACGCAGGAGAAAATCAACCGGCTCGAAAACCAAATCAAGTTTATCATGAACAAATGCGATATTAACCATTAAGATGGTAAAGCACCCGTTTACGCCGCTGAACAAGCGTGTGGTAGGCGGGTGTTTTGGGGGCCGGGGATAGATCGAAGCCCAAAAGTGTGTTACGATTTGCCTGACATCAGAAGGGCTTCCCCTTGAAAGCGCAAACACAGCTCGATGCGGAGAAAACACCGGCCGCTTCCGCCGACGCCAACCCCCGCGCCGCTTCTTCCAAACGAAATTATGTATTCCAACTGTTAACGGTCTTTATCGGTTTCTTGATCTTTGGCTTCTCGGAAAATATTAAAGGACCCGCGATCCCGCGCATCCAAACCGACTTCGGCCTCGACGAGATGCAGATTGGCACGCTCTTGTCGCTCAACTCGCTGGGGTATCTGCTGGCTTGCTCCTTCACGGCTTATTTAACACGCAAATGGGGCGCCAAAACGGTGACGATGCTCGCCTTTGGTTCCATGGCCGCGGCTGGGATCCTCATCTTTGCATCATGCAGCTTCCCGGCGTTATCGGGCTCCTATTTCCTGATGTACATCGGCAACGGGATGCTCGAGATCGCGCTCGCTATCTTGGCCGCCCGCATTTTTGTCGGCAACACCGGTACGATGATGAACCTCGCCCACTTCTTCTACGGGCTGAGTTCAACGGTAGCACCGTTGATCGCCTCGGGGCTGATGACCGTCTCGATTGGCGGGCATACACTTGATTGGAGCGGCATGTACTTAATCATGCTGTCCCTCTCGGTGATCCCGATGATCCCAACGCTGCTAAGCCGGTTCCCCGGCGAAGAAGAACAGGGCGGCGAGCGGGTTCCGTTCACACAGCTGATGCACGATCCGGCGATCTGGTTGATCGTGCTGGTGCTTTCGTTTGGCGTAGTGTCGGAGCTGGCGGTAGGCGGCTGGCTGGTTAATTTTTTGGAAAGAGCATATCACTGGAACACCACAATCGCATCCGGGATGCTGTCCGCTTTTTTCCTTTGCTTTACGTTCGCGCGGCTGGCGGTGGGACCGGTTACCGATAAGATCGGGTTTACGCTCTCCTTGATTTTGTTGCCATCTGGGCTGGCGAACCCGGAGCTTTCCTGTTCGCAGCGGCCGGCATCGGTATCACCCCGATCTATCCGACCGTCATAGCGTTGATCGCCAAGAAGTATCGCTCTTCCAGCGATTCCGCCATTACCTTCATCGTTACACTGATGGTGGTGGGCAATGTCATCGGCAACTATCTGATCGGCTGGATCACGGACGGGACTTTGTTCCCTGCTTCAGATAATTAGGCTGCTCACGGCAAACGCCATGCCGATAAACACCAAGCACAGCAAGGTGCCTACCGCAACGTTCCCCTGCTTCAGCTGATCGGAAATCTTAAATCCTGGGGTTACCAGTTCAAAAATCCAGTACGACGCCACAAGGCACACATAACCTACGGCAAACCACAGGACCATATGTAGTATGGAAGTGTTCGTAAAGGCGGACACCCCCAAAATGATCGCCGTGCCCAGGAATTTGCCGCCCAGCGCCAGGGCTACGGCGACATTGCCTTTTTTCAACTCCTCCATGTCACGGTACGGGGTCATCCAATTGAAGACCACCATCCCCAGCAATTGCAGCAAAATCATCACGACGACACTAACCACAATATTGATAACGATCGTCAATTCGCCCACCCCCGAAATTTCGCAAACGCCAAATCATAATCGGCAAAATCATGCACTTCCTCCAGCACAACCGACACCGTCTTCGCGTTCTCTAATGCCGCATACCGCTCTTCGTCGATCGGCTGCTTGATCCGGTTCCCGGTTGGCAGCTCCAACACGGCGAAGCACCGTGTTTTGCCTTGGTATTCCGTTTTGTACACGCCAACTAGGTCGACGTCGGTCGTAACCGATACCTTCAGCTCGGTCAGGTCTTTCTCGGCAGACGCCTGATCCGGATAAGACTTCAGCGTCGTCCAGGAGGATAAGCGCACTTCGTTTTTCTGGTTTTCGTCCGTGGTCAACTCGGCGTCCATAAACTGGAGGATCCAAATTTTATCCCCAGTGGCGTAATTGTTGTCATTCGGCAGCAGATCGTTATCGGGCAAAATCGTCATATCACTGCCCACCAGATCGCCGACCGTCGCTTCCACGATTTTATAATCCCAAGGTACGCGAGCGGTCGTTAACTCCGACCCCGAGCCGCTCTCGGTAGAGAAGACGCTGGTCGTATCCCCGCAGGCTCCAAGTAAGCCCACCGACAACACCAGCATCAACGTAACGAGGAAACGCCGCGCCCAAGGCTGCTTCGAACTATGCATCTATTTCACTCCTAACGCGATAAAATGACTGGTATTGCCCGTAATCGGTCCGCCGGCCCGCCCCAACAAGCCGCAAGGCGTCCCGTTCAGGACGAACAGACCGGTCAGCAAATGGCGCTCGCCGAAGACGGTATCGATTCGCGCCAGCTCGGCTCTTTTTTGATACACCGTAGGGAACAAGACGCTGCTGTCAAAGCCCTCCTGATCCTCCAGCTCCAGCCGGCCCTCCTCATCAAACAAGCGGACAGAACCGCCTTCACGCCCAAACATCGACTTGGATACGAAGCCGCCGGCGAAGACTGGCTTGTTGTAGGTCGGCAGCATGTACTTCGCTATCGCCTGGCGTTCCTCCGCATCAAACAGCAAGCCCAGCTCGTAAAGCCCCCAGACGGCGGCAAGCAAGCCTTTGGATTGCAGCAAAATGCTGTGCGGCCCGTTGAAGATGGTCAGGCGACCGGTTTCAATCGCGTAGCTGAGCGCCTCGCCGGCATCGTCCACCGCCATCCATTCTTTCGGGTACAACGCGAACATGCGCTCAATGGTACGACCGTCCTTATTTTTCAGGGTGCCTTCGTCAATCCACAGCTCCAGGCAATCCTCATAGTACAAATCCAGTCCGCTGTGCCGTCCCAACGCTTCAATCGTTCCGGAATCCTCCAGATGCCAGCCGTAATCGACGCAAGCCACGGTATCCGGCCGCTCGATGGCCCAGGCTTCCGCGACCAGGTCTTTCATCCGCGCATTTGGCGAGTCGTATCCTGCCTGCTCCATCAGCCACGGGGTGGCGATCGAGGCTTCGACGTAACCGGTCGGCGTATCCGCGTTCAGCTCCAGCAGCTTGATCGTGCCGTCGTTGGCCACGGCAAAATCAAACCGCGCATAACGGCTAATCAATCCCGGCTCCGGGATCGGCAGCTCATCAAGCATCGTCCACAGAATCGGCGGAATCCCGATCAGCTCATACAGATCCGGCCGGCGATGGACGTAGCGTGCGGCTTTGTCGAGAATGCGCCACAGCGCAGCGGCGGCCTGCTCGAGCTCCGCATAGGTCTCCTTTGGCATCAACACCAGCTGATCGATCCAATACTCCTCTTCCTCGAGATCCGCCCAGGTAAACCCCAGCTCGGCCAGCTTCGCCACCCGCTCGCTCCGGTCAGGATGCGGCCGGCCCACGACTTCGAAAATGTTGTTCCCGTCCGTCATCCGCCGAAGAACCCCTTGCTGGTACCGCTGGATCTCGAACCGGAAATCGAGCTCTTGGAAGAGCCGGACGAGGAACTCGACGACGAGCCCAGCGAGCTGGATTTCCCGCCGATGCCGCCCGCCTTCGAGGAGGTCGAGCGCCGGACGATGGAGCCGGTCGACGAGGTCGAAGTCTTCGGACGAACGACGGAGCCAGCCATCTGTTTATTTTGGAACGTCTCGCTGGAGTACGTTTTCGGCTTGTACGGCGTCGACGTTCCGGCATAATACCCGCGGTGGTTGTCATACCAGCGGCTGGACGAATAGCTGGACCCGCTGTTGAACAGCAGGTGATACAGCAGCATATCGTCCCAACCGAATCCCCCGCCGTAATGATTGATGACGGTGGTGCCTCCGGAGCCGTTTGAGGCGTTTGCGCCGTCCGCGCTGCCGCCCCCCAAGGTCTCCCCAGATGCCTCTTCATCTTCCTCCGCCGGAAGCGGGATGTTCCAGTCTACATTTTTGTCGAAATATTGCTTTACTTCCTCCGTCGACCAGGCAACGAGCTTCGGTTCGTCGGCCGACGTATC
The DNA here is from genome assembly GCF_037964765.1 of Paenibacillus sp. FSL K6-2441. NCBI lineage: Bacteria > Bacillati > Bacillota > Bacilli > Caryophanales > Paenibacillaceae > Paenibacillus > Paenibacillus sp. FSL K6-2441. The sequence goes on from NZ_CP150174.1 coordinate 4,416,722, forward strand.
GCTCCCCGCAGCCGTAGCCCCGGCCCCCGGAATCAGAAACGCGTTCGCCAACAGCGCGATGCCAAGCGAGGTGGACAAGACGCGGATCGGCTTCCCTTCCGGGGTCAGAAATTTGGATGCGAACGGCTCCTTCGCCGTTGTCTCTTGTGCGGCAGTGATTTCCGTTCGTGTGGCTTCCTCTTCTTTTGCCAAGACCCATAACCTCCTACGAAAAAAACTCAGCTTATTCGTGCACAACCGGAACGAGCAGCAGCTCCAGCTTGCCCTCGTCGACATTCAGCCGACCTTCCACCGTTTCAAACTCCCGGTTGCCGACGACCAAATAGTTGACATGCTCCAACGCAGCGACCATATTAGCGTTCCAGACGCGCTCTTCCAGCTCCCGCAGCTCGCCGTCCGGCAATTTTTCGTACAACTTCACACTCATGCCGTTCTCCAATGCAGTTCACCCTTTCGTTATACACACTAAATATTGTTACGCGCACATTCCCGCTTCGTTTCATCCTTTATGCAGGGAGAAGGTGGGAATGAACCAGGGAGTGGACTTGTTCAGCTCTAAGGTTCGGCGCCAGGTGACCGTAAACAACCCGCTAAGCAACAGTTGAAATTCTCAGTTGGAAAACCCTTCCGTTAGCTTACGTCCGTTACTGGAGAAATGCAATGTTAAAATGGGTGGGCGCGAGCACCATTAATCTGTGGGTCATATCCCTAACGTACTCCCACGCTGGACGGAACCATCTGCCGGCACTATACTGAAGCTAAGACGAAGCACGTCCCGTATAGCTCAAGTTTGAACCAAATTCAAGGGCTGGCACCATGACCTTTAGGTTGATGGCGCGCCTGGCGATTAAGGATCAAACTGCAAGGGCTAATGCGGGGCGTTTTTTATTGGAGGAGGCGATTGGCTGATGAGTTCTATGAGTTTTGAGGAAAAGTACACGGCATTTCTGGAGTATCATTTGGCCCGGAGATCCGGGGAACGCCGAGGCAGGCTCGAACGTGGACATGCCCATGCGGAAGCATTGTTCCTGCGGAATGTATGGTGGCCGCTGCGCAGCAACTTTGAAGACCTTCATCCGGAATACGAGGTCAGCGATTGGCGGGGGCGATCGTACTTTGCCGACTTCGCCTGGTTGCCGGGGAACGGAGAGTTAAAGCTGCTATTTGAGATTAAGGGCTACGCTACACACGTCCGCGACATGGACCGGCAAAAATACTGCCACGAACTTAACCGCGAAACGTTCTTGCACGCCATGGGCTACCAGGTGATCTCCTTCGCGTACGACGACGTTGAGCAACGCCCGGAGCTCTGCATCAACCTGCTGCGCATGGTGCTCAGCCGATACCACCCGGAACATATCCCCGTGACGCGCGGTTTGCTGGCGGAAAAGGAGCTCATCCGGCTTGCCGTGCAGCTCGCACGACCAATTCGTCCGGTGGATGTCGAACGTCATTTCGAGTTAAACCATAAAACGGCGGTTCAAATGCTGCAGAAAGTTACTGCTAAAGGATGGATGAGACCGGTTTACCGCGGAAAGGGGGAACGCATCGTCAAATATGAGCTGGTGCGTGGGGTGGTGAACTATTTGTGATGGAGGGTGCTGTAGTGGAACGGTGGGATGACCGGAATGAGGGGCAGTGAGGGGGTGGCTAGAAAGTTATTAGTGAGTGATTAGTGAGTGATCAGGAGGTAATGTGGCGGGATAAAGTGGACGGGGGGATGGGGCTAAATGAATTAACGGTAAAAGCTACTGTTAATTTAGGCGGATCGCGGGGTTTTGTCACAATTAGCGGTAAATCCTGCTGTTAATTTAGCCAAAAACCGCGATATGGGGCAAATATGCCGAAAATAACGGTGGGTTTTACATGTAATTTGTGCGGAGAGCTCAAACTTGCGAAATTAACGGTAGGTTTTGGAGCTAAATTAGTTTACGGGATGTCGGCACAGATTTGGGCGGGTGTCGGCACAGGTTAGAGAAGGACTATCCCCGCCAAAAAAGCAAAGGAGGCGGCCCCCGCCTCCTTCACCGAGCACAAACCAAATACTCTCCCTGGTGTTACACCAGGAACATCGCCACCACGGTGGTCACGGCGAGGCCGATGAGCACCGGCTTGAGGTTGCGGCGGGCCAGCTCGAACGGACTCACGCCGCAGATGGCGGCGGCCGGGATGAGCGCCCACGGGATCAGCGTGCCGCCGCCGACCCAAATGGCGGCGACCTGCCCCAGCGCCGTCAACACGGCCGTGCCGGAGCCGATGGCGGTGCCAAACAGCTGGGCGATCGAGCCGGACAGCGATATGCCCGAGAAGCCGGAGCCGTCCAGGCCGGTGATCGCTCCGGTAACGGCGAGGGTCACGGCGCCGATGATGCCGTTCAGCGGAACGACGTCGGCCAATGCCACGCCGAGGTCGTTCACGATCCCATGCGACGTTTCGGGCAGCACCTGCCCGAACAGCTCCTGAAACGCCGCGTCGCCAAGATAAAAGAACGCGGCGATCGGGATCACGGGGCCAAACACCTTAAAGCCGAAGGTCAACCCTTCGATCAAATACGAAGTGACCTTCTCCAGGCCCCGGTTCCGGTGTGCCAGCAGCGTCACGCCGATCAGGATCAGCACCGCCGTGCCGCCAACCAGCGCCGTCGCATCGCCGCCTTGCAATTTCAGCAGGAACATGGCAACGACGTCGGCGGCGAACAGCAGCGGGATCAGGAGGGCCAGCCATTTTTTCGCTTGAGGGGAAATGGCTGCGCGATCCTCTTTGCTCGTCGGACGATCCTCGCTAAGCACACCACCTGTGCCTTTTCCGGCCACCAGGCCGTCGCGCCACGTGCCGTTCCGCTGATCACGGCGCATCATCCAAAAAGCGGTCACCGTGCTCACCAGGCCCATGACGAGAACCAGCGGCACGCTGGCCGACATCACGCTGGAGACGGGCAGGCCCGCGGCGTCCGCCGTCAGCTTCGGCGCTCCCTGGATGATATAGTCGCCGGACAAGGCGATGCCATGCCCAAACAAATTCATCGCCATCGCCGCCCCCAACGCCGGCAGCCCAACGCGAATCGCTACGGGCAGCAAAACGGCGCCGATCAACGCAACCGCAGGAGAGGGCCAGAAAAACAGCGAAGTCACCAGCATGATAATCCCGATGCCCCAATACGCCATCGATGGCGTGCGAATAAACCGCGTCAAAGGGGACACCATCGTTTCATTGATGCCCGTGCGGATCAGCACCCGACTCATTGCCACGATGATCGAGATGATCATGATCGTCCCCATTAGCTCCTTGGTCGCATAAATAAACGAATTAAAGATGCCCGAAATCGAGCCGCTGAGCGTTTGTGTCGCAAGCAGACCCAACGTAAAAATCCCCGCCACACAAATCATCGTCGTATCGCGCCGCTTGATCAACAACGCCATGATGAAGACGATAAACGCCAGATACACATAGTGAATCGCCGACAACTCTATCCCTATCATGGAGTCACGCCCCTCTTCCTGCAAGTGTGCTATATGCTATGCAGGAGCCCAAGCAAGGGTTCGGCCCATGTCGAGGTATAGAGCAACCGATTCATGGTTACTTTACATGTTACTTAATTGTGATACTAAGTTTATTAGAATTATCCGCCTTTAAGCTCGCTTCAAGACCTTTAACAAGGCTTTGCAACGGTACATAAGTGACTCCTTTGACAATCATTGGAGCCACATTAATCGTTTCAGCTTCCCCATTGTAATACACTTTTTTGCTTCCTATTGTAAATGTGACCTTATTAGAATTTTTACTTACAGTAATGACACCACTTTTGGCATCATAATTAAAGGTTGCACCTAGTAGATCAGAAATTTCACGCAGAGGAACCATGTTTGTATTTTGATAAATGATTAAATCACTATTAAAATTTGCTTTCTCCCCATTAATAAATACAGTCAGTTTAGATTTCTTATAGGTTGGCTCTGTCGATTTGGGGGCAGAGGAACCTTTGGAAGAGTGTTTGGTAGAACTTTTAGAGGATGAGGAGGAAGAAGAGGATTTCTTACTAGAACTAGAAGAAGAGCTTCCCCCATTATGGTAATGATATTCGCCCGTTGTTAATCCCCATTTTGCGCAATTTGTCCGACACGTATGACCGCCATTAGCATCCGTTCGACCTGGATGTGCATTAGCTACAGTGCTAGACAAAACAAATAATAGTAAAAAAGAACTGAGTAACACTTTCTTTTTCATTGATAGAATCCCCCATTTAGTATAATATTCCAAGGTAATAGTACCATGTATATAATATTGAGGGAATGTTTACTAAGGCCAAAAATTGCCTTTTATGAGGAATACACTCTATAGATTACTCAAAGCAGCGGGGCCTTTGTGTTCTATCACAAAGGCCCCGCCTGTTCTGAAAAAATGGCTATACCAAATTATAATCTCGAATCTTTTTATATAGCGTCCCACGGGAAATACCCAGCAGCTTGGCTGCATTGCTCTTATTCCCCGCCGTTCGCTCCAGCGCTTCCTTCATAAGCTCCATTTCCTCTTCGGGGGTGATGCGCGGACGCAGCATCTTGTCAAGACGATCCGCCTGTTCCACAGAGGACAGCTTCGTTCCCCGCCCGAAGTCGGAACCGGCAACGGCTCCGCTGCCAACCGGCATGCCCACCGCAGAGTCCGCCGCTGCGAACTCCAGCTGAGCTTGCCGCTGCTGCAACACCTCCGGCAAGTGCTCCAGCGTGATTTGCTCGTTCTCGCTTAAAATCACACAGCGCTCGATCACCGCCCGCAGCTCGCTTACGTTTCCCGGCCAGTCGTAATTCGCAAACGCCAGCATCACCTCCGGCGAAACGGCCGGCAGCGGCTTCTGATACTGCAACGAATACACGCGCAAATACATTTGCACCAACGGCCCCAGGTCCTCCCGACGCTCACGCAGCGGCGGCACCTTCAGCGACACCACGTTCAGCGCGTAATACAAATCCGCACGGAATTTGCCCTCCCGCACGAGCTGGCCCAGATCCTGGCTGGTGCCGGCGAAGATTCGCACTGATACCGGCACGGCTTCCGCGGCCCCAATCCGCGTGATCGTCCGGTGCTTGATGTAATGAGCTAACTTCTCCTGTACGTCTAAAGGTAAACACTCAATCTCATTCAAAAAAATCGAGCCGCCGTCCGCCGCCTCCAGCCGACCAGCCTGACCCGACGGCTGTCCCGAGAAGGCGCCGCCTTGATAGCCAAACAGCTCCGCTTCGACCAATCCCGCCGGGACGGCCCCGCAGCTCAGCGACAGGAACGGCCCCTCCGGCCGCGCGCCGGCGCGATGGATCACCCTGGCCAGCTGCTCCTTGCCCGCTCCAGTCTCCCCGATCAGGAGCACGGTGGAGTCGGTTTCGGCCAGCTTTTTGGCCAGTTTGATCACTTTGCCCATGCTTTCGCCACGCCCGCTGATTAAGCCAAACGGATCCTCGTCGCCGATCCGCTGGGTCAACAGACGGGACGTCGCTACCGTCAATTCGTCGTTCAGCTTCACAAGATGCGTAATATCCTGCTCGGTCGCCACGCCGCCGATAATCCCCCCGCCCGGCTCCACGATCGGCGACGCATTGATCAGCACATGCGTGCCTTCCCGCGGACGATGGTAGGCCCCGCGCAGCCGCCGGCCTTCATCCAGAATCCCCAGCACAACCAATGCGTCGGGATCAAAATGCTCACCGATCGTGCGGCCAACGATGTCCGCTTTGGCGATCCCGTACACTTCTTCCGCCACCGTGTTCCAGCCGATCACCGTACCGTTGCGGTCCACGACCGTTACCGCATCACTGACCGTCTCCAGCAGGGCGTCAAAATACGCCTCCGCCCGCTGCTGCCGGTCCGCCGCTATTTTAAGCAGGTCGATCATCGGAAGATACCCAACGGGCTCCTGTCCATCATTGACCACCAACGCCGGCCGCCCGCTCGTATCTGCGCCGGACCATCGGGATGCCAGTTCGCTGATCGGAAGCGCCAGCTCCGACTCCTTGAACACAACCGAAACGACAAACTTCATCCCGTCAAGCCGCAGTCCTTTGCCGATACTCCCTTCGCCAAAAGCTTCAAGCCGCCCGGCATCATCCGGCGTCAACAGATACAACGCTCCGTCCAGCTCGACTGCCGCCGCCTGACCGCCCTGTAACGCTGCAAGTAATGCACTTGTATTTTCTTCCGGTTTGAAACGGGTCAAGTCCTGCCGGAAGGATATCCGTTCATGATTAAACATAATTACCTCACGCGTAATGAAATTTTACTTGTAAATCTAACACGAAAGCAGGCGAGGTTCAATATTCCCGTCATAAAGATTGCACCTTCACTCAGCCTGGAACTGTTCAATATTGAACATTTTTTCTTTAATTTAAAATTTTTTTGTTTATTTTTTCAACTTATATTGTTCAAAAATCTAAAATATTGTATATTTTGTGTACAATGAGAAATGGAAAAGGATGGATGCCTATGGACGCGTTACTCCGCACCCTGTTTCAATCCTTCGCCAAAAGCCAATCCGTGGGACGTATGGCCCGCCGATACGGACTGCGCTTTGGTGCCGGTCGGTTTGTGGCCGGAGAAACCATTGATGGTGCAATTGAAGCTGTACGCGCATTAAATGCGACTGGTCGGGTAGCCACCCTCGATCATCTCGGCGAGTTCGTGTCCACGGAAGCCGAAGCAGAACTATCCATGCGGATGTGCCTCAAGACGCTGGACGCCATCAACGAAGCCGGAGTCGAAGCCAATCTCTCGCTGAAGCTCACTTCGCTGGGGCTTGGGATTAGCGACGAAATCTGCTTACGTAACCTGACCACGATCCTGAACCGGGCCCGAATGTACGGATTGTTTGTGCGCATCGACATGGAGGATTTTGCCCACTGTGAAAAAACCATCTCGATCTACAAGCAACTGCGCGAACAAATCGACAACGTTGGCATCGTCATCCAAGCTTACCTTTATCGCTCCCTGGAAGACGTCGAGGATCTGAAGCCCCTTAAGCCGAACCTTCGCCTCGTGAAGGGAGCTTACAAGGAATCGCCGAAAGTCGCATACCCGGCCAAGCCGGACGTCGACGAAAATTTCAAACGCCTCATCTCTACCCACCTGATGAACGGCGGTTATGCCGCCATAGCAACCCATGACTCCCAGATTATCGACTACGCTAAGAAAACAATTCAAGATTTAGCCATTCCGCCGGACCGCTACGAATTTCAAATGTTATATGGCATTCGCGAAGATTTACAGCTTGCGCTCGTTCGCGAAGGTTACAAGGTTCGGGTGTACGTCCCGTTTGGCAGCGATTGGTTTGGCTACTTTATGCGCCGCCTCGCGGAGCGTCCCGCCAATGTATGGTTTGTCTTAAAGAACTTATTTAAGTAAATATCCAAAATCTTATTCGTAAGGAGCGCGCCCCTATGAGCACAACGGCAAAACTGGAAGCTTTCTGCAACGAACCGTTTACCGACTTTAGTCAGGAACCGGCCCGCCAGGCCATGGAAGCCGCGATTGCCCAAGTGAAATCGGAGTTGGGACGGGAGATTCCGCTGCAGATCGGCGGTGAGAAGATTTTTACGGAGGCCAAAATCCGTTCAATCAACCCCGGCAATCTCGATGAAACGATGGGTTGGGTCAGCAAAGCCGATCAGGAGCTGGCCGAGAAAGCGATGCAGGCTGCACTCACGGCGTTTGAATCGTGGAAAAAGGTGCCGCCCCGCGAACGCGCACAGTACCTGCTGAAAGCCGCCAAGCTCATGACCGAACGGAAGCATGAGTTCTCCGCCCTGATGGTGCTCGAAGCCGGCAAGAACTACGCTGAAGCGGACGCCGATACGGCGGAGGCGATCGATTTTCTGAATTTTTACGCACAGGAAATGATCCGCCTGAGCGAGATCAACGAAACGATGCCGCTGACGCCAGTCCCGGGGGAGCAAAACCGGCTGACCTACATCCCGCTCGGCGTTGGTGTCATCATTCCGCCATGGAATTTCCCGCTGGCGATCTGCGTGGGCATGACCTCGGCGGCGATTGTGGCTGGCAACACCGTGCTGCTCAAACCCGCCTCCAACACCCCGGTCATCGCCTACAAGTTCGCTGCGCTGATGGAGGAGGTTGACTTGCCGGCCGGAGTGCTGAACTTCATCCCCGGCAGCGGCTCTGAGGTTGGCGATTATCTGACCACGCACCCGAAAACCCGGTTCATCAGCTTCACCGGCTCGAAGGAGGTCGGACTGCGCATCAGCAAGTTGGCAGCCGATACGGCACCCGGGCAGATCTGGATCAAGCGGCTGGTCGCCGAAATGGGCGGCAAGGACGGCATCGTCGTTGATGAAACTGCAGATCTGGATGCGGCTGCTCAGGCCATCGTGACCTCAGCTTTTGGGTTCCAGGGACAAAAATGCTCCGCCGGATCCCGCGCTTTCATCGTAGAGTCCGTCTACGACGAAGTGGTGGAGAAAGTCGTGTCTTTGACGAAGCAGCTGGAGATTGGCCTCCCCGAGCACAATAAAGCGGTTGGACCGGTGATCGACGAGGCTTCTTTCCGCAAAATCCTCGATTATATTGAGGTCGGCAAACAGGAAGGGCAGCTCCTTACCGGCGGACAGCAAGCCGAAGGCAACGGCTATTATATCGAACCCACCGTGTTCGCCGGCGTTGATGGGAAGGCGCGGATTATGCAGGAGGAGATTTTCGGGCCGGTGCTGGCGATCGGCAAAGCGAAGGATTGGCGCGAAGCGATCGCGTTGTACAACGATACTGAGTTTGGGCTGACGGGGTCGTTCTTTTCCCGGGATGAGGATCGCATCAGCGAAGCGCTGGAAACAATGCACTGCGGCAATCTGTACGTGAACCGCAAATGCACCGGGGCGTTGGTCGGCGCCCACCCGTTTGGCGGCTTTAATATGTCGGGAACCGACTCGAAAGCCGGCGGCTATGACTACCTGCTGCTGTTCACCCAAGCCAAGCTGACTTCCCGGAAGTTGTAGGCGATGACGATTGCTGGATGCTCTTTTGCTCTCTTGTTCGCGATCTCTTACTCTCTTGTTCTTTTGCTCGCAATAATTTTCTCTCTTGTTCGCTTGCTCGCTTGGTCGTTTGGTCTCTTGCTCTCTAGCTCGTTTGGTCATTTGCTCGTTGATCGCGAGGCCGGTGCTCCCTGCTCTAACGCTGATACAGAACGCTATTGTTGTAAAAAACGGCATGTCAAAAATTCTAACGACGCTGAGCCACGCTATTTGGGCAAAAACACCTCAATTCACCCGAAAAATGGTGAAATAAGCTCCGTGATCAGCGTTAGATTCGCAAATAGGCGATTTTTGCTGCAATAAGGTTTGTGGCAAGCGTTAGAGCTACAGAAGCAAGCGTTAGAGCTACAGAAGCAAGCGTTAGAGCTACAGAAGCAAGCGTTAGAGCTACAGAAGCAAGCGTTAGAGCTACAGAAGCAAGCGTTAGAGCTGCGGCGGCGAACTTAGCAAACTTCAAATATTTCTCCAATACGGACGGAAGAAGGGTAACCCATGATTATGAACGGGAAACGAACACTTTCGGAAAATATGGACGTTTTGACCAGCACCCAACAGGTCATTCGCATGGCGCTCCAGACGATGAACGAGCCGCCGGAGATGTTTGACCTGCTCAAGGAGCCGCTGCGGATGCTGACCGTACGGATTCCGGTGAAGATGGACGACGGCTCGGTCCAGGTCTTTACCGGTTACCGCGCTCAGCACAATGACGCGGTCGGGCCGACCAAAGGCGGCGTGCGGTTCCACCCCGACGTGACGGCGGAGGAAGTGAAGGCCTTGTCGATGTGGATGAGCATCAAATGCGGCATCGTGTCGCTGCCCTACGGCGGCGGTAAAGGCGGAATCGCCTGCGACCCGCGGACGATGTCGATGCGCGAGCTGGAAGCCTTAAGCCGCGGGTACGTCCGGGCGATCAGCCAATTGGTTGGGCCGACCAAGGATATCCCGGCGCCTGACGTGTACACCAATTCGCAGGTGATGGCCTGGATGATGGACGAGTACAGCCGGATCCGCGAATTCGATTCGCCCAGCTTCATCACCGGCAAACCGCTGGTGCTCGGCGGCTCCTACGGACGGGAATCGTCGACAGCCCTTGGCGTCACGATCGTGCTGAAGGAGGCCGCAAAGATGGCCGGCATGGCGGTGGAAGGCTCGCGGGTCATCATCCAAGGCTTTGGCAATGCCGGCAGCTACCTGGCGAAGTTTCTGCATGACGCCGGGGCCATCATCGTTGGCATTGCGGATGCGCGCGGCGCGCTGTACGATCCAAACGGGCTCGATATCCTCGAGCTGTTGGATCGGCGGGATTCTTTTGGCGCGGTGACCCACCTCTACTCCAACCGGATCACAAATCAGGAACTGCTTGTGAAGGAATGCGATATCCTCGTGCCGGCTGCGATCGAAAACCAACTCACCGAGGAAAATGCGCCGCACATCCAAGCTAAGCTGATCGTCGAAGCGGCCAACGGTCCAACGACGTATGCAGCAACGGAAATTTTGTCCAAGCGCGGGGTTCTGATTGTGCCGGATGTCCTAGCGAGTGCGGGCGGCGTGGTCGTATCCTATTTTGAGTGGGTGCAAAACAATCAGGGTTACTACTGGCCGCTGGAGGAAGTGAACGCGAAGCTGGAGCAGCTGTTGGTGGACGCTTTTCACAAGGTTTATCAGACTTCGGTGACACGCCGGGTGAACATGCGTCTTGCCGCATATATCGTGGGGCTGAAGCGAATGACCGAGGCGGTAAAATGGCGGGGGTGGATTTAAGTTATGGCACGTACGTTAATTATTATCCGATTGGAGCTCGACCATAAGAAGGCCAGCTTCGGCGATGTCGCTGCTGCGGTGAGCGGTGCCGGAGGCGACATTACGTCGATCGACGTGATCTCCTCGGCTAAAGGATCTTCGGTACGCGACATTACCGTCGATACGGGCGACCAAGACGAAACGGCGTTCGTCAAGGCGCTTCGCAAGCTGCATGGTGTCCGGCTGATCAACGTCTCCGATCGCACGTTTCTCATGCATCTCGGCGGTAAAATCGCCATCGAGCCAACGATGCCAATTCGCAACCGCGACGATCTGTCGCAGGTGTATACGCCAGGGGTCGCCAAAATCTGCACGGCGATCCACGAAAGTCGAAACAAGGCGTTTTCGCTGACGATTAAACGCAACACGGTGGCGGTCATCACGGACGGAACCGCCGTGTTGGGGCTTGGCGATATCGGTCCGTACGCCGCGGCGCCGGTGATGGAAGGCAAGGCGATGCTGTTTAAGCAGCTGGCCGGGGTTGATGCTTTTCCGCTCTGCCTGGATACGAGCGATACGGAAGAAATCATTCGTACCGTTAAAGCGATCAGTCCGATTTTTGGCGGCATCAATCTGGAGGACATCAGCTCCCCCCGGTGCTTCGAAATTGAGCAGCGGCTGGCGGAGGAACTGGACATCCCGGTCTTCCATGACGATCAGCACGGAACAGCGGTGGTCGTGATCGCCGGGTTAATTAACGCGCTGAAGGTCGTCGGCAAATCGATGTCCGAGGTGCGGGTCGTGGTAAGCGGTGTTGGGGCAGCGGGTGTCTCCATTTGCAAAATGCTGCTGTCCGCAGGCGTAACTAAGCTTGTGCCGGTGGACAAGGAGGGAGCGATTGTCCGCGGTGGAACGTACAGCCACCCGATGTGGCAGTGGCTCGCGGAGCAGCCTCAGGTGGAAAGTCAGCCCGGCTCGCTGCAAGATGTCCTGCCTGGTGCTGACGTGTTCATCGGCGTCTCTGCGGGGAATCTGCTGACCGGTGAACATTTGCGGACGATGAACGAGCAGCCGATCGTGTTTGCCCTCGCCAACCCGCACCCGGAGGTTGATCCGGAGGTAGGGCTGGCTCACGCAGCTGTCTTCGCGACCGGCCGAAGCGACTATCCGAACCAGATCAACAACGTGCTTGTGTTCCCCGGCGTCTTCCGCGGCGCGCTCGATTGTCGGGCCCGCGTGGTCAACGAAGCGATGAAGCTGGCCGCAGCACAAGCTATCGCCTCCGCCGTTACTGACGAGGAGCGGAACGAGCAGTATATCATCCCGAGTATTTTTAATGATCAGGTCGTCCCGCTCGTGCGCAAAGCCGTCATCAACGCGGCCATTGCCACCGGTGTGTCCCGGCGCATTCCGCCGGATTTCCGGTGATGCCGCGTAAGTGGATACCTCATCCTGCTATACTTCCCTTTTGGCCCTTCTGTCTTTGGCAGCAAGGGCTTTATTATGTTCCCAAATCAATAGTTCAAAATTTGATTGCATGCAGCAACTCAAATGTCGGACATTGACGGTTCCTATGCGAAAGATGCCATTATGGAGCTGGTCAACAAGGGGATCATTAACGGAAAAGGAGACGGAAAATTTGAGATTGCCGATTATGCCTTCCAGTGGGTGAGGAGCGGCGTCTCCCCGTCGAATTTATTGATTCCGAGCCTCTTGAAGGCTAATCTTTCAAAGCCCCACCCCAAGAACGGCCCCCCTGGCCGTTCTTTTTTTCTACACCAACAAGTTCCCGCCAACGAATTTATCCAAAATATGATATAACAATATTAATGTGTTTTTTGAAATTAATCCTTCAGGATGTGACTCTGTGAGCATTGAGAAAAAACCGGGAAAAATCGCGCAGCGGCTCGTGTTGTCGGCCCTACGCGCATTCCTCCAAAGCCGTTCCCAGATCAAGGTGGAGCGCAACGATACCGTGGGCTTGAAGCCGCCGTATCTGATTTTGGCGAACCATGTAACCAACTGGGACCCGTTCTATATCAACTGTTACGTGGACGAGCCGATCAGCTTCGTGACCGGAGCTTCCCTGTTCCGGAACACGTTGCTGGCCAAGCTGCTGAATTACACCGGAGCGATCCCCAAAATGAAAAATAAAAACGATACGCGGACGATCCGCAGCATGATCAAAGCCAAGCAGAGCGGACGCGTCATCGGTCTCTTCCCGGAAGGGAACCGGAACTGGGACGGGACGACCGAGCCGTTGTTCTATTCCACGGCCAAGCTGGTGAAGTTGCTGGATGTTCCGGTGGTCATCGCCACCATTTCCGGCGGTCATCTGTCCTCTCCCCGTTGGGCGGAGAACCATCGCAGGGGACCCATTCACCTCTCCTTCGAGAAAAAATGGGACGCTGGCGCATTCGCCAACCATACCCCAGATGAGATCCATCACCTGCTGACGGAGGCGTTGGCGCATGACGATGCAGAGTGGCAATCCCAAACCGGGGCTGCCTATTACGGTAAAGCCCCGGCGCATTACCTGGAGCGCCTGCTGTTTATCTGCCCGCACTGCGAAGTACCAGGCCGCCTCCGCTCCGAACAAGACTTGTTCGGCTGCACGGCCTGCGGCTATACCGTTCGCTACACGCCGCAGGGCAAATTCGCGCAGTTTACCCATCCGCTGCGCTTCTCGACTACGCGGGACTGGAATCGCTGGCAGCTGGAACGGCTGAATCAAGTAATACAAGAACCGGAACAGCTCACCTCCTGGGAATCCGTCATGCAGGATCCCGTGCATATGTATGTGTCGGAAAGAGAGCAGCCCTTTCAATCGCTGGGAACGGGACAACTGCGCTGGAACGCTGATCACGAAGATTCTCTTACGTTTCAAGGGGATAACGGACAGCCGTATTCCTTCCCATTTACCGAGTTGGAGGGGATCAACGTACAGCTTCACCACAAGTTTGAATTTTATGTCGGCGATAAGCTGTATCGGTTCCTGTTTTACCAACCGCGAACCTCGGCTTACAAATGGCTCAAATTTATGACCGCGCTGAAACAGCGTGCACTCCGGTAGAAAATAGGAGGTTCTCCCTTTGGATAATTCATGGTCTTTCGTGATCGACTTTACGCTGCTTTCGCTGCTGATGGTCGTATCGGCCGTCCTCAAGGCGCGCATTCCACTGTTGCGCAAAATCATCGTCCCCACCTCCATGGTCGCCGGCATCCTCGGATTGATCGTGGGCCCGGAGTTGCTCGGGTGGCTGAATTTCAACCTCGATCGACTGGGGCAACTGGTCTACCATCTGATGGCGATCGGATTCATTGCCCTCTCCCTCAAAGAACGGGAGGTGTCCAACAGCCCGGCGGTCATGAAATCTGGGATGCTCATCGTCTCGACGTACCTTATCCAAGGGCTGGTGGGATTTGGTCTGCTCCTGATCCTGACAGAGCTTTTCTATCCCGACATGTTCCCAGGCATCGGCTTGCTGCTCCCTCTCGGGTATGGACAAGGTCCGGGACAAGCCTATTCGATCGGCAGCCGTTGGGAGGCTTTGGGGCTTGAAGGCGGCGGGAACCTCGGCCTAACCATTGCCGGGTTTGGCTTCATCTGGGCCGTGATTCCCGGAATCATTCTGATGAACTTCCTGATCCGCCATCCGAAATTTAAACAGGCGGCATCCCGCCCACTCAAAGAACGCACCGAGGTCACGGAAAAATCAGAAGAAGGCGAAATTCCGCTCAGTGACGCGATCGACAAGCTGACCTACCAAATCGCGCTGATCGGCTTTATTTACCTGGTCACTTACTTGACGTTACGTGGACTGGAGGCGGTGCTGACTCCACTCGGGACCTATGGGGAAACATTGGCCCAACTGCTGATTGGCTTCCACTTCCTCATCGGCAGCCTGTACGCCATGTTGTTCCGGTGGATTCTCAACCGTTGGAAGCAAGCGGGCTTCCAGTTGGAGCATTCCCCGAACAACTACCTGTTGCAGCGGATCTCCGGATTTTCCTTCGATTACATGATCGCCGCCTCGATCGCTGCGATCTCGATCTACGCGTTGAAGCAATACTTGACGCCGGTACTCATCCTAACGACAGTCGGCGGGTTAGTAACGGTATGGTTTATAGTTTGGTTAGTGCCGCGGGTGTTGCCGGAGGACAAATTGCCAAACGTTCTCGGTTTTTACGGGATGCTGACCGGAACGATTTCTACCGGGCTTGCGCTCGTCAAAGCCGTCGATCCGAAATTTCAGTCGAATACGACGGACAACTTGGTCATGGGCAGCGCGTCCGCAATTATGTTCGGATTTCCACTGCTGCTGATTTTGAACATCCCCATCGTCGGGTATCTGCAAAATCAACCGGTGATGTACCTGTACACCTTTGGCGCCCTATTCCTGTATTTCGCGATTCTGATGGGCTTGCTGCTGTACCGGTCCCGGAAAACGACCGCCTAAGTGAGCTTCTAAACGAAAATCCCCACCCTCTTTCACCAAGAGAGTGGGGATTTTTTGACGATTGTTTATTTTGCCGGTTTGGAAAGGTTAGCTTTCTGGAACCCTTGGTAACTGTCCAAGGCTGCGAACAACATGTAAGCAAACAACACCACCCACATGATCCATCCGGAGTTGAAGCCGGAAACTCCCAATCCGAAAATATCCTCCAACTTCGCGATAAAACCGGGGGACAGCAGCTCTGCATTTCCGATGATGGTGCCGAACACCACCAACGAAAGGACGTGGTTGGCCACGTTCAGGAACGCGATCTTCACGTTCCATTGGGCAACGATCCATTTGTAGATCGCCAGAGCAACATCCAGCGCAAGAACCACCGCGATAAACGGCCAATACGAAAGCAGTACCTCCTGATTAAAGATCGGAGTCGTCATTTCTATGCCGTTTCGGCCTTTCTCATATACGCCAATCAACCGATCTGCGTTAAAATAGACGCTTCCCCATATCGCCGTCCACATGAGGCTGGCGAATACCTCGCTTTTCTTGATCACTTTCTTCGCAGGGACATATCGGGTATCCTTCAAATCATCCGGCGTCCAAGCTTTGAACTTGCCGTTCAGCGGCAGTTCATTGCCGGTTCCCGTCCGTTCCAGAATGACAAACGCCAGGGTAATCCAAAATACGGTCTGCACCCCCGTGCTAAACACCGTCCCTATAGCTTTGCTGAGCAGGACTGCCGCGGCCTCCGCCGGAACGACTTCACCAGAATACGTAATGATTTGGTTGGCAATCAGCGAAAGGAGGGTAATTACGACCACGATCGGGACAATCATTTTCAAGACCTGAACATAAGTTTCATAGAAGCGAGGCCCGATCAAAAACGTTGGTTGGTCCCGATACTGAGCGGCCAACACGGCCGGATCGCCCAATTGAGTCAGCGCCTCCTTCACTTCGGCTTCGCTGGGTTCCTCCGCCAGCATATCCTCAATCGTGGAGCGCAGCTCCAGCGCGATGTCCTCCCGGCTCCGTTCCGGCAGCCGGTGAGTAAGTTCCTGCTTCTCCAGCCGGCGCAGCAGCGGATACAATGTGCTTTGATCAATGGTGATCCCGGATTGATCCAGCCGTTGAACGAGCGAATACCCGTATTGCGGCGTTCGCAACTGGCTTAGCACCGCCAAGGTCAACGTTCCGCGACGGAGCTCCGTGATCAAGGAAATTATTTTTCGTATACTGTGTGTCGTCTCCCCAAGGGGTCCTTCTCGCGCCTCTTTGCATGATTATCCCTTTCGTTCAGCGGAAAAATGAGGAGATCAAGGGAGGGCAAGATAAGGTTACCTGGTGACTGGTAATGAGATGCGCACTTTCTGAGGCAACGGGATAATCATCAAGGGAAGGCGGCTGGCATAGGTGCCCTACGGAGGCCCTAACGACAAAAAAATCCCGCCTCACAACGAGACAGGATTTCAACTCATAAGTTTCTAAGCTTCGGCAACCTCACTTCAAACTCGGTCCGAATCAGATCGCTTTGCACCGAGATGGTGCCTTCGTGCTGCTCCACGATATTTTTGGCGATAAACAGGCCAAGACCGGTGCTGCCTTCCTGATACGTACGCGCACGATCGCCGGTGAAGAACATATCAAACACATGCGGCAGCTCGTCCGGCGGAATGGAGTCCCCGTAGTTGGTCACGCGCACGACAACCTCTTCCCCGTCCATCTTCCCATGGACGTCAACGTACTCCCCGTCTTTGCCGTAACGAACGGCATTGGACAGCAAGTTCTCAAAGACGCGGGCAAGCAGATCGCCATCGCCGGAGATCATCAGCTGCGGTTCGGTTTTTAGGCGAACGGTCAGCTCATTTTTTTCAAACACGGGGTACATCTCTTCGGTTAATTGACTCAGCAGCTCGCTCAAATCAAGCGGCCGGCGATGGATGTTCAGCTTACCGTAATTCATTCGCGTAACTTCGAACAACTCGTCGATCAGCTTCTCCAGACGCTGCGATTTGGTGTAGGCGATCGTGGTGTAATGCTTCATCTGCTCGGCGGTGAGGTCTTTCCCTTGCAGGATGAAATCCAGATATCCAATCACAGAAGTTAGCGGGGTCCGAAGATCATGGGCCAGGTTCAGCACAAGTTGCTCCTTGCTGTTCTCGGCAAAGTCGCCCCGTTCCACGGCTTGCTGCAGCTTCTCGCTGGCCAAATTGATGTCTCGTGCAATCTCTCCGAACTCGTCGCCGGAAGGAATATGAACCCGATGGGTGAAGTCTCCTCCCGCCAGTTGATTGATTCCCCGGGAAATTTCCCGGAAATACGCGACATAACGCCGAGTCAGCAAATAGAAGTATAAGAACGAGAGCGGGATAAAGATAATTAGAAACACGTTGATGTCACCGATCTCACGCATCATCCGGCGGACGTTATACAACGGGTCTTCACGCAGCAGCGTATGATAATACTCCCGCAGCGCCAGATAAGTCAGAAAGGTTGTCCCTGCAGACAATATCATGCTCAGCCCGAACAACCGGATCATTTGGAAGCGAAAGCTGCGAAATTTCGGTTTGTCGGTGTGATTATCCATTGAACGTGTACCCTACTCCCCAGACGGTTTTGATCAGCTTGTTCTTGTGCCGGTCTTCCCCCAGCTTCTTGCGCAAGCTTCGGATATGCACCATGACCGTATTCCCGCCTTCATAATAAGCCTCGCCCCAGACCTTCTCAAAAATATGCTCCGAACTGAACACCTTCTTCGGATGATTGGCCAGCAGGACCAAGATATCAAACTCTTTCGGCGTCAGCTCTACCGGTTCGCCGTAGAGGAACACTGTCCGGTGCTCGGGATGGATCACAAGCCCTCCGGCCTCCAGCACCGGCTCATCCGGGGGACCGGCAACCGACGGGTTCAGCTGGATAAAGCGCCGCAGTTGGGCGTTCACCCGGGCCACCAGCTCCATCGGATTAAACGGCTTCGTCATATAATCGTCCGCCCCGCGTACCAGGCCGGTGATTTTATCCAGATCGGTTGCTTTTGCACTTAAGAAAATGATCGGCAGATGGTGCTTCTCCCGGATTTGCCGGGTCACTTCATACCCATCGATCTTCGGCATCATAATGTCCAAGATCGCAAGATCCACGGATTGCGTCTGGATGACATCCAGCGCCTCCTGCCCGTTGGACGCTTTGATGCAGCGGTATCCTTCCCGGGCCAGGTGCAGCTCGATCAAGTCGGCGATTTCCGGCTCATCGTCCGCAATCAATACCGTGATAGGTTTCATCGATCATCGCTCCTTTTCATGGACAGCATAACCGAAGAGACCTTACGATTTCAAATGTTCATTCAGCACGTTCTCTTCCAGAACATCATAGCTGCCATACACCTTGTGGATATGCTGCTCTCCCCAGGCGCACAGCGCATCCAAAATTCCCCGTAAGCTCTCCCCGTATTCGCTTAGCTCATACTCGACCCGAGGCGGGACCTCCTGGTAGACGATCCGGCGAATAACGCCGTCGGCCTCCAGTTCGCGAAGCTGTTGGGTCAACATTTTCTGAGTGATGTCGGGCATCAGGCGTTTTAATTCACTGGTTCGTTTCCGACCGTGCGTCAAGTGGCACAGGATCACGCATTTCCACTTCCCGCCGATCACCTCAAGCGTCGCTTCTACGGAGATATTATATTTCTTCTCTTTCATTGAGATTGCTCCTTCTTTTTAATAGGCACAAAAAAGTACCTACATTACTTTTAGGTTCCTATATTACTTCAAAGTGCGTACTTCTCAAAAACTACCCTATCTCCCATAATAGCATTTGTCGCTCGCTTCTGCATCATTCCCCGGCAGATCAGCGGCGAACCTGCAAACCATTATCTTTTGGGAGGTAGATTGACTCATGAATCATCAAAGAAGCACCTTGGCGCTGCTCGCCTTGGCCATTAGTGCCTTTGCCATCGGGACAACCGAATTTATCAGCGTCGGTCTGCTGCCTTTGATCGCCGAGGACCTGCACATTTCTACGACCACCGCAGGGCTGACGGTTTCCTTATATGCGTTAGGCGTCACTTTTGGAGCACCGGTACTCACGTCGCTAACCGCACGAATGTCGCGCAAAACACTGCTGCTGTGGATCATGGTCGTCTTCATGATCGGCAATGCCTTGGCTGCGGCGGCAACTAGCATTGTCATGCTGCTCGCGGCAAGGGTGATCTCTGCTTTTTCACACGGCGTGTTTATGTCGATCGGTTCAACGATTGCCGCTGACTTAGTGCCGGAACACCGCCGGGCCAGCGCGATTTCCATCATGTTCACCGGCTTGACCGTTGCGACGGTCACCGGCGTGCCGCTTGGCACCTTCATCGGTCAACAGTTCGGCTGGCGCGCCGCCTTTATCCTGATCGTCGTCGTGGGGCTCATTGGCTTTATCTCCAACAGCCTGCTGGTGCCATCCGGCTTGCGGAAAGGGGGGCGAACCGCGTTCCGTGACCAGGTGAAGCTGGTGACGAACGGACGGCTGCTGCTATTGTTCCTGATCACGGCCCTCGGGTATGGAGGCACCTTTGTCGTTTATACCTACTTATCGCCGATCCTTCTTGAAATTACAGGCTTCAAGGAAAGCGCGGTCGCCGTCATCTTGCTGGTCTACGGCATCGCGATTGCCATCGGCAACATGGTGGGCGGCAAGTTGTCCAATCGTCAGCCAATTCGGGCCTTGTTCTATATGTTTATCGTACAGGCGCTGATCCTGCTGGCCTTGCTGTTCACGGCTCCGTTCAAAGTCGCCGGCTTGGTGACCATTTTCCTCATGGGACTGCTGGCCTTCATGAACGTTCCGGGGCTGCAGGTTTACGTCGTGATGCTGGCAGAGCGGTTTGTCCCGTCCGCCGTCGACGTGGCCTCCGCGATCAACATCGCGGCCTTTAACGCCGGGATTGCCCTGGGGTCTTACCTGGGCGGGGTCATCACCGATTCGTTGGGTCTGATCCATACCTCGTGGATTGGCGCACTGATGGTCGCAGCTGCCGTACTTCTCACGGGCTGGAGCCGTGCTCTGGAAAGAAAAGACCGGCAGGAGACGGTCATTTCACAACCATCGCTTCAACATAACTAATCATCTATTTCATCACCAAACTCAACTTCAAAGTTCATAGGAGGCTATTTTGATATGATTACCCATTTGCAAGATACCACCACCCTGCACAACGGAGTGAAGATGCCTTGGTTTGGCCTTGGCGTATTCAAGATCGAGGAAGGACAGGAGCTGGTAGACGCGGTGAAGTTCGCAATTACCCACGGCTACCGCAGCATCGATACCGCAGCAATCTACGCGAATGAAAAGAGCGTTGGACAAGGCATCCGCGAAGGCTTGCAGGAAGCCGGTATCCCGCGTGAAGCGCTGTTTGTCACTTCGAAGGTATGGAACGCCGACCTCGGATACGAAGAGACGCTCGCTGCTTATGAAACCAGCCTGCAGAAGCTGGGACTAGACTATCTGGACCTGTATCTGATTCACTGGCCCGTCGCCGGTAAATATAAAGAAGCTTGGCGTGCGTTAGAAACGCTCTACCAAGCCGGAAAGGTCAAGGCGATCGGCGTCAGCAACTTCCAAGTTCACCATCTGAAGGACTTGATGGAAGACGCGGAAATCGTGCCGATGGTCAATCAGGTCGAATACCATCCTCGTCTGACGCAGCAGGAAGTGCAAGCCTTCTGCCGCGAACACGGCATTCAAATGGAGGCATGGTCCCCGCTCATGCAAGGGCAACTGCTGGATCATCCTGTGTTACAAGAGCTTGCCCGTAAATATGGAAAATCGGTCGCCCAAATCATCCTTCGCTGGGATTTACAGAACGGCGTGGTAACGATTCCGAAATCGACCAAGCCGGATCGGATTGCCGAGAACGCAGACGTGTTTAATTTCGCGTTGACGGAAGAGGATATGGCACGGATCAGCGCGCTTAACGAGAACCTTCGCGTGGGTCCGGACCCCGACAACTTTGATTTCTAAGCCTACCAAAAAAGAGCAGATACCGTGGATCCGCTGGATCCTTCGGGTCTGCTCTTTGTCAGCTGTAGGGACCGATTTCGATGTAATGATGCTCGGTCTCATAGGTGAGACTCTTGTATTTTCCATTCTCTTTGATCGAAAATTCGGCGACCGCATATATTTCATACGTTCCGATCCGATCGATCCGGGTCTCGAAAAACTCGTTAATATCCGTTTCTCCCCCCATGCTGCGAACCACCGCACTGTCCACCTGGGTGATCGTGTTCACCCGGTTGCCCAAGCTGTCCACGATCAGGTAATGGAACACCCGAGGGCGACTCATCAGCTCATATTCGGTTTTGGACAAATTATGCAGGCTGGAGATTAACGTAAAGGTCTCATCTATCCCAGCACGCTTCGGAACAGACAACTCTACGGTAAAAGGACCTTCCGCATCCTGCGCTGGATCTTCGGGTACGGCCGGTCTCAGCTTATTGATCGCTTTGTTCACCGGATCGAAGGTGCCGCATCCGACAAGCAGGAGCGCCAATAGCATCACGGTCAAACCTAACGCGTATTTCCTCAATCCGCATCACCTCAAAATGTAAGACGACATCCCGCCTGTTTTGTTGCAGAAGGACGTTCTTAAATCTTAAAGAAAGGGTACCCTAAAGGCACCCTCGAAATCAAGGACCCTCGGTCAGCCCGCGGATGAACGCGCATGGACAACCGCCATTTTTGAGCGATTTGTGAACCGAGGATAGGCTGCCTTCCCGGAACCATACTAATACCAGCTTTATCCAAATCATCAACGATGGAGGCTGGACCGTAATGGCGCAAAAAAGAATGAATCTGCTGATGTTCAGCGGGGATTACGACAAAGCAATGGCCGGGCTGATTCTGGCGAACAGCGCGCGGGATATCGGTGTGGAGGTTTTTGCCTTCTGGGGCCTGTTTCTCGTGCGCGATCCGGAGAAGATGACGCTGGAGGACAAAACGCTGTATGAGAAGCTGATGACTTGGATGACCCCCAAAGGGCCGGACGAGCTGCCGCTCTCCAAAATGAATTACAGCGGGCTGGGCAAATGGATGTTGGATGAGATGATCGAGGACCAGGAGGCCCCCCGTCTGATCCACTTTCTCAAAGGAGCCCGCAAGAAAAACATCAAGTTCTACGGCTGCAAGCTGTCGGTGGAGATTATGGGCTTTAAGCCGGAGGAATTCCTCCCGGAGGTGGAGATCATCGATGCCCAAACGTACCTGCGCGATGCCTTGGAATCGGATATTCAGCTGTTTATCTGAAGACGAAGCCTACGTAAGGCGCGCCGCTGTCCGCTTTGTGGAGGTTTTCTGAACTTTCCCCCGCAGCCCTAACCCCCCTAGGCGAATGCACATAACCTAAAGCGTTATTACAGTAACCTAACAGGGGGAGACTTGGTTTGCTGGAGATAGAGGAATTGGAATTTGAGGTTTACCGGAAAAATACGATCGGCTACCGCCATCCTTTTGTTACGCCGTACGGGACGCAAACGTTGCTCTATGCCGATTGGGCCGCCAGCGGCCGCCTATATCGGCCGATTGAACAGAAGCTAGCCCAGGAGATCGGCCCGCTGGCGGGCAATCCCCACACCGCCGCCAGCTTGACCGGCACGGCCATGACCGCCGCTTATGAGGAGGCGAAGCGGATCATCAAGCACCATGTCCACGCCGGCCCCAACGACATCCTGTTATTCGAGGGAACGGGGATGACGGGGGCGGTGAACAAGCTGCAGCGCCTGCTTGGATTAAAGGTCCCCGCCGCTTGGCGGGCAGCTTACCGGAGCGGAATGGCCGAACGGGAGCGGCCGGTTGTTTTCATCACGCATATGGAGCATCACTCCAACCACATCTCCTGGGCGGAAACGATCGGCGAGGTCGTCTGCCTCCCGCCGGGGGCCGACGGCCGCGTGGATCCGGCTTGGCTGGACTTCCTGCTCCGCCGCTACCGGGAGCGCCGCGTCAAAATCGGCGCGTTTACCGCCTGCTCCAATGTGACCGGCTTCGTGACGCCAATTCATGAGCTCGCGCGGGTGATGCATCGGCACGGCGGCATCTGCGTGGCGGATTACTCCGCCAGCGCCCCTTACGTCCCGATCAATATGCATCCGCCGGGAGCGCCGGAGGAGCGGCTTGACGCCATCCTCTTCTCCCCGCATAAGTTTCTGGGCGGCCCCGGCACGAGCGGGGTGCTGGTGATGAATGCGGGGCTCAGCGCGGGGGCGTCGCCGGACCGCCCGGGCGGCGGCACGGTGTCCTGGACCAGCCCGTGGGGCTTAGTCCAGTATCTATCCGACGCCGAATCACGGGAGGATGGCGGGACGCCGGGGGTGATGCAGGCGGCACGCACGGCGCTATGCCTGCGGCTCAAAGAGAAGATGGGCGCAGGCCGCCTGCTCCGCCGGGAACGGGAGCTAACCGACCGGTTGCTGTCGGAGCTGGAAACCGTCCCAGGGCTGACCATCCTGGGCGGGCCTAGCCGCGAGCGTCTGGGGATCGTCTCGTTCACCCTGGATCAGGTTCACTATAACCTGGCCGTCAAGCTGCTGAACGACCACTTTGGCATCCAGGCCCGCGGCGGCTGCTCCTGCGCGGGAACGTATGGCCATTATCTGCTGGGCATCGATCAGGCTACCTCGCAACGGATCGCCCGCCGAATCGCTAGCGGCGATTTCACCGCAAAACCTGGCTGGATCCGGATCTCCCTGCATCCGATCATGACGGCCGACGAGGTCGCCTTTATCGGATACGCGCTCCGTCAGGTGGCCGCCCGAGGCCAAGATTGGGCTAGAGATTACAGCTACGATCCCCGAACCAATGAGTGGTCCCATCGGCGCGGAGAACCGCGGATCAACCTCGACGAATGGTTTCGCTTGCCGGATCCCAGCGCCAAGGGCAAGGGAATCCTTGCAGATGAACCCCGCCAAACGATAGCGGAACTTCACATCCCCTAAGCCAAGGCGATTCAGAAGATGTTCAACTTGGCGGAACAGGTCCTTGGGGTATTCGGCTCCTTGCGCGACCAGTTCCAACACCGTTTGCTCAACGCAGCCAAGACCGTTCACCACATGCAGCATCGCTTCTCCTCCTTCATAAAGATCGCGGTACATCAGGGATGCTTGCTGCATCCGGGTCGGAGACCACCGGCAGCTCCTGGCGTTTGGCCTCCTGCCCGGCACTGCCCGAGCCGCTTCGGTTCGCCAAGTACACCCCGCCGAGGATGAACACCAGCCCGACCAGCAAGCGCCAGCTCACCGGCTCGTTCAGCAGCGTGAACCCCCAAATAATCGCGCTCGCCGGAACGAGATACGTGACGGTGGTGGCGAATTGCGGGGTTCCTTTTTGGACCATAAAGTAGAACAAAATATACGCCACCCCCGAGCCAAACACGCCCAGCCCGATCACCGCGCCAAGCGTAGGGAGCTTAGCCAGCGGGGCCAGCGAGTCCCGCTCGGCGATCAGCGCCATAAGACCGCTGCCGCCCATCGCGCTGATCAAGGTGCCGAAGGTCACCTGATACATCGACAACCCGCCGGACAGGCGCTTGGACAGGTGCGTGCCGACGGCATAACACAACGTTGCCGCCAGCATGCAGGCGAACCCAAGCATGTCTACCGAGGCAAGCGAAGTTGGGCTGACGCCTACAAGTACGAGCAAGCCGAGGAAAGCGATTCCCATCCCGGCCCACTGCATCCGGCTCGTGGCAACGCGAAAGAAGATGACGCCTACCACCAGAGTCCACAGCGGAGTCGTGGCGTTGAGCACCGACGCCAGGCTGCTCGTCAGCCGCGTCTCGCTGAAGCCGATCAACGCCCACGGAATCGCCGTGTTGATCAGCGCCATGATGACCATCGCCAGCCAAGGAATCGAGCGGAACCCAAACGGCTTGCGCAAGACGAGCATGACGCCCGTAATCGTTGCCAGCCCGAAGGCAGATCGCAGGAACGCTACGGTCCAGGGGCCGAAGTCGGGCAGCAGGATTTTGATGAAGAAAAACGAACCGCCCCAAATTAAACTAAGCATAATTAAGGCCAAATACAGCGTACGTCCCACTCTTATCCCTTCTTTCTAGGATCTCTCGGGCATATCTAATAACGTAACCCGGATCTCTAATGATCTTGATTGTATCACGAGGATGCCTCGATGTTCATCGAAGCATGCCTGCAAATTTGAGGAGGTATGGATGAAAGTCGAGGAAGCTCGAAAGGCTGCCGCCCGATGGGTCGACCAACATGCCAGCCGGGAAGCCGGTTTCCTAGGTGCTTACTTCAGCGGCTCCACGGTGGGATTACCGGGAGAAGCAGATCTGCCGGAAAGCTCCGACATCGATCTGATCGTTGTAACTCAGCCGACAGAGCCTCCGCCGAAACTGGGAAAATTCCGTTACGAGCAAGCATTACTTGAAGCAACCCACCTGTCCTGGAGCCAGCTGGCATCGGCGGAAGCGGTACTATCAGATTATCATCTGGCCGGGAGCTTCCGGACGGATACGATCATCGCCGACCCTACGGGGCGGCTACGCCGGCTGCAAGCGGAAGTGGCCCCCCGCTTCGCCGAGAAGCCTTGGGTCCTGCGGCGCTGCAAGCATGCGCACGATCGGATCGAACGCGGGCTCCGCAGCATCGATCCCGAGGCGCCGCGGCAGGACCAAGTCTTAGGATGGTTGTTCCCAACCGGGGTGACAACCCATGTGCTGCTGACCGCGGCCCTTCGCAACCCCACCATACGGCTTCGTTACCTAGCGGCCCGCGAGGTGCTCGAGGCGTATGGGCATAGCGAGACCTATGCCGAACTGCTGCCGCTCCTGGGTTGCTCACAGCTCACCGCCCAAAGGACGGAGGAGCATTTGAAGGCGCTGGAGCGTACGTATGACACGGCGGCAGCGCGGGTTGCCACGCCGTTCCCCTTCTTAAGCGACATCACACCCGGCGCGCGTTCGGTCGCCATTGACGGCAGCCGCGAGCTGATTGAGCGCGGTCGCCATCAAGAGGCGGTGTTCTGGATCACCGCCACGTTTGCGCGTTGCCATAAGATTCTGGCAGCAGATGCCCCGGAGATCGGGGAGCAGCTTGCCCAGGATTTCCTTGCCTTGCTGACCGACCTGGGCGTCGGAACAACGGAGGCGTTGTTTCAACGAGCGGACGAGGTGCTCCGCTATTTGCCCCGCCTCATGACCGTTGCGCAGGCCCTCGTGGACGCCAACCCCGCTATCAAACCCGGCTCGACTTGACTCGCCGGGCCCGCCGCATCAGCACAAAGCCCCCAATCACAAAGTACGATGCAATTGGGGGCTATCTCATCTAGCGTTGCTTATGCAGTTTAGTCGATGCGAAGCTCGCCGTCGTAAGAGGTAATGATTTTGTAGAGGTCCGGCCGGCGGTCGCGGAAAATCCCCCACTCAATACGCTGGATCTCCAGCTGATCGAGGTCAAATTCCGCTACCAGCACCGTCTCCTCTGTACGGTTAGCTTCTGCAACTTTGTTGCCCTGCGGCCCGGCGATAAAGGACGAGCCATAGAACGTGATGCTCGAATCCTCGTCGGACTCAACGCCAACGCGGTTCGAGGCGATCACCGGCACCAGGTTGGAAGCGGCATGTCCAAGCATGCACATCTGCCAGTGATCCTTGGAGTCGATCGAGCTGTCCTGCGGCTCCGAACCAATCGCCGTCGGATAGAACAGCAGCTCGGCGCCCATCAGCGCCATGCAGCGGGCCGCTTCCGGATACCACTGATCCCAGCAGACGCCAACGCCGATTTTGGCATAACGCGTCTTCCACACTTTAAACCCGGTGTCTCCCGGATTAAAATAAAATTTCTCCTCATACCCCGGGCCGTCCGGGATATGGCTTTTGCGGTAAAGGCCAAGCACTTCGCCGTCCGCGTCAATCACCGCCAGCGAGTTGTAGCGTGCGTTGTTTTTTTTCTCATAGAAGCTGATCGGCAGAACCACTTCCAGCTCCTTGGCGACCTTGCGGAAGTGCTGAATCGCGGCATTCTCCTCCAGTTCAGTTGCGTAGACGTAGTAGTCAGACTTTTCTTTTTGGCAAAAATACGGCGTTTCAAACAGCTCCTGCAACAAAATAATTTGCGCCCCCTGCCGGGCCGCTTCCCGGACCAGTCGATCCGCCTTTGCGATATTTTCTTCTTTATTGGATGAACAGCTCATTTGCGTAGCCGCAACTTTTACGTTTCTCATGTCGTTGGTCGAACCTCCTTCATTCTCGTTTATGCGCGTCTTGCCGCCATTTGCTGCGTTGTGCAGTGGACGTTGCCGCCTTCACGGATGATCGCCATCCCGTCGACGGTGCGGATCTTGCGATCCGGGAAGGTGTCGCTCAGCACCTGAATGGCCTTGCGGTCGGTTGCCTCCGCTGCGCCGCCAAAGATCGGCAAGATGATGCCGCCATTGACGAAATAGAAATTCAAATAGCTCAGCGTCAGCCGGCTATCCTCATAAAAAGCCTTCGGCGGCTGCGGGATCGGGATGATCTCCAGCTTGCGGCCTTGGGCGTCCGTTGCTGCGCTGAGGATGGCGATATTTTCCTGGGTGATGGCATAGTTCTCGTCGCTTGGATCATCGCATACCTGCAAAATGACCTTACCCGGTGCGGCGAAGCAGGCCACGTTGTCAATGTGACCGTCCGTTTCATCCCCGTCTAGACCGCGTTTCAACCAGATGATTTGGTCGACGTTAACATAGTTTTTCACAGCGGCCTCAATTTCTTCCCGGCTCAGCTGCGGATTCCGGTTCTCGTTTAACAAGCACTCCTCGGTCGTCAGCAGCGTACCTTCCCCGTCCGTATGGATGGATCCGCCCTCCAGCACCAGCGGGGCATCAAACCGCTTGACGTTCAGGGCTTCCAGAATTTGCGGCGCTACCGCATCGTCCAGATCCCATGGCGAATATTTGCCGCCCCAAGCGTTAAAGCGCCAGTTGACCCCGGCCAGCTCGCCTTCCGGATTCACGAGGAACGTCGGGCCGTTGTCACGCAGCCAGGCGTCGTTATGCTCGATCGGCATAAAAGAGATCCGTTCCGTGTTCGGATCCTGCGCAAAGCGAGCCTTCACCTGAGGTAAATCGTTCGGATTCACAACCACGGTGATCGGTTCAAACTCAGCAATCGCCGTAATAAATTCGGCATATCCATCGCATACCTCGGCATACCGATCCGGATAGACCATCGACGCCTGCACCGGCCAGGAGATGAAAGTACGTTCATGCGGCGCCCATTCGGCCGGCATTTTATAGTTCAAATCTTTTGGATACATCGTTTCCTCCACTAAAAAATAATTTATCGTTTTCGAGCTAAATCCGGGACTGTCCTCATCGCTGCTTCTCCATGAGATGCCCCCATGGGTGCTGCTTCCCATGCCCTAACGCGGATGAGAAACGCTATTGGACGGATTTTCGCGTTGTTCAATTTCTAACGATGCTGTGGATCGCTATTTTCATCAAACCGCTTGATTCCGGCTCGAAAAATCGGATTTAAGCGCGGTGAGCAGCGTTAAAATGGTATCTCAGCGATTTGAGCCGACTTAAGCGCTGCGGCAAGCGTTAGACTTGCGGATTACCCTGAAATTCTAGCGCGTTCACCCAATTTACCATGATATCATATAACAAATTTTCCGCGCCTACAAATGGAAGTGTTGTCCGAAAAATCAATGCCTGATTTTCGGCGACATCGTCTCGTCGCAAGCGCTATAATGGGGGCATCAATCAACACGTCAAGGAGGCTTTCGTCCCGCATGATTCCCGCTGAGCGAAAAGAAGAATATTATCAAGCGTTGCTGGAGAAAAACTCGGAGTATGAAGGAGTCTTTTACGTCGGCGTTAAAACGACCGGCGTCTTCTGCCGCCCGTTGTCCCATCCAAACCACGTGTCTGATTGGCTCCGCATGCTGGTGGAAGCTGTAGAAGCGAATCCGGAGAAGCGCTGGAGGGACGAGGATTTTCGGCAGCTCTCCGTCGATGCGTCCACAGCGCGCCGCCAATTCAAGAAGCGCTTCGGCATGACCTTCGTGGAATACGCCCGTGCCCGGCGCATGGGACTAGCCCTGGGGAACATTCGCGCTGGCCGGCCGGTCATCGATGCTCAGCTCTCCACGGGATATGAATCGAGCAGCGGCTTCCGGGATGCGTTCTCCCGCATGATGGGGGCTGAGCCAACCCGCCTGGGTGGTACCACAGAAGCCAACGCGATGGGCGAGGCTTGATCCACCGCGGCAAGGAGGTCGTGATCGTGGTGAACGACCAAGTTGTCAAGCTGCCCCGCGGCCAGCAAAGCGCCGCCGCCACGCAGGTGGCCAGCGGTGGCGGACGATATAGCACGGGCGGCACCAACTCCGCCATCAGCAGCCCCGGGACGCGCCAGCAGCACGCCGTCGGCGGCGGCAGCGGCAGCGTGGCTGCGAACAAGTACGGTCGCGGACGCCATAAGAAACACGGCCGTAAACGCAGAGGGTGATCTAAACGTTACTCCCCCAACACTTCGATCGCCCGTTCCAAGCCGATAACCAGCTGTTCCAGCGACATGCTGGGGGCGCCGGGATGCCGTTCCGCTTGCTCCGGCAGGTAAGGGACATGGATGAACCCGCCGCGGATTGACTTCCCGCTGACGGCGAGGTGGTGCATCAGCCCGTAAAAAAGGTGGTTGCACACGAAGGTACCGGCCGAAAGCGAAAGCGACGCGGGAATCCCCTCGCCCCGTAGACGGTCGACCATGCGCTTGACCGGCAGCGTGGTCCAATAAGCCGCCGGGCCCACTGGCACGACCGGCTCGTCAACCGGCTGGTATCCGGCATTGTCGGCGATGTTGGCGTCGTTTAAGTTGACGGCGATCCGTTCGAACGAAATCCCCTCTCGGCCGCCGGCCTGTCCCAACGCGATTACCACCTCGGGTTCGTATTGCTGGATGGCGGTCAGCAGTCGCTCGGTGGATTGTCCGAACACTGTGGGCAGCTCCAGACCTACAATCTCAAAGGAGCCGATCACACGGCCCTGCAGCCGGCGCACCGCTTCAACCGCCGGATTGACGGGTTCGCCGCCAAAGGGTTCGAAGCCGGTAAGCAATAATTTTTTCATTGGATCTTCCTCTCCCTCTTGATAACCGATGGTCGCTTACGTTATACTGCTAAACAAATCAAATCTCGGAATCATGCCTATGAAGAGCATCCAACTCGGAGGCGTTTTCGTCAAGGGGAACATCGCGTTAAATGCGTAAGCCCTTCCCCCTAAGCTAACCGGGTCCGCCCGTTACCGCGGAACTAAAGGGGATTGAACCGGACCTGCCGGTTTGATCAATTTGGGTGGCACCGCGAGTCGATAAGCGCTCCTCGTCCCAATCGGACGAAGGGCGCTTTTTTGTATTCATATCGAAAAAAGGAGCGGATCACCTATGTTAGACATCAAATGGATTCGGGAGCATCAAGAACAGGTTCAAACGGTGGCGGAGGAAAAGGGCATCGAGTTGTCGGTTCCCGAGCTCTTGCGCTGGGACGACCAACGCCGGGCGTTGCTGCAGGAGACGGAGCGGCTGCGCCAGGAGCGCAACCGGCTGACGCCGCAAATAGAGGCACTAATTCGGGAGCAAGAGCCGGAGGCCGCCGCCGCATTAAAAGACGAAGTCAAGCAGCTGAACCGGCGGCTGAACGGATTGGAGAAAGAGCTGGAGGAAGCCGAACACGAGTATCGACGACTGATGCTGCTCGTCCCTAACCGGGTCTCGCCCGATACGCCCAAGGGCCGGTCGGATCTCGACAATGTTGAGGTGAAGCGGGTCGGCGCACCTCCAACATTTGAATTTACACCGCGTGACCACGTCGCTTTAGGCGAGCTCCACCGGATGATCGACATCCCGCGCGGAGTCAAAACGGCTGGCGCACGCAACTACTACCTGAGCGGCGCAGGAGTCCTGCTCCACCGGGCGGTGCAGCAGCTCGCGATGGATCTCCTCGGAGCCAAAGGCTTCACCCTGCTGGAGGTCCCGTTAATGGTGCGCTCGGAGGCGCTCGTGAACACCGGGTTCTTCCCGCTAGGTGCGGATCAGACGTATCGGATGGCGGAGGACGACCGCTGGCTGGTCGGCACCGCCGAGGTTCCGCTCGTGTCGTATTACGACCGCGAAATCGTTGAACTCACCCAGCCGATCAAGCTTGCAGCGGCCTCGTTATGCTTCCGCAGCGAAGTCGGCTCGGCAGGCCGAGATGTGCATGGCTTATACCGCGTGCATCAGTTCTCGAAGGTCGAGCAAGTGGTGCTCTGTGAAAACAATCTGGATCTGTCGGAGCAGCTGTTTCAGGAAATCACCCAAAACGCCGAAGAGATGCTTCAGCTGCTGGAGCTGCCTTACCGGGTGATGGCGGTATGTACCGGCGACATGTCGCAAAAAACGTATAAACAATACGACATCGAAACGTGGATGCCTAGCCGCGGCGCTTACGGGGAGACCCATTCGTCATCGCAGCTATTGGATTTTCAGGCACGGCGTTCGAACATCCGCTTCAAGGACCGCAACGGTAAGCTGCAATATTGCTACACATTAAACAATACCATGGTGGCCTCGCCGCGAATCTTGATCCCGCTGCTGGAAAATCATCAGGAAGAAGACGGCAGCATCCGGATTCCGCTGGCGCTTCGTAAATATATGAATGGACTAGAACGCCTGACACCATTGGACCTGCAGGGATAGGTAACATTTTCCACAAAACAAATCCGCTTGGGTTTCGTTCAACTATATAAATCCATCCAGAAAATAGGTGATTTATGATGACGAAACCATGCTATACAGGATGTGAGCAGCGCTACGGTCAGCGAGGAACTGCTTCCTGCCGGCAGCAAGCTGCATGTCGTTCGTGAGGCCAGCGCGCTCTGGCTGGAGGTGCGTACCCCCGACGGGCGCTCCGGTTATGTATCCGCCAAGCCAAAGAGGGCAAGGAGGTTAGTCTAGACGAACTGCGCAAAGGGGATCTGCTGTTCTTCAGCGCACGCGGGCTGGACATCGGCCATGTTGGCATTTACATCGGGGATAATCAAATTTTGCCCACCTACTCCAAAGAGAAAGGCGTCCATATCGAAGCGTTTGACGGCCAGTGGAAAAAGCGGTTTGTGACCGCGCGGCGGGTGCTCTAGACGTCTGCTGGTTCTAGATCGAGTACATTCAGTTTTCCTCCGGGTTTGCCGACATAATAATTAAAGAGTTGGCAAAGGAGGTGAATCCGTGCGGTTTTGCCGGCGACGTACAAACTAATTAAGCCGGATAAGGCGCATGGAGACGCGATGTGGAAATGGCTGAAAGGCTCGAAAGCAACCTCTGATCCTGCCCGCAGCGAAGCCGCCGCGGCAACCCAAGCTGACGCGCCCCTGACGGATGATCTCCCCCCGCAGCCCAAGGTCATCATTATTACCGGGACAAGCGGCTCCGGCCGCAAGAGCATCGCCAAGCAGCTGAGCACTGACCTGGGCCTTCCTTATGTGCTGCCTTATACAACCCGTGCTATACGTACGGGGGAACGGGACGGCGAGCACTACCGTTTTATTGCGGAAGCGGTCTTTCAGGCGATGGCCAGCCGACAGGAGTTCAGCCAAAGCGTTCGCTTGGAGCGAGGCAGCTACGGCATCGCGGAGCGCGATCTAAGCGAAGCGCTGGAGCAGTATGGCGCGGCGGTCGTCGTCGTGAATCATGAAGGCATGCAGACGCTGCGGAAACGGTTTGGCCCGCAGGCGATTCGGATTTTCCTCTACGTGACGAAGGAGGACATTCGACTGCGCGAGGAACGGGAAGGGGCGCCACCCGAGGTCGTCGAAGAGTATTTAAGGAACTACTCCGAGCAGGTGATTTACAAGAAGGAATCCGACTATCTACTGCAAAACATCGATCCCGCCGAGACGCTGGCGAAGATTAAGGTTTTTTTGCAGGACAAAATCTAAACAGAAGCGGGTTGTCTCGGCCGAATACGGCTGGGCAGCCCGTTTTTTGATGCGTGGAGCCTAGTTAGGCGGATAAAATAAGCCAGCATCGAGGGTCCTTTGGAACGACTAAGCCGGTACCGCCTGTACCGGCTTGTATGCGTTAGCCGATCCCTTCCTCTGTGTCCATATCTAGAGCAAAGGTTTCTTTTAACCCTGCCCGCCCTTTCGCGGTCAGCTTAACGGCCCGGCTCTGCGGACTTCGTTCCACCCACCCCAGCTCCAGCAGCCGTTCCAAGATCACGTTGCCAAGCGCCCCGGCCAGGTGATGTTGGCGTTCGCTCCAATCCAGGCATTTATGAGAAAAAGAACGGCGCTTGCTCTTCGCTCGGTCGATATCGACTCCAAATCGATTCAGCACGGCTTCGCCCTCTGCGGTAACTTCAAATACGCCGTCTCCTTCGGCAAGAATTCCAGCGCGCACCAAGCTTTGCGTCAGGCGAACACCGAGATTCCCTGCCAAATGATCATAGCAGGTTCGGGCATACCGCAGCGCCTGGTCCTCCGTCGCCTGTCGCAAGGATTGGACCGGGGCCGGCGGTGCAATCGACAACAACGATTCCAACACCCGGGCGACTTCCGGGCTTGCAATCCCGTAGTAGCGGTGACGGCCTTGTTTTTCGACGGCAACTAATCCGGCCTCCGTCAGCTTGGCCAAATGAAAACTGGCGGTTTGCGCCTGAATCCCGGCCGTCCGGGCCAGCTCACCGGCCGCGTGATATCTTCCGTCCAGCATGGCCGTCAGCATCGCCGACCGGCTGGGGTCGCTGACGAGCGAGGCGATAACCGCCGCTTGTGTAGGCATGGATGCAACTCTCATGGCGATTGATTCCTCCTTTTTGAGGATGTCATCCATATTTCGATCCTCATCGTAATGTTCCCATTATACAATGAGCGAGAAGCCACTGAAAACCAGGGAGGGAACTCATTTGTATTCTTCGAACTACTTCGGGCTCGGGGAGCCGCTGGGGAGGACGTTTCGGGCGGAGGTACGAGGGGGGGAATGCAGCCGTTATCCTCTAGCCCCTTTACTAATGATCTTACTGAAGATCTCCGCCCTCGGCTTCCCAGCGCGCAACTTCCTCGCGGACGCGCGGCGCAACCTCCGTACCGAGAAGCTCGATGGCCCGCATCACATCCTCATGCGGCATGGTGCCAAGCGGACAATGCAGGAAGAAGCGGGTGATGCCGACATTTTTGCGCAAGTAAATGATCTTATTTGCCACGGTCTCCGGATCGCCGACGTACAGCGCACCTTCCAGGCTGCGAGCCGAATCGTAGGTAGCTCGACTGTAATGGCCCCAGCCGCGTTCGCGCCCGATGATGTTCATCACCGCCTGCGTCGAAGGGAAGAACTTCTCTACGGCCACATCATTCCGATCGGCGACAAAGCCGTGCGAATGGGAAGCCACGGTCAGCTTCGAGACATCATGCCCGGCTTGGGCTGCAGCACGCTTGTAAATCTTAACAAGCGGCGCAAATTGAGTCGGCCGGCCGCCAATGATCGCCAGCACCAGCGGCAAACCAAGCACACCGGCGCGAATGACGGATTCGGTATTGCCGCCGCTGCCGATCCAGACCGGGAGCGGGTTTTGTACAGGACGCGGATAGACGCCTAGATTGTTGATCGCTGGACGGTGCTTGCCTTGCCAGGTTACTTTTTCCGACTCGCGCAGCTTGAGCAGCAGATCCAACTTCTCTTCAAACAATTCCTCGTAATCGTTCAAATCGTATCCAAACAGCGGGAACGACTCAATAAAAGAGCCCCGCCCAGCCATAATCTCCGCGCGCCCGTTTGAGAGGCCATCCAGCGTCGCGAAGTCCTGGAACACGCGGACCGGATCATCGGAAGACAGCACGGTTACGGCGCTGGTCAGCCGGATACGCGTCGTCTGCGGAGCAGCTGCAGCTAACACCATCGCAGGCGAGGAAGCCGCATAATCCTGGCGGTGATGCTCCCCTACGCCAAACACGTCCAATCCGACTTTGTCGGCCAGGACGATCTCCTCTACCACCTCGCGCAACCGCTGCGCATGACTGATCGTTTCACCCGTGACAACATCCGGCGTCGTCTCCACAAACGTGCTGATCCCGATTTCCATGTTTCGTTCCTCCGCTTCTTCTTCTTCGTTTATTAACTATATTTTAGTATTTTACTATACTTTTTTCATTAGAGCAAAAGAAAAACTGCTGAACTCGTCCACTAGCTGGTTGAGCTGTATTTGTAGGAGCCTTTGGAGGAGCCTGGGGGATGCCCCTTCTTACGCCTCTTTGCATGATTATCCCTTTTGTTCCTCTTTACACCACTATCCCTTTCATTCAGAAGTGGAGGTTGGATTTCTCCACCCTGATGCAACGGGATAATCGTCAAAAAGAGCGGATTGCATTGGTATCCCCTCCAACCTCGAAATATAAAAAAGGGAGAAATGTTGTAGGTAGGCCATACAACATTTCTCCCCTTTGAGCTGCTGCGCAGGGGCGGCGGCATGAAGGTTCTTCTCGCGCCTCTTTGCACGATTATCCCTTTCGTTCAGAAACGGGGAATGGATATCTTCTCCATCCCCTGATGCAACGGGATAATGGTCCAAAGAGAGTAGACGGCATACGTCCCCGCAGGCCGCGACGACGCTGCCCGTGCACTCATCAGCCAAGCCGCAGCAGGCGGCCGATGTTTTCGCAGGCGCGCTCCACGTTGCGCGGCCCGTCAGCGAGCAGCTGCGGCAGGGCGGCCGCGCCGGGGGCGATGCCGAAGATCGCGTCGATCCCTTCGGCGTAAAGCGCGTCTGCGCCGTCGCCGATCGTCCCGGCGATCGCGATCACGCGCTTGCCGGCAGCCTTGGCGATTCGGGCGACACCGTAGGGCACCTTCCCAAACTTCGTTTGGAAGTCGATGCCGCCCTCGCCGGTGAACACCACGTCCGCCGCCGCCACCTTCTCCCGCAGGCCGGTAAAGTCGAGTACGATCTCGACGCCCCTGCGCAGTTCGGCCTGCGTAAAGAGCAACAGCCCGGCGCCTAACCCGCCGGCTGCCCCTGCGCCAGGGACGTCACGCACGTCCCGGCCCAGCTGCCGCCGCGCCACCTCCGCGTAATGCGCGAGCGCGGCGTCCAGCTGCTCCGCCATTGCGGCGGTGGCGCCCTTCTGCGGCCCGAACACCCGGGACGCGCCACGCTCGCCGCAGAGCGGGTTGTCGACGTCGCAGGCCACGATCAGGCGCGCCTGCTGCAGGCGGGGATCCAGCGCGGACACGTCGATCCGCGCCAGCTCCCCGAGGCGGCCTCCGCCGCGCGCCAACGGCCGGCCCGCCGCGTCCAGGAAGCGCGCGCCCAGCGCCTCGGCCATGCCGGCGCCGCCGTCGTTCGTCGCGCTGCCGCCCAGGCCGACGATGATCCGGCGCACGCCTTGATCCAGGCAGGCGCAGATCAACTCGCCGGTGCCGTACGTCGTGGTCTGCAGCGGATTGCGCCGATCCGGCGGCACCAGGTGGAGCCCGCTGGCCGAGGCCATCTCAATGGCCGCCGTCTCCCCGTCGCCCAGCAGGCCGTACTGTGCCAGCACCGGCTCCCCCAGCGGGCCCGTCACCTCCAGCGAGCACAGCCTGCCGCCCGTGGCGTCAACCAAGGCTTGAACGGTTCCTTCCCCGCCATCGGCCATCGGGATGTGGACGTAATGCGCATCGGGGAACGCTTTGCGAAGCCCTTTTTCCATAGCCTCACACACTTCCTTGGCGGTCATGCTCTCCTTAAACGAATCCGGCGCCAACACGAACGTAGGTTGACGTACGATACTCATCGATGGCCTCTCGCCTATTCCTTCATGAACTTCGCGGCGGCTTCCATCGCCCCGACCACGCGGTCGCACCAGGCGTCGAATTCAGGGTCAGCCACTTGAAGCTCAGGGTGCGCCAGAATATGCTCTACCGTTCGCCGAATCCCCTGATCCACGCGAACCGTAGCTGTAAAGCCAGGCACGAGCCGCTTCAGCTTGCTATTGTCAAAGACAACCGTATTGGCCTTGTCACCCAGCAGTCCGCCGCGGAAGTCGTACGGGCCGTTCTCCGCCAAAAATTCAGAAGCGACATGCACCGCGCGCAGCTTCACGCCCAGCGCATCCGCAATGATTTCGTAAATTTGGTTCCAGGTCACGCTTTCGTCCGATGTAATATGCACCGACTCTCCTATCGCATGAACGTTGCCCATCAGCCCGATAAAGCCTTTGGCAAAATCGCTGTTATGCGTTAACGTCCACAGCGACGAACCGTCCCCATGAATTAGAACGGGCTTGTTCAACAGCATCCGCTGGGCCACTTGCCAGGACCCTTTGTTGCCGTGAACGCCCAACGGGATCGAACGCTCATCATAAGTGTGGCTCGGCCGCACGATCGTGATGGGGAAGCCGTTCTCGCGATACTCCTTCATCAAATATTCCTCGCAGGCAATTTTGTTGCGGGAGTAGGCCCAATATGGATTGGACAGCGGCGTCCCTTCGGTGATTCTGTAATCCGACAAAGGGGTTTGATACGCCGAAGCCGAGCTAATGAAGATAAACTGCTTTGTCTTCCCGGCAAACAAGCGCACATCACGTTCCAGCTGCGCC
Source organism: Paenibacillus sp. FSL K6-2441 (assembly GCF_037964765.1). NCBI lineage: Bacteria > Bacillati > Bacillota > Bacilli > Caryophanales > Paenibacillaceae > Paenibacillus > Paenibacillus sp. FSL K6-2441. The sequence goes on from NZ_CP150174.1 coordinate 4,454,523, forward strand.
GGTTCAAACGCGATGAAATCCGCCACCACATCAAAGGTATAACCTTCGAGCTTCTTCGCCACCTCGGCTTCCTGATGAATATCAACCTCAATGACATGTACGCCCGGCGGCAAATCCTTATTGCGAGTCCCCCGGTTCAGCAGATACAGCTCCCAGGAGCTGTCCTCCGCCAATTGTCGGGTAATCGCCGAGCTGATCGTTCCCGTGCCTCCAATAAATAGCGCTTTCAAAATAATCCCCTCCCAAGTCAAATTCACCCAATCCCCTACATCGTACCACCTCTAACCGCAATTTCCAAATGTCCCCCGTCTCGCCAACTCCCCCCGCAACAAGGATCGCTGAAATGCATTGACATGGCTCCTTCGGAAATGGTATCTTCAACCCTGCCCGGCGATATCCGGGTTAGTTGCTTAGTTGCTTTAGCCTGATTACGAATTATCCGATAATAAGATTAATGTGTTGGCTTGATCTACCAATTATAAAGAAAAGAATGTGATGACGATTGAAGCCCCTATTTTCGCGTCTGCAAAATAACGCCTTCCTCGAAAAGCATCTGTCCGGCGAGTCCATGGACTATCGGCAGATCTTTGCCTTGTTTCTGCCTATTCTAATCGATCAGGCTTTTATCGTTGGCCTTAATCTGGTCAATACCGCCATGATCAGCTCGTCCGGCGTCGCCGCTGTCAGCGCGGTGAACATCGTGGACTCGCTGAATATCTTCCTGATCAGCGTGTTTGTCGCTGTCGCGACCGGGGGAACCGTGGTGGTCGCCCAATACAAAGGCAGCCGCAACGACCGTAACGTCTCCCGCGCTTCTGCGGCTACGGTTACGGCGGTAACCCTGCTCGCCGTCGTAATTGGGCTGCTGTTGATCGGCTTTCACAATCCGCTGCTCAAGCTGCTGTTCGGCGCCGCGTCGGCCGATGTATTGGACAATGCTCGCGTCTATCTGATCGGCAGCAGCATCTCCTACGTCGGGCTGGCCGTCGTTCAGGCCGTCTGCTCCGCACTTCGGGGCATCGGTAAAACTCGGGCGTCCTTAACCCTTTCCCTGATCATGAACCTGCTGTACGTATTGCTGAACCTCTTGCTGATCACGCTTCTGGACATGGGCGTTCTCGGGATGACTCTAGCGATCAATATCGCCCGGTTCGCCGGTGCGGCCTGTGCACTTTATTATTTGTTCAAAATGGAGGCTTCTCTTCACCTGCATCTGATCGACCTGTTCCACTTCCCGATTGAGATACTGCGAAAAATTCTTTTCATTGGCATCCCGTTCGCCGCCGAACAGCTATTCTTTAACGGCGGCAAGCTGCTGACTCAGGTGTTTATTGTCAGCCTTGGCACCTATGCGATTGCAACGAATGCGATTGGCGGTTCCCTGGCCGGGGTGTTCCAAATTCCTGCCGGCGCCCTCTCGCTGACGATTGTCACCGTCGTTGGCCAATGTATTGGCAGCGGCAGCGTTAGTGATGCGCGGAAGTTCATTAAGTCCTTCCTCTGGCTGGGGTCCGGATCGCTGGCCTTGATTAGCTTCATTTTGCTGCCGTTGTTCCGACCGCTCGTGAGCATCTTCTCGCCGCCGTCCGATATCGTTGGCGACATCTTTCTCGTGCTCCTGGTGAGCTCCATCGCCCAGGTTCCGCTCTGGCCGATCAGCTTCATTCTGCCATCCGCCTTGCGGGCGGCGGGCGACTCGCGCTTCACCTCAATCACTTCGATGCTGACGATGTGGCTGTTCCGGGTCATTCTCGGCTACGTTCTTGGCATCACGCTTGGCTTCGGCATCCTCGGAGTTTGGGTGGCGATGTGCAGCGAGTGGGGCGTGCGCGGGGCCATCTTCCTCTGGCGCTTCCGCGGGAAGAAGTGGTATGCGCATAAGCTGATTTGAATGTCCAACTGCATCAAAAAAGGCCGCCCCATTTCAGGGCGGTCTTTACTTTACGCTCCAAACTTTGCTATCTTTCTGACTTAGCGCGGGTAACGCTCAACCATTGGAATGGATCCGCCGCGCGAAGTCCACGAAGCGGAATTTGTCCGGCCGGTGCCGGGATTCCGTGTACTGAAACAAGCTGGCGTCCTCCAGATAGACATGGCTGCGGATGACGACCATGTTGTGGAAGCCTTCCAGGTCAAGCAGCTGCTTGTCCTCGTGGGTAGGCTCCTCGATGACGATTTCTTTTTTGGCGAAACTGATCTTCAGCCCAAGCTCCTTCTCCAAATACTCGTAGATCGAGTTCTCGCAGATTTCCCGGGTTAAGGACGGCACGTACTTCGCGTTCAAAAAATCCTTATCAAGCAGGACCTTCCCCCCGCCAAACTCCCGGATGCGCACAACTTTCCATACCTCGTCCTTACTGGAGATATTGAGCTGCTGCTTCACGTAGGCATCTGGCTTCACCCGGGACAGCTCATGCACCAGGGTCCGGGGCTTCTCGCCCATCTTGCCGGCCAGCTCCTTAAAGCTCACCAGCCCGGATACGGGAAAATCCACCATGCTGCTGCGGATCACAATGGAGCCCTTGCCTTGCACCTTCTGGATATACCCGTTCTGTGCCAGCAGGGTTAAGGCTTTGCGAATCGTCTCCCTCGACGTGTTGTAACGCTCCTTCAGCTCATGCTCGGACGGGAGCAGCGAGTGGGGCGCAATCTCCCCGGCTTCGATCTGCCGCGCAATGTCGTTGTGAATCGCCAAATACTTGTTTGTCATGCTTCCGACCCCAAACTTTTTTACGTTCTATGAAGATAATATACCACAGATTCGTAGGGTCTTAGCCGAAGATGTTGCGGGTCCGCCGGGGAATCTGCGTAGTTGGACAGCAGCAACCGGCTTTCATACTCGTCCCAGCCGTCTCCGTCAGGCAACCGAAATTCCGTCTCCTCCGCAAAAAAGTTATTCACCACAATCAACTTCTCCGCCCCGCCGTCACGCACATAAGCAAACACCGCCGGGTCGTCTTCGGCCAGCAGTTCAAACCGCCCGGTTGTAATCACCTCATATTCCTTGCGCAGCCGGATTAACTTCTGATAATGATAAAAAATCGAGTCCGGATCCGCGAGCGCCCGCTCCGCATTGATCTCCTTGTAATTGTTCGCCGGGTGAATCCACGGCGTACCGGTCGTAAACCCGGCGTTGGGCCCGTCATTCCATTGCACCGGCGTTCGGCCGTTGTCCCGCGATTTTTGCGCTAGAATCTCCAGAATGTCGGCCTCGGACATGCCGCGCTCCTTCAGGATGCGGTACATGTTGAGCGACTCCACGTCGCGGTAATCCTCGATCCGCTCGAAGCCTGGATTCGTCATCCCGAATTCTTCCCCCTGAAAAATATAAGGGGTCCCTTGCAGCATGTGCATCGCTGTGGCCAGCATTTTCGCCGATTCCCGGTGATACTTCCCGTCGTCTCCAAACCGTGACACCACGCGGGGCTGATCGTGATTGCACCAGAACAGCGCATTCCATCCGCCGCCTTCGTACATTCCGGTCTGCCACTCGGCCAAAATCTGCTTCAACCGCAGGAAGTCAAGCTCGCCTTTCGCCCATTTCTCCCCGTTCGGATAATCCACCTTCAAATGATGGAAGCTGAAGGTCATGTCGAGTTCCTTCCGTTCCGGATGCGTATAGCGAATGCAGTGCTCCAGCGAAGTGGACGACATTTCCCCGACGGTCATCATATCGTACCCGGCAAAAACTTCGCGGTTCATCTCCTGCAGATATTCGTGGATTTTCGGGCCGTCGGTGTAATATTTCCGCCCGTCTCCGGGAGCCACCGATCCGTCGTCGTCCAGAAACCGCTGGTCCTTGGAAAGCAGATTGATAACGTCCAGCCGGAAGCCATCTACCCCTTTATCCAGCCAAAACTTCATCATCTGGTAAATTTCCTGGCGCATCCGGGCATTCTCCCAATTCAAATCCGCCTGGGTCACATCAAAGAGATGAAGATAGTATTGGTCCGTTGTTTCGTCGTATTGCCAAGCGTCCCCGCCGAATTTGGACACCCAATTGTTTGGCGGCCCGCCTTCCTTCCCGTCCCGCCAAATATAGTAATCCCGATAGGGGTTGTCCTTGGACGACTTGGCAGCGACAAACCACGGATGCTCGGTTGACGTATGGTTGACGACGATATCCATCAGAATCCGGAGACCGCGCCGATGGGCTTCCTCCAGCAGCTGGTCGAAATCCTCCATCGTGCCGTAGGGCTCAAAGATCCGATAATAGTCGCGAATATCATATCCGTTGTCCCGTTGCGGTGAGTCGTACACTGGCGTCAGCCAGATCACGTCGACGCCCAGCTCCGCAAGGTAATCCAGCTTGCGAATGATTCCTTGCAGGTCGCCGACTCCATTGCCCGTCGTGTCGTTGAAGCTCTTCGGATAGATCTGATACACGACCGCTTTCTTCCACCAAGGTTCCGTCATTTCCAACACCTGCCCTTTCCCACAAAAATCGCAAAGGAGGAACAATCCTGTTCCTCCGCCATGAGCTTAATTTTTCTTGAAAGATACTTTGCCGATGTTTGCTTTCGCAAAAACCATCGTGAGGATAAACGGGATAACGATCGCTACGGCCATCGCCAAAGCGAAGGTCACCATGTGCTGCGGCTGGATGGACAAGATGCCCGGCAAGCCGCCAACGCCGATGGAATTGGCCATGACGCCCGTGCCAACCGAGATGACCGCCGCCACCAGCGACCCGATCATCGCCGCGAGGAACGGGTACCCGTATTTCAGGTTGATCCCGAACATCGCCGGCTCCGTAACCCCTAAGTAACAAGAGATCGTTGCCGGAATGGAGATCTGTTTCTCCTCTTCATTTTTTCGATTGATAAAGATCATGGCCAGCACGGCCGAGCCTTGCGCGATATTCGAGAGCGCGATCATCGGCCACAGGTTTGTCCCACCGAGCTCGCTCATTAATTGCAAGTCAATCGCATTGGTCATGTGATGCAGCCCCGTGATGACCAGCGGCGCGTACGCGAATCCGAAGATCGCGGCGAACAGCCAGCCGAACGACGAAGTCAGACCGGAATAAACCACATTCGAGATAAACGAACCAATATGCCAGCCGATCGGCCCAAGCACCGTGTGGGCAAGCAGAACGGTAGGCACCAGCGCAAAGAACGGAACAACGATCATCGAGATCGATTGCGGCACGATTTTACGCAGCTTCAACTCCAGGAAGGACAACACCAGTCCCGCCAGAATCGCCGGAATGACCTGTGCCTGATAACCGATCATTTCCACCTTGGCAAACCCGAAGTCCCAAAACGGAATGTCCGTTGCACCGGCAACGCTATAAGCATTAAGCAGCTGCGGCGAGACGAGCGTGATCCCCAGCACAATACCGAGAATCGGCGTAGCCCCCATCTTCCGTGCGACGGCCCAAGTGATGCCGACCGGGAGGAAGTGGAAGATCGCTTCACCAATCAGCCAGAGGAACGCATGGGTTCCGGCCCAGAACTGCGATACTTCGACCAGGGTTTTCGTACCGTCGTCCAGCATTTTGATGTCCCCGATAATGTTGCGGAAGCCGAGGATCAGACCTCCAACTACGATGGCTGGAATCAGCGGGGTGAAAATATCCGCCAAGTGCGCAATCATCCGCTGCAGGAAGTTCATGTTCTGCTTGGCGGCTTCCTTCGCTTCCTCTTTCGAGGTGTCGCTGACGCCGGCGATTTTAATGAACTCGTTATAAAATGAAGCCACTTCGTTACCGATGATGACCTGAAACTGACCGGCTTGGGTAAACGTGCCTTTCACCAATTTGATCGCCCGAATCTGTTCGACGTCCGCTTTCTTCGGGTCATTTAACACGAATCTCATGCGGGTCGCACAGTGGGTGACAACCGAAATATTTTCGCGGCCGCCGACATGCTTCAGCAAATCGTTTGCCGGTTGCGTGTAGTTACTCATGGATGGTTCCTCCTTCTTGATGTCCTAAAAGATGATCAATTTATTTTGCAGCAAACGATAGAACATGATGCCAAACCGCCTTTATTCAACTTGTATATACATGTTTTTTGTTTGCGTTTTCATTTTAACTTGTATATACAAATCCGTCAATCCCTATTTTTCGACAAAAACAGTACCACCCGAGTACTTTCCATCTGTATAAAGTCCGTCCTTCGCGCTGCCCGTCGATGTCCCGCCGGTGTACAGGTTATAGCTACCTTTCTTCAACTTCGGCGAGCTGATCACGACGTTTTGGAAATTCTTCGTCGGGGCAAACGTCAGGATTTCGTTGCCTGCTTTATCCTCCAGATGGACCAATGTCCCTGCTTTCTGCGTTTGCGAGAAGGTCATCGCATCGACATAGAGATATCCACCGCATGTAGTCCTTGTACTCCGGCTCGATGCCCGTCCGTACAAACTCATAGGCCTCCTGCAGCCTCAACGACGTCCGGCGTTTGTTCACCAGCCCGTACACCTTTTTTTGATCTCCAGGTACACCTTCGCATTCGGGTCCGGGACACCATAAGCTCTCAGTCGGAGCTTCTCCTTATATTTGGGCTTGGCCAGACTCGTGCGGATCAAGGTGTCATCCTTGGTATCGAAGTACAGGTTGCTGATGGAGTAAAATTCATGTTGTTTGTTGTAATCGTCCGGTTCCATATATTCCAGCAGCTCTGCATATAACCGTCGGTAAGCCGCATCGTCGAGCAGGTATTTGTTCTCGTATCGATTGAAAACCTTGATCGCCATACACTTCAGTTCCTTCCTTTCTCTCCTAGTGCTATCGGCCTTGCAGCAGGTGATCTCCCGCTTGCCATGGTTGTATCATAGCCCCCTAACCTTTAACGAACCTTAAAGATGTGAAAGGCATGTTTAAAATGCTCTCCCCACCTCGGCTACTCCGGGCACAAGGGCAAGACAAGCAACAGCTATTCGGCGCGGAGCATAGCCGTAACGGACCTCAGAGAGGCGTAATTTATTCGTCCTCGACACTTTACCGCGAAGGATCTAACGCTTGCCACAGCGCTTAAATTGGCTAAAATGCTCTTTTTATGACTCTAACGCTGATCAACGTGCTTATTTCCTCTTTTTGCGACTAAATAGTAGTGATTTTGTTGAAATAGTGCTCCTCAGCAGCGTTAAAATTTCCAAACCCTCGATTTCGTCACATTAGCGCTTCTCATCAGCGTTAGGGCATACAATCAAGTGCATACAAGCGTATACGTGCCATTCGAGCGCCTACAAGTGTATACAAACGCATACGTACATACAAGTGTCTACAAGCAGCCCATTAGCAGATCAGATCATTCGCAGCTCATTAATGAAGCAACCGCATCCAAATCTGAGCTTAAGGTTGATTAAAGGTAACGTGAACAGCGACATCAATATGGATTTACACAAAGTCATGGATTCCTATGAAAAATCCCCCGGCCGCAACGGCCCCCCATAGGCGCTGGAAGCGGGAGCAGCAGTGTCGAAAGCGGCGCACCGGGCAAAAACCGGCCCCTGGATCGTTCCGGAGAAGCACCGCCTGATCGGTCCATTTCATTTATGCTGCAAACGGATCAAGAATTCGAGTTGATCTCCTACATGTCCAAATTTGACATGGATGAGGATTTTTACAACGAAGCGTTGGAGAAGGCGGTGGACAAGCGCCAGAGTAGCGGGCAATTCAGCCTGGACGGAAGCCGCTGGATTTACAACGTACGCTCTACGGACAGCGGATATATACTCGTCTTCCTGGATGTCACAGCCCGGAAGGTTCTATACGTTTTCCGCAGGTGGTGATGATCCTGCTGGACAATGCGATCAAATACGCCAATCCTAAAGGAACGATCACCTGTCGCTCAAAAGGCAGCAAGGTGACACTGTCCTGAAGGTCTCCAACACCGGGGAAGGTATCCCCCCCGAACACCTGCCGCGGATCTTCGACCGTTTCTACCGGACAGATACTTCCAGGGCACGCAAAGAAGGTGGTTATGGACTTGGGCTGGCCATCGCGAAATCGATTGTCGAACAGCACAAGGGAAAAATTTATGCCAAAAGTAAGCTGGGTGAATCCACCACATTTTATGTACATCTATACTAAAAAGCAGGGTGCCCCTCATGTCACTTCGTGACAGGGAACACCCTTTTTTTCATTGCTGCTAATTATTCAATGTAGCCTTGTTCCTTCATGGCTTCATAAGCGGCTTTCTCATTCTCATTCTTAATCTGATATTCCAACGTACCATCGACAATTTTTGCGCAGCGACCGCCAAACGGTTTGAGGGATTCCTTGATCTCTTTGAGATCCGGAGTTCCCTTCAAGGGATAATTGACTTTCATGCGTCGTCCACCTCCTAAGGTACAATTAGCAAACGTACCGTCTCATCGATATGACAAACGTCACAGCAATAGCGCGCCTCAGGAGATCGATATCGTTATACGAGGCATTACCTGCACCGGCAATCATGCAAAAAACCCCCGCGCCATATCATTAGGCACAGGGGTTTCAAAATCGAAGTCGGAAATGAATCTTAACGCAGCGTCTTCAACGCGCCGCTCCAAGCAAGCACTTGGTCCAGCATGTCGTTCAGGTTCTTCAAGTGCAGGTCTGCCGGCTTGAAGACACTGTAGTTCTCGAAATCGGTGAACAGCGACAGGGCAACGTGTACACGCACATCCGCAACCAGCAGTTCGCCCAGAATGCCGCGCAGGTGTTCTGCTGCACGAGCGCCGCCTACGGAACCATAGCTGACGATCCCGGCTGCTTTGTTGTTCCACGCTTCACGCGCATAGTCCAGCGCGTTCTTCAGGGCACCTGTGATGCTGTGGTTGTATTCTTGCACGATGAATACGAAACCGTCCAAGCTGTTCAGCTTGCTATTCCAAGCCGCTGCTTGCTCGCTGGCATCGGCTTCGCCGAGCAACGGCAGTTTGTAATCCGCGATGTCAACGATTTCATAATTGGCGTCGCCGCGAGCATCCGCATGCTTCTTCACCCATTCTCCGACCTGCGGGCTCACGCGCCCATCGCGGGTACTTCCCAGGATAATCCCGATGTTCAATTTAGACATGGCTATTTTCCTCCTCGATTGATTTCTTGGCTTCGTTAATCCACCTGACATTATTTTGCCCCAAAACAATGCTGTTACACCATCAGGTACGATTCCGAACTTCTCCAATATCCTTTATTTGAATTAATCAAACTTGAGTTAATGATAGTCACCAAGATTCCTTTTGTCAAGAAACTTACAAAAAGTTTGCAAAACAAATGCTCTCACCAAACACGCGAAACAAGCCGAACAAACCAAAGGCCGCCGAATCCGGCAGCTCTCGAAAGGGAACGATCATCGCCCCCGGTATTCCCATATTCAGCCCTCTCTTGTATATTGCAATCGTTCCCATTGGCCCCATTGGATCCCCTCGCTTTCATGATCTCCTGCCTCGCTGCCGGATTACTCGCGAACGGTCACAATAACTCCGTCCATGTTGTTGCCGGAAATCTCATAACTGCCCTGCGCCGGCACCTCAATGGTCCGATCTTTGGATACCGGATAGTAGAAGACGTGATACTTCTGGCCTTGTACTGTGATGCTCACCGACTGTTGCTCCTTCAGATAATCCAAGTATTGCTCCAGCACAAACCCGTTTTCGTGAATGATGGCGCTATGCGGCAGACCCACGTACCGGAAGTGCCAAGGCTCGAACTGAATGCCTGTGATCGCCGTTTTGTCGTCCGGGTATCGCAAAATAAATCCATATTTCCATGCATTCTCCTTCAACCACCGGCCTTCCGGGGCGACATTCATCTCCGCTTGGGACGACCCGATGTCCAGCGACAGCCCCAGGTTATGCTCGCTGTATCCGGCAGGCAGCGCCAGCTTGGAACCCATTTGGCGGTACAGCTCGTCCTGCTTCTCTTCGTCCCGGTACCCGCTGCTGATCAGGAAATGGTTGATTCCTTCCTCCCCGGCGGCCTTCACCATCGTTGCAAAACGTTCCGCCATGCGCGGCGACAACAGCACTTTATTATCCAACACTCCAAATCCGTCGATCAATTCGGGGTTCTTCACCAGACTAACGGCTTCCTTATCGGGGTGCAGCCCCTTCGGAACCGGATGGTCCTTGTTCACCAGCAGCAAATCGCCCTGATATATCATCTCCTTGGTGACGTGGATCGTCATTCCTTCTGCAGCCAGCGACGAATCCGAAACCTCATTCGGCTCAACGTCCTCTACGGGCGGCGCTGAATCCTGCGGTGATCGGGCCGTTTCGGTCTTAAATTTAGAAACCCCGTATCCCAGCAGCACCAGGAGCATTAGGCAAATTATCCACTTTTTCACGTCGATTTCCCCCTAGCTTTTCTTCCCCCTTAGGATAACTTTTATAATTTAAGAAGAATGGGAGGAAAAAATAAAGTTTTTCTTAAATTGCAGGAGGGAGACGCATGAAACACAGGCAACGCGAAAAAAAGCGCAAGCGCAGGGGATCTTCCCCGACACGCTTGCGCTTCTTGCTTCTTCTTGCTTCCGCCGCTTTCGCTTACGCTCCGGCTGGCAGCTTCACCTGCACGCGGTAAGTCTTGCCCGGCTGCACATTCCGCAGCACGCCTTCCGGCAGCCGCTCGCCATCCGCGTAAACCTCGGTCTCTGTTACCGCTGCGTCCCGCCGGATATCTACGTGCAGCGTGGCACCCCGGAATTCGCGCGTGATCGCCGCTTCGTTCCAATGGGACGGAAGCTGCGGGCTCACGCGGATGCCGTCCTTCGTGCCCTGCACGCCAAACAGCCCATCGATTAAGCAGCGGTACACCCACGGCACCGTGCCCGTGTTGAACAGATGGCTGGAGCGTCCTGCCGTCCGCGGGAATTGCCGATAGGCTCCCCGGTAGTAGTTCGGGATGAACACCGGCAGCTGTCCCCGTTGCACGATATCCTCGAGATCCGGGCCGGGCAGCATTTTGCGCAGCAGCCGAAAGGCATCGTCCCGCTCACCCACCGTATATAACGCGTAGATGTAGAAGGCAGCGGCATGATTGTACACCGCGCCGTTCTCCGCCGAGCCCGGGTGCTTCTGCGTGACCCGGCCGACATCCTCGCGCATCTTCGTGTAGGAAGGAGCGAGCTTCTCAACGCCGTACGGCGTCTCCAGCTGCTCGCGCACCGCACGCATCAGCTTCTCGCGTTTGTCGGCGTCGGCCGCGCCGCTCAACATCGACCAGCCCTGCGGGTTGATGAAGATCCGGCCTTCCTCATCAGTGCTAATCCCAAACACGACGTTATCATCGGTGATACCCCGTGCATACCATTCGCCGTCCCACAAGTAGCGGTTCACCACTTCGTTGGTCTCCTCCGCCGCCGCACGGTAATCCCGTGCAGCCTCAGGCCGTCCGATGTTCTCGCAAATGCCGGCCCAAACCTGGAACGCATACGCCGTGGCGATCGTCAGCCAGCCGGACACGCCCTTCCCTTTGTAGCCAACCATATTCATCGGGTCGCACCAGTCGCCTTGGTTGATGTAGTTCAGCCCCCGCTCGTCGCGGTCGTTCATCAGCCAACGCATCGCTTTATCGACATGGACATATACAGGTTCGGCTTCCTCACTGTCGGCATAGGCCACCTTTTCCTCCAGAATCGAGTAGTCTCCCGTCTCATCCAAATACGTGCTGAGACAGATGGGCAGCCAGACACAGTGGTCCGTATGCGGCACCTGGTTGATATATTTCAGTTCAGCGTCCGGATGCAGCACGATTCCGTCCGGCATGGCGCCGTTTGCTTTCTGCTGACTCAGCGCCGTCAAGAACGATGCCCGTGCCACCTGCGGCTTGATATAGCTCATACCCATGTGATCCTGCAAATAGTTCCGGGTTTGCGGGTCGGTGGTCAGGCGGTTCGTCTGTCCATGATAATAAATTTGCCGCGGCAGCCAGCGATTGACGAACAGATCGAGATCCTTGTCGGGGGTGGAGATTGTCAGGCAGCCCCGTCCTTCCCGAATATACTGGTCGTATTCGCGTTCGGCAGCCAGAAATCCGTCTTCTCCCAGATCGCCAGCCTTGCCGAAGTATGTCTCCCGAATTTGCGCAATCTCCTGCTCATCCCGGGCCGGGCCGAACAGGAAGCGGTATTCCCGCGTTTCCCCTGCCGCCAGTTCCATCCGGTATTGCATAACGGCTACTGGCGTCTCGTACCGCGCATCTCCCTTCGCGAGCTCCGCTTGTTCCAAGGCGGACGGACGGGTGATCCCGCCTTCTCCCTCGAACGCCTCCTGATTCACTTCCCAGGACACCGGCGGTTGTTCGGCGATCAGGAACGTTTTGTCACGGAAAAACTTGATCTTATCGTAATCCTGATATTTCTGATACGGCGTCACCGAAGAGCAGACGATTGCCTGCAGGTCCTCATGGTATTCGCCGGATTGGTTCATCCAAGACATATAACCCACAGTGAAGTAAGGGTAGATACTCAGCTTCCGCGCCCGCTGCGACACATTCGTCACCTTCACCCGCCAAAGCTCCAGCGGATCCTTCTTCGGCAAGCTGAGGCTCATTTCGATCAACACGCCCTGATGCTCGACCTTCCAGACGATCCGGCTCTGTCCCAAGGCAAAGGCATAGCTGTCGGTCTTGACCCGCATCGGTTCATATGGCGCAGAAAACAGACTTTGATCTTCCTCGTCCTTCACAAACACGAAACGGCCCGGATGATGCGCATAATATGGCTGTTCCGGCTGCATAAACGTCTTCGCTTCCAGATTCGGGGCATGCGAATACTTGGCCGGCTCCGGCTGCATGAATTGGGCAACAGCATATCCCCGGCAGTTCATGTGAATCATCATCGTTTCGTTCCATAGGAATCCCGACGCTTTAGGCAGAAGTGTAGGACTTAGCAACTCGTAGAATTCCTGATCCTCCGTGGCTCTGAACATGGTTCAACCTCTTTTCCGCGTAATCTTGTCTACTTGTCTACAACTATGTTCATTATACATCGGAAAGCCCTTTTATGAAGCGTTTTCTTCTGCATCGCGCATAAAAAAAGAGCCAATTTTCGCGTAAAGACGAAATTGACTCGGATCGCCGCATGACGGCACAGGCTTCATCAGATAAACAAAAACGGAATAAGGAACAGCAAAGCGATCGCCGCCCAATCCAGCGCATAGGCGCCATAAGGATTGCCCGGAAAACCGTACCCCGGATATCCTCCATAAACCGGATACCCCGGCCCATAGCCGTACGCCTTCGTTTGTGCCTGGTCGTTGGCTTGGGGGACCGCTTTGGTTGAAGCTTTATGGTTGCCTTTGGATTTGGATTTCAGCTGCTGGAGCTGCTTCTTGGCTTTGGCGGGTTGGGTAGAGAGAACGTTGGCCCCCGAAGCGTATCCTCCGTTCAGCTGAATGCCCTTTTCGTTCACATCGGTGATCGTACCAATGTAATAGCGGCCGTCCCGAAGTACAGCGCATACGGTTTTGCCGATATGCGGCTTGCAGGTTTCTACGCCAAGCGGATAGATCTGTTGCATAGACTCGTGCCTCCCCTCTCGAATGCTCATTTATCCTATTCACCACCCGGATATTTGTACAGGGCGAATGTCCTGCTCACGAAACAAATCTTCAAAACCGCGGCCTCCTCCCGAGGTGAAAGCCTATCTTAATCGCGCTGGAGACGCGGCGGCATATTCTGCTGTTGAGAGAAGTGGGGGAAGTTGATAAAGGAGGGGCAGCTATAGGATGAATTATCACGAAATCATCGCCGCCGTTGGGGAAGGCTCGGCACATCCGGGGGGATTTCAGGGAACCCTCGATTTTATTCAGTTTGTTGGCATTGCACCTGGAATGCGCGTGCTGGAGGTTGGTTGCGGAACGGGCAGAACGGCCTGCCTGTTAGCCCAGATGGGAGCGCAGGTCACGGCGATGGATCAAAGTATCGTGATGCTGGAGAAAGCCGAGCACAGAGCGCAGCAGCAGCAACTGCAAATCGAATGGATTCAAGGTGATATCACCGCCATCCCGCTGCGCTCGGACACCTATGATGCGGTCATCGCCGAGTCGGTGACGGTGTTCGCCGCCGATCCCGTGAAGGCGTTCCGTGAATATCACCGCGTCCTGCGTAAGGGCGGGCAAGCGTGGGACCGTGAGCTGTTTCGGACGCAGCCTCATCCGGCGCTGGAGCGGGAGATGCGCGAGCTGTACGGCAATCCGCGTTTGCCTGACGCTGCTGCCTGGATGCGGATGCTGCGGGATGCCGGTTTTCAGGACGTTCGGCAGTGGGGACCGGAAACCGGAATAGACCCAAGTGGACAGCAGCAGGAGAAAGGGGGCGCAGACGGAGCGATGTCCTTCGATTGGCAGAACGCTTTGGATCCGTACCGTATCATTGATTTAGAGGCGCTGCAGGATCCCGCCGTGGGCATATTTTTCAGAGAAAATGAAGCCTTCCTGCAACGTTACCGGAAGCATTTATCCTATGGCGTGTTTCTAGCCAAGAAAGCCGGTTGACGGATGAAAATCGGGGGCATGAAAAAGAAGCTGGCTCATAGGGTTTGACTCACCTACGAAGCTAGCTTCTGAAGGGACGGACTATTGCGGAGAGACCACGCTCTCTTGCGGGGCATGGCTTCTCGCTTTCAAGAAGACGTTCAACCGCTCGGAGAACAGCCACATGGCTGCCGCCGACAGCACGATGTACACCGGGAACACGCCAATCGTCGAGTGCGAAGCCAGGAACCCGAGCAACGGCGGCATAAACGTGCTGCCGGTATACGCCACGGCCATCTGGTAGCCCATGATCGTCGGGGATTGCCGCTTGCCGAAGCGGACCGGCGTTTCATGCAACATACACGGATAGATCGGGGCGAGGCCAAGGCCGATGATCAGTAAGCCGACCAGCGACAGGGCCGCGGGCAACGGCAGAACCAGCACGACTGCGCCGAGCAGGGCGATGATCTGGCCAGCGCGAATCATCACGCGGTTGCTAACTTTGAACGTGACGAATCCGGCTATAAAGCGGCCAACCGTGATACCGGCAAAATACAGCGAAACCCAGCTCGCCGCCGTCGCCGCATCAACCCCTTTGATGCCAACGAGATAGCTGCTGCCCCATAGGCCCACCGTGGATTCTACCCCGCAATAGAACAGAAACGAGACGAGGGCCAGCTTGACGCCGGGAATCCGCAGCGGCTTCACCGGACCGGTGTCCGGCTGCTCCGCTTCCAATTCACTTAGCTCTTCCTTCCGCGAACCGCCGGCGATCCGGGCCACACGATCCCAAAGCGGCAGGGAGAAGAGCAAAATAACAACCAGCGCAAATTGAATCATCGACACGGTCAAGTACCCGCTGCGCCAGTGACCGCCGCCGGACATAAACCCGGCCATGATGACCGGCCCCAGCGTCGCGCCAACACCCCAGAAGCAATGCAGCCAGCTCATGTGATGCGCTTTGTAGTGCGCGGCCACGTAGTTGTTGAGGCCGGCGTCAACCGCCCCGGCACCCAGGCCAAGCGGAATCGCACAAACGGCCAGCCAGAACACCGACGGTGCCGCCGAATAGCCAAGCAAGGCTGCAGCCGTCATCAGGCAGCTGACCAGGGTCACCTTGCCCGTGCCGAACCGGCCTAGCAACGAGCCGCTGGCCAAGCTCGATACGATCGTGCCGGCGGCGACGATCATATATAATACGCCGGCGGTGCCCAGCGGAGCGCCGAGCTCACCGCGAATGATCGGCCAGGCCGAGCCCAGCAGCGAGTCGGGCAGCCCTAAGCTGATGAAGGCCAAATAAATGATCAATAGAAAAAATGTTGCCATCTGTTTTTATCTCCTTCTCCTTATCCACGGGTTGAAATCATCAGATGAAGTCCCAGCTGCTTTGCACTTTGATTTCGTTCAACAAGAGAACACTGACCTCATCATGGCAGAACACGACCGTATGCGGATTGATCAGCGCTGTATAGGCCGCGACCAACCGGCTGACGGCGTCCACTCCCTCAGGCGAACGCTCGGACGCTTTTGGACCTTCAAAATCTATATTGCCAAGGGCCATCAGTTGATTGAAACCCCGCTGTTCAGGCGCGTCAAGCACCCCAATTATTACCTGAACATCATCCCGGAGGTGCTTAGCTTCGCGATCATTTCGCAGGGCTGGGTCGTGTTTACACCTTTGTTCGTGCTGCATCTGATCACCTTGTTCAACCGCATTCGGCTGGAAGAGAAGATCATGAAGCAGACGTTCCGGGGGTATAAGTAGATTCTTAGCAAAAAGAGGCTTTTCCGAATGGCCGCCACCTCGGGAAAGCCTCATGTTCGTTATGGCCTGCATTAAGCCCACCAGGCCTCTTTGGGATAGGCCGGGTCTCCGATATAGACCGATTCGCCGATTTTCGGCGTGGCGATGGGCACGTTCCGGCGTTCGGCTTCTGCTGTCGCACGGCGAATAGGGTCGTTCCAATCATGCAGCGACAACGTGAACGCCGCCCAGTGAATCGGGAGGAGCAAGCCGCCCTGTACGTCCACATGGGCTTGCACCGACTGTTCGGGGAGCATATGGATGTCGATCCAGCGTGGATCGTATTGTCCGCATTCCATCAAAGCCAAATCAAACGGCCCATACTTCTCACCAATCTGCTTGAAATGTGGACCATACCCGCTGTCCCCGCTGAAAAATATTTTACGCTCCGCCGACGCAATCACCCAGGAACACCATAACGTGCCGTTCCGATTCGCAAGGCCCCGACCCGAGAAATGACGAGCTGGCGTACAGGCGAGCTTCAAGCCGTTCCATTCCAGCTCTTCCCACCAGTCATGCTCACTGATCCGCCCCGGATCCACGCCCCAGCGTTCCAGGTGACTGCCCACCCCTAGCGGGACGAAAAACCGCCCCACCTTATCCTTCAACTTCTTGATGGTCCCATAGTCCAAATGATCATAATGGTCATGGGACAAGATCACCGCATCAACGGCCGGCAAGTCCTCCAGATCAAACGGCAGTTGCTGGTTAAACCGCTTGCCGCCAAACGGAGGGACCGGCGTGGGCGACGGGCCGAGCATCGGGTCAAGCAGGAGACGCTTACCTCCGAAATGCAGGAGCAGTGCCGAATGGCCCAACCAAACGACCATGTCGCGGTCCAGGTTCCCCAGTGTCTCCGGCGTCAGCTGCACGACCGGAAGCGGCCGATCCGGCCTTACCCGCGGATTCCCCCGCAGGTAATCCCGCAGCACCGAAACCATGCTGCCCGAAGCAGGCTGGAGCAAGGAAGTGGGTGCGGTGTACACAAACTTCCTTCCCTGCCGGTTCGGAGATTGCGAGTAACGCGCCAGCTCCGCAGGAGAGGCCTTCCCGCCAAAGGCCGGGTGCAGTCGGAGAAAGAGCGTAACGCCGATGAAGATGACAAGTAAAATACCTAAAGTGATATACATGTAGGATACCGCCTTTTCCTATGTGAAGAGTGGATGATCGAAGGATTCAAGCAGAGTATACTGCATTGCGGGGGGCGTTGCCAAATGGGGGGGTATGAGGCTACTTAAAAAAGAAATAGACCGCCCACTCACCAAGGAAACGGTCTATTTCTGATCGTACAGCACCAAGAAGGAAGCCGAACGCCGATAGGCGTAATTCGTGTGCAGAGCCGAGGATGTTAGCCGCCTCCTAAGCTTTCTGCTTCTATTCTTGATTTTTCTTTGTAGATAATGTTACCAATCCTGCCGAACTTATACAAGGCGTAGACGAAGGATAGGCGGTTACCGCACCCAGGTCACGATGTCGTCCAGCGCCTGCCTCGATTTGGGACGCGGCTCCTTCACGCGGTAGCCAAAGGCGGCGAAGCAAGCAATGCCAAACCGGTCATCTTCCAACAGACCTTCCTCCCGGAGGATCTGCTCTGCCTTGTCTCGATCAAAGCCTTCGATCGGACAGGAATCTACGCCGATCAGCGCCGCGGCTGTCAGCATGTTGCCGAGGGCGATATAAGCCTGTTTGCACGCCCAGTCGAACATCGCACGGTCACTTTCGAGCAGCCGGAAATCGGACTCCTGGAAGGTCCGGTAATTCCCCATCAGCATCTGGTCCACAATTTCGTCGGGGATGTGGTGGACCTCTTTCATCATATGCGTGACGTAAGGGGCGTCATATCTCAGATCCTTCATCGTCCGAGCCAAAATCACGACAAAATGGCTGGCGGTCGGCAGTTGCCCTTGAGCTCCCCAGGAGACGGCGCGAAGTTTCTCGCGGAGCTCCGGCTTCTGCAGCACAACGAATTTCCACGGCTCTAAGCCAACCGAGCTGGGGGATAAGCGGGCTGCCTCCAGGATAAACCGGAAATCTTCCTCCGGAAGGGTTCGGTCCGGATCGAATTGCTTGCAGGCATGACGGAAGTGATAAGCCTCCAGAATCGCTTGTTTGACATCGGATTTATCCAGTTTCGCAATCAGGCTCATAACGAAAAAAATCACTCCTCAACGTAAAAAAAGTTGCGTACCCGCCGCACGGTTATGTCCCGCAAAACGTCCGGTACGGCCGGTCGCTGGCTGGCGGCAGCTCGGCGTAGTCCGCCTGCTCCAGCGTATGGGCGAAAGGCTGTGCCAACGCTTGGAGCAGCCGCTCCATCACGCTGTAATCCTCCCGCTTCACGGCGGCTTCGAGCGCTTCCTCCACCCGATGGTTACGCGGGATGACCGCCGGGTTGCTGCGGCGCATCAGCTCCCGGACCGCGTCGTCCGTTTCCGGCTGTCCTGCGAGCCGTGCCCGCCAACGCTCCAGCCATTCCGCCCATTCCGGCGTGCACGCCATCGGCGGCTCCTCCAACCGGCCAAAGGTCAAAGCGAGGAACGTATTGGTGTAGTCGGCATGGTGCTGGTGCATCAGGCCAAGCAGATCATGGATCAGGGCGGCGTCCTCCGCCTGTTCGCCAAACAAGCCCAGCTTCGACCGCATCCCCTTCAGCCATGCCGCTTCGAACTGTCCGGCGAAGCCCTTCAGCGCTTCTTCGGCGAGCCGGACGGCTTGCTCCTCCTCGTCATGCAGCAGCGGCAGCAGGCTTTCGGCGAACCGGGTCAAGTTCCACACCGCAATGGATGGCTGATTGCCGTAGGCATAGCGGCCATGACGGTCGATGGAACTGAACACGGTCGCGGGGTCGTACGCGTCCATAAAGGCGCAAGGCCCGTAGTCGATCGTCTCGCCGCTGAGGGTCATGTTGTCGGTGTTCATCACGCCGTGGATGAACCCGACAAGCTGCCACTGGGCGATCAGGGCGGCCTGGCGCTGGGTCGCCTCCCGTAACAGCGCCAGGTAGCGGCCAGCCTCGCCGGTGTCGGCGAGCTCGGCCAGCTGCGGGTAATGGCGCTGGATCACGTAGTCGGCGAGCGTGCGGACGTCCGTCAGCTCGCCGAATTGCGCGGCGTACTGGAACGTGCCGACGCGCACGTGGCTGGACGCCACGCGGGTGAGAATCGCCCCGCGTAAGTCCTGTTCGCGGACCACCGTCTCGCCGGTGGTCACCACCGCCAAGCTGCGGGTCGTCGGAATGCCCAGCGCGTGCATCGCCTCGCTGATGATATACTCCCGCAGCATCGGCCCCAGCGCGGCACGCCCGTCCCCGCCGCGCGAATACGGCGTCCGGCCGGAGCCCTTGAGCTGGATGTCGAAGCGATCGCCGCCAGGCGTGATCTGCTCCCCGAGCAGCAGGGCCCGGCCGTCCCCCAGCATCGTGAAATACCCGAACTGGTGGCCCGCATAAGCTTGGGCCAGCGGCTCCGCCCCCGGCGGCAGCCGGTTGCCGGCAAAGACGGCCACGTTCTCCTCACTTCGCAGCGCCTCCGCATTCAGCCCAAGCTCTGCCGCCAGCTTGTCGTTGAGCACGATCAGCTGGGGTGCCCGAACCGGCTTGGCCTCCTGCTTCGTGTAGAAAAACTCCGGCAACCTAGCGTAACTATGATCGAAATTCCATCCGGCGTTCGGATTTGCGCTTGGTTCGTTCATCACGTTCTCCTTCCCATCGTCCTTGCAAGGTTACCCCTGACGGATCTCCCCGCAAGACGTTCATCGTTCCCTACTCCATTGTACCGGAGGGACGAGCCCCACGAAACTTGGGAGTCTTTCGCGCTGCGCTGACGGCTGGCCACCAAACCTCGGTCGGGTATTCCGAACTCCCAATCCGGACCGGCTCCCCGATTTTAGGCGTCGTTAACGATATCCCCCGCAGCCTAGCTTCTATACTTAGCCGGCGAATGGGATCATACCAACTGTGCATCGCCAACGAGAAAGTCCCCCAATGAATGGGAAGCAACACGTTCCCCTTCACGTCCTGATGAGCCCGTACCGTTTGCTCCGGCAGCATATGGATATCCCACCATCGGTCGTCATACTGACCGCATTCCATCAAAGTGAGGTCGAAGGGGCCGTATTTGTCGCCAATTTCCTTAAAATGCGGGCCATACCCGCTATCCCCGCTAAAATAAACCCGCTTCTCCGGCGTGGTAATGACCCAGGAGCACCAGAGCCCGCCGTTTTGGCTAAGCAGCCCTCTGCCTGAATAGTGCCTAGCCGGCGTGCAGACCAACCGGACACCATGAAGCTCCAGCTCCTCCCACCAATCGTATTCGCTGATTCGAGCAGGCTTGACGCCCCACCGCTCCAGATGACAACGGATGCCCAGCGGTCCGATGAACTGCCCGACCCGATCCTTAATTCGCCGGATCGTCCCGTAATCCAGATGGTCATAGTGATCGTGAGACAACACGACAGCATCCACCGGAGGAAGCTCGTCCAGATGGCCGAAGGGCAGCTCACGGTTGAATCTTTTGTCGCCTCCAATCGGCGACGAAGTCTGGCCAAACATCGGGTCTAACAACAGCCGGGTTCCCCCGATCTGCAACAGCAGCGCCGAATGGCCAAACCAGATCACCGTATCCTCCTGGATCTCTTCCATCACCTCCCGGTCGAGCTTGACTTGGGGCAATGGCCGCTTTGGCTTCAGTTCGGGTTTCCGCTGCACATATTCGCGCATCGCCGTAAAGAAACTGCCCAGTGACGGCTTATATATTTTTGTTTCCAAGGGGTACTCGAACTTCGTTCCTTTATAATTCGGAGATTGCCGGTAGCGCTGCAGGTCTGCAGGCGACGGCTTCCCTCCAAAAGGCGGGTACAGCTTCCGAAATAAATCCCATCCAACCGCCAGAAGCACCACAAAAGCAATCAAAACAAAGAGCCACATCATCAGCCCCATCCACCTTCCCTGAACAAATGACATCCATGCAGGAAGGTTGTGCCAAAGTCGGGGGATTTATGCGAAAAAGACCGCACTGCTACGGGGCTTCGGCAGACAGTAGCGGGTTACTTTGCACTATAGCGGTGGACCGCTGCGGCTACACACCGCGCTCCTGACGAAAGGCTTCGATCCGCTCCCGATTTTTCGCGTCGATTTGCAGGGAGATGCCGCGGCAGTTAATGACGACCCCCTCCAAGTTACCAGATACCGTCAGCAGGTCGTCATAGGATGCGATGTTGCTGCTCCAAGCCGTTTTATCGTAGACCTTCTCGAACTCCGGCCAATCCGTAAATGCCGGCAGCCACGCCGAGCCATCCTTCGCGCTGAGCACGCCAAATTGCAGGATTGTCCCTTGCTTTAAGGTTTTCATGCCGTGCTCATCCGCGGGCGAGGCGTCGGACTCCTTCACTTGCATGGGCACCAGAAACTTCGCCTGCAGGATTTCATCCAGCATCTCAGCCTCCAGCGCGTTCAGCTGCTGCCCCCGGGCCTCCGGATCGCCAGTCGGTGCGTGCAACGTCTGGAAGAAACGAATCATTGCTCGCTGCAACCCCGGATTCGTGACGGGAATGCTGATCTCCGGCGTCCCCGTCCAATCCGGTGGCGGCAAGATCTCATCCCGCTGGATTTCAATATGATATTGCCCGTTGTCCACGAGGACCTTCGATAACCCCAAAATATGAAGCTGCGCGAACGTCTTTAGCACTTCTTCCCCGCCGATCGGTTGCATCTCCAGCATCAGCAGCTGCTGCCGGAAATAATCCTCCGCGTTCTCGGCGAATACCTTCTGCGAGAACATCCATACCCGGTCATCCCCATCCACGTAAGGATATCCGGTTGCCTGGTCGCACGCGAGGTAGAGCGTTTCGGCGGTTTTTATTTTTTCATAGAGCACGCCGAGGAAAACCTTCATCCGTTCATCCAAATACACATCCGGAAAAGCCTCCTCCGCCTTAAACCGCTTCGCCGCATGCACCAAAAAAATCAGCTCCTGTATCTCCAGCCCATCCAGCTCTTCCTGCGATACCTCCGGCGTCAGCAGAAACCTCCGCCCGATCTCGTCTCTCCGCTCTTCGTTCATCTGGCACCCCATTTCCCATGTCGTTTGAATCTAGTATAGCTCATAACGGTGTAGTGAAAGTAAATAACTGGTACAATAAATTTTTGAATACGACTGAATTTTGGAATTGGAGAAGATTATGGACAGACGAGATGTTATTTTTTCTTTGACGTATTTGCCATTGTTAATACGATTAAGATGTAAGGAAATGGCTAAATTACCGGCCTTTCTGGGATCAACTTTACATGGTGTTGTAGGATGGACATTGTTGAATAACAGGGAGGTGTATGAATATCTTTTTGAAAACCGCAGATTGGGCGGGGCGAAGCAGGATATTGTGAATCCTTACATGATTGAACCTCCAAGATCCCGAAGCGTCTATCATCCGGGGGATGAACTTTGCTTCAGGTTTGTTCTGTTTGGAGAGGCAATCCGTTATGCGGAGGAAGTGGTAACTACACTGGCTGAGGTTGCTTTATTCAAAATAGGAGCCGAACGGAAACAATTTGAACTGCTGGATATTCTGCATGCTGAACACTTTCAACCGTTTTGGCAGCAAGGACAAATTTATCGCGATGCTATAGTGACTGTGCATCTTGAGAAGGCGGCAGATCCTGAGCCCGCTTCATGGTGTTCCATACATTTATTAACACCACTGCGGATTCGACGTGGTGGAGAACTGGTGCAAAACATCAACTTTCCGACCATTGTTCGAGGGGCAACACGTAGAATACAAGCGTTAACTGAGCGTTACGGCGGTTATATAGATCAAGCTAAAGCCGAGGAAGCTATCACCTTTTCAAAAAACATAAGAGAGCTGTCCTCCGGCTTGTATTTGAACGAAATGCACCGATATTCTAATCGCAAGAGCGAGTCGCTGGATTGGAGCGGAATGCTGGGGGCCATAACCTTTGCGGGCGAGCTTGACCCATTTACACCGTGGTTAAAGGCTGCGCGAATTTTGCATATCGGACGAAATACAACCTTCGGTTGCGGACAGTTGGATGTTATTTTTCGATAGAACTGAAAAAAAGTGAATATATGATTTCCAACGCGTGCGATCCGGCAGATGTCGGGAGGCACGTTTTTTATTGGTATTTTAGTCCTAATTAACATGACGGGAAAATTAGCCTACTTTTCAAAATATCAGATGCGGAAAAAGAGAGAAAAGAGGATTTTTTGGAATAATATGCTATAATAATGGGGTATTTTGCCATTTTATTCTACTGAATAGAGGTGTCTCTGTACATGACTAAAGAACTATCAAATGAAGAAAAGAAGCAAAAAATCGTAAACAACATCAGGAAGAATTACCGTCAGGTAGAGATGTCTATTGTAAACCAATTATTTATGAAACACGATTTGCATGGAACAACCATAGGTTCAGAACGGGAGAGCATTTGGGGACAGTTATTTGAAATGATTGTTCCCAAAAAGTTTGTTATCGAGCCGTCTGTATTTATTATCGATTCCGAAGGGCGCGTCTCGCATGAAGTAGACTTTGCTATTATGGATGAAATGTACACTCCATATATCTTCCGCTATGGAAAAGTAAAGTTTGTGCCTATTGAGGCAGTTGCTGCTGTGGTTGAATGCAAGAGTCAGAATGTGGATGAGGCGCAGATCAAAAGATGGGTAGAAAGTATGAACCAACTGCGTACTTCGGGTGAATCTGTTGCCCGAATGGCACATAAGATTGCACGCGGTGCTACACCAACGCAGCAATCAACTCGTCCGATTCGTATTTTGTGTGCATTACAAGACACTTGTAGTGATGGTTTAAAGAAGCATTTCGATTTTACTTTACTTGCTAGTTACAAGAAGGAAAATCAAAGTGACGGGAGGATTGAGATTCATCTCAATCCACAGAAAGCTCAGTCATCATTGAAGGATTGGTATAAGGAGCTTAACTTTCATAATGTCGATCAGAAGATTAATTTTGAAGGGATAGGCGAGCTTGAAAAAATATCTTTAGATGACTTTAGAGTTCAGAATGAAAATGGCATGGTCATTTCCTTGCTCACTTTCAACTTCCAACTGAATCAACTGCTGATGCTGATAAACAACCCGATTTTATTCCCACATCGCGCCTATGCCAAGCTATTAAATTACTCTGGAGAGGAAGGGCAGTAATGGAGAAATTCGTAGTAGCCGTATCTGTCGACAGGGTTCAAGCCTTTTTATACGGAGTGCTTCATGACCACGTGCAAGACAAGCAAACCAACAGCGGTACGCTAAGTACGATTATCGAATCCTCCCATATGATCTCTGGTCAGTTCTATAAAGACATTGGCATCGAAGGAAACGGTCCTTTTGCCGGTGATATTGATGAGCAATTGCTGACTACTTCCGGGAACTGTATCTTTATAACCTCTCTTCCCGAAAGTCAAATTTCTAAAAATCTGGATGAGATATTTGAAAAATACTACAAGAGATACAGCGGGCAGCTGCTTATCAAATACATCTATTTTCCGCTGGCCGACTTGCAGTTGTCCCATCAGGCCGACGGTGAGGAATTATATAAACTGAATGCCATCAAGGAAAGCAAACGGAGGTTGCGTGAGGATGCATGTCTTAACGAGATCATTGAACGCAATCAAGATTTGCTGTTTGAATTCCAAAAATCACTGAAACCGCCCAAAGCTGAGCCTCAAGCGAATTGGGAAAATGACTATTCGGCGTTCTCGCAGACAATCAACAAATTGTATGATGAACAGGATGCAGAGAATGAGAACCACTTCCGTATCGCGGTTATCAAGGGCGACCTGGATGGCATGGGTGAATTATTCAAAAGCATCCAGAACTATGATACGTATAATGCGGTAAGTAAACTCTTGAACGAATACGTGTCGCTTCAGAATCTCCATCAGATCACGCAGCAATTTCAGAAGCAGGATGCAGAAGAACAGCGTGATAGGCTCAGATTGTATCCGCTCTATATAGCGGGCGATGATATTTTCTTTGCTGTGCCTGCTTCGCAATTAAGTGCGGGGATTAATATTTGTAAACATATTCTGAAGCAGTTAAATGAGGGAATTATACAGGCAGTTCAGGAAGATAAGCAAGGTGGCATGAACATAGAACTGTCCATGAGCATTGGCGTAGATTTCACGTTTAATCGTGAACCCATTCGATACTACTATGCTCGCGTGCAGAAACAACTGGAGATGGCTAAACAAGAAGCAAGCCATCCAAAAGCTACAAAAAACTATCGTCCAGTTCATTGCATGAAGATCAGCATCAACCATCTTGTGTTCCACGATTATGAGGAGGATAAAGGAAGTCGCCGTAAAGAAGGAGTTTCAGATGACTCCAGCGAGAACAACGCAGATCTCCTTACTTGGAAAACCATAGTTCATGGTGTAGAAAGATTGAAGCACGCGATGAGTTGTGGTTTTGCAGCGCATCACTTCCTGTATGGCCTTCTAAACAAAATCACAGACCCGGAGACATACAACAGTAATCTAAAATATAGCAACGCCGTGTTCTATCATTTGATTCCTCAGCACCTGGAAAGTGGAAATGAACAGTTAAGAGAGGCCGAACTTTGGCTTTTAAAATCAATAATAGACCAAATCATGAGGAGAACCGAAAAAAGAGATAAAGAAGGAAAGTTGATAAGCACTCGAAATATTTTCCTTGATGACGAACATAAAAAGCGACTCGAGGGCTATGTCCGTATTCTCCTGTTGTTTACAGACCCCAGATTCAATAAGTCAACTCAGTCTATTAGATTCAACGCAACACAAGTCAAAAGTGACTTGTTTAACAAGCCATTAAAGTATATTTATGAGACTAGTTTGGGGAGTTCCGCTGTTCAATCCTTACGAGATGTATTCATAAAGGCAGATTATTATGTGCCAAAAGATTTTGAAAATAAGAAGAAAAAAGGTCGAGCGCCAAAAGTGGGCATATATCGCACATTGCGAATCTCCAATTCTTTATTTCATAGAATTAAACACAATTATTTAAATCATCCTGAAACGGTAGCCAAGCTAATTGCAGCAGCAAATCCCCAGACGCTTGATGAGGTTGAGAATCTTCTGGAAAAATCAAAACAGGAGCATAAAGCGCTGCCAAGTTTGGCCTTCGATAGCCAAGAATTCTTGCAAGCAACAAGCAATCCGGAAGTGTGGACAACTGATCATGTTGAAGCGTTGTCTGTCTTTTATAAACTGAAAGATAAGTCTATCCAGTTGAAGGGTATATATGATTTCAAAGCATTAAGAGCAGCTCAAAACCGAAATCGAAAACGGTCAGGAGGAAAGCCGAATGGCAAAAGGAAATATCGTCCCCAAAATAAGCGTTAATGTAACAACAAAGTCCAATTTATTCATTGGTGGATCCCCAGCAACATTTGAAATTGGCGGGGTCGATCTATTCACTGTAACGAATGCGAATGGTTTGCCTTATATTCCGGGCTCGTCACTCAAAGGAGTGATGCGTCATATGGTTCGTGAGCTCATCTCCAGCAACCCGTCAGAGCAGCCAAATGATGAGCTTCGTGTTTTGGCTAAAGAAATCAATCAATGGTACAAGGGGTATTTACAGAAAGTTGCTTTGGCACAAGAAGAACAGTTGACACTATTGAACATAGAGAATGAACGCAAAGAACGGGCGGTGAGTCGAATGCAGGATGTCATTGACCGCGCGTCCGCTGAGTATTTATTTGGCATTGAAAATTTCAACGATACGCCAAAGCTGTTGTTTAATGATCTGCTGGTTGATTCAGCCGAGTCAGCTGTGGATCGGGATACCCTGTTCTCCATTGATACCAAAAACAAGATTGAAGATGTAAAACTAAAAGACAGGGAAAATGTTGCTGCTAATCCGCGTACCTATCAGGTTGTTCGCCCCGGAGTCACCTTTGTCGGCGACATTATACTGTATCGGTTTGAGCTTTTGGGGGATTCGGGCATCCAGCAAAAAATAATAGAATTTATGGAGCGGCTTCTGCTTCAATTTAACGAAGGAATTTATCGTCTGGGCAACTCGGGTAGCCGTGGCTACGGCCGAGTGCAGGTTGATATTATGAAGGAGGAGGTCTAGCTTGGCTGAATGGGTGAAATATCGAGTTGATTTAAGGCTGGTTGGACGCATTACACAAATTCCGGACTCCCAGAAAATATTTGGAGCCTTGATGCACCGTTATGCAGAGTATACCTCAGGGGATAAAACCGCAGCATTTGTCGCTGCTGTAAAGGAATCTTCATATGGTTTTATGTTATCCAACCTGATGCCTAAGGGGTATTTGCCTATGCCCCAGACGTATGTGTTAAGCAGATTAATGAGTACTTTTAAAGAGCCGAATAAATCGTTCTATAAATTACTCAAAAAACGCCTGTTTGCCCCTATAGAGCAGATGAAGCAAATCGTCTCAAGACCGGGGAGCTTACCCGATCCCTATATCGAAGTAGAGCAGACCCAACAGATTCATGCGGCTATTGATAGCAAACGCTATAATATTCCCGCCTTGGACCCCAATTTATATTCTGTACCTGAGGTCGTAGTTCGGGAGGTTGCGGCTTCAACAGATGAGAAGAAACCAGAAGCTCGTACCCGTCTCATCCAAGATTTTTCTTTTTATATCGGTCTGGAGAAACGTTCAGAGCATGACATCATGATCGAAATGTTACATCACGCTAAAACTAGCGGTAGAGCATTCGTTCTTGGAGCCAGGAGTTCACAAGGTCTTAACACCTTTGAAATCGTTGATATTCATGCGGAGACATATGAGTCCTCGGTTGGTAAAGGTTTCTATTTAAATCTGGGGATGATGCTTCCTCGGAACATTGATTTTTCCAAGTCCAGCTTGAAGTTGTTTACTTCAGAGCGTCGTCCATTCAATCCAAAGTTAGGCTGGAATGAATCGATGAAAGGTCACTTCATTAGCTTTATTGATAGTGGAAGTGTGGTGTATGTGAACGATACAATCGAAACCGCAGGCGGCTGTGTAACGTCTCCTTTTCACCAGAAAGAGATTGTGTTTGGCAGGGCTTATTTACACCCGCTTGCCGGATTGGAGGCTGTGAAATGAAACGCTACAAATATCGATTTCAGACCATTTCCTGTCTTGCTCTATCACCGCGGGATCATCAGGGATTCTATAAGGATGCTGGCGATTTTGAGACTAAGGATATTCGTATATCTAATCATCGGGACAAGCTAGGGAATCTGGAAAATAAGATAAACATTATATATCCGTTCTATCAATATGGGACATATCCAAAGTATGATCCAAAGCATACCCAGTATTATATTCCAGGGTCATCGATCAAAGGGGCTATCCTCGCTAAGGACTCCACAGAAGCGGATGAACAATTAGGGATCAAGCTTATGGTGGATGATGTATCTGTAAAATCCGAAGACCTTCGACTCCATCTGCTCTATAAAGTACAAAATTTGGCACCCGAATCGGAACATGCTATTGAACTTGGTGATTTTTTTCCTAATGTGGCAGTAGAGATGCTGACTCGTAACTGTGAATACACGGGGGAAATGTTCGGGAACGGGGAGTATATTCGCCGACGTTTATCCTGTTCACAGCAGGCAACAAAAGAAAAGTTGGGGCAGTTTATAGAGCTGTTGGATAATGCCGGAATGAATGGACGGCGAAAAGTAAAGGAAAGTTCTTATGTTAAGCTCCAGAATATGCAGAATGGTGTAAAACAAATCCTAAAGGAGATGGAAGGAAACAAGGATTCTTTTATTTTGCTAATGGGTGGCTTTAAGGGATTATCCTTATCCAGGCAGCTTTCGTCCATAGATGGAGTAAAAAGTGCAATCTACGTGGATCATGTTGAAGGATCTTATTTGCCCCATGGCTTGGTAAGGATTATTCTCGAGTAAAGTTACAGTACCTGCAAGGAGTCTGGTGCGAACCCCAAGCGCACATGATATCCCCGGGAGATTCGCACCACGCGCCTTGTGAGGACTGATAGCATTTTGACCTCTTTTTTGCTATGCTTGAAACAGCCATTTTATAAGGTTCGCACTTTTGAGCCTCTGAGTCCTTGATGGGCCGGGGCTCATTTCGGGTGCTGTCGCACCTTACGTAGGTACGTGGATTGAAATGATGGCTCGAAACTGTATTTTATCGATGGATCGTTGTCGCACCTTACGTAGGTGCGTGGATTGAAATACTCAAACGCTAAGAGAATCTAATAACGCCACTCCCGTCGCACCTTACGTAGGTGCGTGGATTGAAATTATTTCTACGCGGATACATCCCGGCGCGATTGTAGTCGCACCTTACGTAGGTGCGTGGATTGAAATTCCTTCTGTCATGTGTATCATGTCATCTATAAATTGCGTCGCACCTTACGTAGGTGCGTGGATTGAAATACCGTAAACTGCCGGGGCGATTGCTCCGGCTTACGTCGCACCTTACGTAGGTGCGTGGATTGAAATTCCGGCAAGGTTGCAGGTGCAACAGATGGAAATAGTCGCACCTTACGTAGGTGCGTGGATTGAAATGCCCTTGGGTAAAGCCCAAAAAGCCCCGGGGCGGTCGCACCTTACGTAGGTGCGTGGATTGAAATGAAAGATAGCAAGATTGATGACATTATCCCGTACATGGTCGCACCTTACGTAGGTGCGTGGATTGAAATTTTATGTTGCGTTTAACCAATAGGATCCGCAACGGTCGCACCTTACGTAGGTGCGTGGATTGAAATGCAATTTGTGTCTTTACTTCGCTACATTTTCGTTTCGTCGCACCTTACGTAGGTGCGTGGATTGAAATTCTTCGCCGTTGATGACCACCGAAAAATGCGTCAGTCGCACCTTACGTAGGTGCGTGGATTGAAATCCTTTAGTGGCGGGGACAGCGGCATTGACGGGATCACAAAGTCGCACCTTACGTAGGTGCGTGGATTGAAATCATTCGCTCTTTGTACCGTTGCCCGGATCTCGTTGTCGCACCTTACGTAGGTGCGTGGATTGAAATACTTCGTCTTAATCCTCCCTCATTGCACGATTGATGTCGCACCTTACGTAGGTGCGTGGATTGAAATTTTGTGCTCGGCGCGATTTTAAGCGAAGGAGTCGGCGGTCGCACCTTACGTAGGTGCGTGGATTGAAATCTTCCACGGCTTCCCGCACTTTGCACAGATTTTTGTCGCACCTTACGTAGGTGCGTGGATTGAAATAGAAAAAATCAGAGTGTGCGTGATCTTATCATAGTCGCACCTTACGTAGGTGCGTGGATTGAAATGTCAGGAAACAAGATAACCATCGGTTGCCGGATATGTCGCACCTTACGTAGGTGCGTGGATTGAAATTTTCTCTGCTGCATATTGTTGGAGCCAATATTTGAGTCGCACCTTACGTAGGTGCGTGGATTGAAATACCGGAGATGTCGTCAATGAATACCGGCGTTACAGCAGTCGCACCTTACGTAGGTGCGTGGATTGAAATAATGTTATCTCTCCCTTTGGTTAGGATTGGTGGCGTCGCACCTTACGTAGGTGCGTGGATTGAAATAACTTGAAATAATTCAAATTCATCTTTACGATCACCGTCGCACCTTACGTAGGTGCGTGGATTGAAATGGTAGCCTCATTTTTATTCGGGGGGTGGTCGTCTTTGCGTCGCACCTTACGTAGGTGCGTGGATTGAAATACTGCAGACGTTGGTATCAAGAAAGGCGAAAAAGGTCGCACCTTACGTAGGTGCGTGGATTGAAATTGCGCGACTCCGTAGTCCCATGCGTTGATTAGGCGGTCGCACCTTACGTAGGTGCGTGGATTGAAATTGCAAGCAAAACGGTAGGCAGCAGACACAGCGGTCGCACCTTACGTAGGTGCGTGGATTGAAATTCGCTGCTTCGCGTTACCTTGATCGGGGTTGGCCGCGTCGCACCTTACGTAGGTGCGTGGATTGAAATATCTTGAAGTTTTATAGTGACACAAGAAGTCAAGGCAGTTTTTTGAAATTTTTAAGTTGTGATATCATTCGCAATATGTGATCGTGATAAGGTTCTGGAGGGGAACCCCCCTGCCGAAAACTGGTAGATAATCCGCGGTAATTAACCTGGTTCCCCCTATAGATAGCACGCTTGCACTGCCAGTATGGGCTAGATCACGGATAGGCTAGAGTTGTGTTCAAGAGGTGGCTTTGCCTCCTCAAGGGAATTCCACCTGGATTCTCCTTCTGCCCTTAGCGACACCGGCCCCAAACTTCCTAAAAACAACAGGGCGGCAAAACAAGATAATATTGCCTTGTTTACCCTCATACAAATTCCCCTCTCCTTCCATATTAAGGATTTGTTCCCCTATCAGCCTCCTCCATCGGTCAATAAACGGACATGCAAAGGACAGGAGGCGGCCAAAAAGCGGACTTATTTGCGAAAACATTCACTATATCATGAATCTAGGTATGGATTAAATAAACACGAAAGGTCGAAAAAATCGGTACGAGGCATATAAATGAATTGTCGAGCACCTCAACGAAAAGTTAAAATATAGTTATCAAGCAGATAAAGGAAGGTGATCGTTTGCCCTTTACCATCGACAATACGATTCTTCTCTTCTCCCTGCTGTTGTTCATCGGAGTGTTTACCACCAAGTTTTCCTCGCGGCTCGGCTTGCCTTCCCTCGTTTTCTTTATTGTCGTCGGCATGATCCTAAGTAAATTTATTTACTATGACAACGCCGTGATCACCCAGCTTTTTGGCATCATGGCACTGATTGTCATCTTGTTTGAAGGCGGGCTGCAAACCAAATGGCAGAACGTCCGTGGAGTGTTGGCTCCTTCCTTGTCACTGGCGACCCTCGGTGTTGTTTTGACCACGCTTGTCATCGGGGCCTGCGCGAAATACATCCTGGATGTCACTTGGCTGGAAGGCATGCTGTTTGGTTCGATCGTCGGTTCGACGGACGCCGCGGCTGTATTTGCGGTACTAGGTGAGAAAAATATCAAGCAAAGGCTCACCTCCACCCTTGAAGTCGAATCCGGGTCGAACGACCCTATGGCCGTCTTTTTAACCGTCTCGGTCATCCAACTGATCCAATCACCGAACGCCAGTATGTTCACGATGATTTTGAGTTTTTTCTGGCAGATGGGATTGGGGCTAGCGATGGGCTTGCTCTTAGGAAAAATCGCGGTTTGGTGCATCAACAAAATCAACCTCGACTCCTCTGGGCTGTATCCCGTGTTAGCAATGGCTTTTGCGATTTTCACCTACAGTTCCACGTCTCTGCTCAAAGGGAGCGGACTCCTTGCCGTCTATGTCATGGCGATGTGGGTTGGCAATTCAGATCTCACCTACCGCCACTCCATCTTCCGGTTTAACGAAGGCTTTGCTTGGATGATGCAAATCCTCATGTTTATTCTGCTAGGACTTCTGGTCTTCCCCTCTGATCTCATTCATATCATCTGGCAAGGCATGGCGTTATCCATCTTATTGATGTTTGTCGCCCGGCCGATCGGTGTCTTCCTCAGTACGATGTTTATGCAATTTAACGTGAAGGAGAAGATTCTGATCTCTTGGGCCGGACTACGCGGCGCAGTGCCGATCGTGCTGGCCACCTATCCACTCATTGCCGGCATTGAAGATGGGCACCTCTTTTTCAATGTCGTCTTCTTCGTTGTGTTAACCTCCGCTTTGATCCAAGGAGCGACAATTTCCCCTTTAGCGAATCTTCTGGGCCTGTCCGAAGGCAAAAAAACCATTGTTCCTCATGCGCTAGAGCTTGTATCCATGGGGAAAACCAATCACGAAATTGTAGAAATCCAAGTGAGCGAACATTCCGCCGCAGACGGACAAGAGCTCAGGCAGCTTAAAATGCCGCAAGATTCGCTGGTCAACGCGATTATCCGCGACCAGAAAATGATCACCCCAAGAGGCCACACCCGCTTGCAAGCCGGTGACACCTTATATGTTCTGGCGCGAAAAGGACAAACCGATGAGATCAAAGCGCTGTTTCATGAGCAGGTGCTATTACAGGAGAGTAGTTGAGAGAGAGGGAACAGACACGGCCCTATTGGACAGGTCGAAAGCGCAGCCTCCGGTGTTCCGGGGGCTGTTTTTTTGCTTGTACCGAGGCCCGAAGAGATGGAACGCCTGTGAAGAAATGACTTGGTATCCATTATCCATTGCCTTATACTAAATTTAGTTGCTAATATTTAGGAGGTCATAGGTCGAATGCATAAATACAGTAATATCATTTGCAGCCTGATTCTCGCTGCTGCTTTTTTAGGAGGATGTTACATCTTAGCTGAAAGAGGAGAAGACAAGTCAGAGCAGGAGGTTCATGCTAAGACGGTTATCGGGAATAAATCGATCCTAACCGAAAGCGAATTAGCCGATTATTTAGGCATTACCATGAGTGATTTGCAGGACCTCCTGGAGTTGGATCGGAAGAAAAGAGAGAATTTACAGGGAGCACGCTCATATGATACCTACTCGATTTTGCCTAGTATGGAGCTTCCTAACCGGAGTCACCTTTTTTTGAAGAGCGAAGTGGATAAGTGGGTGGAGTATCAAGTCATGCACGGATTGTGAGGCGGGAATTATGAGGAGAGATAAGAGCGTTGACGTTTTTCTTAGCATCATCCTCGGTATTCTTACGGGATTAATGCTTGGAACCAGCGAAAATTATGGGGTCACCATATTGTTAGGGTGCATTTTTTGGTTGCTCCTTTTATTTATGCGAAGCTTCCCACTTCAAAGGCCTCAAATGATCCAACAGAACAGAGAAGAAAAACGGGCACGAAGGAGCACGACACATGAAACGAAGAACCATGCTGCTCTTGATTCCCCTTGTGATTCTCGCCATGGTAGTGCTTTTCCTCAACCTGTATCCCACGCTGGTCAGAAACACGAAATATGATCTTCAAATTGGATACACTCAAAATCAGGAATTTCCTAAAATAAACGATCATTCGGATCATTTTAAGAACAACGCCGGGCTCATCGCTATGGCCATCTACCCGGATAAGAAGGAAAGTCTGCGCCAGGCTCAGTTATATGTCACCAAACGCGGAGACAGCGAAATTCTTCAAGTTGAGAAAATGAGAGAGACGGCTGACTTAGCGGCTTTTGAAATGCGGCTGAAAAATCTGCAGTGGGAACCTGGAGAGTACACGTTATACTTCAAACGCGGATCGGATATTCAGATGAAGCTTGATTTTACGTTGGAGTAAATCAAGCTATCACTTTTAAGTTACAACTTTTGCAAATCCGTTCCATCATACCCATGTACTAGATTTGTTGATATAATATGGTTGTACAACAGACTTGGGTGGGGAAGTATTGCCTCCAGAGCGGGGGTGATGCTCATGCAATTTTCGTTATCAGAAGTGCTTATGCTTGGCATGTTCGTGCTAGCTTTGCTCACTTACCTGCATAAACGAAAATAACCCGCCCAGGTTAGCGCCAAGGGTGCGGGTTATTGATCCAAACACTTTGGAGGTTTCCCACCCAAAATGTTGTACCGGGAGTCGGATGGCCGTCCGGCTCCTTATTTCTATCCTAATCATATCACGGCTGTTTCATTCCTGCAATTTACGAGTTAGCCAGTGCCGTTCTATTAGTGAACTCCACTTTCGAAGAAATCACATGAGGAAATCACCGTCAATTTAATTTTTATACACCCTGTCCAGTGCATCGAATATCATTTTTTCCGCTTCTTCAAATTGGTCATCCCGGCTCACTACAAAACCATGGCTGCTATCGGTCATTCTTCTTGCCGTCACGGGTACACCTGCCTGTAATATCCTGTACGCATACTTTTCCGCATCTTCTCCACGGTAATCATCCCAGCAAGAAATAATTAAAGCTTCAGGTAACCCAATCAGCATTTCGTCCGGTGCAAAGATCAGAGACGCGGTGGGGTCCAGTCTGTAATCCTCGTCAATATAAGCGTCGTAATACAGTTGAGACAGTCTGCATACGCCGTCGATCGAGATCCTTTTCCTCGTCTACAAGAGCACTGTTATACAGGCTGGCAATGGAGAGCGGAACATTCTCCGGGTCTTTATACGCATTGCGCTTAAGCGGCTGAGGGGTATACAAATTAAGGGAAGGGTAATCAAGGATTTGCAGTGCAATCTTAAAATTACGTTGTTCAAAAGGGTAATTGCAGCAGCAAGGTTCCCGCCGGCACTATGTCCGCACAATACAATTTTCTCCGGATCAATGTTCAATAATTTTACTGTTCTTGGTGATAAACCCTCCGCCATGGATGTTGACAAAAAGGGGATACGGGCCTTTCTGATCGGAATCAGGATAATAGACGTAAATATGGGTTTCCCCGTCACGTGTCGGAACCATCATTTCTTCCGTCTTACCGACCTTGTATTTATTCATCAACTCTTCGCTGACTTTATCCTCATCGCTTCGCAACATTTTGACTAGCCGTTCTTGTTCCTTCGATAGCGTGGACGTACCCGCATAGGCCGTTACTGAAGGCATACTCAACAAGAAGGTCAATAATAGGATAGAAACACTTAATTTCACATTCCTTTTCTTTCTAATAAGGGAGACCTTGAGCGCGAACGGATTTAACCCAAATCGGCGTCCTGATTGAGTCCCCTCCGCTTTACGAGAAGAGAGAACCTTAAGGTGCGGACGACGCTTCTCCGCCTGCCGGACTCACGGATGAACGAGGTTCTGCACATCGTCGGATTGATCAACATTGGGAGAAAACGCTCCGGCCAGTTCTCCATGGGGATGAAGCAACGGCTCGGCATCGCCATCGCCCTGTTTAACCACCCCAAGCTGCTGATTCTGGACGAGCCGACTAACGGTCTCGATCCTATCGGCATTCAGGAACTTCGGGAGCTGATGATGATTTTTCACGTATTGATATTCCGTCCATAACTACACAGGACTGTCCTAATCATACTTATGGCCGGCAGACAGTTGGGGAAGGGCTTGCCCGCCTTGATGATTATGAGTTAGCGTAAATATTATTTGCAAAAGAGCGAGTCGATAAAGGATTCGATTTCTTTATCGAAGGAATGAAGAAATTATCCCGAAACGCTCTCAATCTATCAAAATTCATGACATTATCCCCAAATTTGTTAATTAATTAAATTATTGTTATACTGAATTGAGTTATGAACGGGGAGGGAACTTTCATGATTGACGATCACGGAAAACCTTTTTCTGATTCTGCTGATCCACACGGTGCTAAAGCTAATTTTGACACAAATGAAAAAAAGTTGCATTCTCATGGTGTTCCTGGACTTGGGAGACAAATTACAAATTTATTGATTTTAGTTGGTGTAATTGCAGTAATTATTCTGCTGAGCAAAATCTTATAATTACTATATTTTATTTTGTTTCTATGGCAGGAAGGCAAATCCTTGAGGTCTCATTTGGTGATTACCTGGATAATAGGTACATGTTGCTTCTGGCATAAATCAACAACTCCTTTTTTTTGATAACATTTTGCTTTTGGGTATTAAAAAAACTTTAGGGCCACTATCTTTTTAAACAAACATATTTGATCTCCCCCTCCCACTGGAGCGTTCCCATCTTGATCACTTCGCCGACCAGCAACCAGACGATCTTTGTGAACGTCGAATACAGATGGAGCGTGCCGTCGTCCTTCCATTCGGAGCTCATCCCCGCTCCATGGGTCAGCCCCTCTCAGTGACAACGTCGGCAAACAGCCCCCGTATAACTGCTCCGCCATGTCATAGGCTGACTTCCGACTGCTGTCGCCGGAAAGGACAAAATGCACGGTGACCGAAAACCTCCGCTTGAAGCAGCGATTAAGCTCGCGGTTCTACTCCGACTTCAACAGCCGCACGAATAGACTCGGCGAAGACAAACCTTCAGAGCCCCGCTCGGTCTATATCGGCAGCTCCACTCGGCCGTCTCTCTTTTCGACGAGTCCTCCGATTGTCCACTGTTCACACGCCTTTCCCATATAGCACCTACCTAGTCTCATCAACCGATGCAAGGGGCTCGTCCGAAGCAATGACTGGCTGTATGATTTCTGAAACTGGCGAGAAAAAAGCAGGACCGAGAAAGTCTCATTCACGGCCCTGCTTAAGGATGAAGATTTATCTTTCGACACTATCATTGTATCTCAGTTCAGCGACCGTCATCGGCCTTTAAGCGGACAAACAACGGAACGAAAGAGGTCGGATAGAGGTCAGGAAAAGAGTAAAAAATGGTCGATTGGTACCTTCCACCTCTATGTATTGAAAGAAAACCCAATCCCTAATCATTTAGTAATCTCCCTCCTCCAATTTGGATCTTCCTGTACTGCATAAACCCATCTTAAAGTACATATCTAAACTGCAAGTTAAAAGATATAAACAATTCATAAAATAGTTCTGTATGAAAAATAACCGCAATTCCTTATCAAATTCTTAGAATTGCTTTATAGACTTGGTTCCAGAATGAAAGAAAAGGATGAAGAAGCATGAACAACAACCTTATTCTGCAGACTCGGAACCTAAGCAAAACCTTTAGAGGCCAGCAGGCGGTAAACAACGTTTCCCTCTCCATTCAGGAGAACTCCGTTTACGGGCTGCTTGGTCCCAACGGGGCCGGAAAATCCACCCTTCTTAAAATGCTGACCGGCATGCTGCGGCCGACTTCCGGCGAGATTGACTTTTTAGGCGCCCCCTGGTCACGCGAACATTTATCCCAAATTGGCGCTCTCATTGAGTCGCCTCCGCTCTACGAAAACTTAACCGCCCGCGAAAATCTCAAAGTACGGACTACACTTCTTGGTCTACCGGATACTCGAATCGACGAAGTGTTGCAGACGGTGGGTTTAACGAACACCGGGAAAAAACGCGCCGGCCAGTTCTCCATGGGAATGAAGCAGCGACTGGGAATCGCCATTGCCCTGCTCCACCGCCCCAAACTGCTGATTCTGGACGAGCCGACCAACGGTCTCGACCCGTTTGGCATTCAGAAGCTGCGCGAGCTGATTCGCTCTTTTCCAAAGATGGGGATCACGGTTGTCTTGTCCAGCCACGTCCTGTCCGAAGTGGAGCAAATCGCGGATCACATCGGCATTATTGCAGGAGGTGTTCTGGCTTATCAAGAGGCGGTCACTCCGGGAGAACATCTAGAGTCGCTGTTTATGCAAATTGCTCGTGAGCACCGGAAAGGAGACGAATAGGATGCAGGCATTCCTCCGTGCTGAATTTCTTAAAACCAAACGAACTTTTACGAGAAAACTAACCTGGTTGGCTCCTCTGCTAACCTTGTTGCTATGCACAGGATTGATGGCTGGGCCGTTCTTTCAAATCGCCAGCTACAACTGGTGGTATACCCTTTTGCTTCCCGGAGCGCTCACTTTGATGTGTACGGGTGTTATCCAAAAGGATAGCAAAAAGCTGAAATATCGAGCGATCCTCGGATTGCCAGTGCCTCTGCCAAAGATTTGGCTCGGTAAAATCGGAGTGATCGCCGGGCTGTTTCTCGTTTCTTCGGTCATTTTAATGCTCGGGATTGCGCTTAGCGATCTGGTCTTCCCTGCTGGATTTACTTTGGCGGACCACGCCTTGGGCAGCTCGCTGCTCTTTCTGACCTTCCTTTGGCAGATCCCGCTCTGTCTGTTCTTAACCGACCGGATCGGCATGTTTGCTACGATGATCCTTAATGTTCTGGGGAACATCGCCTGCAACATTCTGTTGGCTACGACCGCTTACTGGTGGGCTGTGCCTTATGCGATTCCGTCTCGGCTGATGTGCGCCGCGATCGGCGTGCTTCCTAACGGATTGCCGGTTCCCGAAGGCGATGCCTTGTGGGACAAGAGCGTTATTTTGCCAGGGGTGCTGATCACGCTTGGCCTGTTCTTCCTGCTGTGCATCCTGACGATGCGTTTATTTCGCCATCGGGAGGCCAAGTAAGATGAGCTGCTACTTCCGTTGTCTCCGATCTGAACTTATCAAGCTCCAAAGACAACCGACCCTGTGGGTGCACTTGCTCGTCCCGCTGGCCGGTATTGTGATTTTCTTAGGTTATTACGCCTATACTCCGTTTACGCCGGCTTCTAAAGTGAGCGCTTATTTGCAGGTACTTGCGGTTTCTTTTCCAACGATTATAGGTATCGTCTGTGCCATCGCTGCGGACCAGGAAGCTGCTGCCGGAAATTATCAACAGCTTCTCACCCTGCCGAACCGCCTCATCGCCCTGGCTGGTAAGCTGACCGTGCTTCTTCTGCTGGGATTTGGCAGTACGGTTCTGGCTTCGGTGGGGTTCGGAGTGGGCTTCCTTTATCTTTTGTCTCAATCGCCCTATGGGCTCGGGTTCTATTTAGAAGCTGCTTGCCTCCTGTTTGGAAGCAGTCTGTTTCTCTATGCCTTGCACCTCTACGTGAGTCTGCGATTTGGCAAAGGCGCATCGATCGGTCTTGGGATTCTGGAGAGCCTCGTGTCTGCCCTCCTGCTGACCGGCCTTGGGGAAGATAACTGGATCTATATCCCTTGCGCCTGGGCTGCCCGGTTCGTTAGCCTTTGGATGCAATTCGGGTACGCAAATGCTGCCTCCCTTCCGATCCCGGCGGACTCTTTGCTTGAACCCGGAATCCTTGCCTGCGTCACAGGGACCTTGGCGATCATGGTATTATTAGGAGTGTGGTTCCGGCGATGGGAAGGTACGAAGTCGCTGGAGTAAACTCAGATCTCATCAATAAAGAAGGGATAGAAGATGGCCCATATTCTTGCGGTAGATGATGATCCGGCCGTGCTGACCTTAATTCGGAATATTTTGCAAAAAGAAGGATATCTCGTCACAGCTCTCTCCTCTCCTTTTGAAGTGTTGGCGCTGCAATTGGGAAGCTATGACCTGATCTTGCTGGACGTGATGATGCCAGAGTTGGACGGGTTCACCCTCTGCCGGCAAATTCGCAGCAAGGTCGACTGCCCAATCCTGTTCCTGACCGCCAAATCCATGGAGAATGATCTGGTGGAGGGCCTGAGCATCGGGGCGGACGATTATATCGTCAAGCCGTTTGGGGCAGGCGAGTTACGGGCGCGAATTGCCGCCCACCTCCGCCGGGAAAGCCGGGAACGGCGCAGCGTGCTCTGCATCGGCGAAGTTCATTTTAACCTGTCGGGCAAGGAGATGCGGGTGCAGGATACCTTAATCCCGTTGACCAAAAGTGAATATGCCATCTGCGAATTTTTGGCGTTAAACCGGGGGCAGGTGTTCTCGAAAGATCAGATTTATGAATCCGTGTTTGGGTTCGACGGAGAAAGTGAGGCTTCCACCATCGTGGAGCATGTCAAAAATATCCGCGCAAAATTAAACCAAATGAACGTCAATCCGATTGAAACCGTGTGGGGGATAGGATACCGATGGAAGTAGCCCGCGTCACGTCAGGACCGAAAGAAACCAAGCTCCGTACGCTGTTTCTCAAATATTTAGCCGCTTTTTGTCTCGGAACGATTGGGCTTGCCCTGTTGCTATCCTTGATCTTAGTGGGGCTGCTGTTCACTGGAGCCGTTCTCCCGGCAGATTATGCCGAGAAGCAAGTGCAGGAGGCTAAGTCTCGCCTCATAGCGGGACAGGAGCTGCAGTTGGACGCCCCCTCTGCGTTGTACCAATATGCGAAGTACACGGTAGACGGGAGGCTCCTGGAGCACAGCTTCTCCGCCAAGCAAGGTGAGGCGGCGTGGAAGCGTCTGGAGGGCGATCAAGCGGCAGGTTACACTTTTCCTTATCATTATGTGAAAGTCACGTATGGCCAAGAGGTTTATATCTTCCGGTATTCTCTCGCCGCCCAGTTTAACCAAGCGACCCTGCGCCGCGTGCTGCCCAGTGCGGAACTGGCCTTTTTCGTCCTGTTCTGCGTCCTCTTTCTGCTTCAAGCCGTTCTGTTAGCCTCTTCGTTTGGTCGGAAGCTAGCCCGCAAAATGAACGGACTGCAGGAAGCAACCCAGCGCATTCAGGAGCAGGAGCTGGACTTCTCCATCCAATACAGCGGGATCGCTGAAATTGACCAGGTGCTACGGTCCATGGATCAGATGCGGGATGCCCTGAAGAACTCGCTGGAGCAGCAATGGAATCTGGAGCGCCGCCGCCGGGCTCAAATCTCAGCGCTCGCCCATGACGTCAAAACCCCGCTCACCATCGTTCGCGGCAATGTCGAGCTTCTCTCCGAAACGGAGCAGTCGGACGAGCAACGGGAATACACCGAGTATATCGCCCAAAGCGCCCGACAGATGGAAGCTTATATCAAGACCTTGATCGAAATCACGAATACGGAAACTGCGGCTTCCTATCAGCCCGTAAACCTCGATCTGAAAGAGTTCATCCATACGCTCGAAGCGCAGATGCAAGCTCTCGCCGCAGTTAAAGAGCTTTCCGTCGCAGTCCACTTCGTTGACGCACTGCCAGACGAGCTCTATGCCGATCCTGGCTTGTTGGAGCGCGCCCTCATGAACGTCATCGCCAACGCCATGGATCACACCCCGGCGAAGAGTACAATCACGCTATCGGTGGAGGCTGCAGGCGATCGGATTCAATTCCGCGTGACTGACGAAGGTCCGGGCTTCTCGCCTGAAGCGCTCAAGTACGCCACCGAACAGTTCTACATGGGCGACCCGTCCCGCCGAAGCGACGGACATTACGGCATGGGCCTCTATATCACCCAGTTTGTTGCCCAATTACATGGGGGTGAACTGCATATCGCTAACTCCCCGGTGACGGGCGGGGGCGAGGTGACGATGGAGGTGCCGGTGAGGGAAAAATAAACAGAAGCACCCTATGGAAACGATGCTTCTAAAACTTTATTTAATTAATTCCCTTGCATAGTTCACTAACTTTTCGACCCTAATTTTTAGAAATTCATTATAATCCATATCAAGTGCATTAGGGGGACAAAATGCTGTTTCTAAAATAGCTGGCAGATTAATAGGATCAATTAAATTCTTATAACTTGAAGGCGCCTTATCCTTAATCTTTTGATTATCTGCATTATTTAAAAAGCAAATATTTGCAAGTAAGTTGATATCCTTTTTATTAGTTATTCCCAAGGAATTCTCTAAGTAATGAACAGGGAATATATGATGAAATTCATTTCTACTCACATTTTTCAAAACTTTACTTAGGTCAACTTTTGCACCTGAAATAAATGATCTAGGTCCTCTGTGAGCTAATAAAGTTATAAATGTTTTCGTATTTACAGTGCTTACATTAAATTGATTGTTTTCAAAAAAGGAAGAGTCTACCGTGCACTCAAAACTTGCAATGTCATATTCTTCGTTTTTCCGCAGTTCATCCATGGCTCTTAAGTCAGCCTTATGTGCATCAGTGACACCACTAGAATATCTACGGGAAAAACACGATCTCCAAAACCATCTTACAAGTTGTTTCCTTTGTTTTTCAGTATATAAAACTCCATTTTCTTTATCAGTTGCGAAAAATCTTGTGAGTGCTACAATCATCG
Source organism: Paenibacillus sp. FSL K6-2441 (assembly GCF_037964765.1). Lineage (NCBI taxonomy): Bacteria > Bacillati > Bacillota > Bacilli > Caryophanales > Paenibacillaceae > Paenibacillus > Paenibacillus sp. FSL K6-2441. Next base: position 4,497,140 of record NZ_CP150174.1, read on the forward strand.
CGGGATACGGCATCGATTTAAGTGAGAATATATTTAGTTCTCTCTGCAGAAAATCAATACTTGATTTTATACCATTTTTAATTTTAGTAAAATTATTTCGAACTTCTTCTCCTTTCAGATTTATAATTGCAGCGGGGGCAGTATCACCAGAAATGACACCACTACAACATTTTAATTGCAAATCCTTATCGTATGATAGATCACCAAACCCAAATGGTTCTATTTCCTCGGCTAGCTGTGAAAACTCATCCTGTAAATCAAAATCGGTGCTCCAACTCCAAGCAGATAACAACTGAAATGTATCAAGTTGTGTACCGAATCTATTAATTCGTTCGAAGACAATTGCAACATGATGCTTATCTTCGGTCTCCATTATTTGAATTGGTATTAGAGTTTCCTTAAAGCGTTCTTGTAATTTATCAATAACTACTATAGTTTCAGCATCTAATCCTTCAGCAGCTTTCCGATATTTCACCGAGTCAAAAAGGCAATTCATTGGAAAATATCTAGTCGGATCAAAATCTTGAGCCTTCAGTGGTACAAACTTACTCTCTTGGATAACATCCTTACTTGTAAAATCGAAATAAATATCTAGCCACTCATCATTTTGATTAGGGGATAGTTCTGTTTGAAATACGCTGAAAAGAGAGGTGAGTCTCTGCTGACCATCAAGTACATAATCTATAGGATAATCCTTCCTTGGATCAGGAAGTGTAAAATTACCCAAGTCTCTTTCAACCTTTAATCGCTCCCTTGTCCGCCAAAGTAATATAGTTCCGATAGGAAATCCTTTATAGATACTATCCAGCAAAAATGAAACCTGCTCAGAGGACCATACGTACCCTCTTTGAAATGCAGGTATACGAATTTCTCCCGATGTTATCTTTTCAATGAGTTTCCTTATCGTTAACGGTTCCGACAATATAATTCATCTCCTATGCAAAATTAATGAAGTTACATAACTCATATGTGATCAGATGTGATCCAAGGTTTTTATAGCTTTATTTTCCTCATACATCCTTGGTATCCAAAACATCCTTTATTACCCGATAGATAAGCTTATTCTCTTCCAATGACCGATTATAAAGTAGTGAATTCACTACCTCAATAACCTCCGCTTTATCCTTCCAAGAGTCTACGTTCTTTGTTTCGTGAAACTGAAACATCACCGCCAAAGGCACATCCAGCCCTTGTATGATCTTCTCCAGAGTCTCGATGGAAATATTTCGTGCTCCACGTTCGACAGTTCCTATGTATGATGCGTTTACCCCAGCTCTTTCAGCAAGTTCTTCTTGTGTAAGACCTTGTTCCTTCCGCAATTGCTTGATTCGTTTTCCTATTATCTTCAGCAGCACGGTTTACCACCTCTCTATCAGATTAGAGAAGCATTGTGCCCACAAACAGAACAACATATACATTATTTTGTTGATTTTAATGTATATATGCACTAAAATATAAATTGTCACTAGTTTATTTCCACTAATCCCTTGAACTTCCAAATATAAAGAAGGAATAACAATGGAGTACCTCAACATTTCTTTAGAACCTATGGATAATGAGAATTCAATTATTTATTGTGGTGACACCATTATAGTTGACTGCAGTTTACTTCATAATGCTTCCCACAACTGCTGTACCATCATGTTTAGGAAAACCAGTGAAGCTATGGAACAACTGGTCAATCAATCAACAAGCGAAACGCACATCAACCTGTTTGTAGAACAGATTGATCCTGCAACGTATGGGGCTATTCACGGCTTTTTGAAGTCAGCACTGGACAAAAAAGAAAACCATCCGCCTTCTGTAATAAGGCTGATGGTTTGGGTATTCGATCAAAAAACGCAAGATTTCATTGCCTATGATTTTTACGAGGTTTAGCCACTAGTCACCCTTTTCAACTGCCCCTCCAAATACCCCCTCAACTCCGGATCCCGACAATACAAATAACAACCCTTCATCCCTCGGGAAATCAGCACCTTGTAGATGTTCTTGATTAGCTTGGTAAGTTGGCCAGGATTGTTCTTGAGGCCCCTCTTGCCCATGGTGTCTTTGTATTCGTTGTAATCGGCGTAGAGTTGCATGGTGGTCGGATCATATTTCAGATCGTTACCGATGATAACTCCGACGTAGTCGAATTCTAGGCCTTGCGAGGTGTGTACGCAGCCGATTTGCTCGACACCATCCTCATGGATAGCCCAAGTGCTGGAGATGGCACGGCCATTCCACGGCATCTGAAAATCGTGTTCCGGGATGGTAACGTCCGCGACTTCACCGTTGCGGTTGCCTTCAGTATCTTTGGTCCAGTCCCAGGCAAATCCGGCGAGCATCCGCGCTTTGTACCCTGCCGCTACCTTCGCTTTTATCTCTTCATAGACCGCATTCGGCGTATCGAACAGCTTGAACTCAAAGCTATCTTGGTCCCAGCCATCAAAATTAGCTGTCGGTCGGATTTGCAGTACGTGATCAATCCAGTTAATGAACCCTTCAGCTCCCGAGCAGCGGAACTGGGCGGATAGAGTGTACTCATGAACTTCGGAGCCATAGGCCTTTGCGATTCGCTCAATTTCGGCCACAGTCCCGATATCATCCGGACGAATCCGCTGGTACTCATCGATAAAGAACACGTTGACCTTTGAGGCCTTGATGATGTCCTCGATCTGATTCACACCGCGGTACTGGTAAGCTCCTTTTCCCTTGAGACGGTGAGCTTCATCAACGATCAGCACATCAAAGAAGTTCTCCGGGGTATCCACAAATTGCCCCGATCCCGCAAACAATCCTCGAACTCGTGCCTTGTTCTTAGGTTGCTGTTTCGCTAGCGTCTCTACCATGACCGTCCGGAAGGAAGCGTTAGGCGCGACAAACTTAGCGTTTAGCTTGTGCTTCAGCAAGCCGCCCAGGGCATTCATAGAGATGACGGATTTTCCGGTGCCCGGGCCGCCTTTGATAATGATTGTTTTTTTACGACTTGGATCCTTAGCTAGGCTGATGATCGTCTCGTAAGCTACCTTTTGCTCGTCCAGCAAGATAAACTCGGCGTTTCCTCTGAACAGCCCATCCACATGGTCGATCAGTTTCTTAGAAGGCCGAATTTTCCCGTTCTCGATGAGGTAAAGCAGGTTAATGCCTTTTCCCTTACCGACATGTTTGTATAGAAACTGTTGAAGCTTCGTTGTATCATCCGCTTTAAATAGCGGGGCTTCTCTGATGATGTTTTGATAGCGTTCGCTCTTGAGCGGATCGGGTTCCGGGACACGATAGTTATGTAAATAAGCGCAGGAATAGCTCTTAAGATCGCTACTATGAATCGCTTCATTCATGTCTTCAAGAAACTGGCGGTAAGACCATGCTTGGTAGGAGGGATGCGGAATCTCGCGTTGACGTCCGTTGATATAAGCCACAACCACGTCCTCCCGGTCTGTTGCTTCGGCTGCATCCCACTGCTTCAATTCCACGATCACGAAGTTATCTCGGCCCTCCGCATCCTGCCCTGCCACGATAAAATCAATACGCTTGCTGGTTGCCGGGATGTTATACTCGATCATTACGCCACAATCATCGGCGATATTGGCATTACGAATGACGCGTTCCATGAATTGCATGGAATTGTTCCAGGCTCTCTTTTCCCCTGGGCTAGGTCTCATCCCCATCTTGTTGATAAAAGCCTGCTCTATCTCCACCGTAATCTGATTACGATCCACCGACTCACGAAACTGCAACGCATTGCTGCTATATATAATCAAGCTGTCTGCACTCCTATAGCTCGTTATATTTATTCATTTTCCCAAAAGACTTGTCCACCGGATACTTCACTCCATTCCGCCGCATCTTGTCCCGAATGATTTCCTCGATATTGAGGCCAAGCGCAGCGGCTAGGTACACTGAGTAGATCAGCACATCGGCCAGTTCGTCGGCGATGTCTTGTTTCTTCTGCGATACGGCATCTTCGGACGTTCTCCACTGAAAATTCTCTAACAACTCGGACGCCTCAAGACTTAGCGAGATCGCTAAATCCTTCGGATTGTGAAATTGCGCCCAGTTACGCTCCTCCCGAAAAGCAAGCAGCATTTGGATCAGCTCTTCATTCATGTTTGTACTCCTATCATTCCGTCATTTAATTCGAGCCACTCCATCCACGCAAAAAAGAGGCGGTCCTCCCCTTTACTCGGGGCCCGCCTCTAGTCGTCTCTTGGTGTGGCCATGCTTTGGCCCTTGGTACATTCTTCCTAATACCAAGTTATTACAAAATGGAAGATTCGTCAAATTCCGCCTAAATCCGCCTTACACTTCGGTAACGCATGTAATAGATCATGATAGCGAGTGTCGCCGACAAAAAAACAATCTGCATCAACGTACGAGGCAGCAAGGCTTGGTGAGCGGCCGTCGCTAGACCGGAAAGAGCGTAATAAACGTTTGCCGGGAACATGCAGATGAGGAGAAGCGAGAGACCTCCCGCCGCCCAGATGACTGTCGGACGCCACAGCAACCCAAGTGCCCCGGCCAGTTCTAACACGCCAGTGAGCGTTACAATAAACCCAGGGTAAGGCAAAACAGGCGGCACCATACTGATCAGCTCTTCCCGCATCCCAACAAAATGAACGGTGCCAGTCAACACAAACATCGCCGCAACTCCGCCCCGAAGGGCAACAGGCCAAGTACGCAGTCGTTTGACTCCCGCCGCTCCCAGAGCAAGGATCGCTAGCGTGACAACGATAAGGGTGATCAGGGGCTCCATGCGCAAACCTCCGTTATTTTCAAATTTTGCAAAACCCGTGTCCTTAGAAACCTTTGGAGATCATTAGATACAGAATCACAAGTGGAAGCAAAGTAGCGATCGTCCCGTAAACCGCCCAATTCCGAGAAGCCTTACGATATGCCGCTGAGACGGTGCCACTCTCGATGTCATCGGAGCTCAGGCGAATCATTTTGCGCTGCATCGGAATGAGGATTAACAGTCAAATCAGCCCGGTCACGGCAAACAATATCAGTGAGAAGGTAAGCCAATTTAACCCCGTCAAGGAGTAGCCCAGGCTCCCCGTCATCATGCCGCCGGAAAGGACGATCAGGACAAGTCCAGGAATCGTAAAAATATAATCTGCGATCATCACGTTCTTAGCAGCATAGTGCATGATTTGAGGATTTCCGGTCCGGTCTGCCCGGATTTTCCAAAAGGCTGCCGTTATGATATTTCCCACCATCAATAAGACACCAAGTACATGCAAGGTTAACCAAAATCCCACAACCGCTCACCCTTTCTCTTCCCGTTCTCTGACGGGGTTCAAAATGTCCGTCATCAGTGAAGTTAAGTCCTGTGCATTAACCAGCGCTTGCACGTTCGGAATTCTTGCGCGAATTCGGAAGCCAAGTGTCATCAGCGTGAACAACTCCGCCGTTTTGTCCGCCTCAACGGTTTCGGGAATGACGCCGTGCTGCTGACCTGTTTCAATCCAGAGCTGGGATAAGAATACGGTCCGTTCGTAAAACTGCTTCAAAGCCTCCGCAACTGCCGGGTCCTCTTCTTTGCCAAACAAATACACAAGCACTTTGTTGGTCACGTTCTGCGGGTTTTCAAATTCAACAATGCTGTCCTTAATTTTCTGCATCGGATCATCAAAGTTCCGACGTCCTTGCTCAATCTCATTCATGAAGCGTCGGTTCGTTTCTTCAAGCCCCTCTTGCAGGATCAGCACAAAGATATCGTCCTTGCTGTTGATATAATGAAAAATTGCGCCTTTGGACAGGCCGGATCTGCTCATGATGTCCTGCATCGTAATCGAATGGCATCCTTTCTCCTGAATCAACTCTTTCGTTGCATCGATCAGCCGTCTTAACGTCCGTTGTCTGCGCTCCTCCTGTTTCAACACGAACCCTCCGGAAAATTCTTTAAATTTGATGTATCTTCATTATAAATACAGACCGTCGGTTTGTAAATGGCTGAATTAGAGTGTTTGTACTCCTACCATTCCGTTATTTGATTCGAGCCACACTCCATTCGCATCAAAAGAGGCCGTTCCCTTGATTTGGAGCCTCCTCCAGCAACGCTTAAATCGTATCGATATTATTTTGTAAATTCTCCTTTAATGCATCAATAATCATTATCGTCGTGGGATAATTTCGAAATTTGATATGATAAGCCAGATATAGTTCATTAGTCACTCTAAACTCAGGATAGATTATTTTTACGGTATGATTGTGAATAGATTTTTCTAGCATATAATTTGGAAGAATACTGATTCCAGCTCCATGTTCTATCGCCGTCAATATTGAATGAAGATCCGGGAGAACATGTTTGATTTGCATTTGCGGTCTTTTCTTAAAATATTCTCTCCAAAATCTTCTGATGATCGGTAATTCACTGCCATAACTGAGCCAATCTTGTGAACACAACCAGGCTTCAAAGCGTTCCTTATCTTCATAATGATGTTCTTCAAAGTGATAAGGTGCAACCAGTACAAATTCTTCTTGAACATAATGGATATATTCAATGCCAGGGGCAGGGATTTTTTGGGACGTTATAATCATGTCAAGTTTTTCCTCGATCAGTAATTCAAGAATATAGGAGGCCACCCCAAAAGTTGCATTAACTCGAAATGGAAATTTATTTAAATTACGAGCTAAATTCTCACGGAAGTATTCGTATCCTGTACCGATTTTAACCATGGGGACGGTTAATGAGTTTTCCATTTTGAATTTTTGTGTAGTCTCCTCCAAAGCTTCAATAAGAGGAACCACTTGTGTGTAAAGCTCTTTCCCTTTTTCGGTGGGAATCATTTTTCTTGCAGTTCTCGTAAATAATTTTTCGCCAAGCTCAGCTTCCAATGCGGCTAAATGCTGGCTCAATGCAGGTTGAGTCATTAACCTTATTCTTGCCGCTTCAGAGACTGATCTATATTTATAAATACTGATAAAGCTACGGTACCATTCAAAATCCACAGCTCTTCCCCCTTTACCAAAGGATATGTGAAAAAGGGGTAAGCAAAGCTTACCCGAAAATTTGGGGCCTAGTAAGCCTCTTTTGTTGTTGAGCACCCCAAAGAGTAAATAAGATGCCTGCGACTGTAACGATCGAAGCGACCCATGGAACAGCTACTAGGCCTCCCCCAAATTGTAAATCAATAACCACACCTCCGATATACGCACCAAGCGCATTTCCTAGGTTAAAAGCGGCTATATTTAGCGTCGACGCTAGCGTTGGTGCTTCCTTGGCCGTATTCAGCATATGAAGTTGTAATCCTGGTACGGTTCCAAAAGCGGCTATTCCCAGTATAAAAATAGTAATCAATGCAGGTACTTTATACTGATCCGTAATTGAAAATACCGCCAAAACTATGGCCAACACAACGAGTATCCCGAGGAGTGACGGCATTAATTTGCGGTCAGCTAATTTTCCCCCAATAATATTTCCAAGCGTGATGCCGACCCCGAACAACACCAGGATATAAGAAATGAAATTTGTCGGGAACTTGGTAATATCAGTTAAAATCGGTGAAATATATGTGAACGCTGTAAAGACTCCTCCGAAACCAAACGTCGTCATTAAAAGAGCCACGTAAACTGCTGGTCGACGCAGCACACCAAGCTCCTGCTTTAGACTTGATGAAGTTGCTTCAACTTTGGGAACAAGTACAGCAATTCCTATCAAAGCGATGAGGCCTATTACAGTAATCGTCCAAAAAGTGGATCTCCATCCATAGGCTTGGCCGATAAATGTACCGATAGGGACACCCAAAATATTTGCAAGGGTTAGACCGGTAAACATGATGGCAATCGCTCCAGCCCGTTTTTCCTTAGGAACCAGCCCGGCTGCAATAATGGATCCAACACCAAAAAAGGATCCATGAGTTAACGCAGCCACGATCCGAGCTATCATTAAAACTCCATAGTTTGGTGCGAGGGCAGCCAATAAATTACCTGCTATGAATAGAATCATAAGAAACAGAAGCAACTGCTTTCGCTTCATTCGATGAGTCGCAATAGTAATGATGGGAGCTCCAAAAGCCACACCTAGTGCATAACCGGTAATCAGCAACCCTGTTAAAGGGATGGAAACCTTCAAGCTTTCCGCCACTTCAGGAAGTAAACCCATAATAATAAATTCAGTCATCCCAATCGCAAATGCCCCTATTGTTAGCGCAAGTAACGCCAATATCGGACTTTTACTTGCTGATTTATTTTCAATTTCTACTGCCTCCAAATAAATAACCCCCTTTTATTATGGCAACAAAGAATGCATGAGGCCACTATTTCAAAATAGCAGCCCCATTCCTTTATCCTAATTTTTCAATGACGGCTTTAGTTACAGCCAGAGTAGACTGAGGATTTTGACCAGTAATCAAATTTCCATCAACTTCATGATGGGATGTCCAGTTCGGTGCTGCACGAAAAATAGCTCCCAATTCACGAAGCCTGCTCTCCAGAAGAAAAGGAAGAACGTTGTCTAAGCCGGTTTGGGCCTCTTCCCCATTAGTAAAAGCATTTACCCGTTTGCCCGCCACAAGGGGCAGTCCATTCGATAGTCTGACTCCCGTAAGTCCTGCGGGGCCGTGACACACTGCAGCAACTATTTTCCCTGCTTCATAAAAGTCACGGATCAATTCGTGAAGATGTTGATTTTCCGGCAAGTCATACATCGTTCCATGACCACCCGGCAGGAAGATAGCATCAAAGTCACTAACAGTTACAGCATGGATAGGAACTGTGTTTTCAAGTTGCTTTGCAGATTCCAAAATTTCTCTTGGAGTTTCCTCATTCACGCTGTTTGGATCGACTGGACTCCGCCCTCCAAGCGGGCTTGCTACTGTAACCTGGTAGCCCTGCTGAATAAATTCTTGATAAGCTTCAGCGAATTCGGACAACCAAATTCCAGTTTTTCTTCCTTCATGGATATCTGAATGGTTAGTGACAACAATCAATATCTTTTTATTCACTTGGCTTCCTCCTTTTATAAGCGTTGACTGACTACAGGAATTATTCTACGGTTCAATAACTAATAAAACAAATTAGATTAATGCTATATATCCATAAATAAAATTATAGATAAACCGGAGTAAAGAGAATTCAAAACGAGGACGTAAAGTATCATGCGCCCAATTACAAGATAAGGGCCCGCCAATCGATAGGCAGTGGGCACGCTGTGAGCAGGATATCGGCGGATTCCCTAACTTGAAGGCATGTTTACCACAGGCACCGGTCAGGGATTTTTGTATCTGATGCAGTGGAATCGAGCCAACCCGAACCTCTCACTCCAAGGCTGCATGGTGACTCAAGCGGTAGTCGCCCTTATCTTTAACCTCGGAGCGCTTTATTTTCTTAAAAGGAGAAATGTTTATCATTGGACAAGCTAAATGTAAATATAAAAACTGACGCGGAGGACGCCGTCCATGCCATCCTATGCCAACAAACCAGCCTTAATCTCTGAAATTCAGAAAACCGCTCGATTATTTATCGATTGAGAAAGGTTGGATGGAAAGGATGAACACAGTGGCCCCAAAGTTCAGCAGAGATCAAGTGAAAGCCTTCATTAAAGACAACGATTTAAAAACAATGGCGGATGTTCAGTCTGCCCTAAAAGAATTGTTTGCCGACACGCTGCCAGAAATGTTGATTTCCATATTTAATGACATTATTCAGTAGAACAAGAACCGATCAATCCGATAAGTAGAACATTCTCTTTTCAATCCAAGATTTGCTCTGCTCTTCATATTCAGGAGTATTTATCTTGTCCTGATGAGGTATTCATATTTTTTCACTAAAACGGCAACATTCAAGACTCCGAATCCAGAAGAAGCAGAAAACCGGCCCCCTCGGACCGGCTGATTCAGGCTCCATATAGCTCGTCCACCCTTACCTCACAAACCGCCCGTTGCACACAAATCGCACCGTTTCCTGACGTTGGTTCGTGTTCACAATTAGATAAGGATAGAAAAGAATGGGGGCAACCACAGTTCAAGCGTTATTCATTCACATGACCCGCATTGGGGCGCAAGCCTGTCCATTCTTTTCTTAGTTCAAAACAAACCTCGCTGATTATATTGAATTTTACAATCACGAACGTTTGCAGGGTGAACCTTCCCCCAGACGAAATGTTTTTATAATATAGCTTTTGCTAAAATCGGCAAACCGCTCCGGCTGATGGTTAAACTATTTGCGCAGCTCGGGGCTTGGGGCGATCTCTTTCACCCATTCGCCAGCGGCGGCTTCCGCGTTATTGCTTAGTCACAAGCTCCAGCTCGACCGGAATCGAGCTTTCTACCTGCTCGCCTGCGGCCACTTTCATCGCCGTTTCGATCGCCTTCTGGCCGATCAATTCCGGCTTTTGCGCTACCGTAGCCGCCATCGTGCCGCTATTCACGGCGCTTACCGCGTCGTCCGTGGCGTCGAAACCGACGACGATAATGTCTTTTTTGCCTGCGGCTTCAATCGCCTGCAGCGCCCCGAGCGCCATTTCGTCGTTGTGGGCGAATACCGCCTGAACGTCGCTGTTGCTTTGCAAAATATTTTCCATAACCGTCAGCCCTTTGGCCCGGTCAAAATCGGCCGGCTGCGAAGCGACGACTTTCACGCCGTCTTTGCCGTCCACGGCGCTGTGGAAACCTTCGCCGCGATCCCGCGCTGCCGATGTGCCGGCAATGCCTTGCAGTTCAACGATGTTCCCTTTGCCGCCGAGTTTTTCAAGAATGAACTCCCCGGCCATTTTGCCGCCCGCTACGTTGTCGGAAGCGATGTGCGATACGACGGTACCGCCGTTTGCCGCCCGGTCTACCGTAATGACCGGAATATTGGCGTTGTTGGCTGATTCTACCGCCGTCACGACGGCGTCGCTATCGGTAGGATTAATGAGGATCACATCCACTTGTTGCTGAATCAAATCTTCGATGCCGCTGATTTGTTTCGAGGTGTCGTCTTGCGCATCGACGACGATCAGTTCCGCGCCGGCGGCCTGAGCCGCTTTCTCCGCGCCTTCCTTCAAAGTGACGAAAAACGGATTGTTTTGCGTGGAGATCGACAAACCGATTTTCACTTTGCCACCGTTATCCCCCTTGCCGGCGGCATTCCCGGCGTTGCCTGCCGTCCCGCCTTCATTCCCTGTCGTGCATGCGGCAAGCAAGAGAAACAAAGCAAGCGTTAGCGGCCATACGATACCATACTTTTTCATTTTTCCAGGCTCCTTTTCGTTTAATTTTGCGCTTTTACGCTGTTCTTGTTTTCGAACGGTCGAGAAGCACCGCGATCAGAATGACAGCCCCTTTTACGACTTGTTGATAGAACGACGATACGTTAAGCAAGTTCAGACCGTTGTTCAGCACGCCGATAATGACGGCGCCGATCAATGTCCCGACGATCCAGCCTTTGCCGCCCGACAAGCTCGTTCCACCAAGCACGACCGCCGCGATGGCGTCCAGCTCATAAGAGACGCCTGCCGTCGGCTGCGCGGAGTTCAACCGCGAGGTGAGGATGAGGCCGCTGATCGATGCCAGCAGGCCGCTGATCGAGTAGACCAGCAATTTGACTTTGGATGTGCTAATCCCCGATAGCCATGTCGCCTCCTCATTGCTTCCGACCGCGTATACGCGCCGGCCGAAAGTGGTATGTTTCAGAATGATGTATACCACTGCAAACGCGAGAACCATCCAAATAATCGGTGTCGGTATTTGCAGAAAGTACCCTTTTCCAAGCAGAGCAAAATCTTTGTTTAAGCCGGTAATCGGCTTCCCGTCGGTGTAAACGAGCGTAAGTCCGCGGTAAATCGTCATCGTAGCCAGCGTGACGATAAACGGAGCCAGCCGTCCTTTCGCCACGATAAGCCCGTTGACCGCGCCCATAGCCGCTCCGGAGGCAATCCCGACGGCCACGGCCAGCCAGGTGTTCATTCCGCCGGCCATAAGCCCCGCCGTAAGCGCACTGGATAGAGCGAAAATGGAGCCGACCGATAGGTCGATGCCGCCGGTCAGAATAACAAAGGTCATCCCGAACGCAATCAGAGCGTTGATCGAGACCTGGCGAAGCACGTTAAGCAAGTTGTTGACCGTCAAAAAATTGTCGGCAAAAATCGACAGCGCGATCATGATGAGCGCCAGCCCGATAAGCGGCCCGATCCCTTGCAAGTTGAACCGTTTCAACGTTTGGGCGCCCGGCGTTTTAGCTAGCATATTGTTCTCCTCCCCCTGTGGCACAGATCATAATTTTTTCCTGCGTTGCCTCTTCTCTCGTAAAATGCCCCGTCAGCTTTCCTTCATGCATGACCAGAATTCTGTCGCTCATGCCCAGAATTTCCGGAAGCTCGGACGAAATCATCACAATCGCGACGCCCTCGGCCGCAAGCTTGTTCATCAGATCGTAAATTTCCTTTTTCGCGCCGATGTCCACGCCTCTTGTTGGCTCATCCAAAATGAGCACCTGCGGATTCGTCGCCAACCACTTGCCGATGACAACCTTTTGCTGATTGCCTCCGCTAAGCGAGCCGACCGCCTGCGCGCCGCTTGACGTTTTGATGCGAAGCCGCTGAATCATCGTATCCGCCAGTTCCCGTTCCTTGGCCTCACTGAGAAATCCGCCGTTTGAAACCGCTGTCAAATTGGTCATCGACAAGTTGTCGCGGACGCTCATTGCAAGAAGCAGCCCTTCGTCTTTCCGGTCCTCCGTCACTAGCGCCAATCCGGCCCGGATCGCATCGCTCGGCTTGCGGATTTGCACCTTCTTGCCGTTGATGGCAATCGTTCCGCCGTCGATGGGCGATACCCCGAACAACGCTTTGGCCAGTTCCGTGCGTCCCGCTCCCATCAGGCCGGCGATGCCAACAATTTCACCAGCCCGGACGGAAAAGGAGATGTCGTGCAACACACCTTTTTGCGAGAGGTTCTCCACCCTAAGCTTCTCTTCGCCAAAATCGATGTGCGCTTTAGGGAAACGGTCCTTGATTTCCCGGCCAACCATCATTTTGACGATTTGATCCATGTTCGTCTCGGCCACCTTCTCCGTTCCGACATAGCGGCCGTCCCGCATCACCGTAATCCGGTCGCAAATCTGAAAAATCTCCTCCATCCGGTGCGAGATGTAGATCATCCCAACCCCTTGCCGCTTCAAGGAAGCGATCACCTGAAACAGCCCTTCAATTTCCCGGTTCGTCAGCGCAGCCGTCGGTTCGTCCAGCACCAAAATTTCCGTATTCATCGACAGGGCCTTGGCGATTTCGACCATCTGCTGCTGGCCAACAGACAATTCTCCGACTATGGCCTCCGGAGGAATCATCAGCCCAAGCTGCGACAAATACCGGGCCGACTCCCGCTTCATTTTGCGCCAATCGATCAGCCGGGTGGGGCCAAGCGTAAATTCCCGTCCGAGAAAAATATTTTCCATCACCGTCAAATGCGGGATCAGATTCAGCTCCTGGTGAATCATCACGATGCCAAGCTCCTGCGCGGCCGACGGCGACAAAATGGACCGCTCCTTGCCCTTAACCCGCACCGTTCCGCTGTCTTTCGTATAGATGCCGTTTAATATTTTCATCAGGGTCGATTTTCCAGCGCCATTTTCCCCCATCAAGGCGTGCACTTCGCCGGCTTCAAGCGTAAATTTCACCTGCTCCAGCACTTTTACGCCGGAAAAGCTTTTGTCGATTCCTTCCATCTCCAAAAGCGGCGTATTCATCTATAGCCCCCCCATCCTAAAAAATGACTCCCGCGTGCAAAATTACGTTGGCGTACGGCGTACATTCGCCGGTACGAACGACCGCTTTGGCCTCGCGGGTCAACTGCTTGAACCGCTCGTGCGTTACGTTGCCTTCGGCCGCCCCTTCAAGCAGAAGCGCCGTCTTTTCGTACAATTCCGGGCTGGCCTCCTTCATTTCAGCGGCGACCGTGTACCGCTCCACCTGCATTTCCTCCAAAATCGTCTCCAGCGTCTCCACATATCCGGGCACCCCGCGCTTCAGCGCCAGATCGATCCGTCTTACGCCGGGAGGAATCGGCAGCCCGCAATCGGCAATGACGATGGTGTCCGTATGGCCGAGTTCGCTGATGACTCTTGACAATTCGCTGTTGATGATTCCGATTTTTTTCATCGCTCATTCTCCTGTCTTGTTTTTCAGCTTTGCGGCGAACCGCTCCGCTTCCGCTTCGGAAGGCATGCCCGCCTGAGCGCCGAATTTCGTAACGGCGAGCGCGGATACGAGCGCCGCATATTCAACCGCTTCGCGCAAGCTCCGTCCCTTAGCGAGCGATACGGCCAAACCGGCATTGTAGCAGTCACCCGCTCCCGTCGTATCCACCACCTTAACCTGATGGCCCGGGACGGTTCGCACCTCGCCGTCCTCCGTCAAATAAGCGGAACCGTCCGCTCCAAGCGTCGTAATAATGTGCTTAGCTTCCATCTCTTTCATACGCCGCATCGCCGCCGCAAGCTTTGTCCCGTCCGCATCCATACCGGTGTAACGGCTTAGCTCCGTACGGTTTGGCGTAACGTAGTCGACATAGCCGAATAATTCCGGCGGCAAAGGCTGCGCGGGCGCGGGATTCAGCACGACCGTCTTGCCGAACGACTTCGCTTTCTGCGCCGCGTAGAAGACGGTGTCCACCGGAATTTCAAGCTGCAGCAGCACGATATCCGCACGGCGAAGCTTGTCTTCGTTCTCATCGATGTCCTCCGGGCTCACCCGGTAGTTTGCGCCGGGCACAACCACGATGCTGTTGTCTCCTTCCGCGACATAAATCGAAGCTACGCCCGTCGTGCAGCCGGGCAGGCGCTTCACGCCGCTGATGTCAACGCCATCCTGCCGCAGAGCTTCGAGCAGTTCCCGGCCAAAAGCGTCCTCGCCAACCGCGCCGATCATCGCCGTCTCCGCGCCAAGCCGCGCCGCCGCAACCGCCTGGTTCGCTCCTTTCCCCCCGGGGATGAAGCGAATCTGTTCGCCAAGCAGCGTTTCCCCAACCTGCGGATGCCGGCGCGTTTCCACCACAATATCCATATTCAAGCTGCCAATGACCGCCACTTTCGGTTTATTCATCGCACTCTATCCTTCCTGAAAATTGGGTATCTTTATCTTATTTAGGATCAAACGCCAACGTCGAGTCTCTGGCGATCAGCTTCACGTCAAGCTCGTAAAGCCGATCCTCCTCCAGCGTGCCTTCGATCTTCTTGATCAGCAGGCGCGAAATCAGCGCGCCCATTTCATAAATCGGCTGCGCGATCGTCGTCAGCTCGGGCACCGTAATTTCCGTCGTCTGGATGCCGTCGAAGCCGCACAGCGCCACCTGCTTGCCAACTTTGATGCCCATGCGGTTAAGCGCTTTCAATGCGCCGATCGCCATCAGATCGTTGCCGGCAAAAATGCCGTCGATATCAGGGTGACGCCGCATCAGCCGCTCGGTCGCGTTCATCCCGCCGCGAATCCGAAAGTCGCCTTCTTCAAGCAAGGTCGGCGTGTACCAATTAAACCGCTGCACCTCCTCTTCAAAGCCGATCAGCCGCTCCTTTCCGGTGATCAAATGCTGCGGGCCGTAGATATGGGCGATTTTCCGGCAGCCGATCTCAAGCAGATGCCGAACCGCCATCGCCGCGCCTTCTTTGTTTTTTGATCGGACGACGCTGGAGCTTTGCTCCGACGGGCCGCGGTCCAGGCAAACGTAAGGAATGCCGAGCTTGGTCAGCATTTCCGCATCGCCGGGTCCGAACGTCTGGGAAGCGAAAATAAAGCCGTCGATATATTTCTTCTTGAGCGTTTCGATATATCGTCTTTCCTTATCCCCCTGATCGTCCGAATTGCCCAAAATCACCGTATATCCGTAAGTGGCGGCGACGTCCTCCACCGCTCGGGCCAGATCCGAGAAAAACAGGTTCGAAATATCCGGCAAAATGAGCGCAATCGTCTTCGTCTTCTTTCCGGCCAGCCCCCGCGCCACCTGATTCGGCGCATAATCGAGCTTCTCGATCGCGGCTTTGATCGACCGCTGCGTTTCCGCGTTGACATAACCGCTTTTGTTCAAATAACGCGATACGGTCGAGACGGACACGCCGGCCAATTTGGCCACATCACGAATCGTTGCGATAACAATCCCTCCCGCCGCTAAACATGGTATCGGTACCACATAAATTTAAATAACATATTACGGAAAATTTATACATATAGAATTAAGATTTGTTATTTGAATGTGGTAACGGTACCACATTTCTTGCTGTAAATATACCATGCCGGCGAAAACAAAGCAACCCGGCTTGTCGAATCCACAAACAGCAGGTTGTAATCTTCGTTTTTAGCGAGGTGCCATGGTTACTATTAAAGATATCGCGCGGGTCGCCGGCGTCTCGCATACCACCGTATCAAGAGCGCTGAACGGAAACCCGCTGATCAAAAAAGAGACTCGTAAGTGGATTGAAAAAATCGCCGCCGAACTAAACTATATTCCCAATTACAGCGCCAAAAGCCTGGTGATGAAAAGGTCCTATACGATCGTCCTCTTCAGAGAGACAAAATCCCCCAAAATTGTGAACCTCTGAACCCATTTCTTACTGCTTAATACTAAACCTCGCCAAACACTACCAGACCTCTCTTGCTCTAAGATCCGCACACAACGTCAAACCCGCAATATAAAACGGATACAATCCACACGCAGCGATCATGACCAACCCCATCCCCGGAAGCGGCACCTCTTGGGGATCGGTGATCGGATAGGCGGAGGCAAACCCTTTGATGAATAGCAGGAAATAAGGAATCCACAAGATCGTTGCCAGGTATTTTCGTTTCCCCGGGCTTCGCTGGAACTTCGTCAGAACATAAGCGAGGATGGAGAACAGAACAATGAGCAGGAACACCGCCACAGGTACATAACGATCCATATGGGCGATTCCGGTAACTCTTTCAAGCCGATACACATTCATCAGAAGCTCCACTTGAACAAATAGGGAAAAAGCATACAGCACGCTAACTCCATTCACTTTCCACATCATCTTTGCGTTGAACCTCCCTCACTCACCATTGGGTTCGTTGGGATCATAGGAGCTCGCCAGCAGCCCCTACGACCCCATCTCCTCCTCGATCCGTTTCATAAACTCATCCACAGCGCTGTAGCCGAGCTGCTTCAGGTACCAGTTGTTCGCAGCGGCCTCGATCAGGCCGGCGACATCCCGGCCGGGTTGGAGCTGGATTTCGATGTGCGGGATTTGGACCCCTAAGTATTCCGTACACTGCGGCACCGTCTCCAGTTCGTTGTTGAGGGCATGTTCCTGCCACGGCACCAGCTCGATATCCAAGACAATCCGTGTCTCATCCTGAAAAGCCCGACGTCCATACTGCCGTACCACGTTGATCAGCCCGATGCTGCGTAGAGCCAGGAATTCGCGGGTCGTTTCGTTATGGGTTCCGAGCAGCGTGGTTGGGCTTAATTTTTTTAACACGACAATATCGTCTGCGACCAAACGGTGCCCTCTGCGAATCAGGGTATGCGCTGTTTCGCTCTTGCCGATGCCGGACTTGCCGCGTAGCAGGATGCCGATCCCCGAGACGTTCACGCACACCCCATGGATCGAGATCTCCGGAGCCAGCGCCTTAACCAAATAACTGTCCAGCTTGGCGATAAACTCCGTCGCTGTCTCTTCCGTACGCAGCAACGGAATGCCTTCCTCCTCGCAGTACAGCTCTAAATATGGAATCTCCTGCTGCCCGGACGTCACGATAAAGCACGGAGGGTGATATTTCACGATGTTCCCGATCCGCAGCTTGCGTTCCTCCACGCTTAACGTCAAGAGGTAGTTGATCTCCTTACGGCCCAACACCTGCACCCGATTCATTGGAAAAAAATCGAAATATCCCACGAACTCCAGCCCCGGCCGATGCGTCCGAGGACGAGTAATCTCCCGATCCATCCGTTCCGCCCCTGCGAGCACTTCCAATTTAAACGTGTCCACCAGCTTCTGTACGGTAATCGTCTTCATCTGATTCTCCTCCTTCCGGTTCATTCCGACCGGCCTCCCATCCAGCGTCCCGGATCTTTAAGCGGTTCGTTATCGGAGAACAAATCCGGCTCCTCCTTCAACATTTCCGTAATCACTTCCGCCACGCCGGCCGCATCGCAGACCCGTACCACGGCATCTCCCAATTTCCCCTTGCGCAAGGCACCTCGATGCTCAAGCACTTCTTCCACCTTCCAAAAATGCTCCGACCAAGGCAACCCGCAATGTCTGCGGGAAGGGACCGGAATTTCTGCACCGTCCGGCGTGATTGTGTACAACATTTCGTGATCGTCCGTGAGTCTTCCCGGGATATCCACCCACTCCTCGACCCCATGGATGAAGGTATTCCGTCTCAAATCGACCCCAACGAGCAGAATTGTCGCTTTGCGGTCGAGCAGCTTCCCCCACGAGGATCCTCGGGCACAAGGCGTATCAAACAGATGATCCTCCGCCGTAAACGCCTTAGCGTCCCATCCTAACGCGGCGACCGAATGGGTGGGATGCCACGACCGGATGACGCCGGGTCTCTTGCGGAACAGCTCCGGCAGAATGCCAACGCACACCGGCGAATGCTCCACCTCAAATCGGGGGCGATCCTTATTGATATATGACCAAGTATGCGTGGGGAACACCAGCAGCCCCTGCGACATATACTCTGAAAACGCATCCAAAACTGTATCTGCGCCGCCCTCTACCTCACCTAGGCTTTTCATGGAGGAATGGACTAGCACGGTTCCTGCACTGTCCAACCCTAGGGCCTCCAGTTGGCGGATTAAACTCTCTTTCGTATGCCTCATCCTTGGCCCCTCCCCTCTCGTACAAACCTTGCTGCTTCAGCACACTGCTCCTCCGTCACCGCCTCCAGTGTCACGAAGCTAAGGGGCTTATGCTGCTCCAGCAGCCTCCAAAACAGCGGGTAGTTCAGCTCCCCTAGTCCTGCGGCGGTTTCTATCAATTCGCCGTTTGCGCCGCGTCGCAGATCCTTGGCATGGGCGCTGACGATGCACGAGCCCAGCAGATCGAAGGCCGTCTGGATCACTTCGTCCTGGCGGTCGAAGTTAGCGGCATTCATCAAATTGCATGGGTCGAGAACGACGCCCACACAGGAGGAGGGGAAGCGTTCCAGCGTTTGCGCCATCGTCTCCGGCGAGTCGATCAAGTGCCCTTGGGCCGCTTCAAGGCCGATGGTGACGCCCCAGCGTTGGGCTTCATCGACCAGCTCCTCCAATGCGCGGTTCAGGCGCTCCCAATACTCCGGCAATCGTTCCGGGTCCGCCGGCTTGCCAACCTCCGTCGCCACGATCGGCGCACCAAAATGCCGCGCATGGCGCAGATGCTCCTTGAACCGGTCCACATTGTGCCGGTAGCTCTCCTCATCCAAGTCGATCAGGCTGGCATAACAGCCCAGCACGGCGATCCGCACACGGTGGTCCGCAAACGCGCCGCCGATCTCAGAAGCCAAGCCCGGGCTTAATTTGCCCAGCGAGCAATCCACGTCCGAAATGGCTTTGGACAACGCCAACTGCACATAAGGAAATTCATAGGCGGCCACCTTCTCCGCCAGCTCCCGAAAAGGCTGCTTCCCCAACAAATGCGCCAAAATCCCTGCCGACACTTGCCTCTCCTCCTTTTTCCCATACAAAAGGTTAACGATAGAGCACGCTCAACATGACCCTCAGGCCTTCGATGGACTGCTTCTTCGATACAATTGATTGATTTGGTTCGCTAGATAGCTCGGACTATAAGGGGTACCTTCCTCAATCCACCAGGTGACGATCCCCAGCGTCGATGCGGCAATGATCTCTATCGGAACTTGCTTGGAGGGATCTGCCGGCTTCCTGCGCTCCCGCCGCGTCGATACGATGTTCATCATGATCTCGAACAGTTGATGGCGGAACTCTTTATTTTCGAGCAGCACTTGGAATAACGCCGCGTTCTCATAAATCTCCTCCAGAAAGGAAACGAGCGGATTGTTGTCCTTCGTCGGACCGCCCTCGGTGAGCGGGTGAATTCTCCGGGCCAACTCGTCTAACACTTCCTTCGTCAGCTGCTCCAGCAAATCCTCCACATCGCGATAATGCAAGTAAAACGTAGCGCGGTTTAACCCCGCCCGATCGGCCAAGCCTTGCACGGTGACTTTGCGCAGATCGGTGTTCTCTTGCAGCAATGCGATCAACGCCTCCCGGAACATTCGCTTGGTCCGAATGACGCGGGGGTCCACCTTGCCCTCCTTATTGCTCGACATTTCGTTTCTCCTTTGACGATCATCTGCAAATTATTCAACACAGACCCGGTCAACTGTTGATTAGTCTACACTTCGGCGGAATGTGTAAATGGTCTTTTGAATCGTTGCGTGGTAGTATTTTTTATCGACAGAATATCAATTACTTGACTACCCGTCAATGAATTCCCCTTTGTGAAAGGAGCAACACCGTGAACACCGCAACACCAAATGTGAATAAAAAAATCCTGATGCCCGTCCTGCTCTTGGGCTCGTTCTTATCGATCTTGAACCAAACGATCCTGAATGTCGCCTTGCCCGACTTAATGAAGGAATTCGCCATTTCGGCCACGACCGTGCAATGGCTGATTACCGGCTTCATGCTGGTGAACGGGATCCTCGTGCCGATTACAGCTTTTCTGATGCAACGATTCACGACCAGGCAGTTGTTCATTAGCTCCATGCTCTTGCTGCTCGCCGGAACGTTCATTAGCGCCGTCGCTCCCAGCTTTCCGTTTCTATTAACGGGGCGGTTGATTCAAGCCGCAGGGGCGGGCATTATCATGCCGCTGTTGATGATGGTCGTGATGGTGATCTTCCCGAAGGAAGGGCGCGGCGCAGCGATGGGACTCATCGGTCTCGCCATGATCGTAGCCCCGGCGATTGGCCCGACTTTGGCCGGCTTGGTGATCGAGCATTTTTCCTGGCGGTGGATTTTTATCGGGATGCTGCCGCTGGTTACCATCGTCATTCCGTTAGCGATGAAATACATGGTGAATGTCTCGGAGACCTCGAAACCTAAGCTGGACCTTGTCAGCATCATTTACTCGACGTTGGGGTTCGGCGGTCTTCTTTTTGGCTTCAGCAATGCAGGAAATAAAGGCTGGGGGAGTGCCGAAGTGCTGGCGTGTCTGATTGTCGGCGGTATTTTCCTGTTCATGTTCTGCTGGAGGCAGTTTACTTCGTCCACACCGCTGATGGATTTGCGAGTATTTAAGGAAAAGATGTACTCCGTCACCACGATCATCAGCATTATGATTATAATGGTGATGTATGCGGATATGATCCTGTTGCCGATTTACTTGCAGACCAGTCGGAGCTTCTCGGTGCTGGACACCGGCTTGCTGCTGCTGCCAGGGGCTTTAATTAATGCGTTATTGTCGCCGGTTTCCGGACGTTTGCTGGATAAATTCGGGGTCAAGCCGATTGCGATTATCGGGCTGTTGTTTACGATTCCGGCGATTTGGGGCGTTACGCATTTAACGGAAACAACGTCGTATACGTACCTGGTATTCCGTACGATTGTACTGCGCATCGGCTTGAGCTTCTTAACGATGCCGCTGAATACCGCGGGACTCAACGCTCTGCCGAAGCAGCTAAATGCCCACGGTTCGGCCGTAACGAATACGGTCCGTCAGGTCGCCGGTGCGATCGGAACAGCCTTGGTGGTCACCATTTATACCACGCGAACCAAAAGTCATGCCGCCGAGCTGATGCATTCCGGTCAAACCTTGTCTAAGGCACAGCTGAAAGAGATGTCGACCATTCTAGGAACCAACGACGCTTATCTTTGCATGGGAATCCTGAGCATCGTGATCCTGGCGGTGACGATCTTCATGCCAAATCGCCGAGGCGAAGCAAAGCTGAAGGGAACCCGAGGAAGGCAAGAAAACGTACAACCGTCCATGAAAGAATCTTAAGGGGAACATTTTGGATAAAGTCAGAGAGGACCTCCTGACGTAAGACTGATTATAAGCTACAATGTGCAGTTAGCTTGTAAATGAGAAAAAGAAGCCCCCCTAAATAAGGGGGGAATAAAGTTTCCGTGACAAATGATATATCATGGTATCTCCGTTCTAAAAGGTTATGACCCACCACTTATAAATTGAATTACACCAATTAAAAATAGTAATAACCAAATAGAGATGATAATAGTTATTACCTTTTTTATTAACTTCCACTTCTTGTCATGAGAATCCATTCGCTTCTCTAAATCATTTAAACGTTGTTCAACGTCTTTATGTTCATTATTAGCATTCATATATAGATTCCTTTCGTTGTATAATATCAAGCTACCACCTTCAGACAAGGTGGTAGCTTGTGATGGAATGAAATTCTTAGCTGAAAGTCATATAATATGCTTCTGCTTTTGTAAGAACATCACCAACACCTTCCCAAATTATTGAGAGGGTTCTATCTCCTCTAATCCAGGCCCATCCTGAGAGTCCGCCAGAGTTGATACCATAAGTTGTTCTAGCGTCGCTGTTTTCCCAGGAATTCCCTGGATGGAATCCATGTAATACACTATCGGTATCAGTCACTTAACTATTTTATAATCACCAGACTTGTCATGTCTTTCAAATTGTACAATACCTACAATCCAGGAAAGGTTTGTTCCCCCCACCTAATCCGTCTCCCCAAATTGTTTGTTCGGAATAATCGGTGTATGTAGCGGTTGGAGAAACGGAATTAAGAATATTCAAATTATTATACATTTTTTCCAAATCAGCGTAATACTGTAGTAATGCTGCATATTCATCAAAACTATTAACAATAATCGCTCCGTTTTCAAACTTCATATCGCTAAGTTTTTTCGATGTTACTCTCTTAAATCCTGGTACAATATCACGAACAGAAACTGTCTGTAAGCTTGCATTGTTACTTACATCACTCTTTTTAGAAAATTGATCATCGCTAGCATTTGCAGCTCCTAAAGATGTAAACAATAGCACGATAGATAATAAAAATATTGCTCCTTTTTTGAACATAATTCTCATTATATCCCATTTTTGTTAATAATGATTTCGCCTAAATATTACCATTAAACTCATTTTCACGTCAACCGCAATTGTGTTATTTTTACATATAATCTATATACAAGCTAACTTTTACTAAAATTAACTCTTTAATTGCTTGCTCGACAAAAGAAAGGATTGAGAGACATCAGAAACGATTTCAAGTATAGTGGCAGAAGAGAAAATAAATGGAGAAAGTTGTAAAAGATTGAGAGTGAATCATAGCGATCTGTAGAAATTGATGAGTTGGTTGGTTAATTATTACGTTTCTGTTCCTCCATTACAATCTATTAACCTCATGCATGAAATAAAAAACTCCAAATGACATACTCTTCCAAATCATATAAAATAAATAAGACAATTTGAACTATTATCTCAGTACAAAATTATTGCATCACATGTTAGGCAATACTCAAAAATTTAAGGAGGAGTGAACTTGATCAAATCCCGCAGTCCTAAATTTATCCTTGCATCCTTGCTTGCGGCCAGCCTGGCAGCCCTGCCATTCACGGCGTCTGCAGCAGACACGAGCAGTGCAGCAACCGTAGAACTCCGCATTATGGAGACGACCGACCTCCATGTGAACATCGTGAACTACGACTATTTTGCGGATAAGCCTACCGATGAGTACGGCTTGGCCAAGACCGCCACGCTGATCAAGCAAGCGCGTGCGGAAGCGAAGAACAGCTTGCTGATCGACAACGGTGACCTGATTCAAGGGAATCCGCTGGGCGACTATGTCGCGACGGTAGACAAGCTGCAAGAGGGCGAGACCCATCCGGTTTACAAAGCGATGAATTTGCTTGGTTATGATGTCGGCAACTTCGGCAACCACGAGTTCAACTACGGTCTGGATTTCCTGAAGACGGCGGTAGCAGGCTCGGATTTCCCTTATGTCAACGCCAACATCTATTTTGATGACAAAGATCAAGACCCTTCGAACGACAAAAATGTCTTCACTCCGTACATCATCCTCGATAAAGAGGTGACCGACAGCACCGGAGCGAAGCACACGCTGAAGGTTGGCGTGATCGGCTTCGTGCCGCCGCAAATTTTGTCTTGGGACAAGGCGAATCTTGAAGGGAAAGTTATCACGAAGGATATCGTAGAAACTGCAAAGAAATTCGTTCCTGAGATGAAAAAAGCAGGCGCAGACCTCATCATCGCGGTACCGCACTCCGGCTTCGAGGACATTCCGCAAACCCCGCTGATGGAGAATTCCGTCCTCTACCTGAGCAAGGTGGAAGGCATCGACGCGATCCTGTTCGGTCACGCGCATAAGGTGTTCCCGGACGCTTCCTTCGAAGGCAAAACCGGCGTCGACCTGGCCAAAGGGACGATCAACGGTGTTCCTGCCGTAGAACCGGGATATTGGGGCAACAACTTGGGGATCATCGACCTGACGCTGGAGAAATCCGGTGATACTTGGACGGTGAAGAATTCCAAAGTCGATGTGAAGCCGATTTACGATACGGAGAATAAGAAGCCGCTGGTAGATGCCGACCCAACGATCTGGGACGCGATTAAAGAGGACCACGAGGCTACCCTGGAATACATCCGCGGCCCGGTGGGCAAGACAACGGCTCCAATTAACAGCTGGTTCGCCCTGATTCAGGACGATCCTTCCATCCAAATCGTGACCAACGCGCAAAAATGGTACGTCGAGAGGCATCTGCAAGGCACGGAATACGAAGGATTGCCCGTACTGTCGGCAGGCGCTCCATTTAAAGCCGGCGGACGTCAAGGCGCGAACTACTATACGGATATTCCTGCCGGGGATATCGCGATTAAGAACGTAGCCGACCTGTACCTGTACTCCAACACAGTAAACGCTGTGCTGGTAACCGGCGCCGAGATTAAGGAATGGCTCGAATGGTCCGCCGGACAGTTCAACCAAATCGATCCGAACAAAACGGAAGAGCAAGAATTGGTGAACTACGATTTCCCTACGTATAACTATGATGTGATCGACGGCGTAACGTATCAAATCGACGTGACGCAACCGGCGAAATACGATGCGAAAGGCAACTTGGTCAATGAAAAAGCCAGCCGGATCGTGAATCTGTCCTATAACGGCAAGCCGATTGATCCTGAGCAAAAATTCGTTGTCGCCAGCAACAACTATCGCGCGTCGTCCAGCAAATTTGCGAACCCGGACGGCAAGCGCATCATCCTGGCTTCGCCGGATGAGAACCGCCAAGTCATCATCGACTACATCCGTGAGAACGGCACGATCAACCCGACGGCAGACGGCAACTGGTCGCTCGCTCCGTTCGGTAACGCCAACGTGACGTTCGAAACTTCGCCAGCCGCTAAGGAAGCCGCTGCGAAGGCCGGCAACCTGGAGTATGTAACTAATACGGAAGACGGCTATGCCAAGTTCAAGCTGAGCTCGGCCGCGGAGTCGGTGAACCCGACTCCGGAACCAACGCCAACGCCAGAACCGACACCGGAACCTGCACCTGCACCAACACCGGCCCCTACGCCGAAGCCTGAACCTGCTCCTGCAACTGAGAAGGACATCGTCCACATCGTGAAGAAGGGTGACACGTTGTACCACATTGCACTGGAGCACGGCACGACGTGGCAAGCACTGGCCAAGTACAACAAACTGAAGAATCCGCACTTGATCCGGATTGGACAGAAGATTTTGATTCCGGTGAAGAAATAAGAACAGCGGTTTAAACCAAAAGCAAAAGCCGCCTCCTGTAGGTCGTCATCCGACCCGCCGAGAGGCGGCTTTTCTTGATAGGTGCGCACACCTACAATTTCACCGTCTTGTTCAGCTCCGCTTCCGTTTCCTTGCCCGTCAGCTGGGAGAACATGCGCTTGATCACTTTGACGAGATTGCCGGTTTCCCAATATTCCGCCGCTTCAGCCTTCACTTTGATCAGGACTAGATTCGGATCGTCGCTGGTCGTATGTAGGAACTTGGCATAGGCGGCGTTCCAAAACTGCTTAATCTTCTCCCGGTCGTTGACCACCTCCGCCGTCCCGCGTACCGATACGTAGGAATCCCCAACGTACGACACGTTCACATGAGGATGATCCTTCAGCTGGCTGTATTTATCCGTCTCCTCTTTGGTGAGGAACCACAGATCCCCGTCAAATTCGACTTCCTGGGTTTTCATCGGACGCGCCACCAGCCCTTCCTTCGTCACCGTGGTCAGCATCGCGATGTCGATGCCCTTGATCAATTTCCGCACCGTCTCCACCGCTTCTTGGTGCGCCGTCTGGTTATTTGTCACTGTCATGTCTGTTCACTCCGTTTAGGTTATTTTTTCTTACCTGTTGTTAGATTGAACAGAACTTCTAAAAATAACCGCTAATCACGCTCCCGAGCTAACGGACCTCATTGGCGCTATTTATCCATTTCCCGAGAATTTCCCGTTGTAACGGACTCCAAGTACCTTATTGGGCTCTTTTTCTCATCATTCGAGTTCATCTTTGGCTAATAACGCCCCGTGAGTCCGTTAGAGCTGCGAACATCCCCTGCAAGGACATTTAACGTCTCTGGAGTCCGTTAGCTCAGTTGCCCATCCCAAAAAATCCCCCTGACAACACCTCTGTCCGGATTACATACACGAATAACATTTTTACTCTTGCGTTCCGCCCGTCAATCCCCGTACGAACGCCTCGAAGTTCGGCGCGAGAGGAGTGGCCTTCTTGCTGGCCTTCTCAACGTAAACCACCTCCGGCTCGCCAACGTTGGTGGATTCCCGATAATCAAGCATCACGACCCCGGTGTCAGACGGCGTATCGCAGAGGACCACACCGAATTCGGGATATCCTTCCCGCTCGATCGTGGCACGGCTTCCGGCTGCCCCGCACAGGGAGTGCGGTTTTTCCCGTCCGATGCCCATGATTCCCAGAATCTCGATGGTCTCGCCGGTTTGAGTCCGGAAGTATCGGTTCCGAGGGATTCCACCATTATGCACTTTCATCAGGTTCACATAAAAAGCCGGCAACCGGAAAACAAGTGACTCCTCCACAGACTCGACCAGCGCATCTGTAGGTGGCGCCGAGACGTACTTCTCTGCCGCAGGATTGTCATCGTCCCAGAAGCCCTCCGCGTCAAAATCCCCTTCGAAAACGACCGGTTCCGCCGCGATTTGCTCGCCCTCCGAACCCTTAGCTTCCGCCGCTTCAGACGCAGACGACTCCGATGTTGCTTCCTCGTCCCCAGCCTCGCCTGCAGCTGTCTTCTCTTCGATCCAACTCAAGAACTCCAACGTATCCTCGTCTCCCGGCTCCAACCGATCTGCCGTCTCAAACGCGATCCGCGCTTCGTCATACCGATCCAAATAGTAATACGCCAAGCCGATCCGATAATGCCACAACGGGTCATCCTGACCCTCATCAGCAATCTTCAGGAATTGCTCAACCGCCTCTTCGTACCGTTCCAGATTATTCAGCGCACGCCCCAAATGGCTGATCAGCTGATAATCTCTTTCTTCCTCCGGCACGTCCATGACCGCTTGAACGATCTTTTCGTATTCATCCTCTTCATGCCACGTTTCCAGCTGTTCCAATAGCTCTTCTCTCATTGATTGGCCTCCCAAGCGCATTGTCCATAAGAAAATTATACCATTCCCGGGACATGCATCACCAGCGAAGCCCATCGGAGTTGAAATGTTGCCCGTCTTAACTTTCTGCTAACCAATTCTCCGCCTCGGCTTGGCTGGCAAACACCCGAAGAGTATTCCCCCGATGGGACTCTGCGAGCAGGTCCTTCATCCGGCCTTTAATGAGGCTCCCGTCGGCAACCACAAGGGCAGTCCGAAGCGAGAAGTTCACAAATTTCTGCAGAATTTCTCCGGCCAATCCCGTTCTCAAGTTGAAAAAATCCTCGGACAACGCCTCAGCATAAACAATGAGCCGTCCGGCGTTGTGCTCGATGCACGCTTCGATGAGGCGAATCGCGTCCTGCCCGGTGGCGATCGGCGGTTCGGCAGACGTGACGACCACGATGGTTTGGTTATTTTTCTCCACAACTTGATAGTTCACAGGTTTCTCCCCTTTCTTATTCGAACGAATCCCCAAATCCTCGCGAAGTTGGCGGATCCAGTCCAGCTCACTCCGGTATTGCTCCAGAACTCGGCCATGGATTTGATCCCAGAGATAGGCTTCCCGAGAGGTACGGCGTGGTGAAAACTCTCCCCGGCGGAGCTTCTCCTCCTCTGCGGCAAGCTGTAAATATAATTCGTGCTCATACCCCGTAAGGAGGGCGTCCAGTTCGTCTTCCCCCAACGAATCCGCCCAGGCGAGGCGCACGAGGAAGGTATTTTTGAACTCCGGCAGCTCCGGCGGTGACAGTACCCAAGCTTTCAACGCTTCCCGCCCGGCTTCGGTAATCGTATAGATCTTCTTCGATGGAGCACTGTCTTGATGCTGGACTTCATTCGTCACCCAGCCCTCCTCCAGCAGCTCGACTAACGCCTTGTAAATTTGATTGTTATTGCCCGACCAAGGCATAAACGGTGAATCCTGAATGATCTTCTTCAAATCGTAACCGGTCAGAGACCGGGCGCTCAGCATCCCCAAAATCGCGTAATTAATCGACATGTTGCTCACCTCTGTTTTGTTTAACGTATGTTAATAGTAACATATGTTTTCTAAAACGCAATAGTCTAGGGTAAGGCGTAGGGGGAGAAGAAACTGGGAGAGCTAAGAAGACGAAGGGTGCTCCGGTGGCTAGTAGAACTAATTGGTGCGGATGAGCTAAGGGACAGGAGAGCCGCTATTGGAGCAAAATAGGTTGGCTCCTAATACTTAACGGACTCCACAGACCTTATTCAGGTTGGTTTGGCCAAATTCTTGCCTGTACCCGACTCATAAAGGCACTCCGATCCGTTAAAACGGGAAATCGCCGGGAAATTGAGCAATAAGGACATTACGGTCCGTAGCTGAAACGTCGGCTCGATGTCGTATCCCCGCCATACATTTCTGGATGGGGGACTCCATTTTTGCTATACTAAGACTATGAAAACCACGATAACTACACCTAATCCGGAACCAAAGCTTACGAAAAAAGGGAGAGAAACGCGCAGCCGCATCATCGCTGCCGCTGCTAAACTGATGTTCGAACGCGGGGTCGCGGGGACGAGCGTGGAGGATGTGCAGAAGGAGGCGAAGGTCAGCTCCTCGCAGCTTTATCATTATTTTAAGGAGAAGCGGGATCTGGTGCTGGCCGTCATCCTATACCAGACCGAGCAGGTGTTAGGTGCACAAGAACCCTTGCTCAGCCATCTGGACAGCATGGAAGCCCTGCAGGCCTGGCGTGACGCCGTGATCCAATCGCAGATTGACCGGAAGTTTCAGGGCGGATGCCCCATCGGTTCATTGGCCAGCGAGCTGGCCGATATGGAACCAGCGGCCCGGTCTGCGCTGGCTTCCTGCTTCCTGCAATGGGAGCAGGCGATTAGCCAAGGGCTTCGTGCGATGCGGGATCGCGGTGAAATGCGCGCTGACGCCGATCCGGACCGGCTGGCACTGGCGCTGCTGACGGCGCTGCAAGGCGGACTGCTCATGACGCAGGTTCGCAAAGATATCTGCGCACTAGAGGCCGTGCTCGATGCGATGCTGGAGCATATCCGCTCCCATCTGGTCTAGAAACCACCCAGAAATGAAAATACGATATGAGGTACTCAGAAGGAGGGAAATTCGCCGTTTTCATCCCCCCGCAACCGGCGGAAAGCGCTTGGTTGCGGGGTTTTTGCGTTTTCGGGCCGGGGCTCGCCAACAAAATAAAAAAATGGAGTTGACAATCCAAAAAAATCTAAACCCGCTGGGGGAAACCGTGAACCTCTTCGACAAGCTGTCCCAAGGTCCGGTTGTGCTGACCTTTCAGAACATCTTCCTGAATCAGTTCAATCTGAATCTGGCGGAATATAACGCCACCAACCTTTGGATTCTGCCGATTCCGTCTACGTTTATGATCGACGAGTCCGGCATCATCCGCTCTGCCTATGTCGAACCGTACTTCATGAAACGCCCCGATCCGGAGAATATCCTGGAGCGGTTGAGACAGTTGTAATCATCGCCTTAGGATCGACGTTGCGACCATGTTCCGGTTGGTCCTGGTGCCCCTCCCTCGCCATGTCAGACGAAGGGCGTTCAGAATCACCAAAATCACGCTGAACTCATGAATAAACATCCCCGAGGCTAAATAAATATGCCTCGTTAATACCCCCGCCAGCAACAGAACCACGACCGTGATGGCAAACGATACGTTTTGCTTCATATTGCGGACCGTACGCTTCGCCAGCTGGCGGGCATATACGAGCTTATCCAGCCGGTCAGCCATAATGACCGCATCCGCAGTCTCTATCGCAATGTCCGTCCCCGCACCTCCCATCGCCAGCCCGATGTCCGCGGCGGCTATAGCCGGCGCGTCGTTGATGCCGTCTCCAAGCATCGTCACACGTCTGCCCTGCCGTTGCCATTCCTGGATCAACGCCACCTTATCTGCCGGAAGAAGCCCGGCGTGCACCTGGTCAATCCCAAGCCGGTCCGCAACCTGCTGAGCGGCATGCCGATTGTCGCCGGTCAGCATCACCACTCGCTTCACGCCTTTCCGCTTGAGCCCTTGGATCGCTTCCTTCGCTTCGGCACGAATCGGGTCTGTGATGGCGATAACGCCAATCAACATGTGGTTAACCGCGGCACATACCACCGTACACCCGCGCTTCTCTTGACGTTCTGCCTCGTCCCATACCTCCTTGCTTATGGACACGCCTTGCTGCTCCAACCACTCCCGCTTCCCGACCCGAACCGTCTGTCCACGAACCTCACCGCAAATCCCGCTTCCTTTGTGTACCTCCACCTGCTTCGGTCGATCCGCCGGCTCTACCTTCCGAGCCTTTGCCGCATTTACAATCGCTTGTCCAAGCGGGTGCTCCGAGGCCGCTTCCACTGCAGCCGTCAGCTCCAACAGCTCACGTTCCTGCACGCCGCCGTAGGTGTGTACCGCAACCACGGAAGGGTTCCCCTCCGTTAATGTCCCGGTCTTATCGAACGCAACTACCTCCGCCCGGGCCAGGTTCTCCAGCACCTCCCCGCCTTTGATCAGCAAGCCGTTTGCGGCGCCGTTTCCCAATCCGGCAACCATTGAGACCGGTGCGGAAATCACCAAAGCCCCCGGGCAAGCGATCACCAGAAACGTCAGAGCGAGCTCGGGATTCCGAGAGACGAGGAACACCAGTACCGCCAACAGCAGCATCCCCGGCGTATAGTAGGAAGCGAACTTGTCCAAAAACCTTTGCATCTTCGCCTTAGATTCCTGGGCTTCTTCCACCAGCTCAATAATTTTGGCAAAGGTCGTGTCCTCCCCGACCTGCTCGGCAATGACTTCCAAGTAGCCCGTATCCACGGTCGTTCCGCTGAACACCCGGTCACGGACCTGCTTACCGACGGGTACCGGTTCGCCGGTAATCGCCGCCTCGTTAACGAGGGCTTGGCCGGAAGCGACCTGGCCGTCGACCGCGATCTTGCTGCCGGACGACAGAAGCACCCGGTCCCCGCGCACCACTTCGGACGCGAGCACCTTGACCTGAACGCCGTCCCGCAGGACGATGGCTTCCGCCGGGGCCATATCGATCAGGGCTTTCAAGGCGGAGCGCGTCTTGCTCAGCGTAATGACCTCGAGGTATGCCCCGAGCCGGAATAAGAAGGCCACCGCAGCCGCCTCGACGTATTCGCCGAGGATGATCGCACCAATCATCGCGATCGTCACCAATAGCTCGATGCTGAAGACGCGTATGAGAAGCGAACGAACAGCTCTCACTGCGATCGACCAACCGGATATCGCCGAGGCCAGCAGCAGCGCGGCGCTTCGGGCCACCTCCCATCCCAGGAGGTGGAACAACCCGGCCAGGGCCAGCAGAAGCCCCGACGCCAACAATGCCGCCACTTTACGAGGCTTGGCCATCGCCACGCCCTCCTCCCGCCAGCACTGGATACCCAAGCTTGGCCAGCATGCTCTGAAGCAGCTCCTCCTGCACCAGGCTCTCATCGAACCGGGCCTTTACCTGGCTGGAGTGGAACAACACTTTGACTTCCTGTACCCCCGGCTGTTTCGACAGCGCGCTTTCGATTTTCTTGATGCAGCTTGGGCAGGTTAACTCTTCTACTTTCCATTTGACGGTAATCATTGGACATATCCCCTTTCGGTTATCGATGGCTTCATCGTAACTCGGGAACCAGGGGCATTCCTTGATTCGCGTCAATTTGAGGACGACCTAGAGACCAGAAGACCCCGCGCCAGCCGACCAGCCGCGACGGATTGATCCGGGATGCTAGACCTCGCGATCATTGATCGGGATGCCATCACTCGCAACGGATTTTTTCGAGATGCCTCCTATTGCGACGGATTGATTGGGATTCCGCCTCTCAAGTAAGTGTAACGCTTGTGACAAACGCTATTTGCGCCAAAATAGGCTGTTTCCAAATGTAACGCTTGCCTAGCACTCTATTGGGTCCATTTTCCGTGTTCCGCGGCGTATTTTCCGTCCATAAGCACGCTGACAAGCGTTAGAACGCCAGCCCCCCTGTTTTTCGCCAAATAAGCTTCGTGGTAAGCGTTAGCGTAAACAAGTTCCTCCCTTACCAAAAAAATATTTTAAATTAGCTATTGCCCTCCGAATCAGTTCCTGCTAATATTAAGGAGCATGATTTTTGGAAAGGTTGTATTCAATATATCGCGAGTCTTTCCAAGCAGATAATTTTTTGACCACTTCTCTCTGGGAAGTTAAGGCCATACGGACAGCCGGGTCAAATGCCGATTGGCAACTTAGTTGCCTTATTGATTGAGTTAAAAGCTCAAATTTTATAAGTTGGTTACTTTACAACCAGTGCATAATGCACATCAACTTGTGAAACGGTCAATAAGAGTGGTAAAGGCGAATTATTTGCTAAATAGACTCTGATCAAACATGATATATTGAATATTAAGAATTCCAGTGCGTGCGTTCGTACGAAGCCATTTCGTGCGGCGATGAAGACGGGCGTTCGTCCGTTGTGATGGAGCATTTCTTAATATTGACTATATCAGAAGCAAGTGATGCGCGGGTTATGCGTTCAATCACTTGCTTTTTTTACGTTTCACACCACTATTGTCAAATTATTAAAGAAGGTAGGAGATGGACAAATGGGAAAAGCACTAATCATCGGCTGCGGCGGCGTGGCTTCCGTGGCAATCCACAAATGCGTACAAAACAGCGAGGTATTTGAAGAAATCTGCATCGCCAGCCGCACCAAGTCGAAATGCGACGCCCTGAAAGCGAAGCTGGACGGCGGCAAAACGAAAATCACGACAGCTCAAGTGGACGCTAACAACGTCGAAGAGCTGATCGCGCTGATCAACGAAGTTAAACCGGACATCGTGATGAACCTGGCTCTGCCGTATCAAGATTTGACGATCATGGAAGCCTGCTTGGCGACCAAGACGCACTATCTGGATACCGCCAACTATGAGCCGGAAGATACCGCGAAATTTGAATACAAATGGCAATGGGAATACCGCGAGCGCTTTGAGAAAGCCGGCATCACCGCACTGCTGGGCAGCGGCTTTGACCCTGGCGTAACCGGTGTATTTTCCGCCTATGCGCTGAAACATCATTTTGACGAAATCGAGTACATCGACATCCTCGACTGCAACGCCGGCGACCACGGCTATCCGTTTGCGACGAACTTCAACCCGGAGATTAACATCCGTGAAGTGTCCGCGAAGGGCAGCTACTGGGAGAACGGCCAATGGGTCGAAACTGAGCCGATGGAAATCAAACGCGTCTACAACTTCCCGGAAATCGGGGAGAAAGATATGTACCTGCTGCACCATGAGGAAATCGAGTCCTTGGCCCTCAACATTCCGGGCATCAAACGGATCCGCTTCTTCATGACGTTTGGTCAAAGCTACCTGACCCACCTGAAATGCCTCGAAAACGTCGGCATGACTTCGATCGAGCCGATCGAATTCGAAGGCAAGCAAATTGTGCCGCTGCAGTTCCTGAAAGCCGTCCTGCCGGATCCATCTTCGCTGGGACCGCGCACGAAGGGCAAAACGAACATCGGCTGCATTTTCAAAGGGAAAAAAGACGGCAAAGATAAAATGTACTACCTGTACAATGTCTGCGACCACGAAGAATGCTACAAAGAAGTTGGCTCCCAAGCCGTAGCTTACACGACGGGCGTTCCGGCCATGATCGGCGCAATGATGATCATCAACGGCACTTGGAACAAACCGGGCGTTTACAACATCGAAGAGTTCGATCCAGATCCATTCATGGATGCGCTGAACAAGTGGGGCCTGCCTTGGAAAGAAAGCTTCAATCCGGTACCGGTTGATGCCTATCCGGATGAGGAAGTCGCCGAAGAGCGCAAAGAAACGGAGTACATTAGATAATATGCGCTTCGAGGAACTGCCAACACCTTGTTACGTGGTCGATGAGAAACTTTTGGAGCAAAACCTGAAGATCCTGGCCGGGATTATGGAACGGACGGGTGCGAAGATTATTTTGGCGCAAAAAGCATTTTCGATGTACACGACCTACCCGCTGATCGGTAAATATTTAAGCGGCACGGCGGCCAGCGGCTTGTATGAAGCTCGGCTCGGCCGCGAGGCGATGGGCAAGGAGAATCACGTCTTTGCCCCAGCCTACCGGGAGGATCAGATCGACGAAATCATCGAGCTTTGCGATCATGTGATCTTCAACTCGTTCTCCCAAGTGGAGAAATATCGCGATCGGGTGCTGGCGGCTGGCAAAAAAGTCGGCTTGCGCATCAACCCGGAATGCTCCACCCAAGTAGGCCACGACATCTATAACCCTTGCGCGTATGGCTCGCGGTTTGGCGTGACGATCGAGCATTTCCGCCCTGAGCTGCTGGATGGCATTTCTGGCTTTCATTTTCATACCTTGTGCCAGCAGAACTCAGACGATTTGGTCACGACGCTGGATGCGGTGGAAGAGAAGTTTGGTCCATGGCTGTCGCAAATGGAATGGATCAATTTCGGCGGCGGCCATCATATCACGCGCGAGGACTACGATATTCCGCTGCTGGAAGCGTGCATTCGGCGGATGCAGGACAAATACGGCTTAGAAGTGTATCTGGAACCGGGCGAAGCGGTGGCGCTGAACGCCGGTTACCTGATCACAACAGTGCTGGATACGATGAAAAACGGCCTGGATATCGCCATCGTTGATGCCTCGGCCTCCTGCCATATGCCAGACGTGCTCGAGATGCCGTACCGTCCGCCGCTGTTTGGATCGGGCGAACCTGGCGAGAAGCCATACACGTACCGGCTGGGCGGACCAACCTGCCTGTCCGGGGACAATATCGGCGACTACTCGTTTGATGAGCCGCTGAAGCCCGGCGACCGTCTGGTGTTCGGCGACATGGCCATCTATTCGATGGTGAAGAACACCACCTTCAACGGCATGCCGTTGCCGGCACTCGTGTTGCAGCACAAGGACGGCGACTGCGAAATTTTGCATGAGTTTGGTTATGAAGATTTCAAAATGCGGTTGGCGTAAGGCGCCTCGATCGCTTAATCGGGGACTGCCCGGTCAGTGGACTGACGGGTGGTCTCTTTTTTTGTCCAAAACCATAATCCTGCACACCATTTCCATAGAAATACACCTTTATTTGGAAACGAATCCTCCTTACGATGGAAGTGCAGTACTTATACCGATCCTTGGGAAGAGGGGGAATGCGCCTTTTTGTGATATCGCTTACATTGGTATATTGAACAGAATTCGTAAACCGTGCCGCGGGGCTCACCACGACAACTCTGCCAGATGTAAGAAAGGGAGAAATCTTGAATCTGAAAGGAGAATGAATGACGTGAAAAGCCAAAGACGCATCATCACATGGATATGTATCGTCGCTATGTTCGCCACAACTTTCTTCACTTCAGCGGGGTGGACCGCACCTGTTCAGGCGGCAGGAGGGGCGAACCTGGCTGCGGGCAAACCCGCGACAGAATCCGGGCACGCCGATGTGTATCCCGCCTCCAACGTCACAGATGGCGATGCCAATACGTATTGGGAAAGCACGAATCAAGCTTTTCCCGGGTGGGTGCAAATCGATCTCGGCAGCACGGTTCAAATTGATCAGGTCGTCTTGAAGCTGCCTTCCAGTTGGGAAAGCCGGACACAAACTTTATCCGTGCAAGGCAGCACCAACGGGTCGAGCTTCACCGATCTGAAGGCTTCCGCCAGCTATACCTTTGACCCGGCTTCGGCCAATACGGTGACGATCAACTTTACAGCAGCCAGCGTTCGGTACGTGCGGATTCACATTACGGCCAATACCGTCTGGCCGGCGGGTCAACTCTCCGAAGTGGAGGTGTACGGCGCTGCACCAGCCGCGCCTTCCGTGATTCCGGGCAAGATTGAGGCGGAAAATTACTCCGCGATGAACGGCATTCAGACCGAACCTACCACGGATACGGGCGGCGGCCTGAACGTCGGCTGGATTCATGTCGGAGATTGGCTGGACTATAACGTCAACGTCGTTAGTGCGGGCACCTATACCGTCGAGTACCGGGTTGCGAGCAATGCAAGTACAGGCGAAATCCAGCTGAAGTCCGGTGGAACGACGCTGGCTACAACGACGGTGCCCAACACCGGAGGGTGGCAAAATTGGCAGACCGTGACGGCCACCGTGACGTTAAATGCCGGAACGCAAACTCTTCGCGTCTATGCCAGCGGTTATGATTTTAATATGAACTGGATCCAATTTACCCAGGGAAGCTCCGCAGATACGCAGCCGCCGACGGCTCCGACCAACCTGGCCTTCACTCAACCGACCTCCGGCTCGATCAAGCTGACTTGGAACGCCGCAACGGATAACGTAGGCGTAACCGGGTACGACATCTACGCCAACGGTCAGCTTCGCGACAGCGTCAACGGATCGACGCTGACTTATACAGACTCGCAGCCGGCGAATGTTACCGTCTCTTACTATGTCGTCGCCAAGGATGCGGCCGGTAACGTTTCGCCGCCAAGCAATACCGTGACGCGGAACGGCTCCGGAGGAGAAGCCGGAACCAATCTCGCCATCGGCAAGACGATTACCGCGTCCTCCTCAACGTATATTTTTGTTGCCGCCAATGCCAACGATAACGACGTCTCGACCTATTGGGAAGGCAACGGCCATCCGAGTACGCTCACTGTAGATCTGGGTGCCAATGCCAACATTACGTCGATTGTCCTGAAGCTGAACCCTTCCAGCGAATGGGCAACACGTACCCAAACCATCCAAGTGCTGGGCCATGATCAAAATTCCACAACCTTTACGAACCTGGTTTCAGCCGCTTCCTATACGTTTAATCCTACTACACAGAACACGGTCACCATCCCCGTCAGCGCCACGGTAAGCCAAGTGCAGCTGCGGTTTACGGCCAATTCCGGGGCCCCCGGCGGGCAAGTGGCGGAGTTCCAGATCTTTGGAACACCTGCACCCAATCCGGATCTGACCGTAACCAATCTCTCCTGGTCGCCGGCCTCTCCGGATGAGACCCAAGCCGTTACACTCAACGCGGTGGTCCGTAATGCGGGGACCGTGGCATCCGGCGCTACGAATGTGAACTTCTACTTAGGAAGCACCCTTGTTGGTACGGCTCCCGTTAGTGCGCTTGCCCCTGGTGCAACGGCGAACGTCTCCACCACAATTGATGCAAAAGACGCTGGTTCTTACGCCGTGATCGCCAAGGTGGATGAGGACAACGCGGTTTTTGAAACCGATGAAGCGAACAACACCTACACGCATCCCACGCCGCTCACGATCAACCAGGTACAAAGCTCCGACCTGATCGCAACCGCGGCTTGGACGCCTTCGAATCCGAGCGCAGGCAATACCGTCACCTTTACCGTGAACCTGAAAAACCAAGGCACGATCGCTTCCGCCGGCGGAGCGCACCCGATCACCTTAGAACTGAAGAACAGCTCGGGGACAACCGTACGAACGCTAAACGGTTCCTATAGCGGGACGCTTGCTCCGGGAGCATCCGTCAGTGTGACGATGGGAACGTGGACTGCAGTGGACGGCAGCTACACGGTAACGACAACGGTAGCTGACGATGCCAACGAGGTCGCAGTGAAGCGGAACAACAACAGCAGCACTGTCAGCTTATATTCCGGTCGAGGGGCTAACATGCCATTTACCGTGCTGGAGGCCGAAGCTCCTTCGAACAGCACCAATGGAACGCGGCTGGCGCCGAACTTTACGCCGGGTGATTTTGCCGGTGAAGCCTCCGGACGTTCGGCCGTTTATCTGGATGCCACAGGCGAGTACGTGGAGTTTACGCTGACCCAGCCGGCCAATGCGTTTGTGCTCCGGAATGCCGTAGCTGAGAATACCAACGGTACGATCAGTATCTATGTGAACGGCGTGGATAAAGGCAATTTTACCGTGACTTCCAAATTCTCTTACGTGTACGCCACACCTTCCACGCTTGGAGAACTAGGGTACAATAACTCCGGCTCTAAGGCTTACTGGCTGTACGAAGACTCCCAGCTCTTGCTCGACCAAGTCTATCCGGCTGGCACGAAAATCCGAATCCAGAAGGATGCTGGGGACGTTCCCTGGATTTACGTAGATATGATCGAGACGGAGAACGTAGCGCCGCCGGCCTCAAATCCGGATCCTAGCAAATATGTTGAAGTTTCGACGACGAAATCGATTGAACAAGCGCTGAACGAGTTCCGCCAGGATCCGTCCAAGAAAGGGATTTTCATTCCGGCTGGGGAGTGGACGATTTCGTCGAAGATTTTCCTGTACGGCCGGGCAACGGAAATCATTGGAGCCGGTCCTTGGCACACCAAGCTGGTTGCACCGCAAAATCAAACGAACACCGACGTTGGGTTTAACATCAGCTCCACCGCAAACGGATCCACGATCAAGGACTTGTCCGCCTGGGGGAACTACGTCTACCGTCAGGACGGTCCAGGCAAGTTCATTGACGGGAACGGCATGCAGAACGTCAGCATTGAGAACATTTGGGCCGAGCATTTCGTTTGCCTGTATTGGGGCGTGAACTCTTCCTACAATACCTTCAAGAATAACCGGATTAAAAATATGTTCGCCGACGGCATCAACATGACCAACGGCTCTTCCTACAACGTGATCGACAACAACTATGCCCGCGGTACGGGCGACGACGCATTTGCATTGTTTAGCGCAATTGACGCCGGCGGCTCGTACAATGTGGGGAACAAGTACACGAACCTCACCGCCGTCAACGTACGCCGGGCTGCCGCCTTCGCCGTCTACGGCGGCCAGAACAACCTGTTCCAGAACCTGTATGGCGCGGATACGCTCACTTACCCCGGCGTCACTATCAGCAGCTTAAGCTTCGGCTATAATACGCTGGGCTTCGGAGACCAAGATACCGTCATCGACGGCGTCACACTGGACCGTACCGGCGGTGATTTCTGGACCAGCGTCGGAGCGGACGACAAGATTAACGATTATCAGAACTTCGGGGCGATCTGGTTCTTCGGCGGAGACCG
This sequence comes from Paenibacillus sp. FSL K6-2441, assembly GCF_037964765.1. Classification (NCBI taxonomy): domain Bacteria; kingdom Bacillati; phylum Bacillota; class Bacilli; order Caryophanales; family Paenibacillaceae; genus Paenibacillus; species Paenibacillus sp. FSL K6-2441. Next base: position 4,536,610 of record NZ_CP150174.1, read on the forward strand.
GGACTTCAAGAATATCCTGGTGAAGAACGTGGACATCAATAATCCGGTGTACTTCGGCTTGATGTTCCAATCCAAATCGCCGGAGAATCTGCCGATGCAGAACGTACGGCTAGAAAACATCACGATCAACAACCCAACCCGCTACGGGATTAAGCTGGTCGTGAGAGCGGAACAAGGCCAAGGACCTGTTGTTGGCGAAGCCCGCTTCACCAATGTTAGGGTCAACAATCCGGGAATCACGGCCATCTATGGCGAGAACCAGACGCCGAATTTCAATGTGATTCGGGTTTCGGGCAATAACTGGTGATCCCAAAAAAGCACACAAAGGCGGTACCTGTCCAATGACGGGTGCCGCCTCTGTGCTGAAGGAACGGGATAATTATGAAAAAGTCGATCAGGAGAGAGATTCCTGACTTAAATCGGCAGCAGCTTCATGCGATCCTGCGCTTTCAGGCCTTCCACCATGTCGTACCACGCTTGCGGCTTGTTCGGCAGCACCGTGTAATACCGCTCCAGGAATTGCACGATCAGCGCCGTTTCCAGGCTGTCATCGTTGCCGTCCATCGGCAGGAAGCAAAGATCCAGCCCGCTGACCGCTTCTCCGTCATTGTTCCAGGACGGATGCACGTACGGAAAGTCCAGGCGCATGTACCCGAGGTGGGACAACACTTCGCGGCGTACGTATGGATCCATCGGCTTCACGCCGCCGAATTCGTGATGCTCCACCCGGTAAGGATTGTAGATTTCCGCGAACATCCCGCGCAGCTTCTTCCCGTTCGCCTCCGCCAAAGCGTGCAAATCGCGCAGCCGGCGATCCGCCAGGAACCGACCAATGCCAAGCCCGGCTTGGCCGATAATCGTGAAGTCGGTCATCGCCACGTTGAAGTCCTCATAATAACGGTACTCCGTCGCCCCAACAACCTGACCTTCGTGCACCGCGACGAAGACGCGAATGCCGGGGTCTTCCAGCGGCTCTTTCCATAGATCAAATTCCAGCACTTCCTCCGGCGGGAATACGTTTTGCATCAGCTGATGCATCGATTTGAACAAAGGATCCTGAATATTCGTGATTCGGATATATTCCATAACCTTATAACGCCTCCTATTCAAAATTGCGCTGGAGAAACGGATTTCTCCATTCCATCAATGCGGCGTAATTCCGCGATTCCTCATCTTCCAGATAATCACGAACGACCGTGACCGGCGTACGGCCGCAGCGCAGCAGGAAGGTGATCACCGGATCCTTCAGCTCACCTCTCACAACGGCGTTCAGATATTGCTCTGCCGTCATTTCCGCCGCGTACTTATGGTAGCCCGGCATTCTGCCGCCGCCCAGCAAACGCTGGAGGCCTTGGTGCACCACCAGCTCATACATGGACAACATCAGCCATTTGCCTAGGCCCCATTGCCGGTAGGACGGCCGGACGCTGATATCCACGACGTACAGCGTGTTCCCATCGGGGCGGTGGTTGCGGATGTACCCGTTATCGGTGATGTCCGCCCAAGAATGCTCCGGCTTGCCGGGGTCGAAATCGACCTTAAGCCCGGTCATGGAGCCTGCCAGCTCCCCGTTGACTTCGACGCATAACGCGCCTTCCGGGAACAACCGCACATGGTTGCTTAGCTGTTCCTCGTTCCACCATAATTCCGAAGGAAAAGGAGGCGGGAAGCTCTCCTGCTGAATGCGGATCAACCCCGGAAAATCCTTCTCTTCGTAGTTCCGAATCACGGCCGGCACCGGCCGACCCTGATCATTAAACACGTACCATTCTTTACGATACATCGCGTCTCTCCTCCATGGGCAGCCTGCGTTCTGCTTGGTTTAGTTCCAGTCGGTGTACAGATCGGTCCGACGATCTCGCCAGGTGGTGACGGAGCCTTTCTCCCGAACCTGATAGAGCAGCTCCAAATCCAGATCGGCGGTAACGATCATATCGTCATTGATCTCGCCTTCCACCAAAATGCCGCGCGGCGGAAACGGTACGTCGTTTGGCGTGATGACCGCCGCCTGCCCGAAGTTGCCCCGCATGAAGTCCACCGTCGGCAGCGATCCGACCGTCCCCGTGGTGACGATGTACACCTGGTTCTCGACCGCTCTCGCATGGCAGCAGTAACGAACTCGATGGAAGCCATGGCGGTCGTCCGTGCAGGATGGACAGAAAATGACGTCCGCGCCTTTCGCTTTGGCCATCCGGACGATCTCCGGAAACTCGATGTCATAACAAGTCAACATGGCGATTTTGCCCTTGTCGGTTTCAAACACTTCCAGGCCGTCGCCCGGCGTCATGTTCCATTCCGTCACTTCGGTAGGCGTAATGTGCAGCTTGGCTTGCTCCGCGATTCGCCCATCGGGATAAAACAGATGCGCCACGTTGTACAACCGGTCGCCTTTGCGCAGCACATGCGTGCCGCCGATGATATGCATTCCGGTCTGCCGAGCCAATCCGCTAAACAGAGTGCGGTATTGCTCTGTAAAATCCGGCAGCTCCTGGATGGTCAACGCTCTGCCGTCCGGCGAGCCGATCGACATCAGCTGCGTGGTAAAAAACTCGGGGAACAGCACGAAATCCGAGCTGAACTCCTCCGCGGTTTTGATATAGTGTTCGGCCTGACGGGCGAACTCGTCAAAGCTGCCAATCGTATGCAGATGATATTGGACAGCGGATACTCTTAATTTCATGGGGCTCCCCTTCCTTTTCTTGTTCCGTCTTCGTAAATTTCATCATAAAGTCAGCAAGAATGCAATTCCGTCGCCCTGCCGTGAACCCATCTCATAGATGAACCGGGAGACCGCCTCCCAACACGATCTCTTGTTCCGTCACGACGGATTCATAAGCCAAAATCCGCACCCCTTGCCGGGAGGCCTCTTCCAAGGCGTCCGCAAAGGCCGGATCCATGTCCCGGTAAGGCGTAAATTCGCGGCATCCCTGCATTTGCACCACAAAAAGCACCGTCCCGGTGTATCCTTCCTGAACGGCCTTAGCCAACTCCAACACATGTTTGGTTCCCCGCGCCGTTGGGGCATCTGGGAACATAGCAATACATTCCTGCTGGAGCGTGACGCCTTTGACCTCGATGAACCCTCGTTCCTCGTCTTTTTCGTAGTAGAGATCAAACCGGGAATCGCCGTAGGTGACTTCCCGCTTCACGCAACTGACCAGCCCGATCTCCGCGATCCGCCCTGCCTTCAGTGCCTCGAACGCTACCGGATTTGGCGCTTGCGAATCGACGTTCACCCAGCCTCCGTCCTTGGCAGCCGCAATCAAGGAATATTTCGTCTTCCGCTCGGGCCGATCAGAAACCTCCAGCAGAACCTCTGTATCCGTTAGCAGGAGCTCCTTCAGCCGACCGGTATTTTTCACATGCACCTGTTCCAAGGCACCGTCCACCACAACCTCGGCGATAAACCGGTTCACCCGCCGCTGGAGCTGTCCGTGTACGATGTTCCCATACTTCATCTTTCTTCACTTCCCTTAGGGATTACCAAGCCGCGATCATGCCGTCCGTCCGGGATTCCGTCCCGCCGGCCAGCACGCCGGTTTGCGGATCCCGCCAAATGATTTGGCCGCGTCCGAAGCCTCCTCCGTCCGGCATCACTTCGATGGCATGCCCCTTTTGCCGGAGCGCCTCGATGAGCTCGCCCGGAAACTCCGGCTCTACCTGCACCTTCTTGCCGCCAACCCATTGCCAACGCGGGACATCCAGTGCCGCTTGAGGATTCAGCCGGTAATCCACCGTATTCATGATAACCTGCATATGGCCTTGTGGCTGCATGTAGCCGCCCATCACCCCAAACGGTCCGACCGCTTCTCCATCCTTGGTCAGAAACCCGGGGATGATCGTGTGATACGTCCGTTTCCCCGGCTTCACGAAGTTTGGATGCCGTTCATCCAACGAGAAGTCGGCCCCGCGATTTTGCAGACTAATTCCCGTCCCGGGGATCACGATACCCGAGCCAAAACCCATATAGTTGCTTTGAATATAGGACACCATATTGCCTTCCTCATCAGCCGCAGCCAAATAGACGGTCCCGCCCTTCGGCAGATCCATGGGTTTCGGGTCAAGCGCCGTGTCGCAGATCTCTTGGGTCCGTGACGAGGCGTATTCCCGGGACAACAGATATTCGGTCGAGACCGGCATATCCGCCGGCTCCGTGATCCAGGCCTGGCCATCCGTAAACGCGAACTTGAGCGCCTCGATCTGACGATGCACTGTCTCCGCGGAGAGCCACTCGGGCTGCCCCAGCTGCTCATAGATATTTAAGGCCATCAACGCGACCATCCCCTGCCCGTTCGGCGGAATCTCCCAAACCTCATAGCCCCGGTAATTCGCCGAAATCGGCTCAACCCACTCCGGCCGGTAGGCAGACAAATCGGATTTTCTTAAAAAACCGCCATGCTCTACCATAAAGTCGTCGATCCGCTGGGCCAGCTCCCCTTCGTAAAAATCCCGCGCCTCACTGGCAGCAATCCGGCGCAAACTCTCCGCATGACCTTTCGAACTCCACACTTCCCCGATCTCGGGAGCCCGTCCTTGCGGAGCGAAGGTGTGGAACCAGGCTTCGAACTCCGGTCCCTCCTGTTTGCGGTACGCCTGGTAAGCCCTCGCCCAATATTTGCCCAAGATCGGCGTCAGGGGGTACCCTTCCTCGGCATACCGGATCGCCGGCTTCAAGCTCTCCGTCAAAGGACGTCTGCCGAACTTCTCGGCCAGCTCCGCCCAAGCCGCGGGGACTCCGGGGACCGTGATCGGCACCAGCCCCAGCTTGGGCATTTGCTCATGTCCCCGCCGCTTCACGGCCTCGGCCGTCAGCAGGGCCGGCGCCGGCCCGGAGGCGTTCAAGCCGTGGAGCTTCCCCTTCGTCCAGACGAGGGCAAACGCATCCCCGCCAATCCCGTTGGAGGTCGGCTCGACGACCGTCAGCGCCGCCGCAGCCGCAATCGCGGCATCAATGGCGTTCCCCCCTTGCTGCAGGATCTCAAGCCCGGCCTGTGCCGCCAATGGCTGGGACGTAGCTACCATTCCTTTTTTCGCGAATACGGTATAACGCTTGGACGCAAACGGGTGATGCAAGTAATCCATTGACCTCACTCCTTTGGCTTAGGGTTCATGCAGAAGTGTCTAGGTGCAATGTAGTCTTATCTCATGCTGGTATAATAACATAGAACATTTCGCAGGAATAGAACGGTACAAAAAAGACCCCCATAGCACCATCAGACGAACGTTCTCCAGGTAGGCCGCGTCCACACTCACCATATCCTTGTATCCGTTCAGAGTCACATTTTCCTTAGTTATCGGCAGCTGTTCAAGGGAAATTTGGATATACGGCTTACCCCAATGATTCTTCACATCGGTAAAGCTTACCGTATCGCGCCTAGGACTTTGCCTTCGGGCATACGGCTTGCAAACGCCGCCAGGATGTCCTTGTCGTCGGATTTGTCGGTCAAGGTGATCTTGAAGCTGATATCCTCGGGTTTCAGGTTGTTTGCGGCAAGCAAGTCCGTCAGCCCCGGAATCAGACCTAATCGCCGCCAGCTTTGTTATCATTGGCCATCGATCCGTATCAAGGAACAACTTGTAAAGGGCATTCCACCACAAACCGTGGTATAATAGCCTCTGGCATAAACGATAGGAATGAAAGTTCCTCGTTTGATGCGGGTGGGAGAGGGATATTTTGAAAGTGTGATTTCATCATGAAAGGAGTTTTTAAGCTTAAGCAACACCAAACGAACGTGAGAAGAGAGCTTGTCGCTGGATTGACCTCGTTCTTCTCTATCGTGTACATTATCGCCGTCAACGCCAACATCCTGAAGGATGCAGGAATTCCGCTGGAGGCCGGGATTATGGCCACCGTGCTGTCTTCGCTTGTCGGCTGTTTGCTGGTCGCGTTCGTTGCGAACGCACCGTTAATTCTCGTCCCCGGCATGGGGATCAACGCCTTGTTTACTTATACGATTGTAGGTTCGATGGGACTCAGCTACCAAGAAGCCTTGGGCGCAACGGTGCTTGCGGGCATCCTGTTCGTCGTGGTTGCCTTTACGGGCTTGTCTTCCCTGATCTCCAGGGCCATTCCGGCTTCCCTGAAGGAATCGATTTCCGTGGGAATCGGACTGTTCATTGCCTTCATCGGCTTGCAGAAGAGCGGCATTGTCACCGGCAACACCAGTCACTTTGTGGCGCTCGGCGACTTATCGGCGCCGCTGGTTCTAGCTTCGATCATCAACCTGATCGTTACGCTGTTCCTGTTCTTGAAGAAGGTTCCGGGGAATTTTCTGATCAGCATTATTTTAGGGACACTGGTGGCTTGGTTGTTCGGAATCGTTGACTTGGGATCGTTCGCATCCGCATCGCTGTCGTTTCAAAGCTACAGTGACGTCTGGATGAGCGCAGACCTCCGCCATATCGCCAGCGTACCGTTCTTGACGGCTTGTTTCTCACTGGTGCTGGTGCTGGTCTTCGAAAATATCGGGCTTGTCCACTCGCAAGTGGATGGCATGCTGAATGCTCCGGAGAAGAACGGGAAATCGATGAAAGCCGTATCGATTTCCGCAATGGCTTGCGGCCTCTTGGGCACTAGCCCAACGGTTTCGACGGTCGAGACAGCTGCCGGCATTACCGCAGGCGGAAGAACCGGGTTAACTTCGGTGACGACCGGGCTGTTGTTCCTGGGCGCACTGTTCTTTATGCCCTTGATCAAAATGATCCCGGACGCCGCAATCGCCCCGATCTTGATCATCATCGGCGGACTGATGCTGACGAATATTACGAAGATCGATTTCAGCGATTTTTCCGAGGCGTTCCCTGCGTTTCTTGTGATTCTGATGATCCCTTTAACGTATAGCATTGTTGACGGCATTGCTTTTGGCTTTATCGCTTATCCGCTGCTCAAGATGTTTTCGAAGAAGCGGGAACAGCTGTCGATCTCCATGTTCGTCATCTCGTTCCTGTTCCTGGCTAACTTCCTGCTGCAGTCGGTTTTATAAAATAATCATTCATGAAAAAAAGTCGATCAGGATATACTCCTGACCGACTTTTTCTATTTATGTTATGGCCTCATCGGATCATTAATCATGTTCCCGCAAAACGGGCGAACGCCGCGATACAATCCAGCGTACCTTTCGGGGAGGCAAAAGCTGCGAAATCGCGGTTATACAAGCGGAACGGTTCGCTGACCAGATCGGTTCGGCCTCCAGCCGCTATATTGTCAACAATTAAATTGCAAAAAATATATATTCTTTTTGAATCATCTGCTATGATGAAGGTAAACCCTATAAATAAAGCCAATCGAGGTGCATCGTCTTGGAAACGAATGAGCAAAACTTGAAATTGGGGGAACATCTTTGTTTTTCGCTATACGCTTGCTCCCGGGCCATCCTGCGGATGTACCGCCCTTATTTAGATGAGCTGGAACTGACCTATCCGCAGTATCTGGTCTTGGTCACCTTATGGGAGAAGGAGAAGAGCACTATTAAAGAGCTCGGAGAAGCTTTGGATCTAGACACCGGCACCTTAACGCCTTTGCTCAAGCGGATGGAAGCTGCCGGACTCATTGAACGACAACGCGATTCCATAGACGAGCGCGTGGTAAATGTGCTGATCACGCCGAAGGGGAAGGCGCTGCAAGCGAAAGCGGCCTGCGTTCCGCAGTCACTGATTGACGCCACAGATATGAATCTCGAGGAGATCAACCAGCTCAATGACAGCATCAATCTGCTGCTGCAGCAAGTGAATGCCGCCGCTAGAAAATAAAAGGTCAAACTAGAGATTGAATATGGATATAAGCCATCAGCTCAGCGATTCCTTGATATTGGATCCTGAGCTTTTCATTGAGCTTCTCAAGCGCAACCTGGAAGGAACGATCGATTTTGGACAACCGGAACATGTCCAGGTCCTGCAATAGCTCCCGCAGATTCTCGATATAATATACCGTTCTGCGCAAACTGCTGATCACCAGAATCTTCCGCAATTCAGTCACCGAATAGATCCGATACCCGCTGACCGGATGCCGGGTCGAGGTAATCAGCCCCTCCTTCTCCCAGTGCCGAATAGCGGAAGGATTTACTCCCGCCAGCTCCGCCACCTTCCCGATCGTCATCGCATTTGTCAGCTTCCGGTTCTTATACATCCCGAAGTCCGCATGGCGAACCATCGTTAACAACTCCTCCACCCGCTGCTTCTCATCTTCAACCTGGGACAGTTGATGATTAATCAGCCACAGAGCTTCCATGACGCGGCCGGCCTTGATTTTCCGCATCACTTCATAGACGACGGGAATTTCATAACCCGCTAACAAGGACCGGATGGCGACAAAGGCTTGGTAATGCACCTTCGTATAGATTCTATGGTTGCCTGCCGTTCTCAAGACCTCAGGAATCAACCCTTGTTTCTCATATCTTCTCAACGTTGTTGTGCTAATATTCAACCGCTCAGCGATTTGTCCAGGCGTATAAGTCTCTTCCATAACCTCACCCCTTACTTTAAGTAAAACCTTCAAGTGCTACGTTAATTTGTTGGTCTAAAATCACTATAACATCGGGGATTCCATGCGACAAAACCGAAAGATTGCATGAATGTTATATCCTGTAGGTATCACATGTAAGGGAGCGATCTGAATGAGTCAAATCAAGCTTGTCACTCTATCCGACGGTTCAACGTTAGAGGTCGGCCTGACCGGGAAACCCAGTGGCCCTATCCTCATGTTGCCCATCGCCAAAAAATCCGTCACCGGCCAAGAAGCGGAAAGTCTTAAAATGTGGGGCGTCGACCCCGAGCTAGGAAAACATTTCGTGGAGGGCTTGTCTGATTTGTTCCAGGTGCTGCATTTTGATTATGAAGGCCATAGGTTTCAGCATTACCAGCCCGATCGGTTGACAGCGGAGTATATCGCACTTGATTTCTTGCATATCGCTGATCAAATGGGAGTCGATACGTTCAGCTACTACGGCTATTCCTGGTTAGCCTTAGCCGGCCTGCAGCTGGCGCTCCGGACAAATCGATTGGAGAGCTTAATCATGGGAGGATTCCCGCCTTATGAAGGACCTTACCGGGAGATGTTGACGGTCACCGCCAAAACCCATGAACAGGCGCTGCAACCGTCCTCGTCCTCGTCTACGGAGGAACAATTTCAGGACTTCGTTAGCCCGGAAGAATATGATTGGGATCAGGTGCAGGTGACATTAGATCCGGCGCAAACAAAGCAATTTCTGACCCTGTACCAAAGCTTGTCCGATTTCGATGACACGTCTGTACACGACAATCTCACGTTTCCCAAGCTTACCTTCGCCGGCGAAGCGGACCGAATCGTGTATGGCGAGAACTTTGGCAGTGTGACCGTTGATATCGCAGGGGCTTTACGTAAGAATGAACAAACCTTGCGCCAGCTCGGCTGGGATGTGGCCATTTTACCGGGGAACGCGATGGACCATACGAAAGCCATGCAGCCTGAGACCGTACTTCCCTTGATTAAGCCCTGGCTGGCTACTAACTTGTTGAAATAAACAAAGGTTGCCGCCCTCAATGCCCCTTCTCACGCCTCTTTCCCACCATTATCCCTTTCGTTCAGTGCTTGCTTGCATGACCTGATGCAACGGGATAATCCTCAAGGGAGGGCGCAAAAAATAAAGAGCTAACCGCAGATTGACCACGGCTTAGCTCTTTTCTAATCACCTAGATGAAATTATGATACTGAAGCTTCTTGCTTGGTTCCCGACAATCCAAGGGCCAGCGCAGTTGATTGTTGTAGAGTACGGAAGAGTTCCGGGTTCTCCGACAGCGACAAGCCGTACGAAGGAATCATCTCTTTGATCTTCGGCTTCCAAGCTTCGAGGTGCTGCGGGAAGCATTTCTCAATAACCTCCAGCATGACGTGCACCGCAGTCGAAGCTCCCGGGGAAGCGCCAAGCAAGGCGGCAATCGAGCCATCCGCAGCGCTGACAACCTCGGTGCCGAATTGCAACGTGCCTTTTCCGCCTTCCACCGTATCCTTGATGACCTGCACCCGCTGACCGGCGACGATCAGATCCCAATCCTCGCTCTTGGCCCCTGGGACAAAATCCCGCAGTTCCTCCATCCGTTGTTCCTTCGACAACATAAGCTGCCCAATCAGGTATTTGGTTAACGCGATCTCTTTGACCCCCGCCGCCAGCATCGTCAGAAGGTTATGCGGCTTAACAGAGGTGATCAGATCAAACATGGATCCAGTCTTGAGGAACTTCGGCGAAAAACCGGCAAACGGTCCGAACAACAGCGATTTCTTGTTGTCGATGAACCGGGTGTCCAGATGGGGAACGGACATCGGCGGTGCTCCCACCGAAGCTTTGCCGTAAACTTTGGCATGATGCTGTTCCACCACTTCCGGATTGTTGCACACCATAAACAATCCGCTGACCGGGAAGCCTCCAATCCGCTTGCCTTCCGGGATGCCGGATTTTTGCAGCAAATGCAAGCTCCCGCCGCCGGCACCGATGAAGACGAATTTGGCGGTATGGCGCTTGGTGGCACCGCTGTTCAAGTCTTTTACCTTCAATTCCCACAACCCGTCCGGCGTCCGTTTCAGCTTCTTCACGCTGTGCTTGTAGCGGATGTCCACGCCTTTATCCTTCAAATGATTCAGCAACATCCGCGTCAAGGCGCCGAAGTTGACGTCCGTACCCGAATCGATCTTCGTCGCCGCAATCGGCTCGTCAGTCTTCCGATCCTTCATCATCAGAGGAACCCATTCTCTGAGTTTCCCCGGGTCCTGGGTGAACTCCATCCCTTGGAACAGCGGATGGGCAGACATCGCTTCATAACGTCTTCTCAGAAATTTGACGTTCTGCTCCCCGCGCACATAGCTCATATGAGGCAGCGGCATGATGAAATCCTGCGGATTTCGGATCAGTTGGCGCTGAACCAGATAAGCCCAGAACTGTCTGGATACCTGGAACTGTTCATTCACCTTAATTGCTTTGCTAATATCAACGGTTCCGTCCGACCGCTCGGTGGTATAATTCAATTCGCACAGAGCCGCATGACCGGTTCCCGCATTATTCCACTCGTTTGAGCTTTCCTCCCCTGCCCGCGCAAGTTGTTCAAACACCGTGATGTTCCAGTCCGGCGCCAATTCCTTCAGCAGGGTCCCCAACGTCGCACTCATAATTCCGGCACCAATCAAAATAACATCTGTACTTGTTTGTCCGTGATTCATGTTTACCGTCCCTTATGACCTTATTTTGCTGAAAGGATGTAAGCGCTCTCGATTTGTCCTCGCTTCAAACTTCGAGACGAGCTGGCCCACACCTTTTCCGTAATTATTGATCTAATTCAAGTGTAACAACAATAGTGAGGGATTGAAATATTTATTTCTTAGATATTAATAATTGATTTTTTTAAGCCATCCAAAAAGAACTTATCGGTTAAATCCTCCAATTTTATTCTTTTTCGATATATACACCTCATTTATTAATAAATATTTATTGATTATCAATAAAAAACATGCTAAATTAACCTCACACTAATCCTACGCGAGGTGCTGTTGTGATATGAAACGTGAACAAGGCTCTACCCTGTTCTTAAGGGGCGTCGTATTCCTGATGGGCATCGCGATCCTTGCCGTCTGCGTCTTCGGGGTCCCTGAGGTTGCCAAAGAAATGGTGGAATATTATCCGCCATACATCTATCTGACCCTGCTTATTCCGATGTATGCTTCGGCCATTCCGTTCTTCTTTGCGCTTTACCAGACGCTGAAGCTGCTAAGCTATATCGATAAAAATACGGCTTTCTCCGAAGCCTCGGTGAAGGCTTTAAAGAGCATTCGAAACTGCGCGATCGCCATCTGTATCTTGTATGCGGTCATTTTGCCGATTCTGTTGATTATTGCGGAGAAGGATGACGCACCGGGACTCGCCGCGATCGGACTGGTCATCTGTTTCGCTTCGCTCGTCATCGCCGTCTTTGCCGCCGTGCTTCAAAGGCTCTTAAGAAATGCCATCGACATCAAATCGGAAAACGATTTAACGATCTGAGGTGAGGAATCCATGGCCGTAATTATCAATCTTGATGTCATGCTGGCAAAACGGAAAATGAGCGTCACGGAGCTTTCGGAGAAAGTGGGCATTACGATGGCGAATCTGTCGATTCTGAAAAACGGGAAGGCCAAGGCCATTCGGTTCTCCACGCTGGAGGCGATATGCAAGGCGCTGGATTGCCAGCCCGGAGATATTTTGGAGTATCGAGATGATGAAGAGTAGCTCAAATTCGATACAAAATAAAAGGGTGTCCTCTATGGGCGTACAATTGGGATATGCTCTGCAACAGTTGGTTCGCTTTGGTTGGCAACAAGCGTTGTCCTGCGTTTTTCCCGTCGTCATCTTCGCTTCGCTGGCTTTAACGCAGTGGTTTCCTCTCCCCTGGCTGCCCCGCTATGACTGGCTGCTGATCATCTGCCTCGCCATGCAGGTATGGATGGTTCGTTCTGGACTGGAAACCCGCGACGAATTGAAGGTTATTACTGTATTCCACCTGATCGGCTTGGCGCTGGAGTTGTTTAAGGTGCATATGGGGTCTTGGTCGTATCCCGAGGAGGGTTGGACGAAGGTGAACGGCGTTCCCCTCTACAGCGGGTTTATGTATGCGAGTGTGGCCAGTTATCTGTGCCAGGCCTGGCGGCGCCTGAAGGTGGATCTCGTTCGCTTTCCCCCGCTCTGGCTGGTCGTCCCGCTTGCTGCCTCCATTTACCTGAATTTCTTCACTCATCATTATTGGATCGATGTTCGGTGGTGGCTGTCGGCGCTGGTGCTGATCGTCTTCTGGCGGACTTGGGTCACCTATGAGGTCGGCGGCAAGCCTTACCGGATGCCGTTAACCCTTTCGTTTGTACTGATCGGGTTCTTCATTTGGATCGCGGAGAATGTCGCCACCTTCTTTAGCGCCTGGAGGTATCCAAACCAATCCGACGGCTGGCATCTCGTCCATCTTGGCAAGATCAGCTCTTGGCTGCTGCTGGTCATTATCAGTTTCCTGATTGTGGCGGCATTAAAGCGGGTGAAGGGGCGGAAGACACAATGAAAGACCATCCTAAATGGATGGCCTTTTCCATTAACCGCATAAGCTAACAGTCCAGTCTCTTATCTTAGGTTGCTCCATAAAAATCGAGGGATTCGGCCTAATGCGCCCGGTAGGACGCTAAGATGCTCTTCCCCGGCAAATTCGTTGAGCACGGTATACACCTTTCGCTTCGAAAGCTCCTCCATACATTGAGCTGCCTTCTTCGCTCCCTCGACCATATCGGGAAGCTCCTCTGCTCCAATCGCCAGCATGAGATGAATGGGATGCTCTCCGCACCAGGCTTCCTTCAATCGCTCCAACTGCCTCAGCACTTCGTATTCTCCCCACCAGACTGATGGGCTGATGGCTACATAATGAGAGTATAACCGCGGTCTTATTGCTAAGGCATACAGTGTCAGCAACCCTCCAAGTGAATGCCCAACCACAGCTTGCCTTGTTGAATCGATGGGCCACTCCTTCCCTACCCACGGCATGAGATCTTGTTCCAGAAAGTCAAGGAACGCATCCGCTTCACCATAAGGCGGCCAAGCTTCACCACCGGGACGTACCGGCAACGTTTCAGGCGCAACAGGCAGCGTGAAGTCGCGGCAACGTCGGTGCATATCATAGGGAACTTTTGATGGGTAAGCAATCCCAACAACCAAGATTGGATCGTATCCCTTGGGTTTGCGCGTCTGCAGCTTGACGGTTTCAGCCAACGTCTGAAAGAGCGCATCTCCATCCAGTGTATAGACAACGCCATACCCGCCTTCCGGGGGAGGATCTGCTGGAGCCGCAATAAGGATCCGGTATTCACTGCCTGCCTTAGATGACATGAGGAACTCAAAGCATCGCTCCGGTTGGTAAGGAATCCTCGTGATCGTCGTCATGGCGCAAGGAAACCAACCACATCGTCAATGACTTTTCCTTGGGCAATCAAACCGCCGCTCAGCCAGTAATCGCTATTGGTTTCATAGACATGCCCTGCTTTCACGGCTGGAACGGTCTGCCACAACGAACTTTTCTTCAGTTCCTTCAGATATGCATCCCCCTGGTTGCCGTCATTGGCCAGGAAGATATAATCTGCATCCAGCTCAGGCAGGATTTCAAGGGAGACTTGAAAAGCGCCATCCTTCACCAAAGTGCTCTGTTCAAAACCAAGCTCGTGATTCATGACATAACCGCTGTAATACTGATTATTCATAAAGAACATGCCTTTGGCGTTAAAACGGATAATCGCCGCCTTTTTACCTTCTACCAGGGTGGACAATTTTTCGCGTGTGCTAGCGACCTTGTCGTTATACTCTTTTAAAGCCTCTTCGGCCTCACCGGACTTGTCTAACAGTTCCCCCAAAATTTGAATTGAGCTGCTTAGATCGGTGGCTGCGTTCTCGAACACATAGGTTGGGGCAATTTTGGATAATTGCTCGTAACCGCCTTTCTCCGCGTAAGCTTGATTATTCAGAATAATCAAATCAGGTTCCAGCGCCATAATAGCTTCTGGCGAAGGCATACCTCCAGCGAAGCTGATCTGTGGCACATCTCCCAGTTGATCCTGCAAGTACAACTGAGGTTCGACGCCGTTGGACCATTGGACCACCGGTTTTACTCCTAGCACTAGCAGAGAATCCTCCATCATCGGGGCAAAAATTCTAACCGGTTTTGACGGAATCGTGACTTCGTGTCCGAGCTCATCCGTAACTGTGAGAGGATAAACCTGCGCTTGATCCTCTGCTGATGAATCAGAGACGGCGGCTGCACTTCCTTCTCCGTCTGACGCCTTCGCGGACTCTGCTACGGAACTAACCTGGCTCCCCTCGCCCTCGGTTTTACTCGAGCCACATGCGGGAAGAACCGTTACAACAGCCAGTAGCAGGACTGACAAACCTATCGACTTGATCATACTCAAGTATGGATTCACAGCTTTTGAGCTGTTCATATTTACCCATAACCCCTTTCTCATTGATAATCAATCTCAATAAGATGATTATAATGAGAGGCTCCCCCCTAGGCCATGGACAGTTCAAGGAGGGGAGATTGGACTTTTTCCGGTTAACATCAATACCCCATCCTCCAGCATTCGATTCACCGCGATCGCGGAATACTCAAACCAAGGATTGGACGGGATCTGATATAATTGCCCCTTCTTTACGGCGTTCAGCCGCTGCCACGAGGGATCGTGCTGCAAGGTTAGCCAATGTACGCGTGTAGCCGCATCCGGGCAAACTAAGAGGAACAACCGGTCAGGGTTCAGCTCTTGGAGTTGTTCCCGAGAAATCGGCTCGTTACATAACCCAAGCTGTTTAGGGATGGTATGTAAAGCCAGATCTTGATACAACACATCCCGTATCCCCCGATTACTGTACAGGAACATCTGATCTTCGCATAATCGTAAGGTCACGGTCAGCTCCTTCCGGGATGCGGAACCCATGGTTTTTCTAGCTTGGTCTACCCGCTGCTCATAATCTGCAATCCAGCTCTCGCCTTTCTTCTGTTCCCCAAGCGCTGAGGCCATCTCCATGAGCTGTCCTTTCCAATCCCTCGATTCGATCGGGATCAGTTCAACGCCGTTTGCTCTAAGCTCACTAGCCATATGTTGCGATAACGGCTCAATGAAGAATAAGCAATCGGGTTTGGCCTGGACTAGCATTCTGATGTTCTTCGCTTCCGTCTCCAAATGTGAGCAATCCAAATGTACCTGAATCTCGTTCTGATAGTATATGTAATAGTAAGGGGTCCACTTCGGATCAATAGGAGCCGCTACAGGAACGATGCCAAGAGCGAGCAAGTTCCCCATGGCCCCGACAGATATCACCGCAATCCGTTTGCGCCAGTTCTTCCGATAAGCGGAAGGCGACTCCCCAACTTCCTTCTTGAACTTTTTGCTCAAATAAAATTCATCGCTGTATCCGGCAAGCTTGGCAATATCGCGTAAACACATATCCGTCTCACGAAGCAACTGCTTGACTCTCCCGATCCGCAAGTCCGTAAGATAATCCATGACATTTTGCTGGTAGGCGTTCTTGAACGCTTCTCCAAAATAGTTTGGACTCAAGCCAGTTAACTGCGCCAGATCGTCAATCGACAACGGTTCATGGTAATGATCCGCCATATATTCCCGAATATCTTTTAACGACATGCGCGTCAAGTCTACCTCTTTCATCGATTATGCCCCCCTGGACCAGATATCCATCCGCTTTATTCTGGCATTAGTATAAAATTACTGATAATGATTATCAATATCATTTTGTCGGTTTCAAAGAAATAGAGCACCTCCAGTAGGTGCTCGTCTCTTTTGAACGCAAACTATGTACTTTGTTACACTCTAACGTCAAAATGACCTTCACTATCCGTGGTAGCGGTCTGGTCACACTCCTTGTTTTCGTCGTCATCTAGCTGCCGCGTCACGCACCAAAGGCAACCGCGGTTGCTTTGCCGATCCCCCGGGCTGCTCCGGTGATGATCGCAACTTTTCCTTTTAAGGATTGTGCCATTTTCTTTGGCTCCTCTCTTTTTTGGTCTTCACTCCTCCCTTATTATACTGCACTCGGACAGGCAAACGTAAATACGAAGAAGCACAGTTGACTTAAACCAAGGTTTAAGTCGTATGATAGTCATGTCGACAAGAAATCCTTAAGATTTGGAGGCCTCCACTATGAAGTACTATACCATTGGCGAAGCTGCAGCCATGTATCATATACCAGAGTCTACCTTGCGCTTTTATGAGAAAAAAGGCCTTCTTCCGTTTATCGAACGGGACGAGGCGGGGAGAAGACTATTTTCGGAACGTCAATTGGCGTTGCTGCAAATCGTAACTTGCCTTAAGAACACCAACATGCCCATCAGCCAGATTAAGCAGTACATGGACTGGGTTGTGGAGGGAAATTCTACAGTAGAGAAACGACTCGACATGCTGTTGAAGCATAAGCAAAACGTGCTAGATGAAATCGCATTAATGCAGGAATACCTGAAGGGGATTGAAGATAAAATCGATCGTTATCAAAAACAACTTCGTGGAGGAGAGAACCTATGAAGCTTACAGGAAATACGATATTGATTACTGGCGGCGGCTCCGGGATCGGGCTCGCCTTTGCAGAGAAATTCGTGCAAAACGGAAATACCGTCATCGTTATCGGCCGGCGGGAAAGCGTGCTTGAGCAAGCTCGGAAACAAGTGCCGGGCTTAATCACTCAAGTTTGCGACTTGGCTCAAGAAAGCGATCGTGTAGCCTTGTTCGATTGGGTGACAACAAACTATCCCGACGTGAACGTGCTGATTAATAATGCCGGGATTCAACTGCGCTACAACGTGCTCAAAGCGGACGCGAGAGACAACTGGTACGATTATAGCAAGGAGATTACGACGAATATCGAAGCGCCTGTCCATTTGTCCATGTTGTTTGCCCCTTACTTCGCGAAGAAAGAAACGGCAGCAATTATTAACGTCACTTCTGGTTTGGCGTTTACTCCTTTTGCAATTGCGCCGGTGTATTCGGCAACAAAAGCGGCGCTTCACTCTTACACCATGAGCTTAAGACACCAACTGTCTGCAACATCCGTTGAAGTCATTGAAATTGCTCCTCCTGCAGTGAACACAGATCTGGGAGGCAGCGGTCTGCATACGCATGGGGAACCGCTGGATGCCTTCACGGAAGGCATTTTCCAAGGTTTAGCCGAAGGCAAGCAGGAAATCGGGTACGGTTCCTCGATCGCACGCCTGCGGATGTCCCGAGACGATATCGACAAATATACAGAACAGCTGTACCAAGCCAACAAAGACTCTATTGAGTAATGAGGCTGGAGCGTAAAAGGAAGAAGGGGATGTCCCAAAAGTCATCGTAGATGACGGAGGGACGTCCCCTTTCTTGTTTCTCTTGCTTATATAAGGTTTAAGCGGAGGCCCCGAGCGCCTCCTCCGTTGCGGAAACCGGCTTGACGAGCGCTTTCTTCTCCCAAGCCCGGCTTCTCCAGCGAAGCAGCATGATCAGTCCGCGCAGCCATTCATCCACGGCAAATGCAATCCATATCCCAAGGAGTCCAATCTCCAGGTGAACGCCCACCAGGTAGGCCAGCGGAACCGAGACGCCCCACATCGAGCATACGCCCATCAGGACGGGGAACCGCGCATCCCCGGCGGCGCGCAGCGAATTGATGATGACCATATTGAAGGTCCGGCCAGGTTCAAGCACGATCGACAGCAGGAAGATGCTAGCTCCGGTTGCGATAATCGCAGGATCTTCGGTGAACAAACCGATGAGGTCATGGCGGAAGATCGAAGCCGCACCAACAATGGCCAAGGTGAGCAGGAAGCTGATCCGTACGCTTTTCATCAGTCGCTTATAGGCGGCCTTCATCTCCCCTGCTCCAACCATTTGACCGACGATAATCTCTGTCCCTGCCCCAATCGACGCGGCCAGTGCCATAAAATAGTTGGAAATGTTCATCACGTAAACATGCGTATTTAGGGCGGTAATGCTAATCATGTTCACGAAACCCATGGTCATCAGGTACTGCGATTGCCAAGCCAGATGCTCTCCCGCCGCCGGCAGCCCAACGCTTAGAATCTGCTTCGCATAAGTCCCGTTCCAAGTCACATAGTCCTTCCCGTGAATCGGAGCAGGAACCCGGCGATACAAGATGAAGAACAGAACAATGATGCCGACAAAACGGCTGACGACGGTCGAGATCGCCGCACCGGTCACGCCCATTTCCGGAAAGCCGAGGTTCCCGAAGATCAGCAGATAGTTGCCGGTGACGTGGAGAAGATTCACGCCCAGCGTTACATACATGACGCTTTTGGTATTGCCGCTCGAACGGATGACCGACGATACTGCGTAAGACAGCGCCTCGATCCACATAAAGCCGCCGATGATCTTCAGATAATGGCTGGCGATGCCAATCTGTTCCTCATTCAGGTTGAGCAACCGCAGGAGCGGCTCTCCAAAGCCAACGAGGACCAGGCTGACGAAGATCCCGAAGATCAGGTTCATCGAAATCGCAAGCGCCGAGACGCGGCTCGCTTTTTTCTCTCGCCCAGCACCGATATACTGGGAGACGGCCACACTCGTCCCGATGCCAACAAATCCAAACATCAGAATGCAGAAATAGATAATCTCATTCGCTAAGCCCACCGCCCCGGTAGCCGTATCGGAAATTCGGCTGAGCATAAACACGTCGACGGTGCCAAGCATCATCCGTAACACCGAATCGATAAAGATCGGCCAGGTCACGGCAAATAGGCTAAGTTTCTTCCATGATGGTATACGTTCAGTTAAAGTCACGTTTTTACAAGCTCCTACTAGGTGAATTCTTTGTCGCCTTCCCTAGTGTAGCTCTCATCAACTCATCCGTCTATGGGAAAAATTATGTTTAGACAAGTTGCCCTAAAGAAAAAAGGTACCCCGTCGGGTGCCAGTTTCGTTTCTTAGGATTTGCTTGGACGACCAGTCAAAGACATCCTTCAAAATCAATACGGCCCGTTGACGAGGAGGCAAAGTCTGCAGAAGCGCGATGAAGCAGAGTTGCAGGGTATCCTTGCGGATGAGCGCCTCCTCGGGATTTTCACCAAAATCAGGGGCCAGCCAAATCCAAGTGGAATCGGGCAACGTCTCCCGAGGTTCCACGATGGAGCTCGCCGGATCGGACAGATCGACGGGAAGCACCCGACGTTTCGCTTGCCTCAGTTTATCCAGACAGAGGTTGGAGGCGATCCGATAGATCCATGTCTTCGGCGAGGATTCCTGCCGGAACGAGCTCCAGCTGGAAAAAAGTGAGGAACCTTTAATTATATTCTTTTCCCCCTCCCGAATCCCTTTCAGAGGAAGGTCCCCTTCCACAAATTATTTAAAATTTTCGTTACTTGGTTGCTTCCCCAAAAAAAGAGCACCTCACCCGAAATCTGGTGCCTACTCATCAGATGACCGGATTGTTAGAATGAAAGCGTTCTCCCATGTAAGTAAGTATTTTCCTTGGTGTGCATAGGTTGGGAGGATGAGGATAATAAAGGGAGGGTATTTATGAAACGGACTCACTTTGCAGAAAGGCGGCTCGCTCGAAACGTATTCAGCTTGCTCCTGGCGGTCATCATGGCAGTTGGCGTCAGTTTCGTGCCGACGCCGAAGGCTCAGGCAGCAGGGACAACGATTACTTCGATGAGCTACTTCTCACCGGCAGACGGGCCGGTCATCACCAAGTCGGGGGTCGGACAAGCGAGCTACGGCTTTGTTATGCCTATTTTTAATGGCGGTTCGGCTACCTGGAGCGATGTGGTGCAGGATTTAGGCGTCAAAGTGAAAGTTAATGGCAACTGGGTCGACATCGACAGTGTCAGCAGCTTTGTCTACAACCAGAACTGGGGGCACTGGAGTGACAGCGGCTTTAACGGTTATTGGTTCGTCCTTTCCGCAACCACAGAGATTCAACTGTACTCCAGAGCAAACGGGGTTACGCTTAATTACACTCTCGTCTTTCAAAATATCAACAAAACCACGATCACGGCGATGACACCAACGCAAGGTCCGGTTATTACCGCAGGATTTACGGGCGGGGCTGGCTTCACCTATCCCGTGTTCAATAACGATCCGTCTATTCCTTATGCCGCGGTTGCCGACGATTTGAAGGTGTATGTGAAGCCAGTGAACAGCAGCACCTGGATCGATATCGATAACAATCCGGCCAGCGGCTGGATCTATGACCAGAACTTCGGCCAATTCACCGATGGCGGCGGGGGTTACTGGTTTAACGTCACGGAGTCCATCAACGTGAAATTGGAATCGAAAACTTCGTCAGTGAACCTCGTGTATACGATTATTTTTAATGAACCGGTAAGAAATTCGTATACCCTGACTCCTTATGAGGGAACGACGTTCACTGCAAATGAAAGCGGTGCCATCGGGTTGCCCCTGCCGAAAATCGACGGAGGCGCTCCCATTGCCTCGGAGCTGGAGAATTTCGTTTATCAGATCAACGTCAACGGTCAGTGGGTTGATCTCGCCGATTCCAGCCAAAGCGGATTCGTCTATTCCGCGAATGGTTACAACAACTTATCCAGCGCCAATCAATGGGGCTATTGGGCTGACTACATCTATGGCCTGTGGTTCCAGCCGATCCAACAGGATATGCAAATCCGTATCGGATATCCTCTAAATGGGCAAAAGGGCGGTAACGTCGGCAACAACTACGTCACGTATACCTTCATCGGCAATCCTAACGCCCCGCGGCCGGATGAATCCGACCAAGAGGATATTCCGCTCAGCACGCCAAGCAATCCGAACATTGACGGTTTGACGCTCATCTGGCAGGATGAATTTACCGGTTCCCAGCTAGATATGAGCAAGTGGAATTATGAACAAGGATATTACCTCAATGACGATCCGGGCACCTGGGGTTGGGGCAATGCGGAGCTGCAGCATTACACGAACAGCCCGCAAAATATTTTCGTTCAGGATGGAAACCTAAATATCCGGGCGTTAAATGACCCTAAATCCTTCCCGCAGGATCCAAATCGTTATGCGCAATATTCTTCCGGCAAGGTTAACACCAAGGATCACTTCTCGTTGAAATACGGCCGAGTGGATTTCCGCGCGAAGCTGCCTACGGGGAACGGGATTTGGCCGGCGCTGTGGATGCTGCCGCAGGATCAAGCCTACGGCACCTGGGCCGCTTCCGGTGAAATCGACGTCATGGAAGCTCGGGGGCGTCTGCCTGGTATCTCCTCCGGCGCCATTCACTTCGGCGGACAATGGCCGGCCAATACGCATCTTTCCGGCGAATACCACTTCCCATCCGGGCAAACCATCGCCAATGACTTCCATGTCTACTCCGTCGTTTGGGAAGAGGACAACATCAAATGGTATGTAGACGGCAAGTTCTTCTTCAAAGCGACCCGGGATCAATGGTATTCCACGGCAGCACCAAACAACCCGAACGCACCTTTCGATCAGCCGTTCTATCTCATCATGAACCTGGCCATCGGCGGGAACTTCGACGGCGGCATCGCCCCAGGACCTGGCGATATCCCGGCAACGATGCAAGTCGATTATGTGCGCGTCTATAAGGACAACGGCAATGGCAGCGGCGGTCAGAATCCCGGAAACCCGGGAGATCCGGGCACGCCCTCCACGATTGTGATCGGCGATCAAGTGAAGGGGCTGAAGAAAACCGGCGATAACCTGTTGTTCTACGTCAACGGCGCGACTTTTGCGGATCTGCATTATAAGATCAATAACGGTGTGCAACTCAATGTCGCCATGACCCCGGTGGGGAACGGCAACTATACCTATGCGGTTAACAACCTGAGCCAAGGGGATGTGGTGGAGTATTTCTTCACCTATAACCCCGGGCAAGGGGCGCTGGATACCCCGTGGCAAACCTACATTCATGGGGTTACACAAGGAACGCCGGAATAAACCGGTGAGACTGCTCAATAGCCAATCATCAATACTAGGGCTCCCTATCGGGGGCCCTGGTTCTCTTTTTGCATGCGTACGAAGTTCGTCGAATACAATAAATCGGGATTTGGGGGATTATCTAAACAGTGAGCCGCCTTATATTTCGAGCCGCTTACGCTTTGATGTCACGCCCAAGGGGCAATTTCTGGGTCTACCTGTCAATGGCAGAAGTGTGTTGTTCTATGAAAATGTCATTTACAAGTACGAAGACGGGAAAATCAAGCAGGTGTGGTCCGTCATCGACAAAGCGGCGATTGAAGCTCAAATTTTTGATCCCGCTCCCTTGTCGCGGAAGATGAAAAAGGCCGCTCACGTTGAACGGCCTTCCTTTCAGCTTTTTTTAATACTCGCCCTTAATCACGAAGAACGAGCCCCGGATCGTACCAGCCAATTTCGACTTCTGTCGGGCAAACTTAAACTTCTTCTCCTCCAGTTCCTTAGGGACCTCCATCCCTTCAGACAGCTTAAATCCCACGGCCCGCTTCTTCGGATCGTCCAAGGTGTACATGACGTTAACCCCTAAGCCATCCTCATAGAAGACGAACGCCCACCGGATGTTTTCCACTTGAAAAAACGACGTTTCTAACGGCTTCGCCGAGAACTCGATCCCCCGTTCTTCTTTTAATATCCGGTTCACATAATCCAGGGTTTCCTGGCTTTCGCTGGCCGGTTCAACCGTAAACACATGCTTATATTTGTTCATAAAATAACGCGCCTCATTGGCTCGCAGCCCGGCTAACGCCTCTGCTACAGGAGAGGATTCTAAACCGATGGTGGATACATTTTTGAAATCAACGACATAGGACATGCTTAACCCTCCTCTTCTTCTCTATTTCCTTACGACGGGGATCCACATTTCTCCCACGACGCGACCATTCTCTTGCTCCATCAATACCGAGGCGTTTGGCCCACCAACATAAGCGACATGATTCAATTCCGGCAGGACTTGGCCAAAAGCGATCCCCGCCAGCTGATTACTGAATTCATCCGCCGTTGTGCCTTCCCCTTTGACAATCAGGTACTCCCCCTTCGGGAATTGAATGACCCGAGAGTCTTCCGAGTCCGGCAGCGTTTCGCGGCTCAATACGCCGACGTAATACATCATTTTGTTATTGACCGCTTCATTTACGGCAAAGACGTAGTCGTTCTCCGCGATCGCTTTAAGCTGATCGAGTCGGCCGTCCTCGGTGACGGCTTGCCAGAAGCTCGACTTTTCCTTGTTGATGCCGGCGAAATCCGTGTAATGACTTTTTAATTCCGTACCCAGCCCAAATACCGTAAAGCTATCCTTCTCTTCCAAAACATAATTTGCCATGTTTCAAAACCTACTCTCATTTAAAATTTGTTTTCTGTTCTTGATGGGTTTATCATAACTTTAAATCATGTCAAAAAATGAACCTGTTTAGGAGTCCCGATGAAAAAAGTTGAACGGATTAACACCATCATGCGCTATATCAACAACCGGTCCCACTTTACTATCACGGAAATTATGCAGGAATTTAACATCTCCCGCTCGACGGCAATCCGAGACATCCGCGAAATCGAAGCTTTGGGAATGCCGCTCGTTGCTGAGGTTGGACGGGACGGCGGCTATTCGGTGATGCACAACTCGATCCTGCCCGCCGTGCGGTTTACGGATAACGAGGTCAAAGCGCTGTTCATCGCCTTCATGGCCACAAGAAACGCCCAGCTTCCGTATCTCAAGAGCCGCCAGTCCTTGGCTGAAAAATTGCTGGGGCTGATCTCGAAAAACCAGCAGGACGATCTCCTGCTCCTGGATGAAATTCTGCTCTTTGAAGGGACCAACCCGCATAATCCCGACCTGCTGGAGCTTTCGGATCTCCCTCACCCAATGCTGGAGAAGCTGATCCGACACCTGCTTCTCGACAGCTATTTATGGATTACCCTTGAAGAAGGGGAGGGAATCAACTCGTATCCTATTTTTCTCTTACACCTTTATCATGAGAAAAGTCTGTGGTGGATGGAAGTCTTTGATTTACAGGAAGAGAAGAGGAGAATGTTCTCCGTTGACCAACTCACCCAAGTCGAGCTCTACTCCCCTAAGAAGCGAATGAGCCGGAAGAAGATTTTGGAGCTCCTTGGCAAGCAAGAGGAAGCATACAACCTGATCCTTGAACTCGGCCCCCGTGCCATTGCCCAATACAAAAAATATCATCCCTTAAAAGCATTCATTTCCTATACCAATCCGTATCAAACCACCGCCATGATGAAGATGGTTGTCCAAGCCAACGAACCCGAGGAGCTAACTGAGACGATCAACTGGCTGCTGTTCCTGGGGGAAGACCTGGAATTCAGAAAAGTGCCGGAAGAAGTCATGGAAGGATTGCGTCAGAGAGGTAAGGAGATGGAGCAGTTGTTCTTCTAAAAGCGCTCAAAGCAATCGTAATTGCGCTGACGATAGAACTCGGGAGCGCCCTTGGCGTCGCGATCGTGGGTACCGTATTAACTGAATCCTTTACCCGGCATCTACCGGCAAATCTTCAGCAAGATTCAGTCCCTCACACGGTCGCGGATGCCATTACCGCGGCCCCTGATCAACAAGCCGCCATCATCAACGCCTTTGTCTCGGGAGCCCAATCCGCGCTGCATGTCGCAAGCGTCGTTACGCTCCTCGTCGGCATCCTCGTTGTCGCAGCAACCTTTCGAGCTAGTCGGCGACTGCTCGATCAGAGCCTGAACGCTGCAAGTTCAACAACCGCTCCCAACAGATAGAACACGCTGTCCCGAGGGCAGCTCGAAAACGAGTCGCCGTCCAAATCCGAGTAGGGATTGGGGACGGCGATATTTTTTAGGTGGCTGTGAGAAACCCATTGTATAGTTAAGCCCAGCTTCCTTATGCTATACTATATTTTCCGTATCCAGTTGAAAATGGGTGATACGGGGTATTCTTATAGTGATTGCCGCTTAGGGAGGATATGACAGCATGACGGATTTAACCAAACAACAAGTGGTGGAGAGCGTTCCGCAACGAGGATTTTTTGGACATCCCAAGGGATTGTTCACTCTGTTCTTCACGGAGTTTTGGGAGCGGTTCTCCTATTATGGAATGAAAGCCATTCTGACCTACTACATGTATTACGAATTGAGTCGAGGCGGACTTGGCATGGAGGAGAGCGTGGCTCTCGCCATTATGTCCATTTACGGCTCCCTGGTGTACATGTCCGGCATTATTGGCGGTTGGTTCGCGGATCGGATCTTCGGTGAGTCGAAAGCGGTATTTTACGGCGGCATCCTCATTATGTTAGGGCACATCGCCTTGGCGATCCCGGAAAGCGTCCCCTTATTTTTTGTGTCCATGGTGCTCATCGTCTTGGGGACAGGCTTGCTGAAGCCCAACGTATCGAGTGTGGTCGGCGAGCTTTACAGCGAGCATGACCAGCGCCGGGATGCAGGCTTTAGCATCTTCTATATGGGGATCAACCTGGGGGCGTTTATCGCTCCGCTGATCGTAGGTACCGTCGGCCTGGATTACAATTTCCACCTGGGCTTCGGCATTGCCGCCGTGGGGATGTTCCTTGGACTTGCTATTTTTGTCTTAA
This sequence comes from Paenibacillus sp. FSL K6-2441, assembly GCF_037964765.1. Classification (NCBI taxonomy): domain Bacteria; kingdom Bacillati; phylum Bacillota; class Bacilli; order Caryophanales; family Paenibacillaceae; genus Paenibacillus; species Paenibacillus sp. FSL K6-2441. The sequence continues at coordinate 4,562,641 of NZ_CP150174.1, forward strand.
CTCGAAAAAGAAATCTCGGCCTCGCCGGCACGATCGTTCCTAGCCCGCTTTCACCGGCGGAACGCAAGAAAGTGTTCCTGCAAATCGGCCTCGGCGTATTGCTTCTTGCGGTGATCGTCGCCATTACCATCCCGCCCGGTTGGTTAACCTTCGATTCGTTTATCGTGATCGTCGGCATCCTGGGGCTCTTGGTCCCCACTGCCTATTTTGTGGCCATGTACCGCAGTCCACGAACGAGCAAGGTGGAGCGCTCCAGACTGATCGCGTATATTCCGCTGTTTATTGCGGCAATCATGTTCTGGGCGATTCAAGAACAAGGGTCTACCATCCTGGCGAACTATGCAGATAAGCGGACGCAATTGGATTATGCCGGATTTCATATTTCGCCGGCTTGGTTCCAATCGTTAAACCCTTTATTTATTATTACCCTGGCCCCTGTCTTTGCCTGGTTCTGGCTCAAGCTGGGCAAGCGGCAGCCTTCGATTCCAAAGAAATTCGCTTTGGGCTTGTTGTTCGCCGGCTTATCATTCCTAGTGATCCTTTTGCCGGCTTACTTTGGCGGCGAGAATTCCTTGGTGAATCCGCTATGGCTCGTGCTGAGTTATTTCATCGTTGTGTTGGGAGAGTTGTGCTTGTCTCCAGTAGGGCTGTCGGCGACGACCAAATTGGCGCCTTCCGCCTTCTCCGCCCAGACCATGAGCTTATGGTTCTTGTCCAGTGCGGCAGCCCAATCAATCAATGCGCAAGTGGTTAAATTCTATTCGCCTGCCACAGAAATGGCGTACTTTGGGGTCATTGGAGGAGCGGCCATTGTCCTCGGCATCCTGCTCTTCGCTTTCTCCTCGAAAATTCAGGGGTTTATGAAGGGAATCCATTAAAAATAAACCACGCAAAATTACAAAAACGGCGATTCTCCAAGAACGGAGGATCGCCGTTTGCGTGCATTGACCTACCCCAATCCCTTCACGCTCGTCCGCATGTTCAAAAACATAATGAGGGCGAAAAGACATAAATCCGATCACTTGCTCTCGATCCAGTACCAGCAAAAACGCTTGTTCCTTTAACCTTTCAAAGTATCACTTCAGTAAAGTGGTTGCCGCTGCGCCAGCGGTCAGATCGGACTGGTAGGTATGCTCACGAGCGGATAAGGGCGGGATAAATTCATGATCGTAACGGCACAGCAAGTCCCATACCCCTTCCAGGAGAGCGGGGTCCGTCAGCAAAGTGGGTTCACTCCTCTAGAGTTCCTAAGATGTATTTATCTATTATACTTTATCCTTTGAAACCTTTGGCGATTAAACATCGTTTGAATTTCATCCTCCGCGGCTGCAGACCATCTGTAACAACAAATAGAGCTATCCCTAGAGGGATAGCCCTTGACCTTCATTATAACATTCTGGAGGCGGACACGCTGGAATGCGCCGGATGCGACTTCAACGCCTCAGCCGTTTCAAAGGAATGGATGCAATCCAGAGCAAGCAGCTTATCGAATACCCGAAGCAGATCCTTTGAGCGCGGCTTATGCAGCTTGATTCGCAGCGTTCGTACGCCTTCATCTTCTTGATCATCGTTAGGAGCGTCTAAGGACATATGCACAATGAGCAGTCCCTCCTGCTCGAACAATTCCGCAACCTTAGCGACGCCGCCCTCCTTATTCAGGATCCGAACGGTCACTTCATTTCGGCTGCGTTTGTTATGGAAGCTCTTCTCAAACTTATTGAGCAGCACCAGAATAATAATGACCAGTACTGTCACAAGCACCGCTCCAAAAAAGAAGCCCGCCCCTACACATAAGCCAATCGCTGCCACAACCCAAATGGAGGCCGCCGTCGTTAACCCTGAAATACTGGAGCCGTTGCGAATGATGGCCCCCGCGCCCAGGAAGCCGATGCCGGATACCACTTGAGCAGCCAGCCGCGCCGGGTCCATCCGAACGTTATATTCGTTGGAAAAGTCGCCAAACCCATAAATGGACAGCAGCATAATCATCGTTGACCCTACGCAGACCAGAATATGCGTACGGAAACCGGCTGCATGGTTATGCCATTCCCGTTCTAACCCAATCAAGCCGCCTAACAGAAGCGAAATCACGATTCGCAGCGATAAGTCCACATAGGAAATGTTCCACAAACCCGCGTCAATCAGCTTCATCGCAAAGACATCCCCTTATCTACTCGTCATGGTCACTACAACGGTGACACCTCGGCGATCACGGGATAATGATCCGAAGGATATCGTCCTTCATATAGCTCTCGATCGACCCTAACGTTCTGGATCTGCAAGTCAGGGGATACGAAGATATAATCAATCGGCTCTCCGGATTCGCCACCTAAAAAGTGATGAACCGTCGCCCCCACTTCCTTCTTCTCTTGCTGCAGAACGGAATAAGCATTTCGATATCCCTCCTGCTCCAATCCCGTAATGACAGCGTTTGCCGGTTCAACGTTAAAATCGCCCGTTAACACGACCGGAAGACCCGTCTGCGTACGAAATTCCTTCATTCGCTCTCGAATTAATTCCATACCTTTCTGTTGAGCTTCTTCACTAATATGGTCTAAATGCGTATTAAACGCAGCAAATTCAGCGCCCGTCTGCGACTTAAACGTCACCCAAGTGCACATGCGCGGGTGGGAAGTGCTCCAGCTTCTCGCACCTAACTCCTCCGGGGTTTCCGATAAACTGAAATGCCCCGCCTTTCCTACAGTCCAATTCTTCTTTTTATACAGAATGGCAGCATATTCGCCTTTGTTCCCGCCTTCCCGGCCTTCTCCAATCCAAGCATATTCCGGAAGTAACGGCTCCAAGTCCGTAAGCATGTCATGTAGACCCTCTTGAATGCCAATGATGTCCGCATCATGGCGTTTAATCACTTCAGCCACCGCCTTCGTACGATACGGCCATGCATTCTCCCCGTCTGACGCCACATTCAGTCTTAAGTTAAAAGTCATAATTTTCGCAAACATTGATTTCCTCCACTTCTGGGAACATCCACGCCAGATTCTAGTGATGCTTATTTATCTTTATTACCTCTACCGTAAACAAAGTACATCGTAATTCCAGACATGATCATCAACACGACAGAATAAACCAGTGACATCGCACGCGCCGCAACCCCTGCTTCTGCGTCCGTACTGCTCTTGATCACAATTCCCAGTGTCTGATACACGGGGTGATATAAGAAAACGGTCAAATCGTAGTCGTCCAATATTTTAATAAAGTTTAACGCAAGGACAGCGAGGGTGGACGGCAAGATGATCGGCAGCAGTACCTTTCTGAAGGTATAAAACGATTTGGCCCCCAGGTTCTTGGAAGCATCCTCTAAGTTGCTGTCCAAACTAAAGAAAGAGGCTTTGACCATTCGCATCGTAAACGGGATGTGGATGATGACATAACCAATCAATAGCATCCAAAGCGTACCGGTAAGTACCGTGTTCCCCGTCACTAAGCGCGGCACATTATAAGTGACCACCAAGCCAATGGCAATCAGCGTGGACGGCAGAACCCATGGAATCAGCAAGGAGTATTCCAGCGCTGCTGCCAGCTTGCTATTCTTGTGTTTGTGCAGGATTCTGGATGCAAATAATGCAAGGGCCACCACTACTACTGACGCTGCCGCAGCATACAAAATACTTACCAAGTAAGGCTTAAACGCGCTCATCGTGGTAAACAATCTGCCGTAATTCTCCAGCGTAAAGCTATCGAAATGAATCGTCGATGTAGCAATGCTTTGGGAATCGGTAAATGAGAAGATGACAATTAAGGTTACCGGAATTAAGTAAATCACAAATAACACATACCCGATCAAGTGAGTGATGAAGTTACCGAACTTATGATTAATCTTTTGTTTGACCAATACGGATTTGACTTTAGACACGGACATATAATTGCCTTGTTTCTCAAACCGGATCATGATCGATAGCAAGATAATCGTTGCTAGGCCTAGAACAAGGGCCAGTAATGCGGCCAGATCCTTAGACGTTGAACTCTTCGAGAACGTCAAGATCATAGGCGTAATCGTCTGGAATTCCGTACCGCCGAGAATAAGCGGAGCCGACATCGCCCCAAGTCCTGTAAGGAAGGTGAGGATCGTCAGAGCAAAGATCGTTGGCTTTAATACGGGCAGCACAACCCGCCGCAAAATATAAAAGGTAGACGCCCCCATGCCTCTAGCGGCTTCAATGGTTTGAAAATCCACCTTGCGGATGGCGTTCCCCAAAAACAAGATGTGATTCGAGGTACAGGCGAACGTCATTACAAAGAGAACAGCCCAGTACCCATGAAACCAGCCTGTGTTAAAAGCCGGAAAGAGAGCGGATAACACTTTCGTGATAAATCCATTTTCGCCATAAGCAAACTTGTAACTCGATGCTACAACAACCCCGTGGTACAACAAGGTGGTAAAGAAACCCAGCTTTAAAATTTTCGCTCCCTTAATCTGAAAATACTCCGTTAGCAGGACTAACGTAATCCCAACGACATTCACCGTAATCACTAGAGAGATCGCTAATATAAAACTGTTGGATAAGCTGGACATCGCACGTTTCGATGACAAGAGCTTGTGAACGGCATCCAGCGAGAAGCTTCCATTTTTGAAGAAGATCTCATAATAAATGTTCAGGTTCGGGTAAATGAGAAAAGCGATAATGAACCAGGCCAGCAGGACATATAATAGAAGCTGTCCATAATGAATGGATCGGAATCTGTGCTTTAACGTTTGTACGCTCAATTCCCTCCCTCCGTCCGATCATATTGCATAATATCCGCAAGTCGAATGTACACTTCGGTTTCCGTTCCGACCTCATGCCCCACATGACCGCTTTCCTTTTCGATCGTCTTTAGCAAACTGCCGCCCGCCATTTCCAGCACATACTTGCTATAGAGTCCGTAAAATTCACGATCCACGACCTTCGCCTTCAGGCGCACAACATCGCTGCCTGACACGGGCGATAGATTCACCTTCTCATTGCGGATATAGGCAACTTTGTTCCGTGGAACGAACTCCTTTAAGGGGCTGTTAGCGATCAATCCCGGATCCAACTTATTAATGTCGCCGATGAAATTACATACAAACTCGGTTTTAGATGAATTGTAGATCTCATAAGGCGTACCCACTTGTTCCAGAATCCCATTATTGAAAACGGCGATCCGGTCGGATAACGTTAACGCTTCCTCCTGATCATGGGTCACATAGATGGTTGTGATGCCAAACTGCTTTTGCAATTCCTTCAATTCATTTCTGAGCTGGACGCGCAGCTTCGCATCCAGATTCGACAACGGCTCATCCAAGGCCAAAATCGACGGCTTTAATACGAGTGCTCTGGCAATCGCTACACGCTGCTGCTGCCCGCCCGACAAATCCGAGACTCGCTTGTGCAACTGTTCTTCCTTTAGGTCGACCTTACGAGCAATGTCTCGGACCTCCTGATCGATTTCGGCCTTTGATGCTTTCTTGACGCGCTTACCGAATGCAATATTTTCGTACACCGTCATCGTCGGAAATAACGCATAGCTTTGGAACACCATACCGATTCCGCGTTTTTCAATAGGAGCATGTGTAATATCTTTGTCGTTTAATAGAATTCTGCCGCCAGATGGGGATATGAAACCTGCTAGACTTCGAAGAATGGTTGTTTTACCACAGCCTGAAGGGCCTAAAAAGGTGAAAAATTCCCCCTCGTTGATTTTCAGATTAAAGTTCTTAATGGCATGGAAATCTCCAAAATGAATTTGTATATCTTGAAATGTGATCATCACGTTCACCTTTTCTATTAGGTTGTTGTAAGAAAGAACTGCATAGCCTAAACTAGCGCTATGCAGTTCCCCATCCATGCTGTCTAGTTCATGATTTGCAATTCAATTTTCTCTGCCCAGGCATCCAGATGTTCTGCAATGAAGCTCCAATCCAACGGCTGCGCCTTCAACTGGGCAAACATTTCTTTAGCTGAATCAGGAGCTTGTTCGGCTGCTTCTGCGATAACGGGCATCGCATTAAATTCCTTCGCGAAGGCCCCTTGCATTTCTGCGCTGCCAAACCACTCCACAAACCGTTCTGCCGTATCCTGCTTCTTCGTGCCATTAACAATGGCGATATGTTCGACAACCATAGGGACACCAATTTCAGGAATCACATAACCTGTTTTGACGCCGTATTCTTGTTCTCGCTTGGCACGCTCGCCTGAAACGATCGTTCCAATTGGAACTTTTCCGCTGGCCATATTCGCATAAAGCTCCTCCCCTTCAATGACCGGAATCCCATTATCGTAGAGTTGCTTCAACGCGTCCCAACCTGCATCGGAAATGCCCAGGTCTCCATTGGCATCTTGATAGGGCGACAAAATCCCTGCGACAACCAGACGCATCGTGGCTCTATCAAGTCGTGTTGGTGCTTCATATTTCCCTTTAAACGCTTCGTTGGTATACAAGTCTGTCCAATCCTTCGGAGCAGTCTCCGGCGTATACATGTCCGCATTATAGCCAATCAAAATCGCTTGTTTTACGAGACCATGATAGTAGCCTTCCAGATCGTTTAAGCCCTCGTCAACTTGCGAAGCCCACTGCGGGACGTATTTCGTTAGAACTCCTTCTTTCTTCAGATTTTCGTAGAATATATTATTTAAGCCGAATACTACGTCCGCAATCGGATTATTCTTCTCCGCAATCAAGCGATTCGTTAGATCCGCGCCGCCTGCTCCCACGATTTCAATGTCAAATCCTGCTTTTTTCGCTTGCTCCGTCCACCACTCGCCGCGGCCGTCAGAATTTGAATTGGTGTATACGATCAATTTTTCATTTTTGACTTGGCTCCCCTGGTTTTCACTGGATGCCGCCGAGTTTCCACCAGCATTTCCACTGTTATTGCTTCCACAGGCAGTGATAACTAAACAGCTAAGCACCACCATTGCCAACGCTTTCATCATTTTCGACATCTCGTGCTCGCTCCTTATCAAGTGATAATAAATGACTTCGATCGAATACCGATTTTCTTTCAACAATGTTCGTTTTTATTTTGACAGTGAGATGTTGTTCCTTCGAATGATTGATACGCTTCATGAGCAGGTCTACGGCTGCCGCGGCAAGCCGATCCGTATCTTGGCGAACCGTAGTTAGTGGGATGGGCGTTAATGCTGAAAGATAAGTATTCGAAAACCCAACAATAGACAACTTCTCCGGAACGGATATGTTCATATGAAGTGCAGAAAACAATGTAGAAATCGCCACTTGGTCATCCGCACACATGATAGCTGTCATTTGCGGATTACTTCTAATAAATTCCCCTTGTTCGGCATCATACTCATGAAAGCGCCCCGGTTCACAGCGTTCTGTTCTAAAATGAATATATTCGCTCTTCACCGGAATCCCATGATCAAGCAAAGCTTGAATGTACCCCTGATATCTTTCCTCTCGACTTGTGATGTTCTCAATAATGTTAGACGAATATCCAATGTCCCGATGCCCCTTCGCAATCAAATACTGCGCCATTTCATAGGAGCCTTGAAAATGGTCGTGATAGACGCAATCGAACGGAATCTCACGAAAAATCCGGTCGATGATCACACTGGGGATTTGTTCCATTTTTAATCGGAGCACCTGATCGCTGCAGGTTCGGCTTCCCCACGGAAATAAAATGATGCCGCTGATCCCCGCCGCCACAAGCTTCTGTAAACATCGGTCTTGGTCGTCTTGATCACTGCTAATTTTTAAAATGAGTTCAAATTGATGTTTACGTAACTCATGCTCGACTGCCGAAATGATTCTTGACGTATAATCGGACATGTGGGGAATGATGAGCGCAACTTGTTGATTGACTTTCTTCTCAACCGCAGGTTGTACCGGTTCCTGCAGTCTTTCACTGCTCCCTTCATACCGATTGCCTGAGAGGAACGTGCCTCGTCTCGGCAGACGATAAACTACCCCCTGCTCCACCAGTTGTTCCAAGGCCAATTTACTCGTCATTCGGCTGACGCCAAACAACTTGGCCAGTTCACCCTCTGAGGGTACAGGATCATGCGCTTGAAGTCCCCGGGTCTCGATGATCTCCAGTACTTTCTCCGCGACCTGCAAATACAGCTGTTGTTTCTCTTTCTTGGAAGTGCTTTCAGAACTCATGTCCGGACATTCCTTTATTATTTTTTAGTTGGTAAACCGCGCGTGATCTACCAAGCCATTAGCTTAAGCTGACATAACCATACAATATGTCACTGACACATTCAATGATATTGAGCAAAAGAATTTTGCGGGAAATTATTGCCATTTTGCAAAAATACAACTCTACTATTGTTCGAAAGCCTAGTTTGTTGAAATATGCTAGGGACAAAGTTTTACGATCAGTGACATATTTCAAGGGTAAAAAAAGTACCCTGCACAAAACACTTTGGTTTAAGTGTCCCGTGCAGGGTACCCGGTAATGTGGGATCCCCTTCACTTTTACTGTACGGGTTTACTTAGCGGCGCAGGAGTTCCCTTCTCCGGCTTCTCACTTTCATGACTGGTATCATAATAAGTTTTCATATTCCGCAGCACCGGGAACAGGTGCATCCAGAGCGCGGCCACAACGAGCGTTCCGATTCCGCCGATGACGGTGGCAACCACTGCACCAAGCCAATTGGCCATGGTGCCGGATTCGAATTCGCCGAGCTGGTTCGAGGTTCCGATAAACAGCATGTTGACAGCGTTGACACGCCCCTGCATTTCACGAGGCGTATTTAACTGAACCAGCGTAGAACGAATGACGACACTGACCACATCCGATGCGCCGATCAGGAACAGGGCTACCAAAGATAATACGAGATTTTTGGAGACGGCGAACAGCACGGTAGCCAAGCCAAAGATCGCCAGCGAGCTGAACAAATACTTGCTGATCGAATTCTGAATCGAATACCGCGTAAGAACAAGTGACATCAGCAAAGCGCCAACTGCCGGAGCTGTCCGAAGCAATCCGAGTCCCCATGACCCTGTATGCAGGATGTCTTCGGCGAAGATTGGCAGCAGCGCCGTAGCCCCGCCGAGCAGAACGGTGAACAGATCAAGCGAGATCGTGCCTAGAAATCGCTTGATGGGTGTATCATAACCATGAATCATGTCAAAAGAGCCCAAATTGCGTTAACGAACTGTAAAAGCTACCGTTAATTTGGGACAATTTCATGGTTTTGTCCAAATTAGCGGTAAATCCTGCTGTTATTTTGATCGAAATCAGCAATTTGGCGAGGAAACATAAAATTTAACGGTAGGTTTTACTTGTAATTGGTGCGGAGAGATCTAACTTGCGAAATTAACGGTAAGTTTTGGAGCTAAATTTAGTTTATCGGAGGTTCGCGGCGGGCTTGCGGAGGAAAAAAGCGACAGAAAAGAGGGGATAAAGAAGTACCACTTCATTCGGCTATTACTACTGTTGGCGAAAAAGTAAAATTATATCTTCGAGGAATTGTAGGTTTAGGTGATGTAATTATTCGAATTATTACTACTCGTGACTCAGAATTATTGAAATCTCAACTTGCTGAACAAGACTTTTTAAATAGATGGAAAAGTAAGCATACAACTACTCCGACGTTGAAATCAAAATATGTACATGAACGTAATGCCCATTTGAAAAGACTAATTCATCAAGTATATTAGTACAGTAGCCTTGCATGAGTTAAATGCTAACATATTCTGATAAAAATTTATCCCTATTTTGTGATACGGTTCGCCACGGCTTCTACGAGGGCAAGTTTTCGGCCATCCCATGTGGGATGGCCTTTTTCATCATACAACTATCAGATTCGCTCTCCATGACACACTTATACTTAACAGTAAATAATCAATCATCATTCCGACAATACGAGGTCAAGCCAGGATTGGGCCTCACGGTACAGAACGGGGTTGTTTTCTGGCGTATAGTAAGCCAGTATGGCCACCGCCTGGGATACAACCCATCCGCGGGCTCTCGTCCAGGTCGCGTCATCCGTCGGAAGATATTTGCGGAATGCGTCACGTGCCTCCGGCGAGTGTAACTTCCATGCGACCATGACATCGCATGCAGGATCACCCACGCCCATCGTATCCCAATCGATCACACCGGTAATTCGTTGATTACGCACGAGCCAGTTGCGCATATCAAGGTCGCCGTGATGCCAAACTGGCGGGCCGCTCCACGGAGGCGCAGCAAGCGCGGATTCCCACACCTTAGACACCGCCGCAACGTCGCCATCAAACCGTGCCAACCAGTATCGGAACCCCTCATCCCGCTCCGCCAAAGGAACACCGCGTCCCAGCGGCCCACCCGATGAATCGATTTGCTGCAGCGCTGCAACGAACCCCGCAAGATCACGCGCTGCCTGCATCGCGTCAATCTCCTCAATCGGCACCGACTCGCCCTCAACCCAGGTGTAAATATACCAATACCAAGGATATTCGCTGCTCGGATGCCCTAGAGCGATGGGTACAGGGACTTCTAGCGGAACCAACGGAGCAAGCTTGGGCAGCCAAGTAAACTCGCGGCTTTCTGGTGTCGCAGGCCCTTCCCGCCGCGCGAGCCGAACCGAATATTGGTTACCTAATCGAAAGATGGCGTTCACGGTGCCAGCTGGCTCGACCCGCCGCAGGGATAGATCTGACCATTGGGGAAACTGGGCAACCAGCAGACGGCGAACCAGCGCCTCATCCATTTCTATTTCGTCAGCATTTTTTCAGCCATGCGTCCCTACCTCCTTGGGGTTTTCCAAGAATTAAGGTATCAAAGAAATCACGAAATAAACAGATCATATCTAGTTATAGTTAAAAACCACCGCGTATTCTAATCAAAAAAAAAGCCAGCCTCATCATGTGAGACCAGCTACACTTTCTTGATGATATTCCCCCCACTTGACCATCATCTCTAAAACAGGGAGGAACGTCTTACCATGTTCGCTAAGTGAGTACTCCACTTTCGGGGGAACATGATTATAGACTGTTCGAATAACCAGTTTATCTCGTTCCAGGTCTCTTAGTTGTTCTGTAAGCATCTTACGCGTAATTTTAGAAATGGAGCGCTCGAGTTCATTAAATCGCTTGGGTCCTCTGAAACCGTCCGCCTGCTTGCAAAGCAACAACACCCTGCACGCGCACTAGTTCGAGACTTATCTCGTACGCCGCGTGAGTTCTCCGAGAATGGGATTGATATCGCCGTTGGCAACTTCGATCGTCCTGAAACTCTTGATGCAGCCATGCATGGCATTGAGACGGTCGTTTTAATTAGTCCTGCTGTACCGGACCAGGAAATCGCCGTGATTGACAGTGCTGTTCGCAACGGAATAAAACATATTATAAAGATCACGAATCATAAGGCTACGGCAGATTCCCCTGTTGATCGACGGCGTGGCCATGCGCGAGTTGAGGCGCATCTGAAGGCGACGGGGATCGACTATACTTTGCTTGCGCCGAATCTCTACATGCAGAATCTCTTCGCTGTCGCGCAGATGATTAAACAAACGAGAGGCTTCGTAATGTCTGCCGGTGATGGCAAGTTCGCCATGATCGATGCTCGCTACGTGGCCGCCACGGCCGCAACTATTGCCGTATCACGATCCACGCATGCAGGCCGTACTTATCTGCTCACCGGACCCGAATTGATTACTTATCACGATGTCGCACGTAAACTGTCTGACGCTCTGGGGTATACCGTCGAATACCGGTGAATCTCTCCCGCCGAGCATCAGAAAGCGATGATTCAGGCAGGGATTCCCGAGCCTGTTGCCACATCCAACGCCCAATTATTCGGTTTGATTGCCGAAGATGACGCCGCATGGATATCCGATGATGTGAAACGAGTTACGGGGATGTCCCCTCGTAATCTGGACCTCTTTCTCGCCGAGAACCTTCCCGCCTTCAAATAAGCGCAAAAACAGCACCAACTTAAAAGAAAAAAGGAGCGATCACCACGCGATCCGCTCCTAAAAACCTAGGGAGTTATTCTCTGCTCGATCCCATCGAGTAATAAGAGAATTCCCGAGTCAAAGAGTTCATCAGAACCAATTAAATTAAACATCCCTTCTTCGTACATCCGACGAAGCAGGTTGAATTGCGAGAAATCCCCGTGAATATCCTCCTTATTCCCTAACGATATCTGTACCATCCGTTGTTCATATTCTTCAACGACGAAGTTGATGACATAGTTAAGCAAATGGGTGATATATGAAAATTTTTGTTTATCCGTCAAGGAAGTAGGTTGGATCATCTGCAAGAGGCATTCGAGCAGTTCCATAAAATCAGCCTCTGGCTTCGACTTCATCAGAAGTTGACCCGAGCAGGGATACTGCTGGAGTTTCTTCCGAATCACCATGGCGCTGGTTTGAAGCCTCTCCCGCCAGTCACCTTGCTTGGGAAGATCACCTATGATCTCTCTTGAAACCAGGTTGGCTAAGGTTTGAATAAGGACCTGCTTACTCTCGAAGTACCAATAGATCGTAGGGGCTTGAACATTTAGCTCTTTACAAAGGCTTCTTATGGTAAAGTTTTCGATTCCTTGGTCGGAGAGAAGCCGCCACGAAGCTGCGATGATCTTCTCCTCGCTGATATGTGGCCTGCGTTGAGGCATAACAGACAATCCAACTCCATTCCATAGATTCTTATACAACTTATTATACTCGATTTAGAAAGGAGCCTAGTCAAGGATAAACGTAAAAACAAACCCCTATTCCTCCAACTCTACATCTTCCTCAGGCAACGGCTTCTGGTTGAACATGCTTTCCCCTGCTTTCGAGGAGAGGCGAACATCCCGCATCCCACGTTCAATCGCAGCCACCTCATAATCACGTAACGCTGACAAAAGTTCCTTTTTCCCGTCTTTGACGTTGATTAATTCTTTCGATAGCTCATAGGCATCAAAAAGTGCCGCGTTCCCGCCAATTCCAGCCGGTGTCATCGGATGCAAGGCGTCCCCCAGCAATACCAAAGAGGTGGTTTCTTTCCAAGGCTTATATGGCAAAACATTACGCAAGTGATAAACAGCCGTTTTCTCTGGCTCTGCGAGTTCCAACATCCGTTTGACTTGGGGATGCCAATGTTTGGTTTTCTCTTGAGCAAGGGACAACAATTCCGAACCATTCAATTGGAAAAGCTGCTCGTCAGGCATCCCAAACCACTCAGGCGAGCACGCAAACACAGCATACAAGTAATCCTGTTGTGGAGTAATTTTCACATTCAGGGACATGGATTCCGGCAATCGTTCCATATTCGGCTTGAAGGCCATTTCTTCAAGAAGCAGGGAAACCGGAGCCTCTCCTTCCGGGCTAAAAAGGCCTCTCATGCTGCCGTCCCCAATGAGCTGATCGAGTTCTTTTCTCCGAGTATCATCCAGAAATACTTTTGTATAAAGAGCTCTTCCCAAGGTATCAAAAATTTTCACCCCAGGTTTATACTGTTGGCGAACCTTCGATCCTCCCCCGTCAGCGCCAACAAGGACATCCGCATCGATATACTCTCCATTCTCAAACCAAGCTCTCAAGCGGCCGTTTTCCAAAGTTTCATAATGGGTAAACCGATATCCGTAACGGATATGGTCATTGAGTTCACCAAGCAACACTTCTCTGAAAGTAAAACGATTGACGCCAGGCGTGATTTTCGCCTTGTTGTACATCGGGTGCTGTTCTTCCATCAGCTCGAGAGAAATTGGATTTAAGAATATCGGGTGTTCCGGTCCCATGACGGAGGTTTCCATAAAGAGATCGTAAAGCTTCTCAGGCAGACAAAACCGCAGCGCACTCATTCCGTTGTCATTGATTTTGATACGATAACCGGTTTGAAGAAATTGTCCTTCCTGCTCGCGTTCACAAACTACAAAGTCAATGTGATGCTTCTTCAGACTTTGCGCTAATGCAAGTCCTCCGAGACCGCCGCCGACAATAACTGCAGAGAGTGATTTCATACGAGTCCTTCTTTCTGTAACTTAGTTATATTTATATAACACCGTTATATTAAACCCGTTCTCCTCTGTTTGTCAATAGTTGTGTTCCTGGTATACTTCCCATCACCATGAGCACGATGATAAATATCGAAGTGACTCTTTTCACTTTATTTTTCATATCGGTCCTCCTCATCAACAAAAACAGACATCATATGCTAAAAAAATCAATCAATATAATACCACGGTTGAAAATCTATATATTGAAATGTAAAGAAAACTTTAAGTTTGTGCCTGCCTTCGCCTTATTTATGATACGGCTCACCGTATCTATTGATATGGTAAAATGAATATAAACGAAGGAGGGGCCACAGTAGCCTCTCCCTCACTTTTAATAGTATTACACCCTAACACGAACCTTCTTGACACGCACCTGCTCGCGAATCGTCTCTTGCACCCTGTTTGAAATCTCAGTGTACAAATCGACTTCCTCATTCGTATGCTCTAATGTTGCTACTATGGCATATTTTTGTGGTCCTAATTCCTCTGTGGCCCAAATGCTCTCACATCTTACAACTAGGTAATATGTTGAACCGTAATTCAATTTCTGCTTCGCAGTAAATACAGCTTTTTGCACAGTTCCATTATCCCTTAACGAGGGTGTTGGATACATTTTGCATTCATGGCTACCGAGTTTCCCTGGCGATCCTTCCTCCTTTTTTCTTGCCCTAAAGAATTCAATGACATCTCTTAATTCTCTTCCGCGGATAAGTCTATATGACATTGTTACACCCAAATAATCTAATCTAGTATGTCGTACTGGTGGATCAAATGCTAAGGTTATAGTGATGTGCCTATCGCCATTTACAGAGTTAAAATCCTCCGGTATAGGAATTTCATATATGTGAAATTTATCAAATTCTAAAGAACTTTCAGCAAATAAAGTTACTCGGTTATTGCTTGAAGTCGCAACTCTTTGGACATCTGAAATTCCATAACCGAATGACCGAAATATTTCATCGCTTGTCATTTCAATATTATTAGGTAATTGAGCAGAATGGACAAGTAATGCTCTTATAAGATTTGATGAAGCGTTTGGGAAAATCTTGTATAGTTGTGCAGCCTTATGCGAAACCTGAGGAGCTGCAAAACTTGTTCCAACATCTGTAGTGAATAGTTCATCGGGTATGTTTTTCGACGTACTTACAACAGATAAAGAACGATCATCTCTTATACGCTTTGTTAATCCATCATATAACAGGTTTCCCCCATACTCACAAAGCTCTGGTTTAATAGCTCCTCCAACACCAGGTCCAGTTCTAGTGAATGGAGACGGATGATTTTCCTTCCCAATAACTCTTAGATTAACCCCGCGTTCTATTGTCATTCCACTTATTGCAGGAGCTACGAAGTTAGCACAATAAGAACCAACTGTTAGTGCCAAGGCTGCACTTGCTGGATCAATAATTTTGGACTTCTGGTTGAATAAAAAACCCGGATATTCAGACAAGATGCTCTCTGGATCATCAGGATAATAAAAATGATTCCCGGCTGAAACAACTACAACTATATCGAGCTCTCTGATAAGTTCATCCAAAACAGAAGCCCATAAAGTCTGTTTTCCATCAACATAAACGTTCTCTTCATCTCCTAAAGAGATATTGTAAATTTTACATCCGTATTCATCATAGAAGTACCGTATTGCGTCTCTCATTTGTGTTGTTATTAGCTTTTCATCATCGAATCTATTATTTGAGTTTGTAACTCTTGCACTAAAAATTCTGTATTCTGGTTTGAACGCACCTGATCTTATCAACGTTAGTATATCGCCATATAAAGCTAACCCGGCTACTTTCGTTCCATGCCCTTCCACATCACTTGTCTCACCAAGTTCATCAGGAAAACACGCAGAATCCCCTATTGCCGGCCCTAATAAGGGGTGGCCTTGCATAATCCCACTATCTATAATGCAAATAGACGGACTGCCAGGAGACGGTTGTTGGATTTCAGGTAATGACTCTATCGAGACACTGTTATATTCTCTCGGAATGAAGGTGGGCTGTGGAGGCAAATCTATCATACGCACAATTTCAAGCTCTAGAAGATCATTCAAGAGTTTCCCTGTGACATTAGCTCGTAGAACGCATATAGAACTTCCTAGGTAGTCATCTGTTACCCGCCCTTGATTCTCAGTTATATAACCTCGTATTTCTTTAATTTTATCCCTGCAAACTGAGGCTGCCCCTAAATGCCACAATTCAATATCAACCCAGTATTTAGTTTCAACCTCTATTTTGATCGCTCTTAGTTTTGGCCCCACTCTATCAGCTGGAGTTAACGCTGAGACAGAATTAATATTTGCAAAAATCCCATTATAGCTTGGATTTTCAGATTTATTCTGTGGTCCAGCCTGATATTGTTTTAATCGACTTCTAAATTCAGATAGTTCCTCATCTGACGAGAAGAGAATTAGTGCGTTATTAGGATCTTCACCAATCACTTCAAAACCGCACCTTTTAAGTTCTTCGGCAGGAATTTTATTTTCATAACTTACTTTCAAAATTAACTCTGGTTTTATCCCTTTTGCCTTCGGACGATGATAACTTCTCATCAACAGGTCAATATTCTCTTGGATGTCTTCGCCATGACGTTTATATTCTCTTTGTGGAGCCTGACCAAATCCGGGTCTTTTTCTGCGGTCAAGCTCAAGCTCAACTCTTATCAATGGCAAGTTATCCAACCTTAATTACCTCCCTCGTATATTTTTTGACGATTACGTTCTTTAATTGTCTGTAATTGCATTATGTCATTAGTGAGTGCGGCTATATCATTAAGCAAGCAGAACTTAATACTTTCATGACAAATACGCTCAATTTCAGCATGACTAAGCCCAATCATATTTTCAGCTACTTTATTAAAGTCCAACTCTTTCTTTGGGTAACTGGTGGTTTTCTTCTTTACCAGCAAAACGATTTCTTCGTGCGTTGGCTTGTCAAAATAGATAACTTCGTCAAACCTTCGCCATATAGCCTTATCCAAAAGGCTTTCATGGTTCGTACAAGCAATTATTAAGCTCTGTCCCTCAAAGCTGTCCATGATTTGTAAAAAACTATTTACAACACGCTTTAGTTCCCCGTGTTCATTTGGGTCATTTCTACTCTTGCCGATTGCATCAAATTCATCAAAGAGCATAACCCATGTTTCCTTTGATCCGAAGTCAAATACCTTCCGAATATTGCTTGAAGTGTCCCCCAAATATGAGGATATTATCGAATCAAATCGGTTATATATAATCGGCAAGCCTAGTTCACCAGCAATAGCCTCAGCACATAAACTTTTCCCGCAACCTGGAGGCCCACAAAAAAGTATCTTTGACTTTGGCCTTAGGTTATATGACTTTAATAGCTCCGATCGCCAAAATTCCTGAATTATTTCATCAATTGCATTTTTGTTTTCTTCCGATAAAATTACATCGGATAAATACTTCTTCGATTTTCTTATTTCAATTAAAGGAACCTCATTTTCGTCCTTAGGTACTGTGACCATATGAGATAACCGACTGAATTTATCAGGTGAGAATGATTGAGAATCAATAATTTTTTGTAGCTGATCAGCCAATGCGTGATGATTCTTCTTTCGTTCTTCCCTAATAATGTCCATCGCGATTTCCCTAAACTTTTTATCTTCGCCACGTTGGTACGACAATAACAGTTTTTTAATAAGGTCTCCTCTAGCCATTCTGCTCACCTCCTTATACCCAGTTACATTCATTATTGATTGGTATTACCTGTTAATATACACAAACTTTGTTCATTTTCTTGGCTCTTCAGCAGAAATCATAAAGATGCTAGGCTTTACACTCTGCAGACATGATTTCTTGCGAACAGCGGCGTATCAATGCAACTTCGCTTGACTAACTAAGCCCATCATTGCCCGCCATTCCAAGTAAAGCCTAGCATTGACTGTCATTGATAACGCATGGAAGCAACTTCTTTTTACCCCTTGACGATCTCAAACAACTTCTCATAAGTGTTGACAACATCGTACTTCAACCGGTCGGAGTTCAACTTGGCGAAGTGTTTACGAGCACATTCAATCTTCGCTTTCTCCACTTCACGTAGTTCCATAGATTCCATGGAGCCTTTCGTTTCAGCAATGAAGTAAATGTGCTTCACATCACCTTCCTTGAAAACAATCGCCCAGTCCGGATTGTAATTGCCCATTGGCGTCGGGATGAAAAATCCCCGCGGCAGCTTGGCGTACACCCGGACTTCATTGCTGACATCAAGCTCTTTAGCAAAAGCACGCTCGATCTTAGAATCCGTAACTACATAGTCATAAACGTGCTTCTCAACCGGAATCGCATTTTCCCCCAGTTTCCCGGATAATGTGTTTTTCGTAAATACGTCCGCTTCGAATTTATCATTGAGAACATCATAAGTGATGGATTCAATAATCGTCGTCGCTTTCTGCTCGTTGATCAGCTTGGCGGCACGAAGCATGAATTCTTCCGGGTTTTTGCGGAATTGAAGGAAAGTCGCTTCTTTGATCCCCGTTAAAATGGCCACGATCGTCTTTCTCGTCAGCCGCGTTTCGTCCATGAGCTTTCCGACCAAATCGTATTTCACCCGAAAATCCGGTTTCACTTCCACAAGCTCTGTTTTGGTTTCTCGCGTCTGAAAAGCTTCCCCCGACATTAGCTGTTGCTGGGACTCAATTCGATTCATTTCGCCATGCCTGATCGCATATCGGATCGCAGGCACTTTTAAATGACTGTCCAAAGCCCATACACACTTTTTCACAAGTTCCTCGGAGTCGAATTTGACAGTATACACAGATTTCCGATTGATTTGGTTCCAGAGCTCTTGGAATTCCTTTTTGTAAAAATTGTTATTGACCGTTACGGAAGCAATATTGCGATTCCGTTCATTATCAGCCAGATTCGATTTACCCTCTACATAAATTGACTTAACCAATTCGACCAACGGTTCCTGAAAATCCGTCAATTCCTCAGGGAGTTTGAGACTCTGATTTTCTACAGCGTTAAAATATACATCCGTCAAATTGTACTGATCATCCACATAATCATTTTTAATGAACGTGTACAGTAACTTGCTTGCTAAGGTATCTTCTAATTTCAATTGCTCGCCGCGTGCATTCTCCAATACTTTATCCAAGAAGAAGTCGCGATCTGCTTTGCGTGGACGATCGGACAGCGTTTCAGCGATTTCGTTTTGCAGCTGTTTCGCAAATTGCTCGTACGACTCACTGGCAATGACGGTCAACACGTTGATTTCATGAACGTCGATACCTGGTACACTCGAATCCATCCGTTCACCATTCTGATTGACACAAAGCCGCAGTCCCCGCCCGACTTCCTGACGTTTCTTGATGGTGGAATCGCTATGTTTCAGCGTGCAAATCTGGAACACATTCGGATTATCCCAACCTTCCTTAAGAGCAGAGTGGGAGAAGATAAACCGGGTTGGTTCCGAGAAGCTAAGCAATCGTTCTTTATCCCGCATTATAAGGTCATAAGCGTCCGCATCATCGGAGTCCGTCTCTCTTGCCGATACCTTCGGATCGACATAACGGTTACTTTTCTTATCGATCGAGAAATAACCCTTATGCGTTTCTTTCACCTGTATCCGATTCAAATACTGAATGTATGGATCATCGGCAAACAGCGACAATTGCTCATTGAGCAAGGCCGTGTATTCTTCCTCAAACATCTCCGCATAAACACCATTAAGCTCCGAACCATCTTTGTCATACTGCCGATACTTCGCTACTTCGTCGATGAAAAAGAGCGAAAGCACTTTAATCCCTTGATGAAACAACGCACGTTCTTTTTCAAAATGGGACTTGATCGTTTCCCGAATCTGAATACGGCGGAAATGCAGTTCTCCTACATCCCCCTGTACGTCACCAGCGTATAAAGTTACGCTGTTTATAAAGCTAATGCTGTTATTTTGTCCATTAATTTCGGACACTTTATATCCCTTGTACTGCTCAAGCTCACCGGATAATTGGTATATATCATCATTTTGTTTGATTTTATGCGTCTTCCTGGCAAGACCCGTTTTTGTCTTCACTTCGAATTCCAGCCGGGCCACCGGAGCATGCTTCGTGCTCACATCGATTCCTTCCAGATACAGATAGCTGTCCGTGCCGCTTGTTCCTTTGGCCGTAATCCCCTTCACGCTGATCTTTTTCACCAGCTTTTTGTTGTACGCATCCAAAGCATCGAGCCGGTAAACTTTGTTGTAATCTTCACGATGTGTCGCCGAATAACGCAAGGTGAACAACGGATTGAATGCCTTCAGGGATTCTTTCGTCTGCTTGCCTTCCACGGATTGTGGCTCGTCAATGATCATGATCGGATTCGTGCTCGCCAGAACGTCAATCGGTTTGCGACTGTTGAAGTCATCCAGTTCCATGTAAATCCGTCTTGCATCTTTCCCTCTCGCATTAAAGGCCTGCGAATTGATAATCATGACATTGATCCCGGCGTCGCTGGCAAATTTCTCAATATGATGCAATTGCTTCGAATTATACACAAAGTATCGTGCCTTCGTGCCGTATTCGGACATGAAATGATCTTCCGTGATCTGGAACGTCTTGAGCACACCTTCACGAATGGCGATAGAAGGAACAACGACAATAAACTTGCTCCATCCGTACTTTTGGTACAATTCGAACATGGTACGGATGTACGTATAGGTTTTGCCTGTCCCGGTTTCCATTTCGATCGTCAGATTATATTTGCCCTCAAGCTTCTCGGATATTTTCAGGCCGTTCTTCCGTTGCACCGTTTGAATGTTTTTCAAGATTTCCTGATCAATCAATTGAATGGCGTTGTTCTTAAATCCGATATTTGCTTGTTCGGCATTCGCGAGATCATCCATGACCATTTGTTCCGGTTTTTGTCTTCTGCCTCGGTCAAGTGTAAATCGGGACAACTCATTCGGTTGCCCCACAAAGCAATCCATGATACTTTTTACGGCGTCCAACTGAAACTGCTGATGTTTGAATTTGATCTTCAATTTGAGCTCACCACCTTACAGCACTTGGATTTCTGTGCCCGGAGAGAGCATCTTGAATAATTCTTCCACATTGATGCGTGCGGAATCATTTTCAAAGGAACTGTCGCGGAATACAACCCGAAGCGGATGTTCCGCCGCAATTTGTTTAATGACGGATTCCGGCACTTTGTCATCAAAACATGTGATTAAAGAGTTCCCGGCGACGTAATGAACGGTCTTCCCTTCAAGTTGCTTCATTTCCATAGGCAACGAAAGCTCAAGGCCGAGTTCCAGCATGACCTGGATGAGCAAATCTTCCCCGGTACGATCTTCTTTGATGTTGGATGCGAGATCGAACATATCGCCCTGTTTCAGCTTGTCCGGTGTGTAGTAAACGTCCTTCATGTTCGATGAATCCACGCGGAATACGCGGAAGCCGTAATCGATGTCGGCTCCGGTTTCTTCTTTAATCTTCTTCGCGGCACGGCGGATGCGTTCTTTGCCGATTTCGCAGATGTTCTTATATCCGGCTTTGTAGGCTTCGGAATTTTCGGATGTTGGTTCTGGTAGTTGAACCATGATATATCTCCTATTGCCACTGTCTTCCGAATTTTGCTGCATAACTGCATGAGCGGTTGTAGCAGAACCTGAAAAGAAATCTAATACAATGTCATCTGTATTAGCATTAGTAGATAGCTGAAGTATTCTTCTAATGAGTCTTGTCGGCTTAGGTGTGTCAAAAGGCGGTTGCTCAAACAACATTTTTATTTCTTTTCGGGACTCGTCATTATGCCCGCATTCCTCATAAGACCAATAAGTTGGAGGAACAACTCCATCTTGTACTTCGTTCAAATATCTTTTTAGTTGTGGTGCCCCATCACCCTTTTGTCCAAAAAACACCCTACCCTCATTAATCCATTTTTCCATGGTGTCTTTATTAGTAACCCAACATCTTCCTTTCGGTGGGTTATATATCTTACCGGTATTTGGATTAATAATTGGATAATCATATTCGGCTGAATAGGTTTTAACTGATAAATTATCAGGTCTCCATGGACCTCTACCATCATTACTGTCATACTTGTATAACGAATTCTGTTTATCAGTTCTTGGAAGTAGATTTCTCATAAAAGAATCACTTTTTCGATAAACTAAGATGTGATCATGCATTTCCGCAAAATACTTGGCATCGTTCGCTGTGGCATATTTTTTATGCCAAATAACATTTGCAATAAAATTAGTTGACCCAAATATTTCATCGCATATTTTTCTTAGATTAAAGACTTCGTTGTCATCAATACTAATAAATATAACGCCATCATCTTTTAATAGATTTTTGGCAACTTTTATCCGTGAATACATCATTGTCAACCAATCGCTATGAAACCGGCCATTTGTCTCAGTATTTTGAAAAAGTCGATTTCCAGCTTCATCAACTTGCCCAGATTCACCTTGGTACTCGTTTCCAGACATGCTAAAATCATCTTTATAAACAAAATCCTTACCCGTATTATATGGTGGATCAATATAGATGCATTTTATCTTATTCAAATAAGACTCCTGCAGCAGCTTCAATACTTCAAGATTATCGCCTTCAATATACAAATTATGCGTATTGTCCCAATCAAAGCTGTCTTCCTTAACCGGACGCAATGTTTTGTCAATAGGCGTGTTAGCATTAAGGATCGCTTGTTTTTTCCCAGGCCAAGTAAGCTGATACCGTTCTTTTTCACCTTCTACCAGCACATTGGACAATTCCTGCCTAAGTAAGTCAAAGTCAATGGCTCTTATTACTTTGCCATGTTCATCTCTTGCTTCGGTGATCACGTTCGGAAATATTTCCGCAATCTTGTCAATATTTACTTGAGTCATATCGACCGACTTCATCGTCAATTTTTTCATATGTACGCCTCCGATCACTCATCGAGTAGTTGATTCAGTTCTTTGCGTTTTCGTTGCAATTCCAAGTTCAATTCAACCTTCTTGTTGAATTGTTTTTCAGCCCGAATTTTGGACTCAAGTCGCTGGCATTCTTGCGTAAGTTTATCAATTTGGGCTTGCCGCTCCAAAACGGCTGAAAGCTCCATCTCTGGCTTCATCTTAATGGGAAGCAGTTGACGGATGATGTTCTCGTACACAGCCTTTAGATCGAGTCCTTGGAGGATGTTCAACTCGATACTCTCCACCGGCTGCCAGTCCGTCTCGTGGTAGGAACGGACGACAGACCGATTTTCGTCGGATTGATTTCGCTCTTTATACGCGATGGCGAACTTGGTCTGCCCATCATGCATCAGTACATGCAAAATTGGATAAGGAATCGCCTTATCTATGCTCCGAAGCAATTCTAAGGAGTACGATTGCTCCTTCAAGTGAACTTCGAATATTTGGATTTCTTCAATGTCCTCTTTGGGTTCAAGACGAATCGTGTCCTTGGATAGCTTGTGTTTCCAAATGATCGATTCAACCTGATCGGTAAAGAGTTCTCTGAGATGATTATTGGCTTGTAGCTTCTCATAAAATTTGTTCTTCGGAATTTTGCGGTTAACAAGCGTGCTTGAAGGCAATTGAAACATCACGCAGTCACCTGCCTGATGACGACAAAGGTGATAAGTTCAAAGTCCTCAAGCCCTTTAATCGAGTCGATGAGTGCTGTCGTACCTCCCGAACTAAACAAGCTATCCAGATCGTTTTCTTCTTTCACCTGTACAATCGAGCGGATGGTTTCTTCCAATAGCATGGAATACGTGTCCATCTTTTTGCCGTCTTTCGTCGCTTGATTGAAGCTGCGGCAAGCATCCATCATCGGTTCGGATTGTCCTCTGCATAGAGCTCGCAAAATATCCAGCGTCTTTTTGACATCCATATGATTGGTGATGACTTCGCCATCTTCGCTCATATAGACTAGGTAAAAGGGATGTAGCCGGTTCTGCTTGTCGGGATTTAGTTCCTCATTGACATTGCGAAGAACAAAGATGACGCCGGGCTTTGCTCCCTTCTCTTCGTCAGCAGCCACAACCGCATGCAGTCCGCTCGGAACGGAATCAAGTTCTCCGTTCTCCTTGACATAGTTCACCAAGTCCATGCGGAAATCGTTCAGGCCCAAATCGGTGATAGAGACGCCTGTGTTCATATCATCCAGATCGACGACTTCCTTTTGCAAACGATGAAGCTGCTGCTTCCGATATTCCAGATCGCTGGATTGATTGAACAGAACGTTATCATCGCCGGTTGCCGTCATATCCATGATGACCATGCGATTTTCGACCCGTTCTTTTAACTGAATGTATTCATCCAGCGTCATGTTGGGCCAGAAGTTCACCAATTGAATTTCCTTGTTCTGCGAACCGATCCGGTCTATTCGGCCAAATCGTTGAATAATCCGCACTGGATTCCAGTGAATGTCATAGTTGATGAGATAGTCACAATCTTGCAAGTTTTGCCCTTCGGATATGCAGTCGGAAGCGATAAGCAGATCAATCTCGCCTTTGACATCCGGCATGGTCAGTTTCTTCTCCTTGGATCGAGGCGAGAAGCAAGTCAGCAATGTGCTGATATCATTCCGCAAACCGGCGGTGTTTTTGTTCTCGTCGCTGCCGACGATTTTGGCCGTGTCGATATTGTACTTCGCCTTCATGTACGCAGATAAATGCGTGTACAAGTACGCCGCGGTATCCGTGAACGCACTGAAAACGATGACTTTGCGGTTACCGGGATTGATCGGATGATTGATTTTGTGATCAATAACCTGCTTTAATGTGTTTAGCTTCGCATCATGTTCAGGCGTTACTTTCTGCATTTCGGTCAGCAAGGCGGAAAGAATGTTGTGATCATTCATCAAATCTTCTTTCCAGCGAAGAACATCCATATCGGACAAATTGATCTTGATTGTATCCCCGATGCTGAAATCATCGTCCAACCAGTCGTCATCGTCAAGATTGGCATCCTCAATATCGGTATAACCTACAGCGTCGGATTTCCCGCTTCGCTCGAACGCTTCGATTTGCTGAAGCGTCTGATCAATTTTGGAGACAATCTTGGAAAGGGTCAATCGGAAAGATTCCACTGAACTTTCCAGGCGTTTCAGCAGGTTGATCCGCATCAAGAGTTGCAAGCTGCCTTCGCGATCCATCTGCCTGAAGTTCCCGCTCCCGCCCCTTACGCTGGTGTCATACAACTCTTCATAGAAACGCAATCGGCTCGGCTGAATGTATTTGAATGGTGCATAGATGCCGAGATTGATTCTGGACAACTCTATAAAAATTTCATTATACCCGATCACATCGGTTCTGTCGGTCAAATCGCAAAACTTGGATAGAGGCGGCAGCCGCCTTGGGAACTCGCCGATCTCCTCCGCTTTGTAATACTTCTGGATATGCTTGCGTGACCGAGCGATCGTCAAGCTGTCCAGCAGCTCAAAAAAGTCGAAGTCGAGCATACCAAGAAGCGTCTCCGTTGTACGTTCAGCAACATCCATCTTAGACCATTGGTTAAACGCGGACTGGGCTCGTTTGAAGATGTCGTTAATCCCCCGCTCCGTGCCCAACTTGCTGTTGATTTCCTCTGGATTTCCTTCATAAGCCAAGGCAAGCTGGTTGCGAAGATCCATGAACTTGTTGTTCACCGGAGTAGCGGAGAGCATGAGCACTTTCGTTTTCACGCCGCTTTTTAACACTTTCCGCATCAGCTTCTGATACCGCGTCTCTTTATCTTTCTTGGCTTCGTTGTTACGGAAATTATGCGACTCATCAATGACGAGCAGATCGTAATTGCCCCAATTCAACCGGTCAAGCGGGATATTGTTTGATTTGCCTCTTTCCCGCGATATGTCCGTATGGTAGAGTACATCATAGCGGAATCGGTCAGCATACAAAATATTGTTGGTTACATTCTGTTTAAAGGTAAGCCAGTTGTCGCCGAGCTTCTTGGGACATAACAACAATACGGACTTGTTGCGAAGTTCATAGTATTTGATGATACCAAGAGCCGTAAATGTTTTTCCCAGACCAACGCTGTCTGCAAGGATGCATCCGTTGTACTTTTCCAGTTTATTGATCGCACCAAGAACCGCGTCTTTCTGGAAGTGATAGAGACGTTTCCAGATTTCCGTCTCTTTGAATCCAGTTGCTTCGTTGGGCAATATATCTTCCGTAATGTCCGACAGGAACTCGTTAAAGATGTTGTACAAAATGACGTAGTAAATGAACCCCGGAGAGTTCTCTTTATACACCGATGAAATATGCTCCACAACTTGGTTCGTGACATCTTCAAGCTTGCTTTTGTCATTCCATACCTGATCGAACAGATCGAAATACATTTTGGTAAACGGAGCTTCTGTGAACTTGTTCACCATCTTGGAGAGAGCATTGCCCTTTTCATAACCAAGATCAACGGTCGTAAAGCCATCGATCGGCATATAGGTGATCGGCTCGTTTGCAGTCTGCACATTCAGCATGCCTTGCATTGAACCTGAAGTACGGTTCGATTTGAACGTGACTTTTTTACGAATCCAGTCACTGCACTCTTTTGCAATCGCTTTAAGTGTCAATTCGTTTTTGAGCCGGATTTCAAATTCGGTGCCGTACAAGCTTTTTTCCCGGTTCCGTTTCGGGATATAAAATTCCCGCTTCTCCTTTTTTATGCTATCCGCAATAAAGGTGGGAGAGGTGAAGATGAACCGGACTTCTTCCACCTGATTCAGTTCTTTCATTAAGGCTTCATATGCATAAATGGAGAAGCATGATGCAGCAATCGATACTTTGCTGCCTTTGCGAACTTCAAGTTTCAAATTTTCGCCGAGAAGATTGTCGATATTATTGATGATTTCCATAGTTCACCTCTTGTTCCGCCCGAAACCACGCAACTTTTCCTATTCGACATCCCCCGCTGAAATTCCTTGTTTGAAGTAGTTCTGATTTCCTATTTGAGGAAATATATTGTTCGATGTTATGATCGAGTGGTCCCCTCGCATCGATGGAAAGAATTCACGACTAAATACGACTGACTTCCAAACAACCGCTAATGTTTATTCCCACGTTACGAAGAAGCTTGCTGATGAAGCAGTGAGCAAGCTCGAAAAATTTCGTCCCCAATCCGTCCCCAATCAAGATTATTTATGATATTTAATCCCTTTATTTATAGCAACTACGCGGTATATCTGCTCGGTGAGCACCAGGCGCATGAGCTGGTGGGGCAGCGTCATGCGCCCAAACGACAGCCGCTGCTGCGCGCGGCGGAGCACCGCATCGGCGAGCCCGTGGCTGCCGCCGATGACGAACACGACATGGCTCGTCCCGTAGGTGCCGAGCCGGTCCAAACACGCGGCCAGCTCCTCCGAGCTCCAGAGCTGGCCGTCAATCGCGAGCGCGATAACATGCGCGTCGCTCTTGATGTGCGCGAGGATGCGTTCGCCCTCGCGCTCCTTGACGCCGATGAGCTCCGCCTCGCTCATCGTCTCCGGCGCTTTCTCGTCGGGCACCTCCACGACTTGAAATTTCACGTAAGGCGCCAGGCGCTTGGCGTACTCCGCAATGCCCTGGACCAGATATTTTTCCTTCAATTTGCCGACCGCCACGATTTGAATCTGCACCGTAACATCCTCCGTTATCGTCCGTCCGAAGTGTATACTTTCTGATATCTAAAAAAACAGCGGGGCCAGCCATCCCATGCCGTCGCCCCGTTCTTCGTCTCTCATTCAGTTGTGTACCGCACCTGCATCTGCACCCGCACTACACCACCAAAAACCGCGCCTCCTGATCACATTCCTGACATTTTACCGGCGGCTCCCAATCAATAAACTTGGTATGCTCCAAATCGACCACATCCGGGGCATCCTCAAACTCATCCACGAACATATCGATGGCCAGTTCCACATGATCTTTGCAAACGACGTACATAGTCAAAGCATCCTTTCTCTGTACCGCACTCCTGCGGCCGACTTACGTATTAACAGGTTATCCTTTATCTTTTCTACCATACTCCGTACAAAAAAGGAACCGCCCCGGTCACTTCCGGCAAGCGGTTCCTCCCCCTACTGGCCAAAAAAACCAACGATCTTACTCTGACAACCGAGCAGACCCGGCCAGGCTTAGCCAAGCTTACAGCGGCGTATAGAAGTTTTGCGTGTAGTACGTTCTGTAATCGCTGCTGCTAAGTCCGTCTACCGCACCAACACCCAGCATCGTAAACACGGGCTCCAGCATATTCTCCCGGTGGCCCCAGGAATTCAGCCAGCCATAGTGCCCGTCGATCGCATCCAGATAACCGGCGGCGATATTTTCGCCCCAAGCCCGGAACTGCGGAATCCCGCGAGCCATCATGCGGTCGCCGGCCGACTTCCCTTCAGGATTATCATGCTCAAAATAATTCCGTTCCGCCATATCCCGACTATGCGCGCGAGCCACCTCAGCCACCGATTCATTCCAGCTCAGCACGCCTAAGCCTCGTTGCGCACGAAACGCATTGGTCAGGTCAAAAATCTCCCGCTCCGTCGCCTTCAGCGACTCCGGAGTATTCGGGGCGTACACATGGCTCTCCGTAAACTTCTTGTCCATCAGCAGCACCCCGTCCACGCGGTACTTCTCGTGCTTGTCCAGGTACAGATTGATGTACAACCCTCTCGGCGTATACGTCTCCACATACTCTCGCGGCGGGTGCTCGCTCTTGTCCCAGATTGCCGCGAGGCTGCTCCGCAACTTCTCCAGCCCTTTCTCGGCCTCGGGAGCAAACTGCCACTCGTCATGATTGCCAAACAAGCCAACGACCTTGCCGCCCGCTACGCCAACCTGCGTATAATGCTTGTAATCCTTATTATAGATGTGCCATTCCAGTCCGTAGTTGGTCGCGTCCTTACGAGCCGGCTCGCCGAGCAGCTCGATCACGCGGTCCGTCGAATCGCCGATCCTCACGCCTTGCAGCTGGATCTCCGGCTTGATCAGATCCGGGCTTGTCGCCTTGGGCAGCGTCAGCTTGAGCCGATACAGGAACGTCTGCGCTTCCGCCCGCGACACCGCGTCCTTGGGCGCGAAGCCTTCTACGCCGACACCGTTCTTCCCTTGGGCCAAGCCTTGAGCAAGGATCCACTGTACCGCCTCATCTTCACTCAAGCTCTGCCCGTAAAAAGCCGCCATCAACCGAGCCACCGATCCACGCGTAATCGGCTCATTTGGCTTGTCGCTCACCGGCCACGCCAATTCGAAGGCCAAGTTGTAATAAGGTGTATACCAGGCCTCCTGCTCATTCACCTTATCCAGCTTGATCTCTGGATAGGCCCGCACCAGCATGCTCAGAAACTCCGCTTCCGTCACCGACT
The DNA here is from genome assembly GCF_037964765.1 of Paenibacillus sp. FSL K6-2441. Classification (NCBI taxonomy): domain Bacteria; kingdom Bacillati; phylum Bacillota; class Bacilli; order Caryophanales; family Paenibacillaceae; genus Paenibacillus; species Paenibacillus sp. FSL K6-2441. Next base: position 4,591,829 of record NZ_CP150174.1, read on the forward strand.
GTGCCGGGCGGAACGTGCCGTCCGGATACCCGTCGGTCACACCGTTGTTCTTCGCCCACATGACCTTGTCATAAGCCCAATGGGATGCCGGTACATCCTTAAAGTCCACCGCAGCCGCTTGAACCGCTGAGCCCGCAGCCAACCAGGCTGCTCCTAACCCCGCGAGAATCACCAATCCGCGAATCCCGCGCTTCCATCCATTCTTCATGAACCCCTGCCCTCTTTCCATCTTCGATCTCTTTGCTTGCTCTCTTGGATGTATTTCGACAGATCGAGGGCAAAATCCTTGCACCTGTAATAAACGATTTACTCTTCACTTACGGGAAAAACCGCCTCCGTCAACGCCTGCTCCAGCTCCTCCGCCCGCCGGCGCTTCACGTCCTCCGGCCAGTCGAAATACCGGGCCATCGCATCGACGACCGGCTCCTTCCACCGCCGCACCCATGCGATATCAAATAACAAAGCCCCTGTTCTCCGCACAAAAAAATCCACCGGCGTCATCGCCATCTCCGCTTCCAGGGCATACCTCAGCGGAACAGCCACCTCCAGCGGGAGCCGGGCTGCACCGGCCGAGTCGGCTGGCTCGCCCGTAGCCGCAGCATCGTCGGCCAAAGCCAACAGCCGGTCCACGTTGGATCCATATCTAGCCGCCCATTTAGCGGCAAGATCCTTCGGGATGCCACGCTCCGCCGCTTCCAGCGCCTTGCGTGCCACGAAGCCGAGCAGTCCCTGCGAGCCGCCCACCTGCCCGCCGGAGATCGGCAGCAGCCGGGTTGCGCAGGGCGTGAAGCTCCGGCCGTATTCCCGCATCAGCTTGGCGGCCACGCGGTCCACGACCAGCTCCGCCATCTTGCGGTAGCCGGTCAGCTTGCCGCCAGCAATCGTGATTAGGCCGGACGCGGACTCCCAAATTTCATCCTTGCGGGAAATTTCCGAAGGCGATTTGCCCTCCTCGTAGATGAGCGGCCGCACGCCGGCCCAGCTGGATTCCACGTCCGCCGCCGTGATCGCCAGCCCGGGAAACATGCCGTCAATCGCACCCAAGATATAATCGCGATCCGCCTCCGTCATCCGCGGATGATGAATCTCGCCGTGGTACACTGTGTCCGTTGTGCCCACGTAGGTCTTGCCATCGCGCGGAATCGCAAACACCATGCGGCCATCCGGCGTATCAAAATAAACCGCCTGCCGCAACGGAAACCGCCCCTGGTCGAACACCAGGTGCACGCCTTTGGTCAGCTGCAGCATTTTGCCCTGCTTTGACCCGTCCATCTCGCGCAGCGCATCCACCCACGGGCCCGCCGCATTGACGATCTTCCGGGCGCGCAACTCATATGTCCGCCCCTCGGCCAGATCCGTCACCTCAGCGCCCACCAGCTGCGCGCCTTCGTACCGAAACCCGGTCACCTTGGTATAGTTGACCGGCATCGCCCCACGGGCCGCTGCTTCCTTGAGCACTTCAAGGGTTAGACGGGCGTCGTCCGTACGGTACTCCACATAGTACCCGCCGCCCAGCAGACCGTCTTGCTTCAGCAGCGGCTCTTTCGCCAGCGTCTCCGCCGCCGACAGCATGCTGCGCCGCTCCCCGCGCTTCACCCCCGCGAGGAAGTCGTACACGCGCAACCCCAGCGACGTGCTGAACCGGCCAAACGTCCCGCCCCGATAAATCGGCAGCAGCATCCATTCCGGCGTTGTCACATGCGGGCCGTTCTCGTAGACGATCGCCCGCTCGCGCCCTACCTCCGCCACAACGCCGATCTCCAGTTGCTTCAGGTAACGCAAGCCGCCATGGACTAGCTTCGTCGAACGGCTTGATGTTCCCGCGGCAAAGTCCTGCATCTCCACAAGACCCACCCGCATCCCCCGCGCCGCCGCATCGAGGGCGATTCCAGCCCCGGTAATCCCGCCGCCCACGACCAACAGGTCCAGCGGCTCAGCCGGATTGGCCATTTGCTCTAACAGGTGACGCCGATCCTTACCCGAAAACGAATAGGTTCCGTTCATCTCCATCCTCCTTCAGCTCCCCGCAAAAAAAGAGATTCCTCCCCCACTCCAGTCGCTTCTATCTACGTCTGTCATGACTTCGGAATCTCTCCATGGAATATGTTTATTCGTTATCGTCTAATCCTTGTTCGATTTCCGCCTCCGACGGCTTATCGGTCAGCTCCAAGGTCACTTTCTCCAGCTTGCCGTCACGGTAGTACGTAACCTCCAACTCATCCCCGATCTTCTTATGCTCATACAAGTACCGGCGCAATTCCAACGTCGATTTGATCGGTTGCTTGTCGAGCTGGGTAATGACATCGTTTAATTTCAGTCCCGCTTTCAGCGCTGGGCCATGGGCCTCCAAGACGATCACCCCTGCGGTGACATGGTTCGGCAGGTTGAGATCCTCGCGCTGCTCGTCAGTGATCGGAGAATAGCGGTTGTTGAGGTCCAACGTGTACACGCCCATATATGGACGAACCACCTTGCCGTGCAGGAGCAAATCGTCGACCGTCTTCATCACTTCATTCACCGGGATGGCAAAACCCAATCCCTCAACGCCCGTATCGGAAATCTTCATCGTATTGATGCCGATCAGCCGGCCGTTCAAATCTACCAGCGCTCCGCCGCTGTTCCCCTCATTAATCGCCGCGTCCGTCTGGATCACTTCCTGCTCCCAGTCGTACACGCCATCCTGGTTCAGCGACACCGGAATCATCCGGCTGGTATAGCTCACGATCCCGGAGGTCAGCGTCCCTCCAAGGCCCAGCGGATTGCCGACGGCAATGACCGTTTCTCCGGCCCGCAGCTTCTTCGAATCACCTAGCTCGATCACCGTATCGATGCCTTGTCCGTCGATGGCCAGCACCGCAATATCGTTGATCGAATCCTGTCCGACAACCTCTGCCTTACGCGAGGCTCCGTCGCTCGTCACAATTTCCAGATCGCTTGCACCGCTAATGACATGCGTATTCGTTATAATGAAGGCCTTTCCTTTCTCCTTCTTAAAAATCACACCCGAACCCAGCGCCGCCTGCTCCGGATCGCCATCCGACAGCTCCCCATGATTGAGGATGCTCACCACAGCGGGCGCCACTTTGGCCGCCGCCGCGCTGATCCGGTCATAAGGATCGCCGGCATCCGAGAGCAACACCGCACTGCTGGTTGCAACATGGCGGTTCGATGAAGAAGGAAGCCCCGTAATGAAACTGAATAACAGCACGGCCACTACCGCACTAAGAACGGAAGAGATTAAAGAGATCTGCAGCGTGGACAGCTCCAGGCGATGCCTACGCGGCCTACCGCGCCAACGCCGCAAGCTGCCGCCTTCGGACAAGCGCATACGCCCCGGAACCTTGGTGGAATAAAAGTCATCGTCAAACCATCCCATCTCTATTCTCCCCCTCCATCATGCCTTCCCAAAAGGCCTGGCATCGACATGCCATCTGCCCCAGGCAAAGATCCCCTTCAACTTTATGCCATTACAGCAAAGCCATATTCATGCGTATCCTTAATTTTATTAACGTCATGAACCGAAGATAGGTTGCCTGAAATTTGAGAAGTTTACCGCTTTTTTTTCTGAAAACTGGAATGTTTGACCTTGCCCATGACTACACTATATTAATGCGATAGATTGATAGATTTATTTTACCATATTTTGATGGTTTAGAAGCAGATTTCTATCAGGGAAAAAACGGCAATTTTACCCACATCCCGTGGGCTTTACCCATCGCAGACCAAAAGAAAAATCATTCAACCGTGTGCCTTGCACGGCTGCCTGAAGGAGGTAATCAGATGGATTCCTATTATTCCACGCCGATGAACGAAGTGAATGTGCTCGCCAAGCTGGCGGATATGAAGGAAGAGCATTATCACCAGCTCGTGACCTTAAGCGCCATCATGGAGTTACTTATAGAGAAGGGCATCTTAACCCGGGAGGAGATCGAGAAAAAAGCGCTCGAAATCGACGGATTTATGACCCCGCCCCCCTATCCCACCGTTTAAAATGGATAACCAGCCGGCCCTGATCCGCCAAGCACGGCGAGATACGGGCTGGTTTTTCATTTTTTAGATGTGATCTTACATTACATAGGACAGCCGTAAATCCCCAACTCCTTCCTCTGACAACCCTGATTTGCGGCACCGGCACGAACGCGGCCAGCTGCAACCCGTGTCCCGTGAAGAGCATCGGCCTTTGTAACGCTCCAATCGGCTTAATCAAGCGAGTATCCAGTAAGTACGGCGTGACCCCGGACCGGGTGTATGCGGAATTCGTTGGCCTGAATCACCTGCACTGGTTGAAGTATTTTTACATGACGGACGAAATGCTCGAGGAGCAGTTGGAATCTCTGAAGAAAGGGGAAAACCGCGCCGAGGTCGTCAAGCGCGTTGAAGAAGAGCGGTTCAAGCTCTACAGCGATGTCGAGCTGAAGGAGAAGCCGAAGCAGCTGGAGCAACGCGGCGGTGCTTACTACTCGGAGGCCGCGGTAAACCTGATGTGTTCGCTGTATAACGGTAAGAACGAAATTCAGACGCTGAACGTGGCTAACAATGGCATCCTCGATTTTCTACCGGACGACGCCAGCATCGAGGTTAACTGCGTGGTCACCCCGCTGGTTCCATCCGTCGGCGTCGCCATCAAGTTGCTCGATGAAATGCTGGAAGCGAACAAAGAGTATTTGCCGAACTTCTTTAAATAAGTCATTATCCCCTCCGGTTTTGGACGGAGGGGATTTTATTTTTTACCCCTTCAACCCCGTTGTCGAAATCCCCTCAACGAAGTATTTCTGAGCTAGGAAGAACAGCAGAATGCACGGTACGATGCTGACGACCGACATCGCGATGACCTGGTTCCAGGAGACCGCGGACGAGGCGTCCAGCGACAAGCGCAGCCCCAGCGACACGGTGAACTTCCGCACGCTGCTGATGTAGATAATCGAGTTGAAGAAGTCGTTCCACGTCCACATGAACTGGAAAATCCCCACCGAGAAGATCGCCGGTTTGCACAGCGGCAGCAGCACCCGGGTCAACACCGTAAACGAGTTGCACCCGTCGATCGTCGCCGCTTCGTCCAGATCCCGAGGCAAGCCGCGGATGAACTGGATCATCAGGTAGACGAAGAACGCGCCGGTGGCGAAGGCCGCCGGGATGATAAACGGCAGGTACGAATCCAGCCACCCTAGCTTATTAAACAAAATGTACCGGGGAATCATGATCGAAGCGTTGGGCAGCATCAAGGTGGCGATCATGATGGAGAACAGCAATGTCTTCAATGGGAAATGAAACCGAGCGAACCCGTACGCCACCAACACGCTGGAGAGGATCGTAAACAACACAGTTGGCACGACCAAGATAAACGTGTTCACGAAGAAGTCCTGGAACCCGTATTGGCCCGTGCCCTGCCAGCCCAGTGAGTAGGCATCCCACACGTAGCTGCTTGGCAGCAGCTTCGTTGAGCCAAAGATGTCCGCATTGGTCTTGAACGAAGAAGCGAACAACCACAGCAGCGGATACACCATGATGAAACCGAGCACGATCAGAAAGAGGTAGTTCGCCCATGTTTTTTTCAAACTAACGCCTGCTCTCATGTCATCGCCCCCCATCCTCATAATGCACCCAGCTGCCCGAGCTCTTGAAAATAACCGCCGTCACGCCCATGATGATCACGAACAGCACCCAGGACAACGCCGACGCATAACCCATGTTGAAGAAAGTAAAAGCTTCTTCGTACAGCTTCAACGCGTACAGATAAGTCGATTTCAGCGGTCCCCCTCCGGTAATGACAAAGGCACCGGTGAACTCCTGGAACGCATTGACCATCTGCATCACCAGGTTGAACAAGACGATAGGCGTCAGGAGCGGAATGGTGATTTTGAAGAACATTCGCGTTTTGGAGGCGCCGTCAATCGATCCGGCCTCATACAGTTCGCTCGGAATTTGCTGAAGACCGGCCAAAAATAACACCATCGAAGAGCCGAACTGCCACACGGTCAGCAAGCCCAGCGTATACAGGGCCACATCCGGGCTGCCCAGCCAATCGACCGGACCGAGATGGAGCCGGGCCAACATGGCGTTCACGACCCCTTCCTTCATGAACAGGAAACGCCAGAGGACGGAGATCGCCACGCTCCCCCCCAGGATGGAGGGGAGATAATACACCGTGCGGAAGAAGTTGATGCCCTTCAGCTTCGCGCTTAGCAGCATGGCGATAAACAAGGCGAAGGCGAGTTTGACCGGAACGGCCAGCACCACGTATATGCCAGTGACCTTCAGGGACTGGTAAAACTCCGGGTCCCCCGTAAAAATTTTGACGTAATTGTCCCAACCCGTCCATGTCGGGGCGCTAACCATGTTGTAATTCGTAAACGAGTAATAAAACGAAGACAAGAACGGATACAACTGGAACAGCAATAACCCGATGATCCATGGCGAAATATACAGCAGTCCGACATACTGATAGTTCCGCTTGCGTTTAATCATGACGGACCCTCTCCCTCCTACCGCTTACGACCTGTTTATTGAGTACGGTCTTTAATTTCGGCCAATTTGGACGTTAAGCTGGCGATCAGCTCGTCGGCGGCCTGCTCCGGCGTGGCTTTGTTATAGCTGACCTTCTGAATGACGTCCTCAAGGATTTTTGCAACCTCCGAGTTGTTAGAGATGCTGTTGTCCACGAGACCCGCGTTCTCGAGCCCCAGCTCCACCGCATTCGTAATCGCCGGATCGATTTTGCCGGCTTCCACGGCAGCTTGCTGCGACGACTTCACAGGCGGAATCGAACGGACACTGCCCAGGATCACCGCCGCTTCTGGATCGTTCATCAACCAGTTGAGGAACTTCACGGCTTCTTCTTGATGTTGGCTTTTTTGGCTGACCGCGAACAGCTGCGACGGACGGACGACGACGCCGGTGTTTTTGGCATCCTTGGCGATCGCCGGGAGCGCCGTTACAATTTCAGTTCCTTCCGGCAGTACCGTCTTCAACGTGGGCAGCGTGCTGCTCATCGACGTGGTCATCGGCATTTCTTGATTGATCCATTTCGGGTTCTGATCGAGCTTCCCGAAGAACAGGTCGGCTTCACCCAGCGGCTGGTACACCCCCGCTTCCATCGCCTTCTGCAGCCACTCGAAGCTGGCTACCGCATCTTCCTTCGTAAAGCCTACGGTATAGTCCTCTTTGATCCATTGCTCGCCCGTACGCTGCTTCAGCATCGTCCGGAAATCCTGGGTTAACGCCGCGTGGTCGGCCAGCAACAGGTATTTACCGCTGTCGGCTTCATGCAGCTTTTTGCCTTGCTCGTAAAGCGTATCCCAATCCCATTGAATGTCCGTCGGGATGCCTAACTGATCGGCCAGCGTCTTGTTGATGATCAAGCAGTAGGCGTTAACGCCGGTTGGCACTGCCACCAGCTTGCCGTCATAAACGCCGAAGTTGTCCAGGAACGTCGGATCGAACCCCGTGGCATCGAAATCTCCCACCGTCTTCAGATCGACGAAGAAGTCGCCTTTCGTCACCAGTTCCTGGACCCACGGCAGGTCGAGCTGCATGATGTCAGCCGAAGTGCCGCTGGTCAGCTGGGTTTTGATCTTTTGCTCGTATCCGTCAAAGCCCTGATATTCCGCCTCGATGGTGACATTGGGCGCGATTTTCTTATACGCCTCGATCGCCTCCAGCGTAGCCGCATGACGATCCTCGCCGCCCCACCAGCTGAAACGCAAGGTCACCGGATTCCCCGTATCCCCGGCATTCTCGCTTGATCCGTTATTGACTGAAGTGGAGGTGTTGTTTGCCGCCTCGTTCCCTCCGGATGAGCAGCCGTTCAGAAGTGCGAGAAGGAGTGCCATGGCCAAGCCCAGCGCCCAAACTTTTTTTCTTCCCATCATTCATTTCCCCCTTAGGACTCACTAAATTTGTAAGCGCTTTTATTATAAAATCGGCTTCGGCCCTTCGATAAGGTAGCTGTCCTTAGAAAAAGGTATCACATTTCGCGGAAATTTTACTCCAAGGTATCTTCTTGTTATAAAAAGAATCGTTTTTTCACATGTTTGCGGTCCGTTGTTTAAACGCTTACAACCAATTTCGGGCGATCTGCTATAATCGATGTATGCCATTACATTTGACTTCATAGAAGCCGGGGTGAGCGAATGTATAACCTGTTAATCGTAGATGACGAAGCGGAGACGCGCGAAGCGTTGTCGAGTTATTTTCCGTGGAACGAAGTAGGCTTTCAGGTCGTCGGCCAGGCCAACAACGGCCAAGAAGCGCTCCGTTTGATCGCCGAAGGCGAGCGCGTTGACATCGTGCTGACCGATATTAAGATGCCCGTGATGTCCGGGATCGAGCTGGCCGAGCAGCTGTACAACCACCGGCGGCAGATTAAGGTCGTCTTTCTCAGCGGATACCGGGATTTTGAATATGCCCAGCAGGCCCTGCATTTTCGCGTCATCAACTACATTCTGAAGCCGGCCAAATATCATGTGCTATTGGATGTTTTCGGCAAGATCAAAGAGGAACTGGAAGCAGAGGCTGCTGCGGAAAACCAAGATCTGGGGCCGAACCCCTCCGCACCCGGACAAGGCGGCGAAAGCCTCATTATCCAGAAGATCAAGGAATACGTCAAAGCCAACTATAAAAATGCCTCCCTTGAGGAGGTCGCGCGGCTTGTGCATATGAATGCCAACTATCTTAGCTTCTTTTTCAAGCAAAAAACCGGACAAAACTTCTCCGACTACGTGCTGCAGACAAAAATGGAAATGGCAGCCGCTCTGCTTCGGGACGTGAGCTACAAAACCTACGAAATCAGCGAAAAAGTCGGCTACAGCAACGCCAAAAACTTCACGCGGACGTTTAAAAGCTATTACGGTCAAACGCCCAGCGAATTCCGAAACGGTCCCTCGAGCCCATGAGAGATAAATATTTCGCCAAACAGCTGACCGCGTTTCTTGTTCCGCTGCTCGTGCCCATCGTCCTGCTTGGCTCGCTTTCCTTCCTGACGACACAACACGACGTCAAGCGAGACATCAACCAGAACAGCAGCTTCCTGCTTCATCAATCGCAGACCCAACTGGAGATGATCCTAAACGAAATCGATACGCTGTATCTGGCGCTTTACGATAATACCGCGATCTTCAACGAACTCTCGGCCGTATTGAAAAATCCGCATTACACCTACGAAAGCTCCACTTCATACCGGATTATCTCCAGCTTCCTCAACGGATTTACGAGCGCGAAACCGTATATCCAATCCTTTTACCTGTACGTCGACAACCCGTATCAGCGTTTCCTGTCGTCGGTGGGGGGACTGGTGACGCTGGATCATTTTTATGATACCGCTTGGTATGATGCTTTTATGGACTATACCGGACCGCCGGCCAAATGGACGTCGCGGCGGAACATCAAGTTTTACGATTTCGAATCGGACGCGACGCCGATCGTCACCTTCTATAACGTGCTGGTGCCGCAAAAGATCGCAATCATTCTGAACATTAAGCCGAAGTATATCGAGAGCATTTTGGACGACATCACCAAGTACCCGGACCAGCAGCTGTTTGTGTTGGATGAGGAGAACCACGTTATTTTCTCTAATCATCACGGCGGTCGGCTGCAGGAGAGCGAACTCCGGTCCATTGCCGAAAATCCGGCGTCCTTCTTCGATATGGACACGCCCCAAGGCAAGGTGAACGTGACCAAAGTTGAATCCGAGCGGTACAAGTGGAAGTACGTCTCGGTGATCCCGCACAGCGAGTTATACAAAACGCCAACGCGTATTTTCAACTACACGCTGGTGTTCGCCGTGATCGCGGTCGCCTGCGGGTTTGCGTTGACGTTTTACCTGATCCGCCGCAACTATAAGCAGCTCAAGATGATTCGCACCTTGATCAAATCGGCCGACGACAGCTGCGTGCCGTTGAAGCCGCCTTTGAAGGTTCGGGACGAATACTCCTATATCATCCAGAACATGATCACCCATTTTATCGAACACCGGTACATCAAAACCCAGCTGCTGGAGAAAAAATACCGCCTCCAGGTCATGGAGCTGCTCGCGCTGCAATCGCAGATCAATCCGCATTTCTTGTACAACACGCTGCATTCGGTGTATTGGGAGTCCGTGGCCTTGACCGGCAAGCCGAACAAAGCCAGCGAGATGATCGAGGACTTGTCCGATATCCTCTCCTACTCGTTCAGCGACCCGACCAAAATCGTCACCTGGGGCGAAGAAATCGCTAACACCGTCAGCTACGTCAATATCCAGCGAAAAAGGTACAAAAACAAGTTCGACGTCCAGTTCGACTACGAGGAGGAGATCACCCGCCTGTACACGATCAAGCTGGTGCTGCAGCCTTTGGTTGAGAACAGCATCTACCACGGCATTAAGGAAAAAGACGGACATGGCCTGATCAAGGTGAAATTCCGGCGGAAGGAGGATCGGCTGCTCATTACCGTAATCGATAATGGCTGCGGCATCCCGCCAGAGGAGCTGCGCCAGCTCGTGGAGCGGCTGCATTCCGACGAGGAGCGGACGGAGCATGTCGGACTGTATAATACGTGCAAGCGTTTGAGATTAACCTATGAGCACGAATTTACCTTCCGGATGCGCAGCAAGCCGGGATTGGGCACGATGGTGGAGTTAACCGTGCCCGCGGTAGAAGAGCGGCCGTTGACCGAGCGCGAGTGAAGAGCGGCGATGATGCGGGTTAAGGTCGTTACGTTAACCTGTACCACTCCCCTTTTACCGCACCCCCGCCCCGCCGCTGAGCATCCGCTGCTCGCGCCGGTAGCTTTGCGGCGACACCGCCTTGGCCTTCTTGAACACGCGGCCAAAGTGGGTGCCGCTTTGATAGCCAACGCGGTACGCGATCTCGGTCACAGGCAGCTCCGTTTCGCGCAGCAGCGCGCAGGCTTCCTCGATGCGGACGCGGTTAATGTAAGCGACCAGCGTCAGCCCGGTAACTCTGGGGAAGAGATGGCTGAGGTAATACGGGCTGAGATGAAATCGATTGGCGAGATCGCTTAAGCTGAGATTCTCATCGTAATGCGCATTGATGTAGCGGGCGACTTCAGCGACTTCCCGGTAGGGGCGTTTCCCGCCCCCTTCTTCCCCATCATGGTTTGGCCGAGCGTTCGCCATGCGAAGCAGGTTAAGCAGCAACTCAGCCAGCAGCAGTTGGCAATATTCCTCATATCCGCCTGCCTGCTGCTTCTGCTCTGCCAGCATACGAGCTAACAGCTGTTGCACAAGCTGCTGCTCCTCGGCGCTTAAACGCAGAACCGGATACTTGGCAAAAAGTTGCTCCAGCTCTTCCTCCCTCCCGGGCAGCAGCGCGCTCACCACCTCCGTACGGAAATTCACCAGGATCCGCTCATGGGGCTGCGACAGCTTCCCCGATGGCGATGTCTTGTGCAGCACATTCACCGGGATCAACACCAGATCGCCTGCACCGATGCGATAGATTTGATCCTTGATGAAATAACACCGTTCCCCGGACACCAGATAATAAATCTCCCACGCATCGTGAAAATGCTCCCCATCCATCGAGAACCGCCCGGGCTGCTTCGCTGCCTCGATGAACAGCATCCGGCGAATCGGCGCTAACTGCCCTTCCAACGTCATTCTGCTCCCCTCCCAACACGCTCGTCTCTCGACAGCAAAAAATGTAGAATGCCAGCTCAAATTAACAAAATCCGTGCAGTAACTTTTCTATTTTTGCTCTATGTTTATTGTAACATCAATCAAGGGAGTGAACGATATGCAAGAAGCCACAATGGTTAAACATTTGAAGATCGCTTATATCGGCGGCGGTTCCCGCGGCTGGGCCTGGGGATTAATGAGCGATTTGGCTCTGGAACCGGCGCTTTCGGGACACGTGGCCTTATACGATATCGACTTTGAGGCAGCCCAAGCAAATGAGATCATTGGTAACCGTTTACAAGATCATCCTGATGCGGTGGGACGCTGGCGTTACGAAGCGGTGCAGACATTGCCAGAAGCGCTCAAGGGTTCCGACTTTGTCATCATCTCCATCCTTCCCGGAACGTTCGAGGAGATGCGCTCCGACGTGCACGCACCGGAGGCTTACGGCATCTACCAGTCTGTGGGCGATACCGTCGGCCCGGGCGGAGCGATTCGCGCGCTGCGCAGTATCCCGATGTACGTAGAAATCGCCGAAGCAATTCGCGACCATGCCCCCAACGCCTGGGTCATCAATTACACGAACCCGATGAGCGTCCTGACCCGCACGCTGTACGAGGTGTTCCCGGGCATCAAAGCCTTCGGCTGCTGCCATGAGGTCTTCGGCACGCAGGAGCTGCTTGCCGAGATGCTGGAGGACATGACGGGGGTAACCGGTGTCCGGCGCCAAGAGATCGAGGTAAATGTGCTGGGGATTAACCATTTCACCTGGCTGGACCGTGCTTCCTATCGCGGTACGGACCTATTCCCGCTATATCAGGCTTTTGCCGAGAAATATGCCGAAGAAGGCTTTAGTACCCATGGGCAAAAAGACCACTGGATGAACAACAGCTTTGCATCCGCGAACCGCATTCATTTCGACCTGTTCCGCCGCTTCGGCCTGATCGCCGCTGCCGGTGACCGACATTTGGCCGAATTTATGCCAAACACCTGGTATCTGCGAAGCCCCGAGCACGTAAAGCAGTGGAAATTCGGCCTGACGACCGTCGACTGGCGGATCAACAATCTGCAGAAGCTGCGGGAGCGCAGCCGCCGTCTTGTTGCCGGCGAGGAGACGTTCTCGCTCAATTCCAGCGGCGAGGAAGGGATCGCCATGCTGCTTAGCTTGACCGGTGCCAGCGCCCCGATGATCACCAACGTCAACCTGCCGAACCGCGGTCAAGTGGCTTCACTGCCGCTGAACGCCGTCGTGGAGACGAACGCCGTATTCGGTGCGAACAGCGTCCAGCCGGTGATGGCGGGCAGCTTGCCGGAGGACATCAACAATCTGGTTACCCGGCACGTCTACAACCAGGAGACGATTCTGAAAGCAGCCTTAACCAAGGATCGCGACTTAGCCTTCCGCGCCTTCCTGAACGACCCGCTGCTCTCCACCTTGACTCCTTCGCAAGCGGAGGAGCTGTTCACAACGATGCTGAACAACACCAAGGCGTATTTGCCGGGGTGGGAGCTATAATAAAAACGACCGCCTGGGGATCCCATCCCAACCAGGCGGTCTTCTTGTCTACGCGATAAATGGATGCGAAAAATCGAATACATTTCGCCAGTTTCGGCGATTTCAACCCAATCTATTCGATTTTTCATACACATTCTTGCCTCGAAAGCTCAATCGGCCCGATTCTATATGAAAAATCGAATACAATTCACCGTTTTCCTCTATCCGCAACACATTATATTCGAAAAATCATATACAATATATGCTACCGCTCGCTCACCACATCCCACGGCGTCGGCCGGTCATAGTACGTATCGCATAGCTTGAACTCGCTGTCCTTGAAGAAGCAGCCGCGATCCTCCATGGCGCTGCGAACCGCCATCTTAGCCAGATCGAGCATATTGTGTTCGCGGCTGAGGTGGGCCAGATACGTCCGCTTCAGACGGCCGTTCAGAATCTCGCTCATCAGCTCCCCGGTCGCGTCGTTGGACAAGTGCCCCAAGTCGCCGAGGATACGCCGCTTGATGTTCCACGGGTAACGTCCCATCCGCAGCATCTCGATATCGTGATTCGCCTCAAGCACCAGCACATCGGCATCATATATCGCTTCCTTCACCTTGTCACTGGCATAGCCCAGGTCGGTGCATACGCTCAGCTTCTCCTTGCCGTCGTAGAAGTTGTAGCCCACCGGCTCAGCGGCGTCATGCGAGATGGCGAACGACTCCACGCGGAGCGAGCCGAAATCGCGGGTTTCTCCGGTCCCCAGAATACAGCGTTGGTCGTCTGCGAGGTTCCCAATCGCCTTTTCCATGGCTGCCCACGTCTTTTCGTTAGCGTATACCGGCAGATTGTATTTTCGCGCCACCGCGCCTAAGCCCTTGATATGGTCCGAATGCTCATGCGTAACCAGAATGCCTGTCAAATCCTGCCCGCTCACCCCGCGCTCCATCATCAGTTCTTCGATGCGTTTGGCGCTAAAGCCGGCATCGATCATCAGTGTGACTTCCCCATTGGCCACCAGTGTTGCATTTCCCGTCGAACCACTCGACAGCACCGAAAATCGGATCCCCATAATCTCCCATTACTCCTTCGTTTTCTCTGTATTCGGACTAATGACATCACCGCTGATGCCCTGCACGTAATACTCCTTGCCGCTCTCCAGCATAAATCGCCAAGCCGGAGCAGCCGGCAGATGCGCGTCCGAATCGAACACCTCGCCGTAATATCCTAACTCGACCTCGGTCACAACCGAGCCTTCCGGCAGGAAGTTCTCGATCAAGTTGCCAAGCGCCTTGGAGGCCGAAAGCACACGCTGTGGCTTCTCTTCCTCCGGATAGCTGATCTCAATCGCACGGCGCTGGTACGAAATGATCTTCTGATTGCTGCCCAACAGCTTGAGCTCGATTTTGAAGAGCGGCCATTTCCCGTCCACCAGCGGGTGTAGAACGAACACGTCTGCGCTGCTCGCCACTTCATCATAGCGGTAATCCCCGATGTCCGGAATGCTGTCCTTCAACGCAGCCGTTAACTCCCGCGGTGCAAAAATCAGCCTGCTGTCCACCGGCACCGGCAGTTCGATCAGCTTGCCGCTTTGCGCATCGTCCAAGAACCGGTAAGCGATCTTGGGCAGCTCCGGCGTCTCCGTCGGAATTTTGGCGAGCACGCGAATGTTCTTCTCATCCATCGCCTGCTGCGTGTTATTTTCCAGGGCGGTGATATCCAGGTTGGAGTCGGCCTGCTCCCGCAGATCGTTCCACAGTTGATAGCCCAGCACCAGATTCAGCAGCAAAAAGGCGTAGATCAACACGTTTTTCGCCCGTCCCCAATCCATGGTTCACCCCCCTTTCGTTCAGATTAAGTCTCTGATTAAGAAGCACATTCAACGCCACTGCCTCGGCTCTAAGCCCATCCGCGCCAACCTTACGCGAGTACCACGCACACTACTTCGTAGCCGTTCCTGAACCTGCACCCGTGTCCACATCCGCTCCGGTCTTCTCCACCGCTCCCAAGCTCAGCACCCGGGTCGCGCCGTTGCTTAGCTCGACTACCCAAGTCGGCTTCAGCAGCAGCCCCTGCTCGGTGAGAGAAGGCAAGTACGCCGGATATAAGTTGGCAATCCGCGCCTCCGCCTTAAGCGCCGCAATGCTCTCCCGCAACGCCTTGCCGCCGGGCAGAGAGACGACTTTCTTCTCCCAGCTGCCGCCGGAGCCGTAAATCAACGACCGTTCATAGCCGGTGATTGTGCCTTGACGCATTTCCAGCGTGATCGCTCCGTAATGGAACGTCGACAGGTCGATGATCGGGAAGGAGCCAAATTGCCCGGTTCCGTAATACTGCCGGAACACCACCCGATGCTGGTCTTCCTCAACGCCTTCGGTCGTTTGCTCCAACCGGTAATTGCCGTTCCAGCCGCCGTGCTGGTTCACGAAGTCAATCGCCGACAGCACGTTCTTGCTTGGGCTGTTCTCGCCCGCTGAAGGAGCCGCCGGATCGGTGTAGTTGATCCAGTTCCGGTTCTGCTTAACCTGAAGGCTGCGTTTACTGTCCGTGTAGATTTCGGAGCCGTCTTTTTCCCGGATGTACCGGGTGATGCTCGGATCAAAGAACAAGCTTCGCTGCATCTGCTCCGTCGTATACAACCCGATGTTCAAGCCGGTTTCGACCAAATCAATTGACTTCTCGGGGACATAATAGCCATCCGTTAACGTATACGGCACCCAATCCTTGCCAAAATCAACCTGTTGCTGCACGTCCTGCACCGTCAAATCGGCCTTGGTTGCCTCGTACACCACGTCGCCTCGCGAGCTAAAGAAGAACACGCGCACCTGATCGTCGCTTCCCGAGTTAAAGATCATCAGCCGGTTAACGCTCTCCGCGTCAAACAGCGGGTCCGGCGCGATCTGCATCACCTTCTGCAGCAGCTCCACAGGTACGCCTCCGCCAAAGTCCAGTTCCACACCGATATCCTTGCTGCGAATGTCCGTCCAATTCATATTATCGATGTCGTATCGCTGGAACCCGTCGAACTGGCGGCCCTTCAGCCGGTTGTAGATCAACTTGTAGAACGTCGAATCCGGATAAAACACGGTGTGCCGTTCCTCGCCCAAATGCACGGCGATTTGCGCCGGAAAGAGCATCACATCCGCTTCCAGGGTTGTCCCCATGTTCTCCGTACGGATATAGTCGCTCTCCGACTTGACCACCGGATTGCTGCCCGGCAACTGATAGATAAGAAAATAACTCTGTACCAAACTGCACGCGACCAGCAAGGCCAGCGTCAGCGATTTGACCTTCTCCTTCACCGCGCTTCGCCTCCTTGCTTCTCCGCCGGCAGCGTAAAGGTCACCTTCGTGCCTTTGCCCAATTCGGACTGCAGAGATATGGTCCCGCCGTGCGCCCGTACAATTTCCCGGGCAATGGATAGGCCTAGGCCCGTCCCGCCCATATTCCGTGAACGCGCCTTATCGACGCGATAGAAACGTTCAAAAATCCGGTCCAGATCCTTCTTCGGAATCCCGATTCCGGTATCCTGCACCGAAATGGCTAGCTGACGGTCTTCGGTCAAGCGAGCTTCCAGCGCGATGGCGCCGCCCTCCGGTGTATATTTCATCGCATTGGAGATCAGATTGTCCAGCACCTGGTCAATCTGGTCGCGGTCAATCCAGGCCGTATCCACGTCATTGGCGATAAACAGCGTGGGCTTGATCTCTTTCTCCTGCATTTGAAAAGAAAACCGGTCCACCACATCCTCCAGCATCTCCATCACGTTCGTCGGCTGCTTCCGCAACTCGGCCTCATGCGAGTCGAACCGCGACAGATGCAGCAGGTCGGTGACCAGGCGGATCATCCGCTCGGTTTGGCTCTGGATCACGGACACGAACCGCGGCCCAAGCTCCGGATCCTCCATCGCGCCATCTTCCAGCGCTTCGGTGTAGCTCTTGATCGTCGTCAGCGGCGTCCGCAGTTCGTGCGACACGTTCGCCACAAACTCCCGTCGCGACGCCTCCAGCTTCTCCTGTTCGGTGACGTCCTGGAGGACGGCGATCGTTCCAATGATCCCGATTTCCCGCCGATGAATCGGCGTAAACGTCACCCGGATCAAGAAGACGTCGCCGTCCGGCCCGGTATTCTCAAGGATCGTCGAGTGCATCGTTCCTTGCTCCAGCACGTCCCATTCCTCATCCGGCAGGTTCATCAGCGACATGATATCGGCCTGATCGAGATCCGTATCCGACGTCCCCAGCATCTCGCTCGCACGCCGGTTCATCAGGATGACTCGGCCTGTCTCGTCGGTGGCGATCACCCCGTCGCTCATGTTCGTGAGGATCGAAGCGAGCTTCTCCTTCTCTTCCTCGTTCTGCGCCAGCGCATCGCGCAGCCGGCTGGTCATGTAGTTAAACGCCTTGCTAAGCTGGCCGATTTCGTCATTGCCAAGCACCGGCATTTTCTGATGGAACTGCCCTTCAGCCACCGCCGTGGCGCGCCGGGTCAGCTCCTTAATCGGCGAGGTGATCGTATGCGCCAAAATCACGCCTAATACCGCCGTCAACCCCAACGCCAGCAAGATCCCGGATATAAAAATATTGTTGATCCGCTCCATCGTACTGTACAGCTCGCTCATCGACGCCGCAATGTAAATGGCGCCGACGATTTTCCCGCCGCTGACGACCGGCTTGGCGACGACTTTCTTCCGGACGTTGTCCTCGTCGATGATGTACTCCTCGTTATCGCGGATGCCCTGCAGGGCCCGGCTCACGACCGTCTGCGTGTTCTTCGTGCCCACGTAATCGGCGTGGGATGGCTTGGACGTCGTCAGCACCTTGCCGCTCGCATCGAGCACCTGAATCTCGGCCCCGCCGATATTAAACAGGTTGTTAACCAATACACGCAAATTCTCTAACGATTCCTCCGCCGACTCTCCAGTCACGCCCAGGTTTTGTGCCGCCAACACGGAGAGCAGCTCCGCCCGCTCCTGCAGCTCCTTGGTGAAGTTGCTGGTCAGCGAGGTCTTCATCGCGCTCACGAAATACACCCCGATCAGCTGCATGGCAATCAGGATGAGCAGCACGTAAATAATAATCAGTTTAGCCTGGATCGTGCGAAAAAAAGAGGGCAGATTCATTCTAGAGTCCACCCGCCTTGGAGCTCCGCATCATATACCCCAATCCCCGCCGCGTCAAAATGTATTCCGGCTTGCTCGGATCCTTCTCGATCTTCTCACGCAGCCGGCGAATCGTCACGTCCACCGTGCGAACATCGCCAAAATACTCAAAGCCCCACACCGCTTGCAGCAGGTGTTCGCGGGTCATCACTTTGCCAGAGTTCTTCACCAGGTAATGCATCAACTCGAACTCCCGGTGCGTCAGGTCCAGCGGCTCGCCGTTCTTATAGACCGTATACATATCTGTGTCGATAAACAGCTCGAACAGACTGATGCCCTGCTTCGTTTCCTCCGCACCTTCAGCCGCCGCAGCTGCCTTCTGTTGACGCCGCATTTGCGCCTTCACCCGGGCTAACAGCTCGCGGGTACTAAAAGGCTTGGTCACATAATCGTCAGCGCCCAGCTCTAAGCCCAGCACCTTATCGATCTCTCCGTCCTTCGCCGTCAGCATGATGATCGGCGTCTCAAGCTTCGCCCGCACCTCCCGGCACACGTCCATTCCATCCTTGCCGGGCAGCATCAAATCGAGCAGAATCAAGTCCGGTTGTTCGGAGAAGGCCAGCTGGGTCGCTTCAATCCCGTCGAAGGCAAGCACGACCTCGTAGCCTTCTTTCTCCAAGTTAAATTTTAAAATATCCGCAATGGGTTTCTCGTCATCCACGACCAGAATTTTTCCTTGCATGAATCAAGTTCACCCCAACTTTCAGCCATGGGCTTTTGCTCCCTCTATCTTACCATATCTGGCACCGCATCAGCTATCTTCAGAGACGGTAACGATTGGCAGCGCGCGTTCATCTCCTACCCTTATGCCCCTTTCTCACATCGCTTTGCATGATTATCCCTTTTGTTCAGAGACGAGGTTGATCGAGAAGGGGCTGTTCCACTTTTTCCACCTCCTGATGCAACGGGATAATCCTCAAAAAGGGAGCCGGCGACCAATGTCCCAAAAAAAAGCCCGCCTCCCTTACGGGTGGCGGACTCGCATCTTATAAATATTTTAACGGATTCTGAATGCTGCCGTTCTTATGGATCTCAAAATGCAAATGCGTGCCGGTCGAGCGCCCGGTGCTGCCCATGACGCCGATCTTTTCGCCCTTCTCGACGATTTGACCTTTCTTCACGCTGATCTTGCTTAAGTGGCCGTACAACGTTTCATAGCCATTCTTGTGGTCGATGATGATGCAGTTGCCGTATCCCGATTTCGTCCCAACGAAGGAGACGACCCCGTCATCGGCAGCCAGAATGCTGCGGTTGGAGGAGACCAAATCGACGCCTTTGTGGGTCCGTCCCCAACGTTCGCCGTAGCTGCTTGTCATTTTCGCGCTGGATACCGGCCAAGCAAACTGCCCAGTGCCCTCGCCCAGCACGACCTTCGTACCGCGTACGACGATCTTTGGCGAAGATTTCTTCGTGACTTCCTGTCCCAGCCACTCTTCATTCACAACGATGCCGTTTTCCTTCGTGATTCGGTACTCCATCGTCTTGAGGCCGCTGGAGCCGGGAGAAATCACTTTAGTCTCTCCTGCCCGCATACTTGCGTTCGTCTTAACGATGACCTGCGGTTCAGTAACAATTTCCTCCGTCACATGCTCCACCGTGCGAACCGTTAGGGCCGGCTGCACCGCCTTCACGTTGAGCAACGTTCCAATTTGCAGCGTCAGCTCTTCAACCCCGGGATTGTTCGCAAACAACTCCTTCTGAGACACACCAAAACGGGCCGCGATCGACGAGATCGTATCCCCTTCCTGTACCTCATATTGAATTGCTTCTTCGTCCCCTTGAAGGATCTTTCGTACCGCTTCCTCCGGGCTCAGCACCTTGTTCGGATCGGCCTTGACCTCTCCTTGATTCACCTCTTCGGCGATTTCCACCGTTTCCAACGTCGCGTTGGAAGCCTTCGTCTTCACTTGAGCTGACTTGCTGCCGCCGGTTCGTTTCACTTTGGCGGCCAGCGTGCTGGCAGCCACATCCGGTGCATATGTCGATTTCACCCGGTCCAGAACCTCTCGGGCGGCCGCCTGGTCCTTCACCACGGCGATCACTTTGCCGTCCACCTTCAGCTCCACACCTTTGGCGTAGCCGGTTAGCATCCCGTACAGCTCGTCGAGCGTGGACTCAGCATCCACTTCGGCTTTGTAGGCCTGCTCCGGCTTAATGGTGATGCCCTCGGTATTCACCGCCATCTCCACATCCGGATATTTTTGCTTATATTCCTGCTCCTTGCGTTCAATCAGAGCTTGTAATTGCGCTTCGCTTGCGATCGTGCCAATTTCCTTCCCGCTGACGTAAACCCGGTAATAGGATACCGTATTCGCCTTGACGTATTGCTGCCCTCCCCAATAGACCACTCCGGCAATGACTACCACGGCGGCTCCGGCTAAGACAAGCTTGCGGGGCATAAGAAGATCACGCCATTTTCGCCCGCTCTCTGGTTCGGATATCTCTGAATCGTTTTCCGGGCGGCTGTGTTGCTCTTGCGTCCGAGAAGCGTTCACGCGCCACAGCTGCCAGCGTTTTCCCGTAAAACCTTTCATACCGATCTCCTTTTATCCATCGACTCGATTCGACTTGAAATGGTTTCAAAATTTTAACCTTTTGTCGCTATTGTTAACTTTAACACAGCGGGGCGAAGATTTTCAACTTTGGGTCAAAAAGCAAACAACCCGCTTAACAAGCGGGTTCTCACGGTTTTGGCAGCTGAAAGGCCGGTTCATTGAATTTACAATCCTGTGAATGTTAACGCTGACATTCCCTTTGGATCAGGCAATTGAAGCAAATTATTTTTTTAACAATTCCATGACCTTGGCGTATTCCGTTTTATCCAAATGCTTCGACAGGACCTGCTCGATGTTAATCATTTCCGTTTCCGTCAAACCACCTTCCAGGGCGACGGTCAACATTTGCATCTCCTCTTGCGGCAGCTTCTTCATGAGAATCGCAAAGATTTCCTCCTTCTGCTGATCAGGCAACTCCTTCTTCTTGGCCACGAGATCATCCGGCGTCACCACCACCTGCTGATCCTCGCCTAACGCCTCTCCGGCACTCATCCCGCCCATCACCGGCAAAGCATCCTCCGGTGCATCTTCATCCGTTGCGTTGGTGTCCTTCCCCTCCGTACCTGTCCCGCTAGCCGGGGTTCCGTTCGTCTCCGTTGCCGTCCCCCCGGAGGAGCCGCTCTCCCCGCTACCGCCAGATGAATCTGCCAATTCGTCCTTCGTTTTGTCCCCAGTGCTGTCTACCACATCGTCTTCACCTTTCGCCTGATCCGTACGGTCTGAGGCACCGCCTAGTCCCAGCATGCCCTTCATGATCCCGCTGAAGCTAGGGGTCTGTGCGGTGATCGGCAGGTTATAACTGCTGAGTAAAGATTGGATGTACGAATTGACGATGTATCCCGTTGTGGCCACGGTTAATAAACTAACCGCTACGATCGTTACGCATAATTTCAAGATCCATCCGAGCCATTTCATCGTTTGTTTCCTCCTACTGCCTAAGAATCTAGTCTCTCAACCTTCAGTATGGACGGCAAAACCAGATTTCAACCTAAGCTAGGAGGCTAAACTAGAAAAAGAAACCGCCTACCCAAGGATGAACACATCGCTCGTTCGGCGGCTTAGAGATCGTCTGAATCGTCTACCCTATTGGATTATTCGTAAATCGGCAACACCTGATTGGTTTGACTGCGGTTACGGCCAACCGAGAAAATCGCGATAGGCACACCGGTCAATTCCGAGATCCGGCGGACGTAATTCCGGGTTGTTTCCGGGAGATCCTCCAGCGTTTTCGCACCCGAGATATCCTCCGACCAACCTGGCATTTCCTCATACACCGCTTCGCATTCAGCAAGCACCTTGAGACTAGCCGGATAGTGAGTGATAATCTCACCGCGGTATTTATAGCCAGTGCAGATTTTGACGGTCTTGAGACCGGTCAACACGTCCAAGGAGTTCAGCGACAGCCCGGTCAAGCCGCTGACGCGGCGCGTATGGCGGACCACCACGCTGTCGAACCAGCCTACCCGGCGCGGACGCCCGGTAACCGTTCCGTATTCATGGCCCGTCTCACGAATCATGTCGCCCACTTCGTCGAACAGCTCGGTCGGGAACGGACCGTCGCCGACGCGGGTGGTGTACGCTTTCGCCACCCCGATGATCTGATGAATTTTCGTAGGTCCTACGCCGCTGCCGTTGCAAACCCCGCCGGCCGACGGATTGGACGATGTCACGAACGGATAGGTCCCTTGGTCGATGTCGAGCATGACGCCTTGCGCGCCCTCGAACAACACCTTCTGTCCGGCATCGATCGCATCGTTCAAAACCACCGACGTATCCGCGACGTACGGACGCAGGATTTCCGCATATTCCAGATACTGCTGCAGCACTTCCTCTACGTCCAGCGGCTGCCCGCCGTAAATGGTCTCGATCAGATGATTCTTCTCCTTCATGATGTGACGCAGCTTCGTTTCAAACTCCTCGGCATCCATCAAATCAGCGATCCGAATCCCGCTGCGGGAGGCTTTATCCATATATGCCGGCCCGATCCCTTTCCCGGTCGTTCCGATCTTGTTCTCTCCCTTACGCTCTTCCTCCAACTTATCCAAGACCAAATGATACGGCAAAATCACATGAGCCCGATCGCTGATCACGAGATTCTTCGTACTAAAACCGTTCTCTTCCACGTAGTTGATTTCATCAATCAGGGCAGCCGGGTTGATAACAACCCCATTGCCGATGACACAACGTTTATTTTGATTAAAGATGCCTGACGGAATCAAGGTGAGTTTGTACTTCTTGCCGTCGATAAGAATGGTGTGACCGGCGTTGTTACCGCCTTGATAACGGGCCACCACATCGGCGCTTTCCGCCAAGAAATCCGTGATTTTACCTTTACCTTCGTCTCCCCATTGCGTTCCTACAACGACTACCGTTGACATGTACATTCCCCCGCTTGGTGCGTCAAGCACCTGTATTTGAACATTGCAAAAGACAGCCTTCGTCTTGCGGATGGCTTTCCGCCAACCTTAGGCTGATCCGACACTTCCTCCAAATTGTACGCGCTAACAAACGCGCCGCTAACGTCAACCCGACCATCTATCGCTTTAACGCAGCAATACCAGTTTAACAGGCTCCATTTTTAAAGTCAAATTGAAAAGCGAACGATGTTTCTGTTTAATTTTACAAATGTTCGGAATTACTGTTTCCAAAAAAAGAGGATGCCTCGCCGAATCCAAGCGAAGCCCGGATTGGCAATGGCACCTCAATAGCTAAACGAAACACGAATCTTGCTTATAATTTAAAGATCGCCACGGCCTGCTGCAAATTCTCAGACAATGCCGAGAGCTGACGAATCGCCCCCGCGATTTCCTGCATGGCTGCGCTTTGTTGTTCGGACGCTGCAGCGACTTCCTCAGAAGAAGCAGCCTGCTCCTGCGTCACGCCGGAAATTTGCTGCACCGAGGCGGAAATGCTTTGATAGGAGTTTTCCACCAGCAGCAGCGACTGCAGCAGTTGATCGGTCCGGGCCGAGAAATCGCTGATGCCTTGGAAGATCTCCCGGAAATTTTGATGCGTCTTGCTCATCCATTCCTGGCCCTCTTCGATCGCCCGGCTGCCTTCGCCGATGCTTTCGATGACGAGTCGGCTATTTTCCTGCGTCCCGGCGACCAGTTCGGTAATCGACGAGGCGGCTACAGCCGATTGTTCAGCCAGCTTGCGCACTTCACCGGCGACCACAGCAAAGCCACGGCCCAATTCGCCGACCCGTGCCGCTTCGATGGAGGCATTCAACGCCAACAGATTCGTCTGTTGTGCGACATCCGTGATCATGTTGATCACTTCGCCAATCTCCCGGGAGTGCTCCTCCAGTTGTCCTGCCATCGTTTCCGAATGTTGCATCACCTGTTCGATCTTGTTCATGTGACGCAGCGTCTCATCCACCATGTTTTGTCCCTCAGACGATTGCTTGCTGACCTTCTCAGCGATCGACTGCATGGTGTTGACATCGGTGACAACGCCGTTCAGCTGCTGTTGAATTTCCTGCACCGACACCGAGCTGTGGGCGATCGATTCCACAACCTCATTAATGCCTTCACTCATATTGTTCATCGAAATCGCTACCTGCTGCGCGCTTTCGCTGGACTCTTTGGTAACATGCATCAGCTGGGTACTGGTCCCCGATACCTCGAGGGACGAAGCGGAAATATGACCGATCAACTGTTTCATATTGCCGCTCATCCTCCCAAACGCCTCAGCGAGCCGTCCGACCTCATCGCGGCTCCGAATTTCGATCTCCTGGGTCAAATCGCCGGTCGCCAAACGTTCTGTCATATGCACCAGCGTTTTGATCGGCTTCGCAATCGTTCGGCCCAGCAGGTAAGCGAACAGCAAGCCGATGACGAGAACGAAAATGGTGATCGCGGTGCTGTACCATAGCACTGCTGAAGCGGCTTCCGGGATGACAGAGGCATCGAGATCGATCCCCAGCAGCCCTGCGGTGGTGCCATTTTCATTATTCAAAGGAACAAATATCGATTTATGTATGCCGTACTCATCTTTATAGATGCTGCTAACCGTTTCTTGGTTGTTCGCAATGGCCTGTCTCATTTCTTCGGAAAACGGATACTCCATATTATAATCGCCTTCTGTGTCAGATAAAGCGATGATACGTTCCGTGCCCCCATCGTTCGACAAGATATACACGTTTTCCAAATTGTAAAGTTCCTTGAGCCGATCCATCGATTGGCGGGTTTCCTGATACAGCGGACTGTCGGTGCCGTCGATTTCCAGCTTGTTGCCTTCAATTCGATCCAGTTCCCTTTGTACGATGCGGATATTGTTCTCCAGCCGGTGATCCAGTTCGTTCTTCAGTTCACTGCTCAGCGTTGAATTCACGATGGTGATCAGCCCGATGAAGCAAACCACTGTGCTCAGGAGCAAACCTGCCATGCCTACCATGATCTTTGAAGAGATATGTCCGAACAGTAAACGCTTTATTTTATCTTTCACTGCGAGTTCATCTCCTGGGTTGGTTGATATGTTGCGGTCGTTGCTGGGTCAATGCATAGATCAATTCCTTAGTTCACTGCCGGTACGCCAAAGGCTTCACATACCTCAGTGACGCATTCTTTCAAATATTGCACGATTTCATGCACATGCTCCGGCTGAGTATGCGGTGAAATGACAAAAAATTTGCTCACGTACAGCGGAATCTCCCGCCCTTCGGACGAGCCGACCAACAGATGCTTCTTCGTATCGCCAAAGAATATCCGGTCGCGGCGTTCCCCCAGCTTCTCGAACAACCGCTCGTTCAGCTGGTTGCTGCGTTCGATTTCCCGTGCGGAGCAGGCCCCTGAGATTTCGTCGGCAAACCTCGGGCTTCCCTGCAAATAGATGCGGATCAGCGTAGAAATACCCGGGTTGTCTGGATTCGCAATGTCCGCCTGCGGAATTTCTGCTATCAGCTGCTCGCGGAACACCCGGTTCACTTCCAGGAACTGCCCCAACAAGCGCTGATACCCTTCTGTACCAAAGGACAGCAACAAGCTGTACATGCTGATCGAACTTGCCATCCGGGAGCATTCCAACGTATAGCCGGTATGGTATTCGCCATATCCCCGGTGACCTACGTACGGCGTATCCTCCGCTTCCAGATCCATGAGCTTGAGATCGGCCGCATTTTTCAGGAGAAACAAACTGGATACGTACGGAGCTTGGCCCAGCTTCTGAAAATCAAAGCACAGGGAATCCGCGAGTGAGAGCATCTGCATTTTACGCCGGATCGGCTCCAGCATCGCGAGGACGCCATCGCTGAACCCCAGCGGATTTTGTTCCATGTCGTAGTCATTAAAGAAGGCAAAGAAACCGCCAAGGGCAGAATCCGCATGGATATGCGGGCATGGCAAACCAAACCGCTTTGCGTTTTCCTCCGCGACGGCGCGAATCTGGCCGATATCGTCAATCCCGATGGCATCCGTCGTTCCTGTTGTAGCCACAATATAAACTGGCACGCCTCCCATTCGGGCAACGGATTCCAGTTTCCGTTTCAAATCGGCAATGTCCATCGAGCTGTCAGGTAAAGTTTTGACCTTAACCAGTCGATCGCTGCCGAGCCCGGTCGCTTCCACCGACTTAAGCAAGCTGTAATGAGCTGCCTCGGAACAGAACGCGAACAGGTTGTTGGGAACCCCCCGCTTCAGCGCGTCCGGCACCGCTTTGGCAATCGCAATGCGCAGGCCGGAAAAGACGGCTCCCTGACCGCCCCATGTCGTATATCCTCCGCTGGTTGCGGCATCGTAGCCGACCAGCTTGGACATCATGGCGATGACCCGAACCTCTGCTTCAGCACCGGCTGGCCCATAGACATCCCAAAGGTTGTTCCCATTGACCAACATGGCCGTCAGCATCCCCAGCATGCCGGGAATCGAAGCCATCGGCAAAATATTCGTAAAAAAGTATTTCGTATGATAGGGATGGCCGTGCAGTAACTTGAGTAACTCTTCGTTGACATTTTCCATCGGGGCACCTACTTGGGGGATCTCGCTTTCCGCCGCCAGCTCGCCATAGAAATTCGCATCCCGCCGCTTCTCCCCTTTCAAGTTAACGCCTTCGGGGTCCTTCAACTCATCTACGCCGCGAACCAGTTGTTCGATTAGATCTAACATTCGCTTCTGCTGTGCCGAATTTCCGTCTTCACTTGGGAACCAATCCCGTACATCTGGCTTGCCGTTCATTTCCATCTTCATCCTCTCCCATACCTCCATTTGAGTTCTTTCTCTACTGGATCACGAAGTTGAAGAAGCTCGTCCGATATCTTGAATGAGAACTTATAATTTACACCCTCTTTCCGCAACTTTCATTTCCTTACAAATCTAAATTATACAGTCATTTCTTCCTGCGTACAGACAAGTCGCAGGCATATATTCCATGATATGGAATGTGTCGAAAATTGTTTATATTTCTGGTTTAATCCCCTAGATTGTCCCATAATTGTCCCATAGATGAGAATGGAAGGTTCGATTGTTTAACTCGAAACCTATCCCAAACACGAAAAAAAAGGACTGACGAAGATCGTCAGTCCTTGGATCAAGATGATTCCTGTTCTCAGTTCAGCCTAACCTGCGAACGCATCCGCATGCGCCCGCTCATAATTGGCGAACTTGTTAAAGTTCTTCAAGAACACCAACTCAACGGTCCCTACTGGGCCGTTCCGTTGTTTCGCTATGATGATTTCGATAATGTTCTTTTTCTCGGTTTCTTGGTTGTAATAATCGTCCCGGTACAGGAACGCTACGATATCGGCGTCCTGCTCGATGGAACCCGATTCCCGAAGGTCAGACATCATCGGACGCTTGTCCTGCCGCTGCTCAACGCCCCGGCTTAACTGAGACAAGGCGATCACGGGCACTTCGAGCTCCCGGCCAATTTGCTTGAGGGTCCGGGAGATTTCCGAGACCTCCTGCTGCCGATTCTCGCCGGGTTTGCCCCGGCCTTGGATCAGCTGCAGGTAGTCGATCACGATCATGCCCAGACCGCGTTCCTTCTTGAGCCGGCGGCATTTCGCCCGGATATCCGCCACGGTTACGCCAGGGGTATCGTCAATATAAATCTCCGCTTCCGACAAGGCCGCAATCCCCATCGTCAGCTTCGCCCAATCGTCATCGCTCTTGAAATCCCCGGTCCGCATTACGCTGGCATCGAGGTTCGCTTCGGCGCAGATCATCCGCTGCACCAACTGAGCTGCGGACATCTCCAGACTGAAGATGGCCACGGTTTCTTTCGCTCGTACGGCGACATTCTGGGCAATGTTCAAGGCAAACGCCGTTTTACCTACGGAAGGGCGCGCCGCAACGATAATCAAGTCACTGCGCTGGAAGCCCGCCGTCATGCGGTCTAAATCAACGAACCCGGAAGGAATCCCGGTGGTTGTTCCGCGGTTCTGATGCAGCGTCTCAACGCGCTCGAACACTTCCATCAGCACATCGCGAATCGGGATAAACCCGCTGCCCGAACGGCGGTTGGAGATCTCCAGAATGCGCCGCTCGGCATCGCTCAACATGTCCGCTACGTCTTCACCGCCGGCATAACCGTCGCTGACGATTTGCGTAGCCGTGCGAATTAAGCGCCGCAGCATCGATTTCTCTTCGATGATCCGTGCGTAATAATCCACGTTGGCTGCCGTCGGTACGGCATGGGCCAGCTTGGCCAAATAACTGACGCCGCCGATCTCCTCCAGCTCACCGCGGTCCTTCAGCTTGGCAGTTAACGTCACAAGGTCAATCGGCTTGCCTTCCTCGCCGAGTTGAACCATCGCTTCAAAGATTAATTGATGAGGCTTATCGTAAAAATCCTCGGTCCGCACCCGCTCCATCGCGGTAATAAGTGCTTCCGATTGCAGCAGCACTGCCCCAAGTACCGCCTGCTCTGCTTCTAGATTTTGCGGGGGGATCCGGTCAAAAAACAGATCGCCGCTCATCTTATTCCTCCGTCACTTGAACCTTCAACGTCGACTTCACTTCGGGATGCAGCTTCACCGGCACTTGCGTTACGCCCAGCGTACGGATCGGCTCATGCATTTCGATTTTGCGTTTATCCAGCTTCACGCCGGCTTTCTCCAGCGCCTCGGCAACCTGCTTGCTCGTAATTGCACCAAACAAACGGCCGCCTTCTCCGGCTTTCGCTTTCAATTGCACGGTCATCTCCTCCAGCTTCTTGCCGAGTTCGATGGCCTCTTCCTTCTCCTTCTGCTTCCGCTTCTGCTCCGCTGCTGTTTGCTGCTCCAGCGTCTTCACATTCCCTTCGGTGGCCGGACGCACCAGCCCGCGCGGAATCAGGAAGTTTTGCGCATACCCTTCGGAGACGTTTTTGATTTCTCCCTTTTTCCCTTGACCTTTGACATCTTGCAAGAAGATCACTTTCATTCGAACAACCCCTCTTCCTTCTCTATTTCATCCAGGACGGCGAGCAGTTTCTTCTCTGCTTCCGCCTGGGTGCCTTCCAATTGAACCGCCGCATTCGTTAAATGTCCGCCGCCGCCCAGCCGCTCCATGACCACCTGCACGTTCATGCTCCCCAGCGACCGGGCGCTGATGCCAATTAAACCGTCCGGCCGCTCGCTGATGACAAAGGACGCCAGGACGCCGGTCATATTGAGCAGCGTATCCGCAACTTGTGCAATTAACATCTGTGGAATTTTGCGATTGGGCTCCGTCACCGCCAAAGCGATGTGCCCTTTGATCATCCGGGCATGCTTGATGATATCGGCCTTGGCGATGTACTCCTGCAGATCTTCCTTCAGCAATCGCTGTACCATCACCGTGTCCGCCCCGTTTCGGCGGAGGAAGGCTGCGGCTTCAAACGTCCGCGAGCCGGTATGGAGCGCGAAATGCTTCGTATCGACGGTGATGCCCGCAAGCAGCGTCGTTGCTTCAAGCGGACTGAGCTCCACCTTCTCGTGAATGTACTGCAGCAGCTCGGTGACGAGCTCGCAGGCCGAGGAAGCATAAGGCTCCAGATAGACGAGCACCGCATCGGTCACAAATTCCTCGCCGCGGCGGTGGTGGTCCACGATGACGACGCGGCTCGCTTCTTCAACGAGCCGAGGCTCCATCGTCATGGAAGCCTTATGCGTATCAACGAGCACGAGCAGCGTGTGCTCGGTCATCAAATGCATGGCCTGCTCCGGCGAGATAAACCGCCGGAGCAAGGCTTCTTCTTTGTTGATGCGCTCCATCAGGCGCTCAATCGCCGGGTTCGGGCCATCCAGCACGATGTGGGCCTCGACCTTGTACATATCGGCGGCCTTCAGCACGCCGATGGAGGCGCCAATCACGTCGAGGTCCGGTACGCGATGGCCCATGATGATGACGCGGTCGCTCTCCTGCATCAAATCGCGCAAAGCATGCGCGATGACGCGGGCGCGGACGCGCGTCCGCTTCTCTATGGCGCCGGATTTGCCGCCATAGAAAGAGAGCCGCTGACCGGCCTTGACAGCGGCCTGGTCGCCCCCACGGCCGAGCGCCATATCCAAGCTGGACTGGGCGAGTTCGCCCAGCTCACTGAAGCGCTCGGCGCCAAAAGCGAGGCCGATGCTGAGCGTAATCGGCACCTTCAGGTCCGCGGTCATTTCGCGGACCTCGTCCAGAATGACGAACCGGCTCTGCTCGAGTTCGTCCAGCGATTTCTGATTCAGAATCATCAGATATCGCTCGGAGGACAGTCGCCGCAGGTACACGCGGTACTGTTTGGCCCATTCCGTAATCGCCGTCGCCACGCGGGCGATCAAGGCGGTCCGCTGCTGGTCGTCCATGCCCTGGGTGGCTTCATCCAGATTGTCCAGCAGCACGATGCCCAGCGCGGCCCGTTCGTCTTCATACCGTCTGCGCAGCACCGCCAGCTCCGTCATGTCATGGAGATAAATAATCCGCTCGTTCGCATCGATGGTAAGCTCATAGTAACGATCCCCAACCATCACTTCGACCGTCGTCCGAGCCCCCGCCCCATCCTTCTTATCGCGGCTTGGTAAGGGGAGCTGCGGCAGCAGCTCGGACAGCGGCTGGCCCACGACGGAATCTTTGCCGTACATGCCAGCCACGAAATGATTATGCCATTCGACCGTCCGTTCTTCGCTGTACAGGATCAAACCAAACGGAAGCTTACTGATCGCCTCACCTTCCACCCGCTTGATCCGGTAGTTTAAATCGGTCACGTATCGAA
The DNA here is from genome assembly GCF_037964765.1 of Paenibacillus sp. FSL K6-2441. Lineage (NCBI taxonomy): Bacteria > Bacillati > Bacillota > Bacilli > Caryophanales > Paenibacillaceae > Paenibacillus > Paenibacillus sp. FSL K6-2441. The sequence goes on from NZ_CP150174.1 coordinate 4,622,809, forward strand.
TCAGCTCTTGGCGGAACTGCCGCTCCGCCCGCAGCATGCTGTAGGTCAGCACACCCACGAGGCATAAGCTCACCAGCCCCAAGATCCAGTTGAAGTAGGAGACGAAGATGACGAGCAGCAACTGAAGCATGAACATCCATACGGTCTGGTAACCGTACCAACGTTTTTGCAAAACATTTGGCATGCCTTCTCACCCTATCGTCTTGGTCTCGTAATCATATCCCGCAGCGGGAATGCAATGTCCAAAATCCCCACGATTCGAAGCGGCGGAATAAACAACAGCGCTACAATGAGCAGAATCGGAATCACCGGATTCCACTTGCGATGATAGGCGGCAAAGAAGAAGAAGCTTGCCGTTTGCACCATAAAGAGAAATTGCAGCAGCGGCATCAGATTCAGCACAATCGTGCCCAGGAATCCTTGGCTTACCGCGTCTCCGCCAAACCACTGCAGCAACACGCCGATCAAATAGTACCAAATCAGCGAACGCGGCAGCCGCCAATCGCGGATCGGCGGCAGCTTCGGCACCGCATGACCCAAGCTGGACAACGTAGGCCGGGAGATCGCATGGGCTACCGCAGCCATAAGCAACGAGCAGACGATCATCGTAAAGGGAATCATCCGCACCGTCAGGCTGGAGAATTGCTGGCTCATCTCCGGCGACCAGACAATGGTGCCGGTCAGCGAGCTATCGGCGACATTCGTGAACGGAGCCATGGCCGCATTCACCAGGTCCTCAATCGCGTTAGCCAGATTAAAGTCGAAGAAGACTGTGCTGATCAGCAGAACCAGCAAAAATTCCAGCAAAATGGTGCCGGCTCCCGCCATGACCGTGCGGAACGCCGGGCTTCTTTTCTTATATAAATAGCCCATCACGATCGAAGGAATAATAAAATAGACGGCCTGCAGCAAGCTCAGCGGGCCGAAGATCAACGCAAACGCCAGCCAGACCGCCGCCACGTGCACAAGAAACACTCTTGTTGACAAGGTCGTATACAGCAAAATGCCCGGCACGATCAGAAAAAACATCGTGATCACGGTCAGCGGAGTTGCAAGTGACAACAGAAGCAGCAAATATGCGGCGCTCCAGGCCACCGATGTCCAGCGTAACTTCAAATGGGTTCACCTCTTAGACATATGTTCTTCCAGGGTAGAAATATCTTGATACCAATCCTCGAGCTGGTGACCCTCCTGCTTATGTTTTCTCAGTTTCTCCAAGATGCTGTCATCCATATCCCGATAGGAAACACCTAGTCTCCGCCCCAAAATATAACTGCTGACGATCAGGCTGGCAAGACTGTCCGTTACCCGTGTCGTGCTGCCTTCCCATAATGCTTTAAACAAACGGGATACGTGATCGACTACTTCCGTTTTGAGCCATTCAATCACTTTGGCACGTTTGGCTACATCCATTTCCCTTTGCATCGCGGACAGCTTCGACCCTCCCCGAAAAAAGCTTTATTCTTCATTATAGCATATAGCAAACGCCACAAAAGACGCAAACCTTTAGGATTTATTGGGTTTGTGCCGTATTGCGGGTCACGAACTTCTCGCAATATTCGATGATCTGACTGCGCCGCACGATCCCAATAAACCGGCACCGGTCATCGACAACCGGCACGAAGTTCTGCACCTTCGCCAGATTAATCAAATCCTCCATATCGGCATCGATTCGTACCGGCTTGATGTCCATCTTCAGCGGCACGTCCTTCAGGAGAAATTTTGAAGCGGTCTCAAAAGTAATCTTGCCGCTCGAATTTTTCATGTGCCATAATAAATCGCCTTCCGTGACTGTACCGACATACACCCCATCGTGATCGATGATCGGCACGGCCGTATAACGGTGATACTCCATACGCTCCAGCGTCTGCCGTAACGTGGACTCCAATGTCATGGTGACCACGTCATTTTTCGGAAGCAGAAAAAACGCTATGTTCATGAGAACGAAATCCTCCTCATCCTTTCATTCAGACTCCCCTATTTGATACGTTTCGAAACCGAAGTTGTTCCAGAACCGGCGGCATGAAAGCGGCAGCCGGAACTCCGGACTGCCGTTGTCTGAAATCAGGGTATATTCACATTATAATCTAAGGTATGATGCCCCACGATTACTCATTCTTGCTCGTATTTGCCGCCGTTCCTTGCGCGCCGTTTTGCCCCGCATCTGTCTTCTCTGCATCACGGGATTCCGGCAGAATCAAATCGGACGCCTCCGTATCCGGGTTCAGCCAATTGTCGATCATCTCTTTGGCGAAATCAACATCCTCTTCATTCGCTTTATCATAATAAACCCCGTTGATCCGAATGCCTTTGCCTAAAATCGTAAAGCCGCTAATTTGCGGAGAAGTATCTCCCAACAAGACCTTCTTGGACAATTCGATGATTTGGCTTGGCGGCAAGTCGGTTTTAAAATTATCCCCCATCAGGTTGATTAATTCAGGGATTTTTGTCACTTGGTTCAGCTTTAACATCCGGTTCACCATGGCGTTCAGGAACACCTGATGTCGTTTTGTCCGGTTAAAATCACTGTCTTCCCGATAACGGACGAAGTTGAGCGCCTCCGTACCGTCGTACAACGGTTTATTTGCTTTAATCGTAAACTTCTCATGATCCGCTTGTTTATTGACAATATCCTTTGTAATCGGCAGCTCTACGCCGCCCAGCGCGTCCACAATGTCACGCACCCCTTGGAAGTTAACAGCCGCATAGTAATCAACCGGATAGCCGATGAAATTCTCCACCGTATCCTTGGCCATCTTCTCCCCGCCAAAAGCATACGCATGATTAATCTTGTCTTCATCACCCTTGCCAACGATCTCGGTGTAGGTATCGCGCGGAATAGAAATCAACAACACCTTGGCATCCTCCGGGCGCACCACCGCATAGATCATCGTATCGGAACGGGCAGGCTCGTTATTCCGTTGATCCACGCCCAGCAGCAGGGTGCTGAACGGCTTCATCTTCTCTTCCGCCGGCTCCACCGGACGGGTCTCTTCCCCTTCCAGCGGGGCATACGAGCGTTCCAACGTCTCCTCGACTTTGCCTGACAAGAACAAGTCAAAGGCCATCACAGCAAGCGGCTTGCGGAACAAATATCCCCCGGCCCCCGCCACCAACAGAACTATGAGTACAATCCACGCGATTTTCTTGCGTTTATTCTTCGATTTCATCTTCTTTCTGTTACGACGTTCGATCATGGTTTTTTACGCCTCCATCGCCATTCTGGTTGATTTCCTTCTCTATCTGCCATATCACTACGTTTTTGCTCATCCTTGACTTAACTTATCTATCATTTTTCAAAACAACTCTACCGCTTTGTACTATAACACATCGAGGAAATCGGGTACAACAATGCGAGATATGTAGATGCTGGTCAACTAACCAATGAAGCTTGGGCGAAAAAAGAAGGGAGGCCCGCTCCTACCGGAGATCGGACCTCTACCGTCATGAACCAGCCTGTTTTTTGCGAGAAGGCGTCTGTTTAAGCCAACACGGTCTCCGGTTGCAACGGGAAGTGGCAAGCCACTTGGCGTCCGGGAGCTGCCTCAATCAATGGCGGTTCCACCTTGGCGCATTGCTCCTGGGCAAACGGACAGCGGGTGTGGAAGCGGCATCCGGAAGGCGGATTTGCGGGAGAAGGAACATCCCCCTGCAGCACGATCCGTTCCCGCTTCCGACCTGGCGTCGGCTTTGGAATGGCCGACAATAAAGCGGCTGTATACGGATGCAGCGGCGAAGCGAATAACGTCTCCGTCTCTCCGACCTCTACCAGCTTACCCAAATACATGACTCCGACCCGATCGGAGATGTGCCGAACGACGTTCAGGCCGTGGGCGATAAAGAGGAACGTCAATCCTAGCTCACGCTGCAGCTTCATCAACAGGTTAATTACCTGTGATTGCACGGACACGTCCAACGCCGATACCGCCTCATCCGCTACGATAAACTTCGGGTTCAGCGCTATTGCCCGGGCAATACCGATCCGTTGCCGCTGACCGCCGGAAAATTCATGCGGATAGCGATTGCGCCGGCTGGCGTCCAGCCCTACCAGCTCCATCAGTTCAACAACTCTAGCATCCACTTGCTTGGCAGTGAGGTTGCGGTGGACACGTAAAGGCTCGCCGATGATATCCTTCACTAGAAAACGAGGGTTTAAGGAACCAAACGGATCCTGGAAAATAATCTGCATCTCTTCCCGAAGCTTCCGGAGCTCTTGCCCCCGCAAAGAATGAATATCCCGCCCCTGGTAGATGACTTCCCCTTCCGTGGCGCCTTGCAAGCGAAGAATAACGCGCCCCAACGTCGATTTGCCGCAGCCGGATTCGCCGACGAGCCCGAAGGTTTCTCCTTGGCGAATCGCTAAGGATACATCATCCACCGCTTTCACTTGACCAACGACCCGGCTGAGCAGGCCTTTATGAATCGGAAAATACTTCTTAATCCCGCGGATATCTACTAAAACCTCTTCGGACTTCAAACCGCCCGGTTGCTTGACCTCAACATTTACCGTTTCCGTCGTCATGCGAGTTTCACCTCATCTCTGCTGCTGTGGTCATCGCTCTTGCTTACTGGCTTATCCTCATAAAGCCAGCAGGACGCGCGATGATCTGCTCCGACCATAAACTCTGGCGGTTCCTTCTGCCGGCAAACTTCCGTCGCATGCGGGCAGCGGGGGTGAAACCGGCAGCCGGAAGGCAGTTGACCGATCGGCGGTATCGTCCCTTGGATCGTGTACAGCTCGCCTCCCCGTTCCCCTTCAAATCCCGGGATCGATTGAAGCAGCCCCGAAGTGTACGGGTGGCTAGGCTGATTAAAGATATCCTCCACCGGCCCCTCCTCGACGATCGCCCCCGCATACATGACAGCGACCCGATCTGCCATTTCTGCAGCTACGCCCATGTCATGGGTAATTAGCAGAATGGACATGCCAAGTTCGGCCTGCAGCTTCCGCAACAAATCAAGAATTTGCGCCTGTACCGTCACATCCAGCGCAGTGGTTGGTTCGTCGGCAATCAGCAGCTCCGGATTGCAGGCTAAGGCGATGGCAATGACGACCCGTTGGCACATCCCGCCCGACAATTCGTGCGGGTATTGCTTAGCGCGAATTTCCGGGGCAGGAATCCCCACGAGCTTCAGCAGGTTAACGGCCATGCTCCAAGCCTCATCGGCGTTCTTGTTCTGATGCAGCCGCAAGCTTTCGGCAATCTGGTCCCCTACCGTAAATACCGGGTTTAACGCTGACATAGGGTCCTGAAAGATCATCGCAATTTGGTTGCCGCGAATCTGCCGCATCTCTTCCTGTTTCTTAGCGGCTAAGTCCTGGCCGCGAAACTTAATGCTGCCCTCCATGATCGTTCCGCCGGCGTAATCGATCAGCCGCATGATGGCGAGCGAGGTGACGCTCTTTCCGCTTCCCGATTCACCAACCAAGCAAACCGTCTGTCCCTTGTCTATGGATAACGAGATCCGGTCCGTCGCTTTGACGACCCCATTTTCCGTTAAGAAGCCCGCCGTCAGTTTCCGGATTTCGAGAAGTTTCTCCGCCATTTTGCCAGCCTCCTCCGGGATTTATTCAGATTCTGTCTTGGATCCAGCGCATCGCGGATGCCGTCCCCGATGAAATTCACCGCAAGAACGACGATCAAGATGCATAAGCCGGGATAAACTGCCTGCATTTTATCAACGAGCATAAATTCTTGCGCATTGCTTAACATCAATCCCCAGCTTGTCGCCGGCGGCTGGATGCCTAAGCCAAGGTAAGACAGCGCCGATTCGCTCAAAATCGCCGAACCGACCATCAAGGTAGCGTTCACGATAATCGGAAACGTAGAGTTTCGCAATAAATGACGGAAAATAATGCCTGTATTGGATACCCCGATAGCACGCGCGGCTTCAACATACTGCATTTCCCGTAATTGAAGGAAGTTCCCGCGCACCAACCGTGCGATACTCATCCAGCTGGTGAAGGCCAATATCATAATCATATATTTCATGTCTGATCCGAAAATCGCGAGTACCAAGATGTTCAGGAACAACGTAGGTACCGAGTTCATCACGTCGACGATCCGCATGAAGACCGTATCGACCCATCCGCCGAAATAGCCGGATAGCGCGCCGATAATCGACCCGATCACAACCGAAGCCAAAGCGACGGAAAAACCAATGATTAAGGAAATTCTTGCACTGTACAGCAGCCTTGTGAAAACGTCACGACCTAATTCATCCGTGCCCAACAGATGCCCATCGGTCCCTGCCGGCAGATTCGGGTACATCAAATCGATCTTTGCCGGATCATACTTGGTAAGCCAAGGCGCAAAAATCGCAGCCAAAATAAAGATCAGTAACAACACTAATCCCGTCATTGCGTAGGGATTATGCGAAAACTTTCTCCATAATAACCCCCAAGGACCAAGCGGCTTCTTGGCAGAAAGTGCATCTACCGCGTTTCGGGGGTCCAGCGCATGATTTGGCTCAGGAGTTGGCACGTTGGGAGACGCTCCTGGCGATATCGTCACCTTTAGATCACTCATGCTGCTTTCGTCCCCTTTCCACCCAATTTAACCCGCGGGTCTACGATCGCATACAGAATATCCGCGAGTAAGCTTCCGAGGATAACCATAACCGAAGTAACGATCGTAATCGCCATTAGAACGGAGTATTCCCGCGCCGTAGCCATCTCGACATAGAGGCGCCCCATCCCCGGCCAGTTAAATACGTTCTCCGTAAGAGCAGCGCCGCCGACGAGCAGCGGTAAATCCAGTCCTAAAATGGTGATGATCGGAATAAGCGCATTACGTAAAGCGTGTCGGAACACGACCTTTCTTTCCTTAACACCCTTCGCCCGAGCCGTGCGGATGTAATCCATTTCGAGGACCTCCAACATACTTGCGCGGGCATATTTAATATAAGAAGCAAGGAAACCTAACGACAATACGGTGACCGGAAGCACCAGATGCATGAATAGGTCGACAAGACTGTCTTCTTTCCCCCTAGAGTGCATGTCCGATAGAGGCAGCCAATCGAGGCCCAACGAGAACCATTGTTGCAAAAGAATACCGAACCAGAAGGTTGGCATAGCAAAACCTAAATAAGAAATAAAGGATGCCGTCTGATCAGATAATCCATATTCTTTCGTACTGTTATAAATGCCCCAAGGGAGCGCGATAATCAAGGTTAACAACCAAGCAGAGCCCATTAAAATGAACGTATTTCCGATGCGGGGCCACAGCAAATCCCCAACTGGCAAATGGTTTTTGAATGTGTACCCTAAGTCACCCTGCAGCAAGTCCCCAACCCACCGGAGATATTGAACCGGCAAGGGTTTATCCAGACCGAGATTCTGTCTTTGCTGCTCGAATGCCTCCGGAGATAACCCCGGTGCAAGCATCATTTGGGTCGGTCCCCCCGGAGCGGCATGGATCAGCAAAAACGTCACGACGGTAATCAAGAAAATTACCAAGACCGATTGCAACAAGCGACGGATCAGATATTCTGTCATCTTTTATCCTCCTAAGATTAGATAGGTATAGATCCGCAGGATCAAAAATTTATCTTGAAAGGGAGAAGGAGAAAGAGAATACTCCCTTTCCCCTCCTGCGGTTCTATTTCCTGTATCCGCTCTTCTCCTTATTCCGTTACCCACCAGTTGATCAGATGGAAGTAGTATCCGTATCCCAACGATGGCTCCGGACGGTCTTCTTCTTTCCAATGAACTCTCGGACCGGTACCGATGGCGTTACCATATTGATAAAGGAATACATATGGCAAGTCTGTAGAAATTTCCTTCGCCAGTTCCTTATAGATCGCTTGACGTTCCGTTTGATCGACCGTGGAGTAGCCGTCTACCCACAATTGGTCGAGCTTTTCGTTCTTGTACCAGCCGGTGTTTTGCCCTGCCGGCGGGAAGTACTTCGAGGAATAAATGCTTTCTGCATCCGGATCCGGATTGTTCAGGGACCATGCCAACAAAATGGCTTGATATTTACCTGGGTTTACGTTCTGATCGATCCATGCAGCAAAGTCGATGCCTTTTGGCGTGACTTCGATACCAACATCACTCAAGTTTTGTTGGATAATCGCAGCCACTTGTTCACGGCGGCTGTTGCCGGCGTTATATTGCAGTTCGAAGGAGAAGCGGTGACCATCTTTCTCGAGGATCCCGTCTTTGCCTGGAACCCAACCGTCTTCTGCCAGTAATTGTTTTGCTTTCTCAGTGTCATAGTTATAATTGACAGCGGCATCCTTCGGATCTGCCCAAGTGTCCGGCAGGAACGGAGCGTTCATCAGCGCACCGACGCCTTTCAAGACATTGTCAACCATCCCTTGACGGTTAATCGCGTAGGCAATCGCCTGTCTTGTCTTTTGACTTTGGAACAAACCGTAGTTGTCCGGGAAGTTCTTCGGATCGAAGTTAAACCCGACGTATTCGTAAGTCGGACCCGGTTTTTGGATGACGTTAATATCCTTATTCGATTTAACAGCTTCAACCTGTGTCACCGGAATGGCGCTGATATGGTCTGCATCACCTTTCAACAAGGCTTGAACTTGGGTGTTTTGGTCGGCATAAATTTTATAGATGACTTGATGAATATGCGGCTTCTGCGTACCCCAGTAGTTTGGATCGAGATCCAACGTGTGGCTTTCGCCTTGTTTCCATTCTGTCCACTTCCATGGCCCGTTCGTTACGGTTTTCGATGGATCTGTACCATATGGATGTTGTTGAAGCTCCTTCACAGGAACATCCTTCAACACATGGTAAGGGACCAAATCGGTAACCAGCGTATATAAGAACGGAGCGTAAACGGATTGCAACTTAATGTTGACGGTCAAATCATCCACTTTTGTAACGCTCTCTACCTTATCGAAGGAGCTGATCGCTGGGGAACCCGTTTCTGGGTTACGAATCGTATCAAATGTAAATACGATGTCGTCGGCCGTTACCGGCTGCCCGTCATTCCATTTTGCGGTATCCTTCAGTTTCACGGTATACGTTAAACCGTCCTCAGAAATTTGCGGTGGCTCGGCGGCCAAAGACCAAGGCTCAACAACCACATTCCCTTCACGGTCAATATCGTACAGCTTGGCGAAAAGGAACTGCTCCACATCTCCGGAAGAAGTATCACCAATAAAAATAGGATTTAAAGTAACAATATCCGAAAATGTTGAAAGCACAATCGTACCACCATCCACCGGCTCATCTGCCGTTGGTTCTGTTTCCGGTTCCGTTGTATTCTCTGGAGTTGTGTTGTTCTCTGTCGGAGTCGGCGTGTTGGAAGCTGTGTTATTGGTACTGCAGCCTGCAAACAAAATACCTACGAGGGATAAAATAAGTAAGATGGACCATAATCTTCTCTTCTTTGCCACCATGTGAGTTGACTCCTCCTTGTTAATTGTTGAGAACGTGCAGTTCGTCTTGCTTTCCTCTTGCCAGGATGTTCCTTCCGACCTCCCCCTTCATCACTCTCTAGTTGCTTCTCACAGTGCTTAATCCTGGATAAAACAACTTACTTACGCTCCCTATGGTTCTATCTCCCCATGACTACATACCCTAAAAACAGAGACACAACGTCAGCCGTTTGTAACAAAGTGTGACATAGGTTTGATATAAACCATCGGTTAATAAGTGTCTTAAGCCGGTCCCTATCAGGGGATATGCACCAGTTCAATTATTGATCATAATACATGTGAAAATATCTTACGTCAATAATTTTTTAATTGTTTATCGGCCCTTTTTCACCCTTCAATTACTAATATTTTATAGAATTTATTAATATGAAGCGTTTGCAAAAAGTTGAATGTTAATTTTTCTTACTCACACTTTACTGTTAGTGTTAACAATTTTCGAGTTTATTCTCTCTTTCTCGCCATATGTCGACTTTATTCTTTATCGGTTTACTTGGAATTTGTCGTAAGCGCACTAATCTCCATGACTTAAGTCCTTTTCGTATAGAAACAAAAAAACAACCGAACCTAATGGGTTCGGTTGTCGCTCTAACAGATTACGCTTATTCCGTTGTGTATGGAAGCAATGCGATTTGACGGGAGCGTTTGATTGCAATCGTCAAAAGGCGTTGGTATTTCGCGCTGGTGCCAGTTACACGGCGAGGCAAAATTTTGCCGCGTTCGCTGATGAATTTCTTCAACAGCTCCGTATCTTTATAGTCAATGTGAGTAATTTTATTCACAGTGAAGTAGCACACTTTACGACGTTTGTTGCGGCCGCCGCGGCGAGCCGGTCTTTTGTCGTCTCCGCCTTCTCTTTGCTTGAAGCTCATGCTTTTCAGTCCTTTCCGTTGTTAAAATGGCAAATCGTCATCCGATATATCGATCGGTTTCCCGTCGTCGGAGAAAGGATCGTTCTGATTGCTGCGCGAGAATCCGCCGCCACGGCTGCTGCCGCCTCCGAACGGTGACTCTTCCCGCGTACCGCCGCCACCTGCACCGCCCTCGCGGTTCGATTCCAAGAAACGGACATTATCGGCAATAACTTCGGTTACGTATACACGCTTGCCTTCGTTATTTTCGTAGTTCCGTACTTGAATACGTCCTTCAACAGCCGTTAACCGCCCTTTACGCAAATAGTTAGCGCAAGTCTCGGCAAGCTGTCTCCAGGTGACAACCGGGATGAAATCCGCCTCACGTTCGCCCCCTTGCGAGGTGAACGGTCTGTCCACAGCAAGCGTAAACTGAGTTACCGCTACGCCAGCTGGCGTATATCGTAGCTCCGGATCCCGGGTAAGACGTCCGATGAGAATGACACGGTTCAACAATCAAATCCCCTCCTTCGGGCAATGGTTACTCAAACTTGAATTAGGCTACGTCTTTCGTAATGAGATAACGGATAACCTCGTCGGAAATCTTCAAGATGCGTTCCAGCTCAGCAACAACTTCTGGAGCAGCGGTGAAATTCACGAGAACGTAAATTCCATCACGAACCTTGTTAATCTCATACGCAAGCCGGCGTTTGCCCAAAACTTCATGTTTGGTAATTTCACCACCGTTTTGGATGATGCCTTGGAATTTTTCGACTGTAGCTTGAACAGCTTCTTGTTCAACGTCAGGACGAATAATGTACATCACTTCGTATTTGCGCATTCTGATTCACCTCCTCTTGGACTATGGCCCCCAATACGTATTCCGTTCAGGAGCAAGGAGCGAGAGTAAACTCGCACCATAGTAGTATATCAAATTGGACGTGGGTGTGCAAGCAGCCAATCTTTTCTGTAACTGCGGGTTTGATATGCCTTTCCCTTTTCATCCGTTCGTACGGTTTCCTCTAAGCCCCAAAATCGGCTTCATTTCATTTATGCTTGTCAATAATTATCGGGCCCCTGCCGTACATGATTCCATCCCTTCGACAAACAATAAGCATGGATTCCAAGCTAAAGTTCGAAAGGAGGAACGCTGTATGGGTGAACAAACAGAATATGAAGAAGGCATGCGCGCTCCAAACCCAGGGGTATATGTGGAGGTTGGTGAGGCGCGGAGCTTTCATACGCAAATTCAAAATCCAAAGCGGATTAAGTTGAAGAAGGGCGATAAATTCCCTGAGACGTCCAACAAGAACCGCAAGTGGAAAAAAGAAGAGAAAGCCCGCGTCCATTAACCAATTCATTCCGTTTTACTGGGCGTGTATAAAACCGCGAATCCTGCACATAATACAATCGACGGCGAGCAAGAGAGGTGTGGTTCCGTTGGTCCAGTTAAAGGGTTCCGCGAGAAACAAACCGCAAGGAGATCTTGTTCACGACTTGTAGAAGCGTCAGATCACGAGTTAGTGAAGACCCCTCTTCCCTAATTCGTGCTTGCTAAGGCAAACATCGAATGTTTCTGTTTGTCGCTGAGAAGAGAATTTCCAATAAAGTTCGCCGTCAACCACAGGAAGGACCCGAAAGGGTCCTTCTTGCTTTTGCATAAGTTTATACATAAAACAAAAAAACTCCTACGCATACGTAAGAGTTCGTCTCTAGGCAATATTTAGATGATGGCGGAGAGGGTGGGATTCGAACCCACGCACGCCTTGCGACGCCTAGTTGATTTCGAGTCAACCCCCTTGGGCCTCTTGGGTACCTCTCCACAGCAAGAATGATTGTACCATGAATTCATTCCGATTGCAATAGAGAGTACCCTTCATCCCATAAATTACTTATTCTCCAGGTGGTGATTGCCCGTCCGACGCCGTATTTTCTGGTGCTAGAGCCGCCGACCGGAGCACTTTGCGCATATTCTTCTCGAACTTCGCCCGAGGCACCAACACGCTGTGTTTGCAGCCGATACATTTAATGCGGATATCCATGCCCATCCGGATAATTTCCATTTCGTTGCTCCCGCAAGGATGGTTTTTCTTCATTTGTACAATATCGCCTAATTGAAAGGATTTCCGCTCCATCACACAATCCCCCGATCTTTTCTTGAATTTTTAATTTATTCCGAATAAATTGAACCCTAGATCTCTGCATGCCCGCGTTGGTTCTCCAACTCCTCCTGCTCCAGAGCTTCTTTGGCATAAGCGTGGATCTGACGTTCCACTTCCGATCGAATGGCTGGAGGACACTCCACCGCAATTCGAATCACGTACTCGCTCGCTGTTAACGACTGAATCCCCAGCACATTCGGAATCTGAGGGATCCCCTCCTTCTCCTCTTTCAGGCGCTGCATGGCCCTTCTGAGCAGCTCTACGCTGTCCTCCAGCTTCCTTGAGTTGCTAAACGGCAAGTCGACCACCGCCAATGCGGTTCCCACGGAGTAATTCGTTACGTTCGTGATCATCCCGTTAGGGATGATGTGGACCTCTCCCGTGTAGCTCACTAACCGAGTGGAGCGCAGCCCAATCATCTCTACCGTCCCCTTCAGACTTCCGGTTTGAATGACATCACCAACAGCAAACTGATCCTCCAGAATGATAAAAAAGCCGGTAATAACATCCTTCACCAAGCTCTGGGCACCAAAACCGATTGCAAGGCCAAGAACTCCGGCACCCGCTAGCAACGGCGCCAGATCAAACCCAAGCTCCCCCATCACTAACATGACCATAATAAAATTGCTGGTGATGGTGGTGACATTCTTGAGCAGTTCACCAACCGTAACTAACCGTCGCGGGTTCATCTGCAACCGGCTCTTCTCCCTCTTCTGCAACGATCGATCGATTAAGCGGAATACGATATGAACGAACAATCGGGTGAGGGTGAAAATAATGATAATTTTGATCCCGGCATAAAGCACGTTCATCCACATATCCATATCTGTAAACCAATTCCATATCTTATCTTTCCAGGTCGTCACCGTTTCGGCAGCATCCTGGATCACTTCCGGTTCTTTTGCCAGTAACATATCTATCAATCCTTTTTGAGATTTCATCAATGTATCATCCATGGCCGTCAAGCCCTAAAGCTTGATGCTATGATAGCCCATCCCGTCGTGGGAGTAAATCCCCCGTATCTCTACCGATTCCGAAGTGATGATCTCTTTAACTACCTCCAAATCGTTTTGGGGAAAACGAATCGACAACGCACATCCTGCGGTGATTTCTTTGGGGGTAGGAAATAAATCGATATCTACCTCAGCATACTCCAGCAGCATCTCCGCACGCAGCGCCTGCTGTGTTGAATCAAACGCCATCACCAGCCAGTCCTCTTCCATTCAGATTCCTCTCCTTTTGTCCATTAAGACTTTTGTACGAGTATATAATACGCATTTCTTCCATATACTATCTACTAAATCTATAAAGTGCAGCATGCGCACTTGATCTTCAGCGGAAAGGAAGATTCCATGTCACAGATTCAACCGACCATTCCAGGACAAGAAATTCCTTATTTAAAAATCCTTCATACCGAACCCGGCATTCATTCGGCCATCATTCACCGGTTGCTTCTGCATTTTGGACAGGTTACCCCAGGACAAGACATTGTTGTCGTTTGCATTGGAACCGATCGTTCCACCGGAGATTGCTTAGGCCCCCTGGTCGGCAGCGCGTTGGCGAAGTATCAATGCCCGTATTTTCACCTTTACGGCACACTCGATGAGCCTGTACATGCCATGAATCTAAGAGAAACCTTAGATGAAATCCACGCTCGGTTCGCTAACCCTTATATTATCAGCATTGACGCCTGCCTCGGTCAGACATCCAGCGTTGGATCCATCCAAGTGGTGCAAGGCCCCCTCCGCCCTGGAGCAGGGGTGAATAAAGAATTACCGCCGGTCGGCGATATCCATCTTACGGGCATCGTCAATGTCGGCGGCTTCATGGAATACTTCGTATTGCAAAACACACGTCTCAGTCTAGTTATGCGTCTTTCAGAGATTATATCAAAATGCTTGTATACCGCGATTAAAGAGTGGACTCAAGGGTCTATTTCCTTAGCCCGGCGAGAGCTATAGCTTCCCGTTCTTCCGGAGAAAGCGCATGCGGTGACTCCCCTTTCTCCAAGCCCTTAGCATAAACAAAAGAACCATCACGGTTATACAGGCCAGTGAGGACCACGCCATCTTGCTGATCATTAACGATCGCAATGGAGAAGCTCAGGTCGTTTCCCTTTTCACCGAAAGCATTGTAGCGTTTGATACCAATTTTAGATTTTTGCATAGGCATCCATTTTTGGATTTGTGCAAGCTGTTGCTTCTGTTCTTCCTGGACGTCTTCGATTTTGTCCTGCTGCATCTTCAAATCGATCAGCAAGGTCTCCAGATCTTGTACGCCAGTACCTTTCATCATCAGTTCGTATCTTTGCTTCATCTTGCGAAGCTTACTTCCCTGAATCAGGTTCCAGATCAACATCCAAAGGATCAGGAGAACCAAACCTCCAACGATCCAGCTTAGTTGCTCAAAGATGAGATCATTCCATTCCCGCATGCGACTTTCTACTCCTCTGTGCTTGAGATCAGTTCACCATTTTATGAATTGCATCAATTAATGTTTGAAGATCTGCCTCGGTCGTCAGATAACCTACGCTGGCGCGAACCGCTCCGCCCTCCAGCGTGCCGGCAGTTTGATGGCCTAACGGTGTGCAGTGATACCCTGCACGAACCGCGATGCCATATTCCCGATCCAGCACAAACGCGACTTCCGAGGCATCCCGTCCTTCGATTGTAAACGAGACGATACCCGTTCGAGGCTGACCGATCTCCGGACCGATCAGACGAACGCCAGGAACCTTTTGCAGTTCCTTCATTAAAAACTGGGTTAACTCCCACTCGTGACGATGAATCTGTTCCACGCCACGTTCAAGCACCATTTCTACCCCAGCACCTAACCCGGCAATCCCTGGAGTATTCACAGTGCCCGCTTCATACCGGTCAGGACGAACAGACGGCTGCTCGATTTCTTCGGATTGACTGCCAGTTCCTCCATGCATCAGCGGCTCCAGGTCAATATCCGGGTGAATATATAATCCTCCTGTACCTTGAGGTCCAAGTAGCCCTTTATGCCCTGGAAAAGCAAGCAAGTCGATCCCCATCTCTTGAACGTTTACCGGATAGCACCCTGCCGTTTGCGCAGCATCCACCATTAGAATCGCTCCGTGCGCATGAGCCATCTGGCTTAAAGCTTGAACTGGCAAAATACATCCCAACAAGTTCGAGCTGTGGGAACATACAAGTAAACGTGTGTGGGGACGGAAAAGATTCTCCACCTGCTGCAAATCTAATTGACCGCGTGGATCCACCTCAGCATAATCCACTTCGATACCTGCGGTCCGCTTCAAGAACTCAAGTGGACGCCTTACCGAATTATGTTCAACGGTTGTCGCCACCACATGATCCCCTGGTTTTAGCCATCCCTTGATGGCTAAATTTAAAGCTGAAGTTGTGCTGGAGGTCAACACAATATCATTGGGATTGGAGACCCCAAATAGCTGGGCAAGCTTGACGCGCGTGTTGTACAGCACCCTCCCCGCTTGGAGCGCCATTCCATGATTTCCACGTCCTGCATTGGCAGCTGGTCCGTTTAGTATTTCCAACATCGCTTCTCCTACCCTAGGAGGTTTTGGCCAAGATGTAGCCGCATGATCCAGATAGATAACGGATTTCTTCTCGTGCAACACGTTCCCCTCCTTAGGATCAGGTATAAGTTTGATTTGGATTTCAGCTCTATGATCCGTTCCAGTTCAATCGGATGCCAGACCAAGAAATGACATACCCTCCTTCTGAAGCCCCCCACTTTTAGGAGTTGTCCAAAAGTTAGATATGTCATTTCATTTATCCCGAAGTCAACATATCAAGCAGCCGTTGCAAATCCTGCTGGCTGTAATAGTTAATTTCGATTTTACCCTTGTCTTTATTTGCTTTAATTTTGACTGTCGTCTTATATCGTTCACGCAGACTCTCTTCTACTTCTTCGATATAGGGGTCGCGTTTCTTCCCAGCCGGTTTTGGTTTTTCCTGCTTTTTGCGATCCAGTTGTTGCACCGCATTTTCCAGATCACGAACGCTCCATTCATGATCGATACATTGCTGGGCCAACTGCTTAATCGTATCTGGATCCTTCAACCCAACCAAAGCTCGGGCATGTCCCATCGATAATGTTCCACGTGAAACACATTCCTTCACTTCATCCGGCAAGGAAAGCAACCGCAAAAAATTCGCGATATGAGAACGAGACTTCCCTACCTTCAACGAAAGCTCTTCCTGTGTTAGCTGGAATTGATCCATCAACCCTTGGTACGCAACCGCTACTTCCATCGCGTTTAGATTTTCCCGCTGCAGGTTCTCGATGAGTGCAATTTCCATGACCTGTTGATCTGAAAAACTCCGAACAACGGCCGGGATGGTTGCATTACCGCAGTATTGCGATGCACGGAACCGGCGCTCCCCTGCGATAATTTCATAACCTTTGAGTACGCTGCGTACAATAATCGGTTGAATAACCCCATGTTGCCGAATCGATTCGGCCAACTCCCGTATAGCCTCCTCATCAAAGGTCTTGCGTGGTTGATACGGGTTGGCACGAAGTTGGTTAAGTGGGATCTCTATAACCTTATCATCATCCTGAATAGACAGTGCCGGGATCAGAGCATCCAATCCTTTGCCCAATCGTTTACTCATAAGATACCACTTCCTTTGCCAACTCAAGATATACTTCCGCACCCTTCGAACGAGGGTCATACGTAATAATGGATTGACCATGGGACGGCGCTTCACTTAAACGCACATTACGTGGAATCACTGTTTTATATACCTTCTGCTGGAAGTACTTCTTAACCTCTTCAATGACTTGAATCCCCAGGTTTGTCCGAGCATCAAACATCGTTAATAAGACCCCTTCGATTTGCAGCGAAGTATTTAAATGCTTTTGAACCAATCTCACCGTATTTAATAACTGGCTAAGACCTTCCAAAGCGTAATATTCGCACTGAATAGGAATGAGTACGGAATCAGCGGCGGTCAAGGAGTTGATGGTTAGAATTCCAAGCGAAGGCGGGCAATCAATCAAAATATAATCGTATAAGTTCCGAATAGGCTGTAACGATTTCTTAAGTCTCACTTCACGCGAAATGGTTGGAACCAATTCGATTTCAGCCCCAGCCAGTTGAATTGTAGCCGGGATGATATGCAAATTTTCAATCTCCGTATGTTCAATTGCTTCCTTTGGATGAACCTCATTAATCAGTACATCATAAATGCAATTCGCAACATCCGCTTTATTAATGCCAACACCACTTGTCGTATTCCCTTGGGGGTCAATATCGATCAGCAGCACTTTCTTTCCGATGGCAGCTAGTCCCGCTCCCAAATTGACAGAAGTCGTCGTCTTCCCGACGCCCCCTTTTTGGTTCGCTATGGCGATGATTTTAGACAATCCAGTTCACCTCAATATAATAGAAGAATCTCTTTGTAGTACTCATGTACGCATTCTAGGCTGCAGCTACAAAAAGACCTATAGCAATGCGTGGTGAATACACCTGCCGGTCGATATCGATAGATGAGTAGCTATGAACCGATGTATCCATCCCATGTACATTAGGAAAATAATTATCCACATGTGCATAGAAAGTTCAGCAATCACATGTTCACAACCAATCAAGAAAGACCGAAAAAGAAGCTGACCAGAACCTCGCGGTTAGGGTCAGCGAGAGAAGTTTATGAACGTTTCGGGATCTGAATCACAATTTCATAATGATCCTCATGATCCTTTTCTTCCGTTTTAATTTGCAAACCAGAACCCGTAACCATATCAATCGACTGGCGAATCGTATTTAGAGCCAATCGAACATCCTTGGTAAAGGAGATTCGTCTCGAAGGAGACTTTTTGTTTTTGGCTACTTCCTTATAAAAGGCAATTCGGGCTTCCGTTTGTTTTACATTCAGCTCTTTGCTGATAATTTCACCCAACACCTTCAGTCGCAGCTCTTCCGAGTCCAAGGACAGCAAAGCACGCGCATGACGCTCTGTAATTTTCCGTTCCATCAGCGCATTTTTTACTTCATCCGGAAGTTGAAGCAGCCTGATCTTATTGGCGATCGTGGATTGGCTCTTCCCAAGACGTTGAGCCAAGCTCTCTTGTGTCAACTGATGCAAATCAATCAAATTTTGGTAAGCCATCGCCTCCTCAATCGAAGTCAGCCCTTCCCGTTGGAGGTTTTCGATCAAAGCGATAGAAGCGGCTTGCGAATCATTGAAATCGCGCAAGATCGCAGGAATGGACTCCAAGCCCAGCTTTTTGACGGCACGCCAGCGACGCTCTCCGGCAATGATCTCATACTTCTCATTCCGGTACCGTACGACAATCGGTTGAATCACGCCATGAGTACGAATCGTTTGGCAGAGTTCATCGATTTTCTCGTCGTCAAAGATCGTCCGCGGCTGATAAGGACTGCCGACAATTTCCCCCACCGGAATTTGTCTCACTTCATCTCCGCTATTTCGTTCGGTTAGCCCAAACAATTTAGAAAATTGTTCTTTCATTCCGTCGATTACCACCTAATTTCAAAGTGACATAAGGCCAAGCCTTACGGATCATCCCCGTGGGATGACATTGCTCTAAACGAAATGCACGTTCGTTAAGGGTTTGTCCACCAAGATAACCGTGGCCTCGGAACGTCCATCCAACCCTCAACCAACCCGATATATCTATTCTACCACTTTTTCCTCTATAATCCTATTCTCTAATTTAGAGAAGTTATAGAAAAGAAGTAAGATTTGCCTGCAAACGGACAAAAAGCCCCCTTAGCGATGTTTCACGTGGAACATTTTGCTAAGGGGGAAATTACTATGGTTGTTTAAACCAACGGCATTTTCGCTGGAATTCCCGCTTTTCGCGGATATTTTTGGGGCGTAGGGGCTGTTTTTTGAATCAGCACCAAATGGCGTTCGGAGTTTTCCAACGGGAGAGAAAATGCCGGTGTGCTGACCCATTTCCCTTTCAGCTCGGATAAACTACGGGCCGCTTCCTTCACTTCATCCTCCGGATTACTCCCCTTCATGGCTACAAATAATCCACCTGGCTTCACAAACGGTAAACAAAACTCGTTAAGTATCGCCATTCGGGCAACAGCCCGGGCTGTAACCAAATCGAAAGCGTCACGAAGATCTTCCTGGCGTCCCAAATCCTCTGCACGTCCATGAAGCAGACGCACCTGGTTCAACCCTAATTCATTCACCACATGCTGCAAGAACTGAATCCGTTTGTTTAACGAATCCACGATCGTGAGCTGTAAATGCGGAAAACAAATTTTCAGGGGAATGCCGGGGAAACCTGCTCCGGATCCAATATCCGCCATGGACTCGATCTCCCCCATCGGGACATGAAAAGCCAGGCTAATCGAATCATAAAAATGCTTGATATAGACCTGCTCCCGTTCGGTGATCCCGGTGAGGTTCATTTTTTCGTTCCAAGAGACCAATTCTTCATAATAACGTTCAAATTGCTTGAGCTGCTCCTCCGACACCTCAATGCCATGTTCCTGTAGCAGCGAGCAAAACTGGGCTTGTATCGAATCCAATGGTTACCCTCCCGCAGCCGTGACCCGGTTATAGTGCTCCAAATACACCAACAAGATGGAAATATCCGCAGGCGTAACCCCCGAAATCCGCGAGGCTTGCCCGATGGAGATCGGACGGATTTTGGACAGCTTTTGCCGCGCCTCGATGGCCAGGCCTTGAATATCGTCATAGTTGATATTTTCAGGGATCTTTTTCTTTTCCATTTTTTGTAATCTTTCAACGTGGATCAATTGCTTCTCAATATAACCGGCGTACTTGATTTGGATTTCAACTTGCTCTTGCATTTCTTCATCGAGCTCAACCTCAGATGGAGAAATCGAAGCGATATGCGCATACGTCACTTCCGGACGCCGCAAAATCGTCAGCAAATTGCTTCCGTCCTGAATCGGAGCGGAACCAATCGACTCCAGCAATGGATTGATTTCAGTTGGTCGAATCTTCGTCGTCTTCAACCGCTCAATCTCCTGCTCAACCTTCTGCTTTTTATCCAAAAACCGGGCATACCGCTCTTCCGAAATCAATCCAATTTCATACCCAAGCGGGGTCAAGCGCAAATCTGCGTTATCGTGACGGAGGAGCAACCGGTATTCCGCCCGTGAAGTCAGCAAACGGTACGGCTCGTTAGTTCCCTTGGTTACCAGGTCGTCGATCAAGACACCAATGTAGCCTTGCGAGCGGTCAAGCACAATCGGCTCTTTGCCTTGCACCTTACGCGCTGCATTAATCCCGGCCATGATGCCTTGTCCCGCCGCTTCCTCATAACCGGAAGTCCCGTTGATTTGCCCCGCCGTGAACAGACCCGGCAATCGCTTCGTCTCCAGCGAAGGCCACAGCTGGGTTGGCACGACCGCATCGTATTCAATTGCATAGCCGGTCCGCATCATTTGCACATTTTGCAAGCCAGGAACCGAACGCAGCATCTGCAACTGTACCTCTTCCGGCATGCTGGTGGAGAAGCCTTGCACGTAATATTCGGACGTATTTTTGCCTTCCGGTTCCAAGAAAATCTGATGCTTCGGCTTATCGCTGAACCGTACGATTTTGTCCTCGATGGAAGGACAGTACCGCGGACCCGTACCTTCGATGACACCCGAGAACATCGGTGCACGATGCAGGTTATCCGTAATAATCTTGTGGGTTTCCTCGGAGGTATACGTCAGCCAGCAAGGCAACTGCTCATTGTCCGAACTCTTTGTCTCATAGGAAAAAAACTTCGGCTTCTCATCCCCCGGCTGAATCTCCGTTTGCGAGAAATCAATCGAATCCTTATGGACCCGCGGCGGCGTCCCCGTCTTGAAGCGAACGAGCTCGAAGCCCAGCTCCTTCAAGTTTTGCGCCAAACGCACCGATGGCTGCTGATTGTTTGGACCACTTTCATACATCAGCTCGCCCATGATGATTTTCCCGCGCAAATACGTACCGGTTGTCAGCACCACCGCTTTCGCCCGATATTCTGCCCCGGTCTTCGTAATGACGCCCACGCACTGGCCGTCCTCTACGATCAGCTCCTCCACCATCCCTTGGAGCATCGTCAGATTCGGCTCCTTCTCCAGCGTTTCCTTCATCGCGTGCTGGTACAAGAATTTATCCGCCTGCGCGCGCAGCGCATGAACGGCCGGACCTTTCCCGGTATTCAACATCCGCATTTGGATGAACGTCTTGTCGATGTTACGGCCCATTTCGCCGCCCAGTGCATCAATCTCACGGACGACATGGCCTTTTGCCGGACCTCCAATCGAAGGATTGCACGGCATGAAAGCAACCATATCCAAATTAATCGTGACCATCAGCGTACGACAGCCCATCCGCGCTGCAGCCAATGCCGCCTCACAGCCCGCGTGCCCTGCGCCAACCACGATCACCTCATAATTTCCGGCAGCGTAACCCATCTATCGTCAACCTCCTTTACCTTACACCATTCAAACGCTATCCGTATCATCATACCATGAACAGGCGCTGCTGATACGAAAGCCTCCTTATTTCCCCAAACAAAATTGCGAAAAAATCTGATCAATCAACGCATCCGGCGCCGAATCCCCAATCACTTCACCTAATTGCTCCCAAGCCAGCCGAACATCGATCTGCAAAATATCGATCGGGATGCCGCTGTCCGCCGCTTCATAAGCGTCCGCCAGCGACTGCTTGGCCTTCTTCAGCAAAGCGATATGCCGCACGTTGCTGACATACGTCAGATCGTTGGACTCCAGCTCCCCGCCAAAGAACATCCGGGCAATGGCGTCCTCCAGATGATCCAGCCCTTCCTCCGTTTTGACCGACAATTCGACGATCGATTCCTCGGGAAAATAACGCCGGACCACCTCCCGATCCAACTGCTGCGGTAAATCAATCTTATTTAAAAGCACGATCGTGGACCGCCCCTTCAGTTGCTCCATTAAGGCGATCTCGTCCTCATGCAGCGCTTCGGCACTGTTGAGGACGAGCAGAATCAGGTCCGCTTCGCTCACTGCCGCTTTGGAGCGCTCCACGCCGATCTGCTCGACGACGTCCATCGTCTCGCGGATCCCCGCCGTGTCGAGCAGCTTCAGCGGGATATTATTGATCGTCACATATTCTTCGATCACGTCCCGGGTTGTGCCCGGGATGTCGGTGACGATCGCTTTATTTTCGCGAGCCAGGGCGTTCATCAGCGAGGATTTGCCGACATTCGGGCGGCCAACGATCGCCGTCGTAATCCCCTCGCGTAGAATCTTGCCCTGATTCGCCGTCTTCAGCAGCGCGTCGATGCCTTCCGACACCTCCGCGCACTTCTCCTTGATAAATGCCATCGTCATCGATTCCACATCATGCTCCGGATAATCGATATTCACCTCAATATGCGCCAGCGTCTCAATTAACGTGTGACGCAGCTTGCTGATTTGGCGCGACAGCTGGCCTTCGACCTGCTTTAGCGCCACGGAGAACGCCCGATCCGACTTGGAGCGGATCAGGTCAATGACCGCCTCCGCCTGCGACAGGTCGATCCGCCCGTTCAGGAACGCGCGTTTCGTGAACTCGCCCGGCTCGGCGAGGCGAATGCCGCGCTGCTGGAGCAGCAGGTCCATCACGCGTTTGACGGAGATGATCCCGCCGTGCGTACTAATCTCCACCACGTCTTCCGTGGTGAAGGAGCGCGGCGCGCGAAAGACGCTGACGAGCACCTCTTCCAGCTTCTCGCCCGTCGCCGGGTCCACGATAAAGCCATAGTGTACCGTATGGCTTTCCGCCTCCGGCAGCGCCGTCTTGGAGCGGAACAACCGCCCCACTTCGGAGATCGCCTCCGGCCCGCTGACGCGGATCACGGCGATGCCGCTTTCGCCCACCGCCGTCGATATCGCAGCAATTGTATCACTAAGCATTGGTTTCACCTCGCATGATAAATATCAAAACTATTCGTGAATTTCATAGCTCCGCTGGTCGTATGATCCTACGATCGAGGTTGCCATTGGATTGTTCTGAATAGAGAACACCCTACAAGGCTACAATCCAATAGCAAAGGCGACCACTACGTTTCTTCATACGCCCCATTCCGCTCCCAATTCACTCACCATCCAGCATCCCGCCCACATATTTCTGCTCTAACGTGAGCACATCTCCGCAGGAGACAGCGCCTCCTTGCTCGTAGTCTCTCCTAAACCGCCTGCGTCTCTTCACGCTCCCCTTCGTAGCATTCGCCCTCAAACTGGAGGAGATCTAAAAGTAGAGGCGGGCCCCGAAGGGGCGAGAAGCGACTCACACAGCCTCTGCCACACGGGTGAGCCGAAAGCAGTAGTCATGAGCAGCACGGTTTTCCAGGTAGCCCGGGTGCTCCCCAAGTAAGACGTACCTGAAGGGGGGAAAAGCGTTCCTTGCACCAACGTAGAACGCATCCCCGAAGGGGACAGCGAGCAGGAGCGACTCATTACCTCCAACGTTCTTCTCCTTTGCGGGAGAGGGCGGCAAGCCCTCGGGCGCCCTCCCTTACGGTAAGGGAGGGGTGGGGAGGGTTGAGTCCGGTAAGGGAGGCTCCCCTGGGGAGGGGCGAATCCAATATAAAAAAATGACGTCCCCCAGCTTACGCCGAGCAAACGTCATTGCGTCTCATTCATTTGCTGTGCTTCAGAGTAATAACGACCCTCCGGTTGGGCTCTTCACCTTTACTATAAGTTTTGACCTCCGGGTGATCCTGAAGTTTGGAATGAATCACTTTGCGCTCCTGCGGCGACATCGGCTCGAGCGTAACCTCTTTACGCGTTCGAACGACCCGTCCGGCCAATCTGACGGCAAGGTCCTCCAGCGTTTTCTTCCGGCGTTCCCGGAAGTTCTCGGCATCGAGGACGATACGAATAAAGCTGTCCGAATAACGATTAGCGATGATATTCGCCAAATATTGCAGAGCGTCGAGGGTTTGTCCTCTGCGCCCAATCATTAAACCTAAATCCTGGCCCGAAATGTTAAGCACGGTATGGTCTTTGCTATGGGAGACTTCGACTTTGACATCCAAGCCCATATTCTCCCCGACCTCCCGAATGAATGACGCCGCCTCCGCATAGGGATCCTTCTCGCCGCCCGCACTCTTCTCCTCCACCACGGAAGCAGATGAGTGAGGCACCGAAGGGGTCCTATTTGAGGAAGGTACTGATGCAGGTTCAGGTGCAGGTGTAGGTGGTTCAAGCAAAGTCAGCTCAACCTTCGCTTCCCTCACCCCAATCAGCCCCAGGAATCCTTTTGACGGCTGCTCTAACACGTTCACGGCGACTTTATCCTCGGTGGTGCCGAGCTTGGCCAATCCTTGTTTAACAGCATCTTCAATGGTTTTTCCCGACGTCACAATTTTATTCATTTCGATTTTTTGGCCTCCTTGGCACCTCTACCGGGATGACCGGCTTTTAGATTGGAGCCGCCCCGCTTCTTCCCTGAACTGGAAGAAGAACCGCTGCCTCCGCCTGCCGTAGCGGCAGCTGCGGACAAAGCTGGATCTTTCTTGCGGTAGATAAAGTAGTTTTGCGCGATCGTATACAGGTTACTGAAGATCCAGTACAACGGCAACGCAGCGGCGAAATTGTACGCCATCACAAAAATCAAAATCGGATAGACCCACATCATAAACGCCATCGGGCCTTGCATCCCTTGCGGGTTCATGCTCGACATCATCTTCGTTTGAATGAATGTCGTAATGGCAGCGATCGCTGGCAGGATGAACAATTTGTCAGGCTCCCCGAGCTGCAGCCACAAGAAGGAATGCTCCCGGATCGCCGAGTTGTAATAAATCGAGTTATACAGCGCAATGAACACCGGCATTTGAATGAGCAGCGGGAAACAACCCGCCATCGGATTCACCTTGTGTTCCTGAAAGAGCTTCATCGTCTCCTGCTGCTGCTTCTCTGGATTATCCTTATATTGCTCCCGGATTTTCTGGAGCTGCGGCTGAATGGCCTGCATCGCCTTGGAGCTCTTTACCTGCTTCAATGTGAGCGGGAGAATCAAAGTCCTCACGATCAGCACCATAATCAAAATCGCGATGCCATAAGCCCCGTTAAACCATTCTGCAAACGTATCCAACGCGAGCGAGAAATAGTAAACCACATTGGAGGTCCACCATGATCCGTTTGTCCTCATATCAGCCGTCGTGGTTGCCTGATGTGCATTCTGAGGCGCACAGCCTGCGAGAACCGCAACCATCACGGCCGCCAGAAGGAGAAGAAGCCATATTCTTCGGTTAGTCATCAATCGCGACACTTCAAAACCCCTCTCTTAACCTATCCATTCACCGTAAATCATAACATATTTGAAGAGACAAAGAAACAAGCCTGCCTAACGCCCGGAATCCCGCAGCAGCGAAGCTTTCCGCAGCACATGGAGCACGCTTTTTTCGAGGTCCTTATATTCCATTCCGACGGCCCCGTTCCGCACGATCAAGATCAGGTCGACATGGTCGCGAATCTCCGCTTCATGCAGCCGGACGATCTCCTTCAACATCCGCCGCATCCGGTTGCGAACGACGGCATTTCCGATTTTTTTACTGGCCGAAACCCCCAGCCGAAAACGTTCAATCTCCGGTTTATTCGACCAGTACACCACCAGTTGGCGATTCGCAAAGGATTTGCCAAACCGGTAGATCCGGTTAAAATCGGCGCGGTTTCTCAAACGAAGTTGTTTATGCACGAGCTATCTCCTTGATTCAAACTTCTACTAAGAGGTGGTTAAAAAATCAGCTGCGGCTCTACGATCACCTGATTTTCTAACAAATAGTATAGACCAAACATCGCCGCAACGATCGCACAAAGATCGAAATATAAAAAAAAGACCACCGCGGTGGTCCTTACGCACGCTTTACGCACTCAGTACTTTTCTGCCTTTGAGACGACGAGCAGCGAGAACCTTGCGGCCGTTTTTCGTGCTCATTCTTTTACGGAAACCGTGAACCTTTTTACGTTTGCTCACATTCGGTTTGAAAGTTGGTTTCATCTATCGCACCCCCTTACAGGAATATCATCATTATCTTTATGTTACCCATTTTCATATCCACAGAAAATGCCTTCATACATTTAACCATACCGCCTGGGAAAAGTCAACCGAACTTCCCCCTTCCTCCATTCTCCTTTTCCGTTATACACAATCCACAGCTTCCGTTTTGGGACCTCAACGTCCCCAGTTTTCCACAGGCTTGCCCGAGAATCACTTCGTATAGAAGTTATGCACATGTGGAAAAGTAGTTTCAACTTGATCGGACATCTTTTCACCAAAGCGCTTTCATTTTTGTAGTTTACAGCCGAATCGAATCGGAGTATAGTCAAATTGTAAGTTGTATACAAGTATACAATAATGATAGCGAGGTGTTTTATAGATGAAATTAGGCATGGTTGGGCTTGGAAAAATGGGCTTCCATCTCGTTCTGAATCTGCTGGAGCATGGACATGACGTGGTCGCCTACGATATGAATTCCCAATCCGTAACAAACGCAGCGGAGAAAGGCGCGGTTCCCGCCGCCAGCCTGAAGGAGCTCGTCAAATCATTGGAAGCACCGCGGGTCGTTTGGGTCATGGTTCCGGCCGGTCCCCCGCTGCGATCGGTTGTCGATCAGCTAACCCCGTTGCTGGAAGCGGGCGACGTCCTTATCGACGGAGGAAATTCCCATTACAAAAATTCGCTGGAACTCGCTCAGCAACTGGCGGAGCATGGGATTCGCTTCCTGGATGTCGGAACTTCCGGCGGTGTGGAAGGTGCGCAGCAAGGCGGCTGCTTTATGATTGGCGGCGAGGAAGAAGCCTTCCGTCTGGTTGAGCCCATCTTCCAGGATATCGCCGTATCTGGCGGTTATCTGTATACGGGTCCGTCCGGCAGCGGCCATTTCCTCAAAATGGTCCATAACGGGATCGAGTACGGCATGATGCAAGCAATCGCCGAAGGTTTCGAGTTGCTTGACAAAAGCCAGTACAACTACGATTTCGAGCAGGTCGCCCGGGTATGGTCGAACGGTTCGGTCATCCGCAGCTGGTTGATGGAGCTGACGCAGAACGCTTTTGCCAAGGATCCGAAGCTGGAAGGCATTCGCGGCGTGATGCACTCCTCCGGTGAAGGCAAATGGACGGTAGAGACCGCGCTGGATTTGCAAGCGAACGCGCCGGTGATCGCCATGTCGCTATTTATGCGATACCGTTCACTCCAGGAGGACACTTTCCATGGCAAGGTTGTTGCAGCGCTGCGCAACGAATTTGGCGGCCACGCGGTTGAATCAGCGAAATAACTGCTGAAAAATTGCCGAAACCTAGCGCGAGTTTCCCCCATCTTTACGATTTTCATGCTATGATCGAAGTATTTAAAACTTCACGATCATTAAGCGGGATCATATCCCTTGGATAGGAGAAATATCGCATGCAATACCCTTCTTCTTGGTTAAAAGGCAGCTCGCTTGGCGAATCGATCGCAGCGGAGCTTCGCCTGCAGATCATTAACGGTACGATCAAACCGGGCACCGTTCTGTCAGAGAACCGCATTGCCGCGGATTTCGGCACGAGCCGTTCCCCGGTTCGCGAAGCGCTGAAAACGCTCTCTAGTGAAGGGCTGATCAGCCTTCAACGCATGGGGGTGGTGGTGAATGGCCTTTGCCTGAAGGACGTCGACGAATTGTACGATGTTCGTTATTTGATCGAAAGCTTCGCCTCGCAGCGGGTGGCGGAGAATCCGGAAGCGCTGCTCGCCCCGCTCGCACAAATCATCGATAAAATGGAACTGGCCGGCAAACACCGGGATATCGCGGAATTTGCCTACCAGGATCTCTGTTTTCACGAGACAATTATCGCTGGAGCTAACCATACGCGCATCATGCATCTATGGACCAGCATCCGCCATATTGTTATGACGGTGATGCTGATTACGACGCGAGAGGTGTTGTCGCAAAGCGATGACAAAATTAACTATGTTATCGGCAAGCATCGCAAGCTGCTGCAAGGCTTGGAATCGCGTGACCCCGGGATTATCGCGCGGAACGTGGAAGAGTACTTCGCCGACTCCCACCGCACGCTGCATACGAGCCTTCCTCAATAACTAACAGAAGCGGCCTATCGGCCCTTTGCACCGGATTTATTGTCGACAAGTATACAATAATCAAATTCTGTTGGTTTTGATCATAATAAGAACAATTTCCAGCATGATCATTTATGAAAGCGCTGAACTGAACACATCAAGATGACCCTAAAGAGGAGGAATCACTTTGGATACCCTGTTTGGTATGAGCCATAATGCAACGCTTCTTTTTTGGACGCTGCTCACCATCGTATTTTTAATCGTGTTGATCTCCAAATATAAATGGAACCCCTTCGTCACGCTGCTGATCTCCGCGCTGCTGCTTGGACTTCTGGCTGGAATGAAACCGCTGGACGTCGTCAGCTCCATCACAAGCGGTCTCGGCGGAACGCTGGGCACGATCGCGATCGTCATTGGTCTCGGTACGATGCTGGGGAAAATGATGGCCGAATCCGGCGGCGCGGAGCGCATTGCCACAACGCTGGTGAATCGGTTTGGCGAGAAGCGGGTGCATTGGGCGATGATGCTCGTTGGTTTTATCGTCGGTATCCCGGTATTTTTTGAAGTTGGCGTCATTCTGCTTATTCCGATTGTTTTTACAGTTGCCAAGAAAACAAAAATGTCCCTGCTCCAAATCGGTATCCCGATTTTAGCTGGTTTGTCCACTGTACACGGACTCGTCCCGCCGCACCCGGCGCCGATGATCGCTATTGACGCGTATGGAGCAAATCTGGGCAAGACTCTGTTGTATTCGATCCTGATCGGCTTGCCGGTAGCGGTCGTAGCCGGTCCTCTGTTCGGTAAATATATCGGTAAGCGGATTGTGCTGGAACCTCCGGCCGAGCTGGCGGAGCAATTTGCCGTCAAAGGGAATCGCAAACTGCCGGGATTCGGTATCACGCTGTTTACGATTTTGCTGCCGGTCATTCTCATGCTGATTGGTTCCATTGCCGATATCCTCGATCCTGAAGCCACTCGTCCGATCACGCTGTTCTGTGAGTTTATCGGACACGAGATTATGGCGCTGCTGATCGCCGTCGTGTTCTCCTTCTTCTCGCTGGGCTACAGCCGCGGATTCAGCAAGCAGGATATCTCCAAATTCACAAGCGAATGCCTGGCGCCGATCGCCGGGATCGTGTTGATTATCGGTGCCGGCGGTGCGTTTAAGCAAGTGCTGATCAACAGCGGCGTCGGCGAAGCCATCGCGGAAATCGCCACCGGCGCGAACGTGAACCTGATTCTCTTCTCTTGGTTCGTGGCGGCCTTGATCCGTGTAGCTACCGGTTCGGCAACGGTCGCGATGACGACGGCAGCCGGCATCGTAGCTCCTGTATTGGCCATGACCCCTGGGGCCAACGTCGAATTGGCCGTGCTTGCCACCGGCGCCGGGTCGATTGTGCTTTCCCACGTTAACGATGCCGGCTTCTGGATGGTGAAGGAATTCTTTAATATGTCGGTGCCGCAAACCTTAAAGTCGTGGACCGTGATGGAAACGCTTCTGTCCGTCGTGGGATTGTTGTTGATCCTCGTGTTGAGCTTTATTTTCTAAGGTAAACCTCATTACAATGGAAATACGAAATTTTGAAGTAGAGAGAAGGTAGGTTATGGGTACCGTAACACATATGATCGGCCTCGATATCGGAACAACCAGCACGAAGGCGGTATTGTATGAACGCAACGGCCAAGTAATCGCTACGGCCAATGAGGAGTATCCGCTGTATACCCCTTCCGCTGCCGTGGCGGAGCAGGATCCGGAAGAGATTTTTGCTGCAGTGATCGCCGCGGTGGGAAAAGTGATGAAAACAGGCGGCATCGCTCCGGATCAAATCGGCTTCGTCTCCTTCAGCTCCGCAATGCACAGCGTCATCCCGCTGGATGGCGAGGGCAAACCGCTGATGCGCTGTCTCACCTGGGCGGACAACCGCAGTGCGGATTGGTCGGAGAAGCTGAAGAAGGAGCTGGGCGGACACGAGATTTACCTGCGCACCGGCACGCCAGTTCATCCGATGTCTCCGCTGACCAAGCTGCTCTGGCTGCGCCATGAGAAGGCTGACATTTTTGCACAAGCTCGCAAATTCGTCTCGATTAAGGAATATGTCTTCCTTAAGCTGTTTGGGGAGTACGTCGTCGATTATTCGATTGCGTCGGCCACCGGACTTCTGAACCTCGAACGCTTAGATTGGGATGAAGAAGCGCTGCGGATCGCCGGCATTACGCCGGAGCATCTGTCCAAGCTCGTGCCGACGACGCACGTCCTGCAAGGCCTGACGCCAGACTACGCCAGTGCCATGGGACTCGCTCCCTCCACCCGCTTCGTCATTGGCGCCAGTGACGGCGTCTTGTCCAATCTCGGGGTCGATGCCATCGACCCCGGCGTTGTCGCCGTCACGATCGGCACCAGCGGTGCAATCCGCACCGTGGTCGACCGGCCGAGAACCGATCCCAAAGGCCGGATCTTCTGCTACGCGCTGACGGATAAGCACTGGGTGATCGGGGGGCCGGTCAACAACGGCGGTGTCATCTTCCGCTGGGTGCGGGACGAATTCGCCGCTTCCGAGGTCGAAACGGCGAAACGGCTGGGGATCAGCCCGTACGACGTGCTGACCAAAATTGGCGAGCGCGTCGCTCCCGGCGCGGACGGCCTGCTCTTCCACCCCTACCTGGCCGGTGAACGAGCGCCCCTCTGGAATCCCCACGCGCGCGGCTCCTTCTTCGGGCTGACGCTGCATCATCAGAAGGAGCACATGATTCGTGCCGTGCTGGAAGGTGTCATTTACAACCTGTACACGGTGCTCCTGGCGATGGAGGAACAGATCGGGCGCCCGCAGAAAATTCAGGCCACGGGCGGCTTCGCCCGCTCCCCATTATGGCGGCAAATGATGGCTGATATCTTCGACCAACAAGTCGTCATTCCGGAGAGCTTTGAGAGCTCCTGCTTAGGGGCCGTGGTACTTGGTCTGTATGCTTTGGGAGAGATTGATTCCTTCGAAGTCGTCAAGGAAATGGTTGGCGGCACCCACGAACACTCGCCCATTCCGGAGCATGCGGCGATTTATAAGCAGCTGCTGCCGATCTACATCCGCATCTCGCGGAAGCTGGAGGAAGATTACGAGGCGATTGCCAAGTTCCAGCAACAACAACAATCTGAGCAGTAAGACGCTCTTACATCCATATAAAACGAATCCGACCGTCCCTATGGGGCGGTCGGATTTTTATTTTCTATATAATAAGCAAAGCTTGCTCTCTATCCCGGACGGTTGAATTATTCACAGCCGAAACTCGAAGATTGATGAGAGATCAGAATAAGTTGTGAATATTTTTTATGAGATTTTGCAGCTGTCTGTCGAATTTTAAACAATTTATAAACAATATGTAGTGGTGTGAATGAGAATTATGCACAAGTTATTGAATTTGTGGATAAAAGCCGAGAGCTCATTGAAAAACAAGCCTTCTTTTGCTATGATTATATTGTTTTCGTTGTGAATATCTCTGTTTATCCGCTGATTTATTAACAGGTTGTGGATAACATTGTGAACAATTCGAAAATTATTTATTTTATAATGATGCTACTTTACTGAACATTGGGGATAAAATTCCCCTTTATTTATGTTTATTTCGACTTCTTTCTGCATGGCTTAAGCCACAATTGGAAGATTTAAAAGGAGTGACAGTCT